>NZ_FZOD01000037.1 GCF_900188345.1 Streptosporangium subroseum | reverse complement strand
AAGACGGCCACGGTCAGTGGCGTCAGCGACGTCTACGGGGCCGGCAACCTCAACGACGGCAACGCCGGCACCTACTGGGAGAGCACGAACAACGCCTTCCCGCAGTGGGCCCAGATCGACCTCGGAGCCGCGACCAGCATCGACCAGGTCGTCTTGAAGTTGCCGCCGGCGACGGCGTGGGCGACCAGGACGCAGACCCTGTCGGTGCTGACCGGCACGACCAGCCCGCCTGCGACCACGACCGTCGCGTCCGCGGGGTATGCCTTCAACCCGGCGACCGGTAACACGGTGACGATCAACTTCACCGCGACCAGCGCCCGGTACGTGCGGATCAACGTCACCGGTAACACCGGCTGGCCGGCCGCCCAGATCTCCGAGTTCGAGGTCTACGGCGCGAGCGGCCCCGTGGACACCGTCGCCCCGTCCGCCCCGTCGAATCTGGCCTACACCCAGCCGGCGAGCGGTCAGATCCGGCTGACCTGGAGTGCCTCCACCGACAACGTCGGGGTGACCGGGTATGACGTCTACGCCAACGGCGCGCTGCGCGGCAGTGTGGGCGCCGGTGTGCTGACCTACACCGACACCCAGCCGGGTACCGCGACGGTGGCCTACTACGTGCGGGCCAAGGATGCGGCGGGCAACGTCTCGGGCAACAGCAACACGGTGACTCGTACCGGCACGCCGGGTGGTGACACCCAGAACCCGTCCGCTCCGTCGAACCTGGCCTACACCCAGCCGGCGAGCGGTCAGATCCGTCTGGCCTGGGGCGCTTCCACCGACAACGTCGGGGTGACCGGGTATGACGTCTACGCCAACAACGCATTGCGTGGCAGTGTGGGCGCGGGGGTGCTGACCTACACCGACACCCAGCCGGACAGTGCGACGGTGGCCTACTTCGTGCGGGCCAAGGACGCCGCGGGCAACACCTCGGCCAACAGCAACACGGTGACGCGTACCGGTACCAGCGTTCCGGGGTCGAACCTGGCTCTGGGCAAGGAGATGGTCGAGTCCGGTCACGTGCACACCTTTGTCGCGGCCAACGCCAACGACAACAACACGGCCACCTACTGGGAGGGCAACGGCCAGCCCAGCACGCTCACCGTGCAGCTGGGCTCGAACGCCGCCCTCAGCTCGATCGTGCTGAAGCTGAACCCCGACAGCTCGTGGGGGACGCGCACGCAGACCGTCCAGGTCCTGGGCCGCGAGCAGAGCGCCAGCGGGTTCACCAGCATCTCCTCGGCGACGCCCTACGTCTTTAACCCCGCCTCCGGCAACACCGTGACCATCCCGGTCAGCGCGACGGCCGCCGACGTCCAGCTCAGGTTCACCACGAACACCGGCGCGCCCGCCGGTCAGGTCGCGGAGTTCCAGGTCATCGGCGTCCCCGCCCCGAACCCGGACCTGACGATCACCGGTGTGACGTCGGCCCCCGCGTCCCCGATCGAGACCGACTCCATCACGCTGTCGGCCGCGGTCAGGAACATCGGGACGGCTGCCTCCGGCGCGACCAACGTCAACTTCTACCTCGGCACCACCAAGGTCGGCACCGCCACGGTCGGCGCGCTGGCGGCCGGAGCGACCGTCACCGTCTCCGCCAACATCGGCCCGCGTGACGCGGCCACCTACCCGCTGAGCGCCAAGGTCGACGAGGCCAACAGCGTCATCGAGCAGAGCGAGGCCAACAACACCTTCACGAGCCCGTCCTCGCTCGTCGTCAGGCCCGTCGACAGCTCGGACCTCGTCCCGGTGACCAGCTGGACGCCGAGTAACCCGGCGACCGGCAACGTCGTCACCTTCTCCGTGCCGATCAGGAACCAGGGCAACGTGGCCTCCGCGGGCGGCGCCCACTCCATCACCCTGACGGTCGCCAACGAGGCGGGCACCGTCCTCCGTACGCTGACCGGCTCCTACACCGGCGCGATCGCCGCCGGCGCCACCACGGCCCCGGTCAACCTGGGCACGTGGACGGCCGCCAACGGCAAGTACACCGTCAAGACCGTGCTGGCCGACGACGCCAACGAGCTGCCGGTGAAGCGGACGAACAACACCAGCACGCAGTCGTTCTTCGTCGGACGCGGCGCCAACATGCCCTACGACATGTATGAGGCCGAGGACGCCGTCGTCGGCGGCGGCGCGGCCGTCGTCGGCCCGAGCCGGGACGTCGGCACCCTGGCGGGTGAGGCGTCCGGCCGCAAGGCGGTGACGCTGAACTCCAACGGCAGCTTCGTCGAGTTCACCACCAAGGCCAGCACGAACACCCTCGTCACCCGGTTCTCCATCCCGGACGCCGCGGGCGGCGACGGGATCAACTCCTCGCTCAACATCTACGTCAACGGCACCTTCCTCAAGGCCATCGACCTGACCTCGAAGTACGCGTGGCTGTACGGCAACGAGACGGGTCCGGGCAACTCGCCGGGCGCGGGCGGAGCACGTCACATCTACGACGAGGCCAGCGTCATGCTCGGGACGACCGTCCCGGCAGGCAGCAAGATCAAGCTGCAGAAGGACCCCGCCAACACGACGACGTACGGGATCGACTTCATCAACCTCGAGCAGGTGTCGCCGATCGCGAACCCCGACGCCGCCAAGTACGCGGTTCCCACCGGCTTCGCCCACCAGGACGTGCAGAACGCCCTGGACCGGGTCCGGATGGACACCACGGGCAACCTGGTCGGCGTCTACCTGCCGCCGGGCACCTACCAGACGGCGAGCAAGTTCCAGGTGTACGGCAAGGCCGTCAAGGTGGTCGGCGCCGGTCCCTGGTACACCCAGTTCCAGGCCCCGCAGACCCAGGCCAACACCGACGTCGGCTTCCGCGCCGAGGCCTCGGCGAACGGCTCCTCGTTCGCGAACTTCGCCTACTTCGGTAACTACACCTCACGCATCGACGGCCCGGGCAAGGTGTTCGACTTCGCCAACGTCGCCGACATCGTGATCGACAACATCTGGAACGAGCACACGGTCTGCCTCTACTGGGGCGCGAACACCGACCGCGTGACGATCAAGAACTCCCGTATCCGCAACCTGTTCGCCGACGGCATCAACATGACGAACGGCAGCACGGACAACCACGTCATCAACAACGAGGCCCGCGCCACGGGCGACGACAGCTTCGCGCTGTTCTCGGCCATCGACGCCGGCGGCGCCGACATGCGGGGCAACGTCTACGAGAACCTGACCTCGATCCTGACCTGGCGCGCCGCCGGTGTCGCGGTCTACGGCGGGTACGACAACGTGTTCAGGAACATCTACATCGCGGACACGCTGGTCTACTCGGGCATCACGATCAGCTCGCTCGACTTCGGTTACCCGATGAACGGCTTCGGCGCCAGCCCGCCCACGACGTTCGAGAACATCTCGATCGTCCGTGCGGGCGGACACTTCTGGGGCTCGCAGACCTTCCCGGCGATCTGGGTCTTCTCCGCCTCGAAGGTGTTCCAGGGCATCCGCGTCAGCGACGTGGACATCGTGGACCCGACCTACAGCGGCATCATGTTCCAGACGAACTACGTGGGAGGCCAGCCGCAGTTCCCGGTGAAGGACACGATCTTCACGAACGTCTCCATCTCGGGCGCGCAGAAGAGCGGCGACGCCTTCGACGCCAAGTCCGGGTTCGGCATCTGGGTCAACGAGATGCCGGAGGCCGGTCAGGGTCCGGCGGTCGGTTCGGTGACGTTCAACAACCTGAGGCTGACCAACAACGCCACGAACATCAAGAACACGACCTCGACCTTCACCATCATCAACAACCCGTAAGAAAAACCAGAACCGCTAACCCGTAAGCAACCAGAACCAGTCGACAGCGCCGATAACGCCGATACGTCGGTGATGTCGACGACAGGGTGCCGCCGGAGGTCCGACCTCCGGCGGCATCCCTGTGTCCGGGGCGACGTGATCCGCCGTCCACGGCTGGAGCCGACACTCGTCCAGACGTGGACACCGGCTGTCTGCGCGTTCCGGGCGGTACGCGACGGAGATGATGATTTACTCGGGTCTGCGCAACGCGGATGGACGGTTGCTCGCGGCGTGTCCGAGGGGGACGGTTCTCAACGTCCCGGTGCTCCCGGGGACTTCGCCGGGGGAGACGCCCGCCACGCACCGTTCCACCGGCCCCCGCCCCCATCGCCCGTACGGGAGGCCGGACGTCCGCGAGGTGAGGGCACGGCCACTGTAAGGAGATCCATATGCGTTCACTCGGCATCGACGGTGCGTGGGTGTTCGAACCCAGGGTGTTCCCGGACGGCCGGGGCAGCTTTCACGAGTGGTTCCGCGGAGACGCCTTCCGCGAGGCCACGGGCCAGGATCTGAATCTCTCCCAGGCGAACCACTCGATCTCCCGTGCGGGGACGCTGCGAGGCGTTCACTTCGCCGACGTGCCACCCAGCCAGGCCAAGTACGTGAAGTGCGTCCGGGGCGCGGTCCTCGACGTGGTCGTCGACATCCGTGTCGGCTCGCCGACCTTCGGGCGGTGGGAGCCGGTGCGCCTGGACGATGAGGACCACCGCGCCGTCTACGTCTCCGAGGGGCTCGGCCATGCCTTCATGGCCCTGACCGACGACGCGACCGTGGTGTATCTCTGCTCCGAGGGATACGCGCCCGGGCGCGAGCACGGGATCAACCCGCTCGACCCCGAGCTCGGGATCGAGTGGCCGGCCGGCGTGACGCCGCTGCTCTCGGAGAAGGACGCCGCGGCTCCGACCCTCAACGAGGCCAGGGAGCTGGGGCTGCTTCCCGACTACGAGGAGTGCCGCCGGTTCTACGCCAAGCTCCGTGCCGGAAGCCCGGCGCCGAGCTCCGCGCCCGAGGCTTGAGGTCGAGCTCCGCGCCCGCATCGCTCAGAACGGCCACCTCGTCCACTGCCGCAGCGTGGGGCTGATCGATTCCTCCTCGAAGTCGAGGTGTTCGAGCAGGTGCGTGCTCACCTCGTCGAGAGCGAGGACCAGCCGCTTGCGGTTGTCGGGGGTGTCCTCACCGCCGAGCAGATCCGCGAGGGCCGCGACCTGGTCGAGGAGATCGGAGATCCGCCTGTGGTCGGCCTCCAGGCGCTTGACGGTCGGTATCAGCGCGGGATTCGAGCGGCGCAGCGCCGGGAAGAGGTGAGCGTCCTCTCCGCCGTGGTGGGCGTGGACGAACTGGCAGTACTGCAGGCAGTTGACGCGTAGCTGCCACAGGGGGCTCCGGGTCTGCAACGAGCGGATCCTGGCCTGGACGAGCGCGGCTGATCCGCCCGAGCTGATCTGGCCGGCGACCTCCCGCAGGACCCGAAGGTCTCGGCGGAGCATCCCGTGGACCCATTTCAGCTCATTTACCAGGTGCTCACCGGGCGCGCCGGTTGAGGCCGTGTTCTGCGTCATGTTGTTGACGGTAGCAGATGATTGAAGAGCCTCAACGATTAACATGTGCCGACTATCGACCTCCTGTTACGATGCCGGTATGGCAGCGGAGGACACTCGGATGGCGGCGGAGGGGCTGGACCGCATCGGCTTCCTGCTGGCCCGGCACGGCGCGATCACCGACGGCCGCATACGCCAGGCGCTCGGCGTCGCCGGCCTCACGACGAGACAGAGCATGACCCTCATGCACCTCGCCAAGGTGGGACGGATGAGCCAGCAGGCCCTCATCGAGGCCCTGGGCGTCGACCCCAGCATCCTCGTCGCGGTCCTCAACGACCTCGAACGGGACGGGCTCGCCGTGCGCCACCGTGACCCGGCCGACCGGCGCCGCCACATCGTCGAGATCACCACCGACGGGAGCGAGGCGCTGACCAGGGTGGAGCGCGCACTCGCCGCCGTGGAGCGGGAGCTGTTCGCCGACCTCGACGACAACGAGATCGCCCGTCTGCGGGAGCTCCTCGCCCGGGTCAGGACCGCACCCGACGACCCGATATGCGCCGGGCACTGAGTCCTCCCGCCGCCGCCGCCGACCACGCCACGCCGCAGGGCCAGGCCGGTCCGCGATTCGGCGTGCGGTGGTTGCAGGATGGAGACATGGCACAGAAAATGTCGAAGGATCAGTGGCAGGCGTTCGTCTCGGAGGGGACCCGCACCGGCAAGCTGTCCACCGTACGGGTCGACGGGAGCCCTCACATCGCACCCGTGTGGTTCCTGCTCGACGGTGACGACCTGATCTTCATGACCGGTCAGAACACCGTCAAGGGACGCAACCTGGCGCGGGACTGCAGGGTCGCGATATGCGTCGACGACGAGCGGCCGCCCTTCGACTTCGTCACGCTGCAGGGGCGCGCCGAACTCAGCGACGATCTGGACACGCTCCGCGTCTGGGCGACCCGGATCGCCGCGCGCTACATGGGCGCGGACCGGGCACAGGAGTACGGCGACCGCAACGGCGTCCCCGGCGAGGTGATGGTCAGAGTCCGCATCGAAAAGGCCATCGCCCTCGCCGACGTCGCCGACTAGCGCTACGACGGCGATCGCGCCGGCCCGGCCACATCACCGATCTGTGGAGAATCTCGGATCAACGAGCAGGAAGCTCTCCCACCAGCGCGACGGTGTGGCTCCTCGAAGCCCTGCAGACCCAGATGGCATGGCCTCGCGCGCAGTCGACATGCATGCCGAGCCGGTGCTCGGGACAGACGGGCCACGCCGTCCAGATCGTCTCCATGACGACCTCCTGGACGGCGTCGGCAACGATCTCCAGAGCCCCCTCGAACCGGCTTCCGAAGCTCGGGCGGATGCCCTGCCCATGGCACCCGCCGCGGAACTCCACCCACGCCTGCCCGAATTCGGTGTCCCAGTCCGGGATCACCAGGCGCAGGTCCCCGGTGACTCCCGCTGTCCGCACGTCACGTTCGACCACGGCCAGGGCCTGTTCGAGCGTCGTCCACCAGGTGGGCTCAAGGTCGAATCCGGGTTCGAAACCCGCCTCCGCCAGCAGCGACCCACCGAGCCGGACCAGGTCCGCGGAGGTCAGCTCCGCGCTTGGGCGCTCGAGCAACTCCCGTGTGGCGCGGCCACGCCCGCCACCCTCGTAAACCGCGAAGGCCAGCTCCACCAGAGGCCCCACTCGCGCCTCACCGTCGCGATGAGCGAGGTAGACCTGTCTAGCCGCTTGATCGAAGGCGGTGCCGTACATGACCCGAAGTGTCCTCCAACGGCGCAGGCGGGCCAACATGTTTTCCCCGTAGTTCCTTTCCTGCCGCAGAACGGCGAGCCCTTCGGGGATGATCGACCTCTCCCAGACAGGTGGAGGCCCTCCACCTGTGGGGCTTCCACACGACTCCGGAAGCCTTCGGCGCTCCCGTAGCCGCAGGATGGGTCCCTGCTGCCCGCTCCCAGCCGATCTGGCAAAGTCTCGTGTGATCCGACGTTACCCAGAAGGGCCACTCATGACGCACATCGAGTTCAGCACTCCCTCGACGCTGCCGGCGACCAACGGGTACAGCCATGTCGCCGCCATCGCACCGGGCAGCCGGCTCGTCTGGACCTCGGGCCAGGTCCCGATCACCACGGAGGGCACACCGGCCGCCGCCGGCGACTGGGAGGCCCAGACACGCCTGGTCATGCGGAACGTCGAGGCCGCGCTCAAGGCCGGGGGCGCGACCTGGAACGACGTGTTCAAGCTCACGATCTTTGTTGTCGACACCTCGGCGCTGTCCGTCGTCCGGGCCGTGCGGGACGAGTTCGTCAACCTGGAGCGGCCGCCCACAAGCTCGCTCGTACAGGTCGCGGGCCTCTTCCGCCCGGACATCCTGATCGAGATCGAGGCGGTCGCCGCGGTTCCCGCAACCTGACGGCCGGCGCCCCCGTTCTTGCGGGCCAGGCTTCCGTCCTTTGCGATCATGGCTGGGGTGCCGACCGACGAGCCGGTGCCAGACGCGCACCCGGACCCGCGATGGCGGCACGTGGGCCCGGATCCGAACCCGCGACCTCTTCCTCTCGAACACCGGAGCGGTCTTGCATGAGGTGCCAAACGGTACCGAACAGCGCCGGCACCTGCGATCTGCCCTACCTCGCGGTGCTCACGTCGAGGACTCCGAGGACGCTGGTTACGGGGACCATGCCGCCACCCGCCCTGCTGCTATAGCTACGCGAGTCGAGGGAGACATCTCGATTGTCGCCCTGAACCCAGATGCTCCCTTCGGGTACGACGACTGGCTCGAACTCCAGGTGTGAGGCCCGCTCATTGGCCACGTAGGGCTCGTCCAGCGGCTTGCCGTCAACGACCATCCGATGATCCGCGTCGCAGCAGCTGACAGCGCTCCCGGGAACGCCGATGACTCGCTTGATCATGTAACCGCCGCTTCCACCCCATGACTTCGGCGGCAGGAAGGCGATGACGTCACCCGCCTTGGGCGCATACGTCCCGTCGGTCATCTTGCCGGTGACCACGTCGCCCGTCTTGAGCGTGGGCATCATCGCCTCGCTCGGTTCTCGGTAGGACTCGTGTCCGGTCAACTTGGAGACGAGCGGCTCGGGCAGGACCGAACACGCCGACGCCATTGCTACCACAAAAGGGACAATCAGAGTGCGTAATCTGAAAAGTGACATAAAGGTACTATTCGGCCTAAGTCTCGTATGGGTGGCTTGCGCCTCGCCATGATCCCATCGGGGGTCATCTCGCCGCGACCCCCGATATCCCTCTGGGGACCCTCTCGTCTCACCCGAAGGAACGGCGAGCCGGCGACGAAGGCCAGGTCCGTCTTCGGGTGGGCTCCGAGTCGGTGATCTTCTTCGTCCGTGAGGTGTCAACGAGCACGGACGGGCCTGGCTCGGAGGAGTTGGTCCGCTGGGCCTGCCGGGGACGCGGAGGACGGGAATGTGATGTCGGCGTACCTCGCTGGGCTTCGCGGCACGCGGAGCCTTGGGACACCGATACGAGTGCGGCCGTGTCGGCGCTCCGAGAGGCAGGGGCGATGGGTATCCCGAACAGCTCGGAACACCAAAAAGTCCCAGATCATCGGCTGCCGCCGCGACCTGGGACTCTGTCTCCTGTTTGACCAGGTCGGACCTGGCCCACCATGGAGCCTGGTGGACGATACAGGGATTGAACCTGTGACCTCTTCCGTGTCAGGGAAGCGCTCTCCCGCTGAGCTAATCGTCCTCGCTGAAAACCAGAGGTGGAGACGGGATTTGAACCCGTGTACACGGCTTTGCAGGCCGTTGCCTCGCCTCTCGGCCACTCCACCGAGTGGGGGGCACGAGCCCCTTTTCCGAGCGGAAGACGGGATTCGAACCCGCGACCCTCACCTTGGCAAGGTGATGCTCTACCACTGAGCCACTTCCGCGTGTGCCTGGCCAGGATCGGCTCGGCGTCACTGAGGGAACTCTAGCGAATACCCGGCGACTCCCCAAACCGAATGCGACCGGTATGTTGTGATGTAAGGAGCCATTATCGGGTTCACCAGTTACCAATGCTTACTATGCGAGAGAGTGACGCCATGCGCGACAACGTGGTCGTGAACATCGGTCCGGAGCCGTTGAGCTTCGAAGAGGTCGTCCAGGTAGCCCGGTACGGCGCCACCGTACGCCTCACCGACGACGCCGTGGCGGCCATGGCCGCCGCCCGCACCCGCGTGGACGAGCTCGCCGAGAGCCCCACCCCCGCCTACGGGGTCTCGACAGGGTTCGGCGCACTCGCCACCCGGCACATCGACCCCTCGCTCCGGGCCCAGCTGCAGCGCTCCCTCGTCCGCTCGCACGCCGCGGGCTCTGGCCCCGAGGTGGAGATCGAGGTCACCCGGGCACTGATGTTGCTGCGCCTGCACACCCTGGCCACCGGCCACACCGGCGTGCGCCCGAAGACGGCCAAGGTGCTGGAGAGCCTGCTCAACGCGCGGATCACCCCGGTCGTGCACGAGTACGGCAGCCTCGGCTGCTCCGGCGACCTCGCGCCGCTCTCCCACGTGGCCCTCACGATCATGGGCGAGGGCGTCGTCCGCGACGCCGCGGGCGAGCGCGGGGACGCCGCCGAGGTGCTGAAGCAGGCGGGCATCGAGCCCGTCGAGCTGGCCGCCAAGGAAGGCCTGGCGCTCATCAACGGCACCGACGGCATGCTCGGCATGCTGATCCTGGCCATGGACGACCTCACCCGGCTGTTCAAGACCGCCGACATCGGCGCCGCCATGAGCGTGGAGGCGCTGCTCGGCACCGACCGCGTCTTCGCCTCCGAGCTGCAGGCCCTGCGCCCGCACCCGGGGCAGGCCGCCAGCGCCGCCAACCTCAGGGCGATGCTCAAGGACTCCGAGATCATGGAATCTCACCGGGACGGCACCTGCACCCGGGTCCAGGACGCCTACTCACTGCGGTGCGCCCCACAGGTCGCCGGAGCCGCCCGCGACACCCTCGCGCACGCCGCCTCGGTCGCCATGCGCGAGCTCGCCTCCGCGATCGACAACCCGGTGGTCCTGGCCGACGGCCGGGTGGAGTCCAACGGCAACTTCCACGGCGCCCCGGTCGGCTACGTGCTCGACTTCCTCGCCATCGCGGTCGCGGACATGGCGAGCATCTCCGAGCGCCGTACCGACCGCATGCTGGATGTGACCCGCAGCCACGGCCTGCCGGCCTTCCTCGCCGACGACCCCGGCGTGGACTCCGGTCACATGATCGCCCAGTATACCCAGGCCGCGATCGTCTCCGAGCTCAAGCGCCTGGCCGTGCCCGCGAGCGTGGACTCCATCCCGAGCTCCGCCATGCAGGAGGACCACGTCTCCATGGGCTGGTCGGCCGCGCGCAAGCTGCGCCGTTCGGTGGACGGCCTCACCAGGGTCCTCGCGGTGGAGATCCTCACCGCGGCCCGGGCGCTCGACCTGCGGGCGCCGCTCCGGCCCGCCCCCGCGACCGGGGCCGTGGTGGCCGCCCTGCGTGAGACCGTCCCCGGCCCCGGCCCCGACCGTTTCCTGGCCCCGGAGATCGAGTCGGTGGTCCAGTTCGTCGCCGACAACGCGGTCGTCGCCGCCGCGGAGTCGGTCACCGGCCCCCTGGTGTAGTCACTCGCCTCCCCGGTCCGCGGGTACGGGCGCCGGCCCCTGGCGTAGGCAGGCGCCCCCCGGCCCGCGGGCACGGGCGTCGATCCCTGGCGTAGGCACTCGCGTCCCCGGCCGTGAGTACGGTCGCCGGCCTCATCGGGCAGTGGGGGTGGTCACCGGGTAGCGGGCAGGGCGGCGATCACCTCCACCTCGATCATCAGCCCCGGCCGGAACAGCCGTGACACCTCCACGGTCGTGCTGGCCGGGGGCTCGCCGGTGATGTGGCGCTGCCGGACGGCCCCGTACTCCGCCAGCAGCGACATGTCGGTGAGGTGCGTCCGGATGTGGGTCACGTCGTCGAACGTGCAGCCCTGGTCGGCGAGGATGCGCTCCAGCAGGTCCATCACGTACTCCGACTGGCGCGTCATGTCCCCCTCGCCGACCACCTTCCCCCCGGGGTCCAGCGCCACCTGCCCGGAGACGAACAGCAGCCCCCCGGCCCTGGTGGCGTGGGAGTAGTAGCCGTTGGTCGCCGGGACCGACGCGGGGTTCAGCTTCCTCACGCGGGAAGGGCGGGCCGTCGCGGCGTGTCCGAAGACGGCGGTCACATCCGCCCCGCCCAGCCCGGCCGCCGTGGCGTCCAGCAGCCTGTCCCTGGCCGCCGCGGCGAGTGTCTGCGTCTCGTGGGAGGCCAGCACCAGGTCCTTGACCGCGAGCGCGAGGCCGTGGCGGGTCTCGGGGGGCCCGTTCTCGATCGCCGGGCGAACCCGTTCGACGAGCGCCCCCAGGAATGTGCCGCCGAGCACGTCCAGCAGTGTCCCGACGTCCACGCCGGACGCCTCGCCGTACGCGACGGTCTCGGCGAGCAGGACCTGCGCGGGCACCATGGCGCTCATCACGGCCAGCTTCATCGCCGCCCCAGAGCCCGGCCCGCCGATCTCACGAACCTGGCCGAAAACCCCCAATATCTCCCGGCAGCGCTCCAGATCGCCCGGCAGCCCCCCGGCCAGCACCGTCAGCGTGCCGTCCCGCGCGGGCTGAACGCTGCCCAGCACCGGCGCGTCGACCAGTCCCACCTGCGAGGGGAGCCGGTCGCGGAGCTCGGCCACCGCCTCGGGCCCGATCGTGGACATCTCCACGATCACCGCTCCCGGCCGCAGACCGGGTGCCGCGTCCGCGAGTACCCGTTTCACCGCCGCCGGATCGCTGAGCATCGTGATGACCAGCTCCGCCTCCGCCACGGCCTCGGCGGGAGACGCCGCGGTAACGGCTCCCTCGACGGTGCGGGGAGTGCGGTTCCACACCGTCACTTTGTGCCCGGCCTCCACGAGTCGCCGGGCCATGGGGGCGCCCATGTGCCCCAGTCCAAGGAAAGAAATCATGTCCTCCACGGTAGAGAACGCCGGAGGCATTCCACCAACGACTAGATTGCATCAAAGCCATGCGAGGGAGGAATGTGTTCGACACCGACGCACTACGCCTGCTGGACGCGGTGGCCCTCGCGGGGTCGTTCACCGGAGCGGCGGCCAAGCTCAACTACACCCAGTCGGCGGTCTCCCGGCGCGTCGCCTCCCTCGAACAGCAGGCGGGTGGCCCGCTGTTCGAGCGCCTGCCCCGGGGAGTGCGGCTGACGCCCGCCGGCGAGGCGCTCCACCGGCACGCCCAGGTCGTCCTGAACCGGCTGGTCAGAGCCGGGGAGGAGCTGGCCGGCATCCACGGCGGCTACCGGGGACGGCTGCGCGTCGGCGCGTTCGCCACCGCCAACGTCTCGCTGGTGCCGAGCGCCCTGCGCTCCTTCCGGCAGGAGTTCCCCGAGGTCGAGCTCATCCCGATCGAGGGGCCCAGCCGCCGTCTGCTGAGCCGGATGCGTGAGGGCGGCCTGGACGTCGCGGTGATCAGCGACTACCCGTCGGGGCTGCCCTACGACGGCGAGGTGGAGACGGTCGAGCTGGTCGACGACGAGCTGCTCGTCGCGCTGCCTCGCGGCCACCGGCTGGCGGCGGGGGAGAGCGTCGACCTGCGCGAACTGCGGGAGGAGACCTGGATCGAGGCGCCCCCGCCCGCCGGGACCACCATGCTCGGCGCAGCCTGTGCCCGCGCGGGGTTCGCGCCCCGCACCACGGTCAGGATCGCCGAATGGACGGGCAAGTTCGGGTTCGTCGCGGCGGGGCTCGGCATCACGTTGGTGCCCTCCATCGCGGCGGGGGCCGTACCACCCGATCTTGTGCTCCGCTCCCTCGGTGACCTCGCCCCGCGCAGGATCGTTTCCGCGGCCCTGCCGGGCACGCCCCTGCCCGCGGCCCGTGCGCTGGTGCGGTTCCTCGCGAAGGTGGCGGGACAATAGGGGCGTGCACAGTTCATTTGCGCATGTCACCGGATATCTGGCCACTCGGCTCCGCGACGTCACCACCGACCTGGCGGCGCTCGACGGCGAGGGCTGGTGGGCCGTCGTGGTCGACTACGAGGGCAAGGTGACGTGTGCCAGGTTCGACGATGTCCGGCCGGCGCCGCTGCCCACGCCGCGCGGCCCCTGGCGGGGGCCCCACCCGTCGTCGTGGCGCAGCTCGCTGGACCGGGCCGCCTACGAGGACGGCGTGCGCCGCATCCGCGATCACATCGAGCGGGGCGACGTCTACCAGGCCAACCTGTGCCGGGTGCTGAGCGCGCCCCTGCCCGCGAACGCGGACCCGCTGGCGCTGGCCGTACGGCTGGCGGAGGGAAACCCCGCGCCCTACGCGGCCACGGTGAGCCTGCCGGAGCTGAGTGTCGTGTCCGCCTCCCCGGAGCTCTACCTGTCCAGGGACGGCGACGTGATCGAGTCCAGGCCGATCAAGGGGACCGGGGTCACGGCGGAGGACCTGCTGGAGAAGGACTACGCGGAGAACGTGATGATCGTCGATCTGGTCCGCAACGACCTGGGCAGGGTCGCCGAGGTCGGTTCGGTGAGCGTGCCCGCGCTGTGCGAGGTGGAGGAGCATCCGGGGCTCGTGCACCTGGTCTCCACGGTCCGGGCGCGCCTCGCGCCGGAGTGCGGCTGGCCCGAGCTGTTCTCCGCGACGTTTCCCCCGGGCTCGGTGACCGGGGCTCCGAAATCCTCCGCCCTGAGGATCATCAATGAGCTCGAACCAGAGCGGCGCGGGCCGTACTGTGGAACGGTGGGCTGGGTCGACGCCGACCGGCACCGGGCGTCACTGGCCGTGGGAATCCGCACGTTCTGGCTCTCCTCCGACGAAATTCACTTCGGTACGGGCGCGGGCATAACGTGGGGTAGTGATCCGCGACGCGAGTGGGACGAGACCGAGTTGAAGGCCTCCCGGCTCATCGCGCTGGCTTCCACATCAGCTTAGAAGGAGTCGCATGAACGTACCCGTATGGGTTAACGGGGCCCTTATCCCTCCGGATCAGGCCATCGTCTCAGTCTTCGATCACGGCCTGATGGTCGGTGACGGGGTGTTCGAGACGATCAAGTGCATGAACGGCGCCTCGTTCGCCCTCACCCGCCACCTGGACCGGCTCCGACTGTCGGCCCAGCGCATGGATCTGCCCGAGCCCGACGTGGACGCGATCGCCGACGGCATCCGCGCCTGCCTGGCCGAGGCGCCGCCGTGGCCGCTCGGCCGGATCCGCGTCACCTACACCAGCGGCCCCGGGCCGCTCGGCTCCGACCGCGGTGACCAGGGCTGCACCGCCGTGGTGATCGTCGGCGAGCAGTCGCCGTTCCCCGCGACCGCGGACGTCACCGTCGTGCCCTGGCCGCGCAACGAGCGCGGCGCGCTCGCGGGCGTCAAGAGCACCTCCTACGGCGACAACGCCAAGGCCCTGCTCTACGCCAAGACGAGGGGCGGCGCGGAGGCGATCTTCGAAAACCTCGTGGGCGACCTCTGCGAGGGCACCGGCAGCAACATCTTCATCGTGCGCGACGGCCGGCTGATCACTCCCACGCTCGCCTCCGGCTGTCTGGCCGGGGTCACCCGCGCGCTGACGCTGGAGTGGTGCGGGGGCGTGGAGGAGGATGTCCCGCTGTCGGCCCTCTACGAGGCCGACGAGGCCTTCCTGACCTCTACCACCCGCGACATCCAGCCGATCCGGGCGGTCGACCAGACCGTGCTGCCGGTCGCGCCGGGCCCGGTCACCGCCAAGGCGATGAAGATCTTCGCCGAGCGCGGCGCCGCCGACCTCGATCCGTGACGATCCGGCTCCGGGTTCGTGAGAGCCGTACGGAACCCGGAGCCGACCGCGATCCACGGCGATGCGTCGCCGGTTCTGTCCCCCGGACCGCCCCACCCGATTTGTCCTGAAGTGGAAGCTTCTCGTGGCGGAGGCGGGCTTCTACGAGTCGAGTTTCACCACGACCTACCGGGGCTGGAAGAGCGGCGAGGAGAAGATCCGGGTGCCCCGGTGAGATCGCGGGCCGTTCAGTAGGAGGCCTGAGTCTGGGCGTTCAGTTCCTTCAGCGTGACCTTCTTGGCCGGATCGGTCAGCGGGTCGTCGATCCGGAGCACGTCCAGGCCCCTGGTGATGTCGCTGGAGTAGATGTAGCCGTTGTAGTAGTAGGCCGACCAGGAGCCGCCGAGCCCTTCGATCGGGCCGCGTTCGAAGAAGCCGATCTCGCGGGGCTGGGACTCGCCGGTGAAGTCCCAGATCGACACCCCGCCCTGATACCAGGACTGGACCATGATGTCCCTGCCGGGCACCGGGATCAGGGCCCCGTTGTGCGCGACGCAGTTCTCCTCGGGCTGCTGCTCCCGGGGGATCTTGAAATAGCCGCGCAGCTTGAGCGTGCGGTCCGGGGCGAGGTCGTACACGGCGTTCGCCCCCTTGGTCTTCGGGGTGTCGGCGTCACAGGTAGCGCTCCCGCCGCCGCCCAGCTCGTCTCCGAAGATCACCTTGGTGGCGGAATTGTTGAACGTCGCCGAATGCCAGATCGAGAAGTTCTCCTCGTCGCTCACGTGCTGGAGAACCTTGGGCCTGACCCGGTCGGAGATGTCCAGCAGGAACCCGTCGCCGAAGCAGGCGGCGGCGGCCAGGTCCTTCTCCGGGTAGACCGTGATGTCGTGGCATCCGCCGGGGAGTTCCTCCTGGCTGATCTGCCCGGAGAGCTTCGGTTGCGACACCACCTTGGCGGTGGCCGGGGCCTTGACGGGCACCTCGACCACGGAGATGTTGTTGTGCGGGGCCGGACAGGTCGCCGACTGCTCGGGGCCGGGGGAGGAGACGTAGAGGTAGACCTTGTCCGCGTCCTTGCCGGGGACGAGCGTGTGGGTGTGGGAGCCGCATTCCGTGCGGACCGCCGACACGAACACGGGATGGGTCTTGTCCGTGATGTCGAAGATCCGGATGCCCTCCCAGCCGGTGCCCCGCTCCTCTCCGCTGTCGCACTCCGGCCCGACGCGCGCCGCGTCGATCGACAGGAACAGCAGGTTCCCGCTCACGGAGATGTCGTTCTGCTCGCCGGGGCAGAGCACCCGGCTGACCGCCGTGGGTTTGGTGGGATCGGAGATGTCGAACACGCTGAAGCCGTCGAAGTTGCCGACGAACGCGTGATCGCCCTGGAAGGCGAGATCGGTGCCCCAGGACTGGGGCCCGTCGAGCGGCGCCTGGGGCGGCACGTTGGCCACGTGCGTGACGTTGGCGCTGTGGGTGACGTCGTCCGCGGTCGGCGGGGATCCCGAGGGCGATGGCTCCTGGGAGGTCGTCGCGGTCGTCGCGCCCGCCGAAACGGCGGCGCCCGGGGGCGCGGGATCCCCGGCGCATCCGGCCACCAGGAGTAACGCGGCAAGGCCGGATGCCACAGTCGATCGCACAGTGCCCCCATCGAGTCAGCTCTTTTGCCCCATTATTAAAACTATGTGGAGGTTGCGTCTGCCGGATCGGATTATTGTTGCGATCTTGGTTGCGCCGCTCCTCGCGGGCTGCACGACGGCCGAACCGGAGCCGCGGACCCCCCTGGTCGCGGGCACCGGCGCGCCGGTGATCATTCCGGGCGGCCCCGGTGACGCGGGCCGTACGGCGCGGCCGGGTGAGAATCTCGGCGAGTCCGAGGCGAGGATCACGGCGGCCGACGTGAGGTTCGCCGAGGGCATGATCCCGCACCACCGGCAGGCGCTGGAGATGGCCGCGCTGGTCCGGCCCAGGTCGTCCTCGCCGGTCCTGTGGAAACTCGCCGAGAGGGTCACCGCCGCACAGCGGCCCGAGATCGCGGCCATGACGTCCTGGCTGAAGTCGGCCGGCCGGGCTCCGGCCGGGTATGACGGTGGCGGCGGCCCCCACGGCGACCACGGGGACCACGCCGTCACACAGGAGCAGGAAAATCAGCTCAGGACGGCCAGAGGAACGGATTTCGACAGGCTCTTCCTGAGCCTCATGATCGTTCATCACGAGGCGGCGGTGACGATGGCCAAGCAGCAGATCGAGGACGGTACGGATCGGATCATGCTGGCGATGGCCGCGGACGTGGTCTCCGGCCAGGCCATCGAGATCACCCGGATGCGGAGGGAACTGCTCAGGCTCGGAGGCTAGGCGTACGGTCGCTCGCGCGCGAGGTCCACGGCGGCTCGGAGATCAGATGCTCCGAAGGCCGGACACGCGGTGGTTCGACCGCCACGTTCCGAGTACGCGGTGGTTCGATGGCCGGCGTCCCGGATGCGAGATATGTGGCGGCCGGACGCCGGGCTCACGAGTCTCGGGCCGGCGGGCATGGGGCCGCACGGAACCACCGGCATGAGGGCCGCACGGAACCGGGCGTGTCCCCCGCTGCGGTGAGGCAGCCGGGGACACGCGGGGCAGCCGGGGAGGCGGACGGCTGCGGGACGGTCAGGAACTCCAGAGCATGTTGCTGAGCTCGGCGTCGAGATCCATGAAATCGGTCTCGCGACCCGCCGGGACCAGCTCATACGTCCGGTGCAGGAACTCCGTGAGCGGAGCCAGCGGCACCTCGAACAGGGCCTGTCCGAACGGCGACGTGAGGCTGATGTGCAGGGTGCGTTCACCGTCGGCACGCGCCGGCCACACCTGGACGTCTCCGTCACCCACGCGCCGCACGATGCCGACTGTCAGCAACTCGCGGGCAAAGATCCACTCGACCGGTTCGTCGTTCCCCACGTGGAAGGCCATCCTGATCGCGTAAGGATCATCGGCCGTGTAGCTGAGTCCGGCTAGCAGGGGGACGGTGGTACGGTCGGGGACCACAAGCCGAAGGCCCAGCTCGGCAGAGACGGTGGAGCTGTTCATCGTCAGCCAAACCTTTTCGTCGTCGGTCCCCTCTTCGGGGCTTTTGATGCTCTGACGGACTTCGTCCCGAGCTATGCACGCGGAACAAAAAAACCTGTAGGAAAGATTCCGCCTCCACGCCCTTCTGTAACACACATCACAGCGCGACATTTGGGCATCTACCTGGCTAAACATCACCAACAGGGCCGTATTTACAAGGGTTTTGCGTCTCGTTTTGGTCACCGTCGACTTCCCGTTAGGGCGTCTCGGGCGATAGAGGTCTAGCTCGGGTTGTTCGGTGCTTCTGTGGATCAGGACGATGCTATGACACCGTAGCCCCCTGCCGGATGCATCCCCAGACCTTTGCCTCACGGATCGTGCCACCTCCAAGATCATCTTGGTGGTCGGGACCGCTTCGCGAGCGGTGCCGGAGTGCGGTATGGTTTCTCACGTCAGCACCGAGAGGCTGCCGACGGGGCGGGCGATTAGCTCAGCGGGAGAGCGCTTCGTTCACACCGAAGAGGTCACTGGTTCGATCCCAGTATCGCCCACAGTAGTAAGACGCAGGTCAGAACCCGACGGACTACATGGTCCGTCGGGTTTTTCCATGCCCGGGGATGTCTCTGGAAGAACCCAGGGAAACCAAGATCATTGCAAACGCCTTCCGGCGAGAGATTTTCGGCGCCGAGATGTGGGTGCGGCGGAGATCGGATGCGACGGGATCGGGGCCCCGGTTCGCCGAATCGGCAGGGTCGTCCTCCGGGGGAAATCTCCATGACGATCACCCCGAGGCGGGCCGGCCGGATGGGCCGGGACATTTCTCGTGCGTAAGTCGTCGGCGAATCGTGGTCGAGTGCGCCCGCTCGCAGATTCCAATGAGCGCCATTCCATCACTCTTGTCGGGTTACGTAACTACCATCCCTTTTTTACCTTGGGCGCCCTGATGGTGTTTTCAA
Source organism: Streptosporangium subroseum (assembly GCF_900188345.1). Taxonomy (GTDB): domain Bacteria; phylum Actinomycetota; class Actinomycetes; order Streptosporangiales; family Streptosporangiaceae; genus Streptosporangium; species Streptosporangium subroseum. Next base: position 74,769 of record NZ_FZOD01000037.1, on the reverse strand, counting down.
TCATCTCTCGTCGCAATAATCACCGTTGTCCTTGATTGGCCTGAGTCGTGTCCACCGGCTCGGTCATCTCGGAGGTTTTCCGTAAACGCCGTCTTCATTTCCGAACGGCCGCCGGCCCCCTGGCGACGGAGGGCCCATCGCCCGCGTGCCTCACTCGCACCCGCCGCGGCCGCGAACCCGTTCGGCCGTGGGGCGGAGGCAGGGGTCCCTGTATAACCGGCAGGTCTCGGATCGCCGCGTGACCTACCGGTCGGTCGGTTGGCCTCTAGACTGATCGAAAAAACTAGAATGAGGTTCGGTAGCGATGCGATTTGGACTGCTCATCAACGAGTCCAGGGGACCGGACGCGCTGGTCAAAATGCGGGATCGGGTCGCCCGCGGAGCCGACGACGGCTTCTCCTCGGCCTGGGTGTCCAACATCTTCGGCCTGGACGCGCTGACCGCGCTCGCGGTGATCGGCAGTCAGGTCCCCGGGATCGAGCTCGGCACCGGTGTCGTGCCGACCTACCCCCGTCACCCGGCGGTTCTCGCCCAGCAGGCGCTCACGGTCAACACCGCCGTGGACGGACGGCTCGCGCTCGGCATCGGACTCTCGCACCAGATGGTGATCGAGGGCATGTACGGCTACAGCTTCGACAAGCCCGCCCGGCACATGCGCGAATACCTGTCCGTCCTGGTGCCGCTCGTCCGCGGGGAGAAGGTGTCCTTCAAGGGCGAGACCCTCACGGCGAATCTCGGGCTGTCGACACCGGGCACGGGGGAGATGCCCGTGCTCATCGCCGCCCTGGCTCCGCGCATGCTCAAGCTGGCCGGCGAGGTGGCCGACGGTACCGTGCTGTGGATGACCGGTCCCAAGACCGTGGCCGAACACGTCGTGCCCGCCATCACCGAGGCCGCCAGGGAGGCCGGGCGGCCCGCGCCCAGGATCGTGTGCACGCTGCCCATCTGCGTCACCGACGACGCCGAGGCGGCCAGGGCGGATGCCTCGACGAAGCTCGCGATCTACGGCCAGCTGCCGTCCTACCGGGCGATGCTCGACAGGGAGGGCGTCGAGGGCCCGGGCGGGGTGGCGGTCGTCGGCGACGAGGACGCCGTGTCGGCCCAGCTCGAGGAGCTCGCCAGGATCGGGGTCACCGACTTCGTCGCCGCCGAGTACAGCCGCGACGGGCGGACGAGGGAGTTCCTCAAGACCCTGCTCTGAGGGCGCTGCCGTCTCCCGGGGGGCCGAGGGGCTGAGAGCCGAAGGCTCAAAGCCCGAAGCCGCTCAGGACCGCCCAGGCCGTACCGGCGCCGGTGAGGGCCCCGGCGACGACCTGGGCCGGGGTGTGGTGGGCGAGCCGCACCCGGGCCCAGCAGACCGTCGCCACGATCAGCGCGCCCACGCCGAGGGTCGGTACGGCGGGCAGCACCTGGGCGAGCACCAGGACGGTGCCCGCCGACACGGCCGCGTGGAAGGAGATCTTCCATCTGAGGGTGATCGGGATCGTCACCGCGAGCGCGGCCAGCATCGCGGTCACCGTGGCGACCAGCAGCCGGGGCGCGCCCAGGAAGATCAGCAGCAACAGCGCGACGAGCACCGCGGCCACCGCCACCAGCAGCGGCTTCGTCCGGCTCGCGCGGTCCACGAGGTGATGGGAGTCCAGCCGCCCCGAGCGGACCCCGGCCAGGATCACCCCGGCGGGGACGCCGCCGCACAGGGCCGAGGCCACCAGCCCCCAGGCCGCCCCGGACCAGCCGTCCGCCAGCAGCCCGACGATCGGCGGCAGCCCGATGACCAGAATCTGTGGCGCGAACAGCCCGGTGACCCATCGGGCGGCCACCGTCGTGGCCCTCGTGTCGCTCGCCGTTCCCTGAGCGGTCATGGAGCTCCCATCGCTGTCGAGGTCCGTGGGCCAACCCTGTCAGGTGGACGGCCGGGAGTGAAGATCGTCGGGTGGGCGCTCCGGGAGCGAGCCTCGGCAAACCGTTGACGGCGGGCGGGGGCGGCTCGGTGAGCCGCCCCCGCCTCAGACCAGCCGAGGAGAGTCTCGCGGGTCAGCCGTTGGCGTGCAGGATGCTGTTGAGCTCCGGGCCGGTGCCCTTGCGGGGGACGACCTCGACGGCGCCGGAGGTGGAGTTGCGGCGGAACAGCAGGCCGGAGGCGCCGGAGAACTCGGAGGCCTTGGCCACCCGGCCGTCGGGGAGGGTCACCTTGGTCCCGGCGGTGACGTAGAGGCCGGCCTCCACGACGCAGTCGTCGCCGAGGGAGATGCCGACGCCGCTGTTGGCGCCCAGCAGGCAGCGCTGCCCGACGGAGATGACCTGCTTGCCGCCGCCGGACAGGGTGCCCATGATCGAGGCGCCACCGCCGACGTCGGAGCCGTCGCCCACGACGACGCCCGCCGAGATGCGGCCCTCGACCATGGAGGTGCCCAGGGTCCCGGCGTTGAAGTTGACGAAGCCCTCGTGCATCACCGTCGTGCCGACGGCCAGGTGCGCGCCGAGGCGGACCCGGTCGGCCTCGGCGATCCGGACGCCGCCGGGCACCACGTAGTCGACCATCCGGGGGAACTTGTCGATGCCGTAGACGGTCACCTGGCCGCGAGCGCGCAGGCGCAGCCGTACCTCCTCGAAGCCCTCGACCGCGCAGGGGCCGTGGTTGGTCCACACGACGTTGCTCAGCAGGCCGAACAATCCGTCCAGGTTCTGGCCGTGGGGCTGGACGAGGCGGGCCGACAGCAGATGGAGACGGAGATAGGCGTCGTGCGCGTCAGCGGGGGCCTCCGACAGCTTGGTGATCCCGGTGTACACCGCGACCACCTCGACGCCGCGGTCGGCGTCGGGGCCGAGCAGCGCGGTGACCCCGGAGCCGAGCGCCTCGACGGCCTCGGAGGCGCTCAGCCGCCTGGTGCCGGGCGAGGACGGCTCGCCCAGCTGAGGGGAGGGGAACCAGGTGTCGAGCACGGTTCCGTCGGAAGTTATGGTCGCGATGCCGGCGCCATGGGCGCCGGAGGTCTGGGCTGCTGCGTTCACGCCACCCAAGCCTAGTCAAAGTCGGCGCAATGGCCGTACGCCGAGGGAGCGTTGGGCGTGTGCGGAAGGACGCCCGCTGGTTAGCGTGGCCGACATGTTGAACGGCATCGATGTGTCGAACTGGCAGGGCGTCGTCGACTGGGGGCGCCATGCCAAGGCCGGGGTCTCCTTCGCCTTCGCCAAGGCGACCGAGGGCGTCACCTTCACCGACCCGTGGTTCGGCAGGAACTGGACGGGCATGCGGGAGAGCTGGATCGTCTGCGGGGCTTATCACTTCGCGCGCCCGTCGGGCAATCCCGAGGCCCAGGTGGGGCACTTCCTGCGGGCCGTGGGGCAGGCGGGCGGGCTGCACCGCGGTGATCTGCTTGCGCTCGACCTGGAGACCAACGACCACCTGCCCGCCCCCAGGGTGGCCCGCTTCGCCCGGCGCTGGTGCGACGCGGTCATCGCGCAGGCCGGGGTGAGGCCGGTGGTCTACACGTTCCTGTCGTTCGCGCGGGGCGGCAACTGCGCGGGGCTGGAGGGCTACCCGCTCTGGATCGCCGCGCCCGACCACCCGCGGGGCAGGCCGGAGGTGCCGGTGCCGTGGAGCAACTGGGCGATCCACCAGCACTCCAACAAACCGGTGGATCGCAACGTCTTCCGCGGCACCAGGGCCGACCTCACCTCACTGGGTTATCGCCCGCGCCGGAGCGAGGACGCCTGAGATTTCGCGTTGCGAGCACCGGTAGCATCGAGGTTCAAACCAACCTCCGAAGTTTTTCAGGGAGTAACAGTGTCCGCCGTGCCAGAACTTCGTATCACCCTCGCCGGAGCCGAGCGTGTGGTGGCGGGGGGCACGACGTACGGCGACGCGCTCGAGGCCGACGGCCGCTCCGTGATCGCCGCCCGTGCCAACGGTGAGTTGAAGGACCTCGCGGCCGCCGTGTCCGAGGGCGACGTGATCGAGCCGGTCCCCGTGGGCAGCGCCGACGGCAGGGCCATCGTGCGCCACTCCACCGCCCACGTCATGGCCCAGGCCGTTCAGGAGATCTTCCCCGAGGCCAGGCTGGGCATCGGCCCGCCGGTCGAGAACGGCTTCTACTACGACTTCGACGTCAAGAGCCCGTTCACTCCCGACGACCTCAAGCGCGTCGAGAAGCGCATGCGCGAGATCGTCAAGCAGGGACAGCTCTTCTCACGCCGGGCCGTCTCCGACGACGACGCGCGCGCCGAGCTCGCCGCGGAGCCGTACAAGCTGGAGCTGATCGGCCTCAAGGGCGGCGCCGGTTCGGATGACGGGGCGGACGTCGAGGTGGGCGGCGCGGAGCTGACCATCTACGACAACCTCGACCCGAAGACCGGCGAGCTGTGCTGGAAGGACCTGTGCCGCGGCCCGCACGTGCCGACCACCCGGTCCATCCCGGCGTTCAAGCTGATGCGCTCGGGCGGCGCCTACTGGCGGGGCAGCGAGAAGAACCCGCAGCTCCAGCGGATCTACGGCACCGCCTGGGAGTCGCGCGAGAGGCAGGACGAATACCTCCACCTGCTGGAGGAGGCCGAGAAGCGCGACCACCGCAAGCTGGGCGCCGAGCTCGACCTGTTCTCCTTCCCCGACGAGCTGGGCTCGGGCCTGCCGGTCTTCCACCCCAAGGGCGGTGTGATCCGCCGGGTCATGGAGGACTACTCGCGGCGCAGGCACGAGGAGGGGGGGTACTCCTTCGTCAACACCCCGCACATCACCAAGGGCCACCTCTACGAGACCTCCGGCCACCTCCACTGGTACAAGGACGGGATGTTCCCGGCCATGGAGCTGGAGGGCGCCGAGTACTACCTCAAGCCGATGAACTGCCCGATGCACAACCTGATCTTCAAGTCGCGCGGGCGTTCCTACCGTGAGCTGCCGCAGCGGTTCTTCGAGTTCGGCTCGGTCTACCGCTACGAGAAGTCCGGCGTCATCCACGGCCTCACCCGCGTGCGCGGCATGACCCAGGACGACGCCCACATCTACTGCACCCGCGAGCAGATGCAGGACGAGCTGAAGTCGCTCCTGAACTTCGTGCTCCAGCTGCTCAAGGACTACGGGCTCGACGACTTCTACCTGGAGCTGTCCACCCGCGACGACTCCGACAAGTTCATCGGCACCGCCGAGAACTGGGAGACGGCCACCGAGGCGCTCCGTCAGGCGGCCATCTCCAGCGGTCTGGAGCTCGTGCCCGACCCGGGCGGCGCGGCCTTCTACGGACCGAAGATCTCGGTGCAGGCCAAGGACGCCATCGGCCGTTCCTGGCAGCTGTCCACCATCCAGGTGGACTTCAACCTGCCCGAGCGCTTCGAGCTGGAGTATCAGGCGGCCGACGGCTCGCGCCAGCGGCCCATCATGATCCACCGGGCGCTGTTCGGCTCGATCGAGCGTTTCTTCGGCGTCCTGGTCGAGCACTACGCGGGGGCGTTCCCCCCGTGGCTCGCCCCGGTGCAGGTCGTCGGCATCCCGATCGCCGAGGCCCACGCGCCCTACCTGCACGACCTGGCCAAGAAGGCGCGCGAGCGGGGCATCCGCATCGAGGTGGACGCCTCGGACGACCGGATGCAGAAGAAGATCCGCAACGCGCAGAAGTCCAAGGTGCCGTTCATGCTCCTGGCCGGTGACGAGGACATCGCCAACGGCGCGGTCTCGTTCCGTTTCCGTAACGGTGAGCAGCGGAACGGCGTCCCGATCGAGGACGCGATCGACGAGATCGTCAGCGCGATCGAGCGGCGCGTCCAGGTCTGACCCGGCCGTCGTACGACCCGTCCCGGACGGCCCGTGTCTCCCCGGAGATCACGGGCCGTCCGGCTTCTCACTCGTGATCGGGACCTCCGGGACGCGCCGGCATCGATCGCGCGGGCCGTACGGGGATCAGGACTCTTCTGAGCCGTCGCCGGGGATCGAGGGGACGCGCTCGCCGGGCAGGCGGACGTCGTCCACGGTGACGTTGACCTCGATGACCTGCATGCCCAGCATCCGGCTGACCGTGTGGGACACGTTGGTCTTGACCGCGTTGGCCACCTCCATGACCACGTGCCCGTACTCCACCACGATCGTCACGTCCACCGCGACCACCGCGATCGTGCGGTCCTGGACGACCTGGGCGCTCACGCCCTGGGTGCCGTTTCTGGCCCCGATCCCGATGCGCTCGCGGACCGACTCGATCGCGCGGGCGAAATCGCCTCCCAGGTCGGCGACGCCCGCCACCTCAAGGGTGGCGAGGGCCGCGACCTTCTCCACGACCTCGTCGGCGACCTTGATCCGGCCCTTGACCAGCGGTTCGGTACCGGACGGCTCCGACAGCTCCGACAGATCGGAGGGCGCGGAGGAGTCCGGGGAATGCGGACCGTCGGTGGTGCCTGCCTCGGTGGGAGATTCGGTCTTCTCGGTGAGGTCCTCAACGGAGACGTCGGTCATGGGGGGTGCTCCTCGGGTGTCGATGGTCACGCTCGCTGGGATTCTGCCGGAGATTCGCCCAATTTGTCCGCCAATGCTGGGTGGATGGCATCCGAACTCTCCCGGTGACCCTTCTCGCGGCTCTCGGCGGGGAGGTGCCAGACCGTACGAATCCGCTTGGCAATATGCTGATCGCCATGAGCGAAGAGCCAGAGGAGCAGCACGGGGCAGGGACGCCGGACGCGTTCGAAAGGCTCTGGACTCCTCACCGGATGGCTTACATCAAGGGAGCCAACAAGCCGACCGGCTCGGGCCCGGAGGACGGCTGCCCGTTCTGCGAGATCCCCAAGATGAGCGACGAGGACGGCCTGATCGTCGCCCGGGGCGAGTCGGTCTTCGCGCTGCTCAACCTCTACCCGTACAACTCGGGCCACCTGATGGTCTGCCCCTACCGGCACGTGCCGGACTACGCGGATCTGGACGTGGCGGAGACCGCCGAACTCGCCGACTTCACCAAGCGGGCGCTGGTCGCCCTGCGCAAGACGAGCGGCGCGCAGGGCTTCAACGTCGGCATGAACCTCGGCACCGTGGCGGGCGCGGGCATCGCCGCCCACCTGCACCAGCACGTGGTGCCCCGCTGGGGCGGGGACACCAACTTCATGCCCGTGGTCGGCCAGACCAGGGTGCTGCCTCAGTTGCTCCGTGAGACCAGGGAGCTGCTCGCCGGATCCTGGCCCGTCCTGTAAGACCGCGCGTCACCCTCGGGAGCCTTGGCGCCCGCCTGGTGCGGCGTGCCGTCGTCCGGGTTCTCGATCTCGGCCTCGCCGGGCGCCGTGCCGCCGCCCAGGGCCCTGATGCCCACCGACAGCGTCAGCGGCACGCCGAGCGCGAGTGCCATGGACAGCACGGCCGCGCCGGAGTCGTTGACCAGCATGCCGACCACCCCGCTGATCAGGGTGCCGATCAGGCCGGCCTTCAGCGCGGGGGAGTGTTCGAACGCGGCGGGAAGGATCCCGGCGCTGGCCGCCTCCGGCCGCAGCAGCGCGTAGATCAGGAAGGCGAACGCGGCGATCACGATCGGCATCAGGTTGGGGCTGAGCAGCGTGCTCAGCATCGCGCCGAGCTTGCGGAAGATCACATCCAGCGCCTCACCGGTGAACACCTGGCCGACGAATCGGCCCAGGTGTGTCTGGGAGGCCGGCGGACGCATGTAGTCGAGATAGGCGATGATCATCACGGTGACGCCGCCCACCAGGCAGAACGCACCCAGTTTGACGATCGAGACCCTCTGGCCCCCGATCAGCAGCGCGGTCACCGCGATACCGGGCACAAACGCGATCACACCGCCGAAGTCGCTGCCCACGCCCGGCCAGCCGCCCAGGATCATCGCCGTGCAGCCCAGTACGACCACCACGGCGACCGCCGCGCGCCTGAGGTCCCGGCGGGTCAGCCGGTGCGCGATCGTGGCCGCCAGCAGCAGCACCGAGGTGGCGAAGAGGGCGAACGGGATATTGCCCAGGCCGTAGTAGCGGGCTCCGACCACGGCGGTATAACCCATCACGCTGTTGAGCTGCAGGGTCGTCCCGGTCAGCAGGTCACCGCCGAGCACCGCCGCCGTCACCCCCGTCACGATGGCCAGCGGCCCGAGCGGGCTGCGCCGCCAGGGACCCGCCAGCGCCACCGCGGCCAGCAGGAGCGCGAACCCCACGATCCCGCCGACCAGGGCGAGCATCGGCGCCCCCGTGTGGTGCCAGGAGGTGAGGTTGACCAGATACGTCGCCACGGGCACGGACGCGAGCGCCACCGCGGCCACGCGGACCCCGGACAGGCCGCGCCTGCGGCGCAGCAGCAGGAACGCGACGATGTAGAAGGCGACCTGGAGCACGGCGACGGTGGTGAAGAAGATCCCGCCCATCTCCCTGATCGTCTGACCGGCCACGTCGGCGTTCTTCAGCTCGACCCGCGCCGCCTCGATGCCGCCGGTACGGCTCTCGCCCGCCTGCCAGGGCACCCCGACGACGGTCGCCGGCACCGGGATGCCGGTCATCGAGAGCATCGTGGCGGTGATGTCCGGCAGGATCGTGATGTCCTCGCGGTGGGTGGAGGCCGCGCCCAGGAAACGGCCGGAGACGTCTCCCCGGCGCATGACGGCCACCCGCAGGTGCGGTGTGCTCCCGTGGTCGGACAGGCCCGCCAGCAGCACGCCGGCGTCCGTGGGGAGCACACTCAGCAGTGCCCCCGCCTTGGCGTCGGCCAGCCGCAGCGCCGTCGTCCGCTGCGCGGGAGCGAGCTGCTCCTCGGCCGCGGGGAGCCGGCCGCCGGTCACGTAGGGCCTGATCAGATCATCCACGTCCATGGCGATGACCCGGCATCTGGTGAGATCCTCGGCGCGGACCTGCCCGGGGGAGGAGGCGTAGACGTCCACCTTGCCCGCGCGGTCGGCCAGCGCCAGCGCCGCCCCCGGGCCGACCGCCGCCGTGCACTGCCCGGCGGCGTGGACGGCCTCGCCGAGCGTCCCGGCGTTCTTCTGCCCGGCGACCTCGTGCAGGTATCGGTAGTCGGGGATGACCGCGCCGGCCTGGCCGGGCTCGGGCACCGGCGGGAGCCCGCAGCCGTAGCCGACCGCCGACCTCGTCCCCGCCGACACCGTCAGCCACCCGTCGTAGGGACACGTCACCCGGCCCACCGTGCGGACGGACAGCGAGCCCGAGGCGCCCTGCCCGGCCAGCCGCCACAGGTTCGGGGTGACCTCGGCGCTGAGGTCACTCCATTGCAGACCGGGAACCCCGATCAGCACCACCCGTCCGTCCGCCTGCGTGGCAGCCTGCGCGGCCCCCGGCCACAGCACGCTCAAGACCAACGCAAACGCGACAAGCGTCCGCCTCACGAGTGACCTCCCCATACTTTTGACCAAATGCTGGCACCGTAGGGGAGAACCGGGCCACGGGTCCAGCCGACTCGTGGATCGACGTCAGGCCAGGGCGGGGTTGGTGGGCGCACTCTCGTTGCCCAGACGGTCCAGGGCGGTGACGAGGTAGGCGCCGCCCGCCGCGGCGGCGAAGGTCTGGCGGGCGCCGCCCGCCGCGGGAACGACCGCGACCAGGTTGCGGGCGTCGGCGGTGGCGCACTTTCCAGGCTTGCCCGAGGGGACCCGGTAGACCGCGTAGGAACGGGCGTTCGCGGAGGTCTTCCAGGTGAGCGACTTGCCCTGGAGTCTGACCTCGGCGGGCGTGGCGGGAGCCTGACCGCCGAGACCCTTTATCAGGGGCAGCAGCGCCGGGCGGGTGTAAGCGCTCTTGACGATCCGGTCGAGCGCGCCGAGCGGATTGGTGAGGAGCTGTTTGGCGCTGAAGTAGACGTCGCCCTTGACCTCCCCGTACTTGCGGTTCGCAGTGAGATGCGAGGCCAGCTCGCCGGGGTTGGTCCAGGCGCCGCCGGTGCCGACCTGGTAGAGGGCCTGGCCGATGTAGAGATCCACCCCCGTGCCCTTGACCTCCTTCGCCCACCACGGCATCAGCGTGTTGTAGTCGGCGACCTTGAACCCGCGCGGCCAGTAGAGCTGCGGTATGACGTAGTCGACCGTGCCCTGACGGATCCAGTGGCGGGAGTCGGCGTAGATGGAGTCGTAGGCGGACATCCCGGCGGTGGCGGAGCCGGTGGGGTCGTCGGACTTGTTGCGCCAGATCCCGAACGGGCTGATGCCGAACTTCACGTGCTTCTTGGTCGCGTGCACGGTCTTGTCGACCTGGGCGATCAGTTTGTCGACGTTGGAGCGGCGCCAGGCGGCCAGCTTCGTGCCCTTGCCGTACTTCTTGAAGGCGGCGTTGTCGGCGAACGTCGCGCCACCGACCGGATAGGGATAGAAGTAGTCGTCGAAGTGGACCCCGTCCACGTCGTAGCGGCTCACCACGTCCTTGACGACCGAGGTGACGTGGTCGCGGACCTGGGGCAGGCCGGGGTTGTAGTAGGACTGGCCCCCATACTTGACGATCCAGTCGGGGTGGATCCGGGCGGGGTGGTTCACCGGAAGCTTGCCCAGGTCGGTGCCGTAGGAGGCGCGGTAGGGGTTGAGCCAGGCATGGAACTCCAGCCCACGCTTGTGCGCCTCGGCGACCAGGAAGGGCAGCGGGTCCCAGCCGGGGTGCTTGCCGGCCTTACCGGTCAGATACTCCGACCAAGGCTCCATCGCCGACGCGTAGAGGGCGTCGGAGGCCGGGCGGACCTGCACGAACACCGCGTTGAACCGGCGCTTGACCGCGCTGTCGAGAATCCTGACGTATTCCGCCTGCTGCCGGGCGACCGGCAGGCCGGTCCGCGAGGGCCAGTCGATGTTCTTGGTGGTGGCGATCCAGATCCCGCGCAGCTGCCGCTTGGGATACCTCGCGTCGACCGGGCACGCCGCCGTGGCGGAGACCTCACCCGCCGCGCCGACGGTGGGTGCCGTGGCGGCTGCGGCGGCTGCGGCTCCCACCGGCTCGGCACTCGGGCCGAAGGTGTAGGCGGCGCCGGTGGTGACGACGGCAAGGGCGGCAGCGGCAAGCAAAGGGCGTCCTGTTCGCATAGTTCATCAGTTTGGCACCAGGACCGAGATGCTTTGACCGGAAAAACGAAATGAGTTTGTGATACTACCGTGACTTGAGTACATTTTTGGGAGGCGTGCGCCGGATGGTGCGCGCCTCCCAGCGCCTTTCCGCGAGCGACGCGCCCAAGGACTCTGTGGACGGCACGCGCCCTCAGGGACGCTCCGCGGGCGGTGGCACGCCTTCCCGCCGGTCAGCCGGCGACTTTGTCCACCAGGTGGGACGGGAGCGGCTCGTACCGCAGGAAGACGCGCTGGAACGTCCCGGTGCCGTGCGACATCGACCTCAGGTCGATGGAGTAGCGGGTGATCTCCAGTTCGGGCACCTCCGCCCGGACCAGCGTGCGCCCGATGCCGACCGGTTCGGTGCCGAGGACCCGGCCCCTGCGGGAGGACAGGTCGGACATCACCGAGCCGACGTGGTCGTCGGCCACCAGCACGGACACCTCGTCCACCGGTTCGAGCAGCAGCATCGGCACCTTGGCCGCCGCCTCCTTGAGCGCGAGCGCCCCGGCGATCTGGAAGGCCATGTCGGAGGAGTCGACCGAGTGGGCCTTGCCGTCGTACAGCGTCACCCGGACGTCCACCATGGGATATCCGGCCAGCACCCCGCGCTGCATCTGGGTGCGCACCCCCTTCTCCACCGAGGGGATGAACTGGCGCGGCACCACACCGCCGACGATCTTGTCCACGAACTCGAAGCCGCCGCCCGAGGGCAGGGGCTCGATCTCCAGGTGGCAGACGGCGAACTGACCGTGACCGCCGGTCTGCTTGACGTTGCGGCCCAGGGCCTGGCAACTGCCGCCGAAGGTCTCCCTGAGCGGCACCCGGAGGTCGATCTTCTCCACCTCCACGCTGTGCCGCTTGCTCAGCCGTTCGAGCAGCACGTCGGCGTGGGCCTCGCCCATGCACCACAGCACGAGCTGCCGGGTCTCGGCGTTGTTCTCCAGCCGGAGCGTCGGGTCCTCGGCCACCAGTCGCTGCAGCGCCTGGCCGAGTTTGTCGTCGTCGGCCTTGGACTTGGCCTGGATCGCCACCGGCAGCAGCGGTTCGGGCATCGTCCACGAGGTCATCAGCAGCGGCCGCTCCTTGTCCGACAGGGTGTCACCGGTCTCCGCCCGCGCCAGCTTGGCCACCGCGACGATGTCGCCGGCCACGCATTTGGCGGCCGTCCGCTGAAGCTTGCCCAGGGGCGAGGAGAGCGCGCCGATGCGCTCGTCCACGTCGTGGTCATCGTGACCGCGATCGGCCAGGCCGTGCCCCGAGACGTGCACGGTCATGTCCGGGCGCAGCGTCCCCGAGAACACCCGGACCAGGCTGATCCGGCCCACGTAGGGGTCGCTGGTGGTCTTGACGATCTCAGCCACGAGCGGTCCGTCGGGGTCGCAGGCGATGGCCGGGACCGGAGTGCCGTCAAGAGAGGTGATCTCCGGCATCGGGTGCTCGAGCGGGGAGGGGAATCCCTGGGTGATGAGTTCCAGCACCTCCAGCGCGCCCACGCCGGTCCCCGCGGCGAGCACCGGATAGAAGCCCCCGCGCGCGACGGCCTTCTCCAGGTCGTCGATGAGGACCTTGGTGTCGATCTCCTCGCCGGAGAGGTAACGGTCCATCAGGGACTCGTCCTCGCTCTCCTGGATGATGCTCTCGATCAGGGTGTCGCGATACTCCTCGAGCTGGTTCTCATACGTGGGGCCCGGGACGTTCTCGGTCCTGGTGCCGGTCGCGTAGTTGTAGAACTTCTGGCTCAGCAGCCCGATCAGGCCGTTCACCCGGCCGTTGGTCACCACGGGGAGATACAGCGGCGCCACGCCGTCGCCGAAGGCGTCCTGGCAGGCGATGAGGACCTCCTCGAAGTTCGCCCTCTGGTGGTCGATCTTGGTGATCACGACCGTACGGGGCATCCCGACCGTCGCGCACTCCTCCCACAGCATCTTGGTCAGGCCGTCCACGCCCTCCGACGCCGAGACCACGAACAGCGCGGCGTCGGCCGCGCGCAGTCCGGCGCGCAGGTCGCCGACAAAATCGGCGTAGCCGGGGGTGTCCAACAAGTTGATCTTGACGTCGTTGTAGATCATCGGAGCCACGGTCAGGTTCACCGACCGTTGCTGACGCACCTCGACCTCGTCGAAGTCGCTGACCGTCGTGCCGTCCTCGACCCGGCCGGTCCGCTGAATGGTCCGCGTCGCGGCCAGCAGCGCCTCGACGAGAGTTGTCTTTCCGGCACCGGAAGGGCCGACCAGCACGACATTACGCACCATGTCCGGCCGATCGACCGCAGGTGCCCTCCCCGCGGCTCCTGCTGTTCCGCCGGTTGCTCTCTCCGCCACATCGCCTCCCGCGTCATTGCCGAAGGAGCGCGGCCAGTGGGGCCACACCCCTGGATCCGCTGTCGCGTCCATACCCCGCATGAACGCAGTGTGTTCACCAAATACCCATGTGGCGAATATCACAAGAGGGCTGGGCGCATCCTCTTGCGAACCCATGACTTGCCCGCTAGCGCTTCGGCCCGGTTTCCGCGTCCTCGTCGGGCCTCTCCGGCCCTGTCGGGCCCCGTCTCGCCTCCCGGTTCGCTTTCCTTTGCGCGGGGCTCGCCGCTTTCCGCTGTACGGGGGTCGCCACTCCCTGACCTCGATACGCGCGCGCAGGACGAGTGGCCTACGATCAGAGCGCGATGCTGAAACTTCTGCGCCCCGTCGTCACCCGAATCTTGACCCCCCTGGGCAGGGCACTGGCCCGCAGGGGGATCAGCCCCAACGTGGTCACCACGGTCGGCACGGTCGGCACGGTCGCCTCTGCGCTGTTCTTCTACCCCCGCGGCCAGCTGTTCCTCGGCACGGTGGTGATCACGTTCTTCGTGCTGGCGGATCTCCTCGACGGGGTCATGGCCAGGATGACCGGCTCCGGAAGCCTCTGGGGGGCCTTCCTCGACTCCACCCTTGACCGGGTGGGCGACGCCGGGATCTTCGCGGGACTGGTGTTCTGGTTCATCGTGAGCGATCAGCGGGTGCTGGCGGGAGTCGCGCTGTTCTGCCTCGCCGCAGGGGCGCTGGTGTCCTACATCAAGGCCAGGGCCGAGGGGCTGGGCATGACGTGCGACGTCGGCATCGCCGAACGGCCCGAGCGCCTGGTCGTGGGATTGGTCTCCGCCGGCCTCAGCGGCCTTGGCCTGCCGTACATCCTGGCTGTGGGACTCTGGCTGCTCGCGGCCGCCAGCGCGATCACGGTCGGCCAGCGCCTTCTCCGTGTCTACCGGCAGGCCGTCTCCGCCTCACCCCCCACCCTCCGCTGATCGGGAGAGCGATGACCGACAAGCCGTCCCCGCAGGATCGTCTCGTCGCGGCCGGGTTCGGTGCGGGCTGGGCCGTCGTGCCCCGCCTCCCCGAACGTCTCACGGGCTGGGCCTTCCGCGTGGCCGCCGACCGGCTGTGGAAGCGCCGTGGCAAGTCGGTGCTCCGGCTGGAGTCCAACCTCGCCAGGGTCAAGGGCGCATCGCCTGACGATCCGGCGATCCGAATGCTCAGCCGAGATGGCATGCGCTCCTATTTCCGCTACTTCCACGAGGTGTTCCGGCTCCCCTCGATGTCCACCGACGAGATCGTCTCCCGCATGCACGTCATCGGCGACGCGCAGATCTACGACAACCTGGACAAGGGCCGCGGCGTGGTCCTCGCCTTGCCGCACATGGGCAACTGGGATCAGGCGGGCGCCTGGTTCGCCGGGACGGGCCACTCGTTCACCACCGTCGCCGAGCGCCTCAAACCCGAGTCGCTGTTTCACCGCTACACCGCCTTCCGCGAAGGGCTGGGCATGGAGGTGCTGCCCCTCACCGGCGGTGACGGCCATGTCTTCGCCACCCTGGCCTCGCGTCTGCGTGCCGGTCGCACGGTCGCCCTGCCCGCCGAGCGGGATCTGACCGCCAACGGGGTCGAGGTCCAATTCTTCGGCTCGCCCACGCGCATGCCCGCCGGCCCCGGCCTGCTCGCCGTGCACACCGGGGCCGCCCTGATCCCGGCGATCCTCTATTTCGAGGGCAGGGACTGGGGACTCCAGTTCCACGAGGAGATCGCGGTTCCCGAGGAGGGCACGAGAAAGGAGAAGGTGGCCGTCGTCATGCAGAGTCTGGCCACCGTCTTCGAGAAGGGCATCACCGAGCACCCCGAGGACTGGCACATGCTCCAGCGGCTCTGGCTGGAAGATCTGGATCCGGGAGCGGTGGGGGAGTAGTGAGAATCGGCATTGTCTGCCCGTACACATGGGATGTGCCGGGCGGCGTTCAGGCGCATATCCGCGACCTTGCCGAGGCGCTCATAGAGGACGGTCACCACGTCTCGGTGATCTCCCCGGCCGCGGAGAACGCGTCGCTGCCTCCCTACGTGACCTCGGCGGGCCGGGCGGTCCCCGTGCCCTTCAACGGATCGGTGGCCAGGCTGTCGTTCGGATTCCTGTCGGCCAACCGGGTGCGCCGCTGGGTGCGCGAGGGCGGGTTCGACGTGCTTCACGTGCACGAGCCCGCCATTCCCTCACTGGGCCTGCTCGCCTGCTGGGTGGCGAGGGGGCCGATCGTGGCCACCTTCCACGCCTCCTACGAGAACTCCCGCTCGCTCTCGGTCACGGCCTCGGTCCTCATGAGCGCCCTGGAGAAGATCACGGGCCGGATCGCCGTGTCCGACGCGGCCAGGAAGACGCTGGTCGAGTTCATGGGCGGCGACGCCGTGCTCATTCCCAACGGGGTGACGGTCAGCCGCTACACCGAGGGCGAGCCCCTGCCCGGCTGGGACGGGGGCGAGGTGATCGGTTTCCTCGGCCGGATGGACGAGCCGCGTAAGGGCCTGCCCGTGCTGCTGGAGGCGTTCACCCTGCTGGCCGCCGAGAGGCCGGGGCTGCGCCTGCTCATCGCCGGACCCGGCGACGCCAAGGAGGTGCTGGAGAAGGTCCCGGCCGCCTTCCACGACAGGGTCGGCCTGCTCGGCATGGTCAGCGAGGAGGACAAGGTGCGCGCCTACCACACGGTGGACGTCTTCTGCGCTCCCAACCTGGGAGGAGAGAGTTTCGGCATCGTGCTCACCGAGGCGATGTCGGCCGGCGCCGCGATCCTGGCCAGTGACATCCCGGCCTTCCGCAAGGTGCTCGGCGAGGGTCAGGCGGGAGCGTTGTTCACGACCGGCGACGCCTCCTCACTCGCTCGCGAGGCCGCCGCGTTGCTCGACGACCCCGTGCGCCGGGCCAAACTGTCGGACGAGGCACGCCAGGCGGTCTGGAAATACGACTGGTCCACGGTCGCGCGCGATGTCCTCCGCGTCTACGAGACGGTGGCGGCGAGCACGGCCGGCGTCGAGGAGGACGACACCCCGTGACGACCACGTTGATCCTGGTGGTGGGCGTGATCGTGGTGCTCACGGCCGTCTACATCTCCTGGCGGGCGGGCCGGCTGGACCGGCTGCACATCCGGTTGGAGCTGGCCCGCGAGTCCCTGGACGCCGCCCTGGTACGGCGGACCGCCGTCTGCCTGGAGCTGGCCGGCTCCCGGCTCCTGGATCCGGCGACGAGCCTGGTGCTGGCCGCGGCGGCGCACGAGGCCCGCACCGCGGGGCCGGAGGAGCGCGAGCACGCGGAGAGCGACCTGTCGCGCACGCTGCGGGCCGTGGTCGACCAGGAGCGCTTCCACGATCGGCTGGCCGACACTCGCACGGGTCCCGACCTGCTGGAGGAGCTCGGTGCCGCGGTGGCGAAGGTGCTCTACTCGCGCCGTTTCTACAACAACGCGGTGGGTGTGACTCGCACCGCTCAGCGCCGCTGGCTGGCCCGCACGCTGCGACTGGCCGGTCACACCGAGTATCCGGATTTTTTTGAAATCGACGACGCGCCCCCGCAGGCTTTGGCTGCGGAGTAATGCCTTTATAAAGCACGGCACCTGACAAGTCGGACACGGGTAGGCTCTTGGCATTTCGTGACCGACTTGAGGAGATGTAGTCGTGCGGGTGCCCCGGATGATCGCCATCACGCTGGCGGGAGTGACGGTTCTGGCGCCGGCCGCTGCCTGCTCTTCCGCCGATTCGCCCGCCGCGGGTCAGGCCGCGCAGGCGGCCACGGCTCCCCCCGCGACTCCCACCCCCGAGCCGACCCACCCGTTCACCGGGCTCCCGGGTGCGGCCCGCAAGCCCGTGCTGGTGGCGAAGATCGAGAACACCTCGTCGGGCAAGCCGCAGCTCGGCCTCAAGAAAGCCGACATCGTCTACATCGAGCAGGTCGAGGCGGGCCTGACCCGGCTGATGGCGGTCTTCTCCTCGAACCCCCCGGCCAAGATCGGCCCGGTCCGCAGCGCCCGGATCTCCGACCTGCACCTCATGCCGCAGTTCGGAAAGCCCGCATTCGCCTACTCGGGCGCGCAGACCAAGATGCTGCCCTTCATCGCGAAGGCGTCGCTGTTCGACGTCTCCGACAGCCGGGTGCCGGGCGCCTACTTCCGCCAGCCGGGGCGTTACGCGCCCTACAACCTGTTCGCCAACACCAAGCAACTGCTGGCGGCGGCGCCCAAGGCGACCAAGGAGAAGGACATCGGCTTCACCTTCGGAGACGCCCCCGAGGGCGGTGTGCCCAAGAAGACGTTCAGCGTGAAGTATCCCGGCGCCCGCTTCACCTTCGGCTGGTCGGAGACCGCGGGCAAGTGGCTGATCTGGCAGGACGGGCAGAAGGACATGGCGGCCGAGGGCGGCCAGCTCGGCGCGCCCACGATCGTCGTGCAGTACGTCAAGACCGAGCGCTCGGAGTTCCACGACCTGAACGACAGCTACACGCCCCTGATGCACACCACCGGCAAGGGCAAGGCGGTCGTGCTCCGCGACGGCCAGGCGTTCAAGGCCGAGTGGTCGCGTGACTCGGAGAAGGACGGCACCGTCTTCACCACCGCGGCGGGGGAGCCGATGAACTTCGCTCCCGGCCAGGTCTGGGTGGTCCTGGCCGCGCCCAAGCCGGTCATTCCCTGACGGCGCGAGCCGTACAACTTGTCCAAGAAGATCGTTCAAGCGGGACAAGACGGTGTAGGGGGGCGAGCTGATCAGCGCCTACCATGGAGAGGTGGTGGCCGTCCCCCACGGGCGGCCCGTGATCCGCAACCAGCCGTCGTGAGGTAAAGACCGTGTCCAGCAGCACGCCCGAAGTCACCGAGACCACCGTCACCGGCACCGCCCGGGTCAAGCGCGGCATGGCAGAGATGCTCAAGGGCGGCGTCATCATGGACGTCGTCAACGCCGAGCAGGCCAAGATCGCCGAGGACGCCGGTGCCGTCGCGGTCATGGCCCTCGAGCGCGTTCCCGCCGATATTCGCGCCCAGGGCGGCGTCTCCCGGATGAGCGACCCCGACATGATCGACGGCATCATCGCCGCCGTCTCGATCCCCGTCATGGCCAAGGCCCGCATCGGCCACTTCGTCGAGGCGCAGGTGCTCCAGTCGCTCGGTGTCGACTACGTCGACGAGTCCGAGGTGCTGACTCCGGCCGACTTCGCCAACCACATCGACAAGTGGCAGTTCACGGTGCCCTTCGTCTGCGGCGCGACCAGCCTGGGCGAGGCGCTGCGCCGCATCACCGAGGGCGCGGCGATGATCCGCTCCAAGGGCGAGGCCGGCACCGGTGACGTCTCCAACGCCACCACCCACATGCGCAAGATCAGGGGTGAGCTCAAGCGCCTCTCCTCGCTGCCCGAGGACGAGCTGTACGTCGCGGCCAAGGAGCTGCAGGCGCCGTACGAGCTGGTCGCCGAGGTGGCCAGGACCGGCAAGCTGCCCGTCGTGCTGTTCACCGCGGGCGGCATCGCCACCCCGGCCGACGCCGCGATGATGATGCAGCTCGGCGCCGAGGGCGTGTTCGTCGGCTCGGGCATCTTCAAGGCCGGCAACCCGGCCCAGCGTGCCGCCGCGATCGTCAAGGCCACCACGTTCCACGACGACCCCGACGTCATCGCCAAGGTCTCCCGCGGCCTCGGCGAGGCCATGGTCGGCATCAACGTCAGCGACATTCCGGTTCCGCACCGGCTGGCCGAGCGCGGCTGGTAGGGAGTTTCGGGGAAGGCGACATCCATGGAGGATGTCGCCTTTTTCATGACCGGAGAAGTTCACTCTCCCGTCATGATGCTCAGCAAGGCTGACGGGCATTCGTGCCTGATCACTCTGGGAGGCCCCCCATGTCCCGGCTCACCCGACGGTCCTTTCTTGTCACCGGCATCGCGGCGGGCGCGGTGGCCGGTGTTCCCGCCATCGCGAACGCCGATCCCGGCCCCGCCGCTTCGGAGAGCGCCGCCTCCCTGGCCTCCCGTGGCCTGAGCGCCAACCCCTTCACGCTCGGCGTCGCCTCCGGCGATCCCGACGCGGGCGGCTTTGTCATCTGGACCCGCCTGGCACCCCAGCCTCTCGCCGAGGACGGCCTGGGCGGGATGCCCAGCAGGCGCTTCTCGGTTGACTGGCAGGTTTACAGCGACGAGGCAGGCCGCCGCGTCGTGCGGCGGGGCGTGGCCGCGGCGACCCCGGAGTGGGGTCACAGCGTCCACGTCGAGCTGGACGGGCTCTCCTCGGACCGGGACTACTGGTACCGCTTCAAGGTCGGCCACTACGTCTCGCCGATGGGCCGCGCCAGGACCGCCCCGCACGCGTCCTCCTACGGTTCGGGCCTGGCGATGGCCTTCGTCTCCTGCGCCCAGTACGAACACGGCTACTTCACCGCCTACGGGCGCCTGGCCGAGGAGCAGCCCGATCTGATCCTGCACCTGGGCGACTACCAGTACGAGTACCGGCGCGACACCTACACCATCCCCGGCGGCAACATCCGCCACCACGAGGGCCCCGAGACCGAGAGCCTGGCGAACTACCGTCAGCGGCACGCCCAGTACAAGACCGACCCCGACCTGCAGGCCGCGCACGCCGCCGCGCCCTGGCTGGTCGTCTGGGACGACCACGAGCTGGACAACAACTGGGCCGACGAGGTGCCGGAGAAGCCGGAGGTCCCCCAGCCGGACTTCCTCACCCGGCGCGAGGCGGCCTTCCGCGCGTACTACGAGAACATGCCGCTGCGGCGCGGATCCATCCCGCGGGGCATCGACATGCAGCTCTACCGGCGGATCCAGTGGGGACAGCTGGCCAACTTCCACATGCTCGACACCCGGCAGTACCGCAGCGACCAGGGCTGCGGCGACGGCTACGACGACTGCCCGGAGGCGGTCGACCCCGCCCGTTCGATCACCGGTGCGGCGCAGGAGCGCTGGCTGCTGGACGGTTTCCGCCGCTCGCGGGCGCGGTGGGACATCCTCGGCCAGCAGGTCTTCTTCGCCCAGCGCGACAACAACGCCGGACCGGCCAAGATCACCAGCCAGGACGCCTGGGACGGTTACGTCGCCTCCAGGCAGCGGATCACCCAGGGCTGGGTCGACGCCAAGGTGCGCAACCCCGTCGTGCTCACCGGCGACGTGCACGCCCACTGGGCGAGTGACCTCAAACTCGACTACGACGACCCCACCACGCGCACGGTCGGCTCGGAGCTGGTCGCCTCCTCCATCACCACCGGTGGCGACGGCGCCGACTCCGACCCGAAGACCCAGCCGTTCCTGACCATCAACCCGCACCTGAAGTTCTACAACAACCAGCGCGGCTACGTGATCACCCGGGTCGGGCGCGATCAGCTCACCGCGGACTTCAAGGTGCTGCCGCGGGTCACGCAGGCGGGCGCGGAGGCGTACACCAAGGCGACCTTCGTGATCGAGGACCGGGTCCCGGGCGTCCAGCAGACCTATCTGCGCCCGCTCGACCCGTCGGCCGCCAGGACCCCCGGGGTCGACCGGATCCAGGAGGTCGTGGACCTGGAGACCAAGCGTCCCTGATCGTCGCCGGTCGCGGGCGGCGTCCCTCCGGGGGCGCCGCCCCTTTCGCGTCCAGGAGGCTTCTCCCGTCGCGGTCCTGTCCTGCTGGCAATGATCGGGTTTGGGGCGATCCACGGAGTGGTCATACGCTAGGAGGGCATTCCAGGCTCGTTGAAAGGACCATAGGTGACCATCGCCCCGACGATCGGCGTGTTCGCTCTGCAGGGAGACGTGCGCGAGCACGTGCGCGCGCTGGAGGCGGTGGGCGCGAAGGCGGTGGCCGTACGGCGTCCCGCCGAGCTTGAGGCGGTCGACGGGCTGATCATCCCCGGCGGGGAGTCCACCACGATGTGGAAGCTCGCCGAGACGTTCGAGCTGCTCGAACCGCTCCGGATGCGGATCAAGAGCGGTATGCCCGCCTACGGTTCCTGCGCCGGCATGATCATGCTGGCCGATCGGATCGAGGGCGGGATCGAGGG
This sequence comes from Streptosporangium subroseum, assembly GCF_900188345.1. Lineage (GTDB taxonomy): Bacteria > Actinomycetota > Actinomycetes > Streptosporangiales > Streptosporangiaceae > Streptosporangium > Streptosporangium subroseum. Next base: position 53,453 of record NZ_FZOD01000037.1, on the reverse strand, counting down.
GCAGCAGACGATCGGCGGCATCGACATGGTGGTCCGCCGCAACGCCTTCGGACGTCAGGTCGACTCCTTCGAGGCCGACATCGACTTCGCCGGGCGCGGCGAGATGCGCGCGATCTTCATTCGCGCTCCATGGGTGGAATCCATGGGTTCCGATGTCGAAGTGCTGGCACGGGCCGAACCTGGGGATAGGATCGTCGCGGTCCGCCAAGGACCGCTGCTCGCCACGTCCTTCCACCCGGAACTTACCGGGGATGTCGGTGTGCATTCATATTTTGCTGAGATGGTGAGGGAGTTCTAGGCGATGTCCGGCCACTCCAAATGGGCGACGACGAAGCACAAGAAAGCCGCGCTTGACTCCAAGCGGGGCAAGCTGTTCGCCAAGCTCATCAAGAACATCGAAGTCGCGGCCCGGACCGGCGGCCCCGATGTGGACGGTAATCCGACGCTTTTCGACGCCATCACCAAGGCGCGCAAGAGCTCGGTCCCGATCGACAACATCGAGCGTGCCCGCAAGCGCGGCGGCGGCCTGGAGGCCGGCGGCGCCGACTGGCAGACCATCATGTACGAGGGCTACGCCCCCGGCGGTGTCGCGGTGCTGATCGAGTGCCTCACCGACAACCGCAACCGGGCGGCCACCGGGGTTCGCGTCGCCCTGAGCCGCAACGGCGGCTCGCTGGCCGACCCCGGCTCGGTCTCCTACATGTTCAACCGTAAGGGCGTTGTGCTCGTCCCCAGGGGGGGTCTGTCCGAGGACGACGTGCTGACCGCGGTCCTCGACGCGGGAGCCGAGGAGGTCAACGATCTGGGTGACCAGTTCGAGGTCGTCTCCGAGGCCACCGACCTGGTCCCGGTCCGCAAGGCCCTGCAGGACGCCGGGATCGACTACGACTCGGCCGAGTCGAGCTTCATGCCGACGATGAGCGTCCCGCTCGACGAGGACGGCGCGCGCAAGGTCTTCAGGCTGATCGACGCGCTGGAGGACGACGACGACGTCCAGAACGTCTGGGCGAACTTCGACGTCTCCGACGAGATCCTGGAGAAGCTCGACGCGTAACCGTCCGGAGTGCCCGCCTCTCCGCAGGGAAGGCGGGCATTTCGCGGTTCCTGGGTAGCCTCGGGCTCTCTGTGAGGTTTGTCCTTTAGGTCAAGGGCATATCAGGCGGACCATGGGGAACCCTGACCTGATCTTTACGTTGGCGGGCATCGCCGCCCTGCTCGCGGCCGTGCTGCCCCGGCTGCTCAACCGGCTGCCCTTCTCACTGCCGCTGGCCTGCCTCATCGGCGGGTTCCTGCTCTACCTCCTACCCCTCGATCTGCCCGGGCCCGATCCGGTGGCTCACCGGGCACTGGTCGAGCACGCCACCGAGATCTGCGTGCTCATCTCGCTGATGGGCGCCGGACTGGCGATCAACCGCCCCTTCGGGCGGCGAAACTGGTCCTCTACCTGGCGTCTCCTGGGATGGACGCTCCCGCTGACCGTGGCCGGGGTGACCGCGGCCGCCTACGGCCTGCTGGGATGGCCCCTGGCCGCGGCACTGCTCCTGGGCGCGGTGCTCGCCCCGACCGACCCGGTGCTCGCCTCCGACGTGCAGGTGGGCGAGCCCGTCGACTCGGAGAAGGCCGACGACGAGGTCCGGTTCACCCTCACCTCCGAGGCCGGCCTGAACGACGGCCTGGCCTTTCCCCTGGTGTACGCCGCGATCGCCCTGGCCGCCGCCGGGGGCGCCGGGTGGGTCGGTGAGTGGGCGCTGGTGGACCTGCTCTACCGGTGCGGGGCGGGCGTGGTGTGCGGTCTGCTGATCGGAAAGCTGCTTGGCCGGCTGTTCTTCCGCGCCCAGGTGTCCGATCTGCGGCTGGCCGAGCACCGCGACGGCTTCGTGGCACTGGGCGCGACGTTCCTGGCGTACGGCCTGACCGAGCTGGCGCACGGATACGGCTTCATCGCGGTGTTCGTGACCGCGTGCACCATCAGGGCCGCCGAGCGCACCCATGGATACAACGGGGTTCTCCACGGTTTCATCGAGCAGGTCGAACGGCTGTTCACCGCCTGGCTGATCGTGCTGCTCGGCGGGTTCGTGGCGGTCGGAGGCCTGGCCTCGCTCACCTGGGAGGGCGCGGCGGTCGCCCTCCTGCTCCTGCTGGTGATCCGGCCGCTGACCGGATGGCTCGCGGGGCTGGGCGGCCCGGCGGGGCCGAGGGAACGCGGGGTGACGGCCTTCTTCGGCATCCGGGGCATCGGCTCGCTGTTCTACCTCGCCTACGCTCTCGGCCAGGCCGACTTCGGCGTGCCCGCCGACGAGCTCTGGGCCGTGGTCGCCTTCACCGTGCTGGCATCCCTGGTCGTGCACGGCGTCACGGCGACGCCGATCATGGCGCGGCTGGACAGCCTGCGCGACAGGGCGGGAAAGGCAGGGGACGAGGAGAGCGCCGAGCCCGCGGCTCGGCATCTTTGACCCGGATTCACCTTCTCCACCCGGTCCCCTATCTTTGGTGACCGTGGAGCTACGTGATCTGACCGTCGACGACTTCGACGCGGTCCTGGACAATCGCAAACGCGCCTTCGGGCCGGTCTCCGACGGCGAGGTGGACGCCTGGCGCAGGCATGTCATCCCGGTGCTCGCCGGCGGGAGGTATCTCGGCGTCGTCGACGGCTCCCGGCTCGTCGCGATGAGCAAGATCAACGATCTCACCCAGTGGTGGCACGGCAGGCCGATCTCCATGGCCGGCATCGGTTCGGTGACGGTCGCGCCCGAGGACCGCGGACGTGGCGTCGGCCGGACGCTGATGCGGGCCACCATCGACCGCTGCGCGGACCTCGGTCACCCCATCTCGGCGCTCTACCCGGCCACCACCCGGATCTACCGGTCACTCGGCTGGGAGCACGCGGGCGCCATGCACCGGGCCACCCTGCCAACCGAGGCCCTGCGTACGATCAGGCCCACCGAGCAGGTCAAGGTCCGCCGGATGGGTCCCGACGACGCTCCCGAGGTGATCGCGGTCCTCAACCGCGTCCACGCCGCCACCCGCGCCTCCGGTCCCATCTGCTGGGACGAGCGGATCTGGCGCCTGTGGCTGGAGAGGAAGGACGACTTCCTCTACCTGGCCGACGACGGCTTCCTCATCTATCGCTGGGACGGCGGCGACATCGAGGTCGGCAACCTCGTCGCGGGCTCGGAGGCCACCGCCCGCGCCCTGTGGTCGCTGGTCGGCTCGTCATCCTCCGTCGCCGCATCGGTCCACGCGGTCGTCGCCCCCGACGACCCGGTGTTCTGGCTGATCGGCGACCGCCCCAGGGACGAGGTCGGGCAGACCCGCTGGATGTTCCGCGTCATCGACCTCGCCGCGGCCGTCGGCCGGCGTGGCTTCCCCGCGGGCGTCACCCTCGACGCCGTGATCCAGGTCGACGACCCCCAGCGTCCCGCCAACTCCGGCCCCTGGCGCCTGTCCGTCGCGGACGGATCCGGTACGGTCGAGCCCGCGGGGTCCCAACCGGGGGCCGTCCCCGTCTTCACCGCCGGCGCCTTCTCCGCCCTGTTCGCCGGGGTCCCGACCGCCACCCTCCGCCGCTCGGGAACGCTCACCGGCCCGACGGACGCCGACGAGGTCCTCGACGCCGCCTTCCACGCCAGGCCGCATATGCTTGACCACTTCTGACCGCCGGTGGCGAACCGCGCGCGACGTGTCCGCACAGCCGTGCGTGGCGTGCCCTCACGCGGTAGAGTCGGGCACCGAACAGGTGTTCGGCGAGCGGAGGCGTGTCAGTGCGGTTGCCCGAGCTGCGGGTGATGGGGATCGATCCCGGGCTGACCCGGTGCGGGCTCGGTGCCGTCGAGGGGCGGCCCGGGGCGCCGTTGAGCCTGATCAAGGTCGGAGTCGTCAGAACGCCGGCCGATGACGACCTCGGAGCCCGGCTGGTGGCGATCGAGGCGGGCATCGAGCAGTGGCTCGACGAGGTCAAGCCCGACGCGGTGGCCGTGGAGCGGGTTTTCGCCCAGCACAACCTCAGGACCGTGATGGGCACCGCGCAGGCGTCCGCCGTGGCGATCCTGTGCGCCTCCCGCAGGGGGCTGCCGGTCGCGTTGCACACCCCTTCCGAGGTCAAGGCCGCGATCACCGGCAGCGGCACGGCCGACAAACAGCAGGTGGGAACCATGGTGACCCGGCTGCTGCGGCTGGACGCCATGCCCAAGCCCGCCGACGCCGCCGACGCGCTCGCGCTCGCGATCTGCCACGTGTGGCGGGGCGGGGCCCAGAGCAGGCTGGCCGAGGCGGTGGCCAAGGCCAAGACCGGGCCGGGAACGACCCCCGCGGCCTACTTCCGGGGGCAGGGCAGGGCCGGATATTCGAGAGGAACCACCAAGTGATCGCCTCGGTTCGGGGACAGGTGACCGCCATCGCACCGGAAGGGGCGGTGGTCGAGGTCGGCGGGGTGGGCATGTTCGTGCACTGCACGCCGGGCACGCTGGCAACGCTCAGGATGGGTGAGGAGACCAGGCTGGCCACCTCGCTCGTGGTCCGTGAGGAGTCGCTGACACTGTTCGGCTTCGGGAGCGACGACGAGCGCGGGATCTTCGAGATGCTGCAGACGGCCAACGGGGTCGGTCCCAAGGTCGCCCTGGCGATGCTGGCCGTATACACGCCCAACGCGCTCCGGGTGGCCGTGGCGAGCGCGGACGTGAAGGCGCTGACCAGGGTTCCGGGGGTGGGGCCCAAGGGGGCACAGCGGATCATCGTCGACCTCAAGGGCAAGCTCGGCACGCCGGAGGAGACCGTCAACGCCGCGCTCAACGGCCATGTGACCGTGCCCGTCTGGCGGGATCAGGTGCACTCGGGTCTGGTCGGTCTCGGCTACTCGGCCAAGGACGCGGACGAGGCGGTCGCCGCCGTCACGCCCCAGGCCGACGCCGAGGTGCTGGAGGGCCGGACCCCGCAGGTGGCCGCGCTGCTCAAGGCCGCGCTCCGCGCGCTGAGTGTCCGATGAGGGGCTCCCGCGGGCGGACGCCCGATGATCGCCGAGGGCTCGCCCCTGGTGATCGCCGGAGGCCCGTGCCTGAAAGCCGGAGGCCCGTGCCTGAAAATCGCCGGGGGCTCGCGCCTGATGGTCGGGGACTTGCGCTTGATGGTCGAGGGCTTGCGCCTGATGGTCGCCGGAGGCTCGCACCCGATGGTCGCCGGAGGCTCGTGTTCGATGGTCGCCGGGGGCTCGACGGAGCGGAGGGCGCCCGCATGAGTGTGACGGAAACCCGCGTGTGTGAAGGTGGATCGGCGTGAGTTCGGAGCGGGATCTGGTGTCGCCGGACGCCGAGGGCGACGAGCAGTTCATCGAGGCGGCGCTGCGGCCCAAGCGGCTGGAGGAGTTCATCGGCCAGGCGCGGGTGCGCGAGCAGTTGTCGCTGGTGCTGCAGAGCGCGCTGCGGCGTAACCGGCCGCCGGACCACGTACTGATGAGCGGAGGGCCAGGGCTCGGCAAGACGACCCTTTCCATGATCATCGCGACCGAGCTCTCCGTGCCGCTCCGGATCACCTCGGGTCCCGCGCTGGAGCGGGCGGGTGATCTCGCGGCGATCCTGTCGACGCTCTCGGAGGGCGAAGTCCTCTTCATCGACGAGATCCACCGGATGGCCAGGCCCGCCGAGGAGATGCTCTACCTCGCGATGGAGGACTTCCGCGTCGACATCGTGGTGGGCAAGGGGCCGGGGGCGACCGCGATCCCCCTGGAGATCGCGCCGTTCACCCTGGTGGGGGCCACCACCAGGGCCGGAATGCTGCCCGCGCCCCTGCGTGACCGTTTCGGTTTTGTCGCGCACATGGACTTCTACTCGGTCGCCGAGCTGGAACAGGTGCTGGACCGCTCCTCCCGGCTGCTCGCCGTCAGGCTTCCCGGCGACGCGGCGCACGAGATCGCCGGGCGATCGCGGGGCACGCCCCGTATCGCCAACCGGCTGCTGCGCCGGGTCCGCGACTTCGCCGAGGTGCGCGCGGACGGGGTGGTCACCAAGGACATCGCCTCCGCGGCACTGAACCTCTACGAGGTCGACGCCGAGGGGCTCGACCGGCTCGACAGGGCGGTCCTCGGAGCGCTGCTGCGCAAGTTCGGCGGCGGGCCGGTCGGGTTGTCCACGCTGGCGGTAGCGGTGGGGGAGGAGCCGGAGACGGTGGAGGTGGTCGCGGAGCCGTTCCTGGTGCGGCAGGGCCTGCTGGCCCGCACTCCACGGGGACGGGTGGCGACCGCGGCGGCCTGGGTGCACATGGGCCTGACACCGCCACCGGACGCGTTCGGAGCCTCGCTCCTTGTAGACCTTGGGGATGATCTGGGGCAGATCTGACGTTGGGTTTCGGTAGGGGAGTCGTACAGCGTTGATCACAAGTCGGTGACGACGGTATCGAAATGGGAACTTCCCTGCGCGCCGAATCGTGACTTCGTTGCCGCGCTTCTAACAGCTCGCCTAAACTCCGAGGCTTGGCTGGCTGTGTAGGCTGACGTGCTGAGCGGCGTGGCCGTATATGACGTCCGGCGCCCGGCCGGCCATTTTCAAGAGAAGGAGCGGCCCTGTGGGCAGCTATTCGAGCCTTATCATGATCGCTCTGATGGTCGTGGTGTTCTACTTCCTGCTCATCCGTCCGCAGCGTAAGCGGCAGCAAGAGCAGACTCAGATGCAGAACAGCCTCGCCACGGGCACCAAAGTCATGACCACGACCGGTCTGTTCGCGACCGTGGTGGCGATCGACGCCGACGACGTGATCCTGGAGATCGCACCCGGTGTCGAGACCCGCTGGGTCAAGGCGGCGATCGGCCGCGTCCTGACTCCGGTTGACGATGTGGAGGACGAAGGCGTCACCAACATCGACGACAATGTGACTGAGACCGTGGAACAGCACGGCGACAGCCAGGATTCGACGACCAAGAAGGCATGAGCAGGCTCACCACCAACCCCCTATAGCCGAAAGAACTGACGACCAGTGGCCCGACCGACCAGTGGCCAGAGCAGACCGGGGCGTATGCTCCTGGTGCTTCTGGCGATCATTCTCGCCATGGGCGGGGTTATGCTGCTGAACAAGGCATACGCCCCCCAATATGGCCTCGACCTCGCCGGCGGCACGACGGTGACGCTGCAGCCAATCACGCCGAACGGCAGCGCTCCCACAGACGAGAGCCTCGACCTGGCCGTGAACATCATCCGTGATCGGGTGAACGGCAGCGGCATCTCCGACGCCGAGGTCGTCAAATCCGGTGACAACATCGTCATCTCCGTCCCCGGAGTTGGCCAAGAGGAAGTCGTCAAACTGGTCGGCACCACCGCGGAGCTTCGATTCCGTCAGGTGATGGCGATCGCCCCCGGGGCGCCCCAACCTCCCGGTCAGTTGCCCACCCAGGCACCGACGCCCGCTCCTTCGGGCACCGGTAAGCAGGACTCCAAGACTCCCAAGCCCACGGGCTCCGAGGCTCCCAAGCCCACCGGATCCAAGGTCCCCGACTCCGCCACGACCGCCGCGCCGAACCCGAGTGGTTCGCCCGCAGGTCGTGCCCTGTCCTCGGCGCTCACCAACCCGAGCCCGGGCGCGACGCCCGCCGCCTCGGACAAGCCGGCCAAGGGCGCGACTCCGGCCAAGCCGAGCGGGAGCACCGCTCCGACCGCCCAGCCGGGCGACAGCGCCGCTCCCTCGGCGCCTCCCGTGAATCCCGATGACCCCATGGCGGGCGTGGACACCACCGGGATCGACCCGGCGGTGCTCAAGCAGTTCGAGGCGCTCGACTGCTCCAAGAACAAGGGCGAGGGCGCTCAGGACGCACCGGAGAAGCAGTACGTCGCCTGTAGCGACGACGGCAGCGCCAAGTACGTGCTCGACAAGGCGGCGGTGACCGGCACCGCGATCGACACCGCGTCCGCCGGCGTCGACCCGAGCACCGGCGAGTGGCTCGTCCAGCTCTCCTTCAAGGGCCAGGGACCCCAGCAGTGGTCGGCGGTCACCACCACCGCCTTCAACTCGCAGCCCCCGCGCAACCAGGTCGCCATGGTCCTGGACGGTGTGGTCATCTCCGCTCCGACCATCCAGGAGCCCATCACCGGCGGCCGGGCGCAGATCTCGGGCAGCTTCACCGACGCGACGGCCAACGACCTGGCCAACCAGCTCAAGTTCGGCGCGCTGCCGCTGAAGTTCGAGATCGGGTCCAACGAGGAGGTCTCCTCCACCCTGGGCGCCGACCAGCTCCGCGGCGGTCTGATCGCGGGTGCGATCGGTCTTCTCCTGGTGCTCATCTACTCGATGCTCTACTACCGGGGTCTGGGCATCGTCGCGGTGCTGAGCCTCGTGGTGGCGACGGTCCTGACCTACGAGACCGTGGTGCTGCTCGGGACGTTCGCGGGCTTCCGCCTGTCGCTCCCGCACATCATCGGTCTGATCGTCTCGATCGGTATCACGGCGGACTCGTTCATCGTCTACTTCGAACGCATCCGTGACGAGATGAAGGAAGGCCGCCGTTCGCTGCGCACGGCCGTCGAGGTCGCCTGGACCCGTGCCCGGCGGACGATCCTGATCGCGGACGCCGTCATGTTCATCGCCGCTCTCGTGCTGTTCTTCCTGGCGGTCGGCGGTGTGGCCGGATTCGCCTTCGCGATGGGTCTGACCACGCTCATCGACATCGTGGTGGTGTTCATGTTCACCAAGCCGTTTGTCGCACTGCTCGCCAAGCGGAAGTTCTTCGCCAGGGGCCACAAGCTCTCCGGCCTTGACGCCGAGCGCATGAGCGAGAGCGTCGTCAACCCCAAGACCGTTCCGCAGGAGGCCTGATGTCTGGCATCGCGCGCCGTCTGTACCGCGGCGAGGTCAATGTCGACTTCGTCGGGCGCAAGAGACTCTGGTACAGCCTCTCCGCACTCCTGCTGGTGATCTCCATCGCGGGTCTGATCTTCAACGGCCTGAACCTGGGCGTGGAGTTCAAGGGCGGGTCGGTGTTCTCCTTCAAGCCGGCCGCGACCGCCGACATCGAGCAGGTGCGCGGCACGTTCCTCGACGCCGGGGCGCACCAGGTCATCGTCCAGACGACGAACAACGGCTGGCGGGTCACCACCGAGAGCCTTCCGGCCGACACGGTGACCGCGGTCCAGAAGACGGTCGCCCAGAAGTACGGCCTGCCGCAGGACCAGGTCAACCTCCAGGTGATCGGCGCCTCGTGGGGTGGTCAGGTCGCGAACCAGGCCATCATCGGCCTGATCGTCTTCATGCTGGCGATCATCCTGTATCTGACACTCGCCTTCGAGTGGAAGATGGCGCTGGCCGCCGTCGTGGCGCTGCTGCACGACCTGGTGATCACCGCAGGCGTCTACGCGTGGTCCGGCTTCGAGGTCACTCCGGCGACCCTGCTGGGCTTCCTGACGATCCTCGGATACTCGCTGTACGACGCCGTCGTCGTGTTCGACATGATCAAGGAGGTCACCGCCAAGCTCGGCACGACCTCCAAGATGACCTACACCGAGGCCGCCAACAACGCACTGAACCACACGCTGATCCGGTCGCTGAACACCACCCTGGTGGCGATCCTGCCGGTCGCGGCGATCCTGTTCATCGGCACCACGCTGTTCGGCGCGGGCACGCTGAAGGACCTGTCGCTGGCGTTGTTCGTCGGCATGCTCGTCGGCACGTACTCCTCGCTGTGCGTCGCGACGCCGCTGCTGGTCACGTTGAAGGAGCGCGAACCGCGCTACCAGTCGATCGCCCGCAGGCTCGCCTCCCACGGCGGCGGTGCCGCGTCCGCGGCCAAGAAGGCCGTCCGCCAGCCGGTCGCGGCCGGAGCCTCCAATGGCACCGTCGCGGGCTCCAACGGCACGGCCGGAGCCGCAGGCGGCACCGTTGCCAGCGGGGAAAAGCGCAAGAAGAAGTAGTCCGGAGAGATCACGCCTCCGCTCCCTTTCAGGGGGCGGAGGCGTTTTCCATAGGTGAGCGACCATGAGTGATTCCATAAGGGGAGCGACCGTGAGTGACCTGAGCAGGCTGATCCTGGACCGGATCCGCGACGTGCCCGACTACCCCGCGCCGGGAGTGCTGTTCAAGGACATCACCCCGCTGCTCGCCGACCCCAAGGCGTTCGCCGCGGTGACCGACGAACTCGCCGGGCTGTACCAGGTGGACAAGATCGTCGGCATCGAGGCCAGAGGGTTCATCCTCGCCGCTCCCGCCGCCTACAAGGCCGGCGCGGGGTTCGTTCCGGTACGTAAGAAAGGCAAACTGCCCTCTGAGACGCTTGAGGCGTCCTACGATCTGGAGTACGGCTCCGCCACCATCGAGGTTCACCGGGACGCCTTCGTCCCCGGGGAGCGGGTTCTGATCGTCGATGACGTGCTCGCCACCGGAGGCACGGCGTGCGCGGCGGTGGAGCTGGTCCGCAGGGCGGGCGCCGACGTCGTCGCCATCGCCGTGCTCATGGAACTCGCCTTCCTCAAGGGCCGTGAGCGCCTGGACGATGTCACGCTGCACTCCCTCGTCATCGTCTGATCGACCCCGCGGACGGATGCACACAAGCCGGTCTGGATACACTGAGGGATCTGGACTCGAATGTTAAGGAGTCTGAGTGCCCCGTGATGTGGTCGTCCCCGACGTGACCGCTGACGGCGGCGGTCCTGAGACGGCCGTTCCGGCAGACGGTGCCGGTTCCGCCATGTCTGGAACCGCCGAGGAGAAGCCGGCGGTAAGACGTAGGCTCGCGCGTTTTGGGGGGCAATGGGGTGGCGCGATGAATCCGGTGCTGGAGCCGCTGTTCCGGACGGTCCGTGCGACCCATCCGAAGGCTGACCTGCGGCTGATCGAGCGCGCCTACGACGTGGCCGCCTACCATCATCGTGATCAGAAGCGTAAGAGCGGCGATCCCTACATCACCCACCCGCTGGCGGTGGCGACGATCCTCGCCGAGCTGGGCACCGACGACGAGACGCTGTGCGCCGCGCTGCTGCACGACACCGTCGAGGACACCGCCTACGGTCTGGACGAGCTGCGCTCGGACTTCGGGGACAACATCGCGCTGCTGGTCGATGGCGTCACCAAGCTCGACAAGGTCAAGTTCGGTGACGCGGCCGAGGCCGAGACCGTGCGCAAGATGGTCGTGGCCATGTCCCGCGACATCCGCGTGCTGGTGATCAAGCTCGCCGACCGGCTGCACAACATGCGGACGATGCGCTACCTGCCCGAGCACAAGCGGCACCAGAAGTCCCGCGAGACGCTGGAGATCTTCGCGCCGCTCGCCCACCGGCTGGGCATGAACACCATCAAGTGGGAGCTGGAGGACCTCGCGTTCGCCATGCTCTACCCCAAGCGCTACGACGAGATCGCCCGGATGGTGTCGGAGCGGGCCCCGCGCAGGGACCTGTTCCTGCAGGAGGTCATAGAGAACGTCTCCGGCGACCTGCGCGACGCCAAGATCCGCGCCTCGGTCAAGGGCCGGCCCAAGCACTACTACTCGGTCTACCAGAAGATGATCGCCAGGGACGTCGCCTTCGACGACATCTACGACCTGGTCGGCATCCGGGTGCTGGTCGACACGGTCCGCGACTGCTACGCCGCCCTCGGAACGATTCACGCGCGATGGAACCCGGTGCCCGGCCGGTTCAAGGACTACATCGCGATGCCCAAGTTCAACATGTACCAGTCGCTGCACACGACGGTCATCGGCCCCGAGGGCAAGCCGGTGGAGCTGCAGATCCGCACCCACGGCATGCACCACAGGGCCGAGTACGGCGTGGCGGCGCACTGGAAGTACAAGGAGGACATGACCACCTCCGGTCCTCCCGGGGCGAAGCTGAAGCCGGCCAGCGACATGGCCTGGCTCCGTCAGCTCCTGGACTGGCAGAAGGAGACCGCGGACCCGGGAGAGTTCCTGGAGTCGCTCAGGTTCGACCTGTCGGTCTCGGAGGTCTACGTCTTCACGCCGCGAGGCCAGGTCATCGCCCTGCCCGAGGGGGCGACGTCGGTCGACTTCGCCTACGCCGTGCACACCGAGGTCGGCCACCGCTGCATCGGAGCCCGGGTCAACGGCCGCCTGGTGCCGCTGGAGTCGCGGCTCAGCAACGGCGACACCGTGGAGATCTTCACCTCCAAGTCGCCGGACGCCGGACCGTCGCGCGACTGGCTCAAGTTCGTCAAGTCCGGCCGTGCCCGCAACAAGATCCGGCAGTGGTTCTCCAAGGAGCGCCGCGAGACCGCGATCGAGGCGGGCAAGGAGGCGATCGGCCGGGCCATGCGCAAGCAGGGCCTGCCGCTGCAGCGCCTGATGTCCGGAGAGTCCCTCCTGGCCCTCGCCAGGGACCTGCGCTACCCCGACGTCTCCGCGCTCTACGCGGCCGTCGGAGAGGGCCACATCGCGGCCCAGAACGTGGTGCAGAAGCTGGTGCACGCCCTCGGGGGAGTGGACGGCGCGGAGGAGGACATCGCCGAGGCCTCGGTGCCGACCAAACTGCGGGGCCGTCCCCGCGGCAGCGGCGGCGCGGGCGTGGTGGTGGCGGGCAGCTCCGACGTGTGGGTACGGCTCTCACGCTGCTGCACCCCCGTTCCCGGCGATGAGATCGTCGGGTTCGTCACCCGGGGGCACGGTGTGTCGGTGCACCGCACCAACTGTCCCAACATGGATCAGCTCAACTCCGAGCCGGATCGCCTGGTCGAGGTCGCCTGGTCGGCCGCGGACGACTCGGTGTTCCTGGTCGCCCTCCAGGTCGAGGCGCTCGACCGGCCCCGCCTGCTGTCGGACGTCACCAGGACCCTGTCGGACCAGCACGTCAACATCCTGTCGGCGTCGGTGACGACGTCCAGGGACCGCGTGGCGATCAGCAAGTTCACCTTCGAGATGGGCGATCCCAAGCACCTGGGCCACGTTCTGAAGGCCGTACGCAACATCCCGGGCGTATACGACGTCTATCGGGTCAGCGGCGCCGGCTCCTGATCGGCCGTCCCTGACGCATGGTGCCCGTCTCCTTCGGGGCGCCCGTCTCCGAGGCGGAGCCGGGCGGGGAGGCGTGGCACCGGCCGGTCGGCGATCCCGCGGCGCCGTACGTGACGCTCCGTGCGCGCGGCGCCCGTCCGGTGCTCTGGGTTGCGATGCCATGCGGGAGAAGGCCTCAGGGGCATACAGAGGCCCCCAGGACGTGCCCTCGTCGGGGCGCGGCCTGGGGGCCTTCCTCAGCGGCTCAGGAGAACTCGGCGAGTGTGCGCTCGGCCTCCTCCAGCCAGGAACGGCGGGCGGCCAGGGCCTCCTCGGCGTCCTTCACGTCCTTGTCCTTGCCCGCGGTCTGGGCCTTGACCAGGCGGGTCTCCAGCTGCGCGATCGTCTTGCGGAGCTGGTCGACCGTGTTCTGGGCGCGGGCGCGGGCCTCGGGGTTGGAGCGCTTCCACTCCGTCTCCTCGGCCTTGCGGATCGCTTCGTCGATCTTGCGTAGCCCGCCCTCAAGACGGTCACGCTGCTCCCGCGGAACCGAACCCGCGGCCTCCCAGCGTTCCAGGAGGTTGCGCAGGGTGGTCCGGGCGGAGCGGGCGTCGGAGACCGGGAGGATCTTCTCGGCCTCGGCCAGAAGCTGCTCCTTGATCTCGGCGTTGGCCGCGAGCGAGGCGTCGCGCTCGGCGAAGACCGTCGAGCGTGCCTGGAAGAACTGGTCCTGGGCGCCCTTGAAACGGCCCCAGAGCTCGTCCTCGACCTCGCGGGAGGCCCGGCCCGCCATCTTCCACTGCTGCATCAGCTCGCGGTAGGTGGAGGCGGTGGCGCCCCAGTCGGTGGAGGACGACAGCGCCTCGGCCTCGATGACGATGCGCTCCTTGGCGGAGCGCACGCTCTCTCGCTGCTCGTCCAGCCCCGCGAAGTAGGCCTTGCGCCGCTTGGCGAAGGCCGTGCGGGCGGCGGACAGGCGTTTCCAGAGCGCCGCCTCTGTCACCCGGTCGATGCGCTCGGCGGCCTTCCACTCCTCGATGAGCTGGCGCAGCCGCTCGCCGCCGGTCTTCCAATGAGTGGTGTCGTCGGCGATGCGCTCCGCCTCGGCGACGATCCGCTCCTTGATGTCCTTGGCCTCCGCGCGGGCCACGTCGCGTGCCGCCTTGACCTCCTCGCGGCGCTGGGCGACCAGCTCCGTGACGACGCCCAGCCGGCTCAGCAGTCCGTCGAGATCGCCGATCGCATGCGCGTCGGTGATCGCCTCACGGAGCTTGACGATGGTCGCCTCGGCCTGGGCGGGTGGCAGGTCGGTGCCGCGAACCCGCTGCTCCAGAAGGGTGACCTGCCCGGCCAATTCGTCGAACTTGCGATGGAAGTAGGCAAGCGCCTCTTCCGGTTCGCCGGCCTGCCAGGACCCGACGGCCCGTTCTCCCTCAGCCGTACGTACGTAGACGGTGCCGTCGTCGTCTACCCGGCCCCACGGGTCGGTGCTCACCGTGTCCTCCCGCACTTTCATCAGCCTTTCGGGACTAGCCGTCCCTTGCTTGTATTACGTCAGCTCTTGCCGGACATTGTCACGTCTTCGATTTGTACGGTTTCCTTCGGGGCTCCGGTGCCGTCAGGTCCCGGAGTAATAACGCCGGCCTTGTTCACCTTGTCGATGATCTCCAGTCCCTTGGTCACCGTACCGAACGGGGTGTAATTCGGGGGCAGTTGGGTGTCGCCGAACACGATGAAGAACTGACTGCCGTTGGTGTCGGCGCCGCTGTTCGCCATGGCCACGACGCCACGGGTGTACTTGGCGCCTTCGAGGTTCTCGTTCACGAAGCGGTAGCCGGGGCCACCCTGGCCGTCAGTCTGGCTCTTACCGTCGGCCTTGGCCAGTGGGTCGCCGCACTGCAGCATCGGGAACGCGGCGGAACCCAGGCGGTGACACTTGGAGCCGTCGAAGTACTTCTTCTTCGCCAGGAAGGCGAAGGAGTTGACCGTGCACGGGGTCTTCTCGGCGGACACCTGGATGACGATGTCACCGCGGTTCGTCTTGAGGGTCATCTTGTTGGGCGTGGTGTCCACCTTCGCCGGAGGCATGCCCACGTCCTTGGAGGGGCCGCCGGCGGTGTCCGCGACGTAGCCGCAGGTCCCGCTGGCCGGGTCGAAGGCCGTCGGCTGGGCTCCGGCGTCGGACGCGGCCGGGCTGGCGGCCGGGCTCGCGGCCGGGTCCGGGCTGGCCGTCGCCGTGGTGTCCGAGCTGCCGAGCAGGGTGGTCGCGGCGATCACGCCTCCCACGACCACCACTACGGCCACGCTGGTGCCGATGATCGCGTTGCGCTTGGTTTTGGTCTCGCGCTCGACGCGTCGTTGCATCTGCCGCTCGTAGTGCTCGCGCGCCAACTGCTTCTGGCGTTCCTTGCCGCTCACCGCTTCGCCCTCCCGAGTGCCGGAGTATTACTTATTGAGGTGGGCGAATCGTATCGGCCAGAGGGTAATGGTTCGCAGCCCGCCGACCCGCACCGGTACCCTTCGGTTACATTCCCATCCGCATTCTTGACGAGATCAGCTGAGGCAGATGCTCATCGCCGGCTTTCCAGCAGGGTCGTTCCAGACCAACTGCTACGTCGTCGCTCCCGCCGCGGGCGAGGAGTGCGTCATCGTCGATCCGGGCCAGAACGCCGTCGGCGACCTGGACGACGTGCTGCGCGAGCATCGGCTCAAGCCGGTCGCGGTGCTGGTCACCCACGGTCACATCGACCACATGTGGTCGGTCGCCCCGGTCTGCGGCGCGCGTGGCGTCCCGGCGTGGATCCACCCCGAGGACCGTGAGCTGCTCTCCGACCCGGGCAGGGGACTGTCGACGGCGACCAGGCAGCAGATGTTCGGCGGCCTGACCTTCACCGAGCCCGACGACGTGCGCGAACTCATCGACGGTGCGGTGTTGCGGCTGGCGGGTATGGAACTGACCGTCGACCACACTCCGGGCCATACCAGGGGGTCGGTGACGTTCAGGCTGCCCAGCACCGAGGAGATTCCGGACGTGATGTTCTCGGGCGACCTGCTGTTCGCCGGCTCCATCGGCCGCACGGATCTTCCGGGAGGCGACTACCCGACCATCCTGCGCAGCCTGGCGGCCAAGTGCCTGCCGCTGCCGGAGAGCACGGTGGTCCTGCCCGGCCACGGACCACAGACCACGATCGGCCACGAGCGTGCCACCAACCCGTATATGGCGGAAGCGGAAGCGGCGTCCAACGCCGGCTCCGAGAGCCTTCGGCACGGCCGTGGTCCCACCAGGGGACTTTAAGAGATGACTCTGCAGGCGCCCAAGGGCACCTTCGACTGGCTTCCGCCGCAGTCCGAGCGGGCGCTCGCCGTGCGCGAGGCGCTGACCGCTCCGGCCCGTCGCGCCGGTTACGGCTATATCGAGACACCGGTCTTCGAGGACACCGCGCTGTTCGTGCGCGGTGTCGGCGAGTCGACCGACATCGTCTCCAAGGAGATGTACACCTTCGAGGACAAGGGCGGACGCTCCCTCACGCTGCGCCCCGAGGGCACCGCCTCGGTCGTGCGGGCCGTCCTCCAGCACGGCCTGCACAACGGCCAGCTTCCCGTGAAGCTCTGGTACTCGGGCAGCCAGTTCCGCTATGAGCGCGCCCAGAGAGGCCGCTACCGCCACTTCTGGCAGGTCGGCGCGGAGGCGCTGGGGGCCGAGGACCCCGCGCTGGACGCCGAGCTGATCATCCTGGCCAGCGACGGCTACGCCGGACTGGGCCTGACCGGGGTCCGGTTGCTGATCAACACTCTGGGCTGCAAGGAGTGCCGCCCCGTCTACCGGGCCGCGCTCCAGGAGTTTCTGCGCGGGCTCGACCTCGACGAGGCCACGCGCCAGCGGATTGAGATCAATCCGTTGCGCGTGCTCGACGACAAGCGCCCCGAGGTGCAGGCCCAGCTGGCCGACGCGCCGCTGGTGACCGACCACCTGTGTGAGGCGTGCAAGGTCTACCACGAGGAGGTCCGCTCGCTGCTGAGCGCCTCCGGCGTGATCTATGCCGACGACCCCCGGCTGGTCCGCGGCCTCGACTATTACACGCGCACCACGTTCGAGTTCGTCCACGACGGGCTGGGCTCGCAGTCGGCGGTGGGCGGTGGCGGCCGTTACGACGGGCTGAGCGAGATGCTCGGCGGTCCCGCCCTGCCCAGCGTGGGCTGGGCGCTCGGCGTCGACCGGACGGTCCTGGCCATGGAGGCCGAGGGGCTGTTCGGAGGCGAGGCCGGTGAGTCCCGTGTCCAGGTGTACGGTGTGCCGCTGGGTGAGGAGGCGCGCCGCCGGATGTTCCTGCTCATCACCGAGCTGCGCCGGGCAGGCCTGGACGCCGACATGTCGTTCGGCGGCAAGGGTCTCAAGGGTGCCATGAAGGGCGCCGACCGCTCGGGAGCGAGCTACGCCGTGATCCTTGGCGAGCGAGATATCGCCGTCGAGTCCGCGCAGGTCAAAGACCTGGTCAGCGGTGATCAGATCACCGTACCGCTCGTTGAGATCGTCACGACTTTGAAGGAGAGACTGAACAAATGATCCGCACGCACGAAGCGGGATCACTGCGCGAGGAGCACGCCGGGCAGCAGGTGACGCTGGCCGGTTGGGTGGCGCGCCGCCGCGACCACGGCGGTGTGGTCTTCATCGACCTGCGTGACGCCTCCGGCTCCTCCCAGGTGGTCTTCCGCGAAGAGGACGACGCACACGGCCTGCGCGCCGAATACTGCGTGAAGGTTGTCGGAGAGGTGCGGGTCCGTCCCGAGGGCAACGCGAACCCCGATCTGCCGACGGGCTCGATCGAGGTCGTCGCCTCCCAGGTCGAGGTGCTCAGCGAGTCCGCGCCGCTGCCGTTCCCGATCGAGGGCACCGCGGGCGTCTCCGAGGAGGCCCGGCTCAAATACCGCTACCTCGACATCCGCCGCCCGCAGGTCGCACAGGCCATGCGGATCCGCTCCAAGGCCACCTACCTGGCCCACCAGGTGATGGACGAGCACGGGTTCAACTACATCGAGACCCCGACGCTGACCCGTTCCACCCCCGAGGGCGCCCGCGACTTCCTGGTCCCGGTCCGGCTCCAGCCCGGCAGCTGGTACGCGCTGCCGCAGTCGCCGCAGCTGTTCAAGCAGCTCCTCATGGTCGCCGGCCTGGAGCGCTACTACCAGCTCGCCCGCTGCTTCCGTGACGAGGACCTGCGCGCGGACCGGCAGCCGGAGTTCACCCAGATCGACGTCGAGATGTCCTTCGTGGACCAGGACGACGTCATCGCGCTGGGCGAGGCCCTGATCGGCCGCATCTGGAAGGAGACGATCGGCTACGAGCTGCCGACGCCACTGCCCCGGATGACCTACTGGGACGCCATGGCCCGCTACGGCTCCGACAAGCCGGACCTGCGCTTCGGCCAGGAGCTCGTCGAGATGACCGAGTTCTTCGCCGACACCACCTTCCGGGTGTTCCAGGCGCCGTACGTAGGCGCCGTGGTCATGCCGGGCGGCGCCTCCCAGAGCCGCAAGGAGCTGGACGGCTGGCAGGACTGGGCCAAGTCGCGGGGTGCCAGGGGCCTGGCCTACGTGCTCGTGGGCGAGGACGGCACGCTCGGCGGCCCGGTCGCCAAGAACCTGTCGGAGACCGAGACCGCCGGCCTGGCCGCAAAGGTGGGCGCCGGACCGGGTGACGCGATCTTCTTCGCGGCCGGTGCGGCCTCCGCCTCCCGCGACCTGCTCGGCGCGGCCCGCCTGGAGATCGGCCGCCGCTGCGGTCTGATCGACGAGTCCGCCTGGAACTTCCTCTGGATCGTCGACGCCCCCATGTTCGAGGAGGACGGCGACGGCGGCTGGACCGCGGTCCACCACCCATTCACCGGGCCCAAGCCCGAGTGGGCCGACACCTTCCAGGACCACCCCGGTGAGGCCCTGGCCTACGCCTACGACATGGTCTGCAACGGCATGGAGATCGGCGGCGGCTCGATCCGTATCCACCGGGCCGAGATGCAGCAGCGCGTCTTCGACGTGCTCGGCATCTCCAAGGAGGAGGCGGAGAACAAGTTCGGCTTCCTGCTGGAGGCGTTCAAGTACGGCCCGCCGCCGCACGGAGGCATCGCCTACGGCTGGGACCGGATCTGCATGCTCCTCGTGGGCGGCGACTCGATCCGTGACGTCATCGCCTTCCCGAAGACGGCTTCCGGCTTCGACCCGCTGACCGGCGCGCCCACTCCGATCACGGGTGAGCAGCGTAAGGAGGCCGGTGTGGACGCCAAGTCCAAGGAGGCCGGCGACGCCAAGCTGAGGGCGGGGGCCTAGCCCGCGAATGCGGTGAGGGCCTCCGCCCCGAGGTGAAGGCCTGGCTCGCGAATGCGGTGAGGGCCTCAGACGAGGTGGAGGCCTGGCTCAAGGATGTGGCGGAGGCCTCCCGGAGAACGCTCCGGGAGGCCTTCCTCATGCGGGGTCAGAAACCGACCGGCAGTGCCCGCAGCCCGCGGATGATCGAGCCGTCCTGACGCCAGGCGATCTCGGACGGCGCACAGGCGAGCGCGAGGCCGGGCAGGCGGCGCAGGAGCGTCCCGAAGGCGATCTGCGCCTCCAGCCGCGCCAGCGGCGCGCCCAGGCAGAAGTGGATGCCGTGCCCGAAGGCCACGTGGCGGTTCTCGGTCCGGGCGATGTCCAGGGTCTCGGGGGCGTCGAACGCCTCCGGGTCGTGGTCGACCGCGCCGAGGGAGATGTGAACGACGCTGCCCTTGGGGATGTGGACGCCCGCGATCTCCAGGTCCTCGGCGGCGAACCGGAACGTGGCCCGTTCCACCGGACCGTCGTAGCGCAGGAACTCCTCGATCGCCGAGGGCAGCAGTTCGGGCTTGTCCCGCAGCAGCTGGAGCTGGTCGGGGTGGGTCAGCAGGGCCAGCATGCCGTTGCCGATCAGGTTGACCGTGGTCTCGTGCCCGGCGATGAGCAGCAGCGTGAGCGTGGCCAGCAGCTCCTGCTCGCTGAGCAGCTCTTCCTCGTCACTGGCGGCGACCAGCGCGCTGACCATGTCGTCGCGGGGCTCGGCCCTGCGCTCGGCGAGGAGCCGGGTGAAGTAGGCGCGGGTGGCGGCGTTCGTCTCGGCGCGGTGCCGGGCCTGCTCCTCGTCGAGCGCAGGGCTGACCAGGCTGGTCGACCAGTCGCGGAAGTCGTCGCGGTCCTCGGCGGGAACGCCCAGCAGCTCGCAGATCACGATGATCGGCAGAGGGAAGGCGAAGTCGTCGAGCAGGTCGGCGTGTCCCTTGGCGGCCATCGCGTCGATGAGGCCGTCGGTGATCTCCTGGATGCGTGGACGCAGGCTCTCGGTCCGGCGTGGGGTGAACGCCTTGGAGACCAGGCGGCGCAGCCGGGTGTGGTCCGGTGGGTCGCTGTTGAGCATGTTGTGGGCGAGCACCGGGTTGTCGGTGGAGGTGAACTCGCGGAACCGGGCCGGTCCCCGGCTCATGCCCTTGGCCAGCCGGGGATCGTTGAGCGCCTGCCGGCCGTGCTCATAGCCGATCACCAGGAACGCGTCCATTCCGGGCGGGAAGTCGATCGCGTGAACCGGCCCCTCGTCCCGGAGCGTGGAGTAGGCGGCATAGGGATCCCTGCCGAACTCCGTGTTGAACACGAACTCGATCGGTAGCTTCTCAGACATCGGTGCACCCTCGGTGAGATGGATTACACGTCTTCCGGTATCAGTTTGGCCCTGTAAATGGCGGTATCGCCCGATTGTGATTGGGATCACAGGGGCTGAGATCCGGTGAGTTCTCGGGGTGGAAGCAGGAATGCCCCGGCGGTCAGGTGACCGCCGGGGCATTCCATTCCGTGTCCTGATCGGAATCCCGCTAGGAGAGTTTCAGATCCTTGATGATCACCGGGATCTTGGGGGCGTTGGAGCCGCCGTCGCCGGTGATGTCCTCGGGGTTGGTGATCCACCCGCCCTTGAAGATCTTGTCGAGGATGTCCATGCCCTTGGCGACGGTCCCGACGGGGGTGTAGACCGGGTCGAGCTGGGCGGTCTCGTTCGAGAGCGAGATCCAGAACTGGCTGCCGTTGGCGTTGGGGCCGCCGTTCGCCATGGCCACGACGCCCGGGACGTACTGGACGCCCGCGGAGAGCTCGTCGTCGAAGACGTAACCCGAGCTGCCCTGGCCGTCGGTGGGGTTCTTGCCGTCGGCCTTGGCCTGCGGGTCGCCGCACTGCAGCAGACCCAGACCGGAGTTCTCCGGGGTGGCCAGGCGATGGCACTTGGTGTTGTCGTAGAAGTTCTTGCTGGCCAGGAAGGCCAGGGAGTTGACGGCGCAGGGGGACTGCGCGGTCAGAAGATCGATCACGACGTCACCGTGGTTGGTGGTGATCGTCATGGTCTTCAGCTTCATGTTGGGCTTGCTCGGCGGCATGCCCACCTTCTTGGCCGGGCTGCCGCTGGTGTCCTTCTTGTACGAACAGGTCACCTTGGCCGGGTTGACCGAACCGCTGGGCGCCGGGGTGGGATTCAGCGGCGCGAGAGCGCTGTCCGAGGGTGCCGGCGAACTGGCGGCTGCGGGGTCGGCCTTGTCGGTACCCCCGAGCAACGTCGTCGCGGCGATCAGGCCTCCCACGACGACGACCGCTGCGACGACCGCTCCGATGAGAGCGTTCCGCTTGGTCTTGGGTGGCGCCTGCTCGGCACGCTGCGCCTGCCGCTCCTTGTGCTCCCGAGCCAGCTGGCTCTGGCGGTCCTCGCCGCTCACCGCTATGTCCTCCAGGATTACTGTTACATGACTACTGACTGGCCGAAAGCGTACCGGCCTCAGCGTGTGTTGCATGTAAGTGGCGAAATCTACCGCGTGGGGGTGAAGGGGTATATGTGGTGCTTCACGCTGCCCATAACCCGTTCATGGTGTGATCCGTGCTTACCAATGCTGATCCGCAGATGATCGGAGAGATATATGTTTGACGAGATCCTTGGCCTGCCCCTCCACCCCTTGATCATTCACGTCCCCGTGATCCTGACGCCGCTCCTCGCGGTGCTCGCCATCGTGTACGCCCTGGCACCGCGCACGCGCGGCGTGACCACCTGGGCGCTGGTGGGGCTCGCGCCGGTGGTCCCGGTGTCGGTCTTCGCGGCCAGGTTGAGCGGCGAGGCGTTCCTGGAGAGCAGCCGCTTCTCCTCCGTCGGCGGCGAAGCCGCCCTGCGCATCGCCGAGCACGAGAGCTTCGCCGTCCCCCTGCTGATCGCCACCGTGACGCTCGGCCTGGCCTCGCTGGGGCTCGTCCACGTCTCGCGCGGTGATCGGTTCGGCCGCCCGGTGAGACTGGCCGTCTCGGGCCTGACCGTGGTCCTGGCCGTCGTGGCGCTCTACTACGTGGTGCGCGCCGGGCACAGCGGGGCCACCGCGGCCTGGGGGAGCTGAGGCGTGTCTCCTGACGGTAATGTCTGACCGTGGACAGCCTGTTCGATGCGGCGGCGGAGGAGGCCCATCGCGGCCATGAGCCCCTGGCGGTGCGAATGCGCCCGCGGGGCCTGGACGAGGTGATCGGCCAGCGGCACCTGCTGGGCCCCGGCACGCCGCTTCGCAGGCTGGTCGAGGCCGAGGCGCCGATGTCGTTGTTCCTGTGGGGTCCGCCGGGAACCGGCAAGACCACCCTCGCCTACGTGGTCGCGGGTGTCACCAAGCGTCGCTTCGTCGAGGTCTCCGCGGTGTCGGCGGGCGTCAAGGACGTCCGCGCCGCCATCGAGCAGGCCCGGCGAGATCTCGGCATGTCCGGTCGCCAGACCGTGCTGTTCGTGGACGAGGTGCACCGCTTCAACAAGGCCCAGCAGGACGCGCTGCTGCCGGCGGTGGAGAACCGCTGGGTCACCTTCATCGGCGCGACCACCGAGAACCCCTTCTTCTCCGTCATCTCCCCGCTCCTGTCGCGCTCGCTGCTGCTGACCCTGGAGTCGTTGTCCGAGGACGACATCCGGGTGGTGCTGGAGCGCGCCGTCGCCGACCCCCGCGGCCTGGACGGGAAGGTACGGCTGGCGCCCGAGGCCGCCGAGCACCTGGTGCGCCTGGCCGGGGGAGACGCCCGCAGGTCACTCACCTATCTGGAGGCCGCCGCGCTGATCACCGGCGACGAGATCACCGTCGAGGTGGTGGAGCGCGCGGTGGACAGGGCGGCAGTCAGATACGACCGTCAGGGCGACCAGCACTACGACGTGATCAGCGGCTTCATCAAGAGCATGCGCGGCTCCGACGCCGACGCCGCGCTGCACTATCTCGCCCGGATGATCGAGGCGGGGGAGGATCCGCGGTTCATCGCCCGCAGGATCGTCATCTTCGCCTCCGAGGACGTCGGCATGGCCGACCCCACCTGCCTGCAGATCGCGGTGGCCGCGGCCCAGGCGGTGGAGTTCATCGGCCTGCCCGAGGGACGGCTCAATTTGGCTCAGGCGGTCATCCACTGCGCGCTGGCCCCCAAGTCCAACGCGGTGGTCAACGCCATCGGAGCGGCCTCTGAGGACGTACGGCGGGGCAACATCGGCCACGTCCCGAACCACCTGCGCGACGCCCACTACGGGGGAGCCAAGACACTCGGCCACGGCAAGGGCTACAAATACCCCCACGACTTCGAGCACGGGCTGGTCCGCCAGGACTACGCCCCGGAGGAGCTGAGGGACCGCCGCTACTACCAGCCCACCCGGCACGGCGCCGAAGCGGGCTTCGCCGACCGCTGGTCCAAGATCCGCTCCTTCCTGCGCGGCCAGTAGCCACCCGGGGGAGACCCTCCCCGAGGTCCGTCCCGGCCGTGCACCGAGCCCTCACGATCTTCGGAGCCGCGCGGCTCCGCGTGGACGCGTCCGGGGGCGGACCGGCGAACGGTGCGCACGCCGTGACCCGGCATGCCGGAGGGAGCGAGGCAAGACGCGATAGGGTCTTGCCCATTCCAGCCGGGTGAACTAAGGAGATCGGCGCATGCTTACCGCAGGAGAGGTCGCCGGACTGATCGTCGCCATGGCCTGGGCGATCCTGGTCTGTTTCATGGCCGTGGTTCTGGTCAAGCTGGCCCGGTTGCTCACCGAGACCACCAAGATGGTCTCCGAGCTGAGCGACCGCGTGGTGCCGCTGCTGGAGGACGCCGCGGTGGCCGTCAGTCAGACCAACCGCCAGCTGGTCGCCGTCGAGGCCATCGCCCTGGACGTCAAGCAGGTGAGCGGGCACGTGGCCAAGGTCAGTAACATCACCCAGAGCCTGGTCACCGGACCGCTGATCAAGGTGGCGGCACTTGGCCACGGCATCCGGCAGGCCCTTTCCGCCCACCGGCGCGCCAAGCCGAGCCCCCGAGAGCTGGAGAGGCGGCGGCGATGATCCGGCGACTGTTCTACATGGCCCTGGGCGCGTTCGGCGCGGTGTGGGTCATGCGTAAGCTTCAGGCACTGCATCCGAACCACCTGGCCCGTCGCGCCGTGCACAACGCCACCGGCGCCCTGGAGCAGGTGAGGGATCTCACCGGAGACGCCCTGGAGGGCGCGGCCAGGCGAGAAACCGAGTTGCGGTCCAGGTTCGGGCTCGACACTGTGGAAAACACCTATCACTACAAGGTAAAGGATGGCCGCTGACATGGAGTCGGCAGAGATCGCCCGCCGCTTCCTGCGCTTCTTTGAGGAGCGTGGGCACACCGTCGTGCCCTCGGCCAGCCTCATCGCCGAGGACCCGACGCTGCTTCTGGTCAACGCGGGCATGGTGCCCTTCAAGCCCTACTTCCTGGGCCAGCAGAAGCCGCCCTTCAAGCGGGCCACGAGCGCGCAGAAGGTCGTCCGCACCCTCGACATCGACGAGGTTGGCAAGACGACCAGGCACGCCAGCTTCTTCCAGATGCTCGGCAACTTCTCCTTCGGGGACTACTTCAAGGAAGACGCGATCCCGCTCGCCTGGGAGTTGCTGACCAAGCCCGAGTCCGAGGGCGGCTTCGGCTTCCCCGGGGACAAACTCTGGGTCACCGTCTACCTCGACGACGACGAGGCCTTCGACATCTGGCACGACAAGGTCGGCATCCCGGCCGAGCGCATTCAGCGCCGCGACCTCGAGGACAACTACTGGCACATGGGCGTGCCGGGTCCCGGCGGGCCGTGCAGCGAGATCTACTACGACCGCGGCCCCGAGTACGGGCGCGACGGCGGTCCCATCGCCGACGAGAACCGCTATCTCGAGGTGTGGAACAACGTCTTCATGCAGTTCCAGCTCAGCGAGGTCCGCACCAAGGTGGACTTCGACATCTCGGGTGAGCTGCCCGCCAAGAGCGTCGACACCGGCATGGGCCTGGAGCGCATGGCGGCGATCTTGCAGGGCGTCGACAACATCTACGAGATCGACACCACCTACAAGATCCTCGACCGGGCCGCCGAGCTCACCAAGACGCGCTACGGCCGTGACGAGCGCGCCGACGTCTCCCTGCGGATCATCGCCGACCACGTCAGGACCGGCGTGATGCTCGTCGCCGACGGCGTGCTGCCCTCCAACGAGGGCCGCGGCTACGTGCTCCGCCGGATCCTGCGCCGCGCCATCCGCAACCTGCGCCTGCTCGGCGCGGGCGAGGAGCGCTACATGCACGAGCTCACGGCGGTGACCATCGAGGTGATGGGCGAGCAGTACGCCGAGCTCAAGGCCGACGCCCCGCAGATCCACGGTGTCATCGACGCCGAGGAGGCCTCCTTCCTGGGCACCCTCCGCACCGGCACCGCGATCTTCGACGTGGCGGCGGAGGAGACCAAGCGCAAGGGGCAGGGCACGCTCGTCGCGGACCAGGCCTTCCAGCTCCACGACACCTACGGCTTCCCGATCGACCTGACCCTGGAGATGGCCTCCGAGCAGGGCCTTCAGGTCGACGAAGAGGGCTTCCGCCGGTTGATGAAGGAGCAGCGCGACCGGGCCAAGGCCGACGCCGCCTCCAAGAAGACCGGCAACGCCGACATCTCGGTGTTCGGCCGGCTCCTGGAGAAGACCGGCAAGGTCGAGTTCCTGGGCTACGACCAGGTGAGCGCCGAGTCCGAGGTCGTCGGCCTCCTCGTCGACGGCGTCTCGGTCCCCGCGGCCGGCGCCGGCACGTCGGTCGAGGTCGTGCTCGCCCGCACCCCGTTCTACGCCGAGGGCGGCGGGCAGCTCGCCGACCAGGGCGTCATCCGCACCGACGGGGCCGAGGTGGAGATCGTGGACGTGCAGTCCCCGGTCGCCGGAGTCGTCGTGCACCGGGGCAAGGTCCGCACCGGCGAGATCCTGGTGGGCGACCAGGCCCAGGCCGAGATCGACGTCGAACGGCGCCGGGCCATCTCCCGCAGCCACACCGCCACGCACCTGGTGCATCGCGGATTCCGCAACGCGCTGGGCGAGACGGCGGCGCAGGCCGGTTCCGAGAACTCACCGGGCCGCTTCCGCTTCGACTTCACCGCCTCGGGCGCCGTGGCGCCCAGCCTGTTGCGCGAGGTCGAGGACGAGGTCAACGCCGTTCTGATCAACGACCTCAAGGTCAACGCCTTCCACACCTCCCAGGCCGAGGCCCGGGCGATGGGCGCGCTGGCCCTGTTCGGTGAGAAGTACGGCGAGACGGTCCGCATCGTCGAGGTCGGCGAATACTCCCGCGAGCTGTGCGGCGGCACCCACGTCGCCAGTTCCGGCCAGCTCGGCCTGGTCAAGGTGCTGGGAGAGGCCTCGATCGGCGCCGGGGTGCGCCGGGTGGAGGCCCTGGTCGGCCTGGACGCCTTCCGCTTCCTCGCCAGGGAGAGCGTGCTCGTCTCCCAGCTCTCCGAGCAGCTCAAGGCCCGGCGGGAGGAGCTGCCCGAGCGGATCGAGGGCATCGTCACCCGGCTCCGCACCGCGGAGAAGGAGCTGGCCACGCTGCGCTCCGCCCAGGTGCTCGAGGGCGCGGGTGAAATGGCGGAAAGTGCCCGTGATCTGCAGGGAGTCTCCGTTGTGACGCACCGCGCGCCTGATGGAACCTCTCCTGATGATCTGCGTAAGCTTGCCCTTGATGTGCGCGGCCGGTTCCCGGGCGACCGTGCCGCGGTCGTCGTGGTCGCCGGTGTTCCCGGCGACCGGCCGGTCGTCGTCGCCGCGGTCAACGAGGCGGGGCGCCTGCGGGGCCTGAAGGCGGGCCGCCTCGTCGGTGTCGCCGCCAAGGCACTCGGCGGTGGCGGTGGCGGCAAGGACGACGTCGCGCAGGGCGGCGGAGTGCGTGCCGAGGCGATCGGCGACGCGCTCGGCGCGGTCGAGCAGGCGATCATCCAGACGCTCGCCTGACAGGAGATGACACCCTCGAGCCGTATTCGGCCAGGAGGGTGAGGACAGGGATGATGAGAGACGGCGTTCGGTTGGGTGTCGATGTCGGTTCGGTCCGCATCGGCGTGGCTCGTAGCGATCCCTCGGGAGTGCTCGCCACGCCGGTGGAGACCGTCCGGCGCGGCAAGGGCGACCTGGATCGGCTCGCGGAGATCGCGGCCGAGCACGAGGTCGTCGAGATCGTGGTCGGCCTGCCGACCTCGCTCTCCGGCCGTGAGGGACGGGCGGCCGAGGCCGCCCGCGACTTCGCCACCCGGATCTCGCTACGGCTGGCGCCCCTTCCGGTGCGGCTGTTCGACGAGCGGCTGACCACGGTCAGCGCCCAGCACGGCCTGCGGGCCAGTGGGGTCAAGGCCAAGAACCAGCGGGGCGTCGTGGACCAGGCGGCGGCCATCGTGCTGCTCCAGGCGGCGCTGGACGCCGAGCGTGCCACCGGCAGGCCGCCGGGGAGGCCCGTCGACCCACCCACGGAGGGCGAGCGGTCCGGAGGGGAGCCGGGCGGCGGGGCCGTCCGGTGAGCCGAAGATCGCTAGAATGATCTACAACCGGATCGGGGCCCGGACGTCGCTCCGATCCGGCACCACCGCGGTTGCGCGCACGGGCGCAGGACGCTCAAGATGTCGGATAAGGACATCACCATGAGGTCACCGTGCAATACCTACTTCAGGCCCGGGCCGCCGCCCGGTCTCGTCGCGAATCCCGGGAAGAGGACATCGGCCGTGTTCCTCCA
This sequence comes from Streptosporangium subroseum, assembly GCF_900188345.1. Classification (GTDB taxonomy): domain Bacteria; phylum Actinomycetota; class Actinomycetes; order Streptosporangiales; family Streptosporangiaceae; genus Streptosporangium; species Streptosporangium subroseum. The sequence goes on along the minus strand of NZ_FZOD01000037.1, from coordinate 25,501 downwards.
ACCAGACCGAGGTGATTGGTTTTGGTGTGTTACAACCGATCTGGAGCATAGAATCACGAAATTCACTGACACAGAGAGTGAGTTTGTGAGATACCGGGAAGAGCTGGACATATACCTCGGGAGACGTTGATGCCCGGCGGGACATCCCCCGTTCTGCTGCACGCGGCGACCTGCACCGACAAGCTAAGGGAAGGTGCCCGGCGGACCGGGACTTTCAGCCCGGTGTCCCCCTTCGGTCTGGCACACCCGCTTGACGCCAGGCCGTCCCAACCGGGAGATTGGCCAGCGCATCTATGAACGATCTCGATATGGACTTCCTGGTCGCCGACGACGACGATGGTCGGTCGCGGCGCGGATCTCGCACATCCCCAGGGCGTGACTCCGGCGGACGGCGAGGTCGCCGCAGGCGCCGGCGCCGTAACCGGGGTGGCTTCCTGGCGCCGATGCTGGCGATCATCGTCCTTGTGGGCGGTCTCGGCGCCGGTGGCTTCTTCGGCTACATGTGGCTCCGAGACGCGGTCACCCCCGACGACTACGTCGGACCGGGCACCGGTGAGGTGCGGGTGGAGATCAAGGACGGCCAGAGCGCCACCGACGTCGCCCAGACCCTGCAGGACCAGGGCGTGGTGAAGAGCGCCAAGGCGTTCGCCAACGCCGTCGCGAGCGCGGGCCAGAGCTCCTCCCTGCAGCCGGGCGAATACAGCATGCGCAAGCAGATGTCCGCCGCCGAGGCGGTCAAGCTGCTCGACCCGGGCAAACGGCTGCGGGAGAAGGTCACCATCAATGAGGGACTGCGCCTGTCCGACACCCTGGTGCAGCTCTCCAAGAAGACCGGCAAGCCGCTCAGGGAGTTCCAGCAGATCGCCAGGAGCGGCAAGGGGCTGGGCCTGCCGAGCTATGCCAAGGGCAAGCTGGAGGGGTATGCCTTCCCGGCCACCTACGAGGTCACACCCAAGATGGGGCCCGCCGACATCCTGACCGCGATGGTCGACCGCTTCAACCAGACCGCGGACAAGGACGACCTCCAGGGGAAGGCCAAGGCGCTCGGTCACACTTCGCACGAGATCATGACGATCGCCAGCATCGTCCAGGCCGAGTCCGGCAGCAAGCAGGACATGGGCAAGGTGGCGCGGGTCATCTACAACCGGCTCGACGGCAATCCCGTGCGCAAGCTCGAGATGGACAGCACGCTCATGTACGCGCTGAACAAGTACGGCGTCGAGGCCTCCAACGCGGATCTGAAGAGCACCTCGCCCTACAACACCTACATGCACCCGGGCCTGCCTCCGGGGCCGATCACCAATCCGGGCGACGACGCGATCCAGGCGGCGCTCAACCCGGCCAAGGGCGACTGGGTCTGGTTCGTGACCACCGACACCAAGCGGGGCATCACCAAGTTCGCCACGACGGAGTCCGAGTTCCTCCAGCTCAAGGCGGAGTACGAGCGGAACAAGGCGGCCGGCGGATGAGAGCGGCGGTCCTGGGCTCGCCGATCGCCCACTCGCTGTCGCCCTCCCTGCACCGCGCCGCCTACGAGGGCCTCGGCCTGCACGACTGGCGCTACGAGGCGATCGAGTGCGACGAGGCGGGGCTGGGCGGCCTGATCGCCGGGCTCGGGCACGAGTGGGCGGGCCTGTCGCTGACGATGCCGCTCAAGCGGGCCGTTCTGCCGCTGCTCGACACGGTCTCCGAGCTCGCGGTCGAGGTCGGCGGGGCCAACACCGTGATCTTCTCGGGCGGCGGCCTGCACGGTGACAACACCGACGTCCACGGCATCGTCCAGGCGCTCGCCGAGGCGGGCGTGGCCCCGCCCAGGGCGGCGACGATCCTCGGCGGAGGGGCCACCTCAGCCTCCGCGCTGGCCGCCCTGCGCGAGCTGGGCCTGGGTGAGGCCACCCTGGTGGTCCGCGACCCGGCCAGAGCCGGGGAGACCGCCGAGGTGGCCGAGCGGCTGGGCGTGACCCTGACGGTGCAGACCTTCGACAAGATCGACACCGTGCTCGAGGTGGACCTGATCATCTCGACCCTGCCCTCCGGGGCCGCCGACGGCTTCGCCGATCTGCTGTCGGGCGTGCCCGCCCTCTTCGACGTGGTCTACGCGCCCTGGCCCACCCGCCTGGCGGCGGCCGTGGCAGAGGGCGGCGGCATCGTCGTCGGGGGCTTCCCGATGCTCCTGCACCAGGCGGTCCGGCAGGTCGAGCTGATGACCGGCCGGACGGGCGTGCCCGTCGAGGCGATGCGCGCGGCGGCCAGGGCCGAGATCGTTAGGCGAGCCGCTCCTGCGAGCTGACCGGCGTGGAGCCAGGGGAGCGGGAGCCTCGTGTTGACCGGCTTTTCGCATGGTTTTTGCATGTCAATGGTCTTGGCGTCGCACAACGGAATCACCGGACGCCGACTCGGCGATTACGCGCCGGGATGATTCGGACGACGTCCGTGGTTGTGGTAATGTAACTACTCGATCGGTCCGGCATGCCTGCCGGACGCGCAAGCGGAGGTTCATCTCCCACCTGATTGACCGCGAGGTCGACGGGTCAAGGATCACACCGGGTAATTCCGGAGAGCTTACGGCGTCAGATGCTTGTGAGTTCGTGTGGCCCCGCATGCGCGACGTGCGGGGCATTTCGCGTTCTACGACCTGAAACGGCGTGCGTTCTGCGACCTCCCGGCACGATCGAGCATGTGGCAGCCGTCCGAAGGGCGGCCGCGGATCGCAAACCTAGGAGGCCCCATCAGCGCCGAGCCCCGCATCAATGACCGTATTCGCGTGCCCGAGGTCCGCCTCGTCGGCCCGAACGGCGAACAGGTGGGCATCGTCTCCATCGGCGATGCTTTGAAGCTGGCTCAGGAATCAGACCTCGACCTCGTTGAGGTCGCAGCCACGGCTCGCCCGCCAGTGTGCAAGCTCATGGACTACGGCAAGTTCAAGTACGAGTCCGCGATGAAGGCACGCGAGGCGCGCCGTAACCAGGCGTACACGATCATCAAGGAGATCAAGCTCCGGCCGAAGATCGACCCGCACGACTACGAGACCAAGAAGGGTCACGTGGTGCGGTTCCTCAAGGCCGGCGACAAGGTCAAGGTTACGATCATGTTCCGCGGACGGGAGCAGTCCCGGCCCGAGCTGGGTTTCCGGCTCCTGCAGCGTCTGGCGGAGGATGTCACGGAGCTTGGCTTCGTCGAGTCCCAGCCCAAGCAGGACGGCCGAAACATGATCATGGTGATCGGCCCGCACAAGAAGAAGGCCGAGGCCAAGGCCGAGAAGGCGGCGGCCAAGGCACGGCATGACGAGGACCCTTCTGAGGACCAGGCATCAGCCGCCGACGAGACGCTCGTCGAGGATGAGGCGTCGGTCAGTGACGCGGTAGCCGCTCCGCAGGAGTGACTCGCATAGCCTGAACCATCAGGTAGTGACGAGATCAAGCCGAGACCGGGTCCGGTCTCGCAGTCAGGCATGCCCTTGACTTGGGTCACCGGCCCGGGACATAGGCACGATAGAGGGAGAGACGGCTGAGATGCCGAAGATGAAGACGCACAGCGGTGCGAAGAAGCGGTTCCGGGTCACCGGCTCCGGCAAGCTCGTTCGCCGTCGTGCCAACCGTGCGCACTACGCCGAGCACAAGTCGTCGAAGTTCATGCGCCGTCTCAAGTCTGATGTCGTGCTCTCCGATGCCGACTCCAAGAAGATCAAGAAGCTGCTCGCTAAGTAACCGGCCCCCGGGGAGATAGATTCACATGGCACGCGTCAAGCGGGCGATCAACGCCAAGAAGAAGCGCAAGGTCGTTCTCGAGCGGGCGAAGGGCTACCGGGGTCAGCGATCCAGGCTGTACCGCAAGGCCAAGGAGCAGATGCTCCACTCGATGACCTACGCCTACCGCGACCGCAAGGATCGCAAGGGCACCTTCCGCCGTCTCTGGATCCAGCGCATCAACGCCGCTGCCCGCCAGAACGGCATCACGTACAACCGGCTCATCCAGGGTCTGCGCCTCGCCTCCATCGAGGTCGACCGCAAGATCCTCGCTGACCTCGCGGTCAACGACACCGCCACGTTCGCGACTCTGGTCGAGGCCGCCAAGAAGGCGCTCCCGTCCGACGTGAACGCGCCGGTCGCCGGCTGAGCCGGCACTGACGAATATGCGGCCCGCAGCGATCACGCTGTGGGCCGCATTCGCATTCTTGGGGGACGGGCATGGCCGGATCTGAGCTGACCAACATCAAGTCGCCGCGGGTCAAGGCCGTGCGGCGGCTGACCAAACGGGCCTTCAGGGACCGTGACCGTTCCTTTTTGGCCGAGGGGCCGCAGGCGGTTCGTGAGGCGCTCGCGCTGGACGGCGTCGTCATGGAGCTGTTCGCCACCGCCGACGCCGAGCTGCGGCACGCCGAGATCATCACCGCCGCCACCCTCGCCGGGGTGCCCCTCTTCCGGGCCAGCGGCGAGGTCATGACCGAACTCGCCCAGACCGTCACCCCGCAGGGGCTGCTGGCCGTGTGCCGTTTCGTGCACGTGCCCCTGGAACGCGCCGTGACCGCCGAGGCCAGGCTGGTGGCCGTGCTCGCCCACGTCCGCGACCCCGGCAACGCGGGCACCGTGCTGCGCACGGCCGACGCGGCGGGCGCCGACGCGGTGGTCTTCACCGACGCCTCGGTGGACCCCTACAACGGCAAATGCGTACGGGCCAGCGCCGGCAGCCTGTTCCATCTCCCGGTCACCACGGGGGTCCCGGTGGCGGAGGCCGTACGGAAGCTGAAGGACACCGGGCTGCGGGTGCTCGCCGCCGACGGCGCGGGCAAGCAGACCCTGGACGACGTGGATCTGTCCGGTCCGACCGCGTGGATCTTCGGCAACGAGGCATGGGGACTTCCGGAGGAAATCCTGCGGCTGGCCGACGAGGTGGTGCAGGTGCCCATCTACGGCCGGGCCGAGAGCCTGAACCTCGCGACCGCCGCCGCGGTATGTCTGTACGCATCTGCCCGATCCCAGCGCACCGGTCCCGGTGCTGGGTGAGGCCCCGCGCTCCGGGGCTGCCGTACAACGTGGGAAACCCGCTATTGTCGGCCCTGTAGCGTCGAGGAGGCGGGGTCGTGCACGGCGAACACATCGACGAGCGGAGCGCTGACACCGCGTCTGTGATCGACGTAAACGATCTTCCTGACGGGCTCGTCGTGACCGACAGGGACGGCCATGTGCTGACCGTCAACCGCGCCGCGGCCCGTCTCACGGGCGTCACCCACGATCAGGCCGTCGGCCGGCATCTGCGGGATGTGTTCTCCTTCCGCGACCGCGACGGGCGCGACTGGTGGAAGTGGCTCGACACCTATGGTGGGCTGCCCACCCGCACCCGCCAGCCGGAGCTTTCGCTGCGCACCCCCGGCGGCCAGGAGATGCTCGTGGCCGCGCGTCTGGTGCGCACCCCCGAGCGGGGTGGGGAGATCGTCCGGGTGGTGATCACGCTGCGTGACGCCGGTGCCCGCGCCCGCCTGGAGCGCAGCCGCGCCGACCTGGTCTCCACCGTCGCCCATGAGCTCCGATCCCCGCTGACCAGCGTCAAGGGGTTCACCGCGACCCTCCTGGCCAAGTGGACCCGCTTCACCGATGACCAGAAACTGGTCATGCTGGAGACGGTCAACGCCGACGCCGACCGAGTGACCCGGCTGATCACCGAGCTGCTCGACGTGTCCCGGATCGAGTCCGGGCGGTTGGAGATCCACCGCCAGGTGGTCGACATCCCCGCCAGGATCCGTAAGATCATCGCGGGCCGGGTGGCTGCGGGGGAGCCGGATGACCGTTTCCGGCTGGAGATGGGCGGCGAGCTTCCGGAGACCTGGCTCGACCAGGACAAGATCGATCAGGTGCTGGCCAACCTGATGGAAAACGCGGTGCGTCACGGGCGCGGTACGGTGACAATAAGTGTTGAGCCGAACGAATGGGGAGTGACCGTGTCCGTCCGCGACCAGGGAGAGGGCATCCCGCCCGAGCTGGTCACGCGCGTGTTCCAGCAGTTCTGGCGGGGCAACGCCCGCCGCCGCGGCGGTACCGGTCTCGGCCTGTTCATCGTCAAAGGCCTGATCGAGGCCCACGGCGGCACCATCTCCGTGCAGCGGGGGCCCGAGGGCGGGGCCGAGTTTCGATTTATGGTGCCCACCGGCACCCCTGACTTCGCCTGACGCGGATTCTTGGCCGGTGGGCTTTCCCGACTAGACTCATGGCCGCTCAAGCCCTGGATTCGGAGCTCTCTCTTGTCTAACTACGACCCCGTTGAGGTGACCCCGCTGCACGCCGATGAGATGGCGCGCATGCAGGCCGACGCGCTCGACGCCATCAAGGCGGCGCGCGACCTCGACGAACTCAAGCAGGTACGGCTCACGCACGTCGGTGATCGCTCGCCGATCGCCCTGGCCAACCGTGAGATCGGTGTGTTGCCCCCGGCGGCCCGCGCCGAGGCGGGCAAGCGCATCGGCGGTGCCCGCAAGGCCATCGCCGAAGGCCTCGCCGTGCGCCAGGCCGAGCTGGAGGCCGAGCGCGACGAGCGGGTCCTCGTCGAGGAGACCGTCGACGTCACGCTGCCCTCCGGCCGGGCCCCGCACGGCGCCCGGCACCCGCTGACCACGCTGCAGGAGCGCATCGCCGACGTGTTCGTCGCGATGGGCTACGGGGTGGCCGAGGGGCCCGAGCTGGAAGGGGAGTGGTTCAACTTCGACGCCCTGAACATCTCCCCCGACCATCCGGCGCGTTCCGAGCACGACACCTTCTTCGTGGAGTCCGTCGACTCGGGCAAGGTGCTGCGGACCCAGACCTCCCCGGTGCAGATCCGGACGCTGCTCAGCCGCAAGCCCCCGATCTACGTGATCGCCCCGGGCAAGGTGTTCCGCACCGACGAGCTCGACGCAACCCACACCCCGGTCTTCCACCAGATCGAGGGGCTGGCGATCGACGAGGGCCTGACCATGGCCCACCTCAAGGGCACCCTGGACCGCTTCGCCGAGGTCATGTTCGGCGAGGGCATCACCACCCGGTTCCGGCCGAACTACTTCCCGTTCACCGAGCCCTCGGCCGAGATGGACCTGAAGTGCTTCGTCTGCCGCGGTGACTCCGCGATTCCCGGCAACCCGCCCTGCCGCACCTGCAAGTCGGAGGGCTGGATCGAGTGGGGCGGCTGCGGCATGGTCAACCCGCGGGTGCTCATCGCCTGCGGTGTCGACCCCGGCCGCTACAGCGGCTTCGCCTTCGGCATGGGCGTCGAGCGCACCCTGATGTTCCGCCACAATGCCGAGGACATGCGCGACATGGTCGAGGGAGACGTTCGTTTCACGCTTCCCTTCGGAATGGAGGTCTGATGAAGGTCCCGCTTTCATGGCTGCGGGAGTACGTCGATCTCCCCGCGGTCACCGCTCACGAGGTCGCCGAGAAGCTCACCGCCGCCGGACTCAAGCTGGAGGGCGTCACCTCCTACGGCCACGACATCAAGAACGTGGTCGTCGGCGAGGTGCTCGCGATCGAGCTGCTGGAGGGCTTCAAGAAGCCGATTCGCCACTGCCAGGTCGAGGTGGGGGAGGCCACGCCGCGTGAGATCGTCTGCGGCGCGACCAACTTCGAGGTCGGAGACCGCGTCCCGGTCGCGTTGCCCGGCGCCGTACTGCCCGGTGGGTTCGAGATCGCCTCGCGCAAGACCTACGGACGCCTGTCCGACGGCATGATCTGCTCGGAGGCGGAGCTCGGCATGGCCGACTCCTCGCCCGGCATCCTCGTGCTGCCCAAGGGCACCCCGATCGGCGTCGACGTGGTCGAGTTGCTCGACCTGCGCGACGACGTGATCGAGCTGGAGATCACCCCGGACATCGGCTACGCGCTCTCCATCCGGGGCGTGGCCCGCGAGGCCGCCACCGCCTTCGACTCGGCGTTCCTCGACCCGGCCGACGTCTCGCCGCCCGCCGAGTCCGGTCCGTCCTACCCGGCCTCGATCGCCGATCCGTCGGCGTGCGATCGCTTCGTGCTGCGCGAGATCCGGGGGTTCGACCCCTCGGCCGAGAGCCCGCCGTGGATGCGGGCACGGCTCTCCCGCGCCGGCATGCGCCCGGTCTCGCTGGCCGTGGACGTCACCAACTACGTCATGCTGGAGCTCGGCCAGCCCCTGCACGCCTTCGACGCCACGAAGCTGACCGGCGAGATCGTCGTGCGCAGGGCCGAGCCCGGCGAGACGCTGGAGACGCTCGACCACGTCGTGCGCACGCTCAACCCGGAAGACATCCTGATCACCGATCAGTCGGGTGCGATCTCGATGGCCGGGACCATGGGAGGTCTGCACACCGAGATCTCCGATGACTCCACCGACATCGTGATCGAGGCCGCGCACTTCTCGCCCAGCGGCACCGCCCGCATGTCCCGCCGCCACAACCTGGTCAGCGAGGCGTCCAAGCGCTTCGAGCGGGGCGTGGACCGGGAGCTCCCGCTGCAGGCCTCCTGGCGTGCGGCCCTGCTCCTGGCCGAGCTCGGCGGCGGCACGATCCAGCCGGGCGTGACCCACGCCGCGGCCCCGGTCCGGCCGGTCCACATCCTCATCCCGAGCGGTCATCCCGGGAAGGTCGCCGGGACCACCTATGATCGCGAGACGGTGATCCGCCGCCTGGAGCAGGTCGGCTGCACGGTCGAGAGCGGCGTGGCCGAGAGCCCGGCCGACCCCGGCGAGATCGCCGCGAAGCTCGCGGTCACCGGCGAGGACATGCTGAAGGTCACCCCGCCCTCGTGGCGGCCCGACCTGACCGACCCGAACGACCTCGCCGAGGAGGTCATCCGGCTCGAAGGCTACGAGAACCTGCCCTCGATCCTGCCGACCGCCCCGGCGGGCACCGGTCTCAGCGAGGCTCAGCGGCTGCGCCGCCGGGTCGGCCGGGCGCTGGCCGCCTCCGGCTACGTCGAGACCCTCGCCTACCCGTTCAACGGGGAGCGTGACTTCGACAACCTGCAGCTGCCCGCCGACGACGCGCGCCGCCTGGCCGTACGGCTGGCCAACCCGCTCAGCGAGGACGAGCCGCTGATGCGGACCACCCTGCTGCCGGGCCTGCTCAAGACACTGGTCCGCAACGTGGGCCGGGGCTGGGGCGACGTGGCGCTGTTCGAGATGGGCCTGGTCTACCGCCCGTCGAAGGACGCCCCCGCGGTGGCCCCGGTGCTCGGTGTCGCACACAGGCCGGACGAGCGGGAGCTCGCCTCTATCGAGGCCGCGCTGCCCGCTCAGCCCCTGCGGGTCGGGGTCGTGCTGGCCGGGGAGTTCGACCCGTCGGGCTGGTGGGGCAGGGGCCGCGCCGCCGACTGGGCGGACGCCGTCGAGGCGGCTCGTACGATCGCCCGCGAGGCCGGGGTCACCCTCGACGTCCGCGCCGACCGGCACGAGCCCTGGCACCCGGGCCGCTGCGCCGCCCTGTACGCCGGAGACACGCTCATCGGCCACGCCGGCGAGCTGCACCCGCGCGTCATCGAGGCGTACGGCCTGCCCCCGCGCACCTGCGCGATGGAGCTGGAACTGACCAGGCTGGAGTCGCTGCCGGTCAGCTCGGCGCAGGCACCCGTGATCTCCGCCTACCCGGTCGCGAGCCAGGACGTCGCGCTCATCGTCGACGCGGACACCCCGGTGGCCCCGGTGGAGGCGGCACTGCGTGAGGGGGCGGGCGAGCTCCTGGAGTCCATCCGCCTGTTCGACGTCTACACCGGCGCCCAGGCCGGAGAGGGCAAGAAGTCCCTCGCCTACTCCCTGAGGTTCCGGGCCTCCGACCGTACGCTCACCGTCGAGGAGACCACCGCGGCCCGTGACGCGGCCGTGGCCCTGGCGGGCGAGCGTACCGGAGCCCAGCTCCGCGGCGTCTGACCCACATGTGAGAGGGCCCCCGGCGGCACGGCCGCCGGGGGCCCTCCTGCTCAAACGGAGAGCCGCTCACCGGACGCCACGTGGCCGGTGAGCGATCTCGGCTTCGGCCGGAGACTTCATCCCGGGAGGGGACGATGAGGCATCTGCTGGTGTTCGCCGATCGTGACGACGCCGAGACGGTCGCGGAGACCGTGGGCGAGGAGTTCTTCACGGAGATCGACCCTCCCACGGTGATCAGGGAGACGCTCGCGGGCGAGGACGACGCCGAGGACGCCCAGTGGCTCGTCGTGGTCGAGGACCCCGCCGGCGCCATCGGGCCGGAGGGCCTGGCCCGCTTGGACGCGCTGGCCGAGGAGCACGACGGCTGGCGCGAGACGGAGTGACGGCTCAGAGGCTGTCGATCTCCGTCAGGTCGACGTCGAGGTCGAAGGGGGCCGAGAGCTTGAGCCGGTCGTGGTGGATGCCGGTGAGAACGTAGGAGCGGGCGAGGGGATCGAGCTCGTAGACGTAGATCGCCGGTCTGCCCGACTGGTTCTCGACCAGCCAGAAGTGCTTGATCCCCGCCTGGGCGTACAGCGCCGGTTTGCGATCACGGTCGCGGCTTTCGGACTCAGGGGAGATGACCTCCACCACGAGCACGACATCCTCCGCCCGGTAGGCGGTCTGCTCCGGACTGTGCTCGGCGGAGGCGTGGATGACGCTCACATCCGGCTCAGGCCGCTGCCGCTTGCCCAGTACGACGCTCATCTCCCGGCGCGCACGGAAATCGGCGGGTACGGCCCGGCGCAGGGCGATCATCAGAAGCTCTACCGCGCGCATGTGGAAGGAAGCCTGAGGACTCGCGAAGACCAGGCTTCCATCAATCAACTCTGTGTGTGCGGGCAACTGCGGAATGCGATCGAGGTCTTCCGCGGTGAATCCCCCGGGCGGCGGGAAGGCCCAGTCGGGCAGTGAGGACTCCGTCACCTCAGGGCTCCGTACGTCGACCTTCATGCCCCCACAGTAACAACAGGGCTCCGTTCGGTGAGGATGCTTTCCCGGTGCCCCTCAGGCCTGGGCGAGTTCCTCGCGGCGGGTGCGTTCCCTGATGGCGTGCTCGTCGGTGCGGGCGTCGTAGTTTCTGAACTTCGGCAGCAGCGCGGCCATGGCGACCACCGCGCCGACGCACAGCAGGCCGCCCGCGCCGAGCGAGAAGCGGTTTCCGCCGAGATGGCCCATCAGCCCCGCCCGGGCGTTGCCGATCATCGGGCCGCTGGTGTAGGAGAGCAGCTCGATGCCCGCCAGCCGGCCGCGGAACTCGTCGGGGATGGTCTGGTTCCAGATGGTCGCCCGGAAGACGCCGCTGACCATGTCGGCGGCCCCGGCCAGGGCCAGGCAGGCGAAGATGCCCCAGACGTTCGGCATGACGGACGCCAGCGCCACCGCGGCGCCCCACACGATCGCCGCGACGATCACGCCGAGGCCGTGCCGGTGAACGTGCCTGGTCCAGCCGGAGGTGACCGAAGCGATCAGCGAGCCGACGGCGGAGGCGGAGAAGAACAGGCCCAGCGCCTCCGGGACGCCCAGTTCGTCGGCGAGGAACGGGTACAGCGCGGTGGAGAACGCGAAGACCATCGCGGCGACGTCCACCAGGTAGGTGCCCATCAGGTCAGGACGGCCCACGGCGTAGCGGACCCCGTCGACCAGCGCGCGGATCGACGCCGGAGGCGTGTCCTCGGGTTGCGGGGGAGCCTTCACCATCCAGAGCAGGATCAGGGAGAACAGGAAGGTCGCCACGTTGATGCCGTACGCGGCGGCGACGCCGTACCAGGCCGCGATCAGGCCGCTGAGGCCGGGGGCGACGATGGCGCCGAGGTTCCAGCGGAAGCTGCTCAGCGCGGCGGCCGCGGTGAGCTGGTCGTGCCTCACCACGCGAGGCATCAGCGACTCCAGGCTGGGCCGCTGCAGGCTGCCCAGGCCCGCCGAGAGCGCGCCGACCACGTACAGCACCCAGACCTGGGGATGGGGCAGCACCGCGTTGAGGAGCAGGATCGAGACCGTGAGGCAGAGCCCGACCTCGGTGTAAAGGATGATCTTGCGCCGGTCCAGCGCGTCCGCGATCGCCCCGCCCCAGAGCCCGCACAGCACCATCGGCACGAACTCCACCGCGCTGACCAGGCCGACCGCCAGGTAGGAGCCGGTGAGCTCCTTCATCTGCAGCGGGACGGCGACCAGCGTCAGGAAGGTGCCGAACATCGTGACCACCCCGGAGCCGAAGAGCAGCCGGAAGTCGCGGGAGTCCCGCAGGGGACTGAGATCCATCTTCATGTGACGGATCAGGGTTCTGATCGATCGATCGGGGTTCTCTGGCACGAACAGCCAGTGTCGGCGGTGACCTGCGCCAAATCAAGTGATTTTCCGGCAGGTCACCGCCGGGCGGCGTCAGGAGCCCAGAACCTCCTTGCGAAGGAGGGTCTTGAGGATCTTGCCGCCGGGGTTGCGGGGAAGCTCGCCCTCGCGCACCCAGAACCGGACCGGGATCTTGAAGGCCGCGATCCGCTCGCGCAGGAACGCCTGCAGCTCCTCGGGGGACACCGGTGACGTCAGCCGTACCACCGCGCCGACCTCCTCGCCCAGCTCGTCGTGGGGGATGCCGATCACCGCGACGTCGTCCACCGCGGGGTGTTCGAACAGCGCGGCCTCGACCTCGGCGCAGTAGACGTTCTCGCCGCCGCGGATGACCATGTCCTTGGCGCGGTCCACGATGAACACGAATCCCTCGTCGTCGACCCTGGCCAGGTCGCCGGTGTGCAGCCAGCCGTTCACGAAGGTCTCGGCGGTGGCGTCGGGGCGGTTCCAGTAGCCGAGGATCACGTTCGGGCCGCGCATGCAGAGCTCGCCGATCTCGCCGACGGGCACCTCGTCGCCGGTCGGGTCGGCGATCTTCACCTCGACCACGGCCACCGGCAGGCCGATGCTGTCGGGCTTGGCGAGGTAGTCCGCACCGCTGTTGCCGATGGCGAGCGCGGTGGTCTCGGTCATGCCGTACCCGTTGGAGGGGGCGCGGTTGGGCAGCTGCGTGGTGATGCGCTCCAGGAGCTTCGGCGGGGCGGGGGCGCCGCCGTATCCGAGGCCGACGAGGCTGGAGACGTCGAACTTGGTCAGATCGGGGTGGGACAGGAGCTGCCAGACGTTGGTGGGCACACCGGTCATTCCCGTGATCTTCTCGCGTTCGATCAGCTCCAGCGCCCGTCCCGCGTCCCACTTGTACATCAGCACGACGGTGCCGCCGGTGAACATGGTGGTGGTCATCACCGAGAAGCAGCCGGTGACGTGGAAGAGCGGCACGGTGAGCAGGGTGACGCGGCGCTGCCCGGTCGTCTCCGCCGGGTCCCTGCCCGCCAGGAGCACGGCGCGCATCAGGCTATAGGCGACGGTCATGGGCGACTGGCCGAGGTTGCGATGGCTGCCGAGCGCGCCCTTGGGGCGGCCCGTCGTGCCCGAGGTGTAGAAGATCGTGGCCGGGTCATCGGGGGAGAGTTCGACCGCGGGCAGGGTGACGTCCGCCTCGACCGCGCCCAGCACGTCCTCGAACGAGCGGGCGCCTTCCGGCACCTCGCCCCGGGTCACGATCAGGGACTGTGTCAGGCCGGGCAGTTTGGCCGCGCGCTCACCGTCGGCGATCAGCACCTTGGCCCCGGAGTCCGACAGTCCGTACTCCAGCTCCTGCGTGGTCCACCAGGCGTTGAGCGGTACGGCTATCGCCCCGGCCGCCAGCGTGGCGGAGAAGGCGATCACCCACTCCGGATAGTTGCGCATGGCGACGGCCACCCGGTCGCCCTTGACGATGCCGTACTCCTCCACCAGGCGCCGCGCCAGCGTGGCCACCCGCCGGAAGTGCTCCTCGTAGGTGAGGTGCTCCTCTTCGTATGACAGGAAGATCTTGTCTCCATGGAGCCGGCTTGTCTCGAGGAGCGCGCGGAAGTCGCCGGGGGCGTGTTTCCAGGTCTTGACGGTCCCGCCGTGGCTGGGGACGTCGTCCATCTCGAAAAGCTGCCCGGGGCCGGTGAGCTGGGCCTGGACCTGGTCATGGGTGACAGTCATACGTTGATACTCCCGGGGGCGGAGGGGCCGGAAACGTCACGATACCGACCGGTAGGTACGTACAACAGTGCCCGAACGCGACTGGTGATTTCCAGTTCGAGGTCATAAATAGAGAAAAATCCTATTTGTAGTGCTTTGACCGGCCGAGGCGCGAGCGGTTGCCGGAGGCCTCCCTCTTTCGAGACTTGCATGACAATCCTTGGCGATGCATAATCTCTCTAGTAAGTTCATGAGAACGTACGCATAAACATGCAGACTTGAGGGGGATGGATGAGAGCGGCCATCGTAGGCGCGAGCGGTTATGCCGGAGGTGAGCTCCTGCGCCTGCTGCTGTCCCATCCCGAGATCGAGATCGGCGCGCTGACCGCGAAATCCAGCGCGGGCACCGCTCTGGGCGCCCACCAGCCCCACTTGGCCCCGCTGGCCGACCGGATCCTGCTCGACACCACCGCCGACGCCCTCACCGGTCACGACCTCGTCTTCCTCGCCCTCCCGCACGGCCAGTCGGCCGCCGTCGCCGAGCAGCTCGGCCCGGACACGCTGGTCGTCGACTGCGGCGCGGACTTCCGCCTGTCCGACCCCGCCGCCTGGGACCACTTCTACGGCGGCGTCCACGCCGGCACCTGGCCGTACGGCCTGCCCGAGCTGCCGGGCCAGCGCGACCGGCTCCGCGGCACCTCGCGGATCGCCGTCCCCGGATGCTTCCCGACGGCCGTCACCCTGGCGATGTTCCCCGCCTTCGCCGCCGGTCTCGTCGAGCCCGACGTGGTCGTGGTCGCCGCCACCGGTACCAGCGGGGCGGGCAAGTCGCTCAAGCCGAACCTGCTGGGCAGCGAGGTGATGGGCTCGGTCAGCGCGTACGGCGTCGGCGGTGTCCACCGGCACATCCCCGAGATGGAGCAGAACCTCTCCCCGCTGGCGGGCGAGCCGGTGAAGGTCTCCTTCACCCCCATGCTGGCCCCGATGAGCCGTGGCATCCTCGCCACCTGCACGGCGCCTGCCAGGGCGGACCTCACCTCGCAGGCCCTGCGTGAGGCCTACGAGATCGCGACCAAGGACGAGCCGTTCCTGCGGCTGCTGCCCCAGGGGCAGCAGCCCGCGACCTCGATGACCCTCGGCGCCAACACCGCCGTCCTCCAGGTCGCCCTGGATGAGCGCGCCGGACGCGTCGTTGTTGTCATCGCCCTCGACAACCTGACCAAGGGAACCGCGGGCGGCGCGATCCAGAGCGCCAACCTCGCCCTCGGCCTGTCAGAAGATCTCGGCCTTCCTCTCAATGGAGTTGCCCCATGAGTGTGACCGCCCCCCTCGGCTTCCGGGCGGCGGGTGTCGACGCCGGAATCAAGTCCGGTGTCGCCCGCGACCTGGCACTACTCGTCAACGACGGCCCCTCGCGCGCCGCGGCCGGTGTTTTCACCGCCAACCGCGTGAAGGCCGCGCCGGTCCTGTGGTCCCAGCAGGTGCTGGCCGGAGGCCGGGTCCACGCGGTGATCCTCAACTCCGGCGGGGCCAACGCCTGCACGGGACCGCTCGGCTTCCAAGACACCCACGCCACCGCGGAGAAGGTCGCCGAGGCGCTGGCGGAGTCGGCCGGCGAGATCGCGGTCTGCTCCACCGGCCTGATCGGTGAGCGACTGCCGATGGACGCCCTGCTGGGCGGGGTGGACCTCGCGGTCTCCCAGCTCGCCAGGGACGGCGGCCTGGCCGCCGCGGACGCCATCCGCACCACCGACACCGTCTCCAAGATCTCCTTCAAACGGGGCGAGGGCGGCTACATGGTCGGCGGCATGGCCAAGGGCGCGGGCATGCTCGCCCCCGGCCTGGCCACCATGCTGTGCGTGATCACCACCGACGCCGACCTGCCCGCCGCCCAGCTCGACGCGGTGCTCCGCAACGTGACGAGGGTCACCTTCGACCGGCTCGACGCCGACGGCTGCATGTCCACCAACGACACCGTGCTGCTCCTGGCCAGTGGCGCCTCGGGGGTCGTCCCGGACCTCGGCGAGTTCGAGCAGATGGTCCACGCCGTCTGCGCCGACCTCAGCCGCCAGCTCCTGGTGGACGCCGAGGGCGCCAGCAAGGCGATCGCCATCGAGGTCGTCGGCGCGGTGTCGGAGGACGACGCCGTGACCGTCGCCCGCGCCGTCTCCCGTTCGAATCTCTTCAAGTGCGCCATCCACGGGGAGGACCCCAACTGGGGCCGGGTGCTGTCGGCGGTCGGCACCACCGACGCGGTCTTCGAGGTCGACCGGCTCAACGTGGCCATCAACGGCATCTGGATCTGCCGGGGCGGCGCCGCCGGGGACGACCGGTCCAAGGTCGACCTGAGCCCCCGCGATGTGACGATCACCATCGACCTGTCGGCGGGCCCGCACTCGGCGACGGTCCACACCACCGACCTCACCGCGGCCTACGTCCTCGAGAACTCGGCGTACTCGTCATGAGGACCGCCGACGCCCTGGTCAAGGCCCACACGCTGATCGAGGCGCTGCCCTGGCTGGCCCGCTTCCACGGGGCGACCGTCGTCATCAAGTACGGCGGCAACGCGATGACCGAGGAGCACCTGCGCGAGAAGTTCGCCGAGGACGTCGTCTTCCTGCGGTACGCGGGGCTCAAGCCGGTGATCGTGCACGGAGGCGGCCCGCAGATCAACGCCCAGCTCGACAGGCTGGGCATCGAGTCCACCTTCACCGCCGGACTCAGGGTCACCAGCCCCGAGGCCATGCAGGTCGTCAGGATGGTCCTGGTCGGGCAGGTCAACCGGGACGTGGTCGGCCTGATCAACCGGCACGGGCCGTTCGCGATCGGCATGTCCGGCGAGGACGCCCACCTGTTCACCGCGGTCCGCAAGCACGCCGTCGTCGACGGCGTCACGGTGGACATCGGCCAGGTCGGCGACATCGTCAGGGTCGAGGCCGGAGCCGTGCGGGCGCTGCTGGACGACGGGCGCATCCCGGTGATCTCCTCGATCGCGCGCAGCGACGACGGCACCGTCTACAACGTCAACGCCGACACCGCCGCCGCGGCCCTCGCCGTGGCGCTGCAGGCGTCCAAGCTGATCGTCCTGACCGACGTCGAGGGGCTCTACCGCGACTGGCGTCCCGGAACCGACGGCGTGACCGTCGCGAAGGACGGGAGCGATGCGGCAGGCATGAACGGCGCGACCGGCGGGGATGAAGCGGGTGACGCGGGATCAACCCAGGTCAACGTGGTGATCGGCGAACTCTTCGCCACCGAGTTGGAAGAACTCCTGCCGAGCCTGTCCAGCGGCATGGTGCCCAAGATGGAGGCGTGTCTGACCGCCGTCCAGGGCGGCGTGCCCCAGGCACATGTGCTCGACGGCAGGGTGTCCCACTCGGTGCTGCTGGAGATCTTCACCGACCAGGGCGTCGGAACCATGGTGCTGCCGGACATCGCCGAGACGGCCGATACGGCCAAGACGGCAGCGGTACCCAATCTGGTCAAGCGGGGGCCGGCGGCCCCCGTTCAGCTGAACGGGAGTGACGAGTGAGCCTGTACGAGCGTCCGGTCGGAGACGCGCTCAGCAAGCGCTTCGAGGCCGCCTTCATGCCGAACTACGGGGTGCCCCCGCTGGCGCTGGCGCGCGGCGAGGGCTCGAAGGTCTGGGATGTCGACGGCGGTGAATATCTCGACCTCATCGGCGGCATCGCGGTCAGCTCACTCGGCCACGCCCACCCGGCGCTGGTCGAGGCCGTGTCCAGACAGGTCGCCACGCTCGCGCACACCAGCAACCTGTTCCTGCACGAGCCCGAGGTGCTGCTCGCCGAACGGCTGCTCGACCTGCTCGCCGCTCCGGGCAGGGTGTTCTTCACCAACTCCGGCACCGAGGCCAACGAGGCCGCCCTGAAACTGGCCGTCAAGTACGGCAAGACGAACGGCCGCACCTACTTCGTGGCCGCCGAGAACTCCTTCCACGGCCGGACTCTCGGGGCACTCGCGCTGACCGGTAAGGCGTCGATCCGCGACCAGTTCGGCCCGTTCCCGGTGGACGTCCGGTTCGTCCCGTACGGCGACGCCGAGGCACTGAAGAGCGCGGTCACCGAAGAGTGCGCCGCGGTCTTCATGGAGCCGACCCAGGGCGAGGCCGGGGTCGTGCCCCCGCCGGCGGGCTACTTCAAGGCCGTCAGGGAGATCTGCGACGCGAACGGCGCGCTGCTGGTGGCCGACGAGATCCAGTCGGCGATCGGCCGCACCGGACACTGGTTCGCCCACCAGCACGAAGGGGTCCTGCCCGACGTGCTGACCCTGGCCAAGGGCCTCGGCGGCGGCATGCCGATCGGCGCCTGCATCGGCTTCGGCCCGGCGGGCACGATCTTCGCCAAGGGCGATCACGGATCCACCTTCGGGGGCAACCCCGTCTCGGCCGCCGCGGCGCTCGCCGTACTCGACACGATCGAGAAGGACGGCCTGCTGGAGCACGTCCGGACGGTCGGCGCCCAGCTCGCCGACGGGATCGCCGCGACGGGCCACCCGCTGCTGGCGGGGGTCCGCGGCCGCGGCCTGTGGCTGGGCGTCCTGCTGACCGCCGACCGCTCCGCGCAGGTCCAGGCCGCGGCGCAGGGGGCGGGCTTCCTGGTCAACGCCCTCCAGCCCGACGTCGTACGGCTCGCGCCGCCGCTGGTGATCACTTCCGGTCAGGTCGCCGCCTTCGTGGCCGCCCTCCCCGCGATCCTTGACGAGGCCGCCGATGCCTAGGAACCACGCGGAATCCGCGCACGTCAGGCACTTCCTGAGGGACGACGACCTGTCGCCCGCCGAGCAGGCCCAGGTGCTCGACCTGGCCGACGCCATCAAGAAGGACCGGTACGGCTACCGGCCCTTCGAGGGTCCGCAGACGGTCGCCGTGCTCTTCGACAAGCCGTCCACCCGGACCCGCGTCTCCTTCGCGACCGGCATCGGCGAGCTCGGCGGGCTGCCCCTGATCATCGACGCCGGCACCTCCCAGATGGGCCGGGGCGAGTCCATCGAGGACACCGCCCGGTTCCTCGGACGCCAGGTCGGCGCCATCGTGTGGCGGACCGCGGGGCAGGAGAGGATCGAGGCCATGGCCTCGGCATCCTCGGTGCCGGTGGTGAACGCGCTCACCGACGAGTTCCACCCCTGCCAGATCCTCGCCGACCTGCAGACCATCAGGGAACGCTTCGGCAGGGTCGACGGGCTCACCCTCGCCTACTTCGGAGACGGCGCCAACAACATGGCCCACTCCTACCTGCTCGGCGGTGCCGTCGCCGGTATGCACGTGCGGATCGCCGCCCCCGCCGGATACCTGCCCGATTCGGAGATCCTCCGGCGAGCCGGTGAGATCGCGGTGCGGACCGGCGGGTCGGTCGCCGTGCTGTCCGACGCGGGCGAGGCCGCGGCCGGCGCGGACGTGATCGCCACCGACACCTGGGTCTCGATGGGCCAGGACGGCAAGGAGCAGCGGATCGCCGACCTGATGCCCTTCCAGGTCAACGCCGAGCTGATGGGCCGGGCGGCCCCCGGCGCGATCCTCCTGCACTGCCTGCCCGCCTACCGGGAGCTGGAGGTCACCGCCGACGTCCTCGACGGCCCGCAGAGCGTGGTGTGGGATCAGGCGGAGAACCGGCTGCACGCCCAGAAGGCCCTGCTGTCCTGGCTGGTCTCGGCGACCGCGCCGGCCTCGGCGATCGATCTGCTCTCGGCCACCGAGCTGGTCGGAGTGGCCGGGGTGGTATCGCCGGCCTCGCCGACGGAGCGGGGCGAGGACGCCGGCGGTCGCGGCACATCTCCCGGCAGACCCGGGGAGGAGCCCACATGACGATCCCCATGACCAAGGTCGCCCGCCAGGCGCGGATCGCCGACCTCCTGGGAAGGCAGCCGGTCAGGTCGCAACCCGAGCTGGCCAAACTCCTGCTGGAGAGCGGGGTCGAGGTCACCCAGGCCACCCTCTCGCGGGACCTCGACGAGCTCGGCGCGCTCAAGCTACGCGCGGAGGACGGTTCCCTGGTCTACGCCCTGCCCGGCGAGGGCGGGGGCCGGATACGGCTGACCAGGCTCGGCACGGGAGAGTCTCCGGCCGCCAGATTGAGCCGGTTCGCGGAGGAACTGCTCGTCTCCGCCGAGGCGTCCGCCAACCTGGTGATCGTCCGCACGCCACCGGGCGCCGCCCAGTTCCTCGCCTCCGCCATCGACCACGCCGACTGGGAGTCCATCCTCGGCACGGTGGCCGGAGACGACACGATCCTCGTCATCAGCCGTGACCCGATGGGTGGGGCCTCGGTCGCCGAAGGGCTGCTCCGGCATGCCGACCGACGTACGCAGCCCGTTCAGGCGGGCGACCCCCGGCATCATCTGGCACCTGTGACAAAAGATTTTGGAGAGATTGATCATGACTGACCGGGTCGTACTCGCCTTCTCCGGAGGCCTCGACACCTCCGTGGCCATTCCCTTCCTCGCCGAGAAGACCGGGGCGGAGGTCATCGCGGTGGCCGTCGACGTCGGCCAGGGCGGCGAGGACATGGAGGTCATCCGTAAGCGGGCCATCGACTGCGGTGCCATCGAGTCAATCGTCGTCGACGCCCGCGAGGAGTTCGCCACCGACTTCTGCGTGCCCGCCCTGCAGGCCAACGCCCTCTACATGGACCGCTACCCGCTGGTCTCCGCGCTGTCGCGGCCGCTGATCGTCAAGCACCTGGCCGACGCGGCCAAGCAGTACGGCGGCACCCACGTCTCGCACGGCTGCACCGGCAAGGGCAACGACCAGGTCCGCTTCGAGGCCGGCCTGGCCGCACTCTTCCCCGAGCTCAAGGTCATCGCCCCCGCCCGCGACTACGCGTGGACCCGGGACAAGGCGATCACCTACGCCGAGGAGCGGAACCTCCCGATCGAGACCAGCAAGAAGAACCCGTACTCGATCGACCAGAACATCTGGGGCCGGGCCGTCGAGACCGGCTTCCTCGAGGACATCTGGAACGGCCCCGTCGAGGACGTCTACTCCTACACCGCCGACCCGTCCCAGCCGCGCGAGGCCGACGAGGTCATCGTCAGCTTCGTCAAGGGCGTCCCGGTGGCGCTGGACGGCCGGCACCTGACCCCGTTCCAGATCATCGCCGAGCTCAACCGGCGGGCGGGCGCCCAGGGCATCGGCCGCCTCGACATGGTCGAGGACCGGCTCGTCGGCATCAAGTCCCGCGAGGTCTACGAGGCGCCGGGCGCCATCACGCTGATCACCGCGCACATGGAGCTGGAGAATGTCACCGTCGAGCGCGACCTCGCCCGGTTCAAGCGGTCGGTGGACCAGCGCTGGGGCGAGCTCGTCTACGACGGCCTCTGGTTCTCCCCCCTGAAGAAGGCCCTGGACGTCTTCATCGCCGAGGCGCAGGAGCACGTCACCGGTGAGATCCGGATGACCCTGCACGGCGGCCGGGCCACGGTCACCGGCAGGCGCTCCGAGGCCTCCCTGTACGACTTCAACCTCGCCACCTACGACACCGGCGACACCTTCGACCAGTCCCTGGCCAAGGGCTTCGTCGAGCTGTGGAGCCTGCCCTCCAAGATTGCGTCGGCCCGGGACTCCCGGCTGGCCTGATTGGGCTAAGGTCGCGGATTGAATGAGGAGGAGAACAACGGTGACTGATGGTGGTAAGCCGATGCGGCTGTGGGGCGGCCGGTTCGAAGGAGGTCCGGCCGACGCGCTGACCAGGCTCTCGGTAAGTGTGCACTTCGACTGGCGGCTCGTGCCGTACGACCTGCTGGCCTCGCGCGCGCACGCCCGGGTGCTGCACCGCGCGAACCTGCTCACCGACGACGAGCTGGGGCGCATGCTCGGTGCGCTGGACGATCTGGAGCGGGCCTGCAAGACGGGCGAGTTCCGGCCGACCGTGGCCGACGAGGACGTCCACACCGCGCTGGAGCGCGGTCTGCTGGAGCGCCTCGGCACGCTCGGCGGCAAGCTCCGCGCCGGTCGGAGCCGCAACGACCAGGTCGCCACCGATCTGCGGCTCTACCTCCGCGACCACGTCAGGCACATCGTGTCCCGGCTGGTCGAGCTGGAGACCGCGCTGATGAGCCAGGCCGAGGAGCACGCCGAGACGGCGGCCCCCGGCATGACCCACCTGCAGCACGCCCAGCCGGTCTCCTTCGGGCATCAGCTCCTGGCCCACGTGCACGCCTTCGCCCGCGACATCGAGCGGCTGCGCGACTGGGACAAGCGCGCGGCCGTCTCCCCGCTCGGCTCCGGCGCGCTGGCAGGCTCGTCCCTGCCGCTGGACCCGCAGGCGGTGGCGCGGGAGCTCGGGTTCGACTCCGCCGCGCCCAACTCGATGGACGCGGTCGCCGATCGTGACTTCGCCGCCGAGTTCCTGTTCGACGCGGCGATGATCGGCATGCACCTGTCGCGGCTGGGCGAGGAGATCGTCCTGTGGGCCTCCCAGGAGTTCCGCTGGATCGAGATGGACGACGCCTACTCCACGGGCTCGTCGATCATGCCGCAGAAGAAGAACCCGGACGTCGCCGAGCTCGCCCGGGGCAAGAGCGGCCGTCTCATCGGCAACCTGGTGGCGCTGCTGACGACCCTCAAGGGCCTGCCGCTGACCTACAACCGTGACCTGCAGGAGGACAAGGAGCCGGTGTTCGACTCCGTGGACACCCTCCTGCTGGTCCTGCCCGCCGTGGCCGGCCTGGTCGCCACCATGCGCGTCAACACCGCCAAGATGGAGGCCTCGGCCCCCGACGGGTTCGCGCTGGCCACCGACCTGGCCGAACTTCTGGTCCGCAGGGGCGTGGTCTTCCGCGAGGCGCACGAGGCGGTCGGTCACCTGGTCGTCTGGTGCCAGGTCAACGACAAGACCTTCGACGAGCTCACCGACGAGGAGCTGGCCAAGGTCTCGCCGCACTTCACGCCGGACTCGCGGGAGGTGCTCTCGGTGCCGGGCGCCCTCGCGGCCCGCAAGGCGCACGGCGGCACCGCCCCCGACAGGGTCAGGGACCAGCTCACCGAGCTGCGCGAGGTCGTTGACGCACAGGCGGCCTGGGCGAGCGGAAACTGATTCTCATCGATGTCCGCAGACGGTTCACCGATGATCCGCTAGCGTCCATCCATGGTCACGCTCATGCCCGCTGACGGATCCGGTGAGCACCCGCTCGCCGGATCCGCGCCCTTGACGCGGGAGTTCTTCGACCGGCCGACGCACGAGGTCGCCCCGGACCTGCTGGGGCGGGTGTTCGTGCACGGGCCGGTCGCGGTGCGTCTCACCGAGGTCGAGGCGTACGGCATGCCGGGGGAGGACCCCGCCTCCCACACCTATCGCGGCCGGACGCCCCGCAACGCGGTGATGTTCGGACCACCGGGCCACCTGTACGTCTATTTCACGTACGGCATGCATTTCTGTGCCAACCTCACCTGTCTGCCCGAGGGAATCGGCTCGGGGGTGCTGCTCCGGGCCGGGGAGGTGATCTCCGGCATCGAGGTCGCCTTGGCCCGCCGGAGCGCGGGCGCGAGCCGTACGGTCGCCGAACGCGACCTCGCCCGCGGGCCCGCACGCCTGGCCGTGGCACTCGGCCTCGCGAGGGAGCAGAACGGGCTCGATGCCTGTGTGCCCGGTCCGATCTCCGTACGGGCGGGCGAACCGGCCACGGCAGGATCGATCATGTCGGGGCCGCGCACGGGGATCTCGTCGGGCAGGGAGACGCCCTGGCGCTTCTGGATCGACGGAGATCGCACTGTCTCGCCGTACCGGCCGCATGTCCCGCGCCGCCGGTAGGCACATCCGCCCATACCCGCTGGTCCTCTCGCCCGGGGGAGAGTTTTCGGGTGGCGGAACGAGGCCGTGATCGGGCAGGGTAGTACGACAGCGGTATATGTCCCTTCGAGCATTGGAAAGCAAGGATCGTGACCGACATTCTGGATGACCTCGCCTGGCGCGGCCTGATCGCGCAATCCACCGATATCGACGCCCTGCGCGCGGCGATGGCCGAGGGTCCGATCACGGTCTATTGCGGCTTCGACCCGACCGCGCCCTCGCTCCACGTCGGCAACCTGGTCCCGTTGCTGACCCTCACCCGTCTGCAGAGGGCGGGCCACCGGGTTGTCGGGCTGGTGGGCGGCGCGACAGGGCTGATCGGCGACCCCAGCGGCCGGAGCACCGAGCGCTCGCTCAACTCCTCGGACGTCGTGGCCGAATGGGTCGAGCGGATCCGGGTCCAGGTGGAGAAGTTCATCGACTTCTCGGACGAGAAGACCGGCATCCTGGTCAGCAATCTCGACTGGACCGAGGGCATGTCCGCGATCGACTTCCTCCGTGACGTCGGCAAGCACTTCCCGGTCAACCGCATGCTCGCCCGCGAATCGGTCTCCGCCCGCCTCGGCGGTGACGGGCTCAGCTACACCGAGTTCAGCTACCAGATCCTGCAGGCCAACGACTACCTGGAGCTGAACAGGCGGCACGGCTGCACGCTGCAGATCGGCGGCAGCGACCAGTGGGGCAACATCACCGCGGGAACCGATCTCATTCGCAGGGTGACCGGAAACCACGTGCACGCCCTCACCGTGCCGCTGATCACCAAGGCTGACGGCACCAAGTTCGGCAAGACGGCCGGCGGTGCGGTCTGGCTCAACCCGGAGATGACCTCGCCGTACGCGTTCTACCAGTTCTGGTTGAACGCCGACGACCGCGACGTGGTGAAGTTCCTCAAGATCTACAGCTTCAGGTCCCGCGAGGAGATCGAGGAGCTGGAGAAGGCATCCTCCGAGCGGCCCGCCGCGCGTGCGGCTCAGCGCGCGCTCGCCCAGGAGTTCACCACGCTGCTGCACGGCGCGGAGGAGTGTGACGCGGTGATCGCGGCCTCGGCGGCCCTGTTCGGCCAGGGGTCGCTGGAGGACCTGCCCGCACGGACCCTGGGGGAGGCCCTCGCCGAGGTGCCGCGCGCGGAGGTGCCGGGGCTGGGCGCGTCGATCGTCGACCTGCTCGCCGAGAGCGGCCTGGTCAACTCGAAGTCCGAGGCCCGCCGCGCGGTGAAGGAGGGCGGTGCCTACCTCAACAACGTCAAGGTCACCGACGAGACGTACGTGCCCTCGACGGAGGACCTCCTGCACGGCCGCTTCCTGGTGCTGCGCCGGGGCAAGCGCTCCGTCGGCGGTGTCGAGATCGTCGCGGCTTGATGCCTTCACGGGGCTGAAGCACTGATTCTTTGTCTATTTGGTCGGCGCCCCGGTTTCGGCCGGGGCGCTTGCCGTTGAGCGGGTAACGTTCAGGTAGCGAACGGCGCGGTTTTTCTTGAATAATGGCGCTGACCTGCATGTTCTTGATGCGGGGTTGATTTGACGAGGTTACGAGGGCCGCCTAGTGTTCTCAATGCCCCGGGAGCGAGCCGGACGCCGAATCGGCGGACGGGCCCCAGGGAGCCCCTCACTGAACGAACCTCAGCGTTCGGCCTCTGTTTGGATCACTGGAAAATCGGTTGATTTGGCATGGCTTGGATGTCACGGTAGGTTTAGAGGGTTGCCCTGGAAGCAGGGCGGTCGAGATCCTAACGGATTCGACGGGATAAGCGGAAACGGTGCGAACGGCGCTGGTTTCCC
>NZ_FZOD01000054.1 GCF_900188345.1 Streptosporangium subroseum | reverse complement strand
CTGATCAACTGCCGAATCACCACTAGCCTCCAGCCGGGGCGCGGCGCGTAGCCGAACCACGTAGGCCACCCGCGAAAACATCCGGGATTGCGCAAATCCCGGATCCCCGGCGGAGGGAAGAGTGCCCGTGTTCACCGAGATCATGGCCTTTCACAGGGAAGCCACGATCACATCGTGAACACGGGCATTCGGCATGCGCCCCCAAAATTCCGCGTCACCGGCCCTTAGGGAACCCCAGCTCCTGCAGTTCCTCCCAAGGAAAGAAAGCGGATTCTTTTCTCACCTCTATCGAGGGCAGGAAACGGCCGGACCCGGCCATCCTCAGCAGAAAAGCCGCATCTCCAATCCCGCATGACCCCGCCTCGATCGACCACGCCCAAACCTCCCTCGCCGCGCCCCCGATCTGGTCCGACGACGCACGCCCATCCCCTCCCGGACAGAACCAGGCCGCGACGGGGACCACTCGTGGATGGCGAACCCCCTTGCTCGGGGCCAGACCTCACGGCCGTCAGCGCACGCCCACCGCGCCGTCGGCGACGGTTCAGTGGGTGCCGGCGGTGTCGACCGGTCAGTACGGCTTGAACCTCAAACTCGACGACGGCGGTGGTGACGCCGCACCCCGTCCTCAGGCGTCGATTGCTTCAGCGCAAAATGGATTAAATAGGTTAAATGCGCCCCTATCCATCGCCCATATCCATACATTCGTCATTTCTTGTCTTCCGCTTCCAGGGTGCCTCCGCCGTGCAATCCTCGCGACAAATCAGACATAAAAAGCATTTCACAGCAAAAGCATTAATAAGATCCTAACATCATCAATAAAGAGATAAGAAGATAGTAAAAGCCGTCAATGTCTGTTTGTCGCATGACATCCAAGGAAACCATGACAACCAGGGACGACCCATTATCGGCATCCCGGACACTTCCAAACATTCTGGAAAATGCCGAAATCGGGGCAAACAATCCTTTTAGGGGGAAATGCAATGCCCAACGTCAAAAGCGTTATGGCAGGACTCGCACTCAGCACGGCACTGGCCGGCGGAGTCGTAAGCCTGGGCGCGGCGACCACTGCCGCCACCGCCGGCACCGCCACGGTCACCGCGGGCGCGAGCGTCGTCAACTGCGGCGGCGGTGGAGGCTGGCGTCGTGGCTGCTGCTGCCACCGCAGCCACCACCGCAGCTGCTACAACCACCACCACCGCAGCCACCGGTTCAAGCTCAACGTCAACATCAACAACAACAACACCAACGACGCGGAAGACGAAGTCAACAACACGAACAACAACAACAACGTCTGAAATCACTGATTAATCGCCGAACAACAACCAGCCTCCACCGCGAGCACAGCACGTAGTCGAAGAATGAAGAATATCGACCACACGCGGCTGAATCCGGGACTGCGGAAAACTCGGATTCGCGACGGAGAAAGACGGAAAAAAGAGTGCCCGTGCTCACTGAGATCATCGCTCTTCACCGAGGAACTGCGATGCCCCAGAGAGCACGGGCACTCGGCATGAAATCCACGAAACCCTGCCTCAGATGCCGGCGTGAGACTCGGTCCACGCGGCTCCGCTGTTTCCCCCGTCGCGGCACGTCATGCCGGGTGGCGTGCCTTTCGCTTTCGGGGGACCTTCTCCTGTTCGACGGCCTCCTCGTCGTGCCCGGCTCTCTCCCCGTGGTCGGCGGAAGCCCTTTCTCTGGCCGGAGCCCTGCTTCCCGCCTGCTTCTTGGCGGCCTCGACGCTGGCACGGAGCGCGGCCATCAGGTCGGCCGTCGGTCTCTCCTCGGCCGGAGCCCCAGTATGGATGATCTCCTTACCCGCGATCTTGGCCTCGATGACCTCCTGGAGCGCCTCCCGGTAGGCGTCCCTGTACTGCTCGGGGTCGAAGTCCGCGACCATCGTCTCGATCAGCGACTCCGTCATCCTCAGCTCCTGGGACCGGAGGTCGACGCCCTCCTCCTCGAACGCGAAGTCCACCGGGCGCACCTCGTCCGGCCAGAGCATCGTCTCCAGCACGAACACCCCGTCCCGGATCCGCAGCACCGCGAGCGACTCGCGCTGCCGCAGGGCGACCTTGACGATCGCCACCCGGCCGGAGCGCTCCAGCGCGTCACGGAGCAGCACGTACGGCCGCACGCCCACGGGGTCCGGCTCCAGGTAGTAGGACTTGTTCAGCAGAATCGGGTCGATCTGGTCGGCCGGACTGAACTGGAGCACCTCGATCCTGCGCGAGGTGGACAGCGGCAGGCCTTCGAAGTCGTCGTCGTCGAGCACCACCATCTCCCCCGCCGGAAGTTCGTACCCCTTGGCCACGTCGACGTAGGGGACCTCCTCCTCGCAGACCGTGCAGAACCGGCGGAACTTGACGCGGCCGCCGTCCTCTCTATGCACCGTGTGGAAGGTGACGTTGCGCTGTTCGGTCGCGACGTGCAGCTTGACCGGGATCGTTACCAGCCCGAACGCGACCGAGCCTCTCCAGATGCTCCGCATGGCGTCTCCTAACTTGGAGCTTCCCATCAAGTTTCGCGCACATGTTCGGAAATACCGTCGACCGGATGGAAACCCTCACCAACGAGGCAGATACCCGTCATGGGGAATCCGATGCCCCGTCTTTCTCAGCAAGCGGGACCCGAGGTCGTACGCTGGGCGATGTCCGGCGTTCACTGGAATCGGGGAGGGCGAAAGATGTCAGAGATGGATGTACGCGACGAAAGCAAAGAAGAAACGACCGACGAACGCGCCGAGGAGATCTCTGTCGAGACGCCCGAGGCCGACGCCGCCGAGCAGAATCGCACGCTGCGCGAAGACGGGCCAAGCTGGCCTGACGACATTCCCTTGGAAGTCAACCCCGCGGATGCCGTCGAGCAGAATCGCACGGTCGACATCGATGAGGACGATTATCGCTGACCGGAGTTACCCACGCGTAGGATAAGCATCAAGACAGCAGGAGCTTCCCTCAAGGAGACCGCCGTGACCGCTACCCCGGACGCCAAGCCCCGGGGCACCCGGCTGCCCCGGACGGCTCGCCGCCGCCAGTTGCTCAGCGCGGCACAGGAAGTGTTCGTGGAGAACGGCTACCACGCGGCCGCGATGGACGAGATCGCCGAGCGGGCCGGGGTCAGCAAGCCGGTGCTCTACCAGCACTTCCCCGGCAAGCAGGAGCTTTACCTGGCCCTGCTCGACCTGCACATGGACGACATGATCACCCGGTGCCGCGACGCCCTGGCCTCGACCACGGACAACAAGCAGCGTGTCCAGGCCGCGATCGGCGCCTTCTTCGACTTCGTCTCCAGCCAGGGCGAGGCGTTCCGGCTCGTTTTCGAGTCCGACCTGCGCAACGTCGCCCCGGTCCGCCAGCGCATGGAGCGCAACCTCCGCGAGAGCGCCGAGATGATCAGCCAGGTCATACAGGAGGACACCGGCTGCTCCAGCGACGAGGCCCGCCTGCTCGGCGTCGGAATGGTCGGCATGGCCGAGGTCAGCGCCCGCTACTGGATAAGCAGCAACGGCTCCATTCCCAAGGACGCCGCCACCCAGCTCATCGCCCGCCTGTCCTGGCGTGGCATCTCCGGCTTCCCCCGCACCAACGCCGATCACTGAGACGGCCGGCTTCGGCGACATCTGTTCGCTTGCCGCGATCAACCGACACGCCATGCCCTTGATGGGGTGACCATGGAGCGAGCAACCCTCGTCGAAAGGGAGCATGATGGAAATCAAGATCGGCGTGCGTTCGGTGCACCGTGAACTTATCGTGGAGACCGACTTCTCGGCCGAACAGGTTGAGAGCGAACTCATCAAGGCCCTCGCCACCGAGGGCGGCAACGGCGTCTTCACCATCACCGACGTCAACGGCCGTAAGGTCCTCGTCCCCACCGCCTCGCTCGGCTTCATCGAGATCGGCGAAGAGGAGGCCCGTCCCGTCGGCTTCGGCGGCACGCTCTAGACAGATCCCGTAGGGCTCGCGCCAGGCCGTCATCCCCTTGCCGGCCATGGCGCGGTCCTCGGATCATCTCCGTACGGCCGTCTCAGCCGCCGGGACACTCATCTCGCGCCCCCAGCCCGCAGCCACGCGGGCGGCGGACCCGGTGGAGGTGATCCCGCCTCAGACCGACTGCCGGGCAGTCCGCGCTCCCCCTGCGCAGCACCGGACGCGAAGTCCAGGGATTCGGCCCACATCTCGTCAAGGAACTGCCGTAGCGGCGCGAGGCCCTCATGCCTGGCACGTTACCGCCGTTCGCCGCTCAACGCGGCTCGATCAGCAGACCGGTTTCCGTCAATCCGGGGACCCCGAACCTCGCGGCCCAGGCCCTACGGCCTGGAAGGCAGGCCGAGCGCGGCCATCCGCCTGCCGTGCGCCTCGGTCAGCCGGGCGAACATCCGGGTGATGTCATCTCCCGCAGGCACCAGCAGCGTCGCGAGTTCGGGCCTGGCCAGGGCCACGTGCTGCCCCTGGCTCAACGCCTCCCCCACCAGCCGCCTGGCCCACAGCGCCAGCCTCCCGCTCTGCCGGGGGTCCTCCTTGATCGCCACACTGACCCGCTCCACCGCGAACTGTGACCGCCCCTCGTCCGCGAGAACCTCCTCGACGAGATCCCGCGTCTCGTCGTCCACGCGGGTGGCCGCCTCCCGGTAGAAGTCGAGCGCGATCCCCGTACCGACGTACGCCTTCATCAGGGTCTCCAGCCAGTCCCCCGGCGCGGTCTGGGCGTGCCATTCGTCCAGTGGCCCGGCGAACGGAGTCATCGCCTCCTCAGGATCGACGCCGAGGGAGGAGATCCGGTCACGGAGCAACTGGAAATGCGCGTATTCCGCCGCCGCGAGACCGCCGAGAGCGGCCCGATCGGTCAGCGAGGGGGCGTGCCGCGTGGCGTCTTCGGCGAACCGGAGGAACGCGGTCAGCTCGGCGTAGGCGAGAACGCCGAGCAGGTCGGCGACACCGGGAGGGGAATCCATCATGCACGCAGCCTACGAGCTGACCCGCCCGGCAATTCAGCGGGAATACTAAGAAATCGGTTCCTCGTTGTGGTATCGAGTACACTGCTCTGTGAAAGTGCGACCGCACTGTGTTAATCCAGGACATCTGCTTCTGGACGCCCCCAAAAGTCGGCGTGACGCCGCAGCGGTCGCTGATGACATGAGAGGGCTGGCCCTTCCGCGAGGACCCGGCACGGGGAAACTTTTTTCAGCCCGTGGTCCCGGCAGGACTGCCTTCAACGGAGATTTAGGCAGGCCAAGCTGACGACGTTCCGAGACCTCGGAGTCACACCAGAGATCGCCGACGCCCTCGAGACCGAGGGCATCATCGCGCCGTTCCCAATTCAGGAAATGGCACTCCCCCTGGCACTCAACGGCCAGGACATCATCGGTCAAGCGCGCACCGGCACCGGCAAGACCTACGCCTTCGGCGTGGCCATGCTGCAACGTGTCGGCAAGCCGAGGAAAAACCGTAAAAAGCCCCGCGGGCTGGTCGTCGTACCGACCCGCGAGCTGGCCGTCCAGGTCACCGAGGACCTCGTGACGGCCGCCGGAAAGCTCGGCTCCCGGATCCTCACCGTGTATGGCGGACGTGCCTACGAACCCCAGGTCGAGGCCCTCAAACAGGGAGTCGACGTGATCGTCGGCACTCCGGGCCGTCTGCTCGACCTGGTCAAGCAGAAGCACCTCGATCTCAGCCAGATCGACGTGCTCGTCCTCGACGAGGCTGACCGCATGCTCGACCTGGGCTTCCTGCCCGACATCGAGCGGATCATCAAGCTCATCCCCGCCGAGCGGCAGACGATGCTGTTCTCGGCGACCCTTCCGGGCGAGATCGTCGCCCTGTCCCGGCGTTATCTCACCCGCCCCACCCATGTGCGGGCCGAGAACAACGACGTCGAGGCCGAGACGACGCAGACGACGCAGTTCGTCTGGCGCGTGCACCGGATGGACAAGATCGAGATCGTGGGCCGCCTGCTCCAGTGCGACGGGCGCGGGCTCACGATGGTCTTCTGTGAGACCAAGCGTGCCTGCGACATGGTCGTCGAGCAGCTCAAGGAGCGTGGTTTCGCCGCCGCGGCCGTCCACGGAGACCTGGGCCAGGGCCAGCGCGAGCAGGCCCTGCGGGCCTTCCGCAACGGCAAGATCGACGTCCTGGTCGCGACCGATGTCGCGGCGCGGGGCATCGACGTCGACGACGTCACCCACGTCGTCAACTACGACTGCCCGCAGGACGAGAAGGCCTACGTGCACCGGATCGGCCGCACCGGCCGGGCGGGCAAGACCGGTATCGCGGTGACCTTCGTCGAGTGGGAGGACCTCACTCGCTGGAAGGTCATCAACAACGCGCTCTCGCTCGACTTCCCCGAGCCGGTCGAGACCTACTCGACCTCCCCGCACGTCTTCAGCGACCTGGGCATCCCCGCGGGAACCAAGGGCGTGCTACCGCGCGCCAACCGGTCCCGTGCGGGCCTGGCGGCCGAAGAGGTCGAGGATCTGGGCGAGACCGGGCGCATCCGCTCCCGCACGACTTCCCGCAAGGGACCCGAGGAGGATCGGGAGGAGCGCCGCGAGCGCCCCGCCCGCGCTCCCCGGGAGCGTCGCCGCACCCGCGGCGGCCGGATCGGCGAGGAGCCCACGGAGGACGCGGCGCCCGCAGAGGGTGCAGGGGCTGTGAAGGCTGTAGAGCCTGTGGAGGCCGTCGTCACCGAGGCGCCCCCGGCCGAGGCGCCCAAGCGCCGTCGTTCCCGCGGTCGAGTCACCGCGGAGACCCCGGCGCCGGTGGCCGCAGAGGAGATCCAGAGTCCTGTTGTCGAGCTCGCCGAGGTGGAGGCGGACGTGGCACCTCGCAAGGACATCCGTGACGATCAGCCCGCCGAGACCGCGCCCCGCCGGGGCCGGACTCGCAAGGCGGGGCTGAACCCCGACGTGAGTCTCGTCGGGGAGACAGAGGTTCAGGCTCGTACGGAGCCCGTGGTGGAGAAGACCCGCAGGCGTAAGCCGGTGGCCGAGACTCCGCGATGGGAAGAAGAGCCGGTGACGGAGCGATGGGAGGACGAACCTGTGAGTGATCGCTGGGAGAACGAAGCAGTGGTGGAGGCCCCCGCGCCTCGGCCGCAGCCCGAGAAGATCATCCCAGCCAGCCCGTTCTCTGTGATCTTCCAGTCGCCGGACCTGGCGGGAGAAGACGACGAGATCGCCCCGTCGGCGGCCTCGGAGCGCGTGCAGAGCCGTCGTCGCCCCCCGGTCAGGGGTCAGACCCCGCAGCGGGGTCCGCGTCGGTCGAACTAGCAGTACCAGCATGAAAAGGGGCGCAACCATATCGGTGGCGCCCCTTTCGCATTGAGAGACGCACAGAGTCATGTCACCAGGAGAGGTATCGTGGGGCCACGTGAGTACGCCACGTTTTCTGACCCTGCCGCCTGGCGTTCGCTCCCGCTACCTCGAAACGGCGGTGGGCACGTTCGCCGCGCTTGAGGCTCTGCCCGTCAGCGGCGTTCCCGAGCGCTGGCCCGCTCTGCTGGTCCCCGGTCTCACCGGCAGCAAGGAAGACTTCATCGCGGTCCTGCAGACGCTCGCCCAGTCCGGCCGCCAGGTCGTCGCCGTCGACATGCGAGGGCAGTTCGAGACGAGCGGCCCCGACGATCCTCTGGCCTACACCTGCGCCGCGCTCGGCAACGACATCGACACGCTGGCGCACGTGATCGGCCATGGAGGTCCCGTCCACCTGGTCGGGCACTCCTTCGGCGGTCTGGTGACCCGGGAGGCGGTCATCGACGGCCGGACCAGGTTCGCGTCCTTCACCCTGATGAGCTCGGGCCCCTCCTCGATCATCGGGCCCCGCGAGCGCGCGGGCCGGATCATGATGAAGGAGCTGCCCGAGTTCGGCCTCGAAAGCATCTGGCACACCCGGATCGAGCCGGAGGCCCTGGCCGCCGGGGTGCCTGACGAGATCATCGCGTTCCTGCGCAAGCGACTGTTCGCCAACTCCCAGACCGGCATGTTCGCCATGACCGGGGAGGTGCTCTCCGCGCCCGACCGGTCGGAGGAGCTCACCCAGGTCGAGGTCCCCACCCTGGTCCTGTACGGCGAGCACGACGACGGCTGGCCGCCGAAGACGCAGTCCGAGATGGCCCGCCGACTGCACGCCGACTGCGTCGTCGTCCCCGGCTCGGCCCACTCCCCCGCGGTGGAGGCCCCGGAGACGACGGCCGCCGCACTCACCCGGTTCTGGAACGCGGCCGAGGCCCGCCCGCAGGGCTGAGGCTCCCGCCGGAGGCGGGAGCCATGCGTTTTTACCTACTATGTCGAGTATCAGAGACATCGTCGTCCAGCCTCCGCACACCGCGACCTGGCTGGTGCACATCGACCGCTCCATGTGGATCGGCGGGGTCCGGGGCCTCATGCTCCAGGCCCTGCACCCCCTCGCGATGCGTGGGGTCTGGCAGAACTCCAACTTCCAGGAGGATCCGTTCGGGCGGCTCCGCCGTACGGCGGACTTCGTGGGCCGGGTCACCTTCGGCAGCCCGGCGGAGGCCGGCGCGATCGGCCGCCGGATCCGGGGGATCCACCGGACGCTGCGCATCGACGATCCCGACACGGGAAAGATCCACCGCGTGGACGACCCGGAGTTGTTGCTCTGGGTCCACTGCGCGGAGGTCTCCTCCTACCTGTCCGTGGCACGGCGGGCGGGCCTCGGCCTCAGCGACCGCCAGGCCGACCGGTATCTGGCCGAGCAGCGCCACAGCGCCACCTACGTGGGCCTGCACGCCGAGGACGTGCCCGGCTCACGCGCGGAGATGGACGACTACTTCGCCGCGATGCGGCCCCGGCTGAAGGTCACCCCCGAGTCCGCCTCCACGGTGCGCTTCCTGCTGTGGCCGCGCCTGCCCGCCGGGCTGCGCCTGCTCGCCCCGGGCAAGCCGGCATACTTCCCCTTCGGCGCGCTGTGCTACTACTCGCTGCCCGCCTGGGCCAGGCAGATGTACGGCGTCCTGCCCGAGGTGCCGCGGAGCGCCGTGACCGCGGCGCTGAGGACGTTCAGGACGGCGATGAACTCGATCCCCGAGCAGGTCCACGACCGCGCCTTCATGCCGTACACCCGCGAGATGCTCGCCGCCTCCCGGATGCGTCTGGGCGCCGCGGGCTACGACGTGAGCAGGGGGCTCAGGGGCCTGACCGACCCCCGCCGCTGGCCGGAAGGAACGCCGGGCGTCACCTGAGCACCCCGGCGGAGCGGAGGACGGTGCGGCGGAGGGACGGTGCGGAGAGGGACGGTACGGCGGCGGGGGAAGGCGTGGCCGGGACGGAGTGGCCGTCAGTCGGCGAGGCCGTCCCAGGGCTGGCGATCACCCGAGGCGGCCTGCCCCTCGGGACAGTGACGGCGGAAGTCGCACCAGGAGCAGAGCGGGCCCGTCCTGGGCGGGAAGAGCGCGTCGATCGCCTCGGGAACCTGCGGCGGGTTGCGGTCGGCGCCCTTGACGCGCACCCCGGCCCAGGCCTTGTAGTGCTCGTCGGCCGCCGAGGCCTCGGTCGCGATCTCCTCGGCCCGCCCCAGATGACGGGCCAGGGACTCGTCGGTGTGCTCCCACTCCACGATCGAGCCGGTCGGCAGGTGATGAAGCTCGACCTTGTGGCACGGGCGGTGCATGACCCTGGAGGCGGCGACGGCGTAGACGGCCAGCGCGAGCGAGGACCGGGCGTCGTCGGCGGTCAGGGGACGGCGGCCCGTCTTGTAGTCGACCACGACCAGCTCCTCCCCGCGCCGGTCGAGCCGGTCGATGCGGCCGGAGAGGGCCATGACGGAGGTGCGGGTGGCCACCGTCCGCTCGACGCCGACCGGCTCGCCTGCGGGGTCGAGGCTCGCGACGTATCCGGAGACCATCTCGCGGGCGCGGTCACGCCAGGTCGTCGACTGCTCGGCGTCGCGGAACCCCTCATTGATCCACTTGCCGGTGACCAGGGTGCTCGCCGTCACCGGCGTCCGCCGTTCGTACGGCTCGCGCCACCACGCGGCCAGCGCGTTGTGCACGCTGGCGCCCACGCTGTTGTGCGCCCATGGCAGCCCCTTCTGCGGCGACGGCCGGTCCATGTAGGTGAACCGGTATCGCCGGGGGCAGTCGAGCCAGTTGTTCAGCCGCGACGGCGTGCAGGTGTACAGCCGCCGCGGCATGCCCTCCAAGGGGAGCTGGTCCATGAAGGCCTATTCGCCCGGGAGGTTCAGCCGGATCCCCGCCGCGCGGGTCCCGTCGGTCAGCGGACCCTCGGGCTCGTCCTCGGCCACCGTGCCGCGGGTCAGCGAGCCGGAGAGCCAGGCGTCGAACTGGGACTCCAGGTCGCCGATGGTCGTCTCCTCCCCGTGCGCGGGCAGCACGCGGGTGTTGTGCTTCAGGGTGAACAGCGCACCGCCGATCGCGGTGAGCTGGTCGGCCAGTGCGGGATACTCTCCGCCGATCTTGCCAGGGCCGTCCGCCTGCAGGGTCTTGCCGGTGAAGACCGCGCTCAGCGCCTCGCAGTACAGCGAGACACCGCCCGGGGAGATGCCAGGTGTGGACATGACCTCAAGCTGGACGTCGGCGACCTCGAACAGGCCCTCGTCCTCCATGTCGATGTCCGGCCAGGTCTGAGGCCAGGTCAGCCGCCACAGCGGCCGGTCCTTGGGATGAAGGGCGACGACGGCCTCGTCTCTGGCCGCCACCTCGATGGCCGCGCCCACGTGGTCGGGCAGGCCGTGGGTGCAGATAACCGCCAGCACCTCACGCTCGCCGACCTTCTCCAGGATCTTCTCCGCGTCACGCGCGGGGTCGATGACGATGACATCCTCATCGTCGCCCAGGATCCAGGTATTGTTCTCGACCTTGTGTTCGACGCCGTCTACGTCGACGACGCCCTCGGTCACTACTCGCTCGATACGCGCTGTCACGCTTCCGAACTTTACTGCCTTCCTCCCGCCCCGCGGTTCGAGCGGAGGTAACGGATGACGTCGGGGCGCAAGAGACTCAAGGGATGGCAAATCTCGCAAGGGCGTCGCAGAGGACATCGCGGGGACGTCACAGCCGCACTCCACCCGGCCGTCGAAACGACCGGATCACCGCCGTCGGTTCAGGGACTCCCGCTGCCCAGCCGCGGGGAGAACGCGCCGAAGGGCAGGTCGAACGCCTGGTCGTTGTCGCGCAGGTCCCGCAGGGAGAGTTCGGCCAGGGTGAGGATGTAGCCCGCTTCCGGAGGCCAGACGATCGCCCACAGCCAGTTTCCCAGCGCCTCGCCCGCGTAGACCGCCCGGTCCGGGGCGCCGCCTACACACCACAGCGCGGCCGGGTGACCCTTGACATCGATCTTGGCGTGCGGCGGGCCGTCGTCGAACCCGGTGCCCGGATCGGTGGCGTCGAGCCCGGCGAACGCCGCGCCGAGACCCACTCCGGGCTCCTCGGCGATGAGCAGCAGGTCGGCGGGGCCCTGGGTCAGCGAGGGGCCGGAGAGCGCGACCACGGTGGCCCTGATGCCGCTGCGGTCGTCGCCCGCGTCGGCGAACCCCGTGACCAGCCAGCCCGTGGGCAGGGGCCACGGCAGCCAGACGGGGACGCGGGCATCAGTGATCATCTTCACGGCTGCGGAGGACGGATGTCTCGGCGGCTGCAGGGGCAGGACGTCACCATGCGTGCCGCATCTCCAGGCGCTTGACCAAACGCCCGGCGGACGGAGCGGGCCGAAACACCTGGGGCAGATAGGCGTGGCTTTCACGCCTACTCACGCTGCTGTGTTCACGGTCCATCCGTCAAGGGTGTTCTCCGTTATGTAGACGTAATCTTATTCACGTGCGCGTAAATTGTGTCGGGGCGATCGTCGTCGACTCCGGACGGATACTCCTCATCCGCCGTGGCCATCCACCCGGCGAGGGCCTCTGGTCCGTCCCCGGCGGCCGGGTCGAACCCGGCGAGTCCGACGTCGAGGCGGTGACGCGCGAGGTTCTGGAGGAGACCGGGCTGAACATCGTCCCCGGCCGCCTGGCGGGCACCGTCGACCGCCCGGGACCCGGCGGCGTCGTCTACGAGATCCGCGACTACCTGGCCGCGCTCCCCGACGGATCCGACGGCACGCTCTCCGCCGGATCCGACGCCGCCGACGCCCGCTGGTTCACCCCCGACGAGCTCGTACGGCTCCCGCTCACCACCGGCCTCCTGGACGCCCTCGTCGAATGGGCGGTCATCGGGAGGAGGTGAGGGTCGAGCGCCACAGGGTGAGGTGGTCGGCGCTGTAGGTGGTGGAGCGGCCCAGGGCCACGACCTGACCGCCGGAGGAGACCGCCACCGCGCCGAGCCACTGGGAGCCGTCGCCGTCCAGGCTGCCCTGGCTGGGGGCGTGACGCTGCCAGTTCAGCCCGTTCTCGGAGGTCCAGGCCACGCTGTCCCCCGCGCCCGGGACGCCGTGCCAGCCGACCGCCACCACACCCTCCGCCGTCGCCGCGAGGTCCTGGACGGCGGACGACCCGTCCGCGGGGAGCCAGGAGAACTCCCAGGTCGACCCGTTGTCCGCCGACACCGCGCCGAAGGCCCTGCGCCCCTCCTCGGTCAGGGCGGTGCCCGCGGCGACGATGTGCCCGCCGTACAGGACCACGTGCCGTAGCCCGGCCGACGTCGCGCCGGGGGGCAGGACCGGCTTCCTGGCCGTCCAGTTGACCCCGTCGGCCGACACCCAGACCACGCCGGTCTCGCGCTCCGCCGTACCGGCGCCGCCGACGGCCACGTATCCGGACGAGGTCGCCGAGACGTCGTGCAGCCGCACGCCGATGCCGCCCGCCGGAAGCTTGGCCGCCCTGGTGTAGCGCTTGAGGTCGGGGGAGAACCACAGGACCGGGACGACGGTGGCCGGACCCCGGTCCTCCCCCGCCATGACGTAGCCGGACGGGCCGGCGGCCACCGCGTGCGGGGCGAGGAAGTCGTGGTCGGCGGCCGGGGCGAGGGAGCCCAGGACCGGGACCCTGCGCCAGTCCTCGCCGTCCGTGGAGGTGACGAGCAGGGGTTCGGTGGAGGAGGCGTCGGTCATCGTGCTGCCCACGGCCAGCCAGCCTCGCCTGCCGTTCGCGACGTCGCCCAGCGTCTGCCGCAGCGGGCCTCCGAGGAGTTGCGCCGGGCCGCCGGCCTTCCAGCTCTCGCCGCTCGTGCTGGTCCAGATCCCGGCGTCTCCGGAAGCGGCGCCCACGGCGACGAACCTGCCGTCTCCCGCCGCCACCCTGGACGTCTCGCGGGCGGCCCTCGCCAGCCCCTCGATCCCGCTGAGGGAGACCGGTCTCGCCTCGCCGCCCTTGGGCGCGGTGATGAGGACCACGCGGTTGTCCACGTCGGCGGCGCGCTCGTCGCCGCCGATGACCATCGTGCCGGCGTCGGACAGGGCCAGCGCCCGGAGCGAGCCCGGCACCTCGCCGAGGTCGGTGGTCTTGCTCCACTCGTGGCCGTCCGGGCTGCTGTAGACGGCGTAA
This sequence comes from Streptosporangium subroseum, assembly GCF_900188345.1. Classification (GTDB taxonomy): domain Bacteria; phylum Actinomycetota; class Actinomycetes; order Streptosporangiales; family Streptosporangiaceae; genus Streptosporangium; species Streptosporangium subroseum. The sequence goes on along the minus strand of NZ_FZOD01000054.1, from coordinate 61,035 downwards.
CGTTCGAAGCCCGACTCGGCGACCGCGGCCACCCCCGCCGAGGAGGAGGCCAGGCCCTTGACGCCCGAGCCGTCGCGGGCCAGGCCGGTGATGGTGCCGCATCCGGCCCAGTCGACCCCGTCCGCCGAGCAGTGGACCCGGACCTCGCCCTTGTCGCTGCGCTGCTGGGTCGGGACGAGCACGAACCCGTCGGCGGCCACGGCCAGCGCGCCCGGCTCCGGGATGACGTCGTTCAGCGCCGCGCCGGTCCGCAGCCAGCTTCTGCCTCCGTCGGACGAGCGCAGGATGACCGAGGTGGACTGGCCCTGGGCCGGATCGGCCAGCGCGACCACGGCGTCACCCTTGGCGACGACCGCCTTGATGCCCCGGACCTTGTCCGGCATGCCGATCGCCTGGGTCTCCACCCGCTCCCATTCACGGCCGTCGGGCGAGACCCAGGCGACGGCTCCGTTCGTGCCGTCGGGCAGCATGACGGTGCCCACCGCGACAAAACCCGAGGAGGTCCTGGCCAAGTCCATGATCTTGTCTCCGACCCCGAAGGCGTCCAGCTTGGCGGGGTCGACCGCGTTCCAGCTGTAGCCGTCGGCGCTGGTCCACAGGCCGCGCCCGGCGCCGAGGACGTCGTTGCCCGCGGCCAGCCAGAGGCCGTCGCCGCCCGCCACCCGGCCCACCGTGGTCGGACCCGTCTCATAGCCCGCGGGCCCGGTCACCTTGCCCAGCCGCCACGTCGTGCCGCCGTCGGGCGAGACCAGGAACAACGGCCTGGGGACCGGGCTGGTGGTGTCGCTTCCGACCGCGACCATGACGGAACCCACCGAGGCCACGGCGTTGAGCACCTGATTGGAGCCGTCGCCGCCGATGCCCGCCCGCGGTACGAAGTTGGCGTCCCCCGAGCGCACCTCGTCGCCGACCAGCCGGAGGCCGGTGGCGAACGGGCTGCTCACCCAGCCCCACAGCACCAGGCCGCCGCCGACCGCGACGGTCACGACGAGGACCATGAGGAACGGTATGACCAGGCCCCGGCCGCGCCTGCGCCTGGTCGGGCTGGAACGGCGCACGGCGGAGGGCGCGGCGGCCGCACGATGGTGGCGCCCGCCGTTCGGGCCCCGCCTGCTGGGCGACCCCTGGGCGACCAGCAGATCGGGCCTGGCCGGCCTGCCGCCGGGAGGACGTCCCACGCGGCGCACCGGCTCGAAGTCGTCCTGATCCTGCTCGGGCTCCGGCTCCGGGGTCCATTCGGGCTCGGGCTCCGGGGTCCATCCGGTCGCCGGGCGCGGGATCGGTTCTGGCGCCGGTTCGGGAGTCGCCGTGATATCCGGCTCCATCCTGATCCGGTCCTCGGGTCCGCGCGGCGGGGACTGCGGGGGCGTCGGGGGCGTCGGGGGCGTCGGGGGCGTCGGGGGCGTCGGGGGCGCAGCCCGCCGATGCTCCTCGCCGGACGGGCCCGAGGCCACCAGGAGGTCGGGTCTGTTCGCTCTCCCGGGGCTCCTGCGCTCGCGCGCCGGGCCCGAGGCGACAAGAAGGTCCGGGCGGTCCACCAGACGCGGACGTCCCTGTCCCTGTTCCTGCCCCTGTGGAGCCTGGCGCCCGGGCTCGGGGGACCGTTCGGCCGCGGGCCGTTGATCGGCCGCGGCGTGGTGGGGGTCCGGGGGGAACGCCGGCGGCGCCGCCGGCGGAGGAGCGGGGGCGTAGGGCTGGGTGTGGGGGCGGCGGCGCTCGCCGCCCAGTCCCTCGGGACGCGCCTGCGGGGGTTCGCTGTCATCCGGAGTCGGCGCGGCGAACGGAGGAAGCATCCAGGGGGAGGACAGGGGAAGCCCTCTGGTGTTGTCGTCGGAGGGCCCGGGGGGGAAGTGCTGGATCGTCGGCGGGGACGTGTGGGGCTCCTGTGACTCGCCTTCGTGTGTCGCGTCGTCGTAAACGTCGTCGTCGTCCGCCGGCCACTCTTGCGAGCGCGGGTCGTGGGGGCCCGAGGCCACGCTCAGCACCTCCTCGTAGGAAGCCCGTCTCAGTCCGGAGCCATCACCCCGGATCGTTCCAGCCGTCTCCGCAGCGCTAAACCGCAACCCTTACGGAAGCGGCAAATCGCACGGCGACCCTACTCCTACCCCGTTCTACTGAAACGATCACCTTTACCATCCGGGATCCATGGATTCTCCATGCGCGCCCCAAGGAGCGCCATACATACTCCAGAGCAACACGTTCGGGCCGCGATGACGAGACCTCTCTAGTCATATTTATGGGCCATGAACCCGAATTTGTCGGCCATGCGCCCGATTTGTCACACTTTAGGCACATTGTTCTGAAATCATCGGACGCCACGAGATCCTCCTCATCCTCCGCTACGACGGGGATCTGATTTCCGCCCTCTTGTATGGATTAGTTCACAGACCCCGCGCCCCCGCCTGGAGTACACCTGTGCTCAGGCAACCACCACTCTCAGGGAGCAAACGATGACACGGCTGGGGCCTGTCTACACGCTGGCGGCCGGAGCGGCGATAGTCGTCGCCCTCGGCACGCTCAGTGCCACCACCTCACCAACAACACAGAACGTGAACGCGCAGGACAACCAGATCAGCACCGCCGACACCGCCGCGCCGGCGGCCCCCGAGGTGATCGTGACCACCGCGGAGGCCACGCCGACCCCGGAGGCCACCAAGACCGCCAAGCCCACCCCCGTCAAGGCCGACTACGCCGGGCGGGTCCAGGGCAACGGCGGGTTGATCGCCATCTCCATCCGGAACGGCAAGGCGGTCGGCTACTTCTGCGACGGCAAGATCGAGGCCTGGCTCAAGGGCAAGGCCGCCGACGGCAAGGTCACGCTGTCCGGGCCGCACAACGCCTCGCTCATCGCCCAGATCGGCGGCGGCAGGGCCGGAGGGGACCTCGAGTTCGGCGGCAAGGAGTGGAATTTCAAGGCTCCCACCGTGAAGAAGCCCTCCGGGCTCTACCGGGCGAGCGCGGTCGTCCGCGGCGCGAAGGTCCGCGCCGGCTGGATCTACCTGGACGACGGCAGCCGGGTCGGCCTGACCCTCGTCGACGACAAGCCCGCCGACGTGGCGATCCCGGAGCCCGGCCAGAACGCGACCGTCAACGGCGTTGAGGTCGACCCCCAGGACGTCGACGAGTTCATCGGAGGACTGTGATGGACGACAACATCCAGGACAGCACGCAGGCCATGAGGGTGCCGGGGCAGAATTACGCGACGGACAGCACCCAGGCGATCCGGGTGCCGGAGCAGAAGCAGAACCTCGCCCCGCTCCTCCTGCCACTCGTGATCGGCGGGCTGGTCGCGGTCGGCCTGGGCCTCTACGGGCGCGTCCACACGCCCACCGGATACGCGATCGGCCCGGCCGGGTTCTCCGGAGCCCTGGCCATGAAGGCCTGGTTCACCACCGGCGCGTTTGTGCTGGCACTGGTCCAGATCTTCTCCGCCCTGGTGATGTGGGGCCGGATCAAGCTGGACGTGCCGTGGATCGGCACCCTGCACCGCTGGTCGGGCCGGGTGGCGTTCCTGCTGACGCTCCCGGTGGCGTTCCACTGCCTGTACGCGCTGGGCACCCAGTTCGACGTGCCGCGAGTGATGATCCACTCACTGCTGGGCTGCTTCTTCTACGGTGTGTTCACCGCGAAGATGCTGGCGCTTCCCAAGCGGGGACTGCCCGGCTGGACCCTTCCCGTCCTCGGCGGGCTGACGTTCACCGCGCTGACCGGGCTCTGGCTGACCTCGTCGTTCTGGTTCTTCACAACGATCGGAATCAAGGTGTAGGCGGTGTGAAGGTGCCGGTCCGTCCCAGGCCCGCCGCCCTGCCCTTGGCAGCGACCACCAGGGCCATCTTCCGGGACGCCTCATCGATCATCTCGTCGCCGAGCATGACCGCGCCGCGCCTCTCGACCGTCGTGTAGTAGTCGTACGCGTCGAGAATCAGCTCGGCGTGGTCATAGTCCTCCTGGGCCGGCGAGAACACCTCGTTGGCCGCCTCGACCTGGGAGGGGTGAAGCACCCACTTGCCGTCGAACCCGAGCGCCGCGGCCCGCCCGGCCACCCGCCGGTAGCCGTCCAGATCCTTGATCGCGAGGTACGGGCCGTCGATGGCCTGCAGGTCGTGCATGCGCGCGGCCATCAGGATGCGCATCAGGATGTAGTGGTAGGCGTCGCCCTCTGTGTAGCCCGGCGGCTGCTCGCCGACCACCAGGGTCCGCATGTTGATCGAGGCCATGAAGTCGGCGGGGCCGAAGACCAGCGTCTCCAGGCGCTTGGACGAGCCGCCGATGGCGTCCACGTTGACCAGGCCCCTGGCGCTCTCGATCTGGGCCTCGATGCCGATGCGGCCGACCTCCAGCCCGTTCGCCTTCTCGATCTGGGTGAGCAGCGTGTCGAGCCAGACCACCTGGGTCGGATCCTCCACCTTGGGCAGCATCAGGCAGTCGAGAAACTCTCCCGCGCCCTCCACGACCTCGATGACGTCCCGGTAGGTCCACTGGGTGCCCAGGTCGTTGACCCGCACGACCCTGGTCTTGCCCGACCAGTCGCCCTCGCGCAGGGCGGCCACGATGTTCTTGCGCGCACCCTCCTTGGCGAGCGGCGCGACGGAGTCCTCCAGGTCGAGGAAGACCTCGTCGGCACCGATCCCCTGGGCCTTCTCGAGAAAGCGGGGGTTGCTGCCGGGCACCGCGAGACACGAACGTCGGGATCGCATGGACACACGCTAGCGGCCGATCCGGCGCCGACGGCAGCCTGGGCCGCCTATGGCGTCCATACAAAGACGGCGACCCGTTCTTGGCGGCGATCGCGTAGGCCTCTCGCCGGAGATGTCAGAACAATGGGCATCAAGCATCGGCTAAGGGAGACACAAGATGGCAAACGCTTCTTCGGTAGCCGGCAGGCCCGCCGTACTGTCCGATCTCATCCCGGGTTCCCGTGTCCGCGACCTCGCGCTCGTGGTCGGCGGCGCTGGCCTGACCGGTCTGGCCGCGCAGCTCACCTTCCCCATGTGGCCTGTTCCGTTCACCGGTCAGACCTTCGCGGTGGTGCTGGTCAGCGCGGCCCTCGGGATGAACCGTGCGGTGCTGAGCATGGTGCTCTACATGCTTGTCGGCATCGCGGGCGTCCCGTGGTTCGCGGAGGGCGCCTCGGGCTTCGGCGGTGCCACCTTCGGCTACATCATCGGCTTCATCGCCGCGGCCGCCCTGGTCGGCAAGCTCGCCGAGCACGGCGGCGACCGCACCGTCCTGCGCACGACCGGCACGATGATCCTCGGCAACCTGGTCATCTACGCCTTCGGCCTGCCGGTCCTCATCGCCGTCACCGGCCTGGACCTGGGCGGCGCGCTGGCCGCGGGCGTGACTCCCTTCCTCATCGGCGACGCGCTCAAGATCGCGGTTGCGGCCGGCCTGCTCCCGGCGGCGTGGAAGCTCTCCCGCCGTTGACCGTCCGATCCGCCTGACCTCCTTGGGCAGACGTCGCCCGGAGGCTCCCCCCGGAGGAGACGTAAAACGCCCGTGAAGATCGGGTAGGACCGGCGGGCGACCGCCGGCACCGCTCGGTGAACCGGGAACGGGGAAAGAGGATCACCGAGGTTCTCCGGACGGCATCCTCGGAAGAACGCGGCGATACGGCCTGCCCACCCTGGATCGGGAGGCGCAGGCCGTACATTCGTCCTATGGGTGTGATCGAAGAGGGTGCCAAGAAGTCGAGCGTCCTTTGGCTCTCACTGGACCGGCCCCGGCTGGCCTGGCACACGTGGCACGACGGCGCGATCTACCTGGTCACCGGCGGCGGCGAGCAGTCACTGCCGGGGCTGGCCGAGACGGACCAGGTCCAGGTGACGCTGCGCAGCAAGGACAACGGGGGGCAGCTGGTGGCCTTCGACGCCTCCGTCGAGGTGGTGAACCAGGCCGAGGCCGCCGAGGCGGTGGCCGCGCTCGCCAAGGAGCGGCTCAACGCCGCCGACGGCGCGAGGCTGGCGGAGCGCTGGGCCACCCGCTCCCAGGTGGTACGGCTCACGCCCCGCGAGGCGGCCCCCTGACCTCGGGACACGGGCCTCACGCTCCCCGCGTACAGGAACGGGTCCTCACGCCACGCGAGGCGGCTCCCCGCCGAGTGGGGGGCTCATGCCGCCATGACCTCTCCGGTACGGCTCACGCCACGCCGACCGGCTCCCTGACCTCGGGCACGGGCAGGCTCGCCGTCGCCCGCTGGGCCAGGTAGGCGCCGAACAGGACGATGAGGCCGCCCACGATCTGGAAGGGCCCGAGGGCCTCGCCCACCAGGACCCAGGCGATCACCGCTCCGGCGACGACCTCGACCGAGGCGACCGTCGAGCCGATGGCGGCCGACAGGCGGCGGACCGCGGTGACGCCGAGGATGTAGGCGGCGACCGTGGCGATCACGATCATCCAGATCACGGCCGCCAGCGCGGGCAGCAGGTAGCCGCCCTCCGGCGCCACGGTCCGGGTGAACGCCTCCCAGGGGATGTTCCACGGCTGGGAGATCGGCAGGAGCACCAGGGCCGAGCCCAGCAGGCCCCAGCCGATCAGGCCGAGCGGATCGACGTCGTCACCGAAGCCGTCGCTGAGCAGGAAGTATCCGGCGCAGCACAGTGCGGCGCAGAGGGCGAGCAGCAGTCCCACCGGGTCCAGGCTCAACCCCGACCAGATCTCCACCACGATGCCGAGCCCGATCACCGCGACCACGGCGCCGATGAAGGCCGCGCGCGGCAGCCGTACCCGCCGGACGAAACGTACCCAGAGCACGACCAGGACCGGCGAGGTGTACTCGATCAGCAGGGTGACGCCCACGGGCAGCCGGGTGATCGCCGCGAAGAACAGCGCCTGCACCCCGGCCACCGCGATCACCGCGTAGGCCGCGAAGAACAGCAGCCGCGATCGCGGGATGCGCAGGGCCCTGGGCTTGACGAACGCGAGGACGCCGACGAGCAGCAGCCCGGCCCCGGCCATCCGGACCCAGACGGACTCCAGCGGGGCCAGCCCCGCGGCGCCCAGATATTTGGCCATGGGTCCGGAAAAGGCGAAGAACCCGGCTGACGCGAAGGCGATCGGCAATCCGGCACGTCTCATAGCCACCATCCCCGTAATTACCGTCAAATGCATTTGATGCTGTCATGTCGCGATATATACGGGCAAGGGGACGTCCGAAATGTGAGCGTGGGAGCGTGGCTTGGCCGGAGCATCGGACACGCGGCCTACGCTTCGGATGTGCAGATCTTCATTGCCCGCCTCGCCGGCACCCCGGTCTTCGACCCGGCCGGTGACCAGATCGGCCGCGTGCGCGACGTCGTGGTGTCCATCGCCGGCACCACGTCCCCGCGCGTGCACGGCCTGGTCGTCGAGGTGCAGCCCCGGCGGCGGGTCTTCCTGCCGATCACCCGGGTGCGGTCGATCGAGGCCGGGTCGGTCGTCTTCAGCGGCCGGATCAACATGCGCCGGTTCGAGCAGCGGACGACGGAGACCCTGGCCATCGGCGAGATGCTCGACCTCAGCGTGGAGATCGGCGGCAAGCCGATGACGGTCCTGGACCTCGCCATGGAGGAGACCAAGCGCGCCGAGTGGCTGATCACCAAGGTGGCGCTGGTCAAGGGCGCCTCCGGTCTGGGACTGCGACGGCGTGGCACGCCCAGGATCGTGGACTGGGCCGAGGTCCGCGGCTTCGGCGCCGTGCAGCAGGACCAGGGCGCCGCGAACCTGCTGGTCACCTTCGAGGCGATGCGCGCCGCCGACCTGGCCGGCGCCCTGCACGCGCTGCCGGACAAACGGCGGGCCGAGGTGGCCGCGGCCCTCGACGACGTACGGCTCGCCGACGTGCTCGAGGAGCTCCCCGAGCGCGACCAGATCGGCATCCTGAGCTGGCTCGCCCCCGAGCGGGCCGCGGACGTGCTGGAGGAGATGGACCCCGACGACGCGGCCGACCTGCTGCAGGACCTCCCCGCCGAGCAGGCCGAGGCGCTGATGGCGCTGATGGAGCCCGAGGAGGCCGCGCCGATCCGGCGGCTGCTGATCTACCCCGAGAACACCGCGGGCGGCATGATGACCAACGAACCCGTGGTGCTCCCCCCGAACTCCACCGTCGCCGAGGCGCTGGCCCACATCCGCCAGCGGGGCATCACCCCCGCGGTGGCCGCGCAGGTCTACGTGGCCCGGCCGCCCGTCGAGACGCCCACCGGCCGCTTCCTCGGCCTGGCCCACTTCCAGCGAATGCTGCGCGAACCCCCCTCCACCCTGCTCGGCAGCATCCTGGACACCTCCCTCGACCCGATCAGGCCCGAGTTCACCCTGAACCAGGTGACCTTCTACCTGGCCACCTACAACCTGGTGGCGGTGCCCGTGGTGGACGAGGTCGGCCGCCTGGTCGGCGCCGTGACCGTGGACGACGTGCTCGACCACCTGCTCCCCGAGGACTGGCGAGAGCAGGACGACGTGTCGGGAGCCGAACGTGGCTGACCGGCTCGATCAGCCCAGGCAGCCGGGGCTGCGCCTTCGTCCGCACTACGATCCGGAGACCTTCGGGCGGCTCTCGGAGCGGATCGCCCGCTTCCTCGGCACCGCCAGGTTCCTGGTCTACATGACCGTCTTCGTCGCCGCCTGGGGCCTGTGGAACATCTTCGCGCCGGCGCCCTGGCGCTTCGACCCCTACCCGTTCATCTTCCTCACGCTGATGCTGTCGCTCCAGGCGTCCTACGCCGCGCCGCTGATCCTGCTCGCCCAGAACCGGCAGGACGACCGGGACAGGATCCAGGGTGAGTACGACCGCGGGGCCGCCGAACGGAACCAGGCCGACGTCGAGTATCTGACCCGGGAGATCGCCGCGCTGCGCATGGCGCTCGGCGAGGTGGCCACCCGCGACTACATCCGCTCGGAGCTGCAGCGCCTGCAGGAAGAGCTCCAGGGGGAGGGTCAGACGGCCCCCGGGCCCAGGGAGCCCCGCTGACCTCGGCCCCGCGTCCCCCGATCGGGGATCAGCAGGAGTCCTGGCCGGTGCAGGGGTCGGGAAAGAGTTTGTTCAGCATGGCCGCGCACTGGCGCAGTTCGTCGCCGTCGAGCACGTCCAGGAACTGGGCGCGGATGCCGCGCAGGTAGGTGGGGGCGGCCTCGGCCAGCCGCGCGGCGCCACCGTCGGTGAGAACCGCGAACAGGCCCCGCGCGTCGCTGGTGCAGGCCTCCCGCTCGACCAGGCCGTCCCGCTGGAGGCGGTCGATGAGGCGGGTCAGGCCGCTGCGCGACAGGAGCACCCGGTCGGCCAGGTCGTTCATCCTCAGTCGCCGGCCCGGCGACTCCGACAGCTGCAGGAGCACGTCGTAGGAGGCGAGGGCCAGGTCGTGCTCGACCAGCAGATCGGCCTCCAGTGCCCGGGTGATACGGACCTGGGCTCGCTGAAGCATGCGCCAGACCTCCAGCTCCTCCGAGCTGATGGCCTCCCTTGACTCGCCTGCTGTGATGGTCACGGAGTAACCTTAGAACGTTGTACGCGCATCTACACAGTGAATTGTCCGGATTTGACAGTCACAGCCGGATCCGGAATTCCTGCCAGCGCCCCTGGGTTGACATCAGTTGACACCAAGGGGACATGACATTTCTCCGCTCCTCCGGGAGCGGCTTCTCGTCAAGCAAATGGGCGTCACGACGGACAAGCCCTGCCCGTAGACCGTCTGAACGACAAAAGACAAGGAGGGACGGCATCCCCCGTCGCCTCAGGGTGGCGGTGCATTGCCGACACTTCGATGGCACCTACCCCGGAACTGGTGATGGCCGCTCTCGCGACCGTCAACGACCCTGAGATCCGTCGGCCGATCACCGAACTCGACATGGTCAAGAGCGTCGACATCTCCCCCGAGGGGGCGGTGCGCGTCGCGATCTTCCTTACGGTGTCGGGCTGCCCCATGAAGGACACCATCACCCGCGACGTCACCGGCGCGGTCTCCAAGGTCGGCGGAGTCACCGGCGTCTCGGTGGAGATGGACGTCATGAGTCAGGAGCAGCGTAAGACGCTCCAGACGAAGCTGCGCGGCAACAAGGGACCCGAGAAGGAGATCCCCTTCTCCCAGCCCGGCTCGCTGACCCGCGTCTTCGCGGTGGCTTCCGGCAAGGGCGGTGTCGGCAAGTCGTCCGTCACCGTCAACCTGGCCGCCGCGATGGCCATGAACGGGCTCAAGGTCGGCGTCGTCGACGCCGACATCTACGGCCACAGCATCCCTCGCATGCTCGGCGTCTCCGAACGCCCGGTCAAGGTCGAGGACATGATCATGCCGCCGGTGGCGCATGACATCAAGGTCATCTCGGTCGGCATGTTCAAGCCGGAGGGCAACACCCCGGTCGTGTGGCGCGGTCCGATGCTGGACCGGGCCCTGCACCAGTTTCTCGCCGACGTCTACTGGGGCGACCTCGACGTCCTGCTGATGGACCTGCCGCCCGGCACCGGCGACATCGCGATCTCCGTGGCGCAGCGCATGCCGTCGGCGGAGCTCCTCGTGGTGACCACCCCGCAGCAGGCCGCCGCCGAGGTGGCCGAGCGCGCGGGGTCGATCGCCGTGCAGACCCACCAGCAGATCGCCGGTGTCATCGAGAACATGTCATGGCTGCCCTGCCCGCACTGTGACGAGCGGATCTCGGTCTTCGGCGAGGGCGGCGGCCAGACCGTGGCCGACGCGCTCACCCGCACCCTCGGCGCCCGCGTGCCGTTGCTCGGCCAGGTGCCGATCGACATGCGCCTGCGCGAGGGGGGCGACGAGGGCAAGCCGCTCGTCATCACCGACCCGGACGCCCCGGCGGCGCTCGAACTGAACCGCATCGCCGCCGGTCTCAGCAAGAAGTCGGGCAGCCTCAAGGGCCTCCAGCTCGGCATCTCCCCCACCAGGGGTCGCTAGGCCACCCGCCCCGGCAAACAGCACAGAAAGCAACGCGGGCGCCCACCTTTGGCAAGGGGGCGCCCGCGTTGCTTTCTCATATGGGGCCGTACGGGGCGCGCAGGGCATGCACAGAGCGCCGCAGGGCACATAAAGGACAAAGGGTACGAATGGGTGCCTACGGGCCCTTACGGGCGCGTACGAGGCTCGGCGTCAGGTCACACCTGAGCGGACGGGATTCGGGCGGGCGTCTCTCCCGGCCTACGTCGCCTCCGAGTCGTACGGGGGGATCTGCCCGTAGTCCAGCCCATCGGCCGCGTCGGCGGGGGCGGGCACGGGGGCGGGCGTCGCGGTGGAGGTGGCGTTCCAGTCGTCCTCAAGGTCACCGAGCAGGTGCTTACGGACGAAGTTCTTCGGATTGAGGTCCGCCGGGTCGAAGTTGGAGAACTCCGGGCCCAGACCCGCCTGCAGATCGTCCCGCGCGTTGTTGGCCATCCGGCGCAGGTTGCGCAGCGTCTTGCCCGCCTGGGAGGCAGCCTGTGGCAGTTTCTCCGGGCCGAAGACAAGCAGGGCGATGACCACCAGCGCCACGATCTCAAGCCAACCGAGTCCGAACACGGCGATCTCCTACCGGGACAATGCCAGGGGCGTCTTCTCCGGGACATACACCAGAGAACTTTCAGACTAATACCCGCAAGCCTAAGCATGCGCCCCCGTGCGCCCCACACCGGAGCCCTCCGGTGTGGGGCGCACGGGCGACGTCACTCAAGAAGGCTGCGGTGTGGGCACGACGGGCGCGGCACCGACGGTCACGGTGGCCGTCTTCTCCTGGCCTCCGCGCTGGTACTTGACCGTCAGCTTCTCGCCCGGGGCCTTGTTCCGGATCAGCGCGATCAGTTCGTTGCCGTCCTGCAGCACGACGCCGTCGATCTCCAGGATGACGTCGCCGGGCTTGAGACCCGCCTGGGCGGCGGGGCCGTTCGGCTCGATCGGCTGGATGCCCTGCTTGGACTCGGACGCGATCTTCACGCCGGAGCCCTCGAAGGTCGAGTCGATGGTGACGCCGATCCGCGACTTCTTGGCCGAACCGGTGGCGATCAGCTCCTGGGCGACCCGGCGCGCGTGGTTCACCGGGATGGCGAATCCGAGCCCGATGCTGCCGCTCTGGCCGCCGACCGACCTGCCGAGGGTGGCGATCGCCGAGTTGACGCCGATGACCTCGCCGTTGGTGTTGACCAGCGGCCCCCCGGAGTTACCCGGGTTGATGGCCGCGTCGGTCTGGACGGCGCTGAGCCACGTGGTGTCGGAGCTGTTCTCCTCGCCCGCCTGGACGGGGCGGTTGAGCGAGCTGACGATGCCGGAGGTGACGGTGCCGGTCAGGCCGAGCGGGGATCCGATGGCGATGACCGGGTCGCCCACGACCACGTTGTCAGAGTTGCCAAGGGTGATCTCCGGGGCGCCGAAGGTCTCCTCGGGCTTGACCACGGCCAGGTCGGACTCGGGGTCGACGCCGACGACCCTGCCGGGGGTGCTCTTGCGGTTGTTGAACTGGATCTGGATCTGGCTCTGGCCGCCCGCCGTGGCCCCGGCGACCACGTGGTTGTTGGTCACCACGTAGCCCCCCTTGATCACGAAGCCGGAGCCGGTGGCCGCGCTGGTCCCGCCCTCGACCGTCAGGGAGACCACGCTGGGCAGGACCTTCGCGGCCACGCCCGCGATCGACTCGGGAGGCCGGACGTTGGAGCCGCTCGGCGCCTTTCCCAGATCGAAGGAGGGATCGTGGCTCGAACTCGCCGGGCGGGTGAGGAAGTAGGTCCCGAAGCTCCCCAGCGTCGAGGCCAGAAGTGCGATCACCAGGGCGAGGACGACCATCGTGCCCGTGCGCGGCCCGCGACGGGCGGGAGGCGCGGCGCCCCCGAAGCCTCCGGGACCGCCGGCGCCGGGAGGCGGCGCCCAGCCCGGGCCCATGCCGAACGCCTGTGACGGCGGGGGCGGAGGAACGCCGGGGGAGGTGAAGATCGTCGTTTCCTGCCGGGCTCTGCCGGACGGATCGCCCCAGCCGTCCTCGGCGGGATAGGCGCCCTGGCCGGTCTGGCCGGTCTGGCCGCCTTCACCGAACAGGGAGCCCCGGTCGTCATACCGGAGCTGCTCGGGGTAGCCCTGCTGCCCTGAATGCTGTCCGGCCTGCTGATTTTGCTGACCGTAACCCGGCGGGCCGCCCAGCTGGCTCCAGCCGTCGTCTCGGGGCGGCTCACCGTGGAAAGGCGCCTCGCCCGCGGGCAGGAACTCCGGGCGGGAGAACTCCGGGGCCGCGCCTCTGTCGTCGGTGAAGTCCGACGGCGTACGCCCCTCAGCACCATGCGCCTTGTGGGTACCAGCGTCGTCGGTCATCGAATACTCACTACTCCTTGCCTCGTATGAGGCCGCTCACCGAGTCAACCCGGCAATCTTCCCCTGAACGGCATACGAGAGATGTAAAGCGCGCTTTATCCGAAGGGATTGACCCAGGACAGCAGACGACTCGCACCTCGGCCGAGCCGTGTCCAGAGATCGGGCACGGGCTCGTGAGGCAACGCCGCGACGGCGGCGTCGACCATGTCGGCCGGAGCGTCCGCGAAGACGGTGTAGACATGACCCCCACTCGCCCAAATCGTCTCCTGCCCGGCTGAGTCCCGGATCCAGATCGTATGCCCACTGCGCTGCTCCGCATGCCACCCCTGGAGACGTTCCTCGTCAAGCACACCAGACTGGATGAAAACCGATACAACGGACAATCCATCCGAATATCCCAGATATAAGTACCCAGGAGAAGTGTTGTGCGCGGCGAACAGCTCAAGGCGGCCGGGCAGGGCACGGGGGAAATGCCAGCCTCCGGCGAACAGCCGGGGAACCTCGGTCAGGGAGAAACCGCCGGTGGTCATCACCGGAACGGCGCCCTTCCGCGCCGGATCGAGGGTCAGATCGACGAAGGCGCCGGCGTGGACGACCTTGCCGTGGCCGTCGAGGAGCTCGCGGCGGAGCACCAGCCCCCCGGCCTCGTCGAGCCAGTAGCGGGCGGCGACCGTACCGTCCCGGCGCAGGACGTTCGCGAGGCGGGCCGGGCGGCCACAGGCGTGGCCCCTGCCCGCGGCCACGACCCGGTAATTTCTGGCCAGGACCTCCAGCATGAACTCGGAGGGGCTGGTCATGCCGCCCGCGGGGGTGCCGGGATCCGCCATCTGGACGGGGTCCGACGGGCGGGAGTGCATCATCAGCCCGCGCCCCGGAACATTCCGGACCTCAAGCACCGAGGAGACGGCGCCTGAGCGGCCCCAGGTGGTGACGTACTGCGTCCCGGAGTATCCACGGGTCCGGCCCGCGATCGCCGCCTCACGGAGCAGGTGGAGGCCGGTGTCCTCGCTTTCGGCCTCGTCCGGCGGGGCGGCGTGCGCCGGAGTGCCCACCACCAGTCCCAGCAGCATGACTGCCGCCAGAAACACGGTGACGGGCAGCCGGATCACGGAGTGGGCGAGAGGGTCGGCTGCGCCGACCCGCCGAAGGGCGCGGTGTTTCCGTGCTGGTTGGCGAACATGTCGATCGGCGGCACGACGCGCGGATTGGGATTGGCCCCGCCCACGACGAACAGCGTGCCGATCGCCACGGCCGCGGAGGCGACGCCCACCGCGACGTAACCGGCCCTTCTCGAACGGCGGGGGCCTCCGGCGCGGCCGCGCGGCCGGTTGTCCGGGGGCGCGACGCTGTGCATGCTCGGGATCGGGGCCCCGGCGAAGGTCCGTGGGGCCGGAAAGGGCCGCTCACGCGGCGGTATCGGCCCCCCAGGCTCGGACATCCGCAGCAGCGACATGGTCAGGTCCGCCGGCATGGCGGGCCCGTCGAGGGACCTCAGCCGGCTCTTCAGCGCCCGTACGGCGTCGACCTCGGCCCGGCAGTCCGCGCAGAAGGTCAGATGTGACAGGGCACGGTCGCGCTCGTGGTGGTTCAGCTCACCGTCGACCAGTGCCGAAACACGCTCTCCAAGGTGACTCATGTTCACTCCTTGCCAAGTGGCTTGTCGTGACATTCGTCATGACTGTGGTTTCTCATGCGAACTCCTCCCCGTGAGCAACGTTCGGGGGGAGCCGGTCGTTGCGCGGCGCGCGGTGATCCAGCGCCTCGCGCAACTGTGCCCGGCCGCGATGGATGCGGCTGCGGACCGTGCCGAGCTTCACACCCAGCGTGGCCGCGATCTCCTCGTAGGACAGTCCCTCGATGTCGCACAGAACGACAGCCGCGCGGAACTCGGGCGCGAGCGCGTCGAGTGCCGCCTGGATGTCGGGCTCCAGGTGCGTGTCGTCATACACCTGAGCGGGGGACGGCTCTCGCCCGCGCAGCCGTTCGGCGGCGTCGTCGGCGAGTCCCTCGAACCTGATGCGCTGCTTGCGCCGGGCGGTGTCGAGGAACAGGTTGGTGGTGATGCGATGCAGCCAGCCCTCGAAAGTGCCTGGCGTGTAGTTCGACAAAGATCTGAAAACCCGGACGAAGACTTCCTGAGTGAGATCCTCGGCATCGTGCACGTTGCCGGTCAGCCGATAGGCCAGCCGATATACGCGCGCAGAATGCGTCCGGACCACCTCTTCCCACGTGGGGGGTGTCCAGTCAGACACGGGAGCATCGGCCTGGTGGTCGGACTCCTCCACCAGCACTCCTCTCTCCGGGACCACCGCTATCGCCATAGTGCCTGGTTTCGTCCCTTCGTGCGCACTCACTACCTTCAGGACCGGCAAAGGCCGCTTAAACCGTGCAACGCACCGGGCGCGACATGAGTTCCCGATCGGGCCTGCCTCCCTTAGGCTGCGACCCAGTGCCTATATGACTGTGTACGGAGAAAGCGGGAGGAGAGGCCGATGGCTGAGGCGCCGACAAGTCCGTTGGAGGCCACTCTGGCCTATGCGGAGGAGTTCCACACGGAAGACGAGATCCTGCAGGCCGCGCGGCAGCACGGTGTGCAGGTGGGGGCGCGCCCGATCCTGCCCGGAGGCGGCGCCGCCCTCTGCTTCCTCGCCACCGCCATCAACGCCCGTGCCGTCGTCGAGATCGGCACCGGCTGCGGCGTGTCCGGTCTGTGGCTGCTCCGCGGCATGCGCCAGGATGGCACGCTCACCAGCGTGGACGTGGAGCCCGAGCACCAACGCCTGGCCCGGCAGAGTTTCGCTCAGGCCGGTTTCTCCGGCGGCCGGATCCGGCTGATCACCGGCCGTGCCCTCGATGTGCTCCCCCGCCTGTCCGACGGGGGCTACGACCTGGTCTTCTGCGACGGCGCCACGCAGGAGTACGCCGACTATCTCGCGGAGTCCGTCCGGCTGCTGCGCGTCGGCGGCATCGTCGTCTTCGACAACGCCCTGTGGCACAACAGGGTCGCCGATCCGGCCCAGCGCGACCCGGACACCGTCGCCGTGAGGGAGCTGGGCAAGCTGTTCCGTTCGGACGAACGGCTCCGCCCCCTGATGATCCCCCTCGGCGACGGCATCCTGGCCGCCATCAAACTCTCGGACTAGCGCTCTCGCGGCTTACGGCGGGAAACCCGGGCCGTGGGACGCGAACCGGTAACCCATCGACCCCACGGGCCGCGCTCCGCGGCCCGTGGGGGTTCTCACCGTGCGGACAGCCATTCGAGCAGCAGGCGCACGCCGTACCCGGTGGCGCCCTTGCTGAGGATGCCCTCGTCGGCACCGCTACGGCCGACGCCCGCGATGTCCAGGTGCGCCCAGGGCCGCTTGCCGGTGAACTCGCGCAGGAACAGCGCCGCGGTGATGGAGCCCGCGCCGTAGGTCGATCCGATCTCGATGTTGGACAGGTCGGCCACGCTGGAGTCGAGACCCGGGACGTAGTCGTCGATCAGCGGCATCCGCCAGAGCCGCTCACCGCTGCTCTCGCCCGCGTCGATCAGCTCGGAGGCCAGCTCCTCGTCCGAGGCGAAGATCGCGCCGAGGCCCTGGCCCAGGGCGATGCCGATCGCTCCGGTCAGCGTGGCGATGTCGATCATGAGGTCGGGGTCCAGCTCCGCGTCGGCGTAGGCCAGCGCGTCGGCCATCACCAGGCGGCCCTCGGCGTCGGTGTTGAGCACCTCGACGGTCCGCCCGCCGTACTGCGTGATCACGTCTGAGGGGCGCTGGGCCGTGCCGGAGAAGGAGTTCTCGGCGGCGGCGATGAGACCGGTGACCCGGACCCGCACACCGAGGGAGGCCAGCGCGCCCAGAACCGCGATGACAACCGCGCCCCCGGCCATGTCGGTCTTCATGAACTTCATGCCCGCGGTCGGCTTGAGCGACAGACCGCCGGAGTCGTAGGTGATGCCCTTGCCGACCAGGACCACGTGCTCGGTCGCGCCCTCCGGCTCGTAGGAGAGCTGGATCAGCCTCGGCGGGCTCACCGAGCCCTGGCCGACGGCGACGATGCCGCCGAACCCGCCGGACCGCAGCTCCTCCTCGTCCCACACCCTCGCGGTGACGCCCTGTTCCAGGGCGCGCTCGGCGAGCCAGGCGGGGTTCTTCACCGAGGAGGGCGTGTTGGCCAGGTCCCTGGCGAGCGCGACGGCCTCGGCGATCAGCTTGCCCTTGGCCACCTCCGCCTCGGCTCCCTCGCCGACGAACTCGATCATCGCCACCGAGGTGGACTTCTTCTCGCCCATCCGGAAGGCGTAGGTGGCCAGCAGCGCGCCCTCCACGAACGCGGCCACCGGCCCCTCGGGCAGCACGATCCTGATCGTGTCCTTGCCCTTGCCGCGCCGGGCCACCGCCGCACCGGCCTTGCGCAGGTCCGCGGCCGAGCCGTCCCCGACCCCGTAGAGCAGCACCCGGCCCACGGCGTCGCCGTTGGCGACGGGAACCTCGATGATCTCTCCGGCCTCGCCCTTGGCCTGGTAATGGTCCAGCAGAGCCGCCGAGGGCACCGGCAGCTCGACGGCGGGAGCGGCGTCCGCCGCGAAGGGGACCGCGAACAGCTCCGCGTCCTTCGCGATCGAGGTCTCCGTGACCTCTCCGCTCGACGAGGGGGCCGGATCGCCGCCCTCCGCAGGGGTCGCGGCGGACAGTCCGTGTCCGTAGATCGTGTGAGGTAGTAGCTGGTAGGGCGAGAGGGGCATGGGTTGACTCCAGTCATCGGCTCATGGGCCGGGGAAACGCCGCGGCCCTGGCGCGAGCCACCGTGAGGTAGTCCGACGGCCAGGGCCGTGTTGATCATCGGTTGCGGTCACGCGGGTCATCGCAGGTGTCATGCTCCCCGAGCAAGCTCAAATAGGACCCGGCTTCACCGCTTGTTCTCAGATCGGGATCAGCCGACGATCTTCTTCAGTTCCTCACCAAGGGCATTGGCCTCGTCTGCCGAGAGCTCGACGACAAGGCGGCCGCCACCCTCCAGAGGAACCCGCATGACGATACCCCTGCCTTCTTTGACGACCTCCAGCGGACCATCACCGGTCCTCGGCTTCATAGCCGCCATGCGTGTATCCCTTCCTGCATCGGTCTACGGATCTCCGACTGACCCGAGGGTGGCCGACGCATTCACGTCTTCTGTGATGTCCTATTATCCCGCCTCCGCGCGGAGAATGGGAACGATCAGTCTCAGCATCGGCTCATCCGGCAATCAAGACCGTTGTCCGGGACCCCTTCCGGCGACCAAACTTGTCATCGTGAACGCCCGCGCCGCTCTGTTCGATCTGTACGGGGACCACTTGCGGTCCCGAGGCGGCCGCGCGTCCGTGGCCGCCCTCGTCCGTCTGCTCGCACCGTTGGGTATCGCCGCCCCCGCCGTACGCACCGCCGTCTCGCGGATGGTGCGGCAGGGCTGGCTGGTCCCGGCCCGACTGTCCCAGGGGCCCGGCTACGAGGCCACCTCCAAATGCGTGCGCCGCCTCGACGAGGCGGCGCTGAGAATTTACCGAGTTGGGACGATCACCTGGACCGGCCGGTGGCACATGCTCGTGGTGGAACCTGTGCGCGAACGGTCCAAGCGGGAGCGGCTCAGAGCCGACCTGTCGTTTCTCGGGTACGCCCCGCTCTCGGAGACCACGTGGATCGGCCCGCGTCCGTCCGCCGAGCTCGACCCGATCCTCAACGGCGAGAGCATCCGCGCCGATCGGTTCGAGGCGGTGCTCGACGGCGATCCCCGGACGCTCGTCGCCAGAACCTGGGATCTGGACGGCATCGGGTCGGCCTACGAGGAGTGGCTGGTCCAGGCGACGAACCTGGTCGACGGGCTGCCGCGGGACGCCGCCGCCGCCCAGGTGTTCGCCGCCCGGAGCAGGTTGCTGCACGGCTGGCGCAACTTCCTGTTCCGCGATCCCGGGCTCCCCTCCGAGCTCCTGCCGCCGGGCTGGCCGGGGGAGAAGGCCAGGCTCTACTTCGAGCGGGAGGCCGCCCGTCTGCTCCCCGCCGCCGCCGCGTTCGTCGACCGCAACCTGACCAAACCGTAGTCGCGCCAATAACCCGGAAAAACCAGGAAAACCCGAAAAATTGGGCAAGCCAGAGACCAGGAAACCCGGCAACCGGGAAGACAGGCGGCCAGGCAACCCGCCGGCCACAGCCGCAACCGTAGAAGCCATAGCCGCAGAAGGAGCTTCCGTTGGACGACGTTCTCTACTCGGTCGACGACGCCGTCGCCACCGTCACCCTCAACCGGCCCGAGGCGATGAACTCGCTGACCACGCAGGCCAAGGCCGATCTGCTGGAGGCGCTGACCACGGCCTCACAGGCCTACGCCGTACGGGCGGTGCTGCTGACCGGATCGGGGCGGGCGTTCTGCGCCGGCCAGGACCTGAACGAGCACGCGGCCAACCTGGAGGCGGGCCGAGGTCTGAACGACACCGTACGTGAGCACTACAACCCGATCGTCCGCACGATCACCGAGATGGGCAAGCCGGTCGTCGCGGCGGTGAACGGCGTCGCCGCGGGCGCGGGCGCCGCCCTGGCCTTCGCCTGCGACCTGCGGGTCGCGTCGGAGAAGGCCAAGTTCGCGATGGCCTTCGGCTCCATCGGGCTGGCCCCCGACTCCGGCTCGTCCTGGACCCTCCAGCGCCTGGTCGGCCTGGCGCGCGCGAGCGAGCTCCTGCTGCTCGGCGAGCCCCTCGACGCGGCGCGCGCGCTGGAGCTCGGGATCGTCTCCAGGGTCGTCCCCGCCGGCGAGCTGGGCGCCGCGGCACGCGAGCTGGCCGTACGGCTGGCACGGGGCCCGACAGGCGCCTACGCGGCGACCAAGCGGGCCCTGAACCACGCCGCGAGCAGCTCCCTGGCCGACGCCCTGGCCCTGGAGGCGGACCTCCAGGACGCCTGCGCCAAGACCGACGACCATCTGAACGCCACGCGCGCCTTCCTCGGCAAGGAGCGCCCCGTCTTCGAAGGTCGCTGACAGGCGTCATCGGCGCGGGCGAAGGCGGGGTTGCGAAGGCGAAGTCAGGTCACCCGCGCGGGCGGAAGCGGGGCTAGAGGGCCTCGCGCGTCCAGCAGTCCGCCAGGTGATCGTTGACCAGGCCGATGGCCTGCATCAGCGAGTAGACGGTGATCGGGCCGACAAAACGGAAGCCGTGGGACTTGAGCTCCTTGGCGAGCGCCTTGGAGGCCGGGGTCTGCGCGGGCATGTCCGCGAGGGTCTTGGGCGCGGGAGAGCTCGGATCCGCGTAGCGCCAGACGAGATCGGACAGCTCGACGTCGAGGGCCGCCCTCGCGTTGGCCACCGCGGCCTCGATCTTGGCGCGGTTGCGGATGATGCCGGCGTCGCCGAGCAGGCGGTCCACGTCGGCCTGACCGAACGCGGCGACGGCCGGGATGGAAAAGCCCGCGAAGGCCGCCCGGAAGTTCTCCCGCTTGCGCAGGATCGTGATCCACGAGAGACCCGACTGGAAGGCCTCCAGGGTGAGCCGCTCGAACACCCGGTCGTCGCCCGTGACCGGACGGCCCCACTCCTCGTCGTGGTAGGCGATGTAGTCGGGCGCGGTGGTCGGCCAGCAGCGGACCCGCTCGGAAAGAATCAGCGCGGAAAGAATCGGCGCGGAAAGAATCGGCGCGGAAGAGATCGGCTCGGGCGAGATCGACGGGGAGACAGCCGGTTCGCTCACCGCGACTCCTCCTTTCCGAGGCGCTCGCCTGCCGTCCACGCGCCGAAGGAGCCCGCCGGCGCCTCGGACGGCGTCTCGGACGGCTCAGACGGCTCGGACGGCTCGGACGCGGATCCGTACGGCGACTCGGCCGGGGAAGGAGCCTCGGGCAAGGATCCGTACGACGACTCGGACGAAGAGGCCGGCTCGGAGCCGGACCGCGATTCGGACGAGGAAGACGACTCGGGCAACGACCCGTACGACGATTCGGGCGAGGAGGACGACTCGGGAGAGGACCCGTACCGCGACCCGGGCGGTTCGGGAAGCTCCTTCAGCTCGGCGAGCTCCTTGGGCTCCTCCGGCTCGTGCTCGGTGCGCGGGCCGTTCAGGGGGCTCGCGTGGACCTCCTGACGGGCCTGGAGCCTGCTGGAGAGCAGCTCCGACACCCGCTGCTCCAGCACGGCGATCCTGGTGTCACGCTCGCTCAGGGCGTTCGCGACCCGGTTCAGCGTCTCGTCCACACTCTGCGTGTGATAGCCGACGATGCTTACCGGGAGCTGAAGGGCCATGAAGTCGACGGCGCTGAGCTGCCCGGCGGCGGGCAGGTCAAGCGGCGGGACGTCCGGGGCGAACTCTGTCAGTTCACCGCCCCGGCCCATGGCGACCACCGTGACACCGGCGATGACGGTTACGGCAGCGAGAACGAGTACGACCAGCACATACGAATCGTGCCACAACTCCTCTGATCTAGGATCGTGTCATGGCTGCTGCCGTGATACTCGGACCCGACGACCACGATGAATCCGGCTGGGTCGAGGCCCATTCGATCGCCGAAATCGAGGAATTCGTCCGCGCCGGGCGCACCGTCGCCGTCACGCCCGCCGCACTGGCCGGAGACGACGACGAGGCCGCGGAGCTCACCGCGGCCTCGATCTGCGCCTGGGCGGGCGCGCGCGTCTTCCGGACGAACCGCCCCGGCCAGGTACGGCTCGCGGTCGAGATGACCGACTCCCTGGCGGGGCGGCGCCCGCCCGCGTTAACCCGCCGTGGCCTCGCCTAGCTCCTCGGGGCTCGGCGTCAAGTGCCCGGCCGTCTTCTCCAGAAGCTGGAACGCCTCCCCGACCGTGGTGGTCCAGGAAATGGCGTCGAAGACGTTCGGGCGGGTGAACCCCGCCTCGTGCATCCCCTCGACCAGCTCCCTCAGCGGCGCGTAGAGGCCCCACGGGTCCAGCAGCACCAGCGGCTTGTCGTGCAGGCCGAGCGTCCGGGTGGTCCAGATCTCGAACAGCTCCTCCAGCGTCCCGATACCGCCCGGCAGGACCAGGAAGGCATCGGAGCGGGCATCCATGACGCCCTTGCGCTCGCGCATGTCGGTGGTCACCACGAGCTCGTCGGAGTCGCGGTCCGCGACCTCGATGTCCACGAGAGCCTGCGGGATCACTCCCACGGTACGGGCGCCGCCGGCGCGGGCGGCCCGAGCCACCGCGCCCATGCACGAGACCTTCGCACCGCCGCTGACCAGGGTGTGCCCACGCCTGGCAAGCTCGGTGCCCACTTCCTCAGCCAGCGCCAGATACTTCTGATCGATCTTCTGACTTGATGCCAGGAATACGCATATAAACACGCTTAGACCTTATTGGGCGTCGCCGACGGTGTTCAGTGCCGCCCTCTCCTCATCCCTGAGCCGCTCCCCCCGGTTCTGGTCGGCCTTGGTGATGATCCGGACGGCCTCGTCCACGTCGTCGGTGACCTGGATGAGGTCCACGTCCGCCGGGGAGATCTTGCCGGTTCCCACGAGGGTCGACTTGATCCAGTCGAGCAGCCCACCCCAGAACTCCGTTCCCATCAGCACGACGGGGAAGGAGGTGACCTTGCGCGTCTGGACCAGGGTCAGAGCCTCGAACAGCTCGTCCATCGTGCCGAACCCGCCCGGCAGCGTGACGAAGCCGCAGGAGTACTTCACGAACATGGTCTTGCGGACGAAGAAGTAGCGGAACTCGACGCCCAGGTCCACGTACTCGTTCATGCTCTGCTCGAAGGGGAGTTCGATGCCCAGGCCGACGGAGACGCCGCCCGCCTCCCTGGCGCCCCTGTTGGCCGCCTCCATGCAGCCGGGCCCGCCGCCGGTGATCACGGCGTAGCCGGCCCTGGACAGTTTCCGGCCGAGCTCGACGCCCATCTCGTACTCCGGCGAGCCGGGAGGGGTCCGTGCGGACCCGAAGACGGTCACCGCCTCGGGCAGTTCCGCGAGCTGGCCGAAGCCCTCCACGAACTCCGACTGGATGCGCATCACCCGCCACGGGTCCATGTGCAACCAGTCCGCCGGCCCTCTTTTGTCGAGAAGCCGCTGGTCGTGGGTCGAATCGGAGACGAGGTCGCCGCGGACCACGGCGCCTCCCTGACGGCGCTCCGGACGTGTTTTCTTCATGCGGGTCACGGTAGCGCCGTCTTCGGAAAAATCTTGAAAAATCTCCCCGAAAACGGGGAACCGGATTTCGAGGAGGGCGCGTCTAATTGCCGAGGGTGCTGCTCGGGACTGAAAGTGGCTTTCCCCGCCAAATGGCCGGCGAGGAAAGCCACTTTCATTTGTGTCCGGCCGCCCGGAGCGGGGATCCGCAGGTCAGAACCCGCCCTCCGAGCCTCTCCCCCCGCGAGCCACCGAGATCACGAACCCCTCAGGTGAGCCAGTCGAGCATTCCGCGCTCGCAGTCGGCGATCTTTTCGAGCGACACGAACTCTCCTTGCTGATGTGCCAGATTCGGGTCGCCCGGACCGTAGTTGACCGCGGGGACGCCGAGGCTCGAGAAGAGCGAGACGTCCGTCCAGCCCAGTTTGGCCCTCGGCTCGCCCCCGACGGCGTCCACGAAGGCCGCCGCCACCGGATGGTTCAGGCCGGGCCGCGCCGCGGGGGCGCCGTCGGTGAAGCGGACCTCGAAGCCCCCGAACACCTCGCTCACGTGTGCCTGCGCGTCCTCCAGCGACAGGTCGGGGGCGAAACGGTAGTTCACGGTCACCACGCACTCGTCGGGGATCACGTTGCCCGCGACGCCCCCGGTGATCGCCACCGCGTTCAGGCCCTCGTGATACTCCAGCCCGTCCACGATCGGGAGCCTGGCCTCGTAGGCGTTGAGGATCTCGAGCACGGGCTGTGCGGCGTGGACGGCGTTGACCCCGAACCAGGATCTGGCGCTGTGCGAGCGCTTGCCCCGGGTGATGATCTGGGCCCGGAGCGTGCCCTGGCAGCCGCCCTCGATCATGCCGTCGGTGGGCTCCATGAGCACCGCGAAGTCCCCGGCGAGCCAGTCGGGATGGCTGCGGCTGAGCCGGAGCAGGCCGTTGCGCTCGGCCTCGATCTCCTCACAGTCGTAGAAGACGTAGGTCACGTCCCGGCTGGGCGCCTGGAGCGCGGCGGCCAGCTTCAGGGCGACCGCGACGCCGGCCTTCATGTCCGAGGTGCCGCAGCCGTACAGCAGGTCGCCCTCGACCCGGCTGGGCAGGTTGCCGGCGAGCGGGACGGTGTCGAGGTGCCCCGCGATCACCACCCGCTCTTCCCGGCCGAGGCCGGTGCGGGCCACGATCGAATCGCCGTCGCGGTCCACGGTCAGATGCGGAAGCGTTCTGAGCGCCTCCTCGACCGCATCGGCCAGTGCTTTCTCGTGACCACTCACCGATTCGACGTCCACGATCAGCGCGGTGAGCGCCCCGACGTCCTGCGTGAGATCCAGACGCGTACTCATGCTCGCGACCCTATCTGTGCCCGCGGGCCTCGCCGGGAGCGGCGTCATCCGTGTCGGACGGGCCTCGCCGGGAGCCGCGTCGCGCGTCGGCGTCCGTGCCCGCCGGTCTCACCCGGAGCCGCGTCGAGGCCGGCGTCCGAAGCCCTGGAACGGCGTCACACTGCGTACCATGATGGAGGCCCAGCGTCCGTGGACTTCCGCCGCGCCGCGCATTCGCCGCGGACCGATAGGTTCTTCAACGTGCGAAGTTTCTCCAAAGGAGTCATCGCGATCATCGCGATCGTGACCGTGCTCGCGGTGGCCGTGGCCGTGGGTCTCTTCACACTGTTCAACCGGGTCACGCCACTGCCCACCCTCGGTGAGGGATGTACGGTCACCACCCCCGTGGGCTCGCTGGACCTGGAGATCGAGCAGGCTCAGGTGGCCGCGACCATCGCGACCGTGGCAGCCCGCAGGAACCTGCCCGAGCGGGCCGTCGTGATCGCCTACGCCACCGCCATCCAGGAGTCCAAGCTGCTCAACCTGGAGTCCGGCGACGGCGACCGTGACTCGGTCGGGGTGTTCCAGCAGCGGCCCTCGCAGGGCTGGGGCAAGATCGAGCAGCTGATCGACCCGGTCTACGCCTCGGGCAAGTTCTTCTCCGCGCTGGTGAAGGTGAAGAACTACCGGAAGCGACCGCTCTACGAGGCGGCGCAGGAGGTGCAGCGCTCAGCCGACGGGTCGGCCTACGCGCAGCACGAGGAAGACGGGAAGCTCCTGGCCGCGGCGTTCACCGGACGTGTCCCCAAGGCCGTGCGCTGCTGGTTCTCGGCCCCCACGGACAAGGCGACGGCTCCCGCGGGCACGGCTACTCCCGCGGGCAAGAAGCGGGCCACGGACGGGGCGCCGCTCTCCGCCGCGGAGAAGGCCAGGCGCAAGCTCGTCAGGACGCTCGGTCCGGGGAGCACGCTCGAGGCCTCCTCGCAGAAGCGCGGCTGGCTGATGGCCAGCTGGTCGGTCGCCCACGCCCAGGAGTTCGGCCTGCGCCAGGTCCGTTACGACGGCCAGGCCTGGAGCTCCGCGACGGGCGACAAGGGCTGGAAGGCCGACGCGGCGGCCCCCGCCGGCCGGGTCGAGATCTCCTGACCCGATCTCATCCGGATCAAGGAGACGACGGCGTCGACGAGCGCCCGAGACCGCCCGAGACCATCGTCAGCCCGTAATTGGGCCCGCGACCGCTGTCAGCCCGTAACCGGGCACGCAACCGCCGTCAGCCCGTAACCGAAACGTCCGCGCGAAGGGCGGGAAGCAGCCCTTCGCTCCCGGTCCCGGGCATTAGACCTTCTTCTCCTGGATCCTGATGGTGCCCGGGGGCAGGGGCTGCGCGTAGGAGGAGCTCCAGCGCTGGCCCTGGAGCCGTTCGAAGCTGAGCAGGCGGCCGTCGGCGGCCCGGTAGTCGGCGAAGTCGAGCAGGCCCCGCTCGGGCATCGAGGTGACGCCCTCCGCGCGGAACGCCGCGGTGCCCCGGTCCCCGGGAAAGAAGTCGACGCCCTCGACGCTCAGCGTGGTCTTGGCGGGGACCATGCCCTGCGTGGGCACCGAGGTCCACAGCAGCACCTCAAGGTGGGGCAGGTCCCCGAGGGCCAGGCCGGGACGCGCCTCGATCGACAGCCACTGGTAACGGCGGGTGCCGTCGTCGAGGAGGTATTCGGTCCACTGGCTGCCCTGCCACGACAGGTACATGGCACCCAGGACACGGCTGCGCACGCCCTGGCAGTCGATCGTGTCGCCCACCTTGATCATGCGGGGGTCGGGATAGTCGATACCGACCTGGCCCGCACTCGGCTGAGGCGGCTGCTCGACGTCAACCGGCTGGGGAGGACTCTCGCCGGACGGCTCGGGTTCGCGGGGCTCCCTGCCCTGACGCGTGGTCGCGAAGAACGCGCCAAGCAACAGAACGAGTGTGATCGCGCTCAATCCGAGTATCACGGCGATCACGGGCGTCATGTCGCGCGATCCTACTGGAGGCGGCGCACCGCCGCACTGATCCGTTCGTCACTGGCCGTCACGGCAATTCGGATATGCGCCTCGCCGGCTTTTCCGTAGAAGTCACCCGGCGCGACCAAAATCCCCTTATCGGCTAGCGCGCGTACCTGCTCCCAGCAGTCCGTCCCGTTGGACGCCCAGAGGTACAGGCCCGCGGTGGAGTGCTCGATCTTCCAACCGGCCGCCTCCAGGGCGGGGCGGAGCACCGCGCGGCGGGCGGCGTAACGGGCCCACTGCTCCTCCGCGTGCTCGTCGTCGTCCAGCGCCACGGCCATCGCCGACTGGACCGGCGCCGGCATGATCATCCCCGCGTGCTTGCGGACCTCCAGCAACCGCTGGATCAGCGCGGGGTCGCCCGCCATGAATCCGGCGCGGTAGCCCGCCAGGTTGGAACGCTTGGACAGCGAGTGCACCGCGAGCAGGCCCTCGTGCGAGTCACCGCACACGTCCGGGTGCAGGATCGAGATCGGCTGCTCTTCCCAGCCCAGCTCGATGTAGCACTCGTCGGAGGCCACGATCGCACCGCGCTCGCGCGCCCACGCGACGATCTTGCGCAGGTGGTCGACGGGCAGGACCCTGCCCGTCGGGTTGGACGGGGAGTTCACCCAGACCAGCGGCACCGCCTCCGGCCCGAGCGCGAGCAGCCCGTCCGTGGCGTACGGCTCGGCGCCCGCGAGACGGGCTCCCACGTCGTAGGTGGGATAGGCCAGCTCAGGAAGGATCACTCGCTGGCCGGGACCGATGCCGAGCAGCGTCGGCAGCCAGGCGACCAGCTCCTTGGAGCCGATCAGCGGCAGCACGTTCGCCGGATCGAGGGCCACACCGTGTCTGCGCCGTAGCCAGCCCGCGGCGGCGGCGCGAAGCCGCTCGGTGCCGTAGGTCAGCGGGTATCCGGGACTGTCCGAGGCCTCCGCCAGCGCCTGCCGTACGACGGCCGGCACCGGGTCGACGGGGGTGCCCACCGACAGGTCGACGATCCCGTCGGGATGCTCCTGCGCCCGCTCCTTCAGCGGCGTCAGTCGATCCCATGGAAAGTCAGGCAGCCCGATCACAGCTCTCCCGTAAATGCATGTCCCCGCCCTGGCGGGCCGGGAAAAGGCTTGGTGGGGGCCGGGCTCAAAGGTGAGCCCGGCCCCTCCGGGAACCCGGACGGGCAGGGGCGGCCATCGTGCGCCGCCCCTGCCCGCAGAGGCTCTTAGTTGCCCTCGGCCTGCGGGGGCAGTGCCGCGACGACCGGGTGGTCCTTCTCGATCTTGCCGACCTTGGAGGCGCCGCCGGGCGACCCCAGGTCCTCGAAGAAGTCCACGTTGGCCTTGTAGAAGTCCTTCCACTGTTCCGGAAGATCATCTTCATAGAAGATCGCCTCGACGGGACACACAGGTTCGCACGCACCGCAGTCCACACACTCGTCAGGGTGGATGTAGAGCATGCGTTCGCCCTCGTAGATGCAATCGACGGGGCACTCCTCGATGCACGCCTTGTCCAGGACGTCCACGCAAGGCTGCGCGATGACGTAGGTCACCTCGGGCTCCTTCTTCTTTACGCACCTAGGCACGACTTCGACCGCGGGTTGCTACGCCCTAGTATTGCCGTGCCCGCCAGATGTCGGAAACGGGAGGGGGCAAAAGGCGATGACCCGTGGTTTCAGTGCTCGCCTGAATGTCACTCTAACCCCATCTGACGTGGGCAAAAGAGTTACCACGCGGCGACGGGTCCCCGAGGGGTTCCGCGACGCGGTGGGCACGCTCGAATTCTGGCGGGACGGCATGCTGGGCGTGCGCAAGCGCGACGGCACCCTCGTCGAGATCGCCGAAGACACGCTCGCGGCGGCGAAGGTCGTTCCGGAATCACCGCGACCCCGCGGATAGCCGGAACCCGCTCGCGCGTAAGCCATTCACCAAAAAACGCCGCGCCTCCTCGACCTGCCACATGGTCACCGGGAGTATTCGACCGGTGACCGTACGCACCAGCGCCACCGCCGCCGCCGTGATACTCACCGCCACGATCGCGGGATGTAGCGCCCCGACCACCGAGAACAACGACGTCAAACTTCCGCCGGTCAACCCCCAGGCCGCCTCCCTCAAGGCCGGATTCTCGACGATGGAACGCCTCGTCGAAGCGGCCAGGAAGGAGGGCTCGCTCACCGTGATCGCGCTGCCACGCGACTGGGTGAACTACGGCGAGATCATCGACGCCTTCTCCGACGAATACGGAATCAAGGTCAACCAGCTTGAGCCCGGGGCGAACAGTCAGCGGGAGATCGAGGCCGCGGCCTCGCTCAAGCCCGACGTGTTC
Organism: Streptosporangium subroseum; assembly: GCF_900188345.1. Taxonomy (GTDB): domain Bacteria; phylum Actinomycetota; class Actinomycetes; order Streptosporangiales; family Streptosporangiaceae; genus Streptosporangium; species Streptosporangium subroseum. The sequence continues at coordinate 32,056 of NZ_FZOD01000054.1, read as the reverse complement.
GACCTGAGCATGGACGTCGCCGTGGCCAACTCCGCCGCCTTCGCGCCCTACAAGGTCCAGAGCTGGCAGGACATCCCCGACACCCTCAAGGACTACCGCGGGGGCTGGTACGCCGGATACGGCGGCTACATGTCCATCGGCTACGACCCCCGCAAGATCCCGGCCCCGGCCTCCTTCGCCGACCTGCTCAAGCCCGGCCACAGCGTCGCCCTGCCCGGCGACCCCCGGCAGGCCGCCGCCGCCTTCAACGCGGTGATGGCGACCTCGCTCAAGGGCGGCGAGGCCAGGGCGGAGCGGGGCGTGGAGTTCTTCGAACGCCTGAAGGGCTCGGGGAACCTCGCCGCCAAGGGACAGGTGGCCACGGCCGTCATCGACTGGGACTACCAGAACGCCGAGCGGGCGGCCGAGAACGGCGAGTGGAAGGTCACGATCCCGGGCGACGCCGTGCTCGGCTCGTACTACGTCCAGGCCATCAACAAGAAGGCCCCGCACCCCGCCGCGGCCCGGCTGTGGCAGGAGTTCCTCTTCTCCGACAGGGGCCAGAACCTGTTCCTCAAGGGCTACGCCCGTCCCGCCAGGATGGAGGCCCTCCAGATGCGCGGCACACTGGACGGAGAGCTCGCGGCCAAGCTCCCCGCCACCTCCGCCAAACCCGTCTTCCTCACCATTCCCGAGACCGATACCGCCAAGGCGTACGTCCAGCGCGAGTGGGCGAAAAAGGTCGGATAAGCCTGAGGCTGAGGGGACTGATATGTCGCGACTTCTCTAAGGCTCTAAAGTGTCTGGAGAGTAGCGATAAGAGGCCCTGGCGTCTCAGAATGTGAGCTGATCGTCTTGCGATACGACACCCCGAGCTCGATGAGGTGGAGCGCTCGCGCCTATGACAGCAGCTTTGGGTACGTTTCAGCACATGGCGCCCCTCTGGTCGAATTGCTCGACCCCCAACCCGGGGAGCGCATCGTGGATCTCGGCTGCGGCACCGGGGTACTGACAGCCGAGATCACCTCCCGGGGCGCCCGCGTCCTGGGGATCGACGGATCGCAGGCGATGATCGAGAAGGCCCTGGCGCAGTATCCGGGGCTGGACTTCATCGCCGGCGACGGCCGCAACTTCACGGTCGCCCAGCCGTACGACGCGGTCTTCTCCAATGCGGCCCTGCACTGGATGGGCGAGGAGCCCGACGCGGTGATAGCCAGCGTTCGCGAGGCGCTGACCCCCGGCGGGCGGTTCGTGGCCGAGATGGGCGGCGCGGGCAACTGCGCGGCGCTCACGGCGGCACTTTTCACGGCGTGGCGGGAGCACGGGCTACGAGAGCCCGGCCTGCCCTGGTACTTCCCCACTCCCGCCGAATACGCCACGCGCCTGGAGAAGGGCGGGTTCACCGTTCGGCTGCTGGAGTACTTCGACCGGCCGACCCCGCTCGACGAATGCCCCAACGGAGCGGCCGACTGGGTGCGGATGTTCGCCGGGTCGCTGCTCCGGGGCGTGCCCGCCGACCTGGTCGAATCGCTGCTCCATCGGGTGAACGAACTGGCCGCCCCCGCCCTGCGGCGGGAGACCGGTTGGATGGCTGACTACGTACGGCTCCGGTTCGCGGCCGTACGCCGCTGACCAGACCCGATGCGCCAGGGCGATTTGCCAGACTATGGTCTGTTCCATGAGTCTCGTTCCTCGGCGATGTGGAGTGACTCGGGCGGCTTGAGGGGCTGGTGAAGGGAACGGATGAACTTCAGTCTGAGTGACCTCGTGCCGCCGCTACGCTGGAGCGACGCGGCCACGATCTCACTTCTGCGTGACCAGCCGGATCTCCCGGACGCCTGGTGGCGGAGCCTGCCGATGTCCCGGGTGCTCGCCGTGCTGGGCCCCGAGAGGCTCGCGGAGATCCTCTCCGAGATCGCCCTGCGGCACTGGCCGGCGGCCTCGGTGGGCGACATCCTTCCCGCCCTGTACGTCCTGGATCCCGAAGAGGCCGACGAGCCCTGCACGGCCATCGCCCTGGACCGCACCGGATCCTGGCCCGGCCTGCTCGCCCTGACCGGCCACGAACTGCGCGACCAGCCCTTCATCCAGCCGCTCCCCGTTCTGAACGCCCTGTTCACGGCGGCGTTCGCCCGCCTGGTCGCCCCCGCCCCCGCATCGTCGCCGATGTCCGCCGGCGCCTCCGGCCGGAGAGCCGAGGCCCCGGAGGCCGCGGAGTTCGAGGGTTCGCTCTTCGGAGCCCGCGCGGCCGCCGGACCCGCGACCCGCGGGGTGGCGGCGGAGAACGGCGCAGAACTCCACGAGGCCGCACCCGCGCGGGAGCCGTGGACCGCGGACGCCGGAGCCGGTTCCCCATCGGCGGAGAGCGCCGCGGAGCACCCCGAGGCCGCCCCCGAGGCGAGGCCGAGCGCCGCGCCGGAGACCGTCTTCGTGGCCAAGGGCAAGGCCGGGCCCCTGCCCGGAGCGGCCCTCGGGTCCGCGGCGAAGGCCCCCAAGCCCGAACCCGCGCCGGAACCCGAAGCCGTACCCGTGCCCGTCCTCGACGCCGCACCCGCGCCGATCCTCGGAGCCGCGTCGGCATCCGACGCCGGGTCCACCGCGAACAAGCCCGCGGGCAAGGTCAGGGACAAGGCCGCGGGCAAGGCCACCGCCGAGCCCGAGCCGGAGGCCGGGGCGCTCGACGTTCCAGAGTCGGAATCGGCCGCCGAGGCTCCCCCGCAGCCGGTGCGGAAACGACAGGCCGAGGTGAGCGCGGTCTCGGCGGGGGACGTGCCCAAGGCCCGGCGGCCCGTGGAGAACCTTCACGCGCTGGTGGACGGCATCTTCGCGAACATCGAGGACAAGCGCTGGGCCGTCGCGCAGAACAGGCTGTTCAGCGATGCCCCGGCGGCCCCGGAGGCGCTGGCCAATCTCTTCGCGGTGCAGCCCGAGGTCATCCAGGAGCTGGAGGCCGACCTGCGCAGGGAGCTGAAGGAGTGGCTCGCCTCGGACGAGGCCGCGCCCTACCGGGACCATCTGGACAGGGTCAAGAAGGTCATCGGCAAGGCCGCCCCCAGGGAGCGGCTGATCAACGCGGCCGACTGGCACAGCCGTGAGCTCCACTCCCTCGACGTGCCGGCCTGGCAGTTCGTGCTGGCCACCCTCCCGGACTACCACCTGGTCGACGAGTGGCTGGTGGAGGGCGACATCGCCGAGCTCCGCCACCGCACCCGCGACATGATCAGTAGCGCCAAATCCCCGCTGACCATCAACAAGGCCCTCGACATGGTCTCCTCCCTGGGCATTCACCCCGAGGTGTCCAAGGAGTGGCTGGAGAACGTCCCCCAGCTCCGGATCCTCGGCGCCGGCGAGCGGCCGCCCCAGCGTTCGAACGGCTCCGCCGCCCCGGCCACGGGCAGGCCCGCGCCCAAGGGGGCCAGGCAACCCCCAGCCCTGCCCGCGGGGAAGCCGGCGCCCAAGGCCACCGAGCGCCTCTCGAACGGACCCGCCGGACGACCCCCGGCCGCGGCGGCCGAACACGTTCCGAGCGAACCCGACGCACGACCTCCGGCCGTGGCCGAGCACGTTGCGAGCGAACCCGACGCACGACCTCCGGCCGTGGCCGAGCACCTTCCGAGCGGGCCCGCCGAGCAGCCGGAGCCCGTAGCCGCCCAGGAGCCCGTGGCGCCCCCGGGGCCGGAGGAGAGACCGGCCAAGGAGCCGTTTCGCCCGCTCAAGGACGTCTCACTGACCCGGCGCTGCTTCCGGCAGCCGGACGGCCGGTGGTGGCTCAGGATCGACGTCACGCCCGAGCACATCCAGGGCGCCGAGTGCCCGCTGCCCAGCGGGTTCGCCGCCTACCTCGGGATGTCGCCCGGCGTCGGCCGTACGGTCAACAGCGCGGTGGGCGAGCTCGTCCTGAGCTGGCAGGACAGGCCCGTCCTCGAATCGCTCAGGACGCTCCTGGACGATGTGGGCGCCAAGGAGGGGAGCCACCTCTTCCTGACGCTGTCCGACGAGGGGGTCCTCCGGGCCAGGCATCTGCCGGCCGCGGCGAAGGACGCGGATCCGACCGCGCACGCGTTACGGCTGGTCGGTTACACCGCGGCGGGCGGCACCCACGAACAGGCCTGCCGGGTCATCGCCACCCGGGTCGGCATGACGGGGCCCGTGGGCCTGCCCGACCTTCTCATCCGGCTGCGAGAACGCGGGGACCGCGATCTACTGTCCCTCCTGGCCTGACCTCATGCCCCGACTCGCGATCTCCCCGGAGTTCCCCGTAGAACTCAGCGCCCTGGCTCAGCCGGTGCGCCGGGACGTCGTGGTCGCGGCGCGGCGGTTCCTGCAGAACGTGGCGGGCGCGCCGCACCCCGAGCGGGTCAGGGGGGCCAGGGACCCCCGGGTCGCCACGCTGAGGCTGGCCGACCGGCACCGGGGGGTCGTGGTCAAGCAGCGGGACGTCTACTGGCTGCTGACCGTGCTTCCCGACGCCGAGGCGTGGGCCTACGCCCAGCGCCACCGGTTCGGGGTCAACTCCGCGCTGGGCGTGGTCGAGATGTGGGACGCCGTGGCGCTGGACCGGGTACGGCCCGCGGTCCGCAGGTCGGCCGAGGCGTCCCGGACGCGGCTGTTCGCGGACATCTGCGACACCGACCTGGCCGAGCTGGGCGTCGACAGCAGGTTCCTGCCGCTGGTGCGGCAGATCACCGACCAGCTCACCCTGGAGGCGCTCGAACCGCTGCTGCCTCCGACGCAGTACGAACCGCTGGCCGCGCTGGCCAGGGGCGAATCGATGACCGGGGCCTGGCGAGAGCTGGAGAACTGCCGCCCCCTCGCCGCGGACCCGGAACCGATCAACCTCGAGGACTTCGGCGCCGCCCTCCAGCGCAGCCCGGATCGCGCCGTCTTCACCGACTCCCCTCGCGAGCTGAACCGCGTGCTCGACGCGCCGGGTTGGTGCGTGTTCCTGCACCCGCCGCAGTACCGGATGGCCTACTGGGAGTCCTACCAGCAGCCGACGCTGGTCACCGGCGGCGCGGGCACCGGCAAGACGCTCGTCGCCCTGCACAGGTCCGCCTACCTCGCCAGGCGCGGCACCGGGCAGATCCTGCTGGTCACCTTCTCCCAGGGGCTGAGCTCCGAACTCGCGGCCAGGCTCGATCTGCTGGTCGAGGACGAGGTGACCCGCAAACGGATCGAGGTCGGCAACGTGGACCGGCTGGCCCACCGCATCGTCTCCGAGGCCGAGGGGCGGCCGCCCTCGCTGGTCGGCGCCACCGAGCTGACCGCGCTCTGGGAGGAGACCGAGACCGGTCACAGCCCGGCGTTCCTGCTGCGGGAGTGGGAACAGGTGGTGCTGGCCCAGAACCTCCAGACCCTGGACGAGTATCTGAGCGCGCCCCGCCCGGGCCGCAGCGTCGAGCTCACGGGCGAGGAGCGGACCGCCGTCTGGCACGCCATCGAGCACGTCACCGAGCAGCTGAGAGAACGCGGCAAGCGGACCCTGCTCCAGCTGGCCTCGGAGGCGTCCGTGCTGCTCGGTCAGACGACCGGCGACCTGCTTGAGGAGGCGGAGCCGAAGCGGGAACCGTACCGGCACATCGTGGTGGACGAGGCGCAGGACCTGCACCCCGCGCAGTGGCGGCTGCTCCGCGCGGCGGTGCCGTACGCCCGCGACGACCTGTTCATCGTGGGCGACCCGCACCAGCGCATCTTCGACACGCGGGTGACCCTGAGCGCGGTCGGGATCGACGCGATTCAGCAACGGCTTCAAGTGTCGTACCGCCTTCCGCAGGAGATCCTGTCCTGGGGGGTACGACTACGCGGAGGCGGACCCGCGGACGGGCTCGTGAGCGGCGTGCAGGAGCTGTACGGCCTGCGCGCCACGCGGCACGGGCCCCGTCCGATGGTCCGCGCCTACGATTCACCGGAGGGCGAACTGACGGGTCTGATCGCACAAGTGGGACAGTGGGTGCGGGACGGCGTGCCGCCCCAGGAGATAGCGGTCGCCGCAAGGACCGCCGGCCTCGTGCGCAATGCCCGAGCCGCTCTTCGCGAGCTGGGAGTACGGGTGACGACGTTGCACGGTATGAAGGGCCTGGAGTTCCGGCGTGTCGCCGTCATCGGCGTGACGGACGGGATCGTGCCCGACCCCGACGCGCTCACCCCCGTCGGGGAGGACCCGGCGGCGAGGGCACACGACCTCCAGCGCGAGCGTGGGCTGCTCTATGTGGCCTGCACCCGAGCCACAGAACTACTTTATGTGTCCCACTCCGGGCGAGCCAGTCCCTTCCTTCCCACCTGATCACATACTCTGAACTGCGGATATATTCCCCTTTGCCGGTTGGACCTCAATGAACCTCAGCCTGAGCGACATCGCGCCACCCCTGCGCTGGACCTCCCCCGGCCAGGTAGCGCCGATCGCAACCGACCCCCGTCTCCCTGAGGCGTGGTGGCAGGCGCTTCCGCTCGACCGGGCCTGCACCACCATCGGGACCTCCGAGGTCGCGGGACGTCTGACCGATCTTGCCCTGACATGTTGGGGACATCTGATGCTCGGCGACGTCCTTCCCGTACTCAGGTTCGCCGACCCGGCTTCGAGCGTCCGCACGCCCGAGGGGCTCGGCCGCGAGATGGTGCACAAACTGTTCACCGGCGTACTGGAACGACTCCTTGAACCGGTCACCGAGGAGAGCGTCGCCAAGGTGCGCCCCTCCCGTCCCGACCGGCCGTTGCCCGAGTTGATCGACGAGCTCTTCGGCACGTTGGACGAACGGCAGCGGGCGATCGCCAGGGACCGGCTCTACGCCTCCCAGCGGGCCACGCTCGACGACCTGGCACAGCGGTTCTCGGTCACCAGGGAGCGCATCCGGCAGATCGAGCGCGACCTGCGCGACCACGTCGAGGCCTGGCTGGCGGGTGAGGACGCGGCGCCGCTGATCGCCCACGTCTCCTGGCTGCGGGGCCGGCTGGGCTCCGCCGTACCGGCCGACGACCTGGCCGCGGCGGTGCCGTGGCACCGCACCGAGCTGGCCACGCTGGGCATCCCCTCCTGGCGGTTCGTACGGACCCTGCTGAGCGGCTACGACCAGGTGGACGGCTGGCTGGTCGCCGGCGGCGCCGACGAGCTCAGGGAGAAGACCCGGCAGCTGTTCACCGACGGGCCGCGTCCCCTGGACGAGGCCGTCACGATGGTCAGCCAGCTCGGCATCCGCGAGGACGTGGCCGAGCGGTGGCTGATCGCCGTACCCCAGCTGAGGGTGCTGGAGGACCACGTGGTGCCGTGGCCCCGCAGCGTCAACGACAAGGCCCAGGCCGTGCTCGCGGTGGCCGGGAGCCCGCTGACCCCCGAGGAGATCCAGGAGCGCATCGGCGAGGACTACAGCCTCGTCGGCATCCGCAACCAGCTCACCGCCGACGACCGGTTCCTGCGGGTCGACCGGAACAAGTACGGGCTGTCGCGCTGGGGCGGCGAGCAGTACCTGGGCATCCGGGAGATGATCGTCCGGGAGATCGAACGGTCCAGCGGCGAGGCGTCGGTCAACACGATCGTCACGAACCTGACCGCCCGCTACGACGTGAGCGAGAGCTCGGTCCGCGCCTACGCGGGCGGACCCGGCTTCGAGCGCACCCAGCGCGGATGGATCCGGGTGGCCGGCGCCGAGCAGACCGACTACCACCCGCGCCGCGACGTCGCGTCGACCCGCCGCTGCTTCCGCAGTCGCGACGGGCGCTGGTGGCACCGGGTGGACGTCAACGCCGAGCACCTGCGCGGCTCGGGCTCTCCCCTGCCGACCGGCTTCGCGGCGCATCTCGGCATGGCCCCCGGCGGGCAGCTGACCGCCTCCACCCCCTCCGGCGACGTGGTGATCAGCTGGCACAACCAGCCGACCATGGGTTCCATCCGCCCGGTCCTGATCGCCGCCAACGCCGCCGAGGGGGATCACGTCTTCCTGACCGTGTCCGACGGCGGCGAGCTGCTGACCCGCTACCTTCCCGCCGCGTCCCCGGCCATCCCCGCCCTGAACCGGGCCCTGCACCTGATCGGGTACACCGCCCCCGTCGCCTCGGAGGCCGAGGGCGTCCGCCTGATCGGCGCCCGGATCGGCCTGTCCGACGGCTGCACCCGCGAGGAGGTCATCGCCCGCCTCCGCGATCGCGGCGACCGGGAGATCCTCGTCTTCCTGGAGGGTCCCGCCTGAAGAGAAGCGCCCACGGGAGAGCCGGAGGGCGCCGCTCCGGGAAAGTCCGGGGCGCGCCCGAAAGAACCGGAGCATCGCCCGAGAAGAACCGCCCTGGGCGAATAGGCTCGGGACATGCTGCGCCTGTATGACACGCGGAATCGCCAGGTTCAACAGATCGTCCCCGACGGGGCCCGGTCGCTGCGGATGTATACCTGCGGCCCGACCGTCTACAGGTACGCCCACGTGGGCAACCTCCGGTCGTACCTGCTGTCGGATCTGATCAGACGGGTCAGTGAGCGGCAGCGGGTCCGGGTGGTCGTCTGCCGCAACATCACCGATGTCGGGCACCTGGTGGACGACACCGAGCTCGACCCGGCCGGTGAGGACAAGGTCCAGGCCCAGGCGCGGGCCGAGGGGCGCACGGCGCTGGAGATCGCGCGGTTCTACGAGGACGCCTTCCTCGCGGACGCGGCCGCGCTCAACATGCGCCCGCCCGAGCACTCCCCCCGGGCCAGCGAGACGATGGACACGACGATCGAGCTGATCGCCAAGTTGATCGGGAAGGGACACGCCTACGCGGTCCCCGACGGATCGGTCTTCTTCGACGCCGCCTCCTTCCCGACCTACGGCGAGATCTCGGGCAACCGGCTCGACCAGCTGAGGCCCGGCCACCGCACCGAGGGTGTCGACCCCCGCAAGCGGTTCCACGCCGACTGGGCCCTGTGGAAGCCCTCGGACCGGGAGCTGACCTGGGAGACCCCGTGGGGCCGGGGCTTCCCCGGCTGGCACATCGAGTGCTCGGCGATGGCGCTGAAGTTCCTCGGCGAGCACATCGACCTGCACACCGGCGGGATCGACCTGCGCTTCCCGCACCACGAGGACGAGCGCGCCCAGTCCGACTCCGCCGCCGGACACGAGGTGGTGAAGCACTGGGTCCACGGCGAGCACCTGCTCTTCGACGGGCGCAAGATGTCCAAGTCCACCGGCAACGTGGTCCTGCTCCGGGACGTGGTGGACGAGGGCCTGGATCCGCTGGCCGTACGGCTGGCGTTCATGGAGCATCGCTACCGCCAGCAGATGAACCTCACCTGGGACACCCTGCGGGCCGCCGACAAGACCCTGCGACGCTGGCGCTCCCGCGTCGCCGAGTGGTCGGAGTTCCCCAGCCGTCCGATGCCCGCCGACCAGGTCTCCCTGATCGAGGCCGCCTTCGACGACGACCTCGACACCCCCCTGGCCCTTCGCCTCCTCCGCGAGCTGGAACGCGACGACTCGATCGCCCCCGGATCCCGGCTTGAGGCCTTCCTCCATCTCGACCAGATCCTCGGCCTGGACCTCTCCCTCGACATCGGCAGGTCCAGGAGCCTTCCCGCGGGCGCCGCCGAACTGCTGGAACAGCGCGAGCGGGCGCGCGAGGCCAGGGACTGGCCCGCCGCCGACCGCCTCCGCGACGAGCTGGCCGCCCTCGGCGTGAAGGTCGCCGACACCCCCGAGGGCCAGACCTGGTCGGCCTTCTGGGACTGACCCGGACGGCGGGCCGGACCCGGCCGAGCTTCCGGAGCCGCCCCAGACGAGAACCAGACCCGGTCGGCCTTCCGGGACCAACCCGGCTGATCTTCCGAAGCCGGCTCAAGGGGAGGGTCGTCCCAGGGCCGGATTCGACCGAGTTTCCGTTGCCGGCAACGGAGAGGCGGACGGGCGGCGGCGACCTTGTCGATCCAGCATGGAATGGTCATGTTTCCGCAGGTCGTAGGAGCAGATCGCGTCTAATGTCGGTGGCGGCCGATAGCGTCCCGATCATGAGCGAGAGCGGTGTTGTCGTACGGCCTGCCACGGTTGCGGACCTGGGAGGAGTAGTGGCCTGCAGTTCCGCGCTGTTCATCGAGGACGCCGGAGCCCACGACCTCACCCTGAACCTGGGCTGGCCTGCGGAGCACGGTCTGGCCCGGTTCACGAAGGCGCTGAGCGACCCGGACCGCCTGATGATGGTCGCCGAGGACGGCGACCAGATCATCGGTCACCTGACCGGCTCGCTGTCCGGCCCCAGCCTGATGCGGCCGCTCCTGGTGGCGACGCTGGGCAGCATCTATGTGCAGCCCGCCTATCGCGGCCAGAAGATCGGCGTCAATCTGGTGGAGGAGTTCAAGGCGTGGGCCCGCCGCCACGGGGCGCAGTACGCCGGAGTGACGGCATACGCCGGCAACGAGGGGGCCGTGCGCTTCTACGAGCGCAACGGCTTCGCCATGCGGTCAGTGGTCCTGGAGACCTCCCTTTGAGGTCTTCCCCGCCTTGAAGGGCAGAGCCCCCGCCCTGGACGTCCGGTCATCGCGACGCCGACCGGCCGGGAGCCGGAAAGCACATGCATCGGTTGACCTCGCTCGCGCTCATAGCGGTCAGCGCTCATAGCGGTCAGCGGTCAGCGGTCAGCGGTCAGCGGTCAGCGGTCAGCGGTCAGCGGTCAGCCGGATTCTCCCGCAGCCAGGCCAGGACCTGCTGGGCGTGCTCGTTCGGCGGGAAGACCGGGTAGAAGACGTGCTCGATCACACCGTTGCGGATGATCAGTGTGAGCCTTCTGTAGAGCGTCATCCCGTCCGCCTCGAACGTCGGCAGGTTCAGCTCGTCGGCCAGGCGCAGTCCGAGGTCGGAGAGCATCGCGAACGGCAGGTGGAGGCGCTCGACGACCTCTCGCTGGTATTCGTCGTCCTGACTGGACAGACCGAACACCCGAACCGCGCCGGCGGCGACCAGCTCCCCGTGGTGGTCACGGAAGTCGCAGGCCTCGGTGGTGCAGCCGCGGGCTCCGGGGATGTCGTTCCATCCTTGCGGCAGGTCGCCGTCCGGACGGCCGGTCAGCGGATAGATGTAGATAACTGAACGGCCCGAGCCCAGCGCGTCGAGGGCGACCGACTCGCCCGCCGTACCGAGCAGCTCGACATGGGGCGCCCGGCGGCCCGGGAGGTGGTCCGCCGCTCCGTCGTCCTCGGGGACGGGCAGATCCGCGGGGAGTTCGTACAGGTTGCTCATAAGACTGCCTCTTCCGTCAGTGATCCTCTCCAGGTCTATCCGATTTTCCGGGCCTGCCCAATTCGACGGCGAGCCGTTCCCGGATGTCCGAGACTCCCGGATGTCCGAGACTCCCGGATGCCCGAGACTCCCGGATGCCCGAGACTCCCGGATGCCCGAGACTCCCGGATGTCCGAGATTCCCGAGAGGCCCATCCCGGGTCGCCGAGGCGGAGTCCCAAGATGAGCACCGCACGGCCTGAAGACGGAGACCACAGATGTTCACAGGTGTTCAATGACCCAATGAAGAACATCGCCCCCACCGGGGCTCAGCACACCATCGCCGCCGACGGTTTCCAGGCGATCCTCACCGAGCTCGGGGCCGGTCTCAGGAGCCTCACCGTGAACGGCCGGCCGCTCGTCGTCGACTATCCCGAGGACCTGTCCCCGGTCGGCGGGGCGGGGCTGCCGCTGCTTCCCTGGCCGAACCGGATCGAGGACGGCCGCTACACGTTCGACGGCGAGGACAGGCAGCTCGCGCTGACCGAGCCCAAGACCGGCAACGCGATCCACGGCTTCTCCCGGTCTCATTCCTGGCAGGTCCTCTCCCACGACGCCGCCTCCATCAGGCTCGGCCTGCGGCTGTTCCCCCAGACCGGTTACCCGCACATCCTCGACCTCTCCATCCTGTACACGTTGAGCGGCTCCGGCCTGGAGGTCGAGGTGGCCGCGGAGAACGTCGGCGACACCGTCGCGCCGTACGGTTTCGGCGCCCACCCCTATCTCACCCTCGGCACCCTCGATGACGCCGTTCTGGAGCTTCCCGCCGCCCAGTGGCTCGCGGTGAACGACCGGAAGATTCCCACCGGCCGCCGGGATGTCGAGGGGACCGAGTACGACTTCCGAACCGCCCGCCCGATCGGTGAGCTGGAGCTCGACACCGCGTTCACCGGGCTGGAGCGCGGCGCCGACGGGCTGCTGCGGGTCAGCCTCCGCACCGCGGACGGAACCCGCGGGGTCGAGCTGTGGGCGGGCGACGGGATCGACTGGCTCCAGCTCTACACCGGCGACACCCTCCCCGACGGGTATCGCCGCAGGGGGCTCGCGGTGGAGCCGATGAGCTGCCCGCCGAACGCCTTCCGCACCGGCGAGGACGTCATCCGGCTGGCCCCCGGGGACCGCGTCGCTCACCGCTGGGGAATCGGCCCGATCCCGTCGGCGGAAGAGATCATCTGAGTCAGGCGCGCGCCGTGCCCAGCGGCATCGACCAGGTCAGCGACAGGGAGCCCCATACGTCGTATTTCGGCGAATGCCAGTACGGTGTCGGGGCCCCGGAGGTGCTGCCAAACTTGCTGGGACATGTCGTGTAGGAGGTTTTTGTGAGGTTCCGTCCGTATGCCTGGATGCCCCGACCGCTCAAGTGGCTCTCTCGAATGGTCACCGTCCTGGTGGTATTCGGACTGATCCTCGCGGGAGCCGGCATCTGGACCGTACGGGCATCCTTTCCCCAGCTCGAGGGCGAGCTCAAGGTGGCCGGCCTGACGGGAAAAGTAACCGTCTACCGCGACAAAACAGGAATCCCACATATCTATGCGGACTCCCCCAACGACCTGTTCATCGCCCAGGGCTACGTGCACGCGCAGGACCGGTTCTTTGAGATGGACTTCCGCCGCCATGTGACGGCCGGCCGGTTGTCGGAGATGTTCGGCTCGGCGACGCTGCCCGAGGACAAGGTCATCCGTACCATGGGCTGGCGGAAGGTGGCCGAGGAAGAGCTGCCTCTGCTCAGCGAGCAGACCCGGCTCTACCTGGACGCCTACGCCAAGGGCGTCAACGCGTGGATGGGGCAGAACAAGGGCTTCGCCGGCAAGAGTCTCGAATACGCGATCCTGCAGTTCACCGCCGCCGGCTACGAGCCCGAGCCGTGGACCCCGGTCGACTCGATCGCCTGGCTCAAGGCCATGGCCTGGGACCTGCGTTCCAACATGGAGGACGAGATCGGCAGGGCGCTCGCGGCGAGCAAGCTGCCGCGCGGCCGGGTGGAGCAGCTCTGGCCCGGCTACCCCTTCGACACCCGCCAGCCGATCGTCACCCGAGGTTCGGTCACCGAGCGTGGATTCGACCAGTCCGAGGAGCCGGTGAAGACCGTCGCGAACACGGGAACGGGAACCGGCACAGGAACGAGACTCGGAACGGGAACGAACACGGGCACGGGCACGGGTACGGGCACGGGAACCGGCACGGGCAGGGATACGGGAACAGGTACGGGAACCGACACGGGCACGGGCACGGGTACAGGTACGAATGCGAGCACGGAGACGAACACCGGCGTGACCGTGGGCGCGTTGACCAGGGCGGCCGAGGCCATGCGCGTGGTGCCGAGCCTGATGGGCGACTCCGAGGACGGCAGCGGCATCGGCTCGAACTCGTGGGTGGTCAGCGGAAAGCACACCACGTCGGGCAAGCCCCTGCTCGCCAACGACCCTCACCTGTCGGGCGGCATGCCCTCGGTCTGGTACCAGACCGGGCTGCACTGCCGTACGAAGAGCGCCAAGTGCCCGTTCGACGTCACCGGGTTCACCTTCTCCGGTGTGCCGGGCGTGATCATCGGCCACAACGACAAGATCTCCTGGGGTTTCACCAACCTCGCCCCCGACGTCACCGACCTGTATCTGGAGCGGTTGAGGGACGACTCCTTCCTGTTCATGGGCAACTGGAAGCCGCTCGTCACCAGGATCGAGACCATCAAGGTGGCCGGGCATGAGCCGGTCGAGCTCAAGGTCCGCGAGACCATGCACGGGCCGATCATCTCCGACGTCATGTCGGACGTGAAGGACACGTTGCCGGGCACGGCCAAGATCTTCAACGCGGAGGCCGACGCGGTGGCGCTCAAGTGGACGGCGCTGGACCCGGGCAGCACCGTTGACGCGATCTTCGCGCTCGACACCGCGCAGGACTGGCAGCAGTTCCGGGCGGCGGCGAGCAAGTTCGACGTGCCCGCGCAGAACCTGATCTACGCCGACACCGAGGGCAACATCGGCTACCAGGCCCCCGGCAAGATCCCGGTCCGGACCCGGGGCGACGGCACCTGGCCGGTGCCGGGCTGGACCGGCGAGTACTCCTGGCAGTCCACGATCCCCTTCGACGAACTGCCCAGCGTCTACAACCCGCCGGAGGGCTACATCGTGACCGCCAACAACGCGGTCATCGACCCCGAGCGCTACCCGCACATGCTCACCAAGGACTGGTCGTACGGCTACCGCTCCCAGCGCATCCTGGACCGTCTCCAGGAGGCGCTGAAGAAGGGCAAGGTGGACGCCACGACGATGAGCGACGTGCAGCAGGACACCCGGAACGACTTCGCCCCCTTCCTGGTGCCCAAGCTGATGGACGTCAAGGTGGCCGGGCCCTCCGAGGACGCCCGCAGGCTTCTGGACGGCTGGGACTACTCCCAGGACGCGGATTCGGGTCCGGCGGCGTACTTCAACGCCGTCTGGCGGCACCTGCTCATCGAGACGTTCAACGACGACCTGCCGGAAAACGCCTGGCCCGGCGGCGGCGGCCGCTGGTTCGAGGTGGTCCGCGTCATGCTGGACAGAAGCGACGACGCGTTCTGGGACGACACGCGGACCTCGATCAAGGAGACCCGCGACGACATGCTGCGGCGGGCCATGGCCGCGGCCTACGACGAGCTGAGCGCTCGTCTCGGCCCGGACGTCAAGGCCTGGCGCTGGGGCGACCTGCACTCGCTGAAGCTCGTCAACCAGAGTTTCGGCACCTCGGGGATCGCCCCGGTCGAGTGGCTGTTCAACCGGGGTCCGTTCCCGGTGGGGGGCGGCAAGGACGCGGTCAACGCCACGAGCTGGGACCCCCAGCAGGACTACACGGTGACCTCGCTGCCGTCCATGCGCATGATCGTGGACCTCGCGGACCTGGACAAGTCCCAGTGGATCAACCTGACCGGCGCCTCCGGCCATGCCTTCCACGACAACTACTGGGACCAGGCACCGCTCTGGGCGAGCGGGAAGACCACCCCGATGCTCGCCCGCGAGGAGTCGATCAAAAAGGCGGCCGCCCACACCCTGACCCTCACCCCGTGAGAGCACGGGTCGCACCGCCACGGTGAGCGAGGGTCACGGAGACGCTCGTTCACGCGGTGACGGTGCGGGAGGGCCGACGCTCGTTCGCGACACGGTGACGGTGCGGGAGGGCCGACGCTCGTTCGCGACGTGGCGGTGGGAGGTCACGCGCCCTGGTCGGACCGCCGCCGGGGAACGGGGACCCGGGTGAGGTCACGGGCGACGACGACCTCCCCCGGGAAGTGGGAGTGGGCCTCGTCGAGGAACCTCTGCTCGTCGTCGGCGTCGTAGCGCTCGGAGAAGTGGGTGAGCACCAGGCGGCGCACCCCCGACTCGGCTGCGACCCGGGCGGCCTGGCCGGCGGTGAGGTGACCGTACTCCTCGGCGAGCCTGGCCTCGGCGGACAGGAACGTCGACTCGATGACGAGCAGGTCGACGCCTTCGGCGAGGGCGAAGGCGTTGTCGCACAGCCGGGTGTCCATGACAAACGCGGCGCTCTGCCCGGGGCGCGGGCGGCTGCACTCCTCCAGGGTGACGGTGGCGCCTTCGACGGTGACCGTTCCTTCGCGCTGGAGTTCACTGATGAGCGGCCCGTGGACGCCGCGGGCGCGCAGTCGCTCGGGGATCATCTGGCGCCCGTCCGGTTCGTCGAGGCGGTAACCGTACGCGGGGACGGGGTGGGAGAGCGGGCGCGCGGTGAGGGTGACGGGCCCGGCGGGCAGGCGCACGACCTCGCCGTCGAGCGGGTGCTCGACGATGTCCGCGGTGTCGTGGAAGACGGTGGCGTGGCGCAGCCGCCGCCAGTAGGCCTGCCCGCTCAGTGGATAGGCGGCCCCGACCCGGTGCCCGACGCCGTCGCGAGAGATCCGCTGGACGATTCCCGGCACGCCGAGACAGTGGTCCCCGTGCAGGTGCGTGACGCAGATCCAGGTGATGTCGCCGGCGCTGACCCTCGCGTGGGTCATCTGCCGCTGCGTGCCCTCCCCCGGGTCGAACAGGAAACCGGCTCCGTCCCAGAGCAGCAGATATCCGTTCTGGTTGCGGTGGCGAGTGGGCACCGCGCTCGATGTGCCGAGGATGACGAGTTCGCGAGAAGACACGGTCGCCATGTTAGGAGTGGTGACCTTCGGCGTGCTGCCGGCTCCGCCGGAGGGCTCGGTCATGTGGACGCCATGTTAGGAGTGGTGACCTTCGGCGTGGCGCCGGCCCCGCCGGAGGGCTCGGTCGAGGTGGACGACCACCGGGCGGGACCGGTGATCGTCGCCTCCCTACCGGGAGGCTCTTCTCGCCCGGCGCCACCACGGCGACTTCCGGGAGTAGTTTCCGTCCTCCAGGTTCGCCAGCCGCTCGAAGAGGTTCCATGCGGCCCGGTCCCAGCAGATCAGCATGGAGACGGCCATCGCGACGAGATAGAGAATCAGCATCGGCAGGCCCACGCAGAGCATGTACTGGGAGGCGTGCCGATCCTCGTGCCTGAGCAGGCTCCCGGTGAGAAAGCCCTCCTCGTACTTGGTCAGCACCACGTTGCCGACGGTGAACGCCCTGGCGATTGGGAACCGGAAGCGGTAACCGTACGCCAGGATCAACCCCTCGGGTCCCGCCGTCACCCGGGCGTGGCCGAGGCGTGCCACCAGCAGCCCCAGTGGCGTGGACAGGTTCGCGTAGTTGAGGGCCCGCCGCACCCGATGCACCCGCCGCATACCGCAAATTGTGCGCTCATCCGGTCACCGTGCGCCAGCGGTCCGGCCCACCCGCTCCGACTTCACACGGACCGGGCCCGCTCCACGCGACTACGGACCGGGGCACTCCACCCGACCACGGGCCGGGCCGCTCCATGCGACTACGGACGGGGTCACTCCGCCCGGCTACGGCGAATGCGGTTCGGCTGAGCGACGACCGTACGAGTGCCTGGTGAGCAGCCATGACTCGCCGCCCGCGGAGGGCGAGAGCAGCACGCCCGCCAGGATCCCGGCCAGACCGCCGTAGAGGTAGACGTAGCCGGAGAGGTCATTGGCGATGATCACATCGCCCTCCGGGCGGTTGGCGAGCCAGATCATCGTGATCACCATCCACCCCGCCGCGGGCGCCAGGGCGGCCAGCTTTCCGCCCATCATCCGGCCCGCGCCGTAACAGACCGCGAACAGCGCGGCGACCCAGCCGATGGCCGAGACCGGGACGGGCCAGATGTACCACGAGTGCTGGAACCCGCCGAGGACGCCCATCAGGAGTCCGAGCAGGACAAGCACGGCGTACGCCGCGACGGTGATCGCCGTCGTCACTGAAGGTTTCTCCGCCACCGGGACCTGCTCCGTCACAAGCACCGAGGCTAGTCGATCCCCGCGAAGAGGTCGTCTTCACGGTCATAGGGCTCGCCGAGGCCTCCCACCTCGATCGACGCTCCCGGACCGGCGGGCCCCCGGACCCCGGCGCGGAGGATGAAGTGCTCCACCCCGAACGCCCGCTGGCCGGCGTTGTTGGACAGGGCGAACCACGGCGGATCCACCGTGATCTGGGTGGCGTGCGCCCGCATCGCGCCGAACTTCTCACCGATGTGGGCTCGGCCGTCGATCTCGGTGGTGACGTCCTGGTCCGCGCAGCCGAACGGCAGGTCGCCGACCTCCTCGACGAAGAAGCCGGCCCCTCTCTCGCGCAGCGCCTTCTCGTCCCCGCGCATCACCGACATGGGCACGGCCGTGAAGTAGAACTTGGCGATCCGCCACGGCTCACCCTCGCCGAACTCCGGGTCGGCGGCCAGCTCGAAGGCCCGCCAGGAGACGCGGTGAGCCTGGATGTGGTCGGGGTGGCCGTAGAAGCCGTTCTTGTCATAGGTGATGAGAACCTGGGGCCGCACCTCACGGATGATCTTCACCAGCTCCCCCGCGGCCTCGTCCAGGTCGGCCTGCCAGAAGGCGGTGTCGCGGTCGTTGGAGGCGACGCCCATCATCCCGGAGTCGCGCCAGCGGCCGGGACCGCCCAGGAAACGATGGTCGGCGACGCCGAGCGCCTCGCAGGCGGCGGTGAGCTCGCCGATGCGGTGCTTGCCCAGGGTGTCGTCCCGGTCGGCGGTCAGATGCGCCAGCTCCGGGGGGATGACCTCGCCCTCCTCGCCGAGCGTGCAGGTGACGAGCACGACGTGGGCCCCCTCCGCGGCGTATTTGGCCATGGTGGCCCCGCTGCCGATCGTCTCGTCGTCGGGGTGCGCGTGCACGAGCATCAGGCGCCGATCGGTCATCGAGTTCCTTCTGTGTGGAGACCCGGGTTTCGACCCCGGGGAACCCCAGGCTCCGGCCGTGGGGAGGGTGTCAGGCGTTTGAGGATATCCGTGACCTGGTGTACAGCGTGAGACGGACCGCCCCGAACGCCCGGGTGCGTCCCCCGCGAAACTCCTTTTTCAGCTCCTTGAGCCTCGGGTCGTTCTCCCACGTGGTGCCGCGCAGGCGGGGCGAGACCAGCCACACCCGGGTGGAGCGGGCGCCGGGCTCCACCAGCTTGCCGTACGGCTCGCCGTACACGGCGACGAACAACCGGTATTTCACCGGCACGTAGAGCACCGCGTCTCCCGGCCGCTGCTCGGCGCTCAGCACCGCCGCCAGGGTCCGCAGGTCGTCGGGGCGGGCGTCGGGTGCGCGGACGGCCAGGTGGGCGCTCGCCGAGAGTACGGCCAGGGCCGTGAAGACGGCCAGGCCCACGGGAGTACGGCGCGCCGCGGCCAGGCCCGCTCCGGCCAGGAGGGCGAGGGCGGGGATCACGAATAAGACGTAACGCGCGTTGTAGATCGGGTAGACCTGGGAGATCGCGAACGACAGCGCCACCGGGAGGATCAGCCACGGGAGCGCCACCGAGGCCAGGAGCGCTCCTCCGGCCCCCGTTCCCGGCGGCGCCCCAGCGCCAGCGTTTGGATCCGGCTCCGGCAGCACATCCACACCGGTCCTCGGTCCCGCCCCCGGCAACGCGTCCACACCGACGCTCGGACCCGTTCCCGGCGGCGCCCCAGCGCCGGTGCTCGCGCTCGTGCGGGGACGCGCACCGGCCCGGAGCGCCCACCAGGTTCCGAGCAGGGCGAGGACAAGCAGCAGGCCGAGGAACAGCATCGGCAGGGACGTGGCGTCCCACGCCTTCGGGCCACCCGCGAGCTCCACCCCGAAGGTTCCCAGATCGGCCAGGCCGGGGACCTTGAGCCAGAAGAGCTGCTCGTCGCGCTGCCCCGACGCGATGAGCGCGAGGGGCACGAGCAGCACTCCCGCCCCGACCATCGAGGCCAGCCACGGGATGATCTCCGAGCGCCTGCGCAGGAGGATCGTGACGGCGTGGGCGGGCACCAGGAGCAGCGCGTAGAGGTGGAACCAGCCGAGCAGCGCGATCAGCAGGCCGTACCCGAGATACCGTGACCGCCGCTCACCGAGCAGGACCCAGGTGGCCGCGACCGCCACCGCGCTGACCAGGGCGTAGCTCCGCGCCTCCTGGCCGTAGCGACTGACCATGGGCAGCACCGCGTAGACCAGCCCGGCGAACATGCCCACCTGCGGCGTGGCCACCCTCCGCCCGATGGCCACGATCCCGAACGTCGCCCCGGCGACCGCGAGCGCCGAGGGCAGCCGGGCCGCGAGCTCCCCGCCGAAGGCCGCGAACGGCCGGAGCAGCAGATAGTAGAGCGCGTGCACGGCGTCGATCTTGTCGAGCAGCTTCCACAGCTCGTCAAACGACATGGTCGCCGCCATCACGCTCACCGACTCGTCCCGCCAGAAGGACGGGATGCCGATCCTCCAGAGGACGAACACGAACGCCAGTGCGGCGAGCGCTCCCGGGGAGCGGGCAATTCGCGCGATAAGGGTCACTTGCCCAAGCTTCCCCCATGTTTTGACCATCCGAGCGCCACCCCCGGAAAATCCGGGACGCGGCCCGGGCTGGCAAGATGGCTGGTATGAGTGACAGCTTTCCTCGTCTGCACGCCAGGACCCGCCGATTCACCCTGGGGGTACCGCGTGGTTTCACCATCGCCCCCGCCGGCGACCGCATCGTCTTCCTCCGGACGAAGGGCGGCTCCGACCCGGTCACCTGCCTGTGGGAGTTCGACGTTCTCAGCGGCCAGGAGCGGCTGATCGTCGACCCGCGGGCCCTGTCCGCGGACGAGGAGGACCTGCCGGCCGAGGAGCGGGCCCGCCGCGAGCGCAGCAGGGAACAGGCCGGCGGCATCGTCGGCTACAGCACCGACGCCGGGGTGACCGCGGCGGTCTTCGCGCTCTCCGGCAGCCTCTACACCGTCGACCTGAAGACCAAGTACGTGCGGCTGCTGAAGACGCCGGGGTCGGTGATCGACCCGCGGATGTCCCCCACCGGCGTCCACGTCGGCTACGTGAGCGGCGGAGCGTTCCACATCCAGGATCTTGAGGACGAGGTGGACCACGTGCTGGCCCGCCCCGAGGCGCCCGGGGTCACCTACGGCCTGGCGGAGTTCATCGCCGCCGAGGAGATGGACCGCATGCGGGGCTACTGGTGGTCCCCGTCCGGCGACGCGGTGCTGGTCGAGCGGGCCGACGAGTCGCCGGTCCAGCAGTGGTACATCGCCGACCCGGCCAACCCCTCCCGCCCCGCCGTCGAACAGCGCTACCCCGCCGCGGGCACGGCGAACGCCACGGTCGAGCTGTTCGTCCTGACCCTGAGCGGCTCCCGCATCCCCGTTCCCTTCGAGGACGAATACCTGGTCAACGCCACCTGGGACGCCCACGGCCTGTCGATCGTCACCATGTCACGCGACCAGAAGAGCCTGCGGCTGCTCACCGTCGACCCGGCCACCGGGAGTTCCACCGTCGTCCGCCAGGACACCGACGCCGCGTGGGTCGACATCGCCACCGGCGTGCCCGGCCACCTGTCCGACGGCACCCTGGTCTGGGTGGCCGCCGTCGACGGCGGCCACCGCCTGATCATCGGCGACCAGCCCGTCACGCCGCCCACCCTCCAGGTCCGCGAGGTTCTCGACGTCGACGGCGACGCCGTGCTCTTCCGCGCCAGCGGCGAGCCCACCGAGATCGCCCTGTGGGCCTACAGGAACGGCCGGATCACCCTGGTCAGCCCGGCCGAGGGCGGCGTCTACAACGGCCACACGGCGGGCGGCACCCTCGTGGTCACCGGCCAGACCCTCCACAGCGAGGGCTCGACCGCGCATGTCTCCCACAACGGCACGCCCCGGGGCAACATCGTCTCCCACGCCGAACGGCCCGGCCTGGACCTGAGGGTCTCCCTGATCCGCGCGGGCGAGCGCGACCTGTCCACCGCCGTGCTCTTCCCCTCGGGACACGTGCCCGGCTCCGCGAAACTGCCGGTCCTCATGGACCCGTACGGCGGGCCGCACGCCCAGCGCGTCCTGTCCGCCTCGGGCGCCTACCTGACCAGCCAGTGGTTCGCCGACCAGGGCTTCGCGGTGATCGTGGCCGACGGTCGCGGCACCCCTGGCCGCGGTCCCGAGTTCGAGCGGGCCGTCCTGCACGACCTGGCCTCCCCGGTCCTGGAGGACCAGGTGGACGCCCTCCACGGTGCCGCCGCGCAGTTCCCCGACGACCTGGACCTGTCCCGGGTCGGCATCCGGGGCTGGTCCTTCGGCGGATTCCTGGCCGCGCTGGCCGTCTTCCGCCGTCCCGACGTGTTCCACGCGGCCGTCGCGGGGGCCCCGGTGACCGACTGGCGCCTTTACGACACCTGCTACACCGAGCGCTACCTCGGCCACCCCGACGAGGGCCACTACGACTCCTCGTCGCTCTTCGCCGACGCCGAGAAACTGGACCGCCCCCTCCTGCTGATCCACGGCCTGGCCGACGACAACGTGGTCGCCGCGCACACCCTGCGTCTGTCCTCGACCCTGCTGGCGGCGGGCCGTCCGCACAACGTCCTGCCGCTGTCCGGCGTCACCCACATGACCCCTCAGGAGGTCGTGGCCGAGAACCTGCTCCTGCTCCAGGTCGACTTCCTCAAGAAGTCCCTGGCCTGAACCGACGGGGCCCGGTGCCGGCGGCTTGAGAGGCGGTCCCCGATCTCAAGGCGCCGGAGACCCGGCCGGAAGAACCTCCGGCCTGAAACGGCGGGGGGACGGCTCCGGAGGTCCGGCGCCGTCCTCCCGGCACAGTGGTTCCCGCCCCACCTCGACGTCCTGGGCCGGCACGGGGCTTTCCCACGCGTATCGCCTCTCAGCTCACCGGCTCGACATCCGGGCCGGTACGAGGCTTTCCACGCGTATCGCCCCTCAGCTCACCGGCTCGACGTTCTCGGCCGGTACGGGGCTTTCCCGCGTGGATCGCCCCTCAGCTCACTATCTCGGGCCCGACTTCAGCCTCTTCATCATCCTGTGGCCGAGCCTGTCGCTGTGCTTTCCGTCCTTGCCTCCGCGCTTCTCCTCGCCTGCCCTGCCCTCGTGCTTCCTGTCGCCCGGCTTGTCCGCGCCGGCCAGAGGCGCGTGCTTCCCGCCTGGCCGAGCCTCGCCTGCTCTGCCCTCGTGGCGGCCCTCGTGCTTCCTGTCACCCGGCTTGTCCACGCGGCCCAGAGGGGCGTGCTTCCTGCCCGAACGGTCCTGGCCTGCCCTACCCTCGTGCTTCTTGTTGCCCGCCCTGTCCGCACCGGCCTGAGCCGCATGCTTCCTGCCCGAACGGTCCTGGCCTGCTCTGCCCTCGTGCTTCTTGTTGTCCGCCCTGTTGGCGCCGGCCGGACCCGCGTCCTCCTTCCTGCCCGCCGCGTTCGCGCCGGACGGACCCGCCTTCCCCTGCTTGCCCGCCGCGTCGGCGCCGCCCGGAGCCGGGGAGGACTCCCCGGCGACGCCACCCTCTCCGCCTGGAGCCGCGTTCTGGCCTCCCGGATCCGCGTCCTTCCTGTCGCCGGCCGCGTCCTTGCCCGCCGCGCCCGTATTCCCCGGCTTCCCAGGCCGGCCATCCCGGTGACCTCGGCGATCCCCGTCATCCTGGTGACCTTGATGGCCCCTTCCCGGGCCGGGTGCCGCCGCGACCGCGGAGAAGGACACGCCGGCGGACGGGAGCGAGCACAAGCAGGTGACACCGGAGGTCGCGTGGGCCAGCGGTCCCGCGGTGGAGGCCACGGCGACGCCCCCGTAGGACATGACGGGGACGACGACAAAAGCACCCATCAGAAGCTTGCCCAGCGCCGCACGTCGGCGGGGACCCGCGCGGTCCACGACGGGCTCGATCAATTCAGGTGACATGAGAAGTGACACCCCTTTCGATTCAGTCTCGTGACTACATGCATTTGACTGACTACTGTCAGCAATGGCCACTGTAGCCGTCGAAGACCGTTTCGAGCCGCAAGGGGAGCCGTCGTCACCGGCGGCGCGTGAACATGCCACGGCGCGGCGCCGTCCCCCGTGAACGCGCCACGCCGTGCCCTGGGCACCGCCCTCACCCGTCCGCGCGGCGCCGCGCCACGCCGTGCCACGGGTCCCGCTTCACCACCCCGCACCACGCGGTGCCATGCCCCGTCTCAACCGCCCGCGCGGCGCCGTGCCACCGGCGAGCGCCGCCTTACTTGGAGGTGCCGTGCCAGCTGCTCCACAGGGCGGCGTAGGACCCTCCGGCGGCGACGAGCTCGTCGTGGGAGCCGAGCTCGCTGATCCGGCCGTCCTCGACCACCGCGACCCGGTCGGCGTCGTGTGCCGTGTAGAGGCGGTGGGCGATGGCGATCACCGTACGGCCTTCGAGGACGGCCGCCAGGGATCGCTCCAGGTGGCGGGCGGCCCGGGGGTCGATCAGCGAGGTGGCCTCGTCGAGGACGAGGGTGTGCGGGTCCGCCAGGACCAGCCGGGCCAGGGCGGCCTGCTGCGCCTGGGCGGCGGAGATCGACTCACCGCCGGAGCCGACGACCGTGTCCAGCCCCTCGGGCAGTGCCTCGACCCATCCCCAGGCGTCCACGGCCTCCAGCGCCGCACGGATCTGGGCCTCGTCCGCCTCGGGACGGGCGATCAGCAGGTTTTCGCGCAGGGTGCCCCGGAAGATGTGGTGCTCCTGGGTCACCAGGGCGACGTGACCTCGCAGGTCGTCCAGCGGGAGCTCGACCAGCGAGGTGCCGCCGACCGTGACCGAGCCGGTGCGCGGGCCGTGGATGCCCGCGAGCAGGCGGCCCAGCGTGGACTTGCCCGCGCCGGACGGGCCCACCATGGCCAGCCGCTCCCCCGGCTTGACCACAAGATCGATGCCGTGCAGCACGTCATGGCCCTCCCGGTAGGCGTAGCGGACGCCGTCGGCCTCCAGCTCCTCGCCGTCGGGGACGCCGGAGCCGGCCTCGCGGTCGTCAGGCACCTCGGCGACGCCCAGCAGACGGGCCATGGAGGCCCCGCCGACCTGGAGCTCGTCGATCCACATGAGCAGCCGGTCGAGCGGGTCGATGAGCTGCTGCACGTACAGCGTGGCCGTGGTGACCTGGGCGATCGTGACCCAGCCCTCGATGTAGAACATGCCACCGATGACCAGCGTCGCCACGATCGGGATCACGTAGCCGAGCTCGACCGTGGGAAACCAGATCGTGCGGAGCCCGAGGGTGTAGCGTTCGGCCGCCCAGGACCGGGAGATGTCGGTGTCGGTACGGCGGTGCCGCCGCTCCTGCAGGCCCAGGGCCTCCACGGCGCGAGCGCCGCTGACCGTCTCGGCCAGCCCGTCCGTCATGTCCGCGTAGGCGGCGCTCTCCCGCAGATACCCGTCCCTGGCCCGCTTGAGGTACCACCGGGTGGAGATCCACAGGATCGGAACGGCCAGCAGCGAGGGCAGGGCGAGCAACGGTCCCACGATCAGCAGTGCCCCGACGGTGATCACACAGGTGACCAACGCGATCATCGTCTCCGGTACGGCGTGCCGTACGGTGCGCGACAGCGAGTCCACGTCCCGCGAGGTCCGGGTGATCAGGTCACCGGATCCGGCGCGCTCGACCGTGGACAGCGGCAGGCCGAGCACCCGGCCGACAAATTCCTGGCGCAGCTCGGCGAGGACCTTCTCGCCCAGCTTGGAGGAGGCGTAGACGGCGAACCTGACCAGCACCGCCTGGGCGGCCAGGAAGCCGCCGATGCCCAGCGACACCCCGGTGACGTCGACCCCGGTGCCCGCCTGGACTCCCTCGACGAGCCCGCCCAGCAGCCACGGAGCGGCCAGGCCCGCGACGGCGGCCAGGCCGTGCAGGCCCAGCGCGATCGACAGGTCCCGGGGATACTTCAGTGTGAGCCTGCGTGCATAGGCTCGGACCTGCGCCTGGTCGGCGACCGGCAGAATCTGCTTGCTCATGCGATCACCTCTCCTGGCGACTCGGTCTTCGATGTGTTCCCCGACCCGGTTCCAGGGCCGGTCTGCGGCTTTGTTCCGGGACCGACTCTCAGCCCGGTCCGTGGCTTGGTTCGTGGCCCGGGCCCCGCGTTCACGCGTTCGCGGGGCCCGTTGGCTCGCCCGCTCACGCGTCGGCGCCGCGGGTGACGACGGCGGTGTAGGCCGGCTCGGTGGCCAGCAGCTCCCTGTGCGTGCCCTGAGCCTGCACGACGCCGTCCCTGACGTAGATCACGTAGTCGGTCCGGTCGAGCACCAGCGGGCTGGTCGTGCAGACCAGCGTGGTCCTGCCCGCGCGGGCCTTGACCAGCCGGTCCGCGATGCGCGCCTCGCTGTGGGCGTCCACCGCGCTGGTGGGCTCGATGAGGATGAGCACCTCCGGGTCGGCGGTCAGCGCCCTGGCGAGCCGGAGCCGCTGCTGCTGGCCGCCGGAGAACTCCCGGCCCGCCTCGGCGACGTGCCCGTCGAGGCCGTCGGGCAGCGCGTCGACGATGTCCTCCGCGCACGCGATGTACAGCGCGTCGGCGATGTCCTGGGCGGAGGCCTCACCGGTGACGTCCAGCTCGTCCCTGAGCACTCCGGCGAACAGCTTGGCGTCGTTGTCGGCCACCAGGATCCGGCGGCGGACCTCGGCGATCGGCAGGGTGTCCAGCGGCACGTCGCCGAAGTCCACGTCGCCGTCGCTGTAGCGGCCGAGCCGGTCGGCGATCGCGATGCCCTCCTCGGGCACGGCCGCCACGACGGCGGTGAACACGCCGGGGCGGACCGCCACCCCGGAGGCCACGTCGCGCAGCAGACCGCCGCCGGATTCGCCGGAGCCGCCCTGCACCTCGGGCTCCAGCTCGAGGATCCGGATCACCCGGCGGGCGGCGACATGTCCCTTGGTCATCTTGTCGGCCGCCTCGGTGAGCGTCCGCAGAGGGGCGATCAGGAAGGCCGCGTAGCCGTAGAAGGAGACGAGCTGGCCGATGGTGATCTGGTCCCGTATCGCGAAGGTCGCGGCGAGCCAGGTCACCCCCGCGATCAGCAGGCCCGGCAGCAGGATCTGCGCGCCCTCCAGCGTCGACTCGGCCGAGGCCACCCGCACGCCCGCGTGCCGCACTTTCTGGGACTCCGCGGTGTAGCGGTCGGCGAAGACCTGCTCGCCGCCGATGCCGCGCAGCACGCGCAGGCCCGCGACGATGTCGGCGGCTCGGGTGGAGAGGTCGCCCTGCAGGTCGCGGTAGGCGTGCTGGCGCCTGTGCAGCGGCCTGAGCAGGGGCGCGACGGCGACGGTCATGAGCGGCACGCCGATCAGCACCGTCAGGCCCAGCGGCAGCGAGGTCCTGATCATGATGACGGTCACCACGACGATGGCGACGATCGCCCCGATGCCCCGGAGCAGGATGTCCATCGCGTTGCCGATGTGGGCGATGTCGGAGTTGCCGATGCTGACCACCTCGCCGGTGGACATGCGCTTGGGCAGGGTCGCGCCCAGGCGGGTCGACTGCCTGACGGTGACCTGGACGGTCCTGTAGGCGGCGTTCAGCCAGTTGTAGACGGCCATCCGATGCCGGAGGGTGCCGGTGACCGCCTGCACGATTCCCAGGCCGAACAGCGCCGCGCCCCAGGTGATCAGAGCTGACATGTCCTCGGCCTTGATGGCGTCGATGCCCTTGCCCATGGTGACGGGGACGAGTGCCATCGCGAGCCACCACACGATGGCGTAGGTGATACCGACAAGCAGGGAGCCCGCCTGCTTGCGGGCCACCCAGCGCAGGTACCGGAACGGACTTCGGGCGTCTGGAGTGCCGGGATCCGCGGCAGGTAGGGAGCGCATAGCTTTACCAGGCTGACAAACCCTGCCCTGATCAAGCAAACCATTTTCGGTGGTGACGGCGGGATTGACAGCCTCGCCGTGTCAACCTATGTTGACATCTATGAGCGATACGGCACAGCTGGCCTCCGACGCCGGCAGCCGCGATCCGGCCGTCGGCCTGCGGGCCGTACGGGCGTTGCGGATGCTGGTCGACCGGCTCGAGGCCCTTCAGGTGGAGAACGCCAGGGACCAGGGCTGGTCCTGGCAGGAGATCGCCAACTGTTTGGAAGTCACCCGGCAAGCGGTGCACAAGAAGTACGCGGGCGGCCGGGGCCTGCTGCGACGGGAGAGATAGCCATGTTCGAACGGTTCCATCACGATGCCCGGCAGGCGGTCGTTCTCGCCCAGGAGAACGCCCGGGAGCTCCATCACGACTTCATCGGCACCGAGCACATCCTCCTCGGCCTGCTCGCCCAGCCGGAAGCTCTCTCGGCCCGCGTGCTGGGCCGGCACGGCCTCGACCACGACCGGGCCCGCCAGAGCGTCGTCCGCCTCGTCGGGCAGAAGCCGGAGGACGCCCTCGACGCCGACGCCCTCGAATCGATCGGCATCGACCTGTCGGCGATCCGCGAGAAGGTCGAGGCCGCCTTCGGCCCCGGCGCCCTGGACCGCAAACCCCGGACCAACCGGCGGGGCCACCTGCTCAGCGGCCACGTTCCCTTCAGCTCGCGGGCCAAGAAAGTTCTGGAACTGTCCCTGCGCGAGGCGATCAACCTCAAGCACAAGCACATCGCCGACGGCCACCTTCTGCTCGGCATCCTCCGCGAGGGCGAGGGCCTGGCCTCCCGCGTCATCGCCGACGCGGGCATCGACTCCGCGGCCCTCCGCCGGGAGACCGTCTCCGAACTCGGCTGATCCCGGCTCCGCCCGCCGGAGCCGGGATCAGCCCCTCACCCACCGGAGCCGGTGCCCGCCCGTCAGTCACCGGCCAGAGCCTCGGCCTCCGCGTGCAGTGCCTCGACGAGAACCAACTCCAACAGGAGGTCCTTGTCCCCCAAGGCCTCGGGTGCTTCCATGACCCCTCCTCGCGGAGAAGACGCCCTGTCCGCATCCCGGGGCTACGGCCATATCAAAAAGGGCTCAAACAACAAAGACCCTCCGCCCGAACTGGACGGAGACCCCTCGACATGTCTCAGGTCCTGCCAGGACGCAGGACATCCTTCAGGCGGGCAGCCGACACGTCCCGCTCCTGGATCCTCGGGGTCCGGCGGCCCCGCTCAGCCCTCCTGGACACGGAGTACGGGCACGTGGGTGATGGGAAAGTTCACCGAGCGGGCGATGAAACACACCGCGTGCACATCGCCGTGCAGCGCGCGGGCCTTCTCCACCATCGACGCGTCGGCGACCGTCACCTCGGGGCGCAGGACGACCTCGGTGATCTGGCCTCCTCC
Source organism: Streptosporangium subroseum (assembly GCF_900188345.1). Taxonomy (GTDB): domain Bacteria; phylum Actinomycetota; class Actinomycetes; order Streptosporangiales; family Streptosporangiaceae; genus Streptosporangium; species Streptosporangium subroseum. Next base: position 3,287 of record NZ_FZOD01000054.1, on the reverse strand, counting down.
GCCGCTCTCGTCCATCGCCATGACCCCGTGGGCGTGGTCCTCGTACTCGGTGACGACGACCCCGCCGACGGCACAGAGGTGGAGGTACCAGAGCATGTGGCACTGGGCGACGGAGGCCACGAGCAGTTCCTCGGGATTCCAGCGCGCGGGGTCGCCGCGGAAGGCGGGGTCCGAGGAGGCGGCGATCGCGGCCTTGCCGTCCGCCAGCACCTCGTGGTCACGGCTGAAGGACCGGTAGCCGTCCGTGCCCGATCCGAGGTTGCCCGTCCACTCGACCGTGACGTCGTAGGCGTGCGTTGTCGTCATGGATCAGAGCGTAGAGCGCTCCGAAGATCGGTACTGCGAGGCATGTCACGATGCCGCTCCGCGGACCGCGGGGAGGTCCGTCCTCGCTCCGGCAGGCCGCGGGCCGTGCCTCCTGGATGGAGGTACGGCCCGCGCGGCGGTTACCTGGAGGCTCTGAGGTAGTCGCGGTTCATCTGGGCGATGGTGTCCAGCGAGATGCCCTTGGGGCAGACCGCGGTGCACTCCCCGGTGTTGGTGCAGCCGCCGAAACCCTCGGCGTCCATCTGCTCGACCATGGCCTTGGCACGCGAGTCGCGCTCGGGCTGGCCCTGCGGGAGGAGGCTGAGATGGGTGATCTTGGCTGCGGTGAAGAGGGAGGCCGAGCCGTTCGGGCAGGCGGCGACGCAGGCTCCGCAGCCGATGCAGGTGGCCGCGTCGAACGCCGAGTCCGCGTCGTCCTTCTTCACGGGGATGCTGTGGGCGTCGGGGGCCGATCCGGCCGGGACGGAGACGAAGCCGCCGGCCTGGATGATCCGGTCGAACGAGGAGCGGTCCACGACCAGGTCCTTCACCACCGGGAAGGGCGCGGCGCGCCACGGCTCGATGGTGATGACCGCGTTGTCCTCGAAGTGCCGCATGTGCAGCTGGCAGGTGGTGGTCGCCACCTGCTCACCGTGGGCGACGCCGTTGATGACCATGCCGCACATGCCGCAGATGCCCTCGCGGCAGTCGTGGTCGAACGCGATCGGGTCGTCGCCCTCCAGGATGAGCCGCTCGTTGAGCACGTCGAGCATCTCCAGGAAGGACATGTCGGGAGACACGTTCTCGACCCCGTAGGTGACCATACGGCCCTTGTCCTGGGGACTGCTCTGACGCCAGACCTTGAGGGTGAGGTTCATACCCATGGTTCGCTTACCACTCCTCATTCGCTGCACGGATCGCTCGTTCCTCGCGAGCCGTTCCGCTCACTGCGTCGGGCGCACTCACTTATAACTCCGCTGGCTCATCTTGACGTACTCGTAGTCGAGGTCTTCCTTGTGCAGGACCGGGCCCTGCTCGCCGTACTCCCAGGCCGCGACGTAGGCGAAGTGCTCGTCGTCACGCAGGGCCTCGCCGTCCGCGTCCTGCGACTCGGCGCGGAAGTGGCCGCCGCACGACTCGGTGCGGTGCAGCGCGTCGATGCACATGAGCTCGGCCAGGTCGAAGAAGTCGGCCACCCGGCCGGCCCGCTCCAGCGCCTGGTTGAGCTCGTCGGCCTCGCCGGACACCTTCACGTTCTTCCAGAACTCCTCGCGAAGCTCCGGAATCCGCTCCAGCGCCTTGCGCAGCGACTCCTCGGTGCGTTCCATGCCACAGTAGTCCCACATGAGCTTGCCCAGCTCGCGGTGGTAGGAGTCGGCGGTGCGGTTGCCGTTGGTCGCCAGCAGCCTGGCGATCTTGTCTCGGACCGCGATCTCGGCCTCGGCCACGGCCTCCTCGTCGACCTCCCCGTAGGGGCCGTTCGCGAGGTAGTCCCCGATCGTGGTCGGGAGCACGAAGTAGCCGTCGGCGAGTCCCTGCATCAGCGCGGACGCGCCGAGGCGGTTGGCCCCGTGGTCGGAGAAGTTGGCCTCGCCGATCACGAACAGGCCGGGGATCGTGGACTGCAGGTCGTAGTCCACCCACAGGCCGCCCATCGTGTAGTGCACGGCCGGGTAGATGCGCATCGGCTGGGTGTAGGGGTCCTCGCCGGTGATGCGCTCGTACATCTCGAAGAGGTTGCCGTACTTCTCCTCCACCGCGGCGCGGCCCAGACGCTTGATCGCGTCGGCGAAGTCGAGGTAGACGCCCAGGCCGCCGGGGCCGACGCCGCGGCCCTCGTCGCAGACGTTCTTGGCGGCGCGGGAGGCGATGTCACGCGGGACCAGGTTGCCGAACGCCGGGTAGATGCGCTCCAGATAGTAGTCGCGCTCCTCCTCGGGGATCTCCGAGGAGGGCCGGGCGTCGCCCCTCTCGACCGGCACCCACACCCGGCCGTCGTTGCGCAGCGACTCCGACATGAGGGTCAGCTTCGACTGGTAGTCGCCGCTGACCGGGATGCAGGTCGGGTGGATCTGGGTGTAGCAGGGGTTGGCGAACATCGCGCCGCGCCGGTGCGCCCGCCAGATCGCCGTGGTGTTGCAGCCCTTGGCGTTGGTGGACAGGAAAAACACGTTGCCGTAGCCGCCGCTGGCCATCACGACCGCGTCGGCCAGATGCCGCTCGATCTCGCCGGTGACCATGTCACGGACGATCACGCCGCGCGCCCGGCCGTCGGAGATGATCAGGTCGAGCATCTCGTGGCGGGTGTGCATCTTCACGGTCCCGGCCGCGATCTGCCGCTCCAGCGCCTGGTAGGCGCCGAGCAGCAGCTGCTGGCCCGTCTGACCTCGGGCGTAGAAGGTCCTGGAGACCTGCGCGCCGCCGAAGGAGCGCGTGTCGAGCAGGCCGCCGTACTCACGGGCGAACGGCACGCCCTGGGCCACGGCCTGGTCGATGATGTTCGCGCTGACCTGGGCGAGCCGGTAGACGTTGGACTCCCGGGCGCGGAAGTCGCCCCCCTTGACGGTGTCGTAGAACAACCGGTGGACCGAGTCGCCGTCGCCGCGGTAGTTCTTGGCCGCGTTGATGCCGCCCTGGGCCGCGATGGAGTGGGCGCGGCGGGGCGAGTCCTGGTAGCAGAACGACGTGACGTTGTAGCCGAGCTCGCCGAGGGTCGCGGCGGCCGAGCCGCCGGCCAGGCCGGTGCCGATGACGATGACGTTGAGCTTGCGCTTGTTGGCGGGGTTGACCAGCTTGGCGCCGAACTTGCGCTTCTCCCAGCGGTCCTCGATCGGACCGTCGGGAGCCTTGGTGTCGCGGATCGGTTCGCCTTCGGTGTACTGCGTAATCATCGTTCGCTCACCACTCCTCATTCGCTACGCGGAAGGCTTGCTTCGCCGCGCCTGCCACTGCGCTCACTGCGTCGGGCTCACTCACAGTGA
>NZ_FZOD01000050.1 GCF_900188345.1 Streptosporangium subroseum | reverse complement strand
AACGGCACGGTCACGGCCCCGGCCAAGATCGCCAAGCCGTACGGTGTGCTCAAGGTCGAAGCGCACGTGGGGCGTGAGGCCGGGCGCGAGCAGATCACCGTCCTGCACCCGCTCGACGGCCTGGAGCTGTCGTCGCAGCGCCTGTCGATCGCCGACGCGACGCCCGCCGCCGCGGCCACCGTCGCGGTGACCGGCCGCGACGACCAGGGCTACACCGCCCCGATCGACCCGCGAGACCTCGACCTGGACTACGACCACAACGTCGTCGACATCCAGTCCGTGGACGGCAAACTGAAGATCGTTCCGCTGGTCAACGCGAGCACGCTCCTGACCGTCTCGGTCGGCGACACGTCGGTGAAGCTCCCGATCACGATCGGTGTGCAGACCCAGACGTTGTATGACTTCAACGACGACGTGCTCGCCCGCTGGCGCAACAACAGCACCGCGGCCACCACACTCTCGGTGGACCCCGACGGCCTGCGGATCGACTTCAACGCGATGCGCAACGTCGGCATCGGAGCGGCGTCGGCGGCTCAGCGCATCCCGGTGCCCGGCCAGCCGCTGCGCCTGCGGGTGCGGCTCAAGTCGAGCATCAGCGTGCCTAACGGCCTGACCTACCTGCTCTACTACGACGCCAACGGCAAGAGCACCGGCATCTACGGCACCGCCCTGACCGCGAGCAACGACTGGCAGTACGCGACGTGGACACTGCCGGCCAACACGGCGTTCCCGATCACGATCAATAGCTTCCAGGGCATCAACACGAGCGTCGCCCAGCAGAAGGCGGGCACGTTCATCCTGGACCGCGTCGAGGCCGACGTCCCGACCTCGATCGAGTTGCCCGCCCAGCCCGCGCTGCGGGCCGACCCGCTGATCTCCAGCGACGGTTCGCTGCTGCAGAGCAACAAGACCTGGCAGTTCGCCACGCTGTCGGACGTGCAGTTCACCGCCGACAACCCGGCGCTGACCCAGGTCGCCACGGCCGCGATCAAGCGGATCCGCGCCACCAAGCCGGACCTGCTGGTGCTCAACGGCGACATCACCGACCGGGGCCTGCCACAAGACCTCACCCTGGCCCGTCAGGTGCTCACCGACGCCGGATGCGACCTCATCCCGGTCGGCCAGGAACCGGCAGCAAACAGCACCCCGGATGCGAAGGCCGGCTCGGTGCCGTGTTACTACGTGCCGGGCAACCACGAGTCCTACGGTCTGAACAACGTCCAGTCCGACCTGACGAACTTCACCAACGAGTTCGGCCGGCCCTATCGGACGTTCGATCACAAGGGCACCCGGTTCATCCTGCTGGCCAGCTCCCTGGGGTCGCTGCGCGGCACCGCGTGGGACCAGCTGCCGATGATGCAGCAGGCGCTCGCCGAGGCCCAGAAGGACACCTCGGTGCACAACGTCATGGTGTTCGCCCACCACCCGGTGGACGACCCCGCCGAGACCAAGTCCAGCCAGCTCGGCGACCGTGACGAGGTCGCGCTCATCGAGAACATGCTCACCGATTTCCGTGCGGCCACGAACAAGGGCGCGGCGATGGTCGGCTCCCACGCCCAGATCGCCGACGTCCACCGGGTGCAGGGGGTGCCGTACATGGTGTTGCCGTCTTCGGGCAAGGACCCGTACGGCACGCCGGATCGCGGTGGGTTCACCGGGTGGGTGGACTGGTCGGTCGATGCGCGGCAGAACGCGGATGAGCAGTGGATCGAGGCGAACGTGCGCGCGTTCGCGCAGTCCATCACGCTCGATGCCCCGGCCTCGCTGGAGGTGGGCACGGCGGCGCAGCTGTCGGGCAGCATCGTGCAGCCGCAGGGGGTGTCGGCGGGCACGCGGGTGGTGCCGCTGCGCTATCCGATGTCGGTGGACTGGGACGGCTCGTCCAATCTGGCGATCGGTAGCGGCAAGGACGCCGTGGAGGAGGCTCGCGACGCGGGCAAGGTCGCGATTCTTGACCCGCGGACCCGGACGCTCACCGCGCTGAACGCCGGTTCGGTGAGTGTGTCGGTGACGAACGACTCGATGCGCGCTTACACCGATGACAGCTCGCTCGCGCCGATCACGACCTCGAAGACCATCCAGGTCGTGCCGTCCACGGGCGACGGTCAGGACACGGCCCAGGTCAAGACCGGATCCTGAGCGACTTGCCCTGCGAGTAGCTCCAGTCGGTCCCCAAGTGGGCCGTACGACACCGTGAAACGCCGGGGTGGACGCCAGCCGCGTCCACCCCGGTGCCGTCGATACCGGCTGCACGTCGGTCCGAACGTTTGCCCATAGTGGATCGCGCCCCACGGGCCGGCGTCGTGGTCCCGACCAGTCGTGCTTCGGCCAGGCCGAGTTCGGGCGTTTGTTCGGTGCGCTGTCTGCGTGGAACTCCCACGAACACATGATCGCCTTGAGATCAACGGTGCTCGATGCGGCATGAGAGTGCGGCGCGGATGATCCATCAGTGCATCCTTTGAGAGTGGAACCTCGTCCCCATCCCCGCGGTCCCGGCCGGGTGATCTTCCTCAACGGTGCGTCCAGCTCGGGCAAGTCGGCGCTGGCCAAAGCGCTGCAACGCGCGCTTGAGGAGCCGTTTCTGCACGTGCGCCGAGTCCGTCCTGAAGGCCTGGCGCAAGAGGACCGCACCGCACGCCATACAGCCGAGACCACCCGCGAAATGAGCTTTTAGCTGCATCGCAGCAGATGAGCGCATTGGCGGCCCGCCGAGTTGGTCGACGGAAAAATGGGTGGACGGGACGACATTCGGGCTGATAGCGTCCCGCAGACCGTGACATCGCACTAGGAGGTGAGACCCATGAACGCTGTATCGATATGGGTGCTCCCCATCTTCTTCACGGTTGGGCGATTGACGTAGGTGTCGCCGGGAGCGCCTCGACAAGGCAATCCCGAAAGGCAACAACCTATGAATTCTGTGCATTTCACTTCGGGCATGGGCGAGCCTGCCGTAGTGATCACGCGGGTCGCGGGGAGGCAATGGCACGCCGTGGAGGACGACCGAGTGGTCGGCCGCGGCGACGCTTCGCGCAGGCCCGACGGACGGATTTTCCTCAGCGTCGACGCGTGGCACGGCGCGGTCTTTGACCAACTCGCCGATGCCATGCTGGCGGACCTACCGAAGCCGCTGTACACGGTGGTCGACGAGGCCGACCCCGACGTGACGTCCCATTGGGAGCGAGTCGGCTTCATGACCCGACGCCGCGAGTGGGAGTACCTCGTGCCCACCGACCCGAGGGTCACGGGACTCGGCTCGGTGCTACCGCCGTCGGACGTGACGATAGTGGCCGTCGGCGAGGCGGAGGAGGTCCCTCTGCGCACGTTGGACCGCGCGATTCGCGACGAGGTCGAGGCCGCCGTCGGATGGCAGGAGATGCTGGCTGAGGTGTTGCCCCGCCTGGACGGCGCTACCCTGCGGGACCCGTCGAAGTACGCGGTGGCAGCACAGTCCGATAGATACGTGGGATTGCTCCGGGTGGCGCCGGTGACCAGGCAGCCACGGATCGGGCTGATCGCTGTCCGGTCCGACCAGCACCGCCGCGGTATCGCTCGGGCGCTGCTCGCCCACGTGCTGGGTTCGCTGCACCGCGGCGGGATCGAAACGGCATCGGCCGAGGTGAACGAATCCAACGGGGCGGCCATGGCGCTGTTCGAGGGCGTCGGCGCCCGGCGTGCGAGCAGCAACCTGGAGTTGGTGCTCCGCTGACGCTCCACCGCGTCACCGCGCGAGGGGACCGGGCCCGAAGCACGCGCGGCACAGGCCGAGCCGAGCTGGTGAGCGAGCATCGGTTCCCGTAACGCGCGGGACGGCCGGTCGCGGCCGCCGTCCGCGACCGTCCGCGTCTGCCGAGGCGCCTCGATCACGGTTGCGTCAACGGAATTCGTTTCCTCACCGACCCCACAGTCACCGACCGGAGAAGGGCGAGAACATGGCAAGAACATCAGACGGCATCGAAGTCGAGGGCACCGTCATCGAGTGCCTGCGCAACGCCACCTTCAAGGTGGAGCTCCAGAACGGGCACAAGGTGCTGGCGCACATCAGCGGGAAGATACGGAAGAACTACATCAAGATCTTGCCGTATGACCGGGTGCTCGTGGAGCTCAGCCCGTACGACCTCACCCGCGGCCGGATCCTCTTCCGCTACAGGACGTAGCGGCGGGCGGAACGCGCCGGAATAGGAAAAGAAGTCTCCGATCTGGATCGGAGACATGCTCGATGCAGGAATCGGAATCGACGACTCGGCTCGATTCCTCGTCCGGCATCTCGGCCAGGTAGGCACGTCGCCGGCCTGGTGCGACGGCGGTATCGGCGACCGGCTCGAAGCCGGACGCCGATACCGCTGTCGTATCGCGTCTTTGACGCACCCTCATCGGCATGAGCGGACGTAGCGGCTCCCTCTCGGACCTACGGGCACGGACGATGAGGAGTCGATGCATGATCCTTAGGCCGGCCGTCAAGCATCAACTGGGACAGATACATCAAGCACCAGGTGGGATTAAATACCCGGAATCTACTGTCGATCTTGATGGAACCCGCCTCGGCTGGCGCGGCGGAGGGCCGCACCAGCAGCTCGACAGAGTGCCACGGCTGCCCGTGGCTGGGAGCGGCCGTCGATCGAGGCAGGGTGGTGGTGCAGAATGCTCCGCATGACTAAGACAGTGAACCTGCCTGACGGTACTGCGCTGCCGTTGATCGGTTTTGGGACCTGGCAGCTGCAGCCCAAGGCGGCGTACGAGTCGGTGCGTGCGGCGCTTGAGATCGGTTACCGGCATGTCGACACCGCGACCTTGTACCAGAACGAGTCCGACGTCGGCAGAGCCGTGAAGGACAGCGGCCTGGACCGGGAGCAGGTCTTCCTCACGACCAAGCTCCGCCCGCAGGACGCGCGGCACGCCCGCCGCACCCTGGAGTCGAGTCTCCAGCTGCTCGGCACCGACTACCTGGATCTCTGGCTGATCCACTGGCCGACGGACCAGGACGAGCTCGTCTCGACGTGGCAGGAGTTGTTGTCCGCCAAGGACGCCGGGCTGGTCCGCAACGTCGGGGTCAGCAACTACAGCCCGGAACTGATCGACCTGCTGACCAAGGCCACCGGACGGCAGCCGGCGGTCAACCAGATTCCGTGGAGCCCGGCGCAGCACGACCCGGCCCTGCTGGAGGAGCACCGTCGCCGAGGTGTGGTCGTTGAGGGCTACAGTGGCCTCAAGAACACCGACCTGAACGACCCGGTCCTCACCGGGATCGCCCAGAGGCACGGAGCCACTCCCGCCCAGGTCGTCCTGCGCTGGCATCTGGAACACGACATCGTGATCTTGCCCAGGTCCTCCCGCCGGGAACGCGTCGCCACCAACTTCGACCTGCAAGGCTTCGACCTCACAGCCGAAGACGTCGCCGCGATCGACGCCCTCACCCAGGTCGGCTGACCGAATACGGCGGGCGAACCCCGCGCGAAGACAATTCGCTGCGGGGCGCCCGCGGACAGGGCGGACGCCGGGGCCGGGTTGCGGTTGTTTGTGTAGATCGGGTGCCGGCGTGAACGTGGGCGGCTCACAGGGATGACCAGAGCCGACCCGTCGACCGACCGCTTAGCTTGCGGCATGTGTGTGCTCCGGAGCGTGGATGAAGCGGTGGGTTCAGCGGGATCGGTGGCAGATTGCCTCGACGTTGTTGCCGTCGGGGTCGCGTACGAAGGCGCCGTAGTAGTCCGGGTGGTACTCCGGCCGGACTCGCGGCTCATGCAGGACCTCCGCGCCGGCGCCGATGGCCGCGGCGAAGAAGGCGTCGACCAGCTGGCGGTCGGTTGCCGTGAAAGCGATGTGCGACTCGCGGAAGCCGTCGCCGGTCGACTGCCGGCCGATCCAGAACGTGGGGCGGTCAACGCCGTATCCGATGACCGGACCGAATTCCCGCCTCGGCCGAGAACACCATCAAGGTGCTGTACTCGCTGATCAAGGGCCGGTTCTGACGGCGGCTCCCTCGCGTCGCGAGGGAACCGCCGCGATCAGGCCCGGACGAGAGTGCCCACAGCGGTCCGAAGGCGAGGAAGGCAGATCACCGCGGCAATACCCAAAAGGATCAACAGGATGGGCAACGCCGTCTGCAGCCACGGCCACGCCGGGCCGTCCAGTCGCAGGCCGTCGGTCGGCAGTTCCATGGTCTCAGCGGTCCAGCGGGCGGTGGCCACATCCGTTGTCCGGGCCAGGTCCCGCACGGCGTCGTTGTAGGCGAAGTCCTGTCCGGAGTGGACGTACACCGGCTCCAGGCCGTCGGGGACCTGGCCCAGGCGAACGCCGGCTCCGGGCACGAGCAAGCGATCCAGGTCCGGGGCCGCGCCGGCGAGATCGGCGCGGGGCAGGAACGTCAGGCCATGCCGTGACCGGATCGGGCCGCCGTCCGCGCTCACGGCCAACGTCCGGTCTGCGAGCGACTTGTCGTGCGTTTCGAACACCGACGCCAGGTCGATTTCGCCGACGCCCGGCGTCAGCATCACGCCGACGGTCGGCGGCGCCCACGTCCAACCCGCGTTGACGATCGCGGCCGGGGCGGGCATGGCGATGCCGGTCACGACCGGCGGCGTGTTGCCGTAGTACCGCCAGCCCACGGCCTTGGCCGCGTTCGCCGCCGCCGTCGAACCGGCCAAGCGCTCGATCATGTGCAGGGTTCCGTCGATGCCGGACAACACGCCCGCGGTCGTGACGACGGTACCGCTGTCGACGAAACGCCTGCCGTGCACCCAGTTCACCGCGGGATAGTCCGACTCGAACGAGCCGATCCGCATCCAGTGCGCGGTCGCGGGCCGGCCGTCGAGCAGACCCGCCGAGGCGAGGACACCGGCGCCGTTGCACACGCTCAGCAACAGCGTGCCGCGGCTCACCTGATCACGCAGCCACGTCGTGACCGAACCGGTACTGGGCTCGCCGACGTCCGGCATCGCCGGGATGACCGCGAGCTTCGGCGCGGCACCGCCGGTGAGTCTGGCAAGATCCGCGAAGCTCAGATCCGGCACCAGGTCCAGGCCACCGGTCAACGGCAGCGGACGCCTTTGCGACGCGACGGTGTAGACGTTGAACCGGCCCGAGGCGACCAGGATCTCGTATGGGGCAAGGGCATCCGACACGACGGCCCCGTTGTCGCCGATCACCACGACCGCGGTCGGTTTGGCGGGGTCGAAAGCCAGGGAGGTGGCGGCGGGAATGGGCCGGTCCGGCCCGGGTGCGTACTGGGCGTCGAACGTGGCGAAGACGGAGATCGCCCCGCCCGCCACCGGAATCAGGAAAACCGCGATCACCGCGAGCGCGCGGCGCAGAAAGGTGCGCATCGAAACCTCAGTGCCAGTAGTGGTCGCGGCGCCACACCATGGCGGCCAGCATGAGCGGGAACATGATCACGTGCCCGGCCGTCATCAACCCCATGGCGGACAACGCCCCGAGCCAGAACGGCACCAGCAAGACGAGGAACGGTAAGTACATCGCGGCCGCCATCTCACCGATCCGCGCCCACGAATGCCTGTGCAAGACCATCGCCATGGTCATTCCGATGGTCATGTTGGTCGCCATGACGAGCGCGTCGACCTCCGGCCGCGCCAGCCAGGCGTCCGGCCACAGCGGCGCCAGCACGAACATCCCGGCGAGCATGGCGATCACCATCTCGACGTAGTGCCAGACGAACCGGCCCAGCTTGCGACTCGTGTTTCGGGTGGTTCCCACGGTCGTCATGACGTCCCCTCGGATTCGGCATCGACTGATACCGACAAGAGTCGCCGTCAGCCGCCGTCCTGCCATGTGCCGAAGGTCATGCCCGAGGTCATGAGGGGGTCATGACCCGGGGGAAACGGTCAGAGCAAACCGAGTGACCGTGCGCGTAATGCGGCTTGGGTGCGGTCGCGGGCGTTCAGTTTTGACAGGACATTGGTGACGTGGTTTTTCACGGTGCCCTCGGCCAGGTGAAGCGTTGCGGCGATTTCGCGGTTGCTGTGGCCGGTGGCGAGGAGGCGGAGGACTTCGAGTTCGCGGTCGGACAGCGGCACGACCAATGGCTGCGGTTCCGGGGCGCTGGTCGACGGCAGGCGGACGAACTGGGCGACCACCTTCGCGGCGACGGACGGCTGCAACACCGACTCGCCGCGGGCGGCGGCCAGAACGGCCTCGATCAGCTGAGCCGAGGAGACGTCCTTGAGCAGGTAGCCCAAAGCTCCAGCGCGAAGGGCGGCGAACACGTCCTCGTCGTCGTCGAACGTCGTCAGCGCGACGATGCCGATGCCGGGGTGGTCGGTACGCAAGCGGCGGGTCGCGGCGACGCCGTCCAGGACGGGCATGCGCAGATCCATCAGGACGACGTCCGGGGTGAGCTCGGCGGCCTGGCGGATCGCTTCGTCGCCGTTGCCTGCCTCGCCGACGACCTCGATGGCGTCGTGCGTGGCCAGGAGGGTGGCCAGGGCCTCGCGGAACAGAGCCTGGTCGTCGACCAACAGGACGCGGACCGGGCTCATCCGGGAACCTCCATGCTCAATGTGTAGCCCGACCCCGGTGCCGACTCGACGCTCAACCGTCCGCCCAGGTGCTCGGCGCGTTCCCGGAGCCCGACCAGGCCGAAACCGGACGCGGGCGTCGAAGCGGAGCCGGCGCCGTCGTCGCGGATGGCCAGCCGGACGGCGGTGTCAGCGTAGTTCAGGACCACGTCGGCGCGGGTTGCCTGGGCGTGCTTTCTGACGTTGGTCAGACCCTCTTGCGCCGTACGGAACAAGGCCTCGCGCGTCTCGTCAGGCAACGGTCGCTGCTCGCCGGATATCGCGACGCTGGTGGTCACGCCCGCGGCGGATGTCAGTTCGGCCAACGCCTGCAAGGCGTCGGGCAGGGGAGGGGTTTCGCGTGGTTCGCGCAATGTGCGGACCGAGCGGCGTACCTCGGCGAGTGCGACCTCGGCCTGGTCCTGGGCCTTGGCGAGTACCTCGTCGGCCTTGGCGGTGTCGGTCGGCAGGACCGCACGGGCGGCCTTGACCTGCATCTGGACGACGGTGAGCGAGTGCCCCAGTCCATCGTGGATGTCGCGTGCGACCCGGTTGCGTTCCTGCACGGTTGCGAGCCGCTCCGCCTGCGCGGCGTAGTCACGCAGCTGCTCGTGCGCCTCGGCCAGTTCGACACGGGCGCGTTGTTCGCGTTGCAGCAACTCCGTCACGATCGCGGCGAACACCGCGGCGAGAAGTATTCCAAGCCCTTCCCGCAGCCCTTCGCCCCACGACATGCCGAGGTGGACGAACGGGACCAGCCCGACCACGACCGCCGTCGCGGCGATCGGCAACCGTAGCAGCACGCACTGGCTGACCAGCACGACGAGCAGAAGCGTCGCGGCGACCCCTGCGTTCAGCGAGAACACGACGAACGCGATCGGCAGCTGCACGGCCACGTATCCGAGCGACCAGGCCAGCCGATTGCGTGCACGTACCCACGAGAAGCCGACGGTGACCAATGCGGTGAACACCGCGCCGAGCACAAGCGACGGCAGGGACTCTCCGGATGCGACGACCCCGATCAGCAGTGTGAGCAGCGCGCCGAAAGTCAGCGCGGCCAGAGCCCTGTTCATGCGCTCACTGTGGGCCGTCCGGCGGCGCACGGTCAACTCACGGTAGAGACGCGCCATGATCTCGCGGGTGTGGCTTGTCGCTGCCGTACTGCTGCTCGTCGGCGCGTGCAACGGGCCGCAGGAGCCGGGTGAGCTGGGCTCAGCGGCCGGGAAAGTGCCTGTGGTGCGCGGCGACGAGGTCTACCCGACGACCGCCGAGATCACCGGCTGGACGGTCACGGTGAATCCGCAGGTGCCCGACCGGGGCGCGGCCGTGCGCCTCACGTATCGGTTCTCGGGTTTCATCCCGGAGCGGATCCAACTGCCGGAATGCGCGACCGACGACCACCGCGTGGTTCTCCCCTGCGCCACCGTGCACGAGAGTCAAGCCAATCAAACGGCACGGGTACGTCAGGGCGAACCTCGACCTTCTCGGAAAGAGGATCCTTCTTCGACGCTGACGTCCCACGTCCCACGATCAGCGACAGAGCCGGTCAACGTATAGGTGCGTTGATGGCGTCTTCAGGCCCCGCCGGCCCGATGTCGTCGGTGGCGGCATAAACCTGCAGGAGCCTTTCGACTCCATGCAGGAAGGTCTCGCAGATCAGCGCCGGGTCGAACAGGCAGCCGGCGGCCATGGCGCCGTCGCGCATCATCACGAAGTGGCGGGCGGCGGGCTCGGCGCCTGCCTCCCGGATCTTGGCCAGCAGTTCCGTGACGGTTTCCAGGAACCATTGGCGGTGGGCGAGCACGGCCTTGCGCACCGGGGACTCGGGGTCGGGATACTCGGCGGCGGCGTTGAGGAAGGCGCATCCCCGGAAGCCGGGGGACTGGATGCCCTGGGCGATGGACTTGCTGAGGGCTCGGAGGGTGTCGGCGGCCGGGAGCCCGGCGGCGACGGCCTCGTCCGCCTGGCCCCGCATGGCCCGGTCGATCCCGTTCAGGTAGGCGAGGACAAGGTCTTCCTTGCCGGGGAAGTGCCGGTAGAGGGTGGCCCGCGTCACCTGTGCTTCCGTGACGATGCGATCGATGCCGACGGCGTGGAGGCCCTCCGCGTAGAAGAGCCGGGTGGCCGTGTCGAGCAGCCGGGATCGCGCTTCGGATGGCCGGCCTTCGGATTGGCTGCGCATGCCCTCATCTTAGCGAGTAGAACGTTCGGTCTTGACAGTCCGCACCGCAGATTGCCATGCTGTGTCGCGATAGAACGTTCGGTCTTGCGGGGGAGTTGTTCCAGTGGCTCGTGTATGCACGTACGCACCGCGCCACTGTCCATCGGTACGGCCGTGGTCGGCCTGTCGGCGGCGGATCCGGCGTCCGCGGCACGGAGGACCTCGGACTTTCCGTCCTTCGTGAAGCCGGCCCGGATTCCCATCGAGCATCTGCCGCGACCATGGCCGTCAGCAGCGCCCGTGCACCGGGAGTGCCTTCCCGGAACGAGCGAGGCGGTCTCCTCGTCACTCAAACTCTGAAAGGATCATCATGAGCACTATCGCTGCTTCGCCCAATATTTCCGGGACCGCGTCCGCACTGCGGCGGCTGTATTTCGTCCGGTTCGCGTTCGCCATCGTCTGGGCCCTCGTGATGTTCACGACCGCCTCGAAACTGGGTCCGGTCGCGGTCACTCTGCTCGTGCTCTACCCGCTGTTCGACGTGGCCGCCGCCGTCATCGACGCCCGCGCGTCGCGCACCACCGGATCACCCGCCCTGCTGTACGTGAACGTCGCGGTCAGTTTGATCACCGCCATCGGCGTGGCCATTGCCTGCGCGTCCGGTATCCCGGCGGTGCTGCGCGTGTGGGGCGCTTGGGCGGTCGTGGCCGGGCTGGTCCAGCTGATCGTGGGTGTCACCCGCCGCAAGATGGGCGGCCAGTGGCCGATGATCATCAGCGGTGGCATCTCCATGCTCGCCGGTGCGTCGTTCATCATTGGTGCCTCCGCGGACAACCCGACGCTGACCAACGCCGCCGGCTACGCCATCCCCGGTGGCATCTTCTTCCTCATCTCGGCCTTCCGTCTCGGCCGCGCCGCAAAGGGAAACTGACATGGACAGCACCACTGGCCTGGTGCGACAGCGGTATCGGCGACCGGTTCGAAGCCGGACGCTCGATACCGCTGTCGCATCGCGTCTTTGACGCACCTTCGTCGGCATGAGCGGACGTAGCGGCTCCCTCCTGGGCCTACGGGCGCGGACGATGAGGAGTCGATGCATGATCCCTAGATCGGCCGTCAAACATCAGATGGGATTAGCCGGCACCCATGGCACGTCCAGCGGGTCAGGGGGCTGGTCGCGCCCATCATGACTCGCCGTGCCACCGGGATAGGACGCCCCACGGCGTTACGGATGTGGTAGATCCCGACCCGGACAACGCCGGGTCGGGCCGCTTGACCCGGCGTACGGCCGGTCCCCACGGCTCAGAGTGTCAGCCGGCGGGTGATGCCGATCGAGTCCAGGAACGGCACATCGTGGCTCGCGACGATCAGCGCGCCCTCGTACGCCTCCAGCGCCGCGGTGAGCCGTCTTACGCTCGCCAGATCCAGATTGTTGGTCGGCTCGTCCAACAACAGCAACTGCGGCGCGGGCTCTGCCAGCAGCAGCGCCGCCAGCGAGGCGCGGAAGCGCTCCCCACCCGAGAGGGTGCCGGCCGGCCGGTCGGCGCTCGCCCCCCGGAAGAGGAAGCGCGCGAGCCGCGCACGGATCGCGTTGTTCGTCGCCCCGGGCGCGAAACGGGCCACATTCTCGACCACGCTCAGTGAGTCGTCCAGGACGTCGAGCCGCTGCGGCAGGAAACGCAGCGGGACATGGACCCACGCCTCGCCGGAGACCGGCTTCAGCTCTCCCGCGATCGTGCGCAGCAGGGTCGTCTTGCCCGAGCCATTGCTCCCGGTCAGGGCGATCCGCTCCGGACCGTGGACGGAGAACTCGCGACCGGCCTCCTGGGCGGTCCCCTCGCCGGGCTCGCCTCCGTTCTGTCCGTCGGCCCCGGCCCCGACCGAGGCTCCGTACCGCAGACGCAGGTCACGCAAGGTCAGGACCGCCCGGCCCGGGGGACCGTGGTCCGCGGCAGCTCGATCCTGATCTCGTCGTCGTCCCGTACGGCCTCCACCGCCTCGTCGAGGCGCTCCTTCGCCTCCGCGAGCTTCTCGGTGTGCAGGATCCGGTGCTTGCCCGCGGACTCCTGCGCGGCGCGCTTGCGCGCGTTCATGACGATCCGCGGCTCCCGTTTGGTGTCGTACATCTTCTGGCCGTACCGCGCCCGCCTGGCCAACTTGACCTGAGCGTCGGCCAGTTCCCGCTTCTGCCGGTGCACGTCGGCCTCGGCGACCCGCACCATCCGCTCGGCCGCCTCCTGCTCCTGGGCCAGCGCCTCCTCGTACGCGGAGTAGGTCCCGCCGTACCACCGCACATCGCCGTCCCGCAGATCCGCGATCTGGTCGACCCGCTCCAGCAGGGCGCGGTCGTGGCTCACCACGACCATCACACCCGACCAGGAGTCCACGGCCGCGTACAGCCGCTCCCTGGCAACCAGGTCGAGATTGTTGGTCGGTTCGTCCAGCAGCAGGATGTCGGGGCGTGCCAGCAGCAGCGCGGCGAACCGGAGCAGGACACACTCGCCGCCCGACATCTCGCCGATGGTGCGGTCGAGGCCGATGCGCCCGAGCCCGAGCTGGTCGAGGGTGGCGCGGGCCCGTTCCTCGACGTCCCAGTCATCGCCGACCGCGGTGAAGTGTGCCTCACTCGTGTCACCCGTCTCGATGGCGAGCAGCCCGGCCCGCGTGGCGGCGATGCCGAGGGCCTCGTCCACCCGCAGGCCGGTGTCGAAGACGACTGTCTGCGGGAGGTACCCGATGTCGCCGGCGGCTTTGACCGTGCCTGCGGAGGGGGTGAGTTCGCCGGCCAGCAGTCGCAACAGAGTTGATTTCCCTGAGCCGTTGAGTCCGATCAGGCCGGTTCTGCCCGGGCCGACGGCCAGCTGGAAACCGTCGAACACGGTTGTCCCGTCGGGCCAGGCGAAGGAGAGCGCCGAACAGGTGAGAAAAGTGGGGGCGTGAGACATACGTGCCTCCGGTCGCTGCGAAGAGAACAGGTCAACGGATGGAGACACCGCGAAGGGGAGAGAGTCCCGGTCGGGCGGACGGCTCGACGGCCGAGGTCGCACACGAGCACGCGGATAGCGACGAACAGACGCTACGCGGCACGGTGTCTCAGACCTCAGACGAACAACGTCCTACTCCGATCGACGACAACAAGGACTTCGCCACCATATGAACGGAGTGTGGGGGTGTCAACGCGATTACGCGGATGGGCGAGTGTCCTGGTCGACGCGTGCCTCGGACGTGGGTGACCAAGAGGGTCACGCCCGTTTCGCCGCCGCAGTCAACAAAATCGGAACTACTCGTCCAGGCGGTGACTGCGGACCTTCGCCCAGTTGGTTGATCACGCGCGATATTGGAGCGTCGGCGCTATTTCCGTTACAGGTTGTCGTGTCCCGGGACATGCTTGACACTTCAGTCCCACCAGATGCTTGACAGTCTCGACTGTTCCGAGCCAGGCGACGCTCACGCTCCGCGGCAATTGAGTGCGCGCTGCGTGCACCAGGGCACAGAAGTCTCCTCGCCGAGGTTGGCCCCGGCTCGCTCCTTCAAGCGCCGCGGCCTACACAGCACCTGTCGGCCGAGAGCCGTGCATAGGATGATCGCCTGCCTCCGGAGACCAATTGACCCGCTATTGCGCTGACATGCGATGATCTGCCGATGTCCCACAACACAAGGCAGCGTCGGCTTGCCGCTCTGCGGGCCTGCGACCGAATCCTTTCCGGCACCCGGCCCACGACCATGAGGGACCGGTTGGCGGACATGGACGCAGGCGGTGATCTGGATGGTCAGCCTGACTTCTACGGTGACGGTCCGGTGACCACGCTGGAAGAACGCGTGGCAGACCTACTGGGAACCGAGGCCGCCGTCTTCTTCCCCACCGGCACAATGGCCCAGCAGGTCGCGCTGCGCTATGGCGCTGACCGCAGCGGGCACCCGACGGTCGCTCTCCACCCGCTCGGCCACCTGGAGATGAACGAACGGCATGCCTACGCCCACCTGAGCGGCCTGCGCAGTACCTGGCCGACCACCGCGCCCCGCAACCCCACCGCCGACGAGATCACCGCGCTCGCCGAACCCGTGAGCACCGTCGTCATCGAACTCCCGCTGCGCGAAGCCGGCTTCGTCCTCCCCTCCTGGAGCGAACTCGCCGCCCTATCCGTCGCAGCGCGCGCCATCGGTGCACGCGTGCACTTCGACGGCGCCCGGATTTGGGAGTCCACCCCATACCTGGCGCACCCCCTCAGCGAGATCGCCGACCTCGCCGACAGCACCTACGTCTCGTTCTACAAGACGATCGGCGGCATCAGCGGTGCGGCGCTCGCGGGCACCACGCAGCTCGCCTCCTACGCCCGCATCTGGCGGCACCGCTACGGCGGCGAGGTGTTCCAGCAGTGGCCGGTCGCCCTGACCGCACTCGCCGGTCTCAACAGGGAACTGCCGCGCATCCCCGATTACGTGCGGCACGCGAGGACGGTCGCTGCGGCACTCACCGCGCTTCCCGGGGCGCGGGTGTATCCAGAACCTCCGCATACCCATCGATTCCGTCTCTGGCTGCCCCACCCGGCGCAAGCGCTCAACGACGCGGCGCTGGCACTCGCCGAAGAGGAGAAAGTGTGGTTCGTCGCCGGCTGGCAGGAAACAGACGTACCGGGCATGGCGATGACCGAGATCACCGTCGCCGCGCCCGCTCTCGAGTGGACCACCGAGGACATCACCGAGATCGGTGAACGCTTCCTCGGCCGCGCCGTCGGCCACTGACCTTCAGGTGCATGCCACCGCGGTGCTCGGCGAACTCGCGCATCTGCGCCGCGGCCAACACGTCGATCGCCTACCGGCGACCGCCGGCGGATCGGCCCCAATACTGACGCGCTCACCTCGGCACGACCGGGCGTTGGCTCGAGCCGCTTGCCGTGGCATTCCGTAGGTGCCATCCGCGGCAGAAGTGGATGTTCAGCGCCGTCAGGGTGGACGGTCTGTTGCGCGTGGCGGCGATCGCAACCCGCGACGATTACGCGGCCTGCCCGTTCACCTCGAGCGTGACGCCTGGCTTCTCGGCCCAGAAGGCGAGCAAACCGGCGATCTCCTCCACCCTCGAGAACGGCTCCGGGTAGGACCAGACCACGTCCTCGGCCACACCGTCACCGATCTGAACCGACCAGTAGGCGGCGTCGCCCTTGAACGGGCAGTGCGACGTCGTTGTCGATGATCTGAGCATGTCCATCTTCACGTCCGCCGACGGCAGGTAGTACCGCGGTGGACAGCCCGTTTCGGTGAGCACGATCGGCCGGGAGGAGGTCGCGACGACCACGTCCTTGACTCGCACCACGACCTGATCCGATACAGGCGTGACCTCGATTTCATGTCCTCGTGTGTTCATAGACCGATTCCATCAAACGTCCCCCGCGGCCGCCAGCGTAACGCTTCGCGGCATGAGCGGACGACGAGTCAGGGTCTCCGCTGCCCATCTGGTTCAAGAGCTTGTCCGCACTGGGCGTGCATGGGCAGGGGGAGCGCGGTCGCCCCGAACCCGTCGCGTTGCTGGATCGCTGACGACCGGCGTCTCGGAAAGTTCTTTAAAGAAATCCGGGAGAAGGTGTCGGATCGGGGCGGCGGTGTTCGTAGCAGGGGTGAGGCCGCCCACAAGGGGGGCGGCGCCAAGGCAAAGGAACCGCGATCATGAAGCTGACGACCATGACTCAGATCTCGATCGATGGAGTGATGCAGAACAACGGCGCCCCGACGGACGACCACCCGCGCGGGTTCGAGCGCGGCGGCTGGGCCCTGGGGAAGGGCGACGACGAGACCAGGACGCTCATCACGCAGACCTACCAGCGCGCAGAGGCGTTCCTGTTCGGCCGGCGTACCTACGAGTTGTTCGCCGGCTCCTGGGGATCAATCGACCAGATGCGCGCACATCCCATCGGCGTGGCCTTGAACGAGGCCCCCAAGTACGTTGCCTCGACCGCACTCACCGCGCCGCGTTGGGAGGACACGACCGTTCTCCGCGGTGACCTCGCGGCGGCCGTCAGTGAGCTGAAGGCCAAGCCCGGGGGTGAGCTGCAGGTGCACGGCAGTGGCGCCCTGACCCGGTGGCTGCTGGAGAACGATCTGGTCGACGAGATGACTCTGATCGTGATCCCGGTGATCGTCGGCCAGGGCGCGAGACTGTTCCCGGAGATCGGCCCGGATCTTGCGCTCGACCTGGTCGAGTCGCGGGTCGACTCGAAGGGTGTGACGATCCAGGTCTACCGGCCGGCCGGGCGCCCGCAGTATGCAACGGCCTGAAGTCCCTGACCACCGAACCACGCTGTCTTGACACCACAGGAGATGATCTTCAGATGCGTTACTTGGTTTCCGTGATCGATGACAAGAGCAATCCCGGCAGCACGGACAGGCAGCCTGCCATCAGCGCGTTCAACGAACGACTGATCGCCGAGGGCTATTGGGTTTTCGCGGGCGGACTCGCGGACACCGACGCGGCCACGGTCATCGACAACCGGGGCGAGCAGGCGGTGTTCAGCGACGGGCCTTTCGTGGAGTCGAAGGAGTACCTCGCCGGCGTCTGGGTGTGGGAGGCCCCCGATCTGGATGTGGCGCTCAAGCTCGCCGCCGAGGCGTCGAAGGTCTGCGATCGGAAGGTCGAGGTGCGGCCGTTCCAGTGAGCGACGTCGAGAAGGCGATCACCCGGGCCCACCACGAGGAGTGGGCGCGGGTGGTGGCCGCCCTGACCAGGCGCTTCGGTGACCTCGACATCGCCGAGGAGGCAGCGGCCGAGGCGTTCACGACCGCCGTCGAGCGGTGGCCGGCCGACGGCGTCCCGCCCAACCCCGGCGCATGGCTGACCACCACCGCCAACCGCAAGGCTATCGACCGGATCCGGCGCGAGAACAAACGCGACGACAAGCACAGGGAGGCTCAGATGGCGTACCACGACGACCCGCCCGCGCCTCCTCCCAGCGCCATCGACGACGACCGCCTGCGGCTGATCTTCACCTGCTGTCACCCGGCGCTGGCGATGGAAGCCCGCGTGGCGCTGACGTTGCGCATGGTCGGCGGTCTGACCGTGCCCGAGATCGCCCGCGCCTTCCTGGTGGCCGAGAGTGCCATGGGGCAGCGGATCACCCGCGCGAAGGCCAAGATCAAAGCGGCCCGCATCCCCTATCGCGTGCCGTCCGCCGAGGACCTCCCGGCACGCGTCTCCAGTGTGCTCACCGTCCTGCTCCTCGTCTTCAACGAGGGCTACCTGGCCACCGGCCCCGACACCGATCCCCTACGTCACGACCTGACCGCCGAGGCGATCCGGCTCACCCGCCTGATCCGTACCCTCCTGCCGGACGACGGTGAGGTGGCCGGGCTGCTGGCGCTGATGCTGCTCACCGAGGCCCGCCGCACCGCCCGGGTCTCAGCCGGCGGCGAACTGGTCGCCCTCGACGAGCAGGACCGAGGAGCCTGGGACACGGCGCTGATCGCCGAGGGGCACCGGCTGGTGCGCGAGCGCCTGGCCGCTGCCGCCGCCGGGGTCGCTCCGGGCCGCTACCAGATCCTCGCCGCGATCAACGCCGTGCACACCTCCGCCCGCGACATCCGCGACACCGACTGGTCACAGGTCCTCGCCCTCTACGACCAGCTCGTCCGCCTCGACCCCTCGCCGATCATCGCCCTCAACCGGGCCATCGCCGTGGCCGAACTCGACGGCCCGGAGGTGGCACTGGCGGCCGTTGACCGTCTCGAGCACAGGTTGGCCGGCTATCACCCCTACCACGCCACCCGCGCCGACCTGCTGCGCCGGCTGGGCCGCGGCCAGGAGTCGCGAGCGGCCTACGACAAAGCCATCGACCTGGCGGGCAACACCGCCGAGACCGCCTACCTGACCCGCCGCCGCGACCAACTGCGGTAGCGCCCACGGATCCCGATCGAAACCCCGCGCACAGCGGCGGCCGGCCCCGGTGGAACACTTGCGCGGGCCAGAAGCATCAGCGCCCTGCCGACCAACGGATCTGCCTGGACCAAGGACTACAAGAAGTTCTGCGGCGAGCGAGGTGAGCTCGAATCGTATGCGCGTGACGAGGTCGGCGGCGATACGCACCCCTGCGGTCTCGGCTTGTGAGCTCGCTGAACGCGGCTTGAGCCTGCGGTGCGGCGGTCGCTGGCATCCCTGATGTCCGATGAGGCTCGTGGTTGGCAGGATGGCGACTGGTGGCCGGCGCTGGGTGACCCGGCGGCGGGCGACGGGATGGTCAATTTGATCGGTCTCGCCAGTACGGTGTAACCGTGGCTGCCGCTCCGGCGTGCCCAGGCGCACCGCACCCACAGTTCGGTGGTCTCGGTGCGGGCCGACCGTGCTGTGCCGTCGCCGGCGGTGCCGTATCTGGTGACCGATCCTCACCTGCGCCCGGTCGGCATGGACTGCTTGGTCCCCTTCGACACCAGCCTCTTCTGCTATTCGTAGTGGACCGGATTACCGTGCAGGTCACTCTCGCCGCAGGGCCAGGCGCCGGTGTCGAGTGGAGCCAGATCGGTGGCGGCGATGACGAGGGCGCTGTCGCCCTCGGCCCGGTCCCTGGTGAGGACGAAGAACAGCCGTCCACCCTCCAGCAGCAGCATCCGATCGACTCCCTCGCCTTCTCCTTCGTACAAGGTGTGGACATGGAGGTCGGGATCGACGATCTGGAGTGTGCCGTCGCGCCAGAACGCGGCCCGGCCGTCGCCGCTCAGCACCGGGCCGGCGGTGTAGTAGCCGGGCAGGTACGGGCCGTCGGTCATGCTGCCGTCGCGATGTAGCCGCCGGACCCGGCGGGTCGAGGAGTCGCTGTTGTCCAGTTCGACGACGCGGATCCTCCCTCGGCTGCTGACCAGCAACTTCCCCTGGCTGGGCCACTCGGCCACCACAGCGCCGTCCCGGTCATACAGCCATGTCGAAAACGCGCCGTACCCCTGTCTGCCGACCAGGAACCTGCCCTGCCCAGCAATCGCCCGCTCACCTGTCGGGTGCGGCGGCGTCACCCAGACCAGAGTCCCAGTCGCCAGGTCAAGGCAGAAGCCCATGCCGATACCACTGGACCAGTCGGTGTAGGTGGCCAGCACCCGGTCCGCCGACACCAACAGCCCAGCCCAGCGTTCCGGAGCCAGATCCCTCGGCCGCCACGGCACCTTGGGCTCCGCCTGCCAGCCGTCGACCGCGCTCATCTCGACGACGCCGTCGTAGGACAGGCGCGCATCGGGCAGTCCGGCCGACCAGCGGCTCGCGCCCGAGCCGTCGGTGCGTTCCAGGCGCACCTTGCGATACGGGCGGCTCGTCCACGCCACCAGGAACCCGTCCGGCAGGACGACGAACGTTCCGATCCGCTCATCGGATGCGCAGGAGAACTCCACTCGCCGACCCGGCGTACCCGACACCGTCGTCTCCATCAGCGCACCGCCATCGGCCACCCAGACACCACCATCCGGCGCGACGCGCATCTGCCCACCCGCTGTGCCAAGGGACCTGCTCCAGCACAGCCGTCCGTCCAGGTCGACCGCCTGCAGAACGGTCCCTGACTTCGCACCGCACACGACGTACACCGGCCCTGTCGCGGCGGCAGCGGCCAGGGGACCGGGCCGCCCCAGCAGATCCACACGTTCGATCCTCGTCATGACCGATGATCGTCCCGGTCCTGGATCCCCTTCGGCAACCCCACGCACCCCCAGAGGGTGTGCCAGAGGCGCGGTAAAAACGATCTACGTGCGGAACGAACGCTCATCGGCATGAACGGACGTAGCGGCTCCCCCCTCTTGGACCTGCGGGCACGGACGATGAGGAATCGATGCATGATCCTTAGGTCCGCCGTCAAGCATCAGGTGGGATTAAACACTTGAACTGAGTACTCCTCAGATCGTCTGAGCTGCGGGTTCGGCGCTGTCCCAGACACGTTCGAAGCCACCGTGAAAGAGAGCCAGCGTGCCTATCAGGTCGAACTGCTCACAGCGCTGCGAAACGAGCTCATCAATCGGGAGGTCATCGCGGTCCTGATCACTGATCAGAAAGAGCGTCCGTGCCTGGACGTCACCGACAGTGCGTTCCGTAGCCGTCGCGTCTACGTTCACCTGGCGTTCCTGTGGTTCTACTGGGGCGACCAGCACGACGAGCGGGTCTCCTGCCTGCGCCTGTTCCCCGCGGCCGACGTGCTCGCCGAAGCGGTTCGGGCCGGCCAGCCGTCTGCGCGACGCTGAGGGACTCCGCCACGGCCCTTACTGGCTGCGAAACCTGAGCTCGGCTGCGTATGCGCAAGTCGATGAAGTGGGCGCGAACGCCATTTTGCGCACCTGGGCGGAACAATTCGGTGCTCTTCCCGCGGCTCTGCTCGCTCGGCTGGATCGTGAGGTTCATCCGCTGATCACGAGAGCCAGTGGAAGGTATCAGCTTAAAGATCTCGGCCGTGAGGCATTTCACGACTGGGGTGGAGTCCACACCGAGTTCTACGAACTGGTCCTCATCGACCATGCTGCTCAGAGTTTGTCGCTCCTGGTCGCCGCCGACGACTGAAAAACGAGACTCGGCTGGCTGGCTATGCCGGTGGGAATGAGAGTTGGATATCAGTCATTCCGGGAGCCGTTTCACGCTTCTTGGGCCGCGCGCGTCGGTACGTCCGGGGGCCACCTTGGCCCCCTCACTGCCGAGTAGGGCCGTCACTTCGGGAGCAAACGGATTTCGGCGCTCGGCATGTGCTTGGTCCACCAGTGAGCGTAGCGGCGATAGACGGTGGTCCCGCGATCCGCCAGGAACGCCGCCAGCGCACCGGCCTCCGCCGTGAGTCCCTTCCAGACCTCCTTGTTCAGGCGGTGGAAAGCCGTCGCTTCGATGCCTCCCTCGACTGGGCGCCACACACCGGCGACGTAGCCGTCGACGAGCAGGGCCGGCAGGACATCGCCGTTGCGCCGGATGACGAGCGAGCGATATTCCGGTGGAATGATGCGGCTGC
Organism: Streptosporangium subroseum; assembly: GCF_900188345.1. Lineage (GTDB taxonomy): Bacteria > Actinomycetota > Actinomycetes > Streptosporangiales > Streptosporangiaceae > Streptosporangium > Streptosporangium subroseum. Next base: position 57,480 of record NZ_FZOD01000050.1, on the reverse strand, counting down.
GATCGGAGTAGGCGAGCAGGACGCTGTCCCACATGGGCAGCAGCCGCGGTGGGGCAGCGGTGTCCTCCGCCGGAAGCGGTGCCCCAGGCACGTCGAACAGCGTTGCTCCATCCGGCCCCTCCAACTCCTCGACCTTGCCGGCCAAAGCCCGTACGGCCTGCAGCAGCACCGTCCGCCTGAGCATGGTGAACTGCGCCATGTCCGGCACCGAGGCGGGACCGAAGGCCCGTAGGTAACGCAGGACCAGTCGCCGCACGGAGTCGTCCTCGGACTCCGGACCTGACGTGGCCCGCGCGGCGACGAACGACGACCGCGCACCGAACGACCAGGGCCCACCGGTCGGCGCGTGATGCAAAGGAGCGAACGTCCGCAGCGCCCACCACACGCCCCGCTTGGGCTCACCGAACCTGGCCTTGAAAAAGCCTTCGATCTCGGCGCCGGTGCGCGGATGAGCCACGAACTCCGCGAGATGGGGAAGGAGGGCATCGGCGTCGGCGATGGACAGCCCGCTCGAGGTGAAGCGGGAGTCGCCCAGACGCGCAGCCCGTAGGTTGCGCCGCATCGCGTTGTGGAACCCCGGGTAGTCCTCGGCGTGCACCGCGTGCAACGTGAGGCGCATCAGTGAGGCCTTGACCACCTCGCGGTCGGCGAATGCGGCGTCCAGGTCTTCCGGTTCGAAGTCGGTGAGCCGGTTCCACAGGGCGAGATACGGTGACGGGGCCTCCTGCGCCTGCAGAGCGACGATGCGGCGGACGGCATCGGCCACTGCCAGCGATTCGCGCTCCAACAGCATCTGTCGGCCGAGCGTGGCTCGGTTGAGCTGTCGGGCGGTAAGTCTCATGCCAGGATCCTTGTCCTCAGCAGGGGGCGGGCACCAGTGCCTATCACAAGCCGCCTCGGTATGACCGCGCAGCCCCGCGGATGCGATGCCGCACGGTGATCGGCCCGTGTTGCCCTTATATGGAACTTCGGGAGTGCAAATGATGATCGAATGACCGGCGATAGGGCGTTCTTTGATGATTTGACAGCTTCGTCCTGAGGTATGAGCTGGTCAAACGCCCTCAAGATCATCCCTTGAATAGACCGTGACCAGCGATTCAAGGCCATCGTGCAAGGCGGTGTTGCTGTACACCACTCCACTGGACGTGGCCCCGCGCCACCAGACCGGCCGCCACGAGGCGTGCGATCACCTTGGAGACCGCCGGCGGGGTGAGACCGGTGTCTTCGGCGATCATCGCACGGTCGAACTCGCCGATGCGGCGTGCGATCGCGACACCAACGCGTCGTTGTATTCGCGCAGGTAGTCCAGGTTCGCCGCCTTGTCCACCCGCCGGGGTATTACGCAGCAGCGTTGCTAAACTAGGCGAACAGCTACCACGAGCGCACTGACCGCCTCCCCAAGACACACGGCGGAGTCGTGCTCCACTGATCACGAAAGTTTCGCATGAGCCCCCTCACCCCGGCGCAGCGTTGGGCTGCGCTCCTTGCCCTTGCCCTCGGGGGCTTCGCCATCGGTCTGACGGAGTTCGTCGCGATGGGTCTGCTGCCGGACATCGCACGAAGCCTGTTTCCCGCGATGTACGAGCAGTCCGCCTCGCAGGCCGTCGCGCACGCCGGTTGGGTGATCAGCATCTACGCGGCCGGCGTCGTCGTCGGCGCGCCGCTCTTCGCGGCCGGCACCGCCCGGGTCCCCCGTAAGAAGATGCTGCTCATCCTCCTGGCCATCTTCATCGCCGGCACCGTCGCCTCCGCGGTCGCCCCGACATTCGGCCTCGTCCTGGTCGCCCGGTTCGTGGCCGCGCTACCGCACGGGGCCTACTTCGGTGCCGCCGGCCTCGTCGCGGCGTCGATCATGGGCCCGGGCAGTCACGGCAAGGGATTCGCGGTCACGCTCGGCGGCCTGACCGTGGCCAACGTCATCGGCGTACCCGCAATCACCTGGATCGGCCAGGCGGCCGGCTGGCGAGTCGCCTATCTCGCCATCGCGGTCGTGTTCGCGCTGACACTCTTCGCCGTGCTTGCGACCGTGCCGTCCGTCGCCGCGCATCCGAACGGCACGGCTCGCAGTGAGCTGCGAGCCTTTCGCAGGCCTCAGGTCTGGCTCACCGCGGGCATCGCGTCGCTCGGCTTCGGCGGATTCTTCGCGATCGACAGCTACATCACGCCGGTCACCACACATGTGGCCGGGCTGTCGGCGTCAACGGTTCCGTGGGTGCTCGCCGTGGTCGGGCTCGGCATGACCGTCGGAAACGCCGCCGGGGGGTGGGCGGCGGACCGCAACATGCGCCTCGCCATAATGGCCGGGTTCCCGGCGTTCATCGTCTCGATGGCCGTGTTCGCGCTCATCGCGCGGTCACCCATCGGGCTGTTCCTCGGCGTGTTCCTGGTCGGTGCGACCGGCGTGTTCCTGGGCCCGGCCTTGCAGTCCCGCCTGATCGCGGTGGCGCCCGGAGCGCAGATGATGGGCGCCGCCCTCAACCAGTCCGCGATGAACGTCGCCAACAGCCTCGGCGCGTTGCTCGGCGGCATCGTCATCGCGCATGGCCTGGGCTACATCGCGCCCAGCTGGGTCGGAGTCGGCTTCGGCCTGCTGGGATTCGCGCTCGCGGGCACCAGCTTCGCATTGGAGGCGACGACTCGGCCTGCGACGGCGGAACAGTCGCTCCGAGAGCCCGCCGAAGTTCGATGAATGATCACCCGTGTGGGCGGAGCCAGACGAGCAAGTAACCGCGCCCAGCACTACAGGGGAAAGGTGCCGCCGATGCGGGTGGCATGGTGGCACGGCCAGCGCCGTGCAACCCATGCTCCAGTACGATGACCGGGGAGTCAGGTGTCCGGAGGCGCACCCCGACGGCCGCACCACCCGCTCGGACGGTGCCCTTGCCGAAAACCCCATCCGCACAGGTCAGGCGGCATGTTGGTACTCGTTGAGGATGCCTGTGGGTGCCCGTAACTCGGCCACCCCTATGCGACCTCGGAGTATTCGTGTAGGAGGCCACCGAGCCGGTCTCGTCGGATGACCTTGATATCGGCGTCGACGGGGTCCGGGAGTGCCCGGAGCGGGCTGGCGTGGTCCAGGGCCCGGTGCGGGCGGTGCCCATTGAAATAGGCCGCGTATTCGGCGATGACCTTACGCAGGTGGCGGGCGTTCATGATGAGGATCCGGTCCAGGAGTTCACGGCGTACGCTGCCCACCCAGCGTTCCATGATCGCGTTCATCCGCGGAACCTGCGGCGCGGTGAGCACGATCCGGATTCCCGCGGCGCGGAACACCTCATCGAACATCGCGGTGAACTTCGCGTCGCGGTCACGAATCAAGAACGTGACGTCGGCGGCGCGGTCACCCAGGTTGAGCATCAGGTTCCGGGCCTGCTGGGCGACCCGGCCCGCGGTCGGATTCGGAGTGACACCCAGGACGTGAACGCGGCGGTTGGCATGTTCCACGACCGCGAAGCAGTACAGCCGGGCCAGCGTGATCGTATCGGCGTGGAAAAAGTCGCAGGCCAGGATCCCGGACGCCTGAGCGCGCAGGAACTCCTCCCAGCTTGGGCCGGACTTATCCGGGGCAGGGTCGATGCCGGTTTCGTGCAGGATCCTCCAGACCGTGGAAGCGCCCACTTTCCGGCCCAGGCCAGCCAGTTCCCCGGCGATTCTGCGGTATCCCCAGGTCGGATTCTCGGCTGCCAGGCGCAGCACCAGCGCGCGGATCGTCGGCCGTGTCGGCGGCCGGCCGGGTGTCGTGCGCTTGTAGGTCCAGCGCCGTTTAACCAGATCGGCGTGCCAGCGCAGCAGGGTGTCGGGCGTGATCAGCAGCCCGATCCGGCGCGGTTTCGGGAGCAGCCGGACCAGTGCCGAGATGAGGGCACTGTCGGCCCACGACGGCTTGGGCCGGGTGACCTGACGACGCAATACCGCGAGTTGGTGGCGAAGCACCAGGATCTCGGCGTCCTTGGAGACGTCCGAGCGTAGGAATAGGGCAGGGGCATCGAGAAGCCGAATGAAGATCAGATAGATCAGTCGTAAAGCCACGAACCCGAAGCCTGCCGGTCTCAGGCCGAGTCTGCCCGGCGAACGGGAAACCCCAGGTCACACTGGGTGGCCGAATTCTGGGCACCCACAGGCTCAGCGCGCTGGTCATGGTGTTGATGTTCTTCTGCGTGTCTACGCCAAGTGCATTGAGGGACAGCGACCACGAGCTAACCAGCAAATATCTGACGCGCTCGACGTTTGATCAACCAGGAACTGAAAGGTCCCGGCTCTGAGCAATTGTCAATTCCTGTGGATGGCTGGGTCGTGGTGGCGGTGGTGCTTTAGATGACCTGCCGACCAGCGAGCGTTCGGCTCGTGGCCGTCAGCCGGTTGTGAGGATCTCCACGCCGCGCGCCGTCAGCCGTTCGACGACTGCGTCGTGGGGGTCGGCGTCGGTGATCAGTCCGCTGATCTCTTCCCAGGGCAGGACGCGGAACCGCGAAGCTGTGCCGAGCTTCTCGGAGGAGGCGAGGACGTAGGTCTCCGCCGCGCGTGCGGCCAGGGCACGCTTCATCGCGGCCTCCTCGGCGTCGCCAGTGGTTAGTCCCACCTCAGGATGTACGCCGGTGACGCCGAGCAGACAGAGGTCGGCGGAGACGTTCTGCGCGGCCTCGACCGCGGCCGCTCCGCAGGCGACCGCCGAGTGCTTGAAGATGCGGCCACCGAGCATAAAGAGCTCCGTCTGCGGATGGTCGAGCAGCGCGGCGGCAATGGTCGGGCTGTGGGTGATCACGGTGCAGGCCAGGTCCTGCGGGAGCGCGCGGGCGACGGCGAGGGCGGTAGTGCCGCCGTCGAGAATCAGCGCACCGCCCGGCCGCACCAGCCCGGCAGCCACCGAAGCGACCTTCCGCTTGCCGTCCGGGGCCACGGTCTGCCGGGCGGTATAGCCGACCACCGCGGGTGAAACAGGTAGGGCGCCGCCGTAGACCCGCAGGCACAGTCCCTCGGAGGCGAGATCGCGCAGGTCGCGCCGCACGCTGTCCTCGGAGATCCCCAGTTCGGCGGCGACGTCCTTGGCGACGATCTTGCCCTCACGGGCGAGCAGGCCGAGCAGGTGGTCGCGCCGTTCAGCAGCCAGCATGCACATTCTCTCCTGTTCTTGCACGTTTCTGCATGTATCTTAGCGTCCGTGATCGACAAGCCCATGCTCATCCTGATCGCCGGCCCCTACCGTTCCGGCACCAACGGCGACCCGCAGGCCATGGCCGCCAACCTCGCCCGCCTCGAAGCCGCCGCCTGGCCGGTCTTCGCCACCGGCCACCTCCCCGTGATCGGGGAATGGATCGCCCTGCCCGTCTACCACGACGTGGCCGAGATTCCCCGCCGCACCCCGCAGGAGACCGCGTGACAAGCCACCCCGGCATCGACACCCCCGACCATCACGGCCGCACCGGCCTCGACCAGGCCGGGCGCGGCCTGGACCGCAACCCCGATGTCGTGATCCGCAACGTCGAGCTCACCTCCCAGGGCTGGCACGTCCTGCGCCGCACCACCTTCGACTACCGCCGCCGCGACGGACGCTGGGAAACCCAGCAGCGCGAGACCTACGACCGCGGCAACGGCGCCGTCGTCCTGCCTTACGACACCGGACGCGGTTGCGTCCTGCTCACCCGCCAGTTCCGCTACCCGGCCTACGTCAACGACCACCCCGACGGCGTGCTCGTCGAAGCCGCCGCAGGGCTGCTTGACGCGGACGACCCGCCGACCGCCGTCCGACGCGAGAGCGCCGAGGAACTCGGCGTCACGCTCGGCCCGCTCACCCACGTCTTCGACGCCTACATGAGCCCCGGCTCCGTCACCGAGCGCCTGCACTTCTTCGCAGCCCCCTACACCCCGGCCGACCGCACAGGGACCGGCGGCGGACTCGAGGAAGACGGCGAGGACATCGAGGTCCTCGAACTTCCGTTCGCTGAGGCCCTCGCCATGACCCGCGACGGACGCATCACCGACGGCAAGACCATCCTGCTCCTGCAATGGGCAGCCCTGGATGGACCCCTCGCCCCCGCAGCGGGTGGGAGCAATGGTCACGAGTGAACCGCGCCGGAGTACATCAAAGCCTCCAGCAATCCCGGCGCGGTTCATCCTCCCACCGCGGCCAGGCCGCCATCGACCGGCTGGCCAAGCGCTACCTCAACGCGGTCATGGCGCACACACCCGTACATGTCTCCTGGCTCAACCACGTCGAAATCTTCTCCATCGTCCAGCGCAAGGTCGTCACACCCAATGACTTCACCAGCCTTGACCAGGTCGAAGACCGGCTTATCGCCTTCGAGCGGCGCTACAACCAGGCCGCCCGACCCTTCGAATGGAAGTTCACCCCGGCCGACCTCGAGGACCTACTGGCCCGGATCGAGCGACACGAACAGAAAGAGTCGAACCTCCAGCAGCACGATGACTGCGACCACCAGCCTGCCGCGCCGAAGGCCGCCGCATAACCCCGAAGAACGTCCGAAGTCGACCACTTAGGCGAGATCGATTCGGTGACCTGATCCACGAGTACGTGCAGGTCGCATGAGGTGACATGGTTCTCGGCATCCATAGGGTGTCACCGGAGGCGGCCTTGACCTCGACGAAGCCGTGGCCGTCCTCCTGGCCGGCGTCGAGCAGTTGCGCTGGGGCGACGTACAGCTCTTCGAGTATGGCGATCATGCCTGACTCGAGCCCGAACGTGATCGTGATGATGGCCGAGAACTCTCACCACCCACGCCTGCCGTCACGGGAAGGCGCTGTTCGGGCGCGTGCGCCGGCCACGGAAGGTACGTCGGTAGCTGTGGGGGGTGGTTCCCAGGCGCTGGGCGAAGTGGTGGCGCAGCGTGGCAGACGAGCCGAATCCGGCCCGCTCGGCGATCGTGGTGATCGACTCGTCGGTGTTCTCGAGATGCTGCTGAGCGAGCAGGATGCGCTGGTTGGTGAGCCACTGGAGCGGGGTGATGCCCATCTCCTGGTGGAAGCGCCGGGCGAAGGTGCGCGGCGACATGTTCACATGGCGCGCCATGCTCTCCACAGTCAGTTGCTCGTGGAGGTTGGCCTGCAGCCAGGCCTGCAGGGATGCGAAGGGCCCGACGCCGAGCTCGACGTTCGGGCGTTTGATGTATTGGGCCTGATTTCCGTCCCGGTGTGGAGGCGCCACCATGCGCCGGGCAATGTCGTTGGCGACTGCGCTGCCCTGCTCCTTGCGTACCAGATGCAGGCAGGTGTCGATGCCCGCAACGGTCCCCGCGCCGGTGATGACCGGGTCCTCGTCGACGAAGAGGACGTCCACCTCCACCCGGGTCTTCGGATAGCGGCGGGCGAGTTCCTCGCCATAGCGCCAGTGGGTGGTGCAGCGGCGGCCGTCCAGCAGGCCGGCCTCGCCGAGCAGGAAGGCGCCGGAGCAGATGCTGAGCACGCGCGCGCCCCGTGCCACCGCGGCCCTAAGCGCCTCGTACAGGTCCTCCGAGTGCCGCACGTCCGGATCCGAAGCCGGAATGCCGATGAGATCGGCCGACTCCAGTCGCTCCAGTCCGTGAGGAGTCTCCACACGGAAGCCATGCCTCGTCCGCACGCTCGTTCCCGTGGGCGAGACGACCGCGAAGTCGTAGACGGGCAGGCCGTCGTCCCCGCGGTCGATCCCGAAGATCTCACAGAACACTCCCAACTCGAAGGCGTGGCCGCCGTCGAGAGCGAGCACCGCGACGTCGTGCAGCATCCGGTTCTCCTTGAGAGGCGCATGAGGTGGCAGGAATTTCAGCTTATTCGGCTGCTCTGCCACTCTCGCTCACGGAGCGGCACCGGAAAGATTGACAGAGCAGAGCGATCGGGTCCAAGAGGGCCGGCGACTGCGTTTCCCTCTTTTCTTCATCTTCATAGGTAGGCGCACGATGACGAGCACGTTCACCCCTGGCATCGAGGAGACGTCCGACGCGGCGGCCCAAGTCCTGCGCAAGCTCGCGCTGGACGAGGATCTCAAATGGCGTGTCCCCGCGGACCCGGTGCTCGGCGGCATCGTCCGCAGGGTGGCGCGGCGCTATGTGGCCGGTGACAACCTCGCGGACGCGCTGGACCGGCTCGAGGGGATTCTCGCGAAGGGCCACCGCACGAGCGTCGAGTACATGGGTGAGAGCTGCAGCGACCCGCAGCGGGCCGGGGCGGAGACGGACGTGTTCGTGGACGCCGCGCGCCTGCTACCGCCGGGCTGCTCAATCTCGCTCGACCTGTCGCACATTGGCCTGGCGATCGATGAAGATCTGGCGTTGGAAAACGCCACACGCATCGCGCGGGCTACAGCTGACACCGGGCGGGAGATGATGATTTCGGCGGAGGGCTCGGACCGTACGGACACAGTCTTGTCCGTGCACCGCAAACTGTCCGAATGTTTCGACCACGTCGGGATCACCGTTCAGGCGCGGCTGCACCGTACCGTCGAGGACCTGCCGGCGCTGCTCGACCTGCCGGGCCGGATCCGCCTGGTCAAGGGGGCCTTCCTGGAGCCGGAGACGATTGCCTACGCGCGCGGGGACCAGGCCCTGGCCACGGCATACCTGCGCTATGCCAAGCTGCTGGCCGCGTCGGGACATCTGTGCTCGTTCGCCACCCATGACTGGGAGCTGATCAACCAGATCGACCACCAGTTTGGCACGCCTGGTCCCGATGTGCCCTGGGAGTTCGAGGCCTTGCTCGGCCTCGGGCCCGACCGGCTCGCCGCGATGGCGGAACGGGGTCATCCCACCCGCGAGTACGTCGTCTTCGGCACCGAGTGGTGGCTGTATGTGTGCAACCGGCTGGCCGAGGACCCCCAGCGCGTGCTGCAGGCGCTCATCGACGCCGCCGCCTGAGCGGCGAGGGACAGAGCCCCGGAGTCCTCCGCCGCCGGACACGGTGGGGAGCAGTATCCCGTGCTGATCGAAGAGTTCGGCAAACCTCGCAACGACTGACCGATCCCGACACCGGGATCTCAGCGGCCTCGGTGAGGTCTCAACTCCGTGTAGGGGTCACGGGAAACGAGCACCTCCATCCCGGGAAGGGATCTTCTAGGGCTCCGACCCACCCCAGCTCACACCCATTCGTGAACACCCCGTGCCACCCGGGTGGATCGACACCACTCCGCACCGTAGAGCGGCCGCTTTGGTCCGCGCGGTGCGCGAGGTGTCACCAGAACGCACCCCTATGGGTGACTGGCGGTTCGCGCTGCCCAACGAGCAAGGCGCCCTGGTCCCCGCGCGGCTGGATGCCATTCCGCTTCCGGAAGGGACGCCACCCATCGCCCCGATGGGCTGACCTGCTTCTCGGGCACTGCTCACCGCGAGCAATCGTCAATACCTGTGGATCAGGATCTTTCAGGCGGCTGCGGATGAAGTCTGATCGTCGGGGCGTTCGACTACAGGTTCAGACCGTGTCCGCTCCTTTTGGGTTGAGGCGCCGTTCCAGGCAGAACAGATGCGCTGCGGAAACGAGGGCGACGTGGTGGTGGAATCCGGCATAGATCCGGCCTTCGTAGTCGCCCAGACCCAGGGCCTGTTCCATCTCGCGGTAATCGGTCTCGATGCACCAGCGGCTGGTCGCGTGTTGGACGAAGGTGGACAGAGGAGTGTCTGCGGGCAGGTCGGTGATCCAGGCACGAAACGGTTCAGCGTCGTGCTTGCGTCGCCATTGGACCAGCAGCGTACGCTCGGGGAGAAGGCGCTGTCCGGTGGTGGCGATGTGTCCTCGTTCGATGATCCCGGCGATATGGACGGGGATCGCGGCGAACCACCCACAGCGAGCAGGATGATCCGCCGTCTTTGCGCGGTAGAGGAACCGGCGAGCCCGGCCCTGGCTGGTGCGGGCCAGCGCATCGACGCCGATGGCCGGTCGCCGCTTCGCCCAGGCGGTGATCGGCGCTCCCGTGACCGGCAGGACCGTCGTGTCAGCGTTGACCGCCACCAGCCAGGGGATCCCGCGCTCAGTGAGCTCGTTACGGAACGCGACGTTTGGTGCCGTAGTCGCTATCGGCGATGACCACGGGCGGCCTCAGCCCCATTCGGCGATCTCGTCCAGTAACTCCAGCGCGATCTGCTGTTTGGTCCGATGCGCGAGCGGGGGTGGGATCCCTGCCTTCGTGCGGCGTTCAGGATCGTCGGCCCATACCTGCGGAATGAACAATCGCCAGTGCAGTGGGGTGGAACCGGTTTCGGACACCGCATGGACCGAGACCGCGACCTGGCATAGGTGCTGCTCGCGTTCCCCGCAGTGCTGCACGATCGCTCCGGCGGTGCCGTGGCCGTAACGGACAAAGGGATGATCGTCGATCAGCCATGCCGCTGGATCGATCACCGAGACCGCTCGCGCGGCGACACGCCGCATCACTTCGGTGTATTCCCAGGTGGACTGAGCGACGAAGTGACCGAGATTCTGCCGGGGCAGGCCCAGCCGACCGGCCATCGGCTCCACCGACTTTCGCTTTCCGTCGAGCATCAGCCCACGCAGGTACTGCTGGCCGTAGTCGCGTTGGCCTCGGTAGGCGAGGTAGGTGAAGATGTCAGCGGCGAACTCCGTGAGGTCCTCGTTCAGAGCCTCGACAGCTTGTAGGTCCATGACACCACGGTGACTCCGCTGGGCAAGGTCGTTCAACTACGCCACTGAACAGGTCAAGGACCATGACCAAGCTCTATTTGAGGGGATTGACACTTCCAGTAAGACGCCGTCCTATGAGGTCCGCTGGAAGGTCGAGGGCAAGCAGAAGTCCAAGACCTTCCGGACCAAGGCACTGGCCGACAACTTCCTGTCTGCACTCCGCCAGGCGGCGAAGAAGGGAGAAGTCTTCGACATCGCGACCGGACTCCCTGAGTCGATACTGAGGCAGGAGAAGGACGCTGGTCTGAGCTTCCTGGACTTCGCCCGGTCGTTCATGGCGTCGCGATGGCTCCACTCTGCGGCGCGGAGATGATCCAAAATAATCCTGACGGATTTCCGTGACGCTGAGCCCGTGGTTGCAACAACCGGCGCTCGCTGCGCGAAAAACGCACCATAGGATGCGCGACGGCGGCGGATCGGGGGAGGTCAGCCCGCGCGGCGGACGACGGCAGGGGTCGTGCCCAGCCGGGCGCGCATCACCCGGGTGAGGTGTTCCTGGTGGGAGAAGCCACAGCTGACCGCCACCTCCCCGATGGAGGAGGTCCCGGTACGCAGGAGGCGGCATGCCTGCTCCAGGCGCAACCGCAGCAGGTACTGGTGCGGCGACTCGCTCGTGCTCGCTCTGAACTGCCGGGTGAATTGGCTGACGCTCAGCGAAGCCGCGGCGGCGAGGTCGGAGAGCGGCAGCGGCTCGGCGAGCCGCTGCTCCATCAACTCCCGCACGCGGGAAAGCTGCCGCGGCGAAAGCCCCTTCGGGGTTTTGTACGGGGTGCGCTCACGGTCGGCAGGATGCCGGTGCACCAGCTGGGCGGCGAGCATCCCGGTGAGGTGGTCCACGTAGGTGCGTGCGGAAGGTTCCCAGCGCTGTATGACGCCTTGCAGGGTCAGCATGAGCTGCTCGACGAGGGCGTCGGTGGCGCCCAGTTCCTCGGTCAGTTCCACCGTCCGGTCGTCGTTGGCCTCGCGCAGTGTCTCATCGGTGAGGTACGCATGCACTGTGTCGAGCCGGCCGCCGAGCTCCACCGCCAGACCGTGGCCGGCCGGGTGGAGGAAGAACCCTCCGCGCGGAACCTGACGGGAACGCCAGGCTCTGCCCTGACGGCGGCTTACTGTGACGGGACCGTCGAGGTGCAGGATCAGCAGGTGGGTGGCGGCGGGGGCGAACTCGGCACGGTACGGCCGTTCCCGTTGGGTGGAGACGTACAGACGCTCCCACCCGAGACCTGAGCTATTGCGCCAGGAGGTGACCCAAGGCTGCCGGAGTATGCCGCACGTATCGCCCAGACCCAGCTCTCCCATTCTCGCGCCCCCCTTACACCCGAGACCGGCGGCCGGCTGACGATCCTACAGACGTGGCCAACGGCGAACGCGGGCGGGTACGCCTGGACCCTGGACGGACGCGCCCGTGGTGTGCCGGGGTCGAGCGGATGCCGATTATCAGTGTCACCCAGATCGCTGGCTGCACGTTCGGCTCATCTCTCTGCACAAAAAACGCTTAAACGATGGTATGCGCTGCAAGTCCCTTATAAGCCTCGTTAACCTCCTAATCGCTAGTTGTCATTTCATCGGGGGATTAATGCGTTTTCGTAACTCTGCCCGCTTGGCCCGTGTCGGTGTCGCGACTCTGCTTGCCGCCGCCGCCGGCCTTGCCCTAGCCGGGGCGCCGGCGTACGCCGCGGACGAGTCGAACCTCTCCGTCATACCGTTGAGCACCCGACTCGCGAACGGCGTCACGAAGGCCGTCGCCAAGCCGTTCCAGTTCCGAATCGTCAACTTCGGCGGGGCGAAAGCCCGGGCGGTCACCGTCACCGTCGATGTCAGCAAGCTGGACAAGACGCGGGTCGGCTACGTCGTTCCGAACGGCTGCATCGCGAACGCCACCGGGTACACCTGCAAGCTGGGCGACATGCCCGACTTCACCCACAATATCGGGGTGCCGCTGTACAGCCTGGGTGAGGAGGGCCCGGCCGGCACGCTGTCGGTGAAGGTGGCCGGCACGACCCCCGACCCCTACCTGGACGACAACAGCGCCGAGGTGCCGGTCACCGTCACCACGGCAGGCTACGACCTGGTCCCGTGGGCCCAGGACGTGTACGCCGACGTCGTGGTCGACCGCGACGACACCGGCGAGACCGACCTGACCCCGGTCAAAGCCGGGCACAGCGCCGTCCTCGACTGGGCGATCTACAACTACGGCAGCCGCCCGGCCGAGGGAAGCATCCGCTACGGGTTCACCCTGCCGGTCGGCGTCACCTTCGCCAAACAGCCCATCGGCTGCCACACGGCAGTAGTGAACGGTCAGACCGTCGCGAACTGCGAGACGCCGTACATTACGCTCCAGCCGGGTAAGTCCTTCGCCACCCCGATGAACGTGAAGGTCGGCGGCAACGGGACCAGCACCGTGATCAACGGCGCATCGTTCTACGTTGACGGCCCTACGCCTGAGGACGTCGACCAGGACGACGCGGACACCTACTTCGAGGCGTTCACCAGAGGCTAGAGCGGCGTCTCAAAGCCTGTTGTGCGGCGGCATGTCATCCAGGTAAGCAGAGAGGTCTCCGGTAGAGAGGTTCATCGACCAAGAATCTGACATCCGGAGACCTCGCGCCCTCTTCAGAGGTGACGGACGGTTCGACCTGACCGATGCGCAGTGGGCGGTGCTGGAGCCGCTGCCTGCGCCAGACGGCCGACCCGGCCCTTCGACACGCTATATCGCCACCGGCAGCGGGGTCGGTGTCTGGCGGCCGATCCTGCTTCACACGTGGCACGACATGCGACACCACCGCTTCCCCCTTGCAGCATCCGAGCTCGCCGACATGCGGCCCCTCTAGCGGGAAGCTGTTCGACCTCACCCCGAGAAGGGGTAAACCACGTCAACCAATCAGTAATACCTCTCATACGTCAGCGTTGCCGTGTCGGTCATCGCTGTTACGGAATTCGAACCGAAGACACTCGGGGTTCATACGCCTGGCGTGGATTCCGCGAGTGGAGCGTTCCCGCCGACACTTGAGCATCGGCAATGCATCGTCCGAGGCGATCCACAGATGATGCGCATCTCTGACGCATTGCGATCATCTCGCCGTATGGACTAGTCATCTCTTCTTCGAAGGACACTTCATGTTTTCATGGAAAAAATGGCGGTTGGCAGCAATTGCCCTATTGGCTGCTTTCTCGGTCCTCATCGTTACCGGGACTCCGGCGTCCGCCGCAACCGCACCGGGCGAGTGGGACCACTGGAGCAACGAAAGAGTAAACGGTAACCAATACCTCTACGCGACAGGCACCATCGCTGAAGCAAGGAATGGGGGCCGCCTACTCAGGGTATGGAGAGCCAACGATAACACTAGTGCTATATGGGCATCCTTTGGCGAAAACGGGACGGCATTCCGAGTCGACGGGGCGACATCCTGGGCCTCCCCCACAGTCGTTCCTTGGGGTAACAGCGGATTCGCCCTCTTCCATACCGGAACGAATGGTCGCATTTACTGGGCTATCTACGATGACTACCTCAACTGGTCAGGTTGGCACACCTCCGGTGCGACGACGCAGTTGTCGACTCCCGTATCGGTCACTCAACTGGGTGCGGGTTCACGAGAGTTGTACATGGCCTATCGCAGTGGATCCGACTTCGGCATGTGGGGCAGCTTCTTCAACGGCACAGACTGGCAGAACTCCCAGAACCTGGGTGGGAGCACGTACTCCTGGCCTGCTGTGACCTGGAACCCGGGGAGTCATCGGCTTTACGCTGCGCACACCGGCACCGACAACCATGTCTATCTGCAATGGCAGGAGTACGGCGGCACCTGGCACGGCTGGTTCAGCGTCGGCGGCGATGTCAACGGAGCCCCGTCCATCGCCGCCTCTTCGACCGGTAATATGCAAGTGGCAGGTCGGGACTGGGATTCCTTTGTTTGGTACCGCGAATTTAATTCTTATGCGTATCCGCTGCGTGACTGGACTCAGGATCCGGTTTTCCTGCGAGCTGCGTGGCCTGTTTACCTCAGCGTGGCCGGCGCTGTCATCTACTCGATCATGACCATGTCCAGTAATCACCAAGGTGTTTACAAGGAATCATTCAACGGCAGCTTCTGAAGCATGCCTTGCGAATTCGTTGATTTCCAGGTGACCGCATGAGACAAAGGCTTGGATGCCCATTGACCGATATTCCGTTGTGGGCATCCAAGCCTGTTGCTCGCGACCCCCGAGCTGGGCGGTGCAGGGCCCCGGCGTATCGAGGGTTTGATCCGTTGAGGGCCGGTCGGTCATGGGGCAAACAGGGTCGGTAGGCGGCGTGAGGCGTAGCCGTAGTGGCGGCGGGCATGGGCGATGTCGGTGTGGCCTTGTTGTCAAAACGCGCCGATCACGAGGTTGCGGATCGCGGCCATGACGTGCGGGAGTCGCCTGGTGCGGACCTGGCCGACGTCTTCGCCGAAGGTGACATCGCGGACGTAATGCCCGGAATTTCCACTGCCCAGTGCGAGCGGGCGTAATGGTTGAGATGCTCAGGGCCGGCCAGGTCAGCGGGCAGGCTGGTGATCCCGAACATGATCTCCTTGCTGGTGCGGACTTCGTCCAGGCCGCCGCGACAACGCAGGATCCGGAAGAGTTGGGCGGCGCCGGGGAAGTCAACACCCGTGGCGGGCGCGGTCCGGATCGTGCGCATCTCGATCCGCCCGTGACCGCGGTCGGTCATGGTGTGGCTGCGGGTGGCGAACTGCTGACCGGTCCCGGTCAATGCCTCGATCGCGGCGGCCAGCAAGGTGGGCTGGTTGTCTTTGAGAATGAGGACATAGTGAGCGCGGTGGTCGCCGGTCAGATGCCGGGCGCCGGCGCGGACGGTGTGTAGGGCGTCGCCGGTTGAAACCATTCCTGCCACGTCGAGTCCGGCCAGCAGCGGCGCCAACTCGGGGACTTCGGTGGTTTTGGCTCCGATCTGCCGTTGCGCCCAGACGGTGCCGGAGGCGACGTCGAACAGCGACAGCAGGCGGACCTGCCCACCGCCGGGCAGGCGCGCGCCGCGCAGGGCCTTGCCGTCGAACGCGGCTGACGGCAACATCCCCTCGGGGATCGGTCGCTGCTGTTGCCGGTGGAAAGCCCGGCGCGCCTCGCGCTCGCGAGGGGCCGGTTCGCCGGGCAGGTCACCGGCAGGTTCTCCGTCCCGCTGGTGGTGCGGTTCGGCCAAGTAAGCAGCGGTTTGCCGGTCCACGTCGTTGCCGTCGATGTCGGCCAGGACCCGGCGCAGGGTCCGCTCGCTGGGCGGGTGGCACCGGCCGGTGAGGGGATCGCACCAGCAGCCCAGCGCGGCGAGTACGTCCTAGGGCGCCTCGTGTGTCCAGTGGCTGATCGCGGTGATCGAGTCGCCGCCGACCGCGGCCGAGCCAAAGACCATCACCCCCAAGATTGACTCCAGGGTATGCCGGACCTTGACCGCGCAGCGGATGTCCTCGATCAACTGGAATCTGGCCAAAAGTCCGGGCCTGCTGTGATTTCCGATCATATGTCCTGAGCCATCTCGCCCTCGCCGGGCGCGCTGATCAGCGATGATAGGGCGACGGGCATGGTTTCCTCCGAGGATCGCACGGCGTAAGACACCGTTGATCTTTAGGGACCGTGCCCTTCCTCACGCGCGAACTGGGCCAGCCATTGCCCAGCCCGTACCGCTGTACCTGGCTTGCACCTCACGCTTGGCCGTGTCAAAGAAATCAAACCCGGACGAATCCTCGATGTGCCGTGGCCCTGCCAGGCGGTGACGGTCAGAGGAAGTACTGCTCCGGGTTGGTCAGCCAATCCATGTACCACTCGTAGAAGCCACGCTCTCGGGTCAGCCCTCCGTCGCTGGGGCGATCGTCGAACCATATATGTCCCCGCTCTGGGCCTATGATCACCAGGCGGAGGAATGCGCCGCAGCCGAACTCGGCGATGTTCAGAGATCCAGTGATCCACTGTGGATCGTCGTACTCGTCGCCGTCCAACTCTTTGTACGGGTCCGGAGTCCAGGCCTCGGTGTGAGGGAAAGGCGTGGCCAGGAAGTCTGGGATCTCCCGATCTTCCCACTCGGCGTCCCGTCTCCTGGACTCCTCCAAGCGGAACAGCCCGTAAAACGGGCCCGCGCCTCCGTCACCGACCTGGGTTACGGAGGTGCGGTACGCCTCGGGGAGCGTCACCCCATGCCGCTCCTCAAACGCTGCGGCCTCCGCCTCTGAGATAACCGGCCCCAGCCGGTAGCGGTGTCGACCGGCACCGAACTTCTGGCACTTCGGGTCGGCGCCAGCCATGGCCGCCAGACGAGAGAGGACATGCTCGACGTCCCACACGGCTGCTCCTTGGGGGATGAGGCTCTGCCGTACAGGGTTTCATGCCTCGACCTGGGCGAAGACGTCAAGATTCATCCCGCGTATATCCCGCGACCACTGACATGCGACTGCCTACGGTGGTACTCAGCTGCATGTGATCGTTAAGAGTCGGCGCGCTAAGCCCCAGGTCAAGTGCTAAATGGCTGGTCAGAACAGTGCCCCCGGCATGATTCGAACATGCGACACCCGCTTTAGGAGTGCGATCGCCTCTCGCCCTGCATGGCTATCGCGACCTGCCGAAACGACACAGTTGTCGACCACCTCGTTCTTGATCATTCCGTACACGTTCCGCAGCGGGGGAGTCATCCAGCGCTGTTCCCCTCATTGCAAGGGCGCAGCCCTTGTTGGTGGCTCCTCGTCCTGATCGGATGGTGGATGCGGTCCGACGGAGTGTGATCGTGTAAGGCGGTGTTGCTGTACACCACTCCACTGGACGTGACCGCGTTCCCGCGCCTCCAAGTGAGAGGACTGCTGGCCTGCGACTTCTTCCACGTCGACATGATCTTCCTGAAGCGCCTGTATGTGCTGTTCGTCATGGAAGTGCGCACGCGGCGCGTACACATTCTGGGCGTGACCGCTCACCCGGCCGGCGTGTGGACGGTCCAGCAGGCTCGCAATCTGCTTATGGACCTCGGGACCGAGCCGGCTCGTTCCGTTTCCTCATCCGGGACCGTGACGCCACGTTCACCGGCGTCTTCGATGAAGTGTTCACCAGTGGGGGCGTGACGGTAGTGAAGACACCGCCGCGGACGCCCTGGGCGAACTGCTACGCCGAGCGATGGGTCCGCACCGCACGAGCCGAGTGCACCGACCGGATGCCGATCTATGACGAACGGCACCTTCGATCGGTGCCCAGCGAGTATGCCGATCATTACAACGGCCATCGGCCTCACCAGTCCCGCCGGCAACGACCACCTGATCAAGATGAGTCGGTCGTCGTACCACCGGAAGGCCGGATCAAGAGCCGGAAGGTGCTCGGCGGACTGATCAGCGAGTATCACCGAGCTGCATAGCCGATCCCGTGAGACGCCAGGTCAGAGCGTATGCGACGAATTTAGAAGCGGTATAGGGGGCGCCGCGCGCGGCGCGTCGGTGAACAGCTCGGTGCGCATGCGGTCGGCGATCGACCGACCGGCCGGGCGCCGAGAGTGCAGGTCCAGCACGGCGCCGGATGATACCGGGCCGGCCGGCGTGGAGCTACGCCAGGGCCGGGTGCCGGCCGTCCGGAATCAGTGCACACGAGTCCGAAATGGGCGAATGTCATATTACTGCCCGGTATACCGCGTTATGGGTAAAAATACCTTTTTTGGTGGCTGATGACTGTTACCGTCTTCCGTCGGCACGGATTCGTTGTCGAGCCCTGCCTATATGAAGGAAATATGAAGGGAAAATGAATTAGAAATGATGAGAAAATTTCTCACAGGTTTGACGCTCCCCCGAACTGCTGTCGTCCTGGTGCTGGGCGTGCTCCTCTCTGCTCTGGTCACGGCGCCCGCCTCGGCCGCCGATCCAGTGGGCAGAATCACCGGTCTCGCGGGCAAGTGCGTGGACGTCGCCTGGGCCAATTCCGCCAACGGCACGCCGGTCCAACTCCAAGACTGCAACGGTGGCAACGCACAGCAGTGGAGCGTCGCCGGAGACGGAACTCTGCGGGCGCTCGGCAAGTGCCTCGACATCGTCGACTGGAGCACGGCCGACGGCGCCAAGGTTCAACTCTGGGACTGCGCCGGTAGCGCCAACCAGAAGTGGGTGGTGACCCCCGCTCACGACATCGTGAACCCCGCGGCCAACAAGTGCCTGGACGTCACCGACAACAACTCCGCCAACGGCACCCGGTTGCAGATCTGGACCTGCGCCGGCACCGCCAACCAGAAGTGGAACGCACCCTCAACCTCAGCGACGAACGGTTTCGTCGTCAGCGAGGCGCAGTTCAACCAGATGTTTCCGAACCGCAATGGCTTCTACACCTACAGCGGTCTAGTGGCCGCACTGAAGGCCTACCCCGGCTTTGCCACTACGGGCAGCGACACCGTGAAGAAGCAGGAGGCGGCGGCCTTCCTGGCCAACGTCAATCACGAGACCGGTGGGCTGAAGTACGTGACGGAGCTGAACACCGCGAACTACTCGCACTACTGTGACTGGAGCCAGTGGTACGGCTGCCCGGCAGGCCAGTCCGCGTACTACGGCCGTGGTCCCATCCAGCTGAGCTGGAACTTCAACTACAAGGCGGCGGGCGACGCACTCGGCATCGACCTCCTGCACAACCCCTGGCTCGTCCAGAACGACGCGTCCGTGGCCTGGAAGACCGGTCTGTGGTTCTGGAACACCCAGAACGGTGCCGGGTACATGACTCCGCACAACGCCATGGTCAGCGGCGCGGGCTTCGGCCAGACGATCCGCAGCATCAACGGCGCCCTGGAATGTGACAACAAGTACCCCGCTCAGGTACAGAGCCGGGTCGACGCGTACCGGTGGTTCACCCAGATCCTGGGGGTCTCTGCGGGCTCCAACCTGTACTGCTGACCCTTCCCGACGTGGCAGTGCGCAGTCCCGGGGCCGGGGCTGCGCACTGCTGTCACTGCTTGGTCGCCGGGCAGATCCACTCCCTATCGAACTCCCGCCCCGTCACCCTGCCAACCAGTGTCAGCGCAGAGGTGATGCACGTCGCCAATCGCGGGCCGTATCCGTTGTGAGCAAGGCTATGAAGTCGTCCCACCCTGATGGCAGGACCTCGTCTCCTTCCCCGTAGTCTCGCCCGCTCTTCATCCGTGCCTCCTCCCATGCGGTGTACTCCAGCCATCCCGGTGTGAGGTCGGGGTCGCTCTCCCAACTCGAATCCGCCAGGTCGAACTGCAACCCCTGCGCGTATGAATCGAGTGCGGAGGGGTGACGGCCCCACCGCTCCCCAGGGACAGTGACACTGAACCCCATGGCATGGACACCGTTGACCGCGTACTCAAGATCACGAGGCCCGTCCCAGTCCCACCGCACCAGCAGCGCCCGCCCTCCGTACGAGAGGTCCCGCAAAGCCCCGCCGCAGTCGTACCCCCGGGCCTGGATGATCTGCGTCCAGTTCTCATTCAACCGGCCGGCCCAGATCACTCCCGGGCCACCGTCGAAAGACAGCCCCTTCCGGAGATCCCCCCAGGTACAACCAACCGCGTCATCCACATCCGCGACCGACACTCCCAGCCGCCGGGCCACCTCCCATACCTCCAGGCCCTCCGCCCAAGCGGCCATGAACCACTCGCCCATGCCGTAGGACCGGGCAAGGTGCCACAGACGCTCTGACTGCCGCATGCTCTCTCCTCGACCATCCCTTGCTCATTCCGGCAACCCAAGCAGTCGGTCCCGACACTTCCATGATCGACAGCACGGAGGTTCGCTCCCAGCCGAGTGGCCACCAGAGGAGTCGATCAACTGAACTCCAACGCGAGCGAAGGAGCCAGAAGAACAGCGAGAACCGCCCCGTTAGCAAGGGTGTTAGCAAGAAGCCCGAACGATCTAGAAACCAAGAAGGCCCCTGATGGTATAACGCCTGTTCAGGGGCCTTCTTGCGCTGTGCAGCCGGAGGTACTCGAAACCCCAACCTTCTGATCCGTAGGCAAGGGCAGATGCCTCGTCAGTAGCGTTTCATCCTGCTCAGGTGGTGGTTGCGGGTCGGTGGCGTGTGATCGTGTAAGGCGGTGTTGCTGTATCGGCTGCTGTACAGCATTCCTCATCCCTCGTGAGATACGGCGTGGCCTTTCGCTGAATCAACGTCGAACGATTCCCCCAAGATCGGCTTTGAGCCAAGATGATCCAAGCACCGTGACGTGGGAGGGCGCATGATCGTGTTCACGTGTACGGGCTGTGATGCCTCGTTGACCTTGCCTGTGTCGCAGGTCGCGCTCCCTGTCCACGCCCATCGAAAGTACGGCCACGAACTACTTCCTGTTCTCATGGAGCCTGGGACCTACGCCGTGGATCCGGAACCCTTCGGACCTCCGTGGCGGCGGTGGGAGGAGATCGGCGCGGAGGAGGCGGAAGCCCGCGGTGTGTACGCGCCGACCTACGCCCTGTCGTATGGGCCGCCGGGAGTGGTCGCGGTCGCGCTGGGTGACGTCCGCGGGACCGTTCTGATTCCGGAGCGATGCGACGGCCTCTGCTGTGGTCTGGACGGCAGGGACGGCCCCAACCTGGCGTGCGCGCAGTGCGGGCATGCCGTGGCCACCCTCATCGACGACTGCGGGTACTGGCAGGTGGTGTGGCTGGACCCGCGCGCCGTATGTCTCCTCGACATCAATGCGCCCGCCCGCCAAGTGCTCAGCTGGGAGGAACTGCGAGAGCAGCCGGAGAGGCCACCGATTGAGCCGATCGGAGCGTGGAGCCCGGTGTGGGAGGCGGCGGTCTCGATGGCGCTGGCACACCTGCTGGCCGCGTCGGGCGGTGCGCGGGTCGTGGTTCCCAATGGCCCTGTCGCCGATGCGTTCCGTCCAGCGCTCGATGCCCTGCTCCCGGCCGAGCCGCCGACGAGGAACCTGGCACTGGCCGGGCCGGGCCTGCCCGCCACGGTCACGGACATCACTTTGGTTCCGCAGCACCCGCAAAGTGGGGAGACATGGTCGTCCGGAACGGAGGCGGCGGTGCCGCTGGCTGCCGATGTGTGGATGTATATGGCCTTCAGCGGCAATCGATGGTTCCGCCCCGCGTCGGGCGGGCTACCCGACGGCGTCTACCGCGATGACCCTCCACCGCCGCTGCCGTCCAGCCCGTTCCGGCTCGACCGGCAGATGTTCCTCCACGCGCTGGCACGACTGCCGGAGGTTCGCCAGCCATGGCTGCGTGCGGTTTACGACGACGTGGAGAACCGCCGATCCAACCTCCCCTTCTGGTGGTAGGGAGACCTACTCCTGGCCTGCATCCCGGTCCACGTTCTCGTTGCTCGACTCGATCGTGCCGATCCATCCATCACGCTGCGGGTCTACGCCCATGTGATCTGGGCGGCGGAAGCCTCTGCGGCTGATGTCTTCGTGGATGCTCTCGGTGAGTGGGAGAGACGCCCTGTTGGCAAAGGTGTCAGCAAGAAGCCCGAACGATCAAGAAACCAAGAAGGCCCCTGATGGCGTAACGCCTGTTCAGGGACCTTCTTGCATGTGTGCGGCCGGAGGTACTCGAAACCCCAACCTTCCGATCCGCAGGTCCCCAAAAACGACTTCCGCGCTTATTCAGAGCCGTTCGCCATGCAGCTGGCGAGAGTACGGTTGTTCGGATCAGTGAGGTGATCTCAGCAAGATCGGCTCGGGCATTTAGTTCTTGATGCCGCCAGAAGGGCCCTGGCGGACATGAACCGGGATGGATCGCGATGCCCCTGAAATAGGCGTGGAGCTTTCGGTAGAAGAGGTCTCACCACAAGTCTTCTTCAATCCAGAAAGCCCCACGTGATCACCTATCGTGCCACGCTCGACGTCCCCCGCGAGCTGGTTTGCCACCTCTCCTTGCTCCTGGCGGCCGAACGCCGCCGCCTGGGCACCCGCAAGGGCTCTCGGGCGCTGACCTGCTTCGAACAGGCGGTGATGGGACTGCGCTGGTTTCGCAACCGCACCGACCGAACCACCCTCGGCCGTGACCACGGCATCTCCCGCGCCACCGCCTACCGCTACATCGACGAGGTCATCGACGTCCTGGCCGGCCAGGCGCCCGACCTGCACCAGGCTCTGCGGCACGCCACCGACGCCGGTTCACCCATCTCATCTTGGACGGCACCATCATCGCCACCGACCGCTGCGCCGAAAAGACCATCAGCGTCAAAGGCGAACCCATCGACCTGTGGTATTCCGGAAAGACCCGCCACCATGGCGGCAACATCCAGGCGCTGTTGGCACCCTGCGGCCTGCCGCTATGGGTGTCGGCCGTCGAGCCCGGGTCGGTTCACGACCTGACCGCGGCCCGTGAACACGTCCTGGGAGCGCTGTACAAAGCCGCCGCCGGCGGCCTGCCCACCCTGGCCGACTCCGGTTACGACGGCGCCGGCATCGGCATTCTCACCCCGGTCAAACAACCCGCCGACGGCCGCGTCCTCGACCTCGACACCCGCACCGGTAACGCGCTTCTGCGTGCCCTGCGCTGCCTGGGAGAACGTGGCTTCGCCCTGCTCACCCAACGCTGGCGCACCCTCCAGCGCATCACCGCCAGCCCCAGCAGAATCGGCGACATCATCAAAGCCGCACTCGTTCTCACTCATTTCGAACACAGCTACCCGACATGAAAGTCGCTGAGATCACCTCAGTGCTCGGGGCCAGCGCGCACCAGAAATGCCGGTGAGAATTGAAAGTGCCGGGTGTGGCGTCTCAGCAACCACTCGGCCTTCGGGATTGGCAGGCTTGTTTGTTTAATTGTCGCGTGTTCGGATCGGATTTTGCGGCAATAGCGCGATCTTTGCCACGATTCTGTGGCGGCACCTATTCGCTCTGGTTGATGGCCCTAACGCGCGTTCTCATGCCTGTAGATTTCGTTTCTGGTGAGCAAGCGGCCCGCTATCGCTGGTTCCGGCCTGAGGCGTCGGTGGCCGAACTGGAGTAGTCCTTCCGCCTATTGGCTCACCACGGTATGAAGGCGCCACTCTGCCGCACCCGACATCCTGCACCCGATCCGATCGGGCGAAATTATGTGACGCAGGTCACACCTTATAACGTGAACTCACGACGTCCGTGCGGGCGAAAGCTGACGAACCAATGCGCAGGGACGGGAGCACCATGTGATCGCCGAAGAATCCGGCAGGGCCGACGACGCCGAGCTGATACGGCGCTCGGAGCACACCCCGGAGGCCTTCGCCGACCTCTTCGACCGGCACGCGCCCGCGTTGCGGCGCTATGTCGCCCGACGACTGGGACCCTCCCTGGCCGACGACATCGTCTCCGACGCCTTTCTGGCCGCCTTTCGGCGCCGCAACCGTTACGACGCGAGTCACCCTGACGCGCGGCCTTGGCTGTACGGCATCGCCGCCCGGCTCATCAGCCGGCATCGGCGGGTGGAGGTCCGGTTCTACCGGGCGCTGGTCCGCAGCGGCGTCGACGAGATCGCCGTGCCGTACACCGAGCGCGTCGACGACCGGGTCGCCGCGCAGCAGGCCGGGCTGGCGGCGGCGCTGGCGGGGCTGTCACCCGGTGACCGGGAGGTGCTGTTACTCGTGGCCTGGGCCGACATGGCGTATGAGGACGTTGCCCGTGCGCTGGACATCCCGGTCGGCACCGTCAGATCCCGTCTGCACCGGGCCAGGGCCAGGACGCGCCAGGCGCTCGGCGGATCCAACCCCGCGGTGACCCGAGAGGAGTCTTTCGATGGATGACCTGCGATCACTGCGCGAGTGGCGCGCCGAGGTCCCCGAGCCGGGCCGGGAGTGGATCATCCCGGAGCGACGGCGGTTGCTGACGCGGATGCGGGGGCGCGGGCAGGCGCTGAGGCGCCGCCTGCTCGTCGTTGGAGCGTTGGGGGCCGCCGCCGTGCTCGCCGTGGCCATCCTGCGGCCGGAACCGCCCGCCCCGGGGCCGACGAGCCCGCCGTCGGTCGTTCGACTCGACTCCAGCGTGGTGCTGGCCCACGCCGCCGAGGTGGCGGGTGGGCGGAAGAGCGCCCATGTGCCCCTGCCGACGCAGTGGCACTACACCAAGACCCTGGACAAGCAGCCGAACTCGGACACGGTCAAGACCATCGAAAGATGGATTCGCTACGACGGCGAACAGCGCGCCGGCTTCGGCCGGGACGGCGAGCTGGTCGTCCGTGACGTCCCCCCGGATCCGGGCGACGACGACCTGTCGCCGCAACAGTACGACGCCAAGCTCCGCGCATTGCCGACCGACCCGAGGAAGCTGCTGGCCAAGGTCACAGGTGATCGCCACTGGATCGAGGGGGGATACGAGGAAGGCGTCCCCAAGAGCACCGAACCCGCCGACGCCCGCGCCTACCGAGTGATCATGATCTACCTGAGCAGGTACGGCTCGATGCCACCACGGCTGGAGGCGGCCATGTTCCGCGCCCTGGCGCTCATTCCCGGCGTCCGGATCGAGCAGGGCGTGCGGGACGCCGCGGGCCGCAGCGGTCTGGGTGTCTGGCGGGAACTACCCGGCGGCGCGCCCTACCGCGACTACCACATCCTCGACCCGGGCACCTACCGTTACCTGGGCCGTCAGATCCTCTGGCTGCGCGACGACTTCATGCCCGGCGACAGCGAGCCCATGCTCCGCAAAGGCGCGGTGGCGAGTACGGCCCTGCTGTCGTCGGTGATCGTCGATCGTCCCGGCTTGCGGGACTGAGCGCTCACCGTACGGGCGGGAAGCCGGCGAGGTACGACGCCGCCATGTCTCGTCGCCGTGCCCCCTGGGCTTCGGCCCGGCGGGACCGTTCTTCCTCGCCCCGGAATGGAGGTTGCCCCTCCTTCCCGGGGCAAGATCGTTCGTCCTCGGCTTCGCCTGCGGGAGCTCCATCTGACCCAGTCCTCCGAGCGGCGGGGCCTGGGTGCTTTGTCGAGGAGAGAACCAACGCAGTTAGCGGCCATCCGACGGCCGCCTTCTGGGTGGACCGTCGACGGCATTGGCGAATGGGAACGCGACCACCTGCCACGGCTCGCCTCCATGGAGGCGATGTGGACCGAGCTCGCGGTCGGCGACACGCTCATGCACTTCGACCCCCGCTTCGACAACATCCTCATCAGCCCATGCGGCACGGCACATCTCGTCGACTGGAGGCGCGCCTGTATCGGCCCTGCCTGGGGTGACCTGGTCTGCTTGCTGCTGCAGCCCGATCTAGGTGACGTCGATCCCGAGGAGATCTTCGTCGGACACCCAGTCGGCGAGGCCGCCGAACCGGAACAGGTCGACGCGTTCCTTGTCGCGTTAGCCAGCTACTGGACCCACACGGCATTCCTTCCGGGACTGGCGCATGCCCCGCACCTGCGCGACCGGCGCGAGTACTCACGACGAGCGACGATCGGATGGCTCCAGCGCCGTTGGACGCGAAACCGCCCAGCATAATGATCTACTTCAGAGGGCGGCGGCTCGCTCCACAGATGTCTGAGTCGCCGGTCGCGACCTGGGAAAACGTAGTCAAGATCATCACGTGCATGCTCCGTGACCTCTGACATACAGCTGCCTACAGTGGCATCGAGCTGCCTACGACCGTAGAGGAACGAAAAACGAAAGCCCAGTTCACTGGGTGTTTTCGCTGGTTAGAAGAGTGCCCCCGGCATGATTCGAACATGCGACACCCGCTTTAGGAGAGCGGTGATCGTACGTGCGGCTTATACGGCCTGAGCTGTGCGAACGCCTCGTACGACCCAAGCCTTCTGCATAATCATCCCGCGCATGTCCCGTGCCCGCCGCAGTCGGGTCACCACGTCATTTGGTGGCAAATCGACCCGAAGTGCAGGATTGGCAAGGTTCGAGATGCTGGAAGTGGAGTCACAAGCCGTTGCGGCGGCGCTCCCTTTCCCTCTGGGCGCGTAGCCTTGCTCGCTCAGCGGCTTCGATCTGGGCCCTCTCTTCCTTGGACGGCCATCGCTTCGTCCCGACCGTTCGGTTGTGGGTTCGAATGCGCTCGGCCTCTGCCATACGTTCCCCGGGCACAGACGGGAGCGGCTTCTCGTCCCCCTCGGCGGACGCACCCTTCGCGGCTAGGTCTCGCGAATGATTGAGGCCGTATCGCAGATGGGCCACTCTGCATCCTCCTTGCGCGGACTCATGCCGGTACGGCTATCGCCCGATTTTCAGAAGATTCACCAGCAAACGCACGGATATACGGCCATTAAACACGATCTACATCATCACCGCCAGTGTCTTTTCTTATGACGAGTTGTTCCGGGATCCCGATGGCAAGATCTTGAGAACTCGTACTGTCGATCCGCCTCGTCGAGACTCCTGAGCAAACGGCGCTTCAAAAACATTTCGCTATGCATTGCGCCAGTACTCCTTGATCAGCATGGCGTGCATGTATGGGTTGACCTGCACGGACACTCAATGCGCCCCGTGTGTTGTGTAAAATCAGTTCGCATCGAGTTTGTGGTCGCCAATATCGCTACCACGTCGCCGATGGCAAGCTTTTTTTAGCCCGTAGGGCCGTCACCAGTTGGTGGAGTTGACCCAAGGCCAGGTAGTTAGCGTTTTCGCGGCCTTGGCAAGGGAGTCTGCGAGTGCGTCGTGGCGGTGTAAAGGCCGGAACCGATCTTGAGAATGAGGCCGCTTTCGGCCCATCGTGACAGCTGCCGGTACATGGTGCCCAGGGTGATGTCGCCCAGGTGGTAGGCGATATCGCGGGACCGCCAGCAGCGGCTGGGATCTTGCCGGAGGAGAGCCAGGACCCGTTGTCTGCGGCGATCGGTCAGTGCGGTGAGCCGGTCGTCTCGGGATACCGCGGGAAGGGGGGCCTGCGAGGGCGGAGCCGCAAGGATGGCGATGGACAGAGCGGTGACGGGGCGGCTGCGGTCGGGCCGGCCGTCGTCGAGCCGATCGTTGTAGCGGGAGATCGGTGACTTGACCTTGCGGGTGCTCACCCGCAGGCGGCGGGACGGAAGCAAGTTGGCCAGAACACGGCGCCCGATAGCCCCGACCACAGCGATGCGGTACCTGTCAAACCGTGTGAGACATCAGGCTGCTTGTTGCGAGTGTGGTGTGATCTCGCTTTCAGTGGACGCGGGTGGTTTGTTGATCCATACCTTGGCGGGCAGAGATGGCGGGTAGGGCCGCCGGCCTCGGAACCTGCCGGGGTTGGCGAGGTAGGCCGTGTGCAGGGTTCGGATCCGTCGTGCCTGGATCTGTACGGCGGTGCCGTCGTGGACCGAGGCGGCGGTGTGCATTCCGATGCCGGAATGGCGATGCTCGGTATTGTAGTAAGTGAAGAACTGCTGGCAGAAGACGCTGGCGTCTTGGATACAGCCGAATCGTTCCGGGAACGCCGGGCAATATTTGAGTGTTTTAAATGCCGCTTCCGAGTACGGGTTGTCGTTGGATACGTGGGGTCGCGAGTGGCTCTGGTCGATTTGCAGGACCGCGAGGAGGCCGGCGACGGTGTTCGATGTCATTGAGGTGCCGCGGTCGGCGTGGATCGATCTGGGTTTCTTCCCGCCGTTGTTCTTGATGGCGCGTTTGATGAATGCTTTGGCGAGTTCACCTGTTTCGGTCGGCCAGATTTCCCAGTGAATTACTTTCCGGGAGAAGATGTCGATGATGACATAAAGGTCGTAGTAGACGCCGCGGACCGGACCTTTCAGTTTGGTGATGTCCCAGCTCCATACTTGGTTGGGGCCATCGGCTTCGAGTTCGGGTTTGATCTTGGCGGGGTGGGTGGCCTGGGCGCGGCGCTCGCCGGTCTGGTTCTGCTCGCGCAGCAGCCGGTACATGGTGGAGACCGAGGCCAGGTAGGTGCCCTCGTCGAGCAGGACGGTCCACACCTGTGCCGGTGACTTGTCGGCGAACCGCGCCGAGTTCAAGGTCTCCAACACTTCGCGGCGTTCTTCCTCCGACAGTTCATCCGGGTGATGGAACGGCCTGCGCGGGCCGAGCATCGGCAAACTCGGCTTGCGCTGCCGGTAGAGGGTAGCCCGTTTCTTTCCGAGGATCTCGCAGGCGCCTTTGATCCCGGTGACCTTTTCCATCTCGGAGAAGACCTCGTCGATTACCCGTTCTGCTTCGCGTCGGAATCCGCACTCTCGGAGATTTCTTCCAAGAGTGCGAAGGCTTTTCCCGCGATCGACAGTGCGGTCTTCGTCTTCCCGAGTTCGGACTTCGCCCTGCCCAGTTCGGCCGTCAGCTTCTTGTTCTCCGCCCGCAACCGCGTGAGTTCTGCGGAGTCCGCGCTCTTGACGGGTTTCGGCGCCAGTGCGTTCAACCCTCCGGCATCCCGGTCCTTACGCCATTTATCAAGGTGGGAATGGTAGAGCCCTTCCCTGCGCATGAGAGCGCCTCGCTCCGCTCCCTTCGGGCAGCGCTTCGTACTCCTCCAAGATCTTCAGCTTGTAGGAGGCAGTGAAGGTCCGGCGCCTGGGCCGACTCGCCCGCGGGGTCACTCGACCATCCTGCCCCACCGCAGGGGCCTGATCGGAGAGGCTCATCGTCACTGTCACAAAAGTCCCGTCTCGCCCTACTTCACATCACAAGGTGTCATTCGTCCCTTGCCTCACGGCAGTCTGACAGAGAGGGATGCCGCAGGCGGTGACGCCAGCGGCTTGGATGACCAGATCGCGGGCCATGTGCAGAGCGATGGAAAACCCGCAGCGGTCCGGATCGGTGCCGGGCCGAGACTCGGCGGCGTCGACCATCACCGTACGAAGGAGCTGATAAAGCGTCAGCACCGACCACATCTCCTGCTCAAGCCCAGCAGGGTCGCCTGAACGCAGTACCCGTCCCTGCATGATGGTGTGACGCAGCGCGTAGTAGGCCGACTCGTGTTCCCACCTCTGGTGGTAGAGCCTGGCCAGGGCCGCGGCCGGATAACAGGCCGCGTCGGTCAAGGTGGTGACCAGGCGGTAGGAGCCGGTGAAGGTGGTGCCGTCCGCGCAGGTCACGGTTATGCGGGCCTCGACGATGCGAATCTGCAGGGTGCCGAACATCGACAGATACGAGCCGTCGGCGAGCAAGGTCAAGACGGGGGTGCGCCGGTTGCGGCGCAGCCGGCCCAAGACCTGTGCGCCGGTGGCACTGACCTGGGTGAGAAAGGCGTTGCTGTCGAAGCCTTTGTCCCATAACACGAGCATGTCCGGCTTCAGCAGGTGCAGCAGGCGCCGGGCATAGCCTCCTCTCGCCTTCGCTGGTGGGGCCGAAGACCGCACCGATGAGGGCCCGGGTTCCGGTCTCGACGAGGGCCATCAGCTCCAGTTGGGGGTAGCTGCCGCGGCTTGGGCTGCCGAGCCAGGCCCGGTTGCGGGCGGTGTCGGGGGCCTTGAGTGAGCTGCAGCCGTCGAAGGAGACCGTGCGGTAGGGGCCGAATCGCACCCCGGGAGTTGAGGGTTGGGCCAGCGGTCCGCACAGCACCTCGAACAGCCTGCGCATCGGTGCGCTGCCGACCCTGCGGCGCAGGTCACGTAGGGCTTTGGCGGTGGGCATCACGACGGGCAGGGCGGTCAGCGAGGCCGTCAACTTTTGCCAGACCAGCTGGTAGCCGGCCTCGGGGAACAGGCACATGGCCAGCAGGAAGTAGACCCCGACCCGCGAGGGCAGACACCGCAGGCGGCGCTGCACGTTGCGTGTCTCGTGCAGGACCGCCTCGACGAGCTCGAACGGCACGAGCGCGGTCAGCTTGCCCAAATGCCCGGGCGCGAACACCCCTTCGGCTGCTGGCCAGGGCGAGTTACTCGTCTTGATAGCGCTGGACACAGCAGTCCTGGCAGACTCAGTGATCAACGGAGATCGAGTTCTTCGACGGCTGATTGTGGAAGATCACCTGTCTACTGGATCTCCGTTCCCACGTCCCGGGAACTCACGTGCTTGACAGCGCCACGAGCGCCTTAACTACCTGGCCTTGGGAGTTGACCTGGTTTCGTGGACACCACCTCCATCGAAGCCGGAGCGGTTCACTCGGATGGGATGCGAGAGGTCAGTCTGTCAAGGACGTGGATCTACGATGCGCAACATCTCGATGAAGCCCTCGACTCTCGTGAGAGTCTCTCCGTCCAATGGGTCGGGAGCGAAGTGCATGAGCTCGTTCCGAACCTCTCGGATGAGTTCCAACAGTCCAAGGAAAAGCTCGTGGTCGAGTGGCCATTCCAGGCGGTCCCAGTGTGCGGAAGACGCGAGCAGATGCTTGTACGCCCCAAGCATCAAGTCGTTCGCCGAGCTGACCTTGGCGGCCAGGTGTCTAGGCGCGGCCTGTCGGAGTTCATCGAGGGTGAAGACCTCGTTCGCACGCCTCCTCAGCCGCCGCTCGGCTTCCTCCACCAGGACGAAGGGCCGAGCCAAATGGCCGAACTGCTGTGTCAGGTCGGCCGCGGTGATGATGCCGATCACCTTCTTGTCCGAGTCGCAGACGAAGACGTACCCCTTGTCGTAGATCTCGGTCACTTGACTCAACAGGTCTTCGTGGTGATCGACAGAGCCGACGGTCCGGTCGACCGCATCAGAGACGGTGAGGAGTTCCTGCTTCCGCATGGATGCCTTACCAATGGACTCCCAGCTCACGGCTCCACGCAGGGTCCCGTTCTCGTCGAGCACCGCAAGCTGCGAGTATTTTCCGCTCAGCATCTTGGTGTGGGCGATGCTGAGTTTGTCCTCCAACCGGACGGAGGCCACACCTTTGTTCGCGGACTCCAGGACGCCGACCCGCAAGGTGATCGCGGGCAGGTCGGGGGCGTCCTCGACATCGGGTTGCAGCGACTGGCTGGGAGCCTGGGCCGTGCTGTCGGGTTCTTCGCCAACAGGGAGAAGTTCGATGACGTTGTCGAACCATCCCTCAGTGAACGATGGCCGCGTCGTCACCCCCTTGGCGACAAGATCTGCTTCGATGCGGGCCACTGATTCGGATGTACGGCGGGTGACTCCCCACCGCTTGAGAAACTCACGAATGGTGAGCCGGATCGGATCGCCCGTACTGTTGGCGATCACTCCGTCAAGAAGCTCATGCGGGGTGGCGAAGCCTTCCAGCATGGCCATCTCGTCCGGCGTAGGGCCAGGGTCGATGCCTTTCTCAGCGAGATGAGCGATCCGGCGGGGAGCGCCGAAGCGGCTGAGAGCGCAAACCGTCAGCAGGGAACTCATGCTGTTGCGCAGGTCTTGCTCGATGGCGCTTTTGGAAATGTCCGTACGCAGCCATTCCACCGGCCGTACCTGGCGGAAACCGGGATCGGCGTCGCTCTGGTAGCGGTAGGGCCCGGTGACTCGTCCCACGGCAACGGTCGGCCGAGTCTTCAACGGGCACACAATAAGGTCACCTTCGCGGATTTCCCGAAGGAACCGCCATAGCTGCCCCGTCCAGTTGGACAGAGTCGCTTTCCCCTCACCGGGGTAGTTTTCCTTGACCATCGCTGCGATTTCGGTCCGACTCTCGCAGGTGCTAAGGTCGCCCAATTTCGACCAGCCTAGGATCACTAGCCCCTTATCTAGGGCGATGTTTTCCCGCTGTCCGATCTCGCCGAGTCGTACCAGCCACGCACGTGATGTCATCCGCATCCGCTCCCTTTGATCCGCCTTTTGGCGTGGCCAAAGTAACATCAAAGAGAGCGAGTAACCATGGAGTTGCCAGTCATGGCAGCTCCTATGAGCCCGCATGATGCATCCTCGCCCAGAGACTGAAGCGGTCCGGCTTGGACGGAGAGCTTGGTGTGTTGAGGGTCTCCTGGAGCTGGCGGTGGAACAGAAAGTTTTGACCACCGACAGGTGTGGCGGTCAGGAAGCTGATTGTGCGAATAACCCGGGACGGGGGTCGGCGGATCCAGGGAGGGGCTGCTCGCCGACCGCTGCGGTGTTCGCGGCAGCTCCGACATCGGCCATGCCGTCTGGGCCCAGCTCGCCCTCCACTCCAGACCGCCGTCCGCAGCGTGACCTGCTCACCACTCAGCCTGGGCGCACTGCGCGACCAGGTGTGATGCATTCCGTCATGCCAGCAACGGAACCGAAGACATCGTGAAGCCATGGCGCCCTTCGGCCACCTATGGCTATCTTTTGATCATTAATCACACTATGAGGGCTAGAATCGCACTTCTCGGAACGTCAAGCACGGCCCTTGAGTTCTTGCGATGCCAGCAAGGAGCGCCGTGACCGCCATCGACGAGAGTCGTGCGCAGATCCTCGAGTTTTGGCGCGCCTGCGAGCTGTTCAATCCGCAGAGCATCCCGAAGGTCGACCCCGCAGACGCGCGCGAGCCCGTCTTCTCCATCGAACCTGGTCAACCGCTGCCCTGGCAGGTAGGACACCCACTACG
The DNA here is from genome assembly GCF_900188345.1 of Streptosporangium subroseum. Classification (GTDB taxonomy): domain Bacteria; phylum Actinomycetota; class Actinomycetes; order Streptosporangiales; family Streptosporangiaceae; genus Streptosporangium; species Streptosporangium subroseum. The sequence continues at coordinate 24,628 of NZ_FZOD01000050.1, read as the reverse complement.
CAATCGTCAGCTGAAGCCGAATCTTGCCTGGCGCCACATTCTCTACGGGGGCATCTTCTCCCTCCAAAAGAGCAGAGATCTCCTCCGACGGGTGTTCGGTCCCGACCTTGAGAATCCCGACCCTCCCCCTCCTGGCCTCAGCTCCCTATTCGCAGTCGTCATCACGGACGAAGGCCGTCCTCTCCTGAGCTCCTTCCAAGTGTCGAGTGGTGCGTGGGCCACGGGTCGTACAAACGCTCCTGGTCCCACGGCGAAGGATTGGCTGACCGGTTTCGACGAGGAGCATCTCGACTTCTGTGAGAGGCTGGAAGCGCTCGTCGCTGCGCGGCAGGACGATGAACGCGCGGCGGAGTTGAGGAAGCTGGGGTACCGGGCCGGGCGGCCGGTTGGACATGCCGAGCTGGTCCGACTCGTGGAGCTCGCAACGGGCCTCTTGGGCGTCGGTGACATCCTGGATCCGCAAGGCGTGCAGGTGAAGAGCGTTCGGGTCTCCCGGAAGCGGGAGCATGCCGTGGGCGAAGGAGTGGATCTCCTCAACAGCTTCGTCGCCCGTGATCTTTCCCTGGTGGCCAATTTTGTCCGGATTGGCGAGTACGGCACCGCCCTGGACGATTATCTGTCCACAGACCAGCTGGATCGGATCGACATCCGGCATGAACTGCAGGCCGTTTTCTACCAGGTGGCCCCGGCTCGGGTCCCTCTGGGTCGCTGGCCCGCCAGACCGGACAAGTCACTGGCCCTGAGTCAGCAGTTCGCCGTCAACACCATCATGGACGAGCTTGCCACCTGCGGCGGGCTGTTCGCCGTGAACGGTCCGCCAGGTACCGGTAAGACCACCATGCTTCGCGACCTGATCGCGGCGAACGTGGTCGAGCGGGCGCTCCGCCTGTCCCGGCTATCGAAGCCGGCAGCTGCGTTCACCGACGAATACCGCTGGAAGGTCAAGGAATACACCCGTCTGGTCACCGGCTGGTCCGAGGACCTGACCGGTTTCGAGATGGTCATGACCTCAGCCAACAACGGTGCCGTGGAGAACGTCACCAACGAGATCCCCAGTAAGAACGCCCTCGACTCGCCATGGCGGGAAACCGCCGCCTACTTCAACGAGATCGCCACAGCCGTGCTCGGCCAGCCCGCATGGGGACTGGTAGCCGCCAGGCTTGGCCGCAAATCCAACCGCGCGGAATTCGTCCGCGACGCCTGGTACGGCTCAGCCGACCAACCTGGCCTGCTGCAGCAGCTCAGGGAGTGGGAGAACAAGGACGTCGATTGGGAGGAAGCCGTTGCATCCTTCCTTCGCGCCCATCAACGCGTCCTTCTCCTCCAGGAGGAACGTTCCGCCGCCTATGATGCGCTTCAGGAACTTCCCGAGCTCCAACAGTTCGTTGCGAGGGTCGAACTGGACATCGAGGAGACAGAGCGTCGCATTGCTCAGGCACAGACGATCCTCGCCAAGGCGACCCAGCGAGTCGAAGCTGCCACACAGACGATGGAGACGTGGGAGGTCAGACAGCTCGAACATCGGCGTCTCCGGCCTGTCTCTACTTCCCCGGACGGCGCGTCCGATCCCGAAGCGCGGGAGTGGCGGACTGAAGAGCTCGCTCTCGTAGACCGTACCCGTCAGGCGATGTGGAAGATGTTCGCCGCCCGGCGGCAAGTAGCGGACATTCGAAAGCACATCGATACCCTGAAGCGGGCATTCGTTGAGTCACGACGCGAACTGGACCAGGCTCTCACTCGCATCGGCGAACTGCGCTCCTTGCTCGCTCGCCATCAAGAAGAACTGGACACGTTCTTCCCCAAAGAACCGTCAGAGATCAACGAAGCACTGCGCGAGCTGAAGACCCCGTGGACCGACGAGGTGTGGAACACCGCACGCAGCGAGCTCTTCCTCGAAGCGCTCCGCCTCCATCACGCTTTCCTCCGCGCTGAAGCACCTCGGATCCGCAGAAGCCTGCAGGGCATGATGGACGTCTTAAGCGGCGATGTTCCTCCCGACGTGCCTGAGGCTGCAGTCCGGGCCGCGTGGCAAACCCTGTTCTTCGTCATCCCCGTCATCTCCACGACCTTCGCCTCATTCGGCTGGATGTTCTCCCACCTCACCCGGGAATCCCTGGGCTGGGTCTTCATCGACGAAGCCGGCCAGGCCGCCCCGCAGCTGGCCGTCGGCGCCATTTGGCGCGCTCGCCGCGTCATCACCTCCGGCGATCCCCTTCAGCTTGAACCTGTCGTTCCCCTCTCGGCCGCCACCCAGCAAGCGTTGCGCCGAACCTTCTCTGTCGAGCACGCCAGATGGTTACCCGGGAGGACCTCCGTGCAGCAACTCGCCGATCAGCGCACCCCCTACGGCACCTTTCTGCCCGGTGAGGAGGCTCCTGTGTGGGTCGGTGCGCCGCTACGGGTGCATCGCCGCTGCGACCAGCCTATGTTCGACATCTCCAACGCCATCGCCTACGGCGGGCTGATGGTGTATGGCAAGCCCCAGCTTCCCGACTTCGGCATGCCGCACAGCAAATGGATCGACGTTCCCGGCACCAATTCCAAAGGCCACTGGATCCCCGATGAAGGCGTGGTCCTCGAACGCATCGTCCGATACTTGATCGAGCAGGGCGGGATACCGCACGGGAACATCCTCGTGATCAGCCCGTTCCGTGACGTCGTCAAAGAACTCCGGTGGGTCCTTCGTCCCTTCCCTGGCATGCGATACGGCACCGTGCACACCGCTCAGGGCAAGGAGGCCGATGTGGTCATCGTCATTCTCGGCGGTGATCCGCAACGGCCCGGCGCTAAGCGCTGGGCCGCCTCCCGACCGAACCTGCTGAACGTCGCCGTCAGCCGTGCGAAGCGAAGGCTCTACGTCATCGGCGATCGTGCCGCGTGGTCCCAGGAGCGCTACTTCGACGTCCTGGCCAGCCGCTTGTTCGCCACCGATTCCGCCGGACGAGGGGTTGTGCGCTCACGGGAACCCGAGATCGACGATCACCGCGACGTCCCAACTCGGCTCCAAGGGCCCACGACGATGCCCACGCAGGCCCTGAAATGAGTGATGGGCACCTCCATATCGTGGAGAATGCCCAGGTTATTCGCCTAAACCGTGGGTGCGCCGCCAGGGGCTCGAACTCCGTGACCCGGGTCATTAAGGGGCAGCAGGTTGGCCTGTTCCTGCTGGGGTACCGTGGCGGCGATTGATGCATGAAATACGGCTACCGCACGGTTCTCTGTGCGATGACCGTACTTATGCGGACAGGAACCGGCTGGGTGCGCCGTGCCAGGAAAGAGTGAGTTCTTCTCGCGCGCGGGTAGCGGCAACGAACAGCAGACAGCGTTCCTGCTGAAGGTCCTGGTGGTGTGCGATCAGATCCTCATCGGCTGGCGTGATCGCGGACGAGGGAGGAACGGCGTGCTCGCCGACACCGATGATTGCGACGCATCGGAACTCCATCCCCTTCATACGGTGCATTGTGCCCACGCCTACCTCGGCGTCGGTGTGCTTCTTGGCGAGCGCCGCTGCGGGGATGCCGGACGCCTTGAGCTTGGCGACAGCCTGGTCGGCGAGAATATTAGAACGCGCGGCTACGCCAACCTGGCCGGGTGCGACTCCTTGGTCCAGCCATCGCCTGGTGGTTGTCACCAGCCCCTCCAACTCGCTGACCTGGGTCGGGTAACCGTCGAGCAGCGGTGCCGCGCCGTGGATTTCTGACCGATATCCGGCCAGCGAGTCCAGACCGCCGTTCATGTCGTCGATGCGCTCGCCACGGAGAAGCTCGAGGCTCCAGCGCAGGATCTCCGCCGTCGTCCGATAATTGATCTTCAGTCGGGTGGACCGGCCCGCGATGTCGATGCCCAGCTTCTTCAGCGAGACGCGATAGTCATAGACCCGCTGGTGGGTGTCGCCGGCCAGGAACAGGTCGTCCCGACCCCGGGTGGTCGCGGCGCGGAGCAGCCGCCAATGCCACGGGCTCAGATCCTGCGCCTCGTCCACGATCACATGTCGGTACGGCGTGCGCTCGCCGGCTTCGAGCAGGCGCGTCGCCTCCTGGCAAATAGTCTCGTACGTCCAGACCTTGTCGGCCCGCAGGCCGTCGGTGAAGGCCGTGATGGCGTCCCAGATCTGTCCCTTTTGGAGGTGGCCCAGTGCCCTTCCTCGGCCGGGCCGCGTTGCTTGCTGATACTCCTCCAATGAGGTGACGCCCTGGGTGAGGATTACCTGGCGCCACTCGTGCGAGAGGAACGCCTCGTCGAATCGCGATGGCAGGCCCAGGGTCCGAATCACCCGGGTCCACCGCTGCTTCTCATCTTCATGCCGTAGGACGGCCAGATTCCCGGTGCCGCCGGTGACCACCCGGTAGGCGACCCCGTCGATGTGGCGTACCTCGATCCGGTCCAGCGCTGTGTCGTCATCGATCAGCTGTCGCAGCGCGGCTTCCATGGTGGATGGAAGTGTTCGGATGAAGGTTGTGACGAGAACGGACTCGGCCTCGTCGGACTGTTCCGCGAGGTGCTTGGCGCGGTGGAGAGCGACGACGGTCTTTCCGGTGCCGGGCCCACCCGTTACCCGCGCGGGTCCGCTGAAGGAGCTATAGGCGGCATCCCGCTGCGAGGGGTGCAGGTAGATCCGCCAGAAAGCAAACGGCTTGGCGAAGGCATCCATGAGCTCGTCAGGTCCGCTGACCAACAGAACCTGCTCAGGCGAGCGTTCGACGGCGGCGGCCACGTCTTCAGCGTCGATCTCCGCGGCCTCCATGGACGCCGGCAGACTCGCCCACACCTCCTCCACCGTCATCCCGGAGGCGAGACCTACGAGAACGTCGTGTTGCTGCTTCGGAAAGAAGGCCTGTGCCTTGTCCAGCTGGTCTTCGCTGGTGAACGTGCGGGCGAAGGCGAGCACTTGGGCGTCGATGCCGAGACGCTCCAAGTCGGCATCCTTGACTTGGGCGAAGAGCGGGGACACTTCCTCAGGCGTGATGGATGCCGCCTGCTCCTCCAGGGTCACCAGGTCGCGCATCTCGATGACGCCGGTGGCCGTGTTCACCGTCACCTGGCGCCGCTTGGCCCACTCATACGCCTTGTCATGTTGCAGCACGTTGAGCAGGACGTAGAGGTCGCCCTTCTCCGGTGCGAGCACCACGCCTCGCCAGAAGTCCGTGATGCGGATAGTGTGCATTCGCCCGTCACGGGCGTTTTTAACAGGTTCCAGGTGAAGTCCGGCGTATGTGGCTTTTCCGAACTTGGAGAAGACCTCAATGACCTGATCTTGGACCGACTTCTCGAGTTTGAGGTAGTGGCGGAAGAAATCCCGGTAGACGCCGAGCCTCGCCATGCCGTATCTCCCTCGCGTTCCCGCCGCTGCCGAGCGTGATCATATCGGCACAACGCGACAAATTTACACTGATACCGCAATGCAACATTCCAGTCGTGTACCAGGCGGTTCCGTTGGTCTACCTTTACGTGTTGGATCATCGGGGTTAAGCCGCGAAACGGGTTATTCACGGCCTGCCTAAACGGTTATCCCCGACATTTCTACTGAAAGGTAGCGGTGGCTCGGGGGATGGACGTCTTCCAGGTGCATGAGCGGCTCATCGCCGACTATGACGAGTTCACGACGTCGCTGGTCAGCGTTCGCGACCCGCGTATCGCCGCCTACCTGCAGGACGAGCGGGAAGCGCGGGTCCGCTGGCCCCATCCGTGGGTCTCCCTCAACCCAAGCTTCGCCAGTGGTGGCACCATCACCGAGCTGATCGCGCAAGGCGTGCTCCACCCCGCCTGCGAGCAGTACTTCCGCCCCAAGTCGGACGAGAACGACCCCGGCACGCGGACGATCACCCTCCACCAGCACCAGCGGGAAGCCGTCGAGGCAGCTCGCGACGGCCGTAGCTATGTGCTCACTACCGGAACCGGCTCGGGTAAGAGCCTCGCCTACATGGTGCCCATCGTCGACTCGATTCTGCGTGATCCCGCGCCGGGGCGGGTCAAAGCGATCGTCGTCTACCCGATGAACGCGTTGGCCAACAGCCAGCTTGAGGAGCTCACCCGATACCTGCAGTGGGGATTGCCCAAGGGGAGTCGGCAGGTGAGCTTCGAGCGCTACACCGGACAGGAAGGCGAGGAGCAGCGTGCCCGCATCCTCGCCCGCAAGCCCGACATCCTGCTCACCAACTACGTCATGCTGGAATACCTGCTGACCCGGCCCGCCGAGCGCAGGGATCTGATCGGTGCCGCACAGGGGCTGCGCTTCCTCGTTCTCGACGAGATGCACACCTACCGGGGCCGCCAGGGTGCTGACGTCAGTCTTCTCGTGAGGCGCCTGCGTGACGCCTGCATGGCACCCGACCTGCAATGCATCGGGACCTCGGCCACCATGGCCACCACTGAGACTTTCTCCGAGGCGCAGGATGTCATCGCCGGGGTGGCCACCAGGCTCTTCGGCATCGACGTCACTCCCGACCGGGTGATCGGCGAGACGCTCGTCCGTGCGACGGCCGACCGGCAGCCCAGCAAAGCCGAGCTTCGGGCCTCGATGAACGATGCGGGTGCCGACCGGTCGTACATGGAGCTGGCGCAGGATCCGCTGGCGAGCTGGATCGAATCGGAGTTCGGCCTGACGCGAGAGCAGGGCAGCGAGCGGCTGATCCGCCAGAAGCCCACCAAGGTCGCCGAGGCTTCCAAGACCCTGGCCGGGCTCGCCGATCGGTCAATGGACGAATGCGCCGAAGTCATCGAGAAGGTCCTCCAAGAGGGCGCCCGAGCGAGGCATCCGGAGACCACCCGGCCGCTGTTCGCCTTCCGGCTGCACCAGTTCCTCTCCAAGGGAGACACCGCTTACGTCAGCCTGGAACCCGAAGACGAGCGGTACATCACCAGCCAGTACCAGGTGAGCGTCCCCGGCCACCGCGAGAAGCTCCTCCTTCCGCTCGCCTTCTGCCGGGAGTGCGGCCAGGACTACCTGGTGGTGTCCCGGCGGAAGGACGGCACTTACGGTGCCCGCCAGGAGGCCAACGTGGCCGGCGGCGAGGCCGCCAACGGCTACCTGTACGTCAGCTCCGACCACCCCTGGCCCGCTGACCCCGTCGCTGCGGGCAGGCTCCCCGACTCGTGGCTGGAGCCGGCCGCGGACGGTGGCAGCCAGGTCCGAGTCACCCACAGGGACTACCTTCCGCGCGAAGTTTGGATCGGTCCCGGGGGCAGCGAGAGCCCTGTCGGCCAAGGTCAGCGAGCCTGGCACTTCCGCGAGCCCTTCAGGTTCTGTCTGCGCTGCCGGGTCTCCTACGAGCAGGTCAGGGGCAAGGACTTCGCCAAGCTGGCGACCTTCGCGAGCGAGGGCCGCAGCTCGGCCATGTCGATCATCAGCACGAGCATCGTCCGGAACCTGCGTGAACAGCAGAACCTCGACGAGAAGGCGCGCAAGCTGCTCACCTTCGTTGACAACCGGCAGGATGCGAGCCTGCAGGCGGGCCATCTCAACGACTTCGTCCAGGTGACCCAGGTGCGCGGCGCCGTCTACCGGGCCGCCGCGACGGTCGGGGACGACGGCTTGCGTCACGACGACGTGGCCCAGCGCGTGGCCAAGGCGCTGGACCTGCCGCTCACCGCGTACGCACAGAACCCCGATGTGAAGTTCGGCCAGCGCGAGCATGTGCTCAAAGCGCTACGCGGGGCCCTTTCCTACCTGATCTACGTCGACCTGGCGCGTGGCTGGCGTATCACCATGCCCAACCTGGAGCAGACCGGACTGCTGAAGTTCGACTACGTCGCCCTGGACGAGATCGCCGCCGACACCGAGTTCTGGGAGCAGACTCACGCGGCCCTGCGTGACGACGAACCGAGTCACCGCGCCGAACTCGCTCGCATCGTGCTCGACGAGATGCGCCGCGCGCTCGCGGTCGACGTGGACGTGCTCACGCTGGAGGGATACGAGCGGATCTTCAACCAGTCCGAGCAGCATCTGATCGGCGTGTGGGCGCTCGGCGATCCGGATGGGCGGGTCGGGGCCGCTACCGTCTTCGCTCAGTCGGGGCGTCCCGGAGAGAGCCGGGAACGTGTCAATTTCACCGGTCGATCCGCGCTCGGCCGCTACCTGCGCCGCTCCGGTGCCTTCCCGCATTTCCCGCACAAGCTCTCCGTCGACGACGCACAGCTGATCATCACCCAGTTGCTCTGGGTCATGGAGAAGTACGGCCTGCTCGTCCAGGTAGACCAGACCCGAGATGGTGCACGAGGCTACCGGGTCAAGTCCTCCGAGCTGATCTGGCGGGCGGGCAATGGCAAGGAGGGAGCCTCCGATCCGCTGCGCAAGACCGTCGACTCCGAAGTCGGTGTCCGGGTCAACGAGTTCTTCCGCGAGCTCTACGCCACTGTCGCGGCGGACCTGACCGGCATCCACGCGGCCGAGCACACAGCCCAGGTCCAGGCGGATGTACGCCAGGAGCGCGAGAGGCGCTTCCGTGACGGCACGCTGCCCCTGATGTACTGCTCGCCCACGATGGAGCTGGGCGTCGACATCGCCACCCTTAACTCCGTTGCGATGCGTAACGTCCCTCCCACTCCGGCCAACTACGCGCAGCGTTCGGGCCGTGCGGGACGGAGTGGCCAGCCCGCGCTGATCACCACATACTGCTCCACCGGCAGCCCGCACGATCAGTACTACTTCCGGCGTTCCGAGCAGATGGTCGCCGGCCGCGTTCAGCCGCCACGGCTGGACCTCACCAACGAGGACCTCGTCCGCTCTCACGTGCACGCCATCTGGCTTGCCGAGACAGGAGCCTCGCTGTACTCGCGGATGCCTGAGGTGCTCGATGTCTCCCTGGTGGATGAGCTGCCGATCCACGACAACCTGCGGCTCCAGCTGGAGGACGAGCAGGCGTTCCGTCGTGCCTTGCCTCGTGTGAAGAAGATGGTGGCCGATCTCCTGGCCAAGGAGCGCCTCGGCGACAGCGCCTGGTGGTACGAGGGCTGGGTCGAGCACACCATCCGCAACGCGGCCGCCGGATTTGACGCCGCCTGCGACCGGTGGCGAGACCTGTTCCGCGCGGCCACCGCCGAGCAAGCTGAACAGAACCGCCGGGTACTGGACCACGCGGCGACCCCGCAGTCCCGAAATCAGGCCCAGGGGCGGCGTCGCCAGGCGGAGAACCAGCTGCGGCTGCTGAAGAACGAGGACACTGACCGGCAGTTCAGCGACTTCTATACCTACCGCTACTTTGCCTCCGAGGGCTTCCTGCCCGGCTACTCCTTCCCGCGGCTCCCGCTGGCCGCCTATATCCCGGGGGAGAGGAAGAAGGCCAGCTACATTCAGCGCCCCCGGTTCATCGCGATCGGCGAGTTCGGTCCCGGCGCCCTCATCTATCACGAGGGCCGCCGCTACGAGGTGGCCAAGATCCAGGTGCCCGCAGGGGAGTCGGGGGAGGTCGCGACCTCCGAGGCGCGGATCTGCGCGGAGTGTGGCTACTGGCACGACCGCGAAGCGGGCACCGAGGAGTGCGAGGAGTGCGGGGTTGAACTGGGCGGGTCGCTCTCCGGTCTGATGCACCTGCAGACCGTCCACACGATCCGCCGCCAGAGGATCTCCTCAGACGAGGAGGAGCGGCGCAAGGCCGGCTTCGATCTGAAGACGAGCTACCGCTTCAGCACCCATGGCAGTCGTTCCGGCCGTCTCAAGGCGGCCGTCAAGGGGACGGACGGTCCGCTGGCCGAGCTGATCTACGGTGACACCGCGACCGTCCGCATCATCAACCAGGGCCGCCGTGGACGTAAGAACCGCAATGACATCGGCTACTGGCTGGACCCGGTCAAGGGCCGGTGGGTGAAGGACTCCGACGCGGCCAACCAGGCGCCGGAGGACGCGGGCCTGATCTCCATGGAGAAGGCACAACGGATCAGCAAGGTCGTCCCCTTCGTGGAGGACCGGAAGAACATCTGCGTCATCCGGCTCGCCGAACAGGTCGACGACTCCCTCGCTACCACCCTGCGGTACGCGCTGGAGCGCGGCATCGAGGCGGAGTTCCAGCTAGAAGATGCCGAACTCAGCAGTGAGCCGCTGGACGACCCGCAGGGGCGCGCCCGGATGCTCTTCATCGAGAGTGCCGAGGGTGGGGCCGGCGTCCTCCGCAGACTCCACGACGAGCGCGGTGCCCTCCGCAGGGTCGCGGCCAAGGCTCTCGACATCATCCACATCGACCCTGAGACGGGCGAGGACCGCGGCCACGCCCCCGGGGCTCGCGAGCGCTGCGAACGCGGCTGCTACGACTGCCTCCTCTCTTACACCAACCAGTGGTGGCACGAAAAGATCGACCGGCAGAGCGTCGTGAAGATCCTCCGCAATCTCGCCGAATCGGATACCGAGCCGTCGGGCGGCCACCGGACTGTCGAGGAGCACGTCGGCGCCCTCCGTGACTCCGCCGACAGCGAGCTGGAGCGGAGCTTCGTCGACTTCCTGCGGGAACGCGACTACCGGCTACCGGACGGATCTCAGGAGATCGTCGCGGGTGCCCGGGCCAAACCAGACTTCCTGTACCGCATGCAGGCCGGAAATGTCGCGATCTTCGTTGATGGGCCGCACCACGATTTCCCGAATGTGAGCGAGCGCGACATGCAGGCAGAAGACCGGCTGATGGATCTGGGCTGGTTGGTTATCCGATTCAGACATGACGAGGAGTGGGACGAGATCGTGCGCAGATACCCGAGCGTCTTCGGCACCGGCAGGAGGAGCCGATGAGCCACACCGCAGGGTCTCTCGTCGCCGCCCGCGGACGTGAATGGGTCGTCCAGCCCGGCAGCGACGACCACTTCCTTATGGTGCGTCCACTCAACGGCGACACAGATTTCGAGGCGTGCCTGTTCGCGGACGAGGTTACGGACGCCACCTTCCCACCGCCCACGGCGGACGAAGTCGGCGACAGCGTCGCGGCGGGCCTGCTCCGTACGGCACTGCGGATCGGTTTCACCTCGGGCGCAGGGCCGTTCCGTTCCCTGGCCTCCATTGCCGTGGAGCCGCGCCAGTACCAGCTCGTCCCGCTGCTGCTCGCTTTACGCATGGAAACGGTCAGGCTGCTCATTGGCGACGACGTTGGCATCGGCAAGACCATCGAAGCAGGCCTGATCGCCAAGGAGCTTCTGGAACGCGGCGAGGCGTCCGGCCTGACAGTGCTCTGCGCGCCCGCGCTGGCGGAGCAGTGGCAGGCGGAGCTGCGCGACAAATTCGCCATTGAGGCGACACTCGTGCTGGCCTCCACCGCGACCCGGCTGGAGCGCGAACTCCGGCTGGACGAGTCCATCTTCGACCGGCATCCGATCACCGTGGTCTCCACCGATTTCATCAAGGCCGACCGGCGCTATCAGCAGTTCGTCCGAACCTGCCCGGACCTGGTCATCGTGGATGAGGCCCATACTTGCGTCTCCGCGGGGTCGTCCAGCAAGCAGAGCCAGCTCCGCTACCGGCTGCTGCAAGAGCTCGCGGCCGACCCGCTCCGGCACCTGCTCCTGGTCACCGCGACGCCGCACAGCGGCAAGGAGGAAGCCTTCCGCGACCTCATCGCTCTGCTTGACCCGGCGTTGGCCTCTGTGGACCTTGACAGCGTCAAGGGCCGCGAGGCGCTTGCCCGGCACTTCGTCCAGCGCCGTCGCCGCGACATCCGTCGTTACCTGGATGAGGAGACGCCCTTCCCGCAGGACCGTCAGGTCCGCGACGTCTCGTACTCGCTCACCGGCGAGTACGGCAAGCTCGCCCGCCAGGTACTCGCCTACGCCCGGGAGACCGTCCGCAAGCCTGGCGCGGGTCTGCGCCAGCGGGTCTCCTGGTGGTCGGCACTGGCCATGCTGCGCTCGGTGGCCTCGTCCCCTCGGGCCGCCGCCGAGACCCTGAAGACCCGTTCGGCCACTGTCGCCGCCGAAAACGACACCGAGGCCGACGAGCTCGGCCGCTCCAGCGTCCTCGACCTCACCGACGAGGAGGCCCTCGAGGGCCTCGACGCCGCCGCCGGCGCGCTCACCGAGACCGAGGACGAGGACGACTCGGCGTCGCCGGACACCGAACGCTTGCGACGCATGGCCCGCGCATTCCTCAAGATCGAAGGCCCGCAGGACGACGCGAAGCTCGCCGCGCTGATCAACGAGGTCAAGGCGCTGCTCGCCGACGGCTACGACCCGATCGTGTTCTGCCGCTTCATCCCCACCGCCCAGTACGTCGCCGAACACCTGGCCAAGGCGCTCGGCAAGAAGGCCCACGTCCGCCACGTCACCGGGCAGCTTCCTCCGGAGGCGCGGCAGAAGGTCATCAGCGAGCTCGCCGAGGAACCCGGCAGGCACGTCCTCGTCGCGACCGACTGCCTCTCTGAGGGGGTCAACCTCCAGGAGAGCTTCCAGGCGGTCATCCACTACGACCTGGCGTGGAACCCGACCCGGCACGAGCAGCGCGAGGGTCGCGTCGACCGGTTCGGCCAGCGCAGCCCCCTGGTGCGCGCGGTCACTCTCTACGGCCAGGACAACGGCATCGACGGAGTCGTGCTCGACGTGCTTATCCGCAAGCACCGCACCATCGCCCGCCGCACCGGTGTCGCCGTACCCGTCCCGACCGGCAGTGAAGACGTTGTGAAGTCGCTGATCGAGGGCCTGCTTCTACGGAATGAGGAGAACCAGGACCAGCTCGACCTCGACTTCGGAGTGACCAAGACGCGCGATCAGATGCACCGGGCCTGGGAGAGCGCCGCGGACCGCGAGTCCAAGGCCCTCACCAAGTACGCCCACTCCGGTGTCAAACTCGACGAGGTCCAACGGGAGGTCGTGGAGATCCGCGCGGCCCTCGGCAGCTCCGCAGACGTCTCGCGCTTCGCCCGTGACTCACTCTCCGGCTTCGGGGCGATCATCGAACCCCGCGCCGACGGCTTCCACGCCGACACTCGCCAGTTCCCGATCTCGGTACGCCACGCGCTCGGCCTCACCGCCAACGGTAAGACCGCGAACCTGGACTTCCACCTGGATATCCCCGCCCCGGTGGGCACGCACGCGCTGGTCCGCACCGACCCCATGGTCCGCAACCTGGCCCGGACGGTCCTGGACTCGGCACTTGACGCGGAAGGGCCGGCCCGCCGCTGCGGAGTGATTCGTACGGACTCTGTCAGCGCGCGCACCACACTGCTCCTCGTCCGCTACCGCTTCCACGTCACACTGCCCGGCCGTACCGGAACCCGCACCCTGGTCGCCGAGGATGCCCAGGTCGTCGGCTACCGGGCCGGAGCCGATGGACGGGAGTGGCTGACCGACGACGAGGTCACCGAACTGCTCACTGCGAGACCCGCCAACACTCTGCCCGAACTAGTCCGGCGCACAGCCGAACGGGCCATCGCTGAGCTCGTCACCGAGACCGTGGGCGAGGAAACCGGCGAGGCCAGCCGGGAACTGTCCCCGGAGTTCGCCGCCGAGCTGGGCGCCCGCGGCGACGTGCTCGCCACAAAACTCGCAGAATCCCACCAGCGGGTCCGCGGCGCCGTCGGCGCGGGCACGAGAGGACTGAAGGTGACCGCCAACCACCCCGCCGACGTTCTCGGCGTCTACGTCTACCTTCCGGCTGGCGGTGCGCGATGAGGAGCGCCTATCTCGCCGTCGACGTAGCGGGCAGCCTCATCCCGCAGGACGTGCTCTCCCGCATCGCCGCCGCCGACCGGGATCTCCCCGGTATGCGATCCGAGGACTACCACCTCGCGGCGGCCGAACGCCTCGGCGATGCCGCCAGCCGCCGCTGGGAGTACCTGCTCGGCGCCTACCGCGCCTTCCGTGAGCGCATGGACAAGCTCCCCGAGAGCGACCCCGCCACGTCGGTCACTCGGGACCGCTGGCTGCTCATCCTCCTGAACGAATTCGGCTTCGGCCGAGTTCCGTTCAACCGTGGGAGCATCAGCGCAGGGGAGAAGGAATTCCCCGTCTCACACCTCTGGCGCAGCGTGCCCATGCACCTGCTCGGGTGGAACACTCCGCTCGACCGGGGCACCACCGGAGTCGCCAAGCGCGCCCCGCAGTCGATGCTGCAGGAGTTCCTCAACCTCTCGGACGACCACCTGTGGGGCGTGCTCTCCAACGGTCGGCAGCTCCGCATCCTCCGTGACTCCACTGCGCTCGTCGGCTCCGCGTACGTCGAGTTCGACCTCGAAGTAATCTTCGACGGCGAGCTGTACTCGGAATTCGTGCTGCTCTACACGCTGCTCCACGCCTCACGCTTCGAGCTGATCGCAGGAGACGACTCCACACCCACCTACGCGGACTGCTGGCTGGAGAAATGGCGCGCGTTCGCCGCGGAAACCGGCCTGCGCGCCCGCGACCAGCTCCGCGACGGCGTCAAGGAGGCACTGGAGGCGCTCGGCACCGGCTTCCTGATCGCCAACCCCAAGCTCCGGGAGCAGCTCTCCTCCGGCAGGCTCAGCCGGGAAGAACTCCATCACGAGCTGCTGCGTCTGGTCTACCAGCTCATCTTCATCTTCGTCGCCGAGGACCGCGGCGCCCTGCTCGACCCGGACGCGCAACAGGACGCCAAGGACCGCTACGCCGACTATTTCTCCAGCCGCCGCCTGCGCCGCCTGGCAGTACGCCGCTCGGGCGACCGGCACGGGGACCTCTGGAAAACGGCAGTCATGGTCATCAAGGCCCTGGGTGCCGATGATGGCTTACCTGAGCTCGGCCTTCCCGGTCTCGGCGGCCTGTTCTTCCGTACGGCCGGCGCATCGCAGAGCTTGACCGATGAACCGCTGCCCGACCAGCTGCTGTGGTGCGATCTGCCCAACGAGGCGCTGCTCACCGCAGTGCGGACGATGTCGACAGTCCGGGCCAAGGACGGCCGCCCGCGCGACGTCGACTACCAGCACCTCGGGGCCGAGGAGCTCGGCAGCATCTATGAGTCGCTGCTCGAGCTCGTGCCGTATGCCGAGTCGAACGGCATGGGGCCGAGGTTCGAGCTGCGAGAGAAGGTATCCGGCAACGACCGTAAACTTACCGGGTCGTACTACACGCCCAGCTCGCTCATCGAGTCACTGCTCGACACCGCGCTCGACCCGGTCATCGATGAGCACGCTAGGTCCGGCGTGGCCGACGACCTCCTCAAGATTACGGTCTGTGACCCCGCTTGTGGCTCCGGCCACTTCCTCGTCGCCGCCGCCCGGCGGATCGCCAAGCGCTACACGGCGATGGTGACCGGAGAGGACGAGCCGGTGCCGTCGGCTGTGCGCGAGGCCATGCGGAAGGTCGTCGCGAAATGTATCTATGGCGTGGACATCAACCCCCTCGCCGCCGAACTGGCCAAAGTGTCGCTGTGGATCGAGTCGCTGGAGCCCGGCAAGCCGCTGGCGTTCCTCGACGCCCACGTCAAGGTCGGCAACGCCCTGCTGGGGACCACCCCGAGGCTCGTCGCCGCCGGTATCCCCGACGGCGCCTTCAAGCCGATCGAGGGCGACGACAAAAGCGTCGCGAGTGAGCTCAAGAAGCAAAACGCCTGGGAGGTTCAGCGCGCTTCACGGGAGTCCGGCCAGGCCCGGCGCGCAGAGCAGGAGGCGCTGTTCGACGAGTCCGCCAGCAACGAGAAGCTCGCGGAACAGGCACGCGCGCTGGCCGCCACGCCGGTCTCCAGCGTCGCTGATGTGAGGGAGCAGGAGCGGCGCTTCCAGGAGTTGGAGAATTCGGATGATCTCAGACGGGCTCGCCTGGCCGCCGACGCGTGGTGTGCGGCGTTCGTGTGGCGCAAGCATGCCGAGGCTCCTGAAGCCATCACCACCGCCACCGTTCGCGGCCTGGAGGCCGGCGCCCCCCTGGTGCCGGGGCGGGCCGAGGAACTGCGGCGGCTGACCGAGCAGTACCGCTTCTTCCACTGGCACCTGGAGTTCCCCGACGTCTTCCGCATGGGCGGCTCCGGCCCCGACCTCAACCCCGACACCGGCTGGGAAGGCGGCTTCACCTGCATTCTGGGTAATCCCCCGTGGGAAAAGGTCGAGTTCAAGGAGCGAGAGTTTTTCGCGCCTCGTAACAAAAAGATTGCGACTGCCAAAAACGCCGCCGCAAGGAAGAAAGCCATCACGGAACTAGCGACCAGCGAGGAAGAGGTAGACCGGCAACTTCATGCCGAGTTCCTACGCGAACTGCGCACACCATCAGCATTGACAAGTTTCCTCAAGTCATCGGCTCGCTATCCACTGACGGGCATGGGCCGCCTCAACACCTATGCGGTCTTCGCAGAGGCTGGCCGGATACTGATCTCCCCGACCGGCCGAATTGGCATGGTGCTTCCTACAGGGATCGCGACCGACGCCACTACCCAATTCTTCTTCGGTAACCTCGTGGCAACCAATACGCTTGCCTCGCTGTACGACTTCGAAAATGAAGAAAAGCTTTTTTCGAACGTCCACCATTCATTCCGATTCTGCCTTTTGACCGGTGCTGGCAAACGTTCCCCTCAAGAGCGAATCAACTTGGCATTCCGGCTGCGGAAAATCGCGCATATCGACAACCGGCAGTTTACTCTCACGCCCGACGAGATCAATCTGATCAACCCCAACACAGGCACCTGTCCGGTATTCGAACATCAGAGGAACGCTGACATTACGCTCGGCATCTACCGGCGAGTTCCGGTGCTGCGACAGGAACACAGCAGTGGGGAGAGGGGCGACCCTTGGAACCTGTCGTTCATGCAAGGCGTTTTCAATATGGCTAGCGACTCAGATCTCTTCCGCCCTAATGCGGGTGAGGGCGAAACATTAGAGTCAATGCTTGCCGACGGGTGGGGGCTTGAAGGTAACTCCCTTATACGAGACGGCGAGCGACTGCTTCCGCTTTACGAAGCGAAGATGGTGCACCATTTCGACCATCGGTTCAGCACTTATCTGAATGCCACTCAGGCAGAGCTCAACGTCGGGACTCTTCCCCGATCCTCCCCTGAACAGAAAAGCGACCCAACCTACTCCGTACTCCCGCAATACTGGGTTCCCGAAAAGGCTGTTGCTTCCAGACTTGCCGCTAAGTCATGGCACAAGGGCTGGCTTCTCGGCTGGAGAAAAATTTCTCGAAGTGCAAACATTCGAACTTTTATTTGCAGCCTACTTCCCGTTGCTGGAGCAGGAGACAGTTTTTTACTCGCCCTCGCACGTCATGATATGGCAGCGATGCTCTACGCCAACCTAGCATCTCTGGTCTTGGATTTCGTAGCACGCCAGAAAGTGGCTGGAACCAACATCACTTTCAACTACGTAACCCAACTCGCCGTACTACCGCCCGCCTCGTATGAACAGCAATGCCCATGGCAACTAGAATCCCGACTAGACCACTGGGTAAGAGTTCGAGTGCTAGAGCTCTCCTATACGGCTTATGGTATGGAATCATTCGCCCGGGATATGGGAGATAAGCGAGCGCCATTCGTTTGGGAGGAGGAGCGGCGAGCATTGCTCCGGGCTGAACTCGACGCCGCATTCTTTCACCTCTACGGTGTCAGCCGGGACGACGTGGACTACATCATAGACACGTTCCCAATCGTCAAGCGCAAGGACGAGGCTACGTATGGCGAATACCGCACCAAGCGGCTGATCCTTGAGATCTACGACGCCATGCAGGACGCTGTCGACGGACGTAAGCCATACCAGACGCTGCTCGACCCACCCCCCGGCCACGGCCCCCGCCACGAGGGACGGGACGCATGACAGCGCCTATGGCTTCAAGGACGGAACTCACCAGGAAGATCCTGTTCGAAGCGGCCCAGGTGCTGGCGGAGCATCCCGAAGGCATACCCGTCTCCGAGCTGTGGCCCCTGATCAACGCGCGTTTACCAGAGGTGGCGGAGCAGTGGAAGCACGGTGGCGTCGACAGCAACACCCCTGAGATCGCACTCCGTTTTAAGAGCGGCGGCCTGGTCAAGTCCGGCTGGGTGATCAAGTCACACGGCCGCTGGTACCTGACCGCGCTCGGCCGGATCGCACTCAATAAGCATCCCGGTGTGCCGTCGTTCATTGCGGCTTCCCACGCCGGCTATCAGTACTGGGACCAGCACAAGACGGGGTTCGAGACGGCCAAGCGGTTGGTGGAAGCCGTACCGGAGGGCAGCTGGGTCGCTGCGAGGGATCTCGCGACGCAGGCCGGGTTGGATGAAACACGCCTGGTGGCGTTGCTTCAGGGTGAGCGTCCCGAGGGCTGGCACCGAATCCTGGATGCCGACGGTGGCGTGCCGGACGCTGCCCATGCCGATGAAGAACTGCGGACGAAGTGGCAGCGGCTGCTCGAAGACGAGGGCCTTCATGTTGTGCTCGGCCGAGTCCCGCCTGCGCGCCAGATTCTGGGGGCGGACCTGCAGCAGATCGTGATAGACGATCCGGACGGCGGAGAGGGGCCCGAACGCCCCCGGAGGGCCTGGCTGGTGCGCGGCTCGAACGTGCGCGGCGAGAGTTTGATAGGCGATTGGCTTGCGGATAGATACTGCTCGCTTCCCGCGTCGAAGCTGCGGGAGCTGCCGGCAGGGTCTTCTCAAGACGTCATCCGAGCGGTGGTGGATGAGGACTACGCGCACGGGTCGTATAACGACAAGCTGAAGAAGACCGCTGAGTTCTACGCGTTCCTCACGCGAATGCGCGACGGCGACCTGGCCCTCAGCAACGATGGCGGAAAAATCTACGTCGGACATCTCCGCGGCGAGCCGGCGTTCCGGGCCAGCGTGGGAAACCGGGCGAACCTGCAGCGGCCGGTCACCTGGTTGAACGCGGACGCCCCGCTCGACTTCGGCGATTTGCCGGATGAGATGTCCGCCAAGCTGGCCACCCAGCATGACGTGCTCGACCTCACCGAGTTCGTCGACGACCTGGAGCGGCTCATCGGGCCGGGATCAGCCAGGGCTCGAGAGTTCGCCCTTCCGGACGTCACAGCGGAGCTGGCCGTCGAGCTGCTGGTCGACCAAGAATGGCTGCAAGAATGCGTCGAGCTGCTCCGAGACCGGCCACAATTGATCCTGTACGGCCCGCCGGGCACGGGGAAGACGTACATCGCGCAGCATCTCGCCCAGCACCTTTCCATGGGCAAGCGCGAGAACGTGAAACTGGTCCAGTTCCACCCCGCATACTCCTATGAGGACTTTTTCGAAGGCTTCCGCCCCGTCCAGACGCCCGATGGGCAGGGGGTGATGTTCAAGCCGTTGCCCGGTCCGCTGCTGCGGCTAGTGGATGCCGCCCGGCAGCGTCCGGAGGAGCCGTTCGTCCTCATCATCGACGAGATCAACCGGGGCAACCTCGCCAAGATCTTCGGCGAGCTCTACTTCCTGCTGGAATACCGGAAGAAGGCCATCGACCTGCTCTACTCCTCGGCCGACGAGACCGGTACCCCGTTCACGCTGCCAGAAAACCTGGTCATTCTGGGCACGATGAACACGGCCGACCGGTCGATCGCTTTGGTCGACGCGGCCATGCGACGCCGATTCGCCTTCGTTGAGCTTCACCCGGAGGAGACCCCGACCCGGGACGTGCTTCGTCGCTGGCTTGTCCGCCATGAGTTCTCGGATGAGGCGGCGCGGCTGCTAGACGAGCTGAACGCCAGGATCGAGGACCGCGACTTTAAGATCGGCCCGTCGTATCTGATGCGCCCGGGGATCTACCAGGACCCGAAGGGGTTCGCGCGGGTGTGGCGCACGCAGATCCTGCCGCTGCTCGAAGAGCACCACTACGGCGACGGCATCGGTGTGGCTGAGCGCTACGGGCTGGAGACGCTGCGGCGGCGGCTGTCGTGATTTCTCTCGTGGAGGGTGGCCCGCCGCGCGAGTTCGAGTTGACGGCGGAGCAGGCGGCGGCCCTGGTCGCGGCGGGAGCCGTACGGATCTCTCCCGGACCGCGTGCCGGGCTGTGGCGGATCCGCGACAACGGGTATGTCGGCGCCGCGACGATCGGCGGCGTCGAGGTGCGGATCAGGCCGAAGATGCCGATCGACCGGCTGCTCTTCCTCTTAGGGTACAGCCGGTCGGTGCGGGGCTGGCGGCAGGAGGAGGTGGACGCTGGCGAGCATCAGGACCTGCTGCCCGCGCTCGCGCATGCCTTCGCCCGTGCCGCCCACCAGGCGCTGGGGCAGGGCGTCCTGCAGGGATACCTCGAGATCGAGGAGTCGTCGCAGGTGGTCCGGGGGCGGATGCGCGAGGCGGACCAGGTCCGGCGCAGGTACGGCCTGCCGCTCCCGGTCGAGGTGCGCTATGACGAGTTCACGGTGGACATCGCGGAGAACCAGTTGCTCCTGGCGGCCGCGTCTCGTCTGCTGCGCCTCCCCGGCCTTGCCGTCTCGACCCGGAGAATGCTGCGGCACGTGCTGGCGCGGCTGGCCGGAGTGTCGGCGCTGGTGCGGGGCATGCCGCTGCCGGTATGGCATGCCAGTCGGTTGAACGGGCGCTACCACACAATGCTGCGGCTTGCGGAGTTAGTACTGCGCGGCCGCTCCTACGAGCTTGACGACGGCACGGCGATACGTGTGGACGGATTGCTGATTGAGATGTGGCGGATCTTCGAAGGCTTCGTCACCGTGGCGCTGTCGGAGGCCTTCCAGCCGTACGGCGGGCGAACGGCTCTGCAGGACTGGCGCCATCATCTCGACCACGGAAAGAGAGTGCCGCTCCGGCCTGACCTAGTCTGGTACGCCATCGACCCCGATGGCGTCGAACGGCCTGCCGCTGTAGTGGACGCCAAGTACAAGATCTCTACCGGGCCGGACGGGCACAACGGCGATCTCTACCAGATGCTCGCCTACTGCACCGTGCTAGGCCTGCGGCGCGGCCATCTCGTTTACGCCAAAGGGGACGCAGAGCCGTACCTGCATGTGGTGCGCCGAGCCGGGATCGAGATCATGCAGCACGCTCTCGATCTGACGTTGCCGCCTACGGAACTGCTTGCCGCGGTGGAAGAGCTGGCGGGCTCAATCATTCGGCACGGTGCCAATAGTGGGCTCATACCTGTTGGTCCACGGTGAGCGCAAGGCCGTCGCCCGGCGTTGTGTGAAGCTCGGCCCACAAATGCGGGAGATCAAACCTAGGAGTTGTCCTAGGTAGAACGCATCATGGCGGGCTGCTGCTCAAGGGAGGAGTAGGAATTGCCAAAGAAGAGAAGCTACTCCCAAAGGTTGGGAACCGCGGGAGAGAACGCCTTCCGCATATTTTGCCAGCAGAACCTTATCGTTCCCAATAAACTGGAAGAGGATTTTGGGATCGACTTCCTTTGTCAGGTCGACAATGCCACAAATTACAGGGAGACGGGGATTATTGGAGGTTCGATAATTGGTGCTTGTGTGCGAGCGGTCGATAACCCGGATGGCCGAATAAAGCTATCCAGGGCGGATGCTGAAGCGTTACTCCTTGCCCAATTTCCAATGCTTGTAATTATGGTCAAGCTGGATGGCATCAGTAATGCTGATGTCTACTACAGGTTTGTTGATCAGGAATTTGCTATTCAGTTATCAGAACTCCTGGCCTCCGAGAAGACGTCGACCTCTTTTACGTCTGATCGATTTAAAACAGCACAGTCGTTCAAGAATGACCTAGGGGCCGCTATCGCCCCTGGCTACGTTGAGAGAATCAAAGCTATAGTTGCCGAAAGATCGGTCTCATCCTTGCTGGGTGATGCTCAAATCGAAGTACGAAGAACGCCCGAAAGGCAGACTACACTAGTAACTGCGATCGACCTGTACGCCTATTTTGAGCAAGGCACAAAGGAAGAGCGGAGGGCACTCTATCTAGCGACGTTTGGTGCACCGGATTTCCGTACGGAGAGGATAAGCAAGCTTGCCGTTAAAGCTAAGCTTCTAGGCAGCCTTTCTCAGCTGCCTCGACCATACGTGCTTCGAGGGTTCACGGTTGATGAGCCAATTATCGTGAGGGTTGAAGGTCCGGCAGGTGCGTCTAGCTGTGAGTTCTTGAGAACGTCAAATGCTCATCATTTTGGCTTGGTCCACCAAGCGGGCTTTTCCCTTACTATATCCCGACGAAAAAAGAGCAAAGGTGTATGGGTTCACAAGATGGATGTTCTTGTAGATCCAGACGCCGCCTGCTATCTCGAAGACTGGCCGGAACTCGCTGAATTCCTCAGCAAGTGTATGCCGGGTGCTCGGATCTCCTTCGGAGAGCCTGCTGAATTCGAAATTGAGGTTGACTACTTCCGAGACATAGGAAAGTGCGTCGATTTCGCTAGAGCATTGAATTTGGCTGGGACTCTAGATGGATGGGATGAAGGTCCTATCCCGCTTCAAGAATTCGATGCCAAGGAATCCAGAAACACCGCTTTTTGGCTGGCATCGATAGGACAGAATCAGTCCGCGTTACAAGGGTTCGGACTTCAATGGGTCACTGTCGATGTTACGAAGCTAGCCACCAAAAGGGCAATCATTTGGACTCCAGTCGTGTCCAATACTGCAAAACACTCCATCATCTCATGGGTAGAGAGCCAGGGAGAGATCTACATGCATGTTGGGGATGCCTGCGGCTTTAAGCTGACCAACTATTTGTCATGTGAGCTTGAAGTGGTTGAGAAAATCCGAAAGTCAAGTAAGTGGCCCGAGATATTTATATCAAGAGGCTTCCCGGTTGCAGCAATCGAGTCGGAGAAGGCGGTAAGGATGAACGTGGACTATCCACATTTGGAGGATATCCATGTGATCTGGAAGGCTTACGAACCCATGGAATAGTCGGTAAGCATGCAATGGCTATTTGTTGATCCGTCTTCAACCAGTGCGTTCCGTTGGTGATCTCCTCGTCGGGCGGACGCAGTCATGCCGGGCCGGACGCCTGGGGTCAAGCCGTCGTTCACTGTGTACATGCTTCCCGCTGACCTTCCTCTCCGGCTGGTTATCCTGCCCGCACTCGACAGCTTGACCCCAGGCGTCCGGTCTGGAATCCCTTCGGGGTGGCCGACGAGGAGATGATCGCCCCTCCACGCGAGCTTGTGGGTGCCCAGAATTCAGCCGCTGGGTGTGACCTGGGGTTTTTCGTTCGGCGTGCAGGCCCGGCTTTGGGACCGGCAGGATTTGGGTTTGTGGCTCTGCGACTGATTTATCTGATCTTCATCCGGTTCTTCGGTGCCCTTGCTCTCCTCGTACGCTCGGATGTCTCCAAGGAAGCCGAGATCCTGGTGCTTCGTCGTCAGGTCGCACGGGCCAAACCATCGCGGGCCGACTGGGCCCTGATCTCGGCGCTAGCCCGCCTGCTTCCGAAACCGCGCCGGATCGGGCTACTGTTCACACCTGGCACGTTGCTTCGCTGGCATGCCGATCTGGTGAAGCGGCGCTGGACCTACAAGCGCACGACACCCGGTCGCCCGCCGACCCGGCCGACAATCCGCGCGCTGGTGCTGCGCCTGGCGGCGGAGAACCCAACCTGGGTTACCGCGGAATCGCTGGGGAACTGGCCGGTCTGGGTCGGAACGTGGGCGCTTCCACGGTCTGGAAAATCCTGCACACGGCCCAGCATCGCCCCTGTCTCGCGGCGGTCCGGGTGAAGTGGCCCATGGTGAAATCGACCGCTGACCTCGCACTTTTCGGATGTGACTATCTCTCCGTCCAACTCCTGGGAGCTGGGGGTAGAGAATGTCGACGCTGCCTGATGCGCGGATTTGTGAATATTGTCGTCAACCGCACCCCCTTGCCCGGTGGCAAGGCCTGAGGAACGAAGGCCGCGGCAGCGATCGCCCCAACCACATATGACAGCAGCGAAGTGAGCGATCGTCAGGGCCTTCTGGACGCCTCTTGAGAGTGTTCGAAGGCCGGCAAGGCTCGACGCGGGAAGCAAAAGGCAGTGGCAGTGCTCCGGGTACTTCGTTTGTTTCGTGCGCTTGGTAGTCGTTAGCGCGTGGGTGGCGCTGGTCGCGACCGGCCGAAGAGCCGCAGCGCGGCCAGCGATCGCCCAACGCGCGGCGAGACGCCGCAGGCGGATCGCCTTTAAAAGCGAATAGATAAGTTACGTTCGATCTTGAAGTGGGATCTGTCGGACTGCCGAACATGGCTGTGACGCAGTAGCTTGCCTGAGTCTTAGGGGACAGCCTGAATCCTGTGGCGCCCGACGAGAGACATGGTGGCGAGCCGTCGGGGTTGGGTACGCGGGAGCAAAGCCTATGGGTCCATTTTCCAGATGGCGCCGTTTGAGAACGGCATCTTCTCGTCCTCGGTCCCGTCCTGGCCGACGGCCCATACCGTCGATGCTCCGGGACGACGGGCGAGCTGTGCCACCGTCCGGCCGCCCAAGGGTCCACGGGTGATCGGGTGGTTTTCCCACTCCCCGCCGGTGAAGTGGGCCAGGTTACGAGGGGTGGTTGCCCAGAGGCCGCCGGCGCCGTCAGAGACGATGCTTCTAATGGGGGACCGTTCGGGCATGACCTTGACCGTCCATCGGACGCCGTCCCATTTCATCAGCACCGGTCTGATGCACGTCATCTCCTCTTCACCGCAGATCCAGTACATCGTGCCGAGCACCCACACCTCCCCTTGGTCGCCGACGGCGATGTCGCTCACGCTCGTCTCGCCTTGGTCCTTGTACACGCGCGGAATGGGCGGCCGGGGAACCGGCCTCCATTCACGGCCGGTCCATCGGGCAAGCGCGGGATGGCCGTCTTTCTCTCCCGCGATCCACAGGGCGCCGGATTCCGCTCCTTCCAGGGCGCCGATGTGC
>NZ_FZOD01000049.1 GCF_900188345.1 Streptosporangium subroseum | reverse complement strand
TGACGCCGTTCGCCGTGCACAAGCGGATATACGCAGATAACAAATACGCCGATCCAACGTCATTTCCGCTGGCATAATCACGTGACGTCTCTGATCGCCGGGATCTGGCCGCACTCGACGCGGGCTTTCTCGGGCATACGCCGCTCGCGCTGTTCGACGGCGTCCCGGTCCGGCAGGTGATCGGTCGAGGCGGCCGGTCCGGCACGTGGTCGGTCAAGGCGGCACGTGGTCGGTCAAGGCGGCACGTGGTCGGTCAAGGCGGCACGTGGTCGGTCAAGGCGGCACGTGGTCGGTCAAGGCGGGGGGAACGGCTCGAGCGCTCGGTCCGGAGCTTCGCGGCGGCTCTGCCGAACGGCTGGCAGCCGGACCCGGCCCTAGAAGATCACTTCTTATTCGGTCAAGGAGCGAAAAGCACTCGTGAACACGGATCAGATCGTCGTTCCCATTCCGCGGACCCGCATCGGCGTCTACGGGGACGACCCCACTCGCTACGACCGGCCGCCCCTGCCGGCCATCTCGGCCGACGGCGTCCGGCACTACGCCAACATCGCGGTGGCACGGGTGTCCGGCTACCGCCCCCTGCACATGGACCTGTACGTGCCACCGGCGGCCACGGCCGATCGGCCGTGGCCGCTGGTCGCATGGATACACGGCGGAGCCTTCCGCGAGGGCAGCCGCACCAGCCTGCCCGACACCCTTGAGCCGGTCGGCTTCCACGAGCACCTGCTGGCACGGGGATACGCCGTGGCCGAGATCGACTACCGGCTGTCCCGGGAGGCCGTCTTCCCCGCGCAGTTGCACGACGTGCGGGCCGCGATCGCGTGGCTGCGCACCTTCGCCGGAGAGCTGCACCT
This sequence comes from Streptosporangium subroseum, assembly GCF_900188345.1. Taxonomy (GTDB): domain Bacteria; phylum Actinomycetota; class Actinomycetes; order Streptosporangiales; family Streptosporangiaceae; genus Streptosporangium; species Streptosporangium subroseum. The sequence continues at coordinate 78,500 of NZ_FZOD01000049.1, read as the reverse complement.
GGATCCGGACCGGTTCGCGGCCTGGGGCGAGTCCGCCGGTGGCATGCTGGCGGCTCTCGCGGGGCTGGGCGACAGGCAGGACGTGGCCCGCGTCCAGGCGGTCGTGGACTGGTATGGCCCCTCCGACTGCATGGACGAGACGCGGTCGGACCCCGATGATCCGGGCGTGTGGCTGCTGGGCGGGACGGCGTCCCAGAAGCCGGAGCCGGCATTCTGGGCCAGCCCGGTCAGGCAGGTGCACGACCAGGCGCCGCCGTTCCTGCTCATGCACGGCACCGCCGACTCCACCATCCCCTACACGGAGAGCGAGAACCTCGCCGCCGCCCTCCGCGCCGTGGGCGTCCGCGCGGACCTGGTGCCCGTGGAAGGCGCCGGGCACGTGTTCAGGGGAGTGAACGACATGCTGACCCTGGTGCAGAGGTCACTGGACTTCCTCGACGACACCCTCGCCAAAAGCTAGGGCGGTCCTTCGCCTCCCTCGATACCGCGGCTGGTTCGATTTCGCCCTCCGGCCACCCACCTGAACGCGGGACTCGGGCCCCATGGCCCTGTTGGCCGCTCATCGATGCCCGGCAGGACATACCCCGGGATACCGATCCAACCGTCTGGTTTAAATTTGTCGGCCTGCGGGCTACACTAAAAAAACCATCTGGTTGGATTAAATATGTTCAGGGGGAAGACATGAGCACCAGAACCTGGTTCATCACCGGCGCCTCGTCCGGCTTCGGTCGCGCGATGACCGAGCGGCTGCTTGAGCGCGGTGACCGCGTCGCCGCCACCGCCCGGAAGCCGGAGCGCCTGTCCGATCTCGCCGGGAAGCACGGCGACCGTCTGTGGACGGCCGCGCTGGACGTCACCGACACCGCGACCCTGCGAGCCGTCGTCGAGAAGGCGTTCGCCGACCACGGCCGGATCGACGTGATCGTGTCGAACGCCGGCTATGGGACGTACGGCGCGGCCGAGGAGTTCACCGACGAGGCCATCGAGGCGCAGATCGCCACCAACCTCCTCGCGCCGGTGCAGCTCACCCGCGCGGTGCTGCCGCACCTGCGCGCGCAGGGCGGTGGCCGGATCGTGCAGCTGTCCAGCGCGGGCGGCCAGGCGGTCTTCCCGGGCGGCAACCTCTACCATGCGACGAAGTGGGGCATCGAAGGGTTCTTCGAGTCCGTCATCCTGGAGGTCGCCCCGTTCGGCATCGGGATCACGCTGGTCGAGCCCGGAGTCGCCCGGACCGAATTCGGGCACTCCCTGGATGTCGCCCCGGCTCTCGACGCCTACGCGGACACCCCCGTCGGGCAGATGCGCCAGTACATCGAAGCCCCGGCCGGCATCACCGCCAACGGACCCGGCGACCCGGACAGGATCGCCGACGCCATTCTCGCCTCGGTCGACGTCTCGCCGGCTCCTCGCCGGCTCACCCTCGGCAGCGACGCCTACCAGTCCGTGCACGCCGCGCTGACCGGTCGCATCGAGGAGCTGGAAGCGTCCAAGGACCTCGCGTTCTCCACCGACTTCGCGGATTCGCCGGCGACGGAGTGGGCGTCCTAGCCCTCGGTGCCCGGAACGAGGCCCGCCGAGCCCGTCGCACGTTGATCTCGATGCGGCGGGCTCTTCGCCAGGAGTCCGTTCAGCGCGGCCGCGGAGAGGGCGTCGGCCTCCGCCCCGACGAGCGGCGCGTGGCCGCTGAGCAGGCGGAAGACCAGCGGGCCGAAGAGGATGTCGGTCGCCGTCTCGACGTCGATCCCGGCGTCCACCTCACCCCGCTCGATCGCGCGCCGCCAGAGCCGGCCGATGGACTCCCTCCGGCTGGCCAGGAAGAACTCCCGGAAGTATCGGGATCCCTCGGGATCGGTCACGCAGGCCGCGAGCAGCTGCGCGAAGATCACCCCGGACGGGCTCCGATAGAAGTCGCTGACCCTGCGGACCTGCTCGGACAGGTCCTCCAGGGCGTTGCCGGTGTCCGGCAACGGAACGGCGTCGCCCATCTCCGCGCCGAACGCCTCGGCCGCGACGGCGATGCGGCTGGGCCAGTGCTTGTAGATGGTCGCCTTGCTGACGCCCGACCGCGCGCTGATCGCGTCGACGGTCGCGGCGGGCAGACCGCCCTCGGCGAGCAGCTCGCGAGCCGCCGCCAGCACGGACTTCTGTGCCCGGAGGCTGCGCGGCCGGGTGGACCGGACCGCCTTCATCGGGGCCGTCCAGCCCACCTGATCGAGCCCGCCCGACTCGGCATCACGCATCCGGGGCGCCGTTGCCGTAGTTCGTCGAGACCGACGCCTCTCGCCACATGTCCAGCTCGTACTGCACGAACTGTATTTTCGCCTCGACCCGGGCGACCGCGTCCGCCCCGAGCTGGATGCGCAGCGGGGGTTCGGGAACCGAGGCCAGATTGACGATCACCGCCGCCGCCTTGGCGGGGTCGCCCGGCTGCGTGTGGTTGCGCGCGCCCACGCCGTCGCGTATCGCGCCCGCGGTCTTGGCATAGTCGTCGATGACGTCCTCCGCGGCCCGCAGGCTGGAATCGTCCAGGAAGTCGGTCCGGAAGGCTCCGGGCTCCACGACGGTGACCGACACGCCCAGCGGGGCGAGCTCGATCCGCATGGACTCCGACAGGCCTTCGATCGCGAACTTGGTGGCGCCGTAGATGCCCAGGCCCGGCCCCTGCGTGAACCCGCCGACGGAGCCGATGTTGATGACGTATCCCGAACGCTGCCCGCGCAGCACCGGCAGCACGGCGCGGTTCACGTTCAGCAGCCCGAAGACGTTGACGTCGAAGACCGCGCGGACCGCGGAGTCGGACGCCTCCTCGACGGCCCCGAGCAGACCGCGCCCCGCGTTGTTGACCAGCACGTCGATCCTGCCGAAGCGCTCTACGGCCTGCGCCACGGCCTCGTGGGCCTGGCGCTCGTCGGTGACGTCCAGGGTGACGACGAGGAGCTCGCCTCCGGCGTCCTGGAACTCCTTCCTGGCCGCCTCGGCGTCGCGCACCGCGGCGACGACCTGCTGGTCGCGCGACAGCGCCTCTCGGACGATCTCCGCACCGAGCCCTCGCGAGGCCCCTGTGACAAACCAGACGCTCATGCTTTTCTCCCCCCGAAGTCTCAGAGTGCCCCGACCTGGGCGGCCTTGGCCGCATCCCCGATTCGGACCGCCTGGGTCATGGTCCCCTCTGAACTGAACTGAACGTTCAGTTCACCATAGCTTCCGTAAAAGTCATCGCGCAAAAACGCCTCGGCGATGGGAGGCCGGGCACGGAGCTCGATTCGTTCGGTTGGGCGTGCCGGCCCGGCGGGCGTCGTCGCGATCAGCGGGTCCGGTAGCAGCGCAGCCACATGTCGACGCCGTCGTCGATGATCTTGGCGATCTCCTCGCCGGAGAGCTCGCGCAGGCCGTACCGGGACTGGCTGATCGCCTCGTTGAACACCAGCAGGATGAGCTGGTGGACCGCCAGATCCAGGTTGTCCACGTCGAGGACGCCGAGCCGGACCTGCTGCTCGACCTCCTCCCTGATGGAGAGTTCGAAGGCGGGTCGCGCCTGCGTCCACTTCTCCATCAGCTCGGGATGGCGCATCTGCTCGATGAAGACCAGACGGCGGAACGCGGCGACGTCCCCGCTCAGGTTCAGGCGCACTATCAGGCGGAAGACCGCGCGAAGGTCCCGGTCGATGTCGCCCGTGCCCTCGAACTCCCCGGCGAACGCGGTCTCGGAGGCCGCGATCGCACTCTGCTGGACCGCCTGGACGACGGCCGCGAACAGCTGTTCCTTGCCCTCGAAGTGGTTGTAGATCGTCTGTTTCGACGCACCGGCCTCGGCGGCGATCATCTCGATGCTCGCGTCGACGTAGCCGTGCCGCAGGAACACCCGCTTGGCGGCGTCGACGATCAAATGCCGCTTCGCCGGGCGGCCGGGTCGGCGGGCGGGCACTTGACTTTCTGGACTCATGAGTCTAACAATACCAAATATTAGTTAGAACAAGCAGTCCAAGTATTCGGGCACGCCGTTCCGGCGGGAGCCCCTTCACCCGCACCGTCCCCGATACCTGGTCCTGTTCGCCATGCCCCCATCCGAGTGGAACGAGCAAGGAGAGCCATGAAGACCACCGATGTCGTCATCGTCGGCGGCGGCCCCAACGGGCTGCTGATGGCGTGCGAGCTCGCGCTGGCCGGCGTGCGTCCCGTCGTGCTGGAGCGCCTGCCGGAGCGGAATACGTCACCCAAGGCCAACGGCCTGGTCGGCCGCGTCGTGCAGGTGCTGGACTACCGCGGTCTGTACGAGCGGTTCAGCCGGAGAACGGAGCCGCCGACGCCGATCCCCTACTTCCAGTTCGGGGCTCTGTTCCTGGACATGTCCGCGTGGGACGGCAACGCGCTGTACGCACTGCCCGTCCCGCAATATCGCATGGAGGAGCTGCTCGAACAGCGCGCGCACGAGCTGGGGGTGGAGATCCGGCGCGGGCACGAGGTGACGGCGCTGCGCCAGGACGCCGAAGGCGTCACCGTCGACGTGCGAGGGCCGGACGGCTCCTACCGGCTGACGGCCGGATTCCTGGTCGGCGCCGACGGCGGGCACAGCGCCATTCGCAAGCAGGCCGGCATCGGGTTTCCCGGCATCACCGACAAGAGCTTCGTCGGGCTCAGCGGGCAGGTCACGATCCACCCGCCGGTGGCCGTCCCGGGGACCGGCGAGCTGGAGGTGCCCGGCCTGGGACGGCTCTGGCCGGCGACCTTCACCCGTACGGAGAACGGCGTCTTCTCCTATGGGATGTTCCAGCCGGGGGTCTATCGGGTCGCCGTCTTCGAGTGGGACCGGCCGCCGGTCGAGGACCGTGCGTTCACACCGGTCGAGGACCTGCGCGAGGCCGTCAACCGGGTCCTCGGCGCCGACGTGCCGATGAGCGACTCGGCCGACGGCCAGGGACCCCCGCCGGTGAGGAACACGGACGGCATCAACTCACGGCTGGCCGACCGGTACCGGCAGGGGCGCGTGTTCCTGGTCGGCGACGCCGCGCACGTCCAGTCCGGGGTGGGCGGCCCGGGGCTGAACCTGGGCATGCAGGACGTGATCAACCTGGCGTGGAAGCTGGCGGCCGACGTCAACGGCTGGGCGCCGGAGGGCCTGCTGGACACCTACCAGAGCGAGCGGCGTCCGGCCGCGGAAAGGGTGATCATGAGCAGTCGCGCGCAGACCGCCCTGCTGTCACCCGGCCCGAACATCACCGCGCTGCGCGAGGTGTTCACCGAGTTGCTGGGCGATCAGAGCAACGTGCGGCGCGTCTCGAACCTCATGTCCGGGGCGGACGTCCGCTACGACATGCGCTCCGACGGCCCCGCGCACCCGATCACCGGCGGCTGGATGCCGGATCTCGCCCTGAGCACCGAAACCGGGCCGACCAGGGTCGCCGGCCTCATGCACGCGGCCAGGCCGATCCTGCTGGACCTGGCCGGCCGGGCCGATCTGGTGGAGGCGGCCTCGGATTGGGCGGATCGCGTGGACGTGGTCACCGCGACCTGCGAGGACCGTCCCGCGGACGCCGTACTGATCCGCCCGGACGGGTACGTCGCGTGGGCCGCCGCCCCGGACGCTTCCAGCGGGGCGGACGCGCTGCGGCAGGCCCTGCGCACCTGGTTCGGCCTTCCGATCCAGACCGCCTCCCTTACCGGCGCCGACCGCCGATGACCCGGGTCGGCGGCGGGGTCCCCGCCCCTTGCCGACGAGGTCCCGCGAACCTTCCGTACGGCGCGCGCCCCGCCACCCACGTGGCGCGAGCCGTACGGAAGGGGATCAGCGGGTGAAGGCCAGGTCCTTGAGGCGCAGGGCGCCCTTGAAGACCAGGTAGAGGTCGTGCTTGCCGGCGGCCCCGGAGACCGGGGCGGTGGCCGTGGCCCACTGGTAGACGCCGCCGGTGGCGATCACCGGGACCGTGGCGACGACCCTGCCGGTCGGGGAGTCGAGGCGGACCTCGACGGAGGAGGCGGCGGTCGCGGCGACGCCCGCCCTGAGGCCGGTCACACCCCTGCCGAGGTCCACGTCCTCGAACGCGATCCACTCGCCCGCCGAGCCTCCGACCGCGTCACCGCGGACCTTGGTCTCGTCGACCAGCTCGACCCCCGAGTAGTCGTCGAAGTCGGCCGCCCGGGTGACCCTGGTCAGGTCGCGGTCGGGGATCCGCTCGCCGTTCACCCGTACGGTCGCGCGCTGGCGGATCCTGTCCGAGGAGGAGCCGACCAGGATGTCGTGGGTGGACGGCTCCACCGCGAAGCGGCCCCGGGTCACGTCCCACAGGGCCAGGTCCGCGGTCCTGAGCGAGAGCCGTACGACCTTCGACCCGCCCGGCGCGAGGTGCACCCGCTGGAAGCCGCGGAGCTGCTTGACCGGCTGCTTCACCCGTGACGTCTGCTGGTGGGTGTAGAGCTGGACGACCTCGTCGCCCGCCACGGAACCGGTGTTGGTCACGCGGACGCTCACCTCGTAGCCGTCGCCCTTCGCGACGGCCTTCAGTCCCTGGTAGCCGAAGGTGGTGTAGCTCAGGCCGTGGCCGAAGGCGTAGAGGGGGGTGTCCTTGCCGTACAGGTAGGTCGAGCCGGTCTTGATGATGTCGTAGTCGAGGATGTCGGGCAGCGTGGTTCCGCCCCTGGGCCAGGTCTGGGTGAGACGGCCGGCCGGGTTGACGTCGCCGTACAGGATGTCGGCCAGGGCGTGGCCGGTCTCGGCTCCGGCGTGGGTGGTCCACAGGATCGCCGGCACCTTCTCCTGGAGCCGGTCGACGGTCGTCGGGTAGCTGTTCTCCAGCACCACGACGGTGTTCGGGTTGGCCTTGCGGACCGCCTCGACCAGCGCCTCCTGACCTGCGGCGAGGTTGGTGTCCGTCCGGTCGTGGTCCTCGCGGCCGTTGATGAACGGCATGCTGCCGACCACGACCACCGCCACGTCGGCGCTCTTCGCCGCCACGACGGCCTCGTCGATCCCGCTGCGTACGGTCTCCTTGGTGAAGCGGGTGGCGCCGGCGGCCGTCGTCAGGCTGAGCGTGCCGTCGGCCGCCGCCCTGACGTAGGTGTCCGGGCCGAACCAGTCGTAGGCGGTCTCGTATCCGGCGTACCTCAGGAGCGTCGTCCCGTCGGCCTGCGCCTCAAGCTTGAACTGTTCCTGCACGAACCAGCCGGTGGGCTGGTCCTGGTTGTTGACCAGGGTGGACCAGTTCGCCCGGCTGACGTACTTGCCGTTGGCGACGCTGCGCAGGGTGACGATGCCCTGGCCCCAGTCGAAGACGTCGAACTGCTCGGTCGCGCCCGCCGCGGTCGCCGACAGCTTGAGGTCTGCGCCCGCGCCGATGCCCGCGGTGAGATATCTGCCGTCGGCCTTGAGCGCGATCCGGTCGACGCCCTCGGTGTCGACGGTGGCGGCCCGCTCCTTGATGCCGTCGAGCGGGGTGACCCGGTAGGGCAGCTTGCCCGAGTACCAGTCGGTGTAGAGGGTCTTGGCCAGCGGCCCCACCACCGCGACCTTCTTCGACGGTTTGAGGGGCAGGGTCTTGTTCGCGTTCTTGAGCAGCACCGCCGCCTCCGCCGCGGTCTGCCGGGCGAGCTTCTGGTGCGCGGGGGTGTTGACCGCGGCCTTGGTGATCTTCCCGTACGGCCCGCCGTCCGGGTCGAACTCACCCAGCCGGAACCGGATGCTCAGAATCTTGCGGACGGCCCCGTCGATGTCGGCCGGGGTGAGAAGGCCCTGCGACAGTGCCGCGTTGACCGAGCTCACCGTCGGGGCGCCGTTGGCGTCGTCCACCGTGAAGCTCTCGACGCCCGCCTTGATCATCGCGGCGGCGGCCTCGGCCTGGGTGGCGTAGTAGGCCTGCGAGCCGGTGAGGTTGTTCGGGCCTCCGGCGTCGGAGACGTTGAACAGGGGCCTGTCGGTCCAGGTCCCGACGGAGGAGTTGAGGTCGGTGACCGTGGCGGGCCGCCCGTTGATCCGGTTGTAGGCCGTCATGACGCCGGTGGCCGCGTCGGCCGCGATGGCGGTTCTGAAAGCCGGGACGTCATATTCGTTGAGGACGCGTGGGCGCAGGCTGGAGGAGGTGGTGTCCCGCCGGACCTCGTTGTTGTTGGCCAGGAAGTGCTTGAGCACCGGGGCCGCCCTGAGATGGTCGGGGTCGTCGCCCTGGATGCCCGAGCCGTACGCGGTGGAGATCGCCCCGGTGAGCAGCGGGTCCTCGGAGTAGCCCTCCTCGTTGCGGCCCCAGCGCGGGTCGCGGAGCAGGTTGACCACCGGAGCCCAGAGCTGCAGGCCCCAGAGCCGGGGATTGCTCGCGTGGTAGCCCCGGGCCTCGTCGCCGACGGCGGAGCCGACCCGCTTGATCAGGTCCGGGTCCCAGGTGCTGGCCAGGCCCACGGCCTGGGGGAAGACGGTTCCCTCCGCGGTCACGACGGCGCCGCCGTTGTCGATGTCGGTGGACCACGCGACGCCGTGCAGCGCCTCGGTGCCGGTCTTGAACAGGCCGATGCCCAACCGGTCCACCGCGGGCTGGTACTGGTGGAGCCAGGAGACCTTCTCGGCCAGGGTCAACCGGCCGAGCAGGTCGTCGATCCGCTGGGTAAGCGGCAGCGCGGGATCTCGGAAGGGATATTCGTAGGCCGCCTGGGCGGGAGCCGTGGTCAACCCCAGGGTCAGGGTCAGTACGGCCACCGCCACCAGTGACGTGCGAAAGGACATTGCGCCTCCAAGGTCAGGGGGTCGAAGCGCTTCGGGTTCTCGCGGGAACTACTTGATCGCGCCTACGGTCACGCCGCGGGTGAGGGTGCGCTGGAAGATCAGGAAGAAGGCGATGGCCGGGAGGATGCCGAGCAGCGCCGAGGCGCTCGACATCGTGGCGTCCATCATCTTGTCCCCCTGCAGGACTCCCAGGGCGACGGGGACGGTCTGGTTGTCGTTGGAGATGAGGAAGACGAGGGGCAGGAAGAACTCGTTCCAGGTCCAGATGAAGAAGAAGATGAGCAGGACGCTCAGCGTCGGCCTGCTGATCGGCACCACGACCTGCCACAGCGCCCGCCACTTGCCCGCCCCGTCCAGGGCCGCCGCCTCCAGGATCTCGCGCGGGAACCGGCTGAGCACCGAGGAGAGCAGGTAGGTCCCGAAGGCGCTCTGGATCACCGTGAAGATGATGATCACGCCGAGCCTGGTGTCGTAGAGGCCGACCTGCTTCGACAGGTAGTACAGGGGGTAGACCAGCGCCTCCTGCGGCAGCGTGTTGGCCACCAGGAACACGACCAGGATCCACATCCGGCCACGCACCCTGCCGATGCCGAGCGCGTAGGCGTTGAGCACCGACAGGACCGCCGCGAGCACGGCCACCGAACCGCTGATCAGCAGGCTGTTCCAGAGCTTGCCGCCGAAGTTCACCCGGTTCCAGAACCGGACGATCCCATCGAGGTAGAGCTCCCCGGGCAGGCTCAGCGGCCCACCCGAGGAGTAGTCCGCCGGAGACTTCACCGCGTTGAGCGTGACGATGACAAACGGCACGAGCATCACGACGGCCAGCACGACCAGCGAGACCAGAACCGAATATTTCCGGATCATGATTCCCTGTCCTGAATCCGCAGGAAGAAGACCGTCACCATGATGATCACGAGGGTGAGCACGGTGGCGATCGCCGAGCCGTAGCCGACGTTGGCCTTCTCGAAGAAGTTCTGGTAGCTGAAGTAGGACGGCACGAGCGTGGCCCCGCCGGGGCCGCCCCGCGTCAGGACGAAGATCGGCCCGAAGACCTTCAGCGCGGCGATCGTGCAGGTCAGCAGGACCACGTAGATCTCCGGCCGGATCTGCGTAAGCGTGATGTGCCAGAGCCGCCGCCACCACGACGCGCCGTCCATCTCGGCCGCCTCGTACAGGGCGGGGTCGACCCGCTGCAGCCCGGACATGAAGATCACGACCGGGTAGCCGATCTGGAACCACACCATGATCGCCATAACGCTCGGCAGAGCCCAGGCGGGGTCGCCGAGCCAGTTCCTCGGTTCCATCCCCAGCAGCTTGAGCAGCTCGTTGAGCGCCCCGAACTGCGGATGCATGATCCAGCCCCAGACGATTCCGGCGACCGCGACCGGCAGGACCTGCGGCAGGTAGTAGGCCGCCCGCAGCACACTGGCCGTACGGGGGCCGAACTTCTTGCCCACGTAGTCGAACAGGGTCGCCGCCAGGACCAGCCCGATGATCGTCGGGATGATCGCCATCGCCACGATCAGCGCGACGTTGTTGCGGAAGGAGGCCCAGAACCGCTCGTCGGCGAGGAGCCGCGTGTAGTTGTCCAGGCCGATCCACTTCGGCGCGCCGATCCCCTGCCACCGGGTGAACCCGATCCCGACGTTCATCAGGAACGGCACGACGATGACCGCCGTGAAGAGCACCGCGCTCGGCAGGAGGAACACCCAGTACCCACTACTACGAGACCTCTTCATCGAGGACCTCTCCATATGTTCTGCGCGTACGACCCGTGCCGCGGCACGGGCCCCGAAAAAGAGGGGCGATCACCGTCGTCCGATCGGTCGCCGACATTCGCGCGGCCGGACGCCGGCGTGCGGTCAGTTGCCGATGTCGGCGAGGTTCTCGTTGTACGGCGCGGCGATCTCGTCCAGGACCTGGTCGGGCGTCTTGGTGCCGTTGATGAGGTTCTGCACGCCCGAGACCAGCACGTCGTAGTAGCCGGGGGCCGGCCAGTCCGGGTAGAACGCCAGCCCGTCGGAGGTCGAGAGCTTGTTGAAGTTCTCGATCAGCTCCTTGCTCTTCGGGTCGGTGATCGCGGCCGGGTCGGCCGCCACCGGGATGCCGCCGGAGTTGCCGAGCAGGTTCTGGATGTCCTTCTTCATCGTGATGTCGATGAAGTCGTAGGCGAGGTCCTTGTTCTTGGCGTTCTCGGGGACGACCCAGATGTTTCCGCTGGATCCGGCGTTCATCGTGTTACCCGGCCAGAGGAAGGAGCCCCACTCGAAGTCCTTGATGTCGGTGGCGAACCGGCCGTACCACCAGCTGCCCGACACCAGGATCGGATACTTGCCGCCGATGAAGGACACCCCCATGTCCTCGGCCTTGATCGCGGCGGAGTCCTTGCCGATGTAGCCCTTCTTGACCCAGTCGGCGAAGGTGTCGGCCGCATACTTGAACTCGGGTCCCTTGAAGTCGACCTTGCCTTTGTAGAGCTGCAGCGCGTCCACCCACGGCCGCTGCGCCTTGCTCAGCGCGAGCTGGTAGAGGATCTGCTGCGCCGGGTATTCGGCGCCGCCGACGGCCAGAGGCGTGGTCCCGGCCTTCTTGAACGTCTCCAGCGCGGCGGTGAACTCGTCGAAGGTCGCGGGCACCTCGACGCCCGCCTTCTTGAACAGGTCCTTGTTGTAGTAGACCATCACGTACTCGGCGTAGTTCGGGATGCCGAACCACTTGCCGGCGCCCATCACACCGCGCTCGTCATACTTCGCGGTGGTCTGCAGCGAGGGGCTGAGCAGCTTGTCCCAGCCGCGTTTGGTCGCCTCGGGTGAGAGGTCGGTCAGCAGGCCCTGCTTGGACAGCAGCCCGGCGGTGGCATTGCCCTTGTTGTACTCCATCACGTCCGGGGCCTCGTCGGAGTTGAGGATCATGCCCGCGGACTGGCGGATCTGCTCGAACGCCTTCTCCTCCAGCTTGACCGTCACGCCGGGGTGCGAGGCCTCGAACTGCTTGACCGACTCGGCCCAGGCCTTGCCCATCGCGCTGTCGGCGCCCTCGTAGTGCCAGAGTTTCAGAACGCGGGGGCCCGTCGCGGCGGGTTTGTCCGCCGCCTGCTCGGTGCCGCCGCATGCGGCCAGCGCCACGAGCATGGCCGCGACGGCCACACCTGTTCTTATCTTGAACATGGTTTCTCCTAGATGCCTAGATGGTGGTGATGACGACGGGGACGCCGGCCCCCACCAGCTCGACGCCCACGATCCGCGCGCTCCCCGACACGGTCACCGTCAGCCCGTCCGCATCCGGGACAGCGGTGATCGTGGTGTCTCCTTCGAGGTCGGAGACGGTGGTACGGCTCTCGCCCACGCCGTAGCCGACCAGGACGATCTCTCCGAACGACCCGTCCCCGATGGCGTCGCCGGGGTCGGCGAGGGTCGGGATGAGCGCGCCGTGCCGTACGAACAGCGGGATCCGGTCCAGCGGCGTGGAGACCGTGACGTACCGGCCGCCCGCCAAGACCTCTCCCGTCCAGTGGTCCACCCACTCGCCCGCGGGCAGGTAGACCTTCCTCACCCCCTCGGGGGAGGTCATCGGCGCCACCAGCAGGTCGCGGCCGAGGAGGTACTCCAGGTCCGCCTGCCAGGCCACCGGATCGCCGGGGTGGTCCACGCAGAGCGCCCGCATCATCGGCGCCCCGGTCCTGGCGGCCTCTACCGCCGCCGTGTAGATGTATGGCATGAACCGGTAGCGCAGCTTCAGCGCCTCCACCGCCTGGGCCTCGACCTCGGGAAACTCCCACGGCTCCCGGCTGGTGGTGCCGTGCAGGCGCAGCAGGGGCGAGAACGCGCCGAACTGGGTCCAGCGGACGTACAGGTCGTCGGTCGGGCGGCCGGTGAACCCGCCCGCGTCGTGGCTCCAGAACGGGATGCCGGACAGCCCGTGCGCCAGCCCGCCGCGCAGCGTGCTGCCCATCGCCGGGTAGCTCGTGTAGGTGTCGCCGCTCCACTGCGCCGCGTGCCGCTGGCCGCCCAGGAACGACGAGCGCGCCCAGACCATGCCGTGCCCGGCGATCTCCCGGGTCGCCTCGGAGACGGCGTCGTTGAACAGCAGCGCGTAGACGTTGTGCAGGTCGGTGCCGCTCATGCCGTTGAACGCCACCGCGTCGTGCGGCACGCCCTCGGCGAAGTCGGTCTTGAAGACCTGCACGCCCTGGCGGAGCAGCGGCCGCAGCAGTCCCTTGAACCATTCCACGGCGGCGGGGTTGGTGAAGTCGACGATGCCGCAGGCGGGGTAGGAGCCGTGCCAGCAGTCGGCCACGTAGACCTCGCCATCCGGCTTTTTAAGGAAATATCCGTCTTCTGAGGCCTGGGGAAACACCGGGCTGAGGTGAGAGATGTACGGGTTCATCCAGAGGCAGACCTTGAAGCCCATCCCGTCCAGCTCGGTCAGCATGGTCTCGGGATCGGGGAAGTTGGCCGCGTCCCACCGCAGGTCGGACCAGTGCCCGTCCGTCTGCCAGTACGTGTCCAGGTGCAGCACGTCACACGGGATCCCGCGCTCCCGGATCCTGCGTGCCCTGGCCATCACCCGCTCCTGGGTGTCCACGAAGAATCCCGAGGAGATCCAGGTGCCGAACGCCCACTTGGGCGGGAGCATCGGCCGGCAGGTCAGCAGGTCGAACCGGTCGAGCACCTCGGGCGGGGTGGGACCGGCGATCACGTAGTAGTCGATCAGGTCGTCCGGGACCACGATCTGCACGCAGCTGTGCGTGGACTGGCAGACGTCGAACTCCACGGGCGCCCCGCTGTCGACCAGCACCCCGTAGCCCCGGCTGGAGAGGTAGAACGGCACGTTCTTGTACGCCCGCTGCGACTCCGCGCCGAACGCGTCGAAGTTCCACATGACCGGCCGCTGGCCGCGCTTGTCCAGCGGGGTGAACGACTCGCCGAAACCGGTGAACGCCTCGTCGGCGGCGGCGGCGAAGCTCTCGTGGTAGCCGACCACCGCGCCGTCGGAGCTGGACCGCCCGAACGGCAGCGTGCGCAGGCGCCCGCTGATGTCGGTGTGACCCCGGTCCTGCTCCAGCAGGAGCGCTCCACTCGCGTCGGTGAACCTCAGGTTCCACGGCGCCAAGGTGATCTCCGCGTGGAGCGAGCCCGCGTCGATCAGGATCGTCCCGTCGCCGCTCTCCACCCGCGCCCCGGCGAACTCACCCGGCGTGACCATCGAGATCGCGGCCGCCGACCGGGTCCGCGCGTCCACGTCCTGCCCGAGCCGTACCCGGATCACGCCCTCGCCCGCCACCCCCACCTGGACCAGAAGCGTCTCCTCGGCGGAGGTCACGGCCTTCAAAATCACCCCGGTCGCGTCGGACGCCACCGGCTCCGCCGAGGTCAGCGCCGACAGGCCCGTCTCACCGTGCGAGCGAACGGGCAACTCCGGCGGATCGGCGACGAAGTACTCATGCGCGATCAAGGGGGGACGGTAGGGCATGGGGGCTCCAGCGCTTCAGGCTTCCGGTTGCTGATTTAGTTTTACGTCCAAACCAACAAACGTCAATGGGATCGACCTGCCGGGCCAAGGACGGGAGCACGGCCTGGGCAGCAAAAAGCCCCGGCCCTCAGACGGAGGGGCCGGGGCCGGGGTTCTCTGCGACGCGCCCCTTACCCCTCGGCGTCCGGCCGGGCGCAGCGGAGGATCGCCGCGACGGACCTGTCCACGTCGTCCTGGTCGGTTGACCAGTTCGACACCGATATCCGCATCGCGGCCCGGCCGTTCCAGGTCGTGCCGCTCATCCAGCAGGTACCGTCCCGCTGCACCCGCTCCACGACCGCGCGGGTGTGACCGTCGTGGTCGCCGTCCGCGGCGAGGAAGCGCACCAGCACCTGGTTGAGCACCACGTCGTTGAGGATCTCGACGCCGTCGTGGGCGGCCAGCTGCTCGGCGAACGAGCCGGCCAACGCGCAGCAGCGCTCCACCAGTTCGGCGACGCCGGCGCGGCCGAGTGCCCCGATGGCGGCGTAGACGGGGAACCCGCGAGCGCGCCGTGAGAACTCGGGGGTGTAGTCGAGCGCGTCGCGTTCCCCCTCGCCGCCGTGGATGAGGTAGTCGGCCCGCGTCCCCATCGCGGCCCGGTGCGCCCGCGGATGGGCGCAGAAGACGAGACCGGAGTCATAGGGCACGTTGAGCCATTTGTGCCCGTCGGTGGCCCACGAGTCGGCTCGCTCCACCCCCGCCGTCAGATGCCGCAGCCGGGGGCTGGCCGCGGCCCACAGCCCGAACGCGCCGTCGACGTGCACCCAGGCCCCGGCCTCGTGGGCGACGGCGCAGATGTCTCCCACGGGGTCGAACGCCCCCGTGTTGACACCGCCGGCCTGGGTGCAGACGATCGTCGGGCGATCGCTCTCGGCGAGCGCGTCCGACAGCGCGTCCGGGATCATCCGTCCCTGGTCATCCGTGTCGACCGAGGTGATCGCGGCGCGGCCCAGGCCGAGAAAGCCCGCCGCGCGGTCGATGGTGTTGTGCCGGTGCCGACCGGCCAGCACCCGCAGGCGAGGCGCCCCGGCCAGCCCGTCGGCCTCGACGTCCCAGCCCTCCCGGCGCAGCATCTCGTGCCGGGCGGCGGCCAGCGCCGTGAAGTTGGCCATCTGGCCGCCGGTGACGAACCCCGTCGACGCGTGGGCGGGAAGTCCGAGCAGTTGCACCAGCCACGCCCCGGTCACCTCCTCCACCACCGAGGCGGCCGGCGCGAGAGCGGACAGGCAGGCGTTCTGGTCCCAGGTGGTGGTGAGCCAGTCCGCTGCCAGCGCCGCCGGATTCGCTCCGCCGATCACGAACCCGAAGAAGCGACCGCTCTGCGTGCTCACCAGACCGGGCTCGGCCGCCGCGGCCAGTCTCGCGACGACCTCGCGCGCGTCCTGAGGCGCTTCGGGCAACGGGCCGCCGAGCGCCGCTCGGAGGTCGAGCCTGTCCGTCGCGCTGCCCACCGGCCGATCGGGCAGAGTCGTCAGATAGGCGAGGGATCTCTCGTACGCCTCGGCCAGCGGTGCCGCCCAGTCCGGCTTTTCCAACGCGCTCTCCTCCGGCCTCGGGGAACAATGGAGCAGCCCCTAGCGCTAGGGGCTGCTCCATTGTTCCCCGAGGCCGTCTTACGTACCCCCTCGTGGTCAGGTGGTGGCCGGTCAGATGCAGGTCGAGCCGGCGTTGCCGGCGTGGTGGCCGTACGTCGGCCGAAGACGTGCCGGCTGCCAGGGCGGTCGTCGACGTCGCTGACGATCGGCTCCGGTAATCCGTCGCGGGCTGCGTCATGATCTTGACAACACACCTGGCGCAGCCGAAATAATTCAGCCACTCGACAAACAATCCAAGCGTTCCAGAGCTTCGCCCCCGGCCACGGTCGGCGCCGAGGGCTTCGGATCCAAACAGTTCGCCGTCGACCACCGGGTCCGCGCCCCCGCTGACCAACCGCGCCACCTGACCCGCACCCGACAACCCCGGAGGAACGGTGCCCCTCGTCGCCGGGGTCGACTCGTCGACCCAGTCATGCAAAGTCGTCATCCGCGACGCCGAGACCGGGAAGCTGGTGCGCGAAGGTCGCGCACCACACCCCGTCGGCACCACCGTGCCGCCGGCCGCGTGGGAGGCCGCCCTGTCCGACGCGGTCGCACAGGCCGGCGGACTGGACGACGTGGCGGCTGCCTCGATCGCCGGGCAGCAGCAGGGCATGGTGTGCCTGGACGACGACGGCGCGGTGATCCGGGACGCCGTGCTGTGGAACGACACCCGCTCGGCCGGCGCCGCCGCCGACCTGATCTCGGATCTCGGCGGTGGCGAGGCGGGACAGCGAGCATGGGCGGAGGCGGTCGGCCTGGTACCGGTGGCCAGCTTCACCGTCACCAAGCTGCGCTGGCTGGCCTCGGCGGAGCCGGACAACGCCGCCCGTACAGCCGCGGTGTGTCTGCCGCACGACTGGCTGACCTGGCGACTGTCCGGCGCACCGGGGCTCGATGCGCTGCGCACCGACCGCAGCGAGGCCAGCGGGACCGGATACTGGTCGGCCGCGACCGATGAGTACCGTCTGGACCTGATCCGGTTGGCGTTCGATCGCGACGATGTGCTGCTGCCGCAGGTGCTCGGGCCGACTTCTCAGGCCGGGCACCTGCGCACCGGCGCGCCGCTGGGCCCCGGCGCCGGCGACTGCGCCGCAGCGGCGCTGGGTGTCGGTGCCGAGCCGGGCGACGTGATCGTGTCGATCGGCACCTCCGGCATAGTGTCCACCGTTTCCGACGTGCCGGCCGCGGACCCGAGCGGGATCGTGGCCGGGTACGCCGATATGACCGGCCGGTTCCTGCCGCTGGTGTGCACGCTCAACGCCGCCCGGGTGCTGGACGCGGCCGCGACCATGCTGCGAGTGGACCACGCGGAGCTGTCGGCGCTGGCGCTGTCCGCACCGCCGGGCGCCGACGGGCTGGCCCTGGTGCCCTACCTGGAGGGCGAGCGCACACCGAACCGCCCGCACGCCACCGGAGCCGTGCATGGCCTGACCCTTCGGACCTCGACCCCCGCGCACCTGGCCCGCGCGGCGGTGGAGGGCATGCTGTGCGCCCTCGCCGACGGGCTGGACGCGATGATCGCGCAGGGCATGACGGTCAACCGGGTCATCCTGGTCGGCGGCGGCGCCCGCTCGGAGGCGGTGCGCCGGATCGCTCCCACGGTCTTCGGCCGCCCCGTGCTCGTCCCGACACTGGGGGAGTACGTCGCCGACGGCGCCGCCCGTCAGGCGGCCTGGGTGTTGTCGGGTGGGCAGCGGCCGCCATCGTGGACGGTCGGGCAGGTTGAGATGCACGAGGCGGACGCCGTGCCGGCGATCCGCGAACGGTACGCCGTAGCCCGCGCGAACGTCCTCGACCGCGTCGGCTGACGGCGGCAGAGCCGGTCAGCGTGACGGCGAGCGGGGTTCCGTAACGATCGGCGATCAGATGGTGCTTAGAGCCGGGACGGGCACGGTCCACGGACGAGGGGCCCACATGCTCCCCCTTTGAAGGCCCGAACGTCCGGTGACGGGCGAGGTGAACGGGTCAGGCCGTGGCTCCTCCGTCGATGAGCAGGTCGGTTCCGACGACAAAGCCCGCTTCGGGCGAGGCCAGATAGAGCACCGCCGCGGAGATCTCGTCGAGACCGCCGACCCGACCGGCCGGCAACTGCTCCCCCATCCGGGCGTCACGGTCGGCCGCGGTCTCGCCCGGCCGGTAGGACATCGGCGTGTCCATCGGGCCGGGGCTGACGGCGTTGATCCGGACTCCGTCGCGGATGTGGTCCAGCGCGGCGTTGCGGGTCAGCGCGCTGACCGCGGCCTTCGTCGCGACGTACGCCCCCAGACCCGCGAGCCGCTTGTGAGCGCCGAGGTTCGAGGAGACGTTGACGATGGCGCCGCCGCCGTTGCGGCGCATGTGGGCGATCTCGTGCTTCATCGACAGCAGGGTGCCGGTGAGGTTGACCGCGACGAGCGTGGACCACTGGTCCTCGTCGATGTCGCCCACGGGGCCGAACGCGGTGATGATGCCGGCGTTGTTCACCGCGACGTCGAGGCCGCCGTAGGTGGCCGCGGTCCGGGTCACGAGCGCCGCGACGTCCTCGGACCGGGTGACGTCCGCGGTGATCGCCGTGGCGCGGCCGTCCTCGGCCTCGGCCTCGATGAGCTTCACGGTCCGCGTCAGCGGTTCGGCGGAGCGTCCGGCCACGGCGACGGCCGCGCCCTCCCGCGCGAAGGCCAGGGCGATCGCCCGGCCGATGCCGGATCCTCCCCCGGTGACGAGGACGACCTTGCCGGTGAAACGAGCGGTCATGGTGACTCCCAGGTTGATGGTTCGCTGCGGACATGGCTGGTTGTGGAGGTCTCTCACCTTCGGCGTCATTCCTCGCTCCGGGGCCGTACGGCGACGGCCGTCAACGCCGCCAGGAGTGCGAAGGCGAACCCGGCGGCGCCCAGCGCCCAGGAGTAACCGCCGGTCGTGGCGGCCTGCGGGTTCGCGCCCCCCACGGTGATGTGCGAGGTCCGGGCCGCAGCGACGGTCGTCAGCAGAGCCAGCCCGACCGTGGGGCCCAATTCCATGGCGGTGTTCATGACGCCTCCCGCGAGGCCGGCCTGCCGCCGCGGGACCCCGGCGACGGCGAGGACCGCGGCCCCGGCGAAGACCGGCGCGACTCCGGCCGGCAGGAGCACGAGGCCGGGCAGCAGACCGGTGACGTACTCCGTGCGCGGGTCGAGCCCCGAGAGCAGGAACAGCCCGCCGGCGGCGACCGTGAGTCCCGCACCGACGACCGCGCGGGCGCCGAACCGGACGATGAGCCGGCCCGCGAGCCGACCGGCGATGAGGAGCGAGAGCGCGTAGGGCACGAAGGCCAGCGAGGTACGCAGCGGCGACCAGCCGCGGATCTGCTGGAGGTAGAGCGCGAGAAGAAGGAAGACCACCGCGGTTCCCGCGGCGGAGAGGGCGATCGCCGGCAACGCGACGACACGGCGCCGGTCGGCGAGGAACGCCGGAGGCAGGAGCGGCTCCCGGCCGCGCGACTCGACCGCGGCGAAGGCCGTCAGCGACGTCAGGCCGGCGACGAGCGGGACCAGGACCGCCGCCGAGGCCCACGCGTGCCCACTTGTCGACAGCAGGCCGTAGCTGAGCAGCGTGACCCCCGCCGTGGCGAGTGCGGCTCCCGGAAGATCGAGTGCGACCGGTCCACTCGGCGCGGCGGCGGGCAGCCATCGCGGCGTCAGCGGCAGCGCGACCAGGCTCACCAGCAGCGCGACGCCGAACATCCACCGCCACGGCACCCAGGTGGTGACCACGCCGGACAGCAGGGTCCCGGCCGTCGCGCCCAGGACGGACAACCCGCCCCAGGTCGCCATGGCCCGGGCGTACCTGCCCGGGTCGGGAAGGACCGCGCGAAGCACGGCGATGGCGGCGGGTGCGGTGAGCGCCGCCCCGACGCCTTGGGCGAACCGGGCCGCGACCAGGACCGCGAAGCCCGGGGCGAGCGCCGCGACGGCCGAGGCCACCGCGAAGACGACCAGCCCCGTGGCGAACAGCGCGCGACCGCCGTGCCGGTCGGCGAGCCGGCCGCCGAACAGCAGCAACCCGCTGAAGGAGAGCCCGTACGCCGTGCTGACCATGAAGAGGCCGGAGGGGCCGAGCCGGAACTCCCGGCCGATCTCGGGGAGCGGCACGGCGATCAAGGTGATGGTGAAGATCAGGGTGGTCTGAACGGTGCCGAGCAGTGCGAAAGCTCGAACCGAGCCGGTCCGCTCCGCCGGCTGCGCCGTCGCGCCGTGCCCGACCGGCGGCGAGCCGGGTTCCGTGATCGCCATGATTCCTTTCCGAAGCGTCCGAAAATTCAAGATCGAGCGTTCTTGTTTTTGGGCAGCAGTCAGCGCATCCCGAAGGCCATTTCTCGCCACGGTCGGCCGCCGGGCCGGCGGCCGACCGCCGTGCCGGTCAGTCCAGCAGCGCCAGCGCCTGCGCGGCGGCGTCACGCAGGCGCTGAGGTCCGGCCTCCGCCTTGCCCACGACCCGCAGCCCCTGCATCAGCACGAGCAGGAAGCGGCCCAGCGCCCGGGGATCCCGCTCCTCGCCCAGCTCTCCCTGGGCCTGCGCCCGGATCAGCGCCGAGGTCAGCGCGGTCTCCAGGTGATCCCAGCTCGCCTGCACGCGGCGGGCCATGAGCGGGTCGTGCGGAGCGAGCTCCACCGCCGTGTTGACCACAAAGCAGCCTCGGCGCCCGCCCTCGCCGGTCGCCTCGCGGGCGAACCGCTCGACCAGCGCCCGCACGGCGGGCAGCACCGGTCCCGGCTGGGACAGCTCGGTGAGCAGATGGGGGTCGACCGACTCGCCGTACCGGTCGAGCGCCTTCAGATACAGCTCGTGCTTGCCGCCGAAGGTGGCGTAGATGCTGGCCCGGGCGACACCCATGTGCTCGACGAGATCGGCCATCGAGGTCGCCTCGTACCCCCGCTCCCAGAACAGCTCCAGCGCCGCTCGAAGTGCTGTCTCCGGATCGAACTCCTTGGTTCTGGCCACGTCCCGAAGATAGCCCAATCGAGAATGTTCGGTCAACAATGAGTCGCACTGAACCCGGTCGCGATGTGACCTCGCGCGGTCACGGCGCTTGTCGCGCAGAGCCCGCCGGGCGCCGGGTCGCGGCGTGGCCTCACGCGGTCGCGGCACTTGAGGCGAGCCGATGATCCATGAATAATTAGTTTAGTTTCCATCCAAATAGAGGAGCCCGGAGTGGACTGGCCGAAGGGATTCGACGGGCTGTGCTACGGAGGGGACTACAACCCCGAGCAGTGGCCCGAGGAGGTCTGGAAGGAGGACGTCGAGCTGATGCGGCGGGCCGGGGTCAACCTGGTCACCGTCGGGGTGTTCTCCTGGGCCCGGCTGGAACCCTCGCCCGGCGTCCACGATCTCGGCTGGCTGGACCGCGTCCTCGACCTGCTCCACGCGGGCGGGATCAGGGTCGACCTGGCCACCCCCACCGCCTCCCCGCCCCCCTGGTTCGGCCTGGCCCATCCGGACGCGCTCACCGTGACGGCGGACGGTGTCCGGCTCACCCACGGCAGCCGCGACACCTACTGCGTGAGCGCCCCGCCGTACCGTGACGCCTCCGTCCGGATCGCCCGCACGCTCGCCGAGCGCTACCGGGACCACCCCGCCCTGGCGATGTGGCACGTCCACAACGAGTACGGGACCGCGTGCCACTGCGACCACGTCGCCGCCGCCTTCAGGACCTGGCTCGCCGGCAGGCACGGCACGCTCGACGCGCTGAACGACGCCTGGACCACCTCGTTCTGGAGTCAGCACTACTCGGCGTGGGAGCAGGTCATGCCGCCCCGCGCCACCCAGTACCTGCCCAACCCCTCCCAGACGCTCGACTTCCGGCGGTTCGTCTCCGACGCCATGCTCGACCACTTCCGCGCGCAGAAGGCGGTGCTGCGCGAGCTCACCCTCGACGTCCCGGTCACCACGAACTTCGTCTTCGGCGACTGGGTGCCGGTGAACCAGCGGCACTGGGCCGAGGAGGTGGACCTGGTCGCGATCGACCACTATCCGGCCGCGGACCCCCCGCAGGAGACCGCGTTCGCCGCCGACCTCGCTCGCCTCTGGGCCGGGGGAGGCCGTGGCTGCTGACGGAGCAGGCGGTGGTGACCTACACCGGGCCGCGGATGGTCGCCAAACGTCCCGGGGAGATCACCCGGCTGAGCCTGTCGCACATCGCGCGGGGCTCGCGCGGGGCGATGTTCTTCCAGTGGCGGGCCTCGCGGGGCGGAGCCGAGCTCTGGCATTCCGGCATGGTCCCGCACGCCGGTCCGGACTCGCGGATCTTCCGCGAGATCTGCGAACTCGGTGAGCTCCTGCCCTCCCTCGACGAGGCCGTCCGCGCGCCGGTCGAGGCCGGGGCCGCGATCCTGTGGGACGCCGAGGCGGGCTGGGCCCTGCAGTCACCGGGCCTCCCCTCGGCGGAGCTGAGCTACCTGGAGGCCGTACGGCAGGCACACCGGGTGCTCTACCGGCACGGCGTCACCGCCGACTTCGCCCACCCTTCGGCGGACCTGTCGGCGTACGGGCTCGTGCTCGTGCCCAGCCTCTACCTGATCTCCGACGCCGACGCCGCGAACCTCCGCCGCTACGTCGAAGGCGGCGGCACGCTCCTGGTCTCCTTTCTCAGCGGCGTCGCCGACGAGCACGCCCGGGTCCGGCTGGGCGGCTACCCCGGGGCCCTGCGCGACCTGCTCGGCATCGGGGTCGAGGAGTTCCATCCCCTGCCCCCGGACGTCGCGATGACCCTGTCCGTCCCCGGTGGCGGCCCCCTGAGCTCCCGCGAGGAGAACCCCGAGCCGTCCGGGGAAAGACCTGTCGAGGACACCGGGACGTTCTGGAGCGAGCACGTCCACCTGCGGGGCGCGGAGGCGCTGGCCCTCTACGCCGGCCCGCACGCCTCGGCCGCCGCCCTCTCCGGCCTGCCCGCCGTCACCCGCAACCGGTACGGCGCGGGCACGGCCCTCTACCTCTCCACCCGGCTCACCGACGACGCCTACGCCCGCCTGCTGGGCCTGAGGCCGGCCCCCGTGGAACTCGTACGGCGTGGCGAGTGGCTGTTCGCCATCAATCACGGAGAGGATGAGAGGAAGGTGGCGAGCGATCTGTGCCTGCCCCCCGGCGGCTACGCCGTTCTGAAGATGCATGGCTGAAAGTGCAAGCGGGTGTCCAGCAGGATGCAATGATCCACTGACACGATCGGGGCTGCTTTGAAGGAGGCACCCGTGCGTCGTTCCATCCCCCTGACACTCATCGCCGCGATCTTCGCGTTGTCGGGGACCGTGTTCTCTCCCGCCCAGGCCGCGACCGGGCCGTGCAAGCCCGGCGAGGGCGCGGACCTGCGAGGCAGGGACTTCACCCATGGCGCCCAGCTCCCCGCCGACCTGCGCTGCGCCGACCTGACCGAGGCCAGGCTGAACGGCGTGGATCTCACGCTGAAGGACCTGACCGGGGCGATCCTGCGCGGCGCCTCGCTCAAGCAGGCCAACCTCACCCAGACCACGCTGAAGTACGCCGACCTGCGGGACGCCGACCTCTCCGAGGCCGACCTCGGCCAGTTGCACGCCGACCACGCCGACCTGCGCGGCGCGATCCTGGTCGACGCCGAGGCGGGGCAGGCGGAGTTCCCGTACGCGGATCTGAGCGGGGCGAAGCTGACCCGGGCCGAGCTGACCCAGGTCGACTTCACCAACGCCAAGCTGGTCGACGCCGACCTCAACGAGAGCACTCCCGGCCAGCTCAAGGCGCGCAAGGCCGACTTCACCCGGGCCAAGCTCCACGACGCCAAGATGGGCCAGTCGAACCTGCGCAACGCGACGTTCAAGGACGCCGACGTGAGCGAGGCCCTGTTCACCCAGGCCGAGCTGGACGGCACCGACTTCGCCGGCGCGCTGGTCGAAGGGGCGTCCTTCGTCCAGGCCGACGGCGCGGACCTGACCGGTTCCGAGGGCACCCCGAAGGGCGTCGCCGGGCTGCCCACCGACACCGGTTTCACCCCGGAGGACGACTACGAACCGCAGGTGGACAGGCGCCCCCCGCCCCGTGGCCCGTCGGTCGGGCTCATCATGGTCGTGCTCAGCGCGGCGGGCCTGGCGCTCACCATGGTGAT
This sequence comes from Streptosporangium subroseum, assembly GCF_900188345.1. Taxonomy (GTDB): domain Bacteria; phylum Actinomycetota; class Actinomycetes; order Streptosporangiales; family Streptosporangiaceae; genus Streptosporangium; species Streptosporangium subroseum. Next base: position 54,619 of record NZ_FZOD01000049.1, on the reverse strand, counting down.
CTGGGGGATCAGCACCCAGCGGCGAAACAGGCGCAACGCCCAGTTCGCCCTCATACGGCACAACGCCGAGGAGGACATCACCCGGCTGGGCGAGGAGATCGACCGCCTCGACTACGAGTTCCAGATCAGCGGGCGTGGCGGCATGACCGCCGACCAGGACTGGCGCCGCGCGATCGACGCCTACGAGGCGGCCAAGATCGCACTGGCCGTGGCCCAGCGCAGGGAGGAGCTGCACTTCGTGGCTCAGGCCGTCCAGGACGGCAGGGCGGCCCTGGACCGCCTCAAGACCCGATCCCTCTAGCCCGGTTCTCCGCACAGGCCGTATCGCCGCGAGTCAGGGCGTTGCGGCTCCTGTCGCCGAGAACCTCCTCGGTCTCGCCCTCACGCCACGGTGCGGACCCGGGCACCGCGAGACGGCTCACCCCGGTTCGTCGACGAACTCCGAAAAGATTCGGGCGGCGATGTCGAGAATTCGTGACCGGTTCCGTCCCCGTGGTGAACGCGACCACAATGGGTCTCGCACCAGCACCGAGGAGAAACACGATGGCCAAGTATTTGCTGCTCAAGCACTACCGCGGTGCCCCGGCCGCGGTCAACGACGTGCCCATGGACCGGTGGACGCCGGAGGAGATCTCGGCCCACGTGCAGTACATGAACGACTTCGCGGCCCGGCTCGAGGAGACCGGCGAGTTCGTCGACAGTAAGGCGCTCGCCCCCGGGGGAATGTTCGTCCGGTACGACGGCGAGGGTCGCCCGCCGATCACCGACGGCCCGTTCGCCGAGACCAAGGACCTCATCGCCGGCTGGATGGTGATCGACGTCGACAGTTACGAGCGCGCCATCGAGCTGGCCGGGGAACTGTCGGCCGCCCCCGGTGCGGGTGGGAAGCCGATCCACGAGTGGCTCGAGGTGCGCCCGTTCCTGACCCACTCGCCCACCGTCACGGAGTGCTCTCTGAAGTGAACGAGATCCTGCTCCGGAGCCTCACTCCGAGCGTGCTCGGGATCCTCGTCCGCCGCGGAGCCGACTTCGCGGCGGCCGAGGACGCCGTGCAGGACGCGCTGGTCAAGGCGGTCCACGTCTGGCCGGCCGACCCGCCTCGGGACCCGAAGGGCTGGCTGGTCACCGTGGCCTGGCACCGGTTCCTCGACGCGACCCGGGCGGACACCGCCCGCCGCCGGCGTGAGGACCTCCTCGACGAGGAGCCGGCGCCCGGGCCCGCGCCCGCGGTGGACGACACGCTCCAGCTCTACTTCCTGTGCGCCCACCCGTCGCTGACGCCGTCGTCCGCGGTCGCGCTCACGCTACGCGCCGTCGGCGGGCTGACCACCCGCCAGATCGCCCAGGCCTACCTGGTGCCCGAGGCGACCATGGCGCAGCGCATCAGCCGGGCCAAGCGCACCGTCTCCGGCGTGCGGTTCGACCAGCCCGGCGACGTCGCCACCGTGCTGCGCGTCCTCTACCTGGTCTTCAACGAGGGCTACTCCGGCGACGTCGACCTCGCCGCCGAGGCCATCCGGCTCACCCGGCAGCTCGCGGCCGCGATCGACCACCCCGAGGTGGCGGGGTTGCTCGCCCTCATGCTGCTCCACCACGCCCGGCGCGCCGCCCGGACCGCGCCCGACGGCAGCCTGGTGACGCTCGCCGAGCAGGACCGCGGCCGGTGGGACACCGAGTCGATCGCCGAGGGCGTCGAGATCCTGCAGGCCGCCCTCACCCGCGACCGGCTGGGCGAGTTCCAGGCCCAGGCCGCCATCGCGGCGCTCCACGCTGACGCGCCCACCGCCGGGGAGACCGACTGGGTGCAGATCGTCGAGTGGTACGACGAGCTCGCGCTCCTGACCGACAGCCCGGTCGTCTGGCTCAACCGCGCGGTGGCCGTCGGCGAGGCCGACGGACCGCGCGCCGGCCTGGCGGCGCTCGCGGCGCTGGACGACTCGCTGCCCCGCCATACCGCGGTGGCGGCGTACCTCCACGAGTGCGACGGCGACCTGGCGACGGCGGCACGGCTGTACGCCGAGGCGGCCCACCAGGCGCCCAATCTCGCCGAGCGCGACCACCTGACGCGCCGGGCCGCCCGGCTCAACGCCCGGCGGTGTCGCTGACGGGTCGCGCTCGGGGCCGGCCGGGAGATGAGCGGCCGGACAGGTGAGCGGGGTGAGCGGTCGGACAGGTGAGCGGGGCGGGCGGCCGGACGAGATGAGCGGGGCGGGCGGTCAGATCCCGCTGGGGGTCATCGGCTGCATCAGGCGGCGGGCCGCCTCGGTGATGGAGCCGGACAGCGACGGGTAGACCGCGAAGGTGTGGGCGAGCTGGTCCACGGTCAGCCTCTGCTGGACGGCCACCGAGACCGCCAGGATCAGCTCGGACGCGCGGGGGGCGACCACGACGCCCCCGAGGATGATGCCGGTGTGCGGGCGGCAGAACAGCTTCACGAAGCCGTCGTTGAAACCCTGCATCTTGGCGCGGGCGTTGGTGGCCAGCGGCAGCTTGACCACGTTGGCCTCGATCTCGCCGGCCTCGATCGCCTTCTGGGCGATGCCCACGGCGGCGATCTCGGGGTCGGTGAAGATGGTGGAGGAGACGGTGGCCAGGCGGAGCGGCTGCACGGCCTCGCCGAGGGCGTGCCAGACCGCGATCCGGCCCTGCATGGCGGCCACCGAGGCCAGCATCAGCACGCCGGTGCAGTCACCGGCCGCGTAGACGCCGGACGCGGAGGTGCGGGAGACCTTGTCGACCTGGATGAAACCGCCCCGGTCGAGGGCGACCCCGGCCTCCTCCAGGCCGATCCCGCCGGTGTTGGGGACCATGCCGACTGTCATCAGGCAGTGGCTGCCCTCGGCGGTCCGGCCGTCCTCCAGCGTGACGACCACGCCGCCCGCGGTGCGCTTGACGGACTCGGCTCGGGAGCGGCCCATGACGTTCATGCCTCGGCGCCGGTATACCTCTTCGAGGACCTCGGCGGCGTCGGCGTCCTCGTTGGGCATCATCCGGTCGCGTGAGGACACGAGTGTGACCTCGGAGCCCAGTGACCGGTAGGCGCCCGCGAACTCCGCGCCGGTGACGCCGGAGCCGACCACGATGAGGTGCTCGGGAAGCTCCTCGAGGTCGTACAGCTGCCGCCAGTTGAGAATGCGCTCGCCGTCGGGCTCGGCTCCGGGCAGGACGCGCGGGGTCGCGCCGGTCGCCACGATGACCACGTCGGCCTCGATCGTCCGGTCTCCGGCCGTGACCGTCCGCGGGTCGACCAGCCGGCCGGGAGCCCGGACGATCTCGACGCCCTCGGCGGACAGCCGGGCGGCGATGTCGGCGGACTGCGCCTGGGCGAGATCCTTCACGCGCCTGTTGACCAGTGGCATGTCGGCGATGACGCCGCCGACGTCACCGTCGGGACCGCCGGTGTAGTGAACGCCGAGCATGCTGGCGTCGAGGAGCGCCTGCTTCCGCACGGAGGTCGCGATCATCGTCTTGGACGGCACGCAGTCGGTGAGCACGCAGGCCCCGCCGGGGCCGTCCTGTTCGACGACGGTGACCCGCGCCCCGAGTTGCGCGGCCACCAGGGCCGCCTCGTACCCGCCGGGCCCACCACCGATGATCACGATCCTTGTCACGTACCCCATTCTCCCGCATAGCCGGACCTGCCAATGCTCGGCACCCCTCGGAAACCGCGAAAGCTCCCCCAAACCCGGAGGAAATCGACGGTACGTCGAGGCGAAGCAAGCATCTGACCGATCTTGGATTAGTGTTGGATACCGTGCCTGTCTACGCCGCCTACGGCAGCAACATGGACCCGAAGCAGATGGCCCAGAGGGCCCCGCACTCGCCGATCAGGGGGTCCGGCTGGCTTCAGGGCTGGCGCCTGACCTTCGGCGGAAACGACCTCGGCTGGGAGGGCGCGCTCGCCTCCATCGTCGAGGACCCCGACGACCATGTTTTTGTCGTCCTCTACGACGTGCCCGAATGGGACGAGAACTCCCTCGACCAGTGGGAGGGCGCGGCGCGCGGCCTCTACCACAAGGTCAAGCTCCGGGTGCAGGTCATGGAGGGCGAGGTCGTGGCCTGGTTCTACGTGCTCGACGGCTACGAGGGCGGCCTGCCCTCGGCGCGTTATCTCGGCATCCTCGCCGAGGCGGCCGAGAACGCCGGCGCGCCCGACGATTATGTCAAGGAACTGCGCAGCCGCCCCTGCACGTCCCTCGGAAGCTGAGCCGGGCACCTTCTCCCGCTTCACGTCCTCGCCGGGCGAGGTGATCCGGCCGTTTCCCGGAAGCCGAGCCGGGCGCCTTCTCCCGCTTCACGTCCTCGCCGGGGCGAGGCGGCCCGGCCGTTCCCGTGACCGGTCCGATCCCCGCCCGCGCCTCGCCCGATCTCCGGCCTGATCCAGGAAAAACGACGAGTACGCTCGTTGAGTGACAGATGACCCTTATGCACTCGCCACGGAGGCCGCGACCGCGCTGAAAAGCGCCGTCGGAGTCGACTCCTTCGATGTCGCTCTGGTGATGGGTTCGGGCTGGGTCCCGGCCGCCGACGCGATCGGTGAGACGATCGCCGAGATCCCGGTGACCGACCTGCCCGGCTTCCTGCCCCCCGCCGTGGCCGGCCACGCGGGCAGGATCCGCGCGGTGCGCACCGAGTCGGGCACCCTCGCGCTGATCTTCCTTGGCCGCACCCACCTCTACGAGGGCCGCGGCGTGGACCCGGTCGTGCACGGCGTGCGGACCGCGATCAAGGCCGGGGTCGGCACGGTCGTGCTGACCAACGCCGCCGGAGGACTCCGTCCCGAGACCCAGAAGGTCGGCGAGGCGGTGCTGATCAGCGACCACATCAACCTGAGCGGCGCCAGCCCGATCACCGGCCCCACCTTCGTCGACCTCACCGACGTCTACACCCCGCGTCTGCGCGACCTGGCCCGCGAGGTGGACCCGTCGCTGGCCGAGGGCGTCTACGTGGCCTTCCGCGGCCCGACGTACGAGACCCCGGCCGAGGTCCGCATGTGCAGGATCCTCGGCGGCGACATGGTGGGCATGTCCACCGCGCTGGAGGCCATCGCGGCCCGCGAGGGCGGCGCCGAGGTGCTCGGCATCTCCCTCGTCACCAACCCGGGCGCCGGCCTCGTGGGCGAGCCGCTCAACCACGCGGAGGTGCTGGAGGTCGGCCGCGCCACCGCCGCGCGCATGGGCGTCCTGCTGTCCAAGGTCGTCGGCAAACTGTAGGTCCGTAGGAAAACCGGCGGGCCGGCGAGCGGCGGCGCGGACCCCCGCCCGAGCACACGGCGGTCTCCGCCCGATCATGAGGTGACGATGAGCAGCGATCTTGTACGGCTCGCGCATTCCTGGCTGGCCCAGGACCCCGACCCCGAGACCCGGGCGGAGCTCACGGTGCTGCTGGAGAGCGGCGACGACGAGGCGCTGCGCGAGCGGTTCGGGGCCAGGCTGGAGTTCGGCACCGCCGGTCTCCGCGGTGAGCTGGGCGCCGGTCCCAACCGGATGAACCGGGTCACCGTCATGCGCGCCGCCGCCGGTCTGGCCCGGGTCCTCGGTCCCGGCAGGCATGTCGTGATCGGTTACGACGCCCGGCACAAGTCCGACGTCTTCGCCCACGACACCGCCGCGGTGCTCACCGGTGCCGGGCTGCGCGCCTCGGTCCTCCCCCGGCCGCTGCCCACCCCGGTGCTGGCCTTCGCCGTCCGCCACCTCGGCGCCGACGCGGGCGTGACCGTCACCGCCAGTCACAACCCGCCCCGCGACAACGGCTACAAGGTCTACTGGGGCGACGGCTCCCAGATCGTGCCGCCGATCGACGCGGAGATCTCCGCCGCCATCGACGCCACGGGGCCGGTCTCCGAGCTGCCCCTCGGCTCTCCCGCGGATCCCGCCTGGATCGCGCTGGGCGAGGACGTCGTGGCCGACTACCTGAAGGCGGTGACCGCGCTCCCGATCGGCGAGGCCCGTGACCTGCGGGTGGCCTACACCCCGCTGCACGGCGTGGGCGGTGCCACGCTGACCGACGCCTTCCTGTCCGCCGGGTTCAAGGCCCCCGCGGTCGTCGAGGTCCAGGCGGATCCCGATCCGGACTTTCCCACCGTCGCCTTCCCCAACCCGGAGGAGCCGGGCGCGATGGACTTCGCACTGGAGCTCGCCCGGCGGGTCGGAGCCGACCTGATCCTGGCCAACGACCCCGACGCGGACCGCTGCGCGGTGGGCGTGCCCCTGCCCGGCGGGGACTACCGGATGCTGACCGGCGACGAGGTGGGCGCCCTCCTCGGCGAGCACGTGATCCGCCAGACCTCCGGCGAGGACCGTCTCGTGGCCACCACGATCGTCTCGTCGTCCCTGCTCGGCAAGATCGCCGCATCGTACGGCGTGCACTACGCCGAGACCCTCACCGGCTTCAAGTGGATCATGAAAGCCGGAGGCGGGCCCGGCCGGGCCGGAGACGTACGCAACCTGGTCTTCGGCTACGAGGAGGCGCTGGGCTACAGCGTCGGCTCGGACGGGGGCCTGCCCGTCCACGACAAGGACGGCATCGGCGCGGCGCTGACCGTGGCCGGCCTCGCCGCGCAGGCCGGGCTGGACGGCCGTACCCTGCTCGATCTCCTGGACGACCAGGCCCGCAGGTACGGCCTGCACGCCACCTCCCAGCTCTCGTTCCGGGTGGCGGACCTGTCCCTGATCACCGGCGCGATGGCCCGCCTGCGAGCCACCCCGCCCGCGCAACTCGGCGGTCACAAGGTCGAGTCGGCCGACGACCTGAGCGAGGGTTCGGGTGGTCTCCCGCCCACCGACGGCCTGCGCTACCACCTGTCCGGCGGCACCCGCGTCGTCGTCCGCCCCTCGGGCACCGAACCCAAGCTCAAGTGCTATCTGGAGGTCGTGATTCCGGTGACCGGCGAGGTCTCGGAGGCCCGGGCGCAGGCCGTACGGGATCTCGACGCCCTGAAGGCCGACCTGCCTGCCGCCCTCGGCCTGTAGTCCTTCCCTCCTGGCCCGTACACGCGGGCCGGGAGGGGTGCGATCAGGCGGTGGTCAGGCGGTGATCAGGCAATGGTCAGGCAGTGATTCAGGCAGTGGTTCAGGCAGTGGTCAGGCAATGAAGGCGGCGACCAGCAGGATGACCGTGACCAGCAGGGCGGCCATCGCGCTCGGCGACCAGGTGACCTTCATCAGTCCGGTCCTGGCCGCCGGCTCCCCGATGGTCTCCGAGGTCGGCTCACCCGCGGTCGCGGTGACCGGTTCCTTGACGGCCGCGGAGCTCGACCCCAGGACGGTCGCGGCGACCGACCGCTTCGCGGCCTCGGCCCGCTCTGAGAGCTGTTCGGCCACCCAGTCGGCGTGGGTCTTGCCGGCCAGCATCTCGGCGGCGGCCTGCTCACCCTTCGAGCGCACGGGCTCGGTCCTGTAGCGGCCGCGGATGCCACCGGTGCCGCCGGTGGTCTCGGACTTACCCCTCCGCACGGCCATCGCCCGCTCGCGGGCCGTGGTCTGCGGCGTCCAGCAGCGGACCCGGTCATCCCCCGAGGTGATCGTGATCACGTGGGAGACCGTGACCTCGTCCACACCCCTCCAGGGCACGAAGACGTTCCTGAGTGGATTGCGGACCAGCACGCCCTCCTCGGTCATGATGATCGCCGGGCGCAGGCAGGAGATGAAGACCAGCAAGGTCAGCACTCCCAGCACCACGGCGGCGACCATCGAGGCCGGCCCGCTGTAGCGGACGGTCAGATCGACCGCGTTGTACGCGGCGAACACCATCCAGATCCAGCCGACGACCAGTGCGGTCTTCGACCGGAACACCTGATTCATACACTTACTCCACTCGTGCGAACCCGTTCACGCCTGCCACTTGAGCCGCGCGAAACCAGGCTTGATGACACCGTTGATGAGCGCCAGGCGCTCGTCGAACGGCAGGAACGCCGACTTCATGGCGTTGATCGTGAACCACTGCATGTCGTCCCAGCCGTAGCCGAACGCCTCCGTCAGCTTGGAGAACTCCCCGGAGAGGGAGGTCGCGCTCATCAGCCGGTTGTCGGTGTTGACCGTCACCCGGAAGTTCAGGCTGCGCAGCAGACCGATGGGGTGCTCGGCGATGGAGGTCGCGGCACCGGTCTGCAGGTTGGAGGTCGGGCACATCTCCAGCGGGATGCGCTTGTCGCGGACGTAGGCGGCGAGACGGCCGAGCTTGGCCGTGCCGTCGCCCTGCACCGTGATGTCGTCGATGATCCGGACCCCGTGGCCGAGGCGGTCCGCGCCGCACCACTGGATCGCCTGCCAGATCGACGGCAGTCCGAACGCCTCTCCGGCGTGGATGGTGAAGTGGGCGTTCTCACGCTGGAGATACTCGAAGGCGTCGAGGTGACGGGTGGGAGGATAACCCGCCTCGGCTCCGGCGATGTCGAATCCGACCACGCCGACGTCGCGGTAGCGGACCGCGAGTTCGGCGATCTCCATGGACCTGGCCTGGTGGCGCATCGCGGTGAGCAGCGTGCCCACCCGGATGCCGCGCCCCTCGGAGCCGATCCTGAAGCCCTCCTGCACCGCCTCGATGACCTCTTCGAGGCTCAGGCCCGTGGAGGTGTGCTGCTCGGGCGCGTAACGCACCTCGGCGTAGACCACGCCGTCGTCCGCCAGGTCCTGGGCGCATTCGGCGGCGACCCTGACCAGCGAGTCGCGCGTCTGCATGACGCCGACCGTGTGGTCGAAGGTCTGCAGGTACAGCTCCAGCGAGCCGGAGTTCGAGGCCTCCGAGAACCAGGCACGCAGGCCCTCCACATCGGTTGTGGGAAGCCCGTCATAGCCCGTTTCGCGGGCAAGGTCGATGATGGTCTCCGGCCGCAGACCGCCGTCAAGGTGATCGTGGAGCAACACCTTGGGAGCGCGGCGGATCTCCTCAAGAGTGGGTGGCTGACTCATTTCATCACCTTACCGTCGGGGCCTAATCAGCGATCTTGCGAGGGTTGCGGCCACGCCACGGCCTTCGGACATTCGTGTCGCGGAAATCGGGAGATGGGAGAGATCGCGAGATCCCGGCGGGCAGGCACCGGGATCCCCTCGCGGCTATTCGGCGCGGTTGACGGTCTCGGGGGAGAAAGCGGGCAGGCAGACCGCGACGTACTCGGCGCCCTCGGGGCCGCAGCTGTAGCGGATCTTCTCCCCCGGCTCGCACGTGAACGCCTGTCCGGCACCGACCTCGGTCGTGCCCTCATCGTGCTCCACGATGACCGTGCCTCTGAGCACCAGCGTGTATTCGGCGAACTCCGGCGTCTGGGCCGGCTCGTCCCATCCGGGCGGGGCCGTCATGTGCGCGATCGAGACGCGGTCGTCGCTGCTGTTGACCCGGCCGACGTATTCGTCGATCACCTTGCCACCCGGAACCGGAATCCGCGTCGCGCTGTCGATTTTGCGTACCATCAGGCCAGTCTGTCACCGGTTTTGGTGTGCCACGCCCATGACCAGGCGGTACGGCGTGCGTCACCCGTCCGCGGGCTTCCCTGTGTCACCTCGTCAACCAGGCGGTACGGCATGCGCCGCCCGTCCGCGGGTTTCCCCGTGTCACCTCGTCAACCAGGCGGTACGGCATGCGTCACCCGTCCGCGGGTTTCTCTGTGCCACCTCGGCGACCAGGCGATTCGGCGCGCGAACCTCGGCTTCGATGTGCGACCTCGACGACCAGATGGTTCCGCGTGCGGACGTCAGTCCCAGACTTCGGTGTGACCTCGGGCGGTTCGGCGTGCGACGCCCGGGTTTCAGTGTGCGACGTCGATGACCAGACGGTTCGGGGCCTTCTGCTCCAGCACCCGGAATGCCGCCTTGCGGTCGAGGACGATGCCCACGCCCACCACGCCCTCGAAGTCTCCTGTCTTGACCACGTTCTGGACATTGCCTAGGTCGGCCTGGAAGATCGGCCCCCCCGGCCAGCTCGGCTCGCCCGCCTCGCTGTGCGCGGTGGCCGGGGTCATCGACAGGTGAAGGTAGGCGCCGCCCTTGGCGTCGATCGGGTCACCCGATCCGTCCTGGACGAGCTCGGACACCCATTTCACGGTGTATGCGGGAAAGTCTCCCTTCAGATCGATCACCACGCGGTCGAATCCGCCGTGCTCGGCGAACCGTGCCCCGGTGACGATCGGCGGCACGGCGGCGGGGTGCTGGACCTTGACCTCCTCGGTGCTCGTCGGAGGTTTCAGGGTCGCCGGCGGGTCGGCGGAGGATGAGACAGGGGGAGAGCCGGAAGGCGAGGGGATCGGCGAGGTCGCCGTGACCGCGGTCTCCGGGGTGGTGGAGGACGACGTCACGGGCTGCGAGGTAGGACTGCAGCCGATCAGCAGGGCGAGGGGAACGAACGCGAGCGGAACGAGGGTGCGGGGAACAAGGGTGCGGTTCATGGTGAGCCTCCTGCCCCGTTAGATGCTCAGTAGCCTGGAGAGGTTCACCCCGCCGCCGCATCTGTTGTGGCCAGATCTTGACAGCCAGCCGAGACGAGAGTCAAGCATCGGAGTGGGAACCGGAATGTCGGCGGACGGCGGGACCGTCGCCGACCCGGAATCCCACCGCCGCCGGCCCCAGAATTCCGGCGGCGGTGGACTTCGCGTCCCCTGGGAAACCGCGTCCCGCCTCCCCGTTCTCCCCGGCTTCCACAGAGGTCGTGTCCCCGTGGCCCGGCGTCCCCGTGCGGCAGGTGAGTGTGCGCTTCCCCGCCGAACAGGCCCTGTTGCAGGCCCGGCGTCCCCGTGCGGCAGGTGAACGTCTTCCGTCTTCGAACCGCCCCGGCGTCAGACGGTCTCCAGCACCTTCTCCCCTCCGGTCTCCTCCCCCGCCATGACGGCCGTACGGGAACGGCGGAGGCCGGTGAGGGCGATCGCCAGGCCGACCACGCCGAGGATCGCGGAGACCGCGATCGCGGCGTGGAAGCTGTCCAGCGGGTCGGCGCTCGGGTTGGAGGTGAGGACCGCCGTCACGACGGCCAGCACGAGTGCCCCGCCGACCTGTCCCGAGGTGTTGAGCAGCCCGGAGGCCAGACCCTGCTCATCGTCCGCGACACCGTTGGTCGCCTGGATGTTCAGCGAGGGGAAGGACAATCCGAAGGCGATGCCCAGCAGGACCATTCCGGGAATGATCAGTGTGGCCAGGCTGGGGTTGCCGTCCAACCGGAGGAAGAACGCGTACCCGACGGCCAGCGCGGCCGCACCGATCACGATCAGCCGGGCGGTGCCGAACCGGTCGGCCAGTTTGCCCATCTTGGTGGAGCTCACGGCCACCAGCAGTCCTGCGGGCAGGAAGGCCAGCGCGGTCTCCAGGGCGGACCAGTGCAGGAAGTTCTGGAAGTACTGCATGGCCACGAACTGGAAGCCGACATAGGAGCCGAAGAGGATCACCAGACCGAGGTTGGCCCGGACGATCGGGCCGGAGCGCAGGATGCCGAGCCGTACCAGCGGGTGCTTGACCCTCAGCTCGGTCACCACGAACGCGGCCAGCAGAACCGCGGCGCCGGCCAGCGAGGCGATGGTGCGCGGCGAGCCCCAGCCCGACTGTGGAGCCTCGACCACGGTGTAGACCAGCAGCAGCATCGAGGCGGTGATGGTCACGGCACCGATGAGGTCGTGGCCGCCTTCGGCCTTCTCCTCGCGGTGCTTGGGCAGGAACTTCAGGGCCGCGACCAGAGCGATGATCGCGACGGGGACCGGCATGAGGAACGTCCAGCGCCAGCCGAGCTCGGTCAGGAATCCGGAGATGACCAGGCCCAGGGAGAAGCCGCTGGCACCGGAGGCGGTGAAGATGCTGAGAGCCCTGTTGCGGGCCGGGCCCTCGGCGAAGGTCGTGGTGATGATGGACAGCGCGGCGGGCGCGGTGAAGGCGGCGCTCACGCCCTTGACGAACCGGGCCGCGATCAGCAGGGTCCCGTCGTTGACCACGCCCCCGAGCAGTGAGGCCACGGCGAAGACCGCGAGGGCGACCAGGAAGACCCTGCGCCGCCCGAGCAGGTCGGCGGTCCGGCCGCCGAGGAGGAGCAGGCCACCGTATCCGAGCACATAGCCGCTGACCACCCATTGGAGGGAGGACGTGGACAACCCGAGGTCGTCCTGGATGGACGGCAGGGCGACTCCCACCATCGAAACGTCGAGAGCGTCAAGGAAGACAACGGCGCAGAGCACTATGAGCGCGGCCCAGAGGCGCGCGTCCCAGCGCCCATCGTGGGATGAAGAGGTCATGGTGGACGACACTACATGCAAGTGCATCTAATGCAAAAGCATTTAATGCCCGTGCATTTAATGTTCATGCATGGTATGCTCCGCAGCATGAGCGAGGAGTACGCGGTCCGCGCATGGCGCGAGGTGCTGGCCAAGCACGCCACGGCCGCCTGTGCACTGGAGCGCGAGCTCGCCGAACGACACCAGCTCGGGATGAGCGAGTTCGAGGTCCTGGAGCGGATGGTCGAGGGCGGCGAGAGGAAATACCGCGTTCAGGAGATAGCCGACGCGGTCCACCTGAGCCAGAGCGCATGCTCCCGGCTGATCGCCCGTCTGGAGAAGGCCGGCCTGGTGAGCCGCGACATCTGCGACGTCGACCGCCGCGGGATCTTCGTCTGCATCACCGAGGAGGGCCACGCGCGTCACGCCGCGGCCCAGCCCACCCACCGCGCCGTGATCGGTGAGATCTTCGCCCCCTCGGAGCCGATCCGGGTGTGAGTCGTCGAAGTACAGGAGATCCCGGCAAGGTTGATCATGGTCGGGACCCGCGTCTCCACGGGGCCCCGGAGGCACGTCAGGGCTTGTTCAGGTAGGCGAGGACGGCGAGGACGCGACGGTTGTTGTTGTCGTCGTCGGTGATGCCGAGCTTGCCGAACATGGAGGTGGTGTACTTGCCGATGGCGCTCTCACTGAGGAACAGCCGCTGTCCGATGGCCTGATTGGACAATCCCTCGGCCATGAGGCCGAGCACGGAGTGTTCGCGTTCGGTGAGTCCTCCGAGCCGTCGGTTCGAGGACCCGCTGAACAGCAGTTTGGCGATGACGGCCGGGTCCATGGCGGTCCCGCCGCCGGCGACGCGCTCCAGAGCGTCGATGAACTGATCGGCGTCGAAGACGCTCTCTTTGAGGAAATAGCCGATGCCACCGGCGCCGTCGGCCAGAAGTTCGCGGGCGTAAAGCTGTTCGACGTGCTGAGAAAGGATCAGGACCGGCAGTCCTGGCAGTTCGCCGCGGGCGGCGAGAGCCGCACGCAGGCCCTCATCCGACTGGGTCGGCGGCATGCGGACGTCGACGACGGAGACATCCGGCCGCCACGTCAGCAGCGCGTCGAGCGTCTCGGGCCCGGTGGTCGCCGTCGCCACCACCTGGTGTCCGTACGCCTCGATGAGGCGGACCATCCCGTCGCGCAGGAGGTAGAGGTCTTCGGCTACGACGATTCGCATGGCACCGTCATCCTCGCGCGAGTCGGACCGCCTGCCGGGCTGGTGATCTCCAAGGCGCCGTCGAAGACCGCGAGGCGACGGCGTAGCCCCGCGAGTCCGCCGCCGGCTCGCACGTCGGCTCCGCCCCGGCCGTTGTCCTCGACGTCGATGACGAGGCCGGTGTCGTCCCGGGTGATGGAGATCCGCGCCCTGGTCGCCTGGGCGTGCTTGACCGCGTTGGTCACCGGTTCGGCGACTCCGAAGTACACGGCGGACTCGATCGGCGGGTCCAGGCGTAGCCGAACGTCGGCGCTGACAGCCACTTCGAGCGGGCTGTCCAGGGCGAAAGCGCGAACGGCGTCGATGAGCCCTCGCTCGTTCAGCACCGGCGGGCTGATTCCCTGGACCAGTTCGCGGAGCTCGGTCAGTGACGTGGCGGCGCCGGCTCGCGCTTCCCGCAGCAGCGCCTTCCCCCGGTCGGGGTCGGTTTCCATCAGCTTCTCCGCGGTTGCCAAAGAGAGGCCGAGCGCGACCAGGCGGGCCTGCGCCCCGTCGTGCAGGTCCCGCTCGATCCGGCGGATCTCGACGGCCTGCGCGACCGTCGTATCCGCGCGCTGGGCCGTCAGCTCATCGACCCGGTCCGCCAGCGCCATCGCAGGTGAGGGGCGCAGGAAGCGGACGGCCACCGGCTCGACGGCCCGCCAGGCGTACGGGGCACTCGCGATCGCCACGACCAGGCCGAGCGCCCCGATGAGGCGCGTGGAGAGCTCTGGCCGGGAGAACCCGAGGACCGCCGCCGCGACTCCGCCCGGCGGAATGGCCGCGATCACGCCCACGGTGATCGGTGCGATCCCGCATGCGCCCTCGCCATCGCCGCAACCGCTTTCATCATCAACGGACCCGAACTGCGCGCCGCCTTCCCCAAGGCCGTGACCAGGGCAAAGTGACCGAGTGGAAGGATGACGGCATGACATACCGCAGCCCGCTGGAGATGCCGGCGGAGGAGTTCCCGTTCGATGTCCTGCCGGAGCACCTCGCGTTGCTGCGCCGTGCCCGCACCACGTGGGACGGCTCGGAGGGAGTGGGGGGCGGCGCCCCCGGCCTGGACCGCTGGGCGCCGTTCGGCAGCCTGGACGTGTACAGCGACATCGCCGCCATCGTGGACGGCCGGACCGACGGCACGCACGACCCGGCCGAGGAGAACCGCTACGACCGGTTGTTCGTCGAGCTGACCCTGACGCTGGAGATCGTCCTGCAGACGGGGCGGTTCGAGCCCGGCCGCTACGTGCGCCCGCCGATCGGCGCGTGGCAGCCCGCGCCGGACAGCCGGTAGGAGCCCCCGCTCACGCGAGAGGTCCGCGAACGATGGACGAGTGCGGCACTCCGACGAGCGTCCGCGTGCACTCCGTGGTCGGCGAGTCCGGCGGTACTCGGCAGCGTTCGGCGGTGTTCGGCGGAACCCGCTCCACGCTCGACGGCAGACGACCGTGGACCGCTGACGCTCCGAGGCGCGATCAGGCCGTGATGCGGTCGATCACCAGCGGCAGCAGGTCCGGGTCGGCGGTCTCGCCGATTACGTAGGCGCCCTCCAGTGCGGCGAGCGCCCGCTCGAAACGGAAGGTCTCATCGGCGTGCAGGGTCATCAGCGGCTGCCCCTCACGGACCAGGTCTCCGGGCCCGGCGTGCAGCACGATGCCCGCGCCGAAGGACACCGGGTCCTCCTTGCGCTCCCGGCCCGCGCCGAGCCGCCAGGCGGCCAGGCCCACGCCGTATGCGTCGAGCCTGGACAGCACGCCGGACGAGGGCGCGGTGATCTCCATGGTCTCGGCGGCCCTGGGCAGCAGAGCGTCGGGGTCGCCGCCCTGAGCGCTGATCATCCGGCGCCAGACGTCCATCGCCGAACCGTCCTTCAGCGCCTGCTCCGGGTCCTTGCCCCCGGTCAGGCCCCCGGCCTCCAGCATCTCGCGCGCCAGCCGCACGGTCAGCTCGACCACGTCGGCGGGCCCGCCGCCGGCGAGCACCTCGACGGACTCGGTGACCTCCAGCGCGTTGCCCACGGCCCGGCCGAGTGGCCGGTCCATGGCGGTGAGCAGGGCGACCGTGTTGACCCCGGCGTCGGTGCCCAGCTCGACCATGGTCATGGCCAGCTCGCGGGCCCGGTCCACGGTCTTCATGAACGCGCCGGAGCCGACCTTGACGTCCAGCACGAGTGCCCCGGTGCCCTCCGCGATCTTCTTCGACATGATCGAGGAGGCGATCAGCGGGATCGACTCGACGGTGCCGGTGACGTCGCGCAGCGCGTAGAGCTTCTTGTCCGCCGGGGCCAGCCCGTCTCCGGCCGCGCAGATGACCGCGCCGGCCTTCCTGAGCACGTCGAGCATCCCGTCGTTGGACAGGGACGCCTGCCAGCCGGGGATGGACTCCAGCTTGTCCAGGGTGCCGCCGGTGTGGCCGAGCCCCCGGCCGGACAGCTGCGGCACGTAGCCGCCGCACGCGGCGACCAGGGGGGCCAGCGGCAGAGTGATCTTGTCGCCCACACCGCCGGTGGAGTGCTTGTCCGTGGTGGGGCCGGGCAGCGCCGACCAGTCCATCCGGGATCCGGACCGGATCATGGCCTGGGTCCACTCGGCGATCTCCCGGCGGGTCATGCCGTTGAGCAGGATCGCCATCGCGAGCGAGGACATCTGCTCGTCGGCCACGACGCCCTTGGTATAGGCGTCGAGCACCCAGTCGATCTGCTCCGTGGACAGCTCGCGGCCGTCCCGCTTGGTGACGATGACGTCGATCACGTCCATGGTCAGGCCCCCCGGCTCAGATTGATGACGTCGATCACGTTCACGGTCAGGCCCCCCGGCTCAGATTGTCCGGTCCGAAGGCGTACGGCAGGATCTCCGCCATCGGCTTGGGGCCGTCGACGGTCTCCACCAGCAGTTCGGGGCCGCCGAACTCGAACAGGAGCTGACGGCACCTGCCGCACGGCATGAGCAGCTCCTCGTGCCCGTCCACGCAGGTGAACGCGACCAGCCGCCCGCCGCCTGAGGACTGGAGCGCGGACACCAGCCCGCACTCCGCGCACAGCCCGAGGCCGTACGAGGCGTTCTCGACGTTGCAGCCGGACACGATCCGCCCGTCGTCCACCAGGGCGGCCGCGCCGACCGGAAACTTGGAGTAGGGGGCGTAGGCGTGCGCCATCACCCGTGCGGCTTCCGCCTTGAGTGCTGCCCAGTCGATGGTCATCGGACTCGATCCGCTCATGGGCACGTCGCGAACGACTCGTGCCGCTTACACCGCTTCTTGCAGGACATCTCGCACACTACGGTCACTTCGTCCGCCCCCCGAGGTACGGCATGCCGGCCGGCACGGGTCACTTTGCTCGCCCCCGCGGTACGACATGCCGACCGGCACGGTCACTTGGCCTGTCCCCTGCGGTACGGCACGCCGTCGGCGGCGGGCATCCGGAGTCGCTGGGCGGCCAGTGACAGCACCAGCAGCGTGGTGATGTGCGGGGTGACGGAGGTGAACTCCGACGGGATGGTGTCGGTCAGCGAGAACAGGACGAACACCGCGATCGCCGCGATGCCGGTGATCAGCGCCGCCCTCGTGCGGTTCTGCCCGACGAGCTGGTAGACCGCCATCGCGGCGATCAGGATCGCCACGACCAGCAGCAGCGCGTGCACCGACTCACCGCCCCGGCGGAGCTGGAGTCCGTCGGTGTAGCCGAACAGCACCGCGCCGCCCGCCAGGCCTCCCGGCCGCCAGTTACCGAAGATCATGGCGGCGAGGCCGATGAAGCCCCGGCCGCCCGTCTGTCCCTCGCGGTAGGCGCTGGCCGCCACCAGTGACAGGAACGCGCCGCCGAGGCCGGCGAGGGCACCGGAGATGACCACCGCGACGTACTTGTAGGAGTAGACGTTGACGCCCAGCGACTCCGCCGCCGTCGGGCTCTCTCCGCAGGAGCGCAGCCGCAGGCCGAACGCCGTGCGCCAGAGCACGTAGTACGTCAGCGGGATCAGCAGGATCGCCAGGATGGTGAGGAGCGAGACGTTTGTGGTCAGGCCGCGCAGGATGCCCGACAGGTCGGACAGGAGGAACCACTGCTTGGCCTCCAGTCCCTTCAGCTGGTCCCCGATCCACGGCAGGCTCACAACGCCCGGTTTGGGCACCGGCGGCGACTGGGCGTCGCCGCCACCCGGCATGGTGGCGAAGGTGACCTTGGAGAGATACTGGGTGACGCCCAGGCCCAGGATGTTGATCGCGACACCGGAAATGATGTGGTCGACCCCGAACGTCACGGTGGCGAGCGCGTGCAGCAGGCCGCCGAGGGCGCCGCCGATCGCGCCGGCCAGGACGCCCGCCCAGGGGTTGCCGAAGTGGATCGCACCCCAGGCCCCGGCCCAGGTGCCCAGGATCATCATGCCCTCGAGGCCGATGTTGACCACACCGGCCCGCTCGGACCACAGGCCGCCGAGACCGGCCAGTCCGATCGGCACGGCCAGCGCGACGGCGGCGTTGATAGCCCCCGCCGAGGTGAGGTCGACGGCGCCGGTGACGACTCGGGTGAACGACAGCAGGAGGATCAGCCCGCCGAGGGCGTAGAGCATGACCTGCCAGGTGAACTTGAACTTCCTGGCCTTCTTCGGCTCCTCCACCGGAGGGGCCTCCGCCACGGCCAGACCGCCTTCGCTCATGCCGACGCTCCTTCAGCCTGGGTGGGGGTCGCGCTCGCCAGCTGTCTGCTCACCCGGCGTTGCCCGGCCGAGATCTGGTAACGGTGGACGAGCTCGTACGCGACGATGACCGAGAGCACGATCGTGCCCTGCATGATCTGGACGATGTCCGGGGAGATCTCGTGCAGCTGCAGAATGTTCGACGAGGTGTCGAGGAAGGCCCAGAGCAGGGCGCCGAACGCGATGCCCACGGGGTTGTTGCGGCCGAGCAGCGCGATCGCGATCCCGATGAAGCCGAGCCCCGTGGGGAAGTCCAGGCTGTAGCTGTAGGACGCGCCGAGCAGCTGCGGCATGCCGACCAGGCCCGCCATCGCGCCGGACAGCATCATCGCGATCAGGACCATCCTCTTCACGTTGACGCCGCTGGCCACCGCGGCCGACTCCGAGCGTCCGGTGGCCCGCAGGTCGAAGCCGAAGCGGGTCTTGTTGATCAGCACGTGATAGAGGATGCCCATGGCGATCGCCAGGATGATGAGGCCGAACACCTTGCTCGTGGTGCCGGGGATGAGCTCCAGGCCGGGCACCTGACCGGACGCGCCGATCGGTTTGGTACCGATGTTGTTGCTGCCCGAGACCTCGACCGCGAAGCGGTCCTTGTTGAGCAGCCAGGCTCCGAGCGCGGTGGCGATGGCGTTCAACATGATCGTCGAGATGACCTCGCTGACCCCCCGCCTGACCTTGAGCAGGCCGGCGATCGACGCCCATCCGGCGCCGACCACCATGGCGACGAAGATGATGAGGGCGACGTGCAGCGGAGCGGGCAGGGTGACCGCGCCGCCCACGGCCGCGGCGACGAGCGCCGCGAGGCGGTACTGGCCGTCCACGCCGATGTTGAACAGGTTCATCCTGAACCCGATCGCCACCGCCAGCGCGGACAGGTAGTAGTACGTCGCGGAGTTCAGGGTCAGCACGATCGACCGCGGCCGCGTGCCGTACTCGACCATGAGGAGCAGCGTGTCCAGCGGGGGGTCGCCCGTGATCAGCAGGACGATCGAGGTGATCAGTCCGGCGAACACGATGGCCAGGATCGGCGCGACCAGGACGACCGGGCCTCTGAGCCGGACCCGGCCGAGGAGCCTGTCGGCGAAGGTCGACTTCGCGGGGCCGCTCATACGAGCGCCCCGGCTGCCACGCGCGCTGTGTGGATGTTCATGCCGCCTCTCCAGCACCCGTCATGGCTGATCCGAGCTGCTCGGGCGTCACGTTCCGCGGATCCACGTCCGCCACGATGCGACCTCGCAGGAGGACCTTCAGCGTGTCCGACAGGCCGATGAGCTCGTCGAGGTCGGCCGAGATCAGAAGTACGGCCAGGCCCGCGGCGCGGGCGGCACGGAGGTGGTCCCA
Source organism: Streptosporangium subroseum (assembly GCF_900188345.1). Lineage (GTDB taxonomy): Bacteria > Actinomycetota > Actinomycetes > Streptosporangiales > Streptosporangiaceae > Streptosporangium > Streptosporangium subroseum. The sequence goes on along the minus strand of NZ_FZOD01000049.1, from coordinate 35,166 downwards.
GATCGCGGCCTGGGCGCCGACGTCCACACCGCGCGTCGGGTGGGAGGCGATCAGGAACACCGGATCGCCGCTCATCTCCCGGCCGATGATCAGTTTCTGCTGGTTGCCGCCGGACAGGGCCGAGGCGTCCACGTCGATGCCCGGCGTCCGCACGTCGTACTCCTCGACGATGCGCTGGGTGTCCTTGCGCGCTCCCGCGCGGTCGATCCAGAAACCCCTGACGTTGGGCCGCCGCGTCTGGTGACCGAGGATCCGGTTCTCCCAGAGCGGCGCCTCCAGCAGCAGTCCCTGCCGGTGCCGGTCCTCGGGGATGTAACCGATGCCGGCCTCGCGGCGGCGCAGCGTCGGCCAGGCGGAGATGTCGTGCTCACCGAGCCGGATCTCGCCGCCGGCGACGCGCATGCCCATGACGGCCTCGACGAGCTCGGCCTGGCCGTTGCCCTCGACGCCGGCGATGCCGAGCACCTCACCCTTGCGGATGTCGAAGTCGACGCCGTCGACGATGCTACGGCCCTCCGGCGACTGGACGCTCAGGCCGCGCACCGACACCGCCACCACGTCGGTGACGGTGGACTCGCGGGTCTCCGGGCTGGGCAGCTCGCTGCCCACCATGAGCTCGGCGAGCTGTCTGGCCGTCACGTCCTTGGGAACCACGCTGGCCACGGTCGTGCCGCGCCGGATGACGGTGATCGCGTCGGCGACCGAGAGCACCTCGTCCAGCTTGTGGGAGATGAAGATGATCGTGAGGCCCTCGCGGACCAGCTCGCGCAGGTTGGCGAAGAGCTCCTCCACCTCGTGCGGCACCAGCACGGCGGTCGGCTCGTCCAGGATGAGGATCCGGGCGCCGCGGTAGAGGACCTTCAGGATCTCCACCCGCTGCCGGGCGCCGACTCCCAGGTCCTCGACCGTGACATCGGGGTCGAGCCCGAGGCCGTAGGAGTCGGAGATCTGTATGATCTTCTTCCGGGCGGCGCCGAAGTCGAGGGCGACCCCGCCCTTGCGAGGCTCGCTACCCAGGACCACGTTCTCCAGCACGGTCAGGTTGTCGGCCAGCATGAAGTGCTGGTGGACCATCCCGATGCCCGCCGCGATCGCGTCCCCGGGGGTACGGAAGGTCACGGCTGTCCCGTTGACGCGGATCTCGCCCTCGTCGGGACGCTGCATGCCGTACAGGATCTTCATAAGCGTGGACTTGCCCGCGCCGTTCTCGCCGACGATGGCATGCACGTGGCCCTGCCACACGGAAAGGGAGACGTCGCGGTTGGCCACGACGCCGGGGAATCGTTTGGTGATCCCCTCGAGTTCGACGGCCGGAGTCGAGGTGTTGATGACGGCCTCCTCCGCACGGATGGCCTTGATTGCGGAACGTGATGGTGAGAGCAGGACAGGGGGCCCGGGGAGATTTGTCCGCCGAGCCCCCTATTTGTACCAGTTCAGGAGGTCTTGTCCGGCACGGTGATCTCGCCGGAAATGATCTTCTGCTTGAACTCGTCGAGCTTGGCCTTGATGTCGTCGACCTGTCCACCGGTGGTGGAGTAGTCGACGCCGCCGGCCTTGAGGTCGTACGACGTGGTGCCGGCCTTCACCGTGTTGTCGGCGAAGCTCTTCAGGAAGTCGAAGACGGCGACGTCGACCTTCTTCAGCATGGAGGTCATGATGACGCCCTGCAGGTCGGCGGCGGCGGTCTTGGCCTGGTCGGAGTCGACGCCGATGGCCAGGCCGTTCGCGGCCTTGGCTGCCTCGAACACGCCGCTGCCGGAGCCGCCCGCGGCCTGGTAGACCACGTCGGCGCCCGCGTCGAACATGCCCTCGGCCGCGGTCTTGCCCTTGGCCGGGTCGGCGAAGCCGGTGAAGTCCGGCGGCTGGCTCAGGTACTTGCTCTCGATCTTGATGTCCGCCTTGACGGCCTTGGCGCCTGCGGCGAACCCGGCCTCGAACTTGTTGATCAGCGGCACCTGAACGCCGCCGATGAAGCCCACGTGGCCCTTCTTGCTCTTCAGCGCCGCGGCGGCGCCGACGAGGAAGGAACCCTCATGCTCGGCGAAGAGCAGGTTGGAGATGTTGGGACCCGTGGCGTCCGCGTCGTCGACGATCGCGAACTTGATGTCCGGGAACTCGGCGGCGACCTTCTTCAGAGAGCCGGAGTAGGCGAAGCCGATGGCGATGATCGGGTTGTAGCCGCCGTCGGCGAGCAGACGGAGCCGCTCCTCCTTGGCAGCCTCGGTCTCGCCGTTGCCTGCTTCGAGCTCCTTGGTCTCGGCGAGGCCGAGCTCGCTCTTGGCCTTGTCCAGGCCGGCGGCGGCCGCGTCGTTGAACGACTGGTCACCACGCCCGCCGATGTCGTAGGCGAGACCGACCTTCGCGCCGGCCGCGGCCGGGGCCGCGCTGCTCGCTCCGTCACTCGGCGCGGCCGCGGTGGCCGACGTGGCCGGCTCCTCGCTTCCACCGCACGCGGCAGCTCCCATGAGCATGCTGCCCGCCAGTGCGGCTGCGGCCAGCTTGCCGAATCGGTTCTGAAGCAAGATGGACTCCCTTCGCGTTTCTGTGCACGCGCGAAGAGACGCACGGCAACCCTGCACGGAAGATAGTTGGTCAGGGAGGGTTGACCAAACCAGCGCACGAGTCCGCAACAGGTCCGTTATGCAGCTCACGCCACCTTGTGACCTGCGGAGGCGTCCGGACCCACCCGGAGCCACCTCCTGGCGCAGGGTGATCCTTTCTTCGGGGGACGCGTTTCTCGTCACCGCCGTGACCGGTGTTGCGTACGGGAAAGTCTGGCCGTGCTGCGTCAGTTGTCCAGGTTCAGGGCCATGAGCGGTTCGGCGGCGGCACTGGGTCGCCGCCCCTCCCAGAGCGCGGTCAGCGCGGTCGCCGCCATGAAGCGCACGCCGGCGCCGATCGCGCTCTCGTCCACGTCGAAGGTGCCCTGGTGGATGTCGGCCAGGAGCGTCGACCCCGGAGTGCGGGTGCCGAGCCTGGCGAACGCCCCGGGGATGGACTCCAGATACCAGCCGAAGTCCTCACCGCCCAGGCTCTGCTCCGTCGGCACGGCGGAATCCTCTCCGAGCACACCCTCCGCGGCCTCGGCCAGCATCTGCACGCTGACCTCGTCGTTGACCACCGGCGGCACGCCGCGCACGTAGTCCATCTCGGCCTCGACCCCGTAGGCGCTCGCGACCGACTCCAGCAGCGTCTTGATCATGTCGGGGGCGGCGTGCCAGGCGGTCTCGTCCAGGCAGCGCACGGTGCCCTCGGCGATGCCGTCGTCCGGGATCGCGTTGGCGACCGAACCCGCCTCGACCCGGCCCCATACCAGGCTCAGCGACGAGCGCGGGTCCACCCGGCGCGACAGCGCGGCCGGCAGCTCGGTGAGGATCTTGGCGAGCGCGAAGACCAGGTCGGCGGTGAGGTGCGGCCGGGCGGTGTGCCCGCCGGGGCCGCTCACCCGGATCGAGACCTTGTCGCAGGCGGAGGTGATCGGCCCCGCCTTGAGACCGACCTTGCCGACGTCCAGCCGGGGGTCGCAGTGCAGACCGAAGATCCGGTCGACCCCGCTGATGCCGCCCGAGGCCATGACCTCGAGGGCACCGCCGGGAAGCTCCTCGGCGGGCTGGAAGATCAGCCGGACCCGGCCGGGCAGCAGCCCGGCCTCCGCCTGCTGGGCGAGGAAGAGCGAGGTGCCGAGCAGGATCGTGGTGTGCACGTCGTGACCGCAGGCGTGGCACACGCCGGGGACCGTCGAGCTGTAGGACACGTCCTTCTCGTCGGGCACGGGCAACGCGTCGATGTCGGCACGCAGCGCCACGGTCGGCCCGTCGCCGCTGCCGACCTCACAGATCACACCGGTGCCGCGCGGCAGCACCGAGGGCACGAGACCGGCCGCGGTCAGACGCTCGGCGATGCGCTGCGTCGTACGGTATTCGGCGAAGGCGAGCTCGGGATGCATGTGCAGGTCGCGTCGGAAGTCGATCAGTTCATGCTCGCGACCGGCGAGGAACGTGTCGAGTTCTCCCAGCAAATTACGCCCGCGCATTACTTACCTTCCCATCCGCGCCAGCGGTCTGAATCGTCGACGCACCGTGCCACTGCCCAGGATCACGCGATCCATGAGGCAGCCTCGAAAAAAGCGACCGCCGCACCGATGGGCCGGAGTGGGTGTCACGAGCCACGCCGGTGCGGACTGAAAAACCGCCGACGTGGAAGGGGCAGGCCAATGGTCTTGGGGCCGCCGTCACGCTGACGATGACATCGACTTTATCCCTCCTGCCAGGCAGCTCGCCGACATCTATGCCAAATGTTTTGTCGCCCCATGCCCCTCTTCTCTGTCTTCTGACCCTCTCGGACCAGAGAAGATGACTCGGATTGACTAGGTGATGATGGCCACCGGCGGTTGCGCCGGGCCATGTCACCGCGCCCGTGACAGCCCGGCGCTCCATCCAAACCTGGCCGACCTGGCAATTTGCGTGACTTCAGGTGCCAGTCATAGAACCTGGGGGAGTGATGTAAACAGGAAGAATGCATGTTTCACTCCGCATATGATCACTAATATCCCATTCGGGGAGAGGCAGTCGCGATTGAGCATCTTCGAACCGGACGAGGGGACCTTGGTGGTCATCCCCTCGCTGTCGCTTCCACAGGATGAGCTGCGCCGAATCACCGCCGTCCGGTCCTACGAGGAGCGGTTGCTGTTTCTTCTGCTCACTCTGAAACAGCCGGACATGGAAGTCGTCTATCTGTCATCGACGCCGGTGGACGGCGCGATCGTGGACTACTACCTGAGCTTCCTCGACGATCCCGACGAGGGTCGCGCGCGCCTGCAAATGATCAGTTTGGATGACCCGCACACGCAATCGCTCAGCGAGTCACTGCTGCGCCGTCCGGACGTCATCGCGCGGATCCGCACGGCGCTCGACGGCACGACGGATGCCTGGATGGTGCCGTTCGTGGTCAGCGAGTACGAGGAGCGGATCGCCGACCTGCTCGCCCTGCCGATCTACGGTCCGGCCACCTCGCTGGCCCATCTGGGCTCCAAGAGCGGTGGACGCATGATCGGCGAGGAGGCCGGGGTGCCGGTGGTGAGGGGCTTCTCCGGTCTGCGGTCGCTGACCGAGGTGGAGCACGCGGCCCGCGCCATGGCCCCGTCGAACAAGCTGATGGTCAAACTGAACAACAGCTACTCGGGGCTGGGCAACGCCATCGTGATCAAGGACGATCGGCCGCTCACCGCCTGTCACACGAGCTTCTCCGCGTCGGACGAGGACTGGACGACGTTCGCCGAGAAGATCGCCGAGCGCGGGGCGGTGATCGAGGAGTTCCTCGACGACCGGCCCCTGTACTCCCCCAGCGCCCTGGCCAGGATCACCCCCGGCGGCTCCTACGACGTGGTCGCCACGCACGAGCAGGTCCTCGGCGGCCCCAACGGGGACGTCTACCAGGGCTGCACCTTCCCCGCCCGGCCGGAGTACCGCGCCGAGCTGGGTGAGTGCGCCGAGCGGATCGCCCGGGTCCTGGCGAGTCGGGGCGTGGTGGGCCTGTTCGGGGTGGACTTCTTCGCCGTCAAGACCGACGCCGGCTACCGGGCTCTGCTGTGCGAGATCAACCTGCGCATCGGCGGAACCACCCACCCGTTCGGCGCCGCGCTGCTCGCCACCGGCGCGACCTACGATCCGGACTCCGGCACGCTCATGTGCGGGAGGCAGTCCAAGTACTACATGGCGACGGACAACTGCACGGCCCCCTGCCTGCGGGGCCGCACCCCCGGAGAGGTCGTCGAACTGATCCAGGACGAGGGCCTCGGCTTCGACGAAGGCACCCGCACCGGGAACGTTCTGCACCTGCTCGGGGCGATCCCCGGTTTCGGGAAGCTCGGTTTCACCAGCATCGGCAACTCCACCGAAGAGGCCGCCGAGCTACACCACAGGACCCTTCGGACGCTTTGCCAGTCCGCGTAGACCGATCACGCCCAGCACGACCGCGAGCACGAGGTTGACGGCGATCAGGATGCCGTGCACCACGTAGAAGGCCGTCGGATGGCCGTCTGCGAGGTTGAAGCCAAGGGTGATCCATTCAAAGATCATGAAAGCGGCAAGGCCGATCAGAAATCCGGCGATCTTTCGCGATATTTGCATGGTGTCAGTATTCCGTTGCGTGGCCGACCCCCGGTCAGGGCATGAGTCGCCGCATGCGAATCGGTACGAAGCTACCCTGAGGTCATTATGGGGATGAAACACGTCGCGCCCGTCGGGGTGCTGCTCGCGGCGACCACCTTTCTGGGCGCCCCCGCGCACGCCGGCTCCCTGGTCGCGCCCTCGGGCGCCAAGCCCGGGGGTGCCAAGAACGAGCCGGTCGGCGGCGCCAGGCTGGGTGGTCGGGGCGTCATCGCCCCCACGGGCGTGAAGGCGCCTCCCAAGACGGCCGCGCAGTCCTACGTGGTCGCGGACGCCGAGACCGGCGAGGTGCTGGCCGCCAAGAACGCCCACGGGCGCTATCTTCCGGCGAGCACCCTCAAGGCGCTGACCGCCCTCACCCTCATCCCGAAGCTCGACAAGGATCGGAAGATCACGCCGAGCAGGCGCGCGGTGAACGAGGAGGGCAGCGCGGTCGGCCTGGTCCCCAAGCCCCTCTACACGGTCGAGGACCTGTTCAAGGCACTGATGCTGGTGTCGGGCAACGACTGCGCGATGGCCCTGGCCGAGGCCAACGGCGGCCTGGCCACGACCCTGGCGGACATGAACGCCGAGGCCAAGCGCCTGCAGGCGTACGACACGGTGGCCAAGACGCCGAGCGGGCTGGACAAGCCCGGCCAGAGCAGCTCGGCCTACGACCTGACGCTGATCGCCCGAGCCGGTCTGGCGAATGCTGATTTTCGGCGATATATCAGCACAAAGACTGACAAGTTCCCGGCGCCCAAGGGCTACTACGAGATCGGCAACCACAACCGGCTGCTCTGGAGCTACAAGGGCATGATCGGCGTCAAGAACGGCTGGACGTCCAAGGCCCTGGGCAGCTTCGTCGGCGCCGCCAAACGGAACGGGCACACGGTCATCGTGTCGATCATGCGGCACGACGGCTCCTTCTGGGGCGACGTCGCCAGCCTGCTCGACTGGGGCTTCGCCACCCGCGGCAAGGCGATCCCGGTCGGGCACCTGGTCGACCCGATCCCCGACCCGCCTCCCCTGCCGACCGCCTCGCCCGCCACGCCCACCCCGGCCCCGATCGCGGTATCCGACCCGGCGGGAACCACGCGCGGCGAAGAGTCCGTTCCCCCCGGCCTCTACGTGCTCGGCGCGGGCCTGCTCGGCGGCGCGATCTGGCTGGCGTACGGCCTGCGCCGGCGCTTCCGCTAGGCCGTCGCCTCCGACGGGAATCCGCCGCCCCGGCGTACGGCGCGGCGGTTCCCGGCGGAGACGCTCTCCGCCGGAGACGGCGCGTCAGGCGGGCAGGGCGGTGGCGGGCACCGGGGTGGGATCGGGCGGAGGACCGAAGGCGGCGGTCGCGGTCCAGGCGGCGACATAGAGGATCATGCGGGCCGAGAGGTTGATCCAGACCAGCAGGCCGACCACCACGGCGAACACCCCGTAGACGGGGTTGTGCAGGGTGCCCGCCAGGATCAGCGCGGCGAGCTGCTTGAGCACTCCGAAGCCGACCGCACCCAGCAGGGCTCCGCGCAACACCACGCGGAACGGCTGCGTGGAGCGGCCCATCCAGCCCAGGATGATCAGGAAGACGACGACGTCGGCCAGCACGCTGACCACCAGGCCGACGAGCCAGACCCCGGTGACGGCGGCCGCGGATCCCGACAGGCCCAGCCATCCGGCCACGACCCCGCTCGCCTGAGTGGCGAAGCCGGCGACCGCCACCGAGAAGATCACCGTGATGCCGACCAGGACGAAGGAGGCGAGATCACGGAGCTTGCCCAGGAAGAAGTTGAGCGGCGGCTCGGTGGTCATGGAGATCTCGCGGAGCGCGCCGCGCAGAGCGTCCATCGCGCCGAGCCCGGCGTAGAGCAGGCCGATCAGGCCGATGATCCCGGCACCGGTCCGGGACTCGGAGATCTGCTTGATCGGGAGCTTGTCGGCGAGGCCCGGCAGGTACGCGTTGATGGCCGCGGCCAGCGCGTCGGTGGCCTTCGAGTCGGCGAACAGGAAGTAGCCGAAGATCGCGAAGGCCAGCGCGATGATCGGAAAGAACGACAGGAACGCGAAGTAGGTCACCGCCCCGGCGAGCCGGTCGCCGAACTGGAGCTGGTAGCGCCGCACCGTCCTGATCAGGTGATCGAACCACGGCCACCGGACCCGGGCCGTGCCGAGCCTGACCCTGCCCCACGCCCGGACCGCCTCGATCCGCTCCCACACGTCTGTCACCCGCGCCCCCTACCCGGTCGCCGCCGCACCGATCACGAACGGCGGGGAAAAGCAGGGGGGAACGCGAGAGTCTTACAGCTCGGAAGGACCTTCGGGAGGGCGGCACGCGGGCGAGAACCCACCGAACTCGCTCAGGGCGTCAGAGAGGGCAGGAAACCGACCCGGTCACGGACCTGGGCCATCGTGCTCGCGGCCACCGTACGGGCCCTTGCAGCGCCGACGGCGAGCATCCTGTCGAGGTCCGCCTCGTTCGCCAGCAGCTTCTCGGTGCGTTCGCGGATCGGCGTGAAGGTCTCCACGACGAGCTCGGCCACGTCCTTCTTGAAGGTGCCGTACCCCTGCCCGGCGTAGCGGGCCTCCAGCTCGGGGATCGGGGTGCCGCTCAGCGCGGACTGGATGCGCAGCAGGTTGGTGACGCCGGGCTTGTTCTCGTCGTCGGCGAGGATCTCGGAGCCGGCGTCGGTGACCGCGCGCATGACCTTCTTCCGGAGCGGCCCCGGCTGCTCCAGCAGGTCCAGGATGCCGGCGGCCGAGGAGGACGACTTCGACATCTTCGCCGTGGGCTCCTGGAGGTCGGTGATCTTCTCGACGCCCTTGACGATGTGCGGCTCGGGCAGCGTGAAGGTCTCACCGAAGCGGTGGTTGAAGCGCTGCGCGAGGTCGCGGGTGAGCTCCAGGTGCTGCTTCTGGTCGGCCCCGACCGGCACCCTGTTGGCCTGGTAGAGCAGGATGTCGGCGGCCTGCAGGATCGGGTAGGTGAACAGCCCGACGCCGGCCGAGCTCTCCCCCGACTTGGCCGACTTGTCCTTGAACTGGGTCATCCGGCCCGCCTCGCCCATGCCGGTGAGGCAGATCAGCACCCAGGCCAGCTCGGTGTGCTCGCGGACGTGGCTCTGGACGAAGACGGTGGACCGCTCCGGGTCGAGGCCCGCGGCGAAGAGCTGGGCCGCGGCGATCCTGGAGCGCCTGCGCAGCGCCTCCGGCTGGTAGTCCACCGTGATCGCGTGCAGGTCGACGACGCAGTAGAAAGCGTCGTAGCCCTCCTGCATGGCGACGTACTGCCGCACGGCACCGAGGTAGTTGCCCAGGTGGAAGGAGTCGGCGGTGGGCTGGATGCCGGACAAGACACGGGGACTGGCCATAGCATGCAATTCTGTCAGCTGCCGGGAGTCGTTGGTGCCTCCGCACTCAACCGCCGGGGGTCGCCGGCGCCTCCGGGGGCGTCTCCGGTTTGGAGGCGCCCCGCTTGATGCGGACCCGTGACACCCTGCGGCCGTCCATGTCGGTGACCGACAGCTCGAACCCCGGGATCTCCACCCGCTCCCCCATCGCCGGCAGGTGGCCGAGCGCCGACATGACGAACCCGCCGAGGGTCTCGTAGGGGCCGTCGGGCAGCCGGATCCCGGTCTCGGTCGCCACCTCGTCGAGGTTGGCCAGCCCGTCGAGCTCGACCTCCCCCGCGGGCAGCACGACCTGCTTGTCCTCCACGTCGTGCTCGTCGCGGATGTCGCCGATGAGCTCCTCGACCAGATCCTCCATGGTGACGATGCCCGCGGTGCCGCCGTACTCGTCGACCACGATCGCCAGGTGGTGGCCCTCGTCGCGCATCTCCGACAACGTGGCCAGCACCCGCTTGCTGGCGGGGACCAGCTTGACCGGGCGGATCGGCACCAGCTCGCTGATCGGCTCGATCGACCCGGTCAGCACCGGGTCCAGCAGGTCCCGGATGTGGACGAATCCCACGATGTCATCGTAGGAGTCCCGGTAGATGGGGAAACGGGAGTGCGGCATGGCCGCGGCCATGATCGCGGCCTCGGCCAGCCGGGTGTCGGCGGACATGAACTCCACCTCGGTGCGCGGCAGCATCACCTCGCGGAGCTGCCGCTTGCCCGCCGCGAAGACCTCCGCGATCAGATGGCGCTCGTCCACGGTGAGCTCCTGGTGGCCGACCACCATGTCGCGCAGCTCCTCGGTGGAGATCTCCTCCCGATCCGTGTCGGGGTTGCCGCCGAGCAGCCTGACCACGCCGTCGCTGGACTTCGACAGCGCCCAGATGAGCGGCCGTGACAGCACGGCCAGCCGGTCCAGGAACGGCGCGACCAGCAGGGAGAGCCCCTCGGCCCGCTGCCGGGCGAGCCGCTTGGGCGCGAGCTCGCCCAGCACCAGCGAGAAGTAGGAGATGACCAGCGTCACGAGCACCAGCGCGATCGTGGCCGCGGCGGCCGAGGGCACCCCCCAGCCGGCCACGACCGGGAACAGGTCCTTGGCGAGGGTGTCGGCGCCGAAGGCGGCCGACATCATGGTCGCCACGGTGACGCCGATCTGCACGGCCGCAAGGAAGCGGTTGGGGTCGCGGGCGAGCTTGGCCGCCCTCGCGCCCCTGCGCCCGCGGGTGCTGAGCCGCCGTACCTGGCTCTCCCTGAGAGAGACCATGGCCATCTCGGCGGCGGCGAAGAATCCCCCGATCAGCACAAAGAGCAGGACCAGGGCAATATTCGCCACGACGCTGTTCACGAGATCGTCTCCGTCATGGCCGTCGCTCGTTTCGCGGCGGTGGCCGATATTTGATGTGCCAGCATATGCTGGCGGTAGCCATACAAAAGTAAACAAGTCCAAACAACATCAAACAGGAGGCTCCGTGAAGCTGCTGGTCACCGGAGGTGCCGGATACATAGGCAGCGTCGTGGCGGCGCAACTCGTCGAGGCCGGTCATCAGGTCACCGTGCTGGACGATCTCTCCACAGGCCATGCCGACGCTGTACCTCCGGGCGCTCGCTTCGTCGAGGGATCGATCACCGATGCCCTCGGCGTACTGCCCGGAATGGACGGCGTGCTGCACTTCGCGGCGAAGTCCCTGGTCGGCGAGTCGGTGGAGAAACCCGGCCTCTACTGGGCGCACAACCTCGGCGGCACCCTGGCCCTGCTCGACGCCATGCGGACCGCCGGGGTCGGGCGGATCGTCTTCTCCTCCACCGCCGCCACGTACGGCGAGCCGGAGCGCTCCCCGGTCCTGGAGACCGACCCGACCCGGCCGACCAATCCCTACGGCGCGTCCAAGCTCGCGGTCGATACCGCGCTGACCACGTTCGCCGGGCTGTACGGCCTGGCCGCGGTGAGCCTGCGCTACTTCAACGTGGGCGGCGCGTACACCGCGAAAGACGGACAGGTCTACCGCGAGCGTCACGCGGTGGAGACCCACCTGATCCCCAACGTCCTCGCCGTCGCGCTCGGCGGGCGCGACGCGCTCAGCGTGTTCGGCACCGACTACCCCACCCCCGACGGCACGTGCGTGCGCGACTACATCCACGTGGCCGACCTGGCCAGGGCGCACCTGCTGGCGATGGAGGCCTGCTCACCGGGCGAACACAAGATCTACAACCTGGGAAACGGCACCGGCTTCTCGGTTCAGGAGGTCCTGTCGGTCTGCCGCGAGGTGACCGGGCACGAGATTCCGGCGGTCGTGCGGGAGCGTCGCCCCGGAGATCCGGCGGTGCTGGTGGCCTCGTCCGAGAAGATCCAGAGCGAGCTCGGGTGGAAGCCGGAGCACCCGTCCGTCCGGGAGGTCGTCGCCGACGCCTGGAGCGTTCTGCCTCGCTGACCGCGCCTCGCGTCAAGCCGCCCGCCGCCCACGTCGTCACCCACCGGCCGTGTCACGCGTGAGGACGGGCGTCTGGTCCGTGCGGCCGGGGCCGGGTCCGTCCCGGATTGACGCGGCCGTGTCGCGTGGAACACGGCCGTGCGGCCGGAGCAGGATCCATCTCGGATCGAGGCCGGCCGTGTTCTGTGGGACACGGCCGTGCGGCCGGGACCAGGTCGATGCTGGCCATGTTGTTGGCGGGGCGGCGGTCGCCCAGGCGGGTGGAGTAGACGGTCGCCTGGGCCTGCGGGCCGGTCCCGCGTGCGTGGAAGGCGAGCCGGAGACTCACCCGCCCGCCTGAGCCGACCGCGGGCAGCTCGCAGCCGACGGAGCCGGGGTACGGATTGCACCGTGCCCCGTGCGCCGTCAGGAAACGCGCCTTCCCCGTGTCGAAGAAGACCGTGGCGTCGCGGACGACCTGGGGCCCGCGGTTGCGGACCACGGCGCCCACCGTGACCAGCCGGTCGGCAAGCACCTTGCGCGACAGTTTGACCGCCAGGTCCGTGCCCTCGTCCACCGAGGTCAGCGTCTGAGCGGAGTCGTTCGCCGCGTTCTCGTCCACGACCTCGGAGGAGAGCGTCGCGGTCGCCGTGAGCGGGCCGCGCGCGGCCGGGCGGACCATGCCGCTGATCGTCACCCCACCGGTGCCCCCGGCCATGACGTCCTGCGGTGAGGCGCAGACCACCTCGCCGGCCGTGCTGCCGGGCAGGCACTCTGCGACGTCGACGCCGAGGATCTGCACCTCCGCGGGCAACCGGACGACGAGCACGGGCAGCACGGCGTCCTCGGGCCCCGCGTTGCTCACGTCGGCCCGATAGGTCAGCGGCTTACCCGGTTGTGCGAGCTTCGGCGAGACCGTCAGCCGTACCGACAGGTCGGCCCCGCTCCTGTTCGTCTCCCCTGGCCTCGCCGGTGCCGCCCCCGGCACTCCCGCGAGGACAAGACCGACCACACCGGCGACGATCCGTACCAGCACCATGATCCCTGAACACCGGCCCCCTCGACCATCAGTGATCATTGAACGCCGAGTCGTCCTCCCGCGCGGTGATCGACACGCCGCCAGTTCGTTCCGCCGTCCGCGCGTCCCCGCCGGCGGCGGGTGTCGAACGGCGTTTCACCCCTGCCCCGTGGACGCGGAAGGGCCCCGGCTCTCGCGGACCGTGAACCCCGCGACCCCCGAATGGATCAGGTGTCGCGACGGTTCCCGGAACCCGCGTCTGCCGGGGCCCCTTCTCAGCGGCTCAGATGAGGCCGAGCTCGCGAACGGCGGCGCGCTCCTCCTCGAGCTCACGCGCCGAGGCGTCGATGCGCTCACGGGAGAAGGCGTTGATCTCCAGACCCTGGATGATCTCCCATTTGCCGTTGCGCGAGGCGACGGGGAAGGAGGAGATGATCCCCTCCGGCACGCCGTACGAACCGTCGGACGGGATCGCGGCGGAGGTCCACTCGGTGCCGTTGACCCAGTCGAAGACGTGGTCGATCGCCGCGTTGGCGGCGGAGGCGGCCGAGGACGCGCCCCGGGCCTCGATGATCGCGGCGCCGCGCTTGGCGACGGTGGGGATGAAGGTGTCGCGCAGCCAGGCCTCGTCCACCAGCTCGGCGGCGATCTTGCCACCGACCTCGGCGTGGAACAGGTCGGGGTACTGGGTGGCGGAGTGGTTGCCCCAGATGGTCATCTTCTTGATCTCGGTGACCGGGACCTGGAGCTTGGCGGCGAGCTGGGACAGCGCACGGTTGTGGTCCAGGCGGGTCATCGCGGTGAAACGCTCGGCCGGGACGTCCGGGGCGTGCTGCTGGGCGATGAGCGAGTTGGTGTTCGCCGGGTTGCCCACGACCAGCACGCGGATGTCATCGGCGGCGTGGTCGTTGATGGCCTTGCCCTGAGGGCCGAAGATGCCGCCGTTGGCCTGGAGCAGGTCGCCGCGCTCCATGCCCGCCGTACGGGGGCGGGCGCCGACCAGCAGGGCGACGTTGGTGCCGTCGAACGCGACGTTCGGGTCGGCGGTGACCTCGATGCCGCTCAGCAGCGGGAACGCGCAGTCGTCGAGCTCCATCGCGGTGCCCTCGGCAGCCTTGACCGCCTGCGGGATCTCCAGCAGGCTCAGCTTGACCGGGACGTCGGCGCCCAGCAACTGGCCCGAGGCGATACGGAACAGCAGCGCGTAGCCGATCTGGCCGGCGGCGCCGGTGACGGTGACCTTTACGGGACTCTGGGCCATGACCTTCCCCCACTCGAAGGATGAATTGTGACGCTCGGATGTTACCCGTCCACGCCGGACCGCCGTCCGGCGAGTGCCCTGATGCGCCCTCCGGGCAGCAGGGCCAGCGCGGCGAGCGCGATGAGCGCCCCGCCGACGGCGAGCCAGGGGACGACGGTCGCGGTGGCGGCGGCGTGGGCGGCGCCCAACCCGTGGACGGGCGCCTCCTCCCTGATCACCAAGGCGTAGACCGTCCCGGCGACGGCCAGGGCGACCGAGCCGCCGACCTGCCGGAAGAAGGTCAGGTTCGCGCTGGCGGTGCCGATGAACCGGGGCGGGACCGAGTATTGGATCGCCACGGTCAGGCCGGACAGCATCGGTCCCATGCCGAGGCCGATGAGCGCCATCCACCCCGCCAGGACCAGGGTCGGGGTCTCGGCCGTGAGCCCGGCGCAGAGCAGCGCCCCGACCGCGATGAGGAACGGTCCCGCGACCAGCCACGGCTTTTGACATCCACTCCGCCCTAAAGGACGGAGGTTCCCGTCTGCCGCGTGTGCGGCTCCGGGTGGGTTACTGCTTCTTCGCGCGGTGCCGGAACACGTCCCGGTCTTACCTGCGCTCCACAGTCGTTTAGTCTCTCCGCCTGCCCGGCGGCGAGGATGTTGATCGCTGCGTTGATGTCCCGGTCGTGGGCCGCCCCGCACGGGCAGGTCCACTCCCGGATGGTGAGCGGCATCGACTCGGCGATGGTGCCGCACGCCGAGCACAGCTTCGACGACGGGAACCAGCGGTCGATCTTGCCGAAGTGGCGGCCGTACCGAGCCGCCTTGTACTCCAGCATGGCGACGAACTGCGACCAGCCCGCGTCATGGATGCTCTTCGCCAAGCGTGTGCGAGCCAGGCCGGACACCGCAAGGTCTTCCACGTACACCGCTTGGTTGTCGCGGATCAACGTGGTGGAGAGCTTGTGTGCCCAGTCGCGGCGCGTGTCGGCCACTTTGGCGTACGCTTTGGCGACCTTCACCTTGGCCTTGGCCCGGTTCGCCGAGCCCTTCTCCTTGCGGCTCAGCGCTTTCTGCGCTCTGCGGAGCTTCTTCGCTGCCCGGCGCAGGATGCGCGGGTTGTCCACCTTCTCCCCGTCCGACATCACCGCGAAGTGCGTCAGCCCCAGGTCGATGCCGATCTCGGCGGCCACCTCAGGCAGCGGCCGGTCGGAGGTTTCGACCACGAACGACGCGAAGTACCGGCCCGCCGCATCTCTGATCACCGTCACCGATGACGGATCGGACGGCAGCGGGCGCGACCAGCGCACCGGCACGTCCCCGATCTTCGGCAACCACAGGCGGCCCGACTCGGTGACCTTGAACCGGGCGTTCTTCGTGAACCGGACCGCCTGCCGGGAGTCCTTGCGCGACCGGAACCGGGGCGGGGCGACCTTACGGCCCTTGCGCCTGCCGGTCAGGGAGGCGAAGAAGTTGCGGTAGGCGGTGTTCAGGTCCGCGAGAGCCTGCTGAAGGATCACGGCTGAGACCTCGCCCAGCCACGCCCGCTCCGGCGTCTGCTTGGCCTGAGTGATGATCCGCTTGGACAGGCCCCCATCGGAGATGTGCGGCAGACCCTCTATGTGGGCGTCGGTGCGCAGGCGCAGGGCGTCGTTGAACACCACGCGGGCGCACCCGAACGCTCGTGCCAGCGCGGCCCGCTGGTCGGCGTCGGGATACACCCGGTAGTTATAACGAAGCCGCACCCGCCGATCTTATCATTGGTCTATGGCCGAATATGAAGACATCAGGACTGGCAGACACTGTGTTTTCGCCTTGCATGCACATTTGGTCTTCGTGACCAAGTTCCGGCACGAGGTGTTCGCCGACACTCATCTGAGCCGGATGGAGGAGATCATGCGGGACGTGTGCGCCGACTTCGAGACCGAGCTGGCCGAGTTCAACGGCGAGAGCAATCACGTCCACCTGCTGGTGAACTTCCCACCCAAGATCGCCCTGTCCAAACTCGTCAACTCGTTGAAGGGCGTCTCCTCTCGCAGGATGCGCCAGGAGTTTCCCGAGCTGGCCCATCACTATTACCGGGCGACCAAGTTGTGGTCGGTCTCCTACTTCGCCGGGTCGGTGGACGGCGCACCACTCAGCGTCCTGCGCCAGTACATCGATCAGCAAAACCGCTCGGCTTAGCGCATGCTCAAGCCCTCAGGGGGTCTTTTCGTGCGAGTCTTCGCCCTAGGCCTGAAGGCCGGAGCACTGGCCCGCATTCTGGTAGCGCTGGGTTCTGGAGATGAGGGCACCGGCGATCACGCTGCCGGCCACCATGCCGAGCATGAGCGGGTAGATGCGCAGGCCCGATTGGGTGGCGGTGAGCCCCATGGCCTCCTGGAAGTAGCGCGGCAGGAACACCACCCCGGGGAAGAAACACGGCCCCGGCCGAGGCGGGCAGGAACGCGGGTCCAGGCACAGACGATCAAGGCGAGAAGTGGCTCCAGGCGCAGACGGCCGGGGCGGGAAAGAGCGCGGCGCTAGGCGCAGGCGGCCATGGCGGGGAGGCTGTCCTCGCGGGTGGCGAACTCGACCTTGGAGAAATGCTCGGTGAGCAGCCTCTCGATCGTGCCGTCCTTGTAGAGCGCGACGATCGCCCCCTGCACGGCCTTGCAGGTGCGCTCGTCGCCCTTCTTGAGGGCCACCGCGTAGCGTTCGTCGGTGAGCTTCAGGCCGAGCACCTTGTAGCGAACGGTCTCCCGGTCGGCGAAACCGGCCAGCAGCAGGTCGTCCCCGGGAACCGCGTCGACCTCGCCGTTCAGCAGCTTGGTCATGCAGTCGGCGTAGTTCTGGACGGGGACCAGGGTGAGACGGTCCACCGCGCTCTGCAGGACGGCCACCGAGGGGCTGAAGGCCGGTTGGCACATGCGGCCGCCCTCCAGGTCCTTCACGGTCGCGATCGGCGAGCCGTCCTTGACGAGGACGTCGACGTGGGCGAGGTAGTACGGTCCGGCGAAGGTGACGTCGTCCTTGTCGTTGATCGGGTACGTCGCGAGGACCAGGTCGAGGTCACCGCTCGACAGCAGCTTCGGCCGCTCCTCCCTGCTGGTCGCCCGGAAGGTCACGCCGTCCCGGGGCACCCCCAGCGCCTGGGCGATCTCGAGGGCGAGGTCGACCTCGAACCCCTTCCAGTCGCCGTTGTTGTTCTTCAGCGCGATGCCGGGCAGTAAGTCACGCACGCCGATGGTGAGCTTGCCGGTCTTGGCCGCCTTGTCCACCACGGAGGTGAACGCCGCCGGGTCGGGCTTTTCCGTGGGCTGGGCCTCGGCGCCGAACGGCGGCCACCCGGCCGTGGCGGCGACGGCGGCGACTCCCCCGATCAGCAGGACGGCCACCGCCGCGGCCGCGGCGATCCAGCGGCCCCTGCGGGAGCGTGTGGACGGGTCCGGACCCGGGCCAGGACCCCCGACCCGGGTCGTGTCGAGCGACTGCCAGCTCGGGGGCGGAACGTCCGTCGGGCGCTCGCCGTACCCGGGAGCCGAGGGACGCTCACCGTAGCCCGGCGACGACGGACGCTCGCCGTACCCGGAAGACGACGAACGGCCCGGGGACGAGAGACGCTCGCCGTACTCCGGAAACGGAAGCGGCCGCTCCCCGGGGGACGACGGACGCTCGCCGTATCCGGAAGGCGAATGGAGCGTGGGTGACGGACGCTCGTCGTACCCCGGGGACGGAGGACGCCGCTCCCCCTGTCCGGGAGACGACGGACGCTCGCCGTACCCGGGAGGCGATGGATGGCCGGGAGACGACGGACGCTCGCCGTACCCGGGGGACGACGGACGCTCGCCGTGGGGCGGCTCCCGGCGGTCGTCCTGGACGGGTGCGTCGTAGCCGGGGTGCCGCGCCTGGAAGCCCGTGACCGGGAGGGCCGGATCGCCAGGGACGGAAGGGACGGAGCTGCCCGGCCTGGTCCCCGGGATGGGGATGCCCGTTCTGATGCTCGGGATCCGCATCGGGCTGGTGGCGTCGTCCTGGTCCGGGCCGGCGACCTGCGCGCCCTGGTTGAGGATCATGGGTGACGCGTTCACGGTCTCGGGGTGGCCGAGCATCCGGAGCAGGATCTGGTCGGCCGAGGGCCGGACGGCGGGCGACTTGGACAGCGCGGAGCGGACCACGCCGCGCAGCGGCTCCGGCATGACGCCGAGGTCCACCTCGTGGTTGAGGATGCGGTTCAGCACGACTGCGATCGAGGTGCCCGCGAAGGCCGTCTCCCCCGTCGCGGCGAACACGATGGTCGCGCCCCAGGCGAACACGTCGGTGTACGGGCCGACGTCGGAGCCGGAGATCTGCTCGGGCGCCATGTAGGCCGGGGTGCCGATGGCCCGGCTGGTGATCGTGCCGGTGGAGTCGATGATGCGGGCGATGCCGAAGTCGACCACGCGGGGGCCGTCGGCGGCGATGAGCACGTTGTCCGGCTTGAAGTCGCGGTGCACGATCGAGGCGTGGTGGATCGCGGTGAGCGCGGTGGCCGTGCCGATCGCCAGCCGCTGCAGCGCGTTGCCCTTGATCGGGCCGTCGTCCTCCACGACCTGGCGCAGCGACCTGCCGTCGATGTATTCGCTGGCGATGTAGGGGGTGTCGCCTTCGAGGTCGACGTCCATCACGCCCGCCGTGCAGAACGAGGCGACCCGCTGCGCCGCCCTCGCCTCCCTGGCGAACCGTGATCTGGCGATCGCGTCGCCGGAGAACTTCACGTGCAGCAATTTGATCGCCGCACGCTCTCCCGACTCGTTCATCCCCAGGTAGACGACCCCTTGGCCACCCTCGCCAATCCGCCCGACGACGCGGAACGGCCCCACCTGGCGCGGCTCCCCCGCTTCCAGCGGCGCGATATCCGGCATCATCGTCCCCACGATCTCGTAATGTCCGACAAGCCAAACTTTACGGTGTCGCAGCTTGCCCACTCGCTGTGTTATCCCGACGTGACCCCACATTTCCCACAGTCCGCGCCCCATCGCCCAGCTCTCCCGCCACGAAGCACACGGGCACACCCGCCTACCTAATTTCCGACAATCACCCCAATCTGGCGCTCCAACCGCTTAGATCGCTACCGTTGACCGTCCCCTCAGGCAAGCCGGAGCAAAAACCCTCATGCGCCGATATATCGGTTATCGCGAGTTCGTCCAGCGCGATCAGCGTTCCCTCGTCGGCCTCGCCCTCCTCCTCACCGGCAGCCACGAGCAGGCCATCCGTCTCGCCCTGCGTGCCTTCCACACCGTCGGCCTCAACTGGCCCCCGCCGCTGTGGGAGAACCCCACCACGCACGCCCAGATCGCGCTCTACCGCCGTTTCCTGCAGCGACCGAGCTCCGCGGGCAGCACGGCCCTGGTACGGCTCCCGCCCCGGCAACGGGTCCTCGTCGTCGCCTGCCTCCACGACGGCAGATCCCGCGGTGAGATGGCCACCCTGCTCAGCCTGCCCCTGGCGACCGTGGAAGCGGAGATCACCGAGGCGGTGTCCACGCTCACCAAGGGCAACGAGGGCCGTCTGGTCGCGAGGCTGGCCACGGCCGCGGGCGAGGCCTCGGTCCCCGACCTCACCGCCCGGGCCATGCGCACGCTCAGGCGTCGCCGCAACCGGGGAGCCCTCCTCACCACGGCCGCCGCCCTCGTCCCGATCAGCCTCATCGCGGGATTCATCCTGTTCCAGTCGGGAGAGGTGTGGTGGAACTCCGCCCTGGGCGAGCAGAACCACCCGCTCTCGACGAGGGACCCGGAGACCATGCAGGTGCTCCCCGCCCCGACGGAGGCTGCCGGCCCCCAGCCGTGGCGGGCCCCGAAAACCTCCGCTGTGATCCGCTACGCGGTCCCCGGGCGGTGTCCCGGCGAGGTCCTCCCGGCGGTCGACGACTCGGCCACGGCGGCGGCCGTAGAGATCACCTGTGCGGGCTGGACGCTGAACCTGATCTCCAGCGGAGACGCGGACGACTCCTCACCCGACGCGAAGGCGTGCGAGGGCCAGGACCGCTGCGAGTCGACCGTGAACGTTCCCGACGCCGCGCAGCAGCTCGCGAACGGCGCCGCCGGAGACGACCCTCAGCTGGATCCCACCATCAGCCTCGACGGCCGCCGCATCGCCTACCTCAGCGCGGCGGAGCGCCGGTATGTCGCCTACGACCTGCGAAGCGGCATGAAGCGATACCTGTCGCCGGTGCTCGTCCCCGCCGACACGGAGAACGGCACGCTGGTGAGCGTCTCCGCGGACGGCCGCCACTTCACCGTCACGCTCGGCAGGCGGCAGCTGAGGACCGACTTCCTGACAGGGGCCCTGACTCCGTTGCCCGCCGCGCAGGTGTCGGCGGCGGAGAAGACGTCAGACTGGCTCCGCCGGCAGTATCCCGTCTGGAAGGACGCACCCAGCGGCAGATTCTCCGCCGCGGTCGGAACCGAGAAGACCTCACCCGGAAAGTCCCAGAGCCTCCACATCATCAACACCGCGTCGCGAAAGGTCATCAAGCGCCTCCCGCTCCCCTCCCCGGGCGAGCCCACCATGGCCGAGGTCGTGAGCTGGCTGAACAACCGCGAGGTGGTCGTCAAGATGACGGACAAGACAGGCAGCGACCTTCTCGGCTTCTTCCGGGTGAACGCGGTCACCGGGCAGACGCATCGCGTGGCCGGCCTTCCCGACAACGACCCGATCGTGCTCGGCGCCGGAACGGCCCTGTGACCCGACCGCGGCGGGCCGGGGTTTCGCGGGGCCGCGGCACGGCCCCGGCCCGGCGGACCCACGCCGCGGGATCGCGACACGGCCGCGACACCGTCACGACGCGGCCGGACATGACGCGGCGGCGGAGCGATGTGGAAGCCCAGACCTGCGGTTGACAGAACCCCTTGACAACACTGGTCGTCCACACGTTGTCAAGGCGGGCCGTCCGTACATCGGCAACGCGGGCCGTCGTACGCGGAGAAACGAAAAGGGCCGCCCATCGGGCGGCCCTTTCACAGGCTTCTCACCGGCGGTGAGTCAGGCCATCTTCTTCTTCAGGTTCTCGTCCAGGGCCGAAAGGAAGTCCTGGGTGGTCAGCCACTTGGCGTCGCTGCCGACGAGAAGCGCGAGGTCCTTGGTCATCTGACCGCCCTCGACGGTCTCGATGCAGACCTGCTCCAGCTTCTCGGCGAAGTCGACCACCGCGGGGGTGTTGTCGAGCTTGCCCCGGTGCTGGAGGCCACGGGTCCACGCGAAGATCGAGGCGATCGGGTTCGTGGAGGTGGGGTTGCCCTTCTGGTGCTCGCGGTAGTGACGGGTCACCGTACCGTGGGCGGCCTCGGCCTCGACGGTCTGGCCGTCGGGGGTGAGCAGGACCGAGGTCATCAGGCCGAGCGAGCCGAAGCCCTGGGCGACCGTGTCGGACTGGACGTCACCGTCGTAGTTCTTGGCGGCCCAGACGTAGCCACCCTCCCACTTGAGCGCCGCGGCGACCATGTCGTCGATCAGACGGTGCTCGTAGGTGATGCCGGCGGCCTCGAAATCGGCCTTGAACTCGGTCTCGAAGACCTCGGCGAAGATGTCCTTGAAGCGGCCGTCGTAGGCCTTCAGGATCGTGTTCTTCGTGGAGAGGTAGACCGGGTAGCCGCGGGACAGGCCGTAGCGCATGGAGGCGCGGGCGAAGTCGCGGATGGACTCGTCCAGGTTGTACATCGCCATCGCGATGCCGGGGCCGGGGAAGTCGTAGACGTCCAGCTGGACCGGCTCCGAGCCGTCCTTGGGGGTGTAGGTGAGGGTCAGGGAGCCCTCGCCCGGAACCACCAGGTCGGTGGCGCGGTACTGGTCGCCGAAGGCGTGACGGCCGATGATGATCGGCTTGGTCCAGCCGGGGACGAGCCTCGGCACGTTCGACATGATGATCGGCTCACGGAAGATGACGCCGCCGAGGATGTTGCGGATGGTTCCGTTCGGGGACTTCCACATCTTCTTGAGGCCGAACTCCTCGACCCGCGCCTCATCCGGGGTGATCGTGGCGCACTTGACGCCAACGCCGTACTGCTTGATCGCATTGGCGGCGTCGATCGTCACCTGGTCGTCGGTGGCGTCGCGGTGCTCGATCCCGAGGTCGTAGTACTTCAGGTCGATGTCCAGGTAGGGAAGGATCAGCTGGTCCTTGATGAACTGCCAGATGATCCGGGTCATCTCGTCGCCGTCAAGCTCGACGACGGGGCCCTCTACCTTGATCTTGGGCATGCGTGTAATTCCCCTTCTGAACTAACAACCGGCCAGACGTCCTTTTTGAGGCTCACTGGCCGTTGAGGTTATCGGACGGGCAAGATTGCCTCGCAATCCACCCTTTCATCCGATCGATCGCGGCATAAGCCATGGATATTGAAGGAGGATCGCGCCCACCATCAGCGCGATCCCGAGGAGCGCGAGCGTGGCGAAATCGGTCAGCCTGCGGCGTACGGCGAGCCGCCCGCCCCCGGTCAGCCGTGCCAGCGCTCCCAGCGTTATGACCGCGCCGAGGGAGAATCCGCCCCACTCAGGCTCGTCGGCCACCACGGCGAAGACCACGGCGAGGACCGCACCCACCACTACCAGTGGGTACGGTCCCCAACGGACTTCGGCTGCTCTCGACGCTTGTACGTTCACCGGTTCATCTTCCGCTCTCGCAACCGGCTCATCGCTCGGCAATCGGCTTCCACTTCTGGTCCCGCTCGCCGATGTACTCGCTGTCCGGACGGATGAGACGGTTGTCGGCGTGCTGCTCGATGACGTGTGCCGTCCATCCTGACATGCGACTGACCGAAAAGACCGGAGTGAACAGGTCGGTCGGAATGCCGAGATAGTGGTAGACCGTCGCGGCATAGAAGTCCACGTTCGGATAGAGGCCCTTCGTCTCGAAGACGACCTCCTCCATCTCCTTGGACATCCGATAATACTTGTCGTCTCCGGAGGCCTCGGCGAGTTCCTGCGACATCTTGCGCAGGTGCGTGGCACGCGGGTCCTCGGTCTTGTAGACCCGGTGCCCGAAGCCCATGATCTTCTCGCCCGCGGCGAGCCGGTCACGCACGGACTGGGCGACGGCGCTCGGGTCGAGCGACTCCAGGGTGCGCATGACCTGCTCGTTCGCGCCGCCGTGGAGCGGGCCCTTGAGGGTGCCGATGGCCGCCACGATGGCCGAGTGCATGTCGGACAGGGTCGCGGCGCAGACCCGGGCGGCGAACGTGGAGGCGTTCATCGTGTGGTCGGCGTGGAGAACCAGGCAGGCGTCGAAGATCCCGACCTCGTGCTCACCGGGGGTACGGCCGGTGATCTGGAGGAGGAAGTTCGCCGCGATGCTCAGTTCGGGGTCGGGTTCGGCGATCGTGGTGCCGGTCCTGGCCGCGTGATAGCGGGCGACGAGGATCGGCTGCTGCGCGGTCAGCCGGGCGGCCTTGCGCAGGTTGGCCTCGGGACTGTTGGAATCCTTGTCCGGATCGTCGCCGGCGGCCAACGAGACCAGCGTGCGCAGCGCCTCCATGGGCGCCTGCTTCTCCGTGATCTCGGGGATGTTGGCCTCGGCGAGCGCGCCGAGTTTGCGGCCCCGGACGAGCTCCGTCCCGTAGGCGGCCAGCTGCTCCCCCGTGGGGAGGCTGCCGTACTGCAAGAGGTGTGCGGTCTCTTCGAAGGTGGTGCGTCCGGCCAGATCGTGGATGTCGTAACCACGATAGAAGAGGCGACCGGCCTGGCCGTCGATGTCACTGAGCGCTGTGGACGCGGCTACGACATCGGCGAGACCTTTTTTGGGTTTGTCCGCCATGAGTGTTTCCTCCGCTTATCTGTGTCCGAAGTCTACCTGTGAGCAGGGGAAACCTTTCCGAGAGGTCCAGACCAATTTCACGAAGGATTCTCCTTCTGGCAAAGGCGATTCCCCATCACCTCGTTTGGGTAAGCCGGAGCTGTAGGAATAGTTACGGCGGGCTACCTGGGGAGGAACTGCCGTGGAGGGGCCGTTCATACGCATCGAGGACACCGGCGAGGTGGTCCCGTTGCGCCCCGAGATCACGACGATCGGGCGTGGCCGGGGAGTGGACATCCGGCTCACCGATCCAAGTGTGTCCCGGTTGCACGCGGAATTCGTTCGGCGCGGGCCCTACCTGTATGTCGTTGATCTGGGCCTGTCCCGCAACGGCACACGGGTGAACGGCAGGCCGATCGCCCGGAGGGTGCTCGACGACGGTGACGTCGTGTCCTTCGGTGCCGCGCGAGGCAGGATCGGCGGGGTCCCACGTGAGGACTTCGCCCCCGAAGTCGAGCTCCGCCGCGCCGCGGCACCGGAGCTGACACGACGAGAGGTGGATGTGCTCACGTCGCTGTGCCGTCCCGCGCTGTCGGACGAGGCGTTCGTCGCCCCGGCCACCGCACGGGAGATCGCCGACGATCTGGTGGTGACGGAGGCCGCGGTCAAGCAGCACCTCCTGCGCCTCTACCAGAAGTTCCGGATCCCGGAGGGCACCAACCGGCGCACCAGGCTGGCCAACGAGGTCGTCGCCCTGGGACTGGTCAGGCCCACCCCGGTGGTGCCGCCGCAGCGTGCGGCCGGCACCCCGGAGCCCCGGCAGGCGACGACGACAACCGCGACGACCGCGAACCGCCGGGCGTCCTAGTCCTAGTCCTGGTTCCGGCCCTGCTTCTCGGCGGCCTCGACCACATTGGTGAGCAGCAGGGCCCGGGTCATCGGGCCCACGCCGCCGGGATTGGGCGTGAGGAAACCCGCGACGTCACTGACGTCGGGGGCGATATCACCGGCGATCTTGCCGTCGACCCTGGAGACGCCGACGTCGAGCACGGCGGCTCCGGGCTTGACCATGTCAGCGGTGATCAGGTGAGGCACACCCGCCGCCGCGACGATGATGTCCGCGCGCCGGGTGTGGGCCGCCAGGTCCTGGGTGCCGGTGTGGCACAGGGTGACGGTGGCGTTCTCGGAACGGCGGGTCAGCAGCAGGCCGAGTGAGCGGCCCACGGTGATGCCGCGGCCGACCACGACGACCTCGGCGCCCTTGATCGGCACGCCGTACTCCTGCAGGAGCAGGACGATGCCGTGCGGCGTGCACGGCAGCGGCGCGTCGATCATGTGGACCAGTCGTCCCAGGTTGACCGGGTGAAGGCCGTCGGCGTCCTTCGCCGGGTCCATCCGCTCGATCAGCGCCAGGGTGTCGAGGTGCCGGGGCAGCGGGAGCTGGACGATGTAACCGGTGCACTCATCCGAGGCGTTGAGCTCGTCGATGACCGCCTCGACCTCCGCCTGGGTGGCCGTCGCCGGCAGGTCCCTGCGGATGGAGGCGATGCCGACCTCGGCACAGTCACGGTGCTTTCCCGCCACGTAGATCTGGCTGCCTGGATCGTCGCCGACGAGAACGGTGCCGAGACCGGGGACGATGCCCCGCTCCGCCAACGCGGCCACTCGGGTCGTGAGGTCTGCCTTGATCTTCGCTGCGGTCGCCTTGCCGTCCAGAATCTGCGCGCTCATGGATTCAATCCTTCCATGAGATCATCCGCGGTCCGCTTCCCTCCGCTCGATGATCCTGCGGGTGAAGGGGATCCAGTCCATCGCCCGGTTGCCGAGGTAGGCCCCGCCCACCGCGAGAATGATCAACAGCCAGGGACTGGCCCAGAAGCCGTTCATGATCACAAAAGCGTTCAGGGCGGTGTCGAGCAAGGGCATGAGGGATCTCCATAGAGGTGAAGGAAGGGGATGCTTCACACTAACCGCGAGTCAAACCTTTTTCGCCCAAAATTTTCTGTCCAATACGCCACTTTCCTGTCTCCGGTGTACGGCCGCCCCAAGCGTCACGGCGGCCGCACACCACGTGAAGATCAGTGGAAGAAGTGGCGGGTGCCCGTGAAGTAAAGGGTGACCCCGGCCGTCTCGGCCGCGGCGATCACTTCTTCGTCCCTGATCGAACCACCGGGCTCCACGACCGCCTTCACGCCGGCGTCGATGAGGATCTTGAGGCCGTCCGCGAACGGGAAGAACGCGTCGGAGGCCGCCGCGGCCCCCTGGGCGCGGTCGCCGGCGCGGGAGACCGCGAGCTGCGCGGAGTCGACCCGGTTGACCTGGCCCATGCCGACGCCGACGCTCGCGCCCCCGGCGGCGAGCAGGATCGCGTTGGACTTCACCGAACGGCAGGCCTTCCAGGCGAAGGCCAGGTCGGCGAGGACCTCGGCGGAGGCCGCGGAACCCGCCTTGAGCTCCCAGGCGGACGGGTCGTCGCCCGGGGCGTTCACCCGGTCGGTGGTCTGCACCAGCAGGCCGCCGTCGATCCGGCGGGACTCCGCCAGGTTGCCCGGCCCCTTCGGGCAGACCAGCAGCCGGATGTTCTTCTTCCCCGTGAGCACCGCCAGCGCCTCGGCGGTGAAGCCGGGGGCCACCACGACCTCGGTGAAGACCTCGGCGATCTGCCGGGCCAGCTCCTCGGTCACCTCTCCGTTGACCGCGATCACACCGCCGTACGCGGAGACCGGGTCACACGCGTGGGCCTTGCGGTGCGCGTCGGCCACGTCGGCGCCGACCGCGATGCCGCAGGGGTTCTGGTGCTTGATGATCGCGACGGCGGGCTCGGCGAAGTCCCAGGCGGCCCGCCAGGCGGCGTCGGTGTCGAGGTAGTTGTTGTAGGACATCTCCTTGCCGTGCAGCTGCTCGGCGTTGGCCAGGCCGTCCTTCTGCCCCGAGTAGAGGGCCGCGCCCTGGTGCGGGTTCTCGCCGTAGCGCAGCGGTGACTTGAGCTTCCACGCGGCGCCCATGTAGGACGGCCACGCGCCTTCCTCCGCGGCGTAGACGTCGGCGAACCAGGAGGCCACCGCGGTGTCGTAGGCGGCGGTGTGGGCATACGCGACGGCGGCCAGGCGGCGGCGCTCGGCGAGGGTGAAACCGCCCTCGGCC
This sequence comes from Streptosporangium subroseum, assembly GCF_900188345.1. Lineage (GTDB taxonomy): Bacteria > Actinomycetota > Actinomycetes > Streptosporangiales > Streptosporangiaceae > Streptosporangium > Streptosporangium subroseum. Next base: position 8,071 of record NZ_FZOD01000049.1, on the reverse strand, counting down.
ACGGCGGCGAGCACGTCGTCGTAGGAGCGCGGGTCCACCACGATCGAGGCGGTGCCGTGGTTCTTGGCCGCGGCACGGATCATCGCGGGACCGCCGATGTCGATCTGCTCCACGCACTCGTCGGCGGAGGCGCCGGAGTCGACGGTCTCCTGGAACGGGTAGAGGTTGACCACGACCAGCTCGAACGGTTCGATGTCCAGCTCTTCGAGCTGCTTGACGTGGGCCGGGTTGCCGCTGTCGGCCAGCAGACCGGCGTGCACCCGCGGGTGCAGGGTCTTGACGCGGCCGTCGAGGCACTCGGGGAATCCGGTCAGCGACTCGACCGGGGTGACGGGAACGCCGAAGGAGGCGATCTTCGCGGCGGTGCCCCCGGTGGAGACGATCTCGACGTTCGCGGCATCGAGCCCGCGGGCCAGCTGCTCCAGCCCGCTCTTGTCATACACCGCGATCAACGCGCGCCGGATGGCGATGCGGGTCACTTCGTGGTCCTCCTGTTTGGTTCCGGTTTTCCGGTGACAGCCCAGCGCGTTCGCTGAATCGTCCCTGCTCACTGAGCTCGCTGAGTCCCTGCTCACTGGCCTGCCCAGGTTAGCCGGACCGTCCGAGGCGGACGGTCCTGCCGGTGACGGTCCAGCCCTCGCGGGCCATCCGTCCGACGGTCTCGACGAGCAGGCTCCGCTCGACGCCCTTGATGCGCTGGTGCAGAGTCTCCTCGTCGTCACCGTCGAGCACGGGCACCGACGCCTGGGCGATGATCGGCCCGGTGTCGACCCCGGCGTCGGCGAGCATCACCGTGCAGCCGGTGATCCGCACGCCGTACGAGAGCGCGTCGCGGACCCCGTGCGCGCCGGGGAACGAGGGCAGCAGCGCGGGGTGGGTGTTGAGCACCGGGAAGGAGCTCAACGTCGGCGTGCCGAGAATTTTCATGAAACCCGCGCAGACCACGAGATCCGGTTTGTGCTCCGCGATCCGCGCGGCGAGCTCCCGATCCCAGTCCTCCCGGGTGGGGTGATCGGTGAGTTTCTCCACGAAGATCGGTATCCCGGCGCGCTCCGCCCGGGCCAGCCCCTCGATACCGGCGCGATCGGCGCCTACCGCCACGATCCGGGCGCCATAGGTTTCGTCCGCCACAGCGTCCAGCAAGGCCTGTAGGTTGGTTCCAGAACCGGACACGAGGACCACAAGCCGAACGGCCTGAGATGACACCGAAGCACTCCATTCGGACGGGGACTCATGCCGTTGCCAGGGTATCCGCCTGTCCGAACCCGCGATGCAAGGAGCTCACGTGACACTACCCGTCCAGGCACGACCAGCGGAGGGCGCGGGGCGGCGGGCACTGCTGCTCGCGTTCGCCGCCGTGGTGATGACGCTGGTGCTCCCCCTGGCGGGACTCGTCATGTCGATCTTCGCCCTCATCGCCTCGATCCGGGCGATCAAGGCGCTGCGTTCGGTGACCAAGCCCGTGGGCATCGCGGTCTCGGGCATCATCCTGTCGGTGATCGCGCTGCTGATCTGCCTGTCGGTGACGATCCTGCAGTTCTACTTCAGCAAGGAACTGGCCTCCTACACCGAGTGCCGCAGGGGCGCGGGGACGGTCACCTCCCAGAACGAGTGCGTGGACCAGCTTGAACAGGCGATGGAGAGCAGGCTGGGCCTCCAGCCCGGCGACATCCAGTTCCCCTTCCCTCCGTGAGCCCCTCCGCGAGCCGGGTTTCGTTCTGACGCCGGGCGCCCGCGGAATGACGTTTCGTCCTGACTTCGGGCGCCCGCGAAACGACGTTTCGCTCTGACACCGGGCGCCCGCGAAACGACACCGGGCGCGCCGGCCGAACCCTTTGGACATCCCGCCGAATATGAGGTCGGGGCACGTTCATGGCCGCGTTCGTCGTAGTCTGAAGTTACTTCGTTGTATGCCTGTGACAACCAAGGACGGCCTGGGTGTCCGACTCGTTTGTGCATCTGCACGTTCATACCGAGTACTCCATGCTTGACGGAGCCGCCCGTTTGAAGCAGATGTTCAAACAGGTCGGCGATCTGGGCATGCCCGCCATCGCGATCACCGACCACGGCAACATGCACGGGGCCTACGACTTCTACCGGCAGGCCACCGCCGCCGGAATCAAGCCGATCATCGGCATCGAGGCCTATGTCGCCCCGTCCTCCAGAAACCAGAAGAAGCCGGTCCTCTGGGGCGAGCCGCACCAGAGGCGCGACGACGTCTCCGCGGGTGGCTACTACACCCACATGACGATCTGGGCGAAGAACGCCACGGGTCTGAGCAACCTGATGAAGCTCTCCTCGCGCGCCTACACCGAGGGCTTCGTCCGCAAGTGGGCCCGGATGGACGCCGAGATCCTCGCCGAGCACTCCGAGGGCCTGATGGCCACGACCGGCTGCCCGTCGGGCGAGGTCCAGACCCGCCTGCGCCTGGGACAGTACAACGAGGCGGTCGCGGCGGCGGCGAAGTTCCAGGAGCTCTTCGGCAAGGACAACTACTACCTAGAGATCATGGACCACGGGCTCGACATCGAGCGCCGGGTCCGCGACGGCCTGACCCGCATCTCCCGCGAGCTGGACATCCCGCCGCTGGTCACCAACGACTCCCACTACACCTACGAGTCGGACGCGACCTCCCACGACGCGCTCCTGTGCATCCAGACCGGCAAGCAGCTCGCCGACCCCGACCGGTTCCGCTTCGACGGCAGCGGCTACTACATCAAGGACGCCGACGAGATGCGCGCGGTGGACTCCTCGGACCTGTGGGCCGAGGGCTGCCGCAACACGCTGCTGGTCGCCGAGAAGGTCGATCCGACCGGCATGTTCGGCTTCAAGAACCTGATGCCGACCTTCCCCATCCCCGACGGGGAGAGCGAGGAGAGCTGGTTCCGCCAGGAGGTCTGGCGGGGCATGGAGCGCCGCTTCCCCAACGGCGTCGACTCCGAGCACCGCGCGCAGGCCGAGTTCGAGATGAACGTCATCCTGCAGATGGGTTTCCCCTCCTACTTCCTCGTGGTCGCCGACTTCATCATGTGGGCGAAGACCAACGGCATCCGGGTCGGCCCCGGCCGTGGCTCGGCGGCCGGCTCGCTGGTGGCGTACGCGCTGGGCATCACCGACCTCGACCCGCTGCCGCACGGCCTGATCTTCGAACGGTTCCTCAACCCCGACCGGGTCTCCATGCCCGACGTCGACATCGACTTCGACGAACGTCGGCGCGGTGACGTGATCCGTTACGTGACGGAGAAGTACGGCGTGGAGAAGGTCGCCATGATCGCGACCTTCGGCACCATCAAGGCGAAGGCGGCCATCAAGGACGCGGCTCGCGTCCTCGGTCATCCGTACGCGCTGGGCGACAAGGTCTCCAAGGCGTTCCCGCCCGCGGTGATGGGCAAGGACATCCCGCTGTCGGGCATCTTCGACAGAGACCACCCGCGCTTCAACGAGGCCGGTGAGCTGCGCAAGCTGTACGAGGAGGACGTCGACGTCAAGTCGGCGATGGACCTCGGCAGGGGCCTGGAGGGCCTGATCCGGCAGACCGGCGTGCACGCCGCCGGCGTCATCATGTCCTCGGAGGTGCTGACCGACTACATCCCGATCATGCGCCGCGACTCCGACGGTGTGATCATCACGCAGTTCGACTATCCGACCTGCGAGACCCTCGGCCTGCTCAAGATGGACTTCCTGGGGCTGCGCAACCTCACGATCATCGATGACTGCCTGAAGGCCATCAAGGTGAACACCGGCCGCGACATCGAGCTGCTCGACCTGCCGCTGGACGACGCCACCGCCTACGAGCTGCTGTCCCGCGGCGACACCCTGGGCGTCTTCCAGGTCGACGGCGGCGGCATGCGGTCGCTGCTGCGCCTGATGCGTCCCGACAACTTCGAGGACATCTCGGCGGCGCTCGCGCTCTACCGGCCGGGTCCGATGGGTGCCAACTCCCACACCAACTACGCGATGCGGAAGAACGGCCAGCAGGAGATCACCCCGATCCACCCCGAGCTGGAGGAACCGCTCAAGGAGATCCTCGACACGACCCACGGCCTGATCGTCTATCAGGAGCAGGTCATGGCCATCGCGCAGAAGGTCGCCGGGTTCTCCCTCGGCAAAGCGGACCTGCTGCGCCGCGCGATGGGCAAGAAGAAGAAGTCGGAGCTGGACAAGCAGTACGAGTTCTTCGAGCAGGGCATGAAGGACAACGGCTACTCGGCCGCCGCCATCAAGTCCCTCTGGGACATCCTCCTGCCCTTCTCCGACTACGCCTTCAACAAGGCGCACACCGCCGCCTACGGACTCATCTGCTACTGGACCGCCTACCTCAAGGCCAACTACCCCGCCGAGTACATGGCCGCCCTGCTGACCTCGGTCAAGGACGACAAGGACAAGTCCGCGCTCTATCTGAACGAGTGCCGGCGCATGGGCATCAAGGTGCTTCCCCCGGACGTCAACGACTCCGACTTCGACTTCACCCCGCGCGGCACCGATGTCCGTTTCGGCCTGTCGGCCATCCGCAACGTCGGCGGCAACGTGGTCGACGGCATCATCTCCGCGCGCAAGGAGAAGACCCGCTTCACCGACTTCAAGGACTTCCTGAACAAGGTCCCCATGGTCGTCTGCAACAAGCGGGTCATCGAGTCGCTGATCAAGGCGGGGGCCTTCGACTCGTTCGGGCACGTGCGCAAGGGCCTGACGATGGTTCACGAGCAGGCCGTCGACAACATCATCGGGATCAAGAAGAACGAGGCTCAGGGCCAGGACTCCCTGTTCGGCGCCATGGAGGGGGCCGAGGACCAGACCTTCGACGTGCAGATCCCCGCCGGGGAATGGGACAAGAGCACCCTGCTCCAGTTCGAGCGCGAGATGCTCGGCCTCTATGTCTCCGACCACCCGCTCTTCGGCGTGGAGCATCTCCTCGCCTCCGGCGCCGACTGCTCGGTCGCCGCGCTCCAGGAGGAGAACCGTCCCGACGGCCAGATCATCACCGTCGGCGGCATCCTGAGCGGCGTCCAGCGCAAGGTCACCAAGAAGGGCGACACCTGGGTCCTGACGATGCTGGAGGACCTGGAGGGCGCCATCGAAGTGATGATCTTCCCCTCGGCGTACCAGCTCTGCTCGACCGTGCTCGCCGAGGACGCCATCGTCTTCGTCAAGGGCCGCCTGGACAAGCGCGAAGACGTCGGGAAGATCATCGCCATGGAGGTGACCGCGCCCGACCTGAGCCGTGAGGCCGGAGACGCCCTGGCGGTCAGCCTCGCCCTGACCCGCGCCACTCCCCCGCTCATCGGCCGCCTCAAGGACGTGCTCACCGCCCACCCCGGCACCACCGAGGTGCACCTGCAGCTCCACAACGGCAGCAAGACCACCGTCGTACGCCTCGACGACCGCCTCCGCGTGTCGCCGTCCCCGTCCCTGGTGGGCGATCTCAAGCAGCTGCTGGGACCCGCCTGCCTCGGAGCCTGAAGAGCCCGGACGCGTGGCGGCCGCGCACGGGCTGCGGTACCCGGCTCACATAGGGCTCCGTCATGGGCTGCCGTACGCGCCCGAACCGCGGGAGGACGCCATCGTACGTCCACGTAGACGACATGACCGCCTTGTCATCGGACTCGTCGACGACTTAGCCGCGGTCCCAGGCATAGGGGTCCACGTAGATGACGTGACCGCCCTTGTCGCCGGACTCGTCGACGACTTGGCCGTCCTCAGTCGCGGTCCCAGGCGTAGGGGTCCACGTAGATGACGTGGCCGCCCTTGTCGTCGGACTCGTCGACGATGTCGCGCCGGGGCGGGCGCGGGGGCTCCGGACGGTGGGCCTTCGGCGGGCTCTCCACCGCCGCCGAGGCGTGCTCGTCCTGCCAGTCGTCCCTGATGACCGGAATCGGCTGGGTGTCGCACTCCGTGGCGTCCAGCCAGTGGCCGGGGAGCGTGCTGCGGGCCTCCTCCGACTCGGCGAACCCGACCTTGCTGGCCACCGACCCGGCGGCCCTGGCGAGCTTGACGCTCGCCTTACGGACCGGCGCGGTGGCCGTGCCGACCTTCGCGGCGGCCTTGGTGACGGCCGCGTTGTGCCCCCGGAAGATCAGCCACCAGTTGGCCAGCCCCGCGGCGATCCCCGCGGCGACGCCCACCTCCAGCGTCACCGAGAGCATGACCTGCCAGGCCTCCGGGCCCAGCGAGGCGAGCCGCGCGCCGCCGAGCGAACCCCCGGACAGCGCGGCCAGCAGCCCGGCCGCCGCGCCTGTCACCAGTCCGCAGACGAACCCCCACAGCGGCGCGCCCTCGTACGAGGGCGAGGGCGAGATCCGGACGACCAGGATGCCCGCCACGGCCCCGGCGATGAACGGCACCGCGATCACCACCATCACCCAGGCCGGGGTCGGGCCCGCCTCCGGCAGCGCACCCAGGATCGGCAGGCTCGGCACCGTGCCGAGCTGCACCCCCGTCGGCGCGACCAGCGTGCCGGTGCCGACGGCGAAGCCGGGGCCGACGATGTAGGCCATCGCCCAGATGACCGCGTTGAGCAGGTAGAGACCCTGGACCAGCAGGAGCAGCAGGCCGCCGACAAAACCGGGCGACAGGATGCCGGACAGCTCCCGGACCTGCCCGAAGTTCACCACGAGGGCGCCGAGCACCATGACGGCGCCCGCCACGAGCATGATCGCCAGAGCCGCGGACGAGCCGACCACGACCGAACGCAGCCGCTCGGGCAGCAGGCGCAGCATCAGGCGCCACGGTCCGATCGTCCTGGCGGTGGCCAGGGAGCCCGCGAGGAAGGCCAGCACGAGGTGGCTGATCAGCGTTTCGGCGAGGAAGGGCTGGGTGATCTCGTTGCGGGTGACCAACGCGATCATTCCGGCCAGCAGCGCGTACGGCGCCGCCAGCGAGATGCCGGCCTGGGCGACCAGCACCAGCTGGGCCTTGCGACGGGCGTTGGCCACGTCCTTGGGGGTGTTCTTGGGCAGGCGGGCGGGCAGGCGGAGCCGCAGGTCCGCGTCGCGGGCCATCCAGATGCCCGCGCGGTAGAGCAGGAACGCCGGGAGCACCATCAGCCCGAGCGGGAGCAGGCCGACCGATCCGCCGGGGATGGCGAACCCCGCGTGGTGAGCGGCCAGCCAGAGCTGCGCCGCGGTGCGGAACACTCCCGGCAGGCCGGTACCGAGCGCGCCCCGGGGAGAGGCCACCCAGCCGACCAGGGTGAGTGTGGTCAGCACCGCCAGGCCCACGCCGAGCGTCCAGGCGGCGGCGAGCATCCCGGAGACGGGAAGCGGCCGACGGACATCGTCGTCGTCACCCGTGACGCCAGGCAGGGGGAGTCGGCTGAGGACGTTGCGGGGGGCCGTCCGGAGCTGATCGAAAAGGGCCGTCACAATAGTCGATGGTCTCAGGATCTTGGGGCGGAAGAGACTCCTTCGCCCCCGCGTGTCGCGCCATACGACGGGAAAGGCGTCCGGCGGGGTGCCGGACGCCTTTCTGACGGTCGAAACAGCGGTCCCGCGGGCTTCCGGCCGAGCCGACGCCCGTAGGGCCGCCGGCAGGACCGGCGGGCCCGCGTGGCCTCACCGGGCCGGCGGGCCCGCGCGACCTTCGGCCGGACTAGCGGGCCTGCATGACCTCGCGCATGAGGCGGGCGGTCTCGCTCGGGGTCTTGCCGACGCGGACGCCGACCTTCTCCAGAGCCTCCTTCTTGCCCTGCGCGGTGCCGGCCGAGCCGGACACGATCGCGCCCGCGTGACCCATGGTCTTGCCCTCGGGGGCGGTGAAGCCCGCGACGTAGGCGACGACCGGCTTGGTCACGTGCTGCTCGATGTAGGCGGCGGCACGCTCCTCGGCGTCTCCGCCGATCTCCCCGATCATCACGATCGCGTCGGTGCCCGGGTCGTCCTGGAAGGCCTGCAGGGCATCGATGTGGGTGGTGCCGATGACCGGGTCGCCGCCGATGCCGACCGCGGTGGAGAACCCGATGTCGCGCAGCTCGTACATGAGCTGGTAGGTCAGCGTGCCCGACTTCGACACCAGGCCGATCCGGCCGGCGCTGGTGATGTCGGCCGGGATGATGCCCGCGTTGGAGGCACCGGGA
>NZ_FZOD01000088.1 GCF_900188345.1 Streptosporangium subroseum | reverse complement strand
GTCGGCCAGCGCGGTACGGCCCCAGTGCGCGATCGAGGCGACCCGCACCCCCAACCGGTGCACGGTGGGCAGCAACTCCACGCTCGCATCCAGGCCCGGCGCGCTCTCCAGCGCCAGCACCAGGGCGATCAGCCCCTCGCCGAGCGCCGCGTCGATCTGCGCTCCGTCGGTGCACAGCCGCACCGCATCGGCGTTGCCCTCGGCCAAGGTGTGCGCACACTCGATCATGCGCAGCGTCTGCCGGAGCGCCCCCTCGGGCCGATACTGATCGTCGATGAAGACCGGCAGCACCTGCAGATTCACCCCGCCCTCACGCAGCTGGGGCAGCCACCGCTCACGGAAGAACGACGCCCACCGCTCCGGAGGCCTGGCGGTAACCGCCATCAGCAGATCGTTATGAGTGTCTGCGACGACGGCGCGGTGGTGAAGATCAACGGGCACGTGCCATCCCTCCGATGGATGTTTACCGCGACGGTATGACAGGCCGGGGGTGGGGGAATTCGTCCGGTTTTCCTAAGAGGAGGGAGATGTTCGTCCATTCGGCCAAGAGCGCTTGATCGGCTCGCCGGCCGCCGCGATCGTCAGGGCGCGAAGGCACCCGGGAACGCGAGAGGCGGGAGCGGAAGGCGGAGGAGCAGGAAAGATACGACGAGCGCCTCGCCCCCGTCTCCTGATCAAGTCGGCGTTGTTGGCGCGGTGAGTGTCCTTCGGCGGACGCGGGCGGATTACGTCATAACCGTCCACGGCCAATCGTTGTGATGTGACGGCCCGCCGGCATTCTCTCTCGGAGAGGACGGAGTCGTCCGCGTCGGCCTATCCAATGTCTCATTCGCGCGGGAGAGATGGGGCCTCCGACGCGCTGATTCTCGTCATGATGGACGGGATCGAGGATGGGCTTCGGCGGTCGCTTTCGATATGACGGCTCCATTAAAGGCGGCGCCGAATCTGCCGCAATGAATGCCGGTGGCGAGGCCTGCCGTGAGAGGTGTCGGCCGACATGGTGTGTTCTTCCAGGAGAGGTTCTAGTCGGTATGGTATGCGACCGGAAAGGCCTGTTTCGGGATGTGCGAGAAGAACGGCGGGGCTCGATGCGGTGGCCGGATCGTGGCGGAAACGGTCGGGCAGGAGAGAACAGTCGTGGTGGAACGGGTCGGAGAGGAAAGTATTTTCCGCCCGGACGTCACGCGGACCTTCGAGTCGTCCATCCCTTTCGAGGCGTGTGACACGTTCCAGGATCTCGTTCGGCTCGCGATGGAACGTGCCGACATCTCACCGATCTACCATCGGTAACCGTATGGTCGCGGAGAACGCTCCGTGGAGCGCCGGAGGCCGCCGATCGACCGGCGGGCCGAGCCGGAGCGCCGCGTCGGCACCGCCCGGCCGCTCCGGCGCCGCCGTCCCGCCATGCGCCCGCCGAACCTCACGCCGGAAGCCCGCCGGAGAGGTTACCGCGAGCGGGGGAAAAGCCACGCATCATGCCATCATGGTTGTAGCGCTGAAAAGCGTCCGTATGGCGGAATTCGACCCGCAGTTCGCTGCGTAAGCCTGTACTTTTTTATCGGAAAGTTCTCTGGATTTTCCTGAGAAGGCAGAGCCTTTCTGGAGGGCTGATCGTTTTGGGCAGATGGGTCACCGTCGGCGGGCGTTACGAGCTGGATCCTCTGTCTCGCCGCTCCGGTGGAATGGGGGAGGTCTGGTTCGGCTACGACAAACGCCTGGACCGGCAGGTCGCCGTCAAATTCATCAAAGTCAGCAGGTTTCCCGACGGTCGGCCGGATGAGGAACTGGCCAGACGTTTTGTTCGTGAGTCGCGGATCACGGCCCGGCTGGAGCACCCCGGAGTGCCCACGATCTATGACTGCGGATCGCACGGCGACGACCTCTATCTGGTCATGCAGCTCGTCAACGGCTGTTCCATCTCCTCGCTTCTGGACGAGACCGAGGTTCCCATCGCCTGGGCCGTGTCGATCGCCGCTCAGGTGTGTTCGGTCCTGGCCGTGGCCCACGCCAACTCGCTGGTGCACCGGGACCTCAAGCCCGCCAACCTGATGCTCTGCCCCGACGGCACGGTGAAGGTCCTCGACTTCGGCATCGCCGCCACGCTCGTCTCCCCGAATGCGACGAGACTCACAAGAACGGGCGAGGTGCTCGGCACACCGGCGTACATGCCGCCCGAACAGGCCATGAGCGGGGCCGCCTGTCCGCAGAGCGACCTCTACTCCCTCGGCGTGATCCTGGACGAGATGCTCGCCGGAGAGAACCAGTTCGCCGCTCCCACGGCCCTGGCCGCGATGCGCAACCACACCGACATCCCGCCCCGGCCGCTGCGCACCAGAAGACGGGACGTGCCCGAGGGGCTGGAGCGGCTCGTCCTGTGGCTGCTCGCCAAAACGCCGGAGAAGCGGGTGCCCAGCGCGGACGTCGCCTACGAACGGTTGCTGGAGTTCTGCCACGACCTGCCGCCCTTCCCCGGTTACGTGAACCTGGACACGCCCCATCCGGTGCGCATGTACGCCACCGTCGTCGGACGCATCACCCCTCCGGCGGAGAGCCGCAACCGGCGGCCGACCGACCCGGTGCGACCGGCGCGGATCAGGCACGCCGGAGGAACGGCGCAGATCGGGCTTCATGACATCGAGCACGCCCGCAAGGACGCCGAGGCGCTCAAGGCGGAATCCCGTTTCAGCCAGGCGGCGGACGTGCTGGCGGAGATGGTCGGTCCCGCCGCCGGCGCGTTCGGCTCGATGAGCTCCAGCGTGGTCAACCTGCGCATCGATCTCGCCGAAGTCCTCTTCCTCGGCGGGGACTACCGCCGGGCGGCACCCGAGTTCCACCGGCTGGCGGCCGACGTCGCCAAGATAGAGGGGCCGGGCAACAATCTCGCGTTGCGATGCCGGTTGATGGCGGCGAACTGCCACGCGGCGGTGGGGGAGACGAGCGTCGCCCTGACCCAGCTCCACCGGCTTCTGACCGACGAGCAGCGATTCGGCGCCGACGAGGAACGGGTCCTTGAGCTCCGCTGCCAGATCGGGCTGCTGGAATTCGGCTCGGGAAACAGGGCACAGGCGAAACGCACCCTGGGCGGCCTGCTGTCGGACCTCGAGCGGAGGTACGGCCAGCACCACCCGGACGTCGGCAAGGTCCGGGAGATCCTCGAAAATCTCGACAACCGATGACACGGGCGACCTCGTCGCCGATCGCTGTCCGGTGGGACGCGCTCTACGGACCGGCGGCCGGTCCGACCTCCGGGGAGACGGGGGCCGAGCGTGTGACGGTCTCGTGGATGTCGGAGTCGGCCATCCGGGAGCGGCTGGGGAAGACCGATATGCCGGGCCGGCCGTTCAGAGATAGCGGGGGAAGGCCGATATGCCGGGGTCGGTCAGTTCGTGCGGGTATTGGGGAGATGGTCGCCGAGGTAGCCGATCCAGATCTTGCCGGTGGCGCCGCCGGAGTCGTCGTGGAAGTACATCCGCGGCGCGGGATATCCGATGGGCCTGAGCTTGATGTGGGCTTCCATGAGGACCTGCCCGAGCGGGTTCACCTCGGGCGGGACGGCGAAGGTGCGGGGGGCGCTGAACTTGTGCCGGCTGGCCACGGTCTTCGACTCCCGCATGGACAGCATTCCGGTCGGGATGGTGAAACGGCCGGGGGAGCCGTGGGCGCACCAGTCGTAGAAGCCGCCCGCGAACTCCCCGCGTGACCGTGCCTTCGCGAAGTCGTCCAGGGCACGGAGGGCGTCCCACGCCTTGGCCGCCCACGTACGGCACTGGGCGGGATGGTCCAGGTCCAGCCGGGCGGCGACGCCGTCGGTGTCGCCGACGACGATGTGGTGCAGGTTCTCGCGGGCTTCGAGCAGGGCCTCGGTCAGGTTGGCCGGTTCGAACACGGGCTGCTCCCCGGTCACGCCGTACACCGGCTGGCCCGCCTCGGCGAGCGTGCGCTCCAGCCAGCGGACCCGTTCGGAGAGCTTCCTGGTACTCGTGACGGCCTCGGCGTACTCCTCCTGGAGTAATCGGTGCTCATCGCGGAGACTCTCGACCTCGGTGGCCAGCCGGTCGCTCTCGTCCTCGGCCTGCACAAGCAGCTCGTCGCGGCGCCGTTCGGTGACGACGTCACGCAGGCCGGAGAGATGCGCGCCGAGCATCCGGATCTCGCGGAGCAACCTACCCGAGTCGCCGCCGGTGGTCCCGGATGACGTGGCGAGACCCAGCGCCGTCTCCAGCTCCCCGCGCAGTTCCCTGATCACCCTGTCCGCCACGGTCCGGGCGAGCTCCCCCAGGTCGGGCGCCGGTACGGCGGCCGGCGCGGATTTCACGGCGACGGCACCCTCACCGACGCCCGGCTCGGTTTCCGCGGTGGCGGCGCCGTTCGTGGCAGCCGTCTTGGTTCCTACGGTGGCGGCGCCGTTCGCGGCAGCCGCCTCGGTTCGTACGGAGACGGCTCCGTTCGCGGCAGCCGGCCCGGCCTCCGCGGTGATGACACCGTTCGGGGCAGCCGCCACGGCGGTGGCTCCGTTCGCGGCAGCCGCCTCGGTTTCTACGGCGGTGGCTCCGTTCGCGGCAGCCGGTTCGGCCTTTACGGTGGCGGCGCCGTTCGCGACAGCCGCCTCGGCCTCAACGCCGACGGCTCCCTTCGTGACAATCGGCTTCTCGATGACGGCCCCGATGCCGGAGGGCGCCGGGCGCTGGATCATGGCTGCCATCCGCAGCCGCAGCTCCTCGCGGGTGAGAGCGGACTTCGCGGGCCGGGGTGCGACGGCCGTGGCGATCTCGCTCGACTCGGCCCGTCCGGCGAGTACGCGGTAGACGATACGGAGTGTCTGCTGGACGTCGTCGGGAAGCTTGCGACGGGCGGTCTCACCGATCACTCCGTCGACGACCCGGTTGAGGGCGGCGATGCCCTGGTCGCGGATCATGGCGCCGCCCATGGGCGGGTGCCGGTAGGGATAGCGTTCGTCGGCGGGGTCGAAGGGGGTGACGTAGGTGCGGATACCGCCGCCGAACACGCCCAGGTCGCTGCCCATCGCCTTGTTGAACCGGTCCTGGGCGCGCTGGTCGGTCAGCTGCACCACCAGGCTCACACCGGCGACGGCACCGGCCAGGTAGTCGGCACGGGCGCGACCCGCCCCGGGGTTCTGAGGGTCCACGGAGACGACCACGATCGGAACCCTCCGGCGGGGCTCGGTCATCGTGTGGACGAACCGCTGCACGTCGTCCTCGTCGAGGGCCATCGGGCCGTCCTCGACATGGACACCGCCGTCGGTGATCCGCGCGGTGCGCAGGTAGGCCGGGAGGAAACCGGGCGCGTTCGCCGCCGCCTCCCCCTCCCCGTGCCGGTCCACGGTGACGACAACCCACCCGGTCATGCCCGGCACCGATTCGGCATAGGTCACGCGGGTGCACAGGTGCCCCTCCCCGCGCGGCTCCTCCAGCGTGTAGCGTCCGCAGTCGCCATGCCCCTCCATCGTGAGCCGGGCCCCGTCGACCTCGGCCTCGACCCTCGGCCCCCCGGCGTCCGCGGGCGGAAACCCCTTCCCCGCGATCCAGTCCGAGAAGGTACGGCACAGCGGGATCGAGATCGGAACGGACGGGTCGCGCAGTACCGCCTGATACAACCGGGTCACATTCGACGCCATAGCGAAGGCACCTCATACGTCGTCAACATGGGGGGTGTACGGCTTACATCCGGATACGTCATCAGCATGGGGATCTACGGCTCACATCAACACGGGGATGTACGGCTCACGCCCCGGCGAGCGGGCGTGGGCCGTACGCGATTGGATGTCAGCGACGCCCGGCGGGTTCCCGTATGCGCACACAGCGTGTCATGGACGTCTGCCCGGCACGGGTTGATTGCGTTACCTCAGGCCCGAATCAGGTGCATCGGGTGTTTCCGTCACCGGCCGGGGCCCCCGGATCGATGGTCCGGCGGCGCGGTCAGTACCCCGCGGTGGGGTCGATCGTCCCTTCCAGCGGCAGGCCCGCTCGCAGGTTGCGCACGTTCCGTTCGACCCGCTCGCAGAGCATCCGCAGGACGTATTCGGCGGAGTCCGCGCAGTGCGAGGTGATGAGGACGCGGGGGTCGGCCCAGAGCGGATGCCCGTCGGGGAGCGGCTCGGGATCCGTCACGTCCAGGCCGGCGGCGGAGATCGCCCCCGTGCGGAGGGCTTCGACGAGTGCGTCGGTCTGGATGTGCGCGCCCCGTGCGACGTTGACGACGACGGCCTGCGGCGGGAGCAGCGCCAGCTCGGCGGCACCGATGACGTGCCTCGTCTCCGGAGTCAGGGCGAGGGCCAGCACCAGGATGTCGGTCTCGGGAAGTACGGCGTGCAGAGCCGTGGGCGGTAGCGTCTCCTCGGTACCCTCGATCTTCTCCGGCCGGCGACGGACCACCCGGATCCGGCAGCCGAAAGGCCGCAGGAGCTGGACGAGCTCCGAGGCGATGCCGCCGCCCCCGAGGATCGTGACCCGTCGGCCGTGCAGGGACCGGGGATCCACCGGGCTCCAGCGGGGCGTCCGTGCCTGCCGTACGACGCTGCGGAGACTCGCCAGTATCAGCATGAGCGCGTGCTCGCTGACCTGCCCGGCGAACGACCCCTTGGCGCAGGTGAAGACCACCGGGCGGTGGAAGAGGCCGGACGTCGCGAACTTCTCCACTCCCGCCCAGGGGAACTGCACCCACTCGATTCCGGGGTGGCCGTCCAGGGTCTGCCGGAGCTGCTCCGGCTCGCCGGGGATGAGCCAGACGAGGCCGTTGGCCTCGGCCAGGGGGACGTTGGCACCGCCGCCCCCGGACACGGCCTCCTCGATCTTGGAGGCTAGGTGGTCGAAGTCGGGGGAGTTGGCGCGGCCGTAAGCCTTTCGTGCTTCCGCGGACGGGGCTATCGCGATGCGGGCTTCCATGAGCGACATTCTGCCGTGGCCCGCCGGCCGGGCTCTGACCAGGGTGTACGGCCATCGCCCGTGATCGCAGCGGGCCGGAACCTCGCTGCGCGCCGCAGAGGTGAGAATCTCGGCGGGCGCCACGAACACCGTGATGCGGCGGTCGCTGTACGACCAGATCATCGAGGTCGACGTCTTCCCCGCCGAGGTCGAAGTATCGATCGAAAGGGTGCTTCACCTGGTTTTCGGTGCTTTCAAGCTATCCCCAAGTGATCTACAAGTGCACCTTTCTAGCTTTGTTCTCAGCACCGGACGAGCACGCACGTGGCTGTGGATCCGGTGAGACCGATTCCCCGCCGTGAGGCGAGGAACCCAGTAGACGCCGCCGCAGGGCGGCGGGGGGAAAGGAAGCATCATGTCCGAAATCAAGATCGACGACATCGCCCCGTTCGGCAGCGAGCTGAACGAGAACGACCTGCGTCTGGTCAGCGGTGGCATGCGGCCCGACAAGAGCAAGTCCAGCCTGGTCATCGACGGCATCGACGCCTCCGGCGACGGCACCACCGGGACCGACGCCGACTTCTGACCGGCCTGATCCGAGATGAACCGCGCGGGGCACGCTTCAGAGGAGCTGCCCCGCGCGTTCCAAGTGGGGAGAAGCGCGAACATGTCAGGTGAGATCTTGGTGCTCACTCGGCCCGATGACACCCATGCTCTCCACGTGGGCGAGCTGCTCACCCAGCGTGGCGCGGACGTGGTGTTCTTCGACCCGGAGGACTATCCGGCGAAGGCCGTCATCGATGTCTCCTACGAGCCGTCGGGCCGGGTGCGGCGGACGTTGCGGACGCACTCGCACCGTGTCGACCTGGACGGTTTGACGGCGGTGTGGACCCGCCGGCCTCAGTCTCCCGTATGCCATCCGAAGGTCGCCGAGCTGGTGGCGCGGGCTCATCTGGAAAGGGAGCTGGCGGTGTTCACCGGCGACCTGTGGGACCAGCTCGACTGCCGGATGGTGCCGGGGTCGCGCGAGGTCATCAAGGTCGCCGGGCGCAAGCCTTCCCAGCTCGCCCTCGCGGGCAGGCTCGGCTTCGAGCTTCCTCCCACCCTGATCAGTAATGATCCGGATGAGTTTCTCGACTTTTACAGCCGCCACGACGGCAGGATCATCACCAAACCGCTCCATATGCCCTGGGCGCCCAGGGACGGCGGAGAGAGCGTCAGCCGGCTGTCGGAACTGGTCTCTCCGCGTGACATCGGCTATGCCGACGCCATCCGGTTCGCTCCCATCATCATCCAGGCATACGTCCCCAAACGGGTGGAGCTGCGGGTGACGGTCGTCGGGGACCGGGTGTTCGCCGCGGAGATCCACTCCCAGGAGAGCAACCACACCAGGTTCGACTGGCGCCGTTACGACGCGGCCATGACGCGGCATGCCGTACACGAGCTCCCGCCCGAGACGGCCGAGCGGTGCGTGCACCTGGTCCGGCGGCTGGGCCTGGTGTACGGGGCCATCGATCTGATCCTGACGCCCGATGGTCGCTACGTCTTCCTTGAGATCAACCCGAACGGTCAGTGGCTGTGGATCGAGGAGACCACCGGCCTTCCGATCAGCGAGGCGCTCTGCGACGTGCTGTACGGCGGCGCCTCAATCCCGAAGGAGGTCCATGATGCTGGATCGCGCGCGTGAGTTCCTGCGGAGCATCCAGGGGCTCGAACCCGGCCGGGCCCGCGAGGCGCTCGGCGAGCTGAGGGAACGGTATCCCGAAGCTGTCTTCCGGCTGCTCTGGCAGCGGGAGGAGTATGACGGCTCCCTTCACTACGATCTTCTGATCAAGGAGTCGGAGCACGGGACCGTGTCGCTGTCCTGGTGCCCCGATCGGGCACTGCCGTGGCCGCTGCGGGGCGTGCACCGGGCGAGCGAGTTGCTCCTGCTCCGCGTGAACGGCGTGGACATGCAGATCCCCGACGCCATCGCCCAGCTGGACTTCCTCTGGGACGAGGCCCGCCTCACCGACAGGCTGGTCACCGCCTGCCTTCTGCAGGAGGAACTCTACGAGTCGCCCATCGCCTTTTCCGAGGCCGAACTGCAGGAGGCCGTGGACGCGTTCCGCAGGGCACGGGGCCTGGTCACGGCGCAGGTCACCCGCGAATGGATGGAACTGCACAGTCTGTCCGTCCGGGACCTGGAAGAACTCGTGGCCGGTGAGGCCGCCGTGGCGCGGCTGCGCGATCGGGTGACCGCCGGGCAGGTGGAGTCGTACTTCGCAGAGCACCGTGGCGAATTCGACCGCGTCCGGGTCGCCCGGCTTGTTTACTCCGACCAGACCCATGCCCGCCGTGCGGCGGAGCAGGTGCTGGACGGCGCCGACTTCTACGCCGTGGCGGAACGAGAGTTCCTGACCGGCAGGGCCTCCGGTGACCTGTTCGGGGATCTCCCAGCCGATGAGCTGGGCCAGGGCGAAAAGGGCGTGGTGGAGGCCGGCGACGTGCTCGGGCCCATCCCGCTGGGGGACGAGTTCGCGGTGCTCAAGGTGCTGTCGGTGGAAACGGCCGCGCTGGACGATCGGACACGGCAACGTGTCGGGAGGGTCCTGTTCGACGAGTGGATCGCGGAGCGGCGGAAGTCCGCCAAGATCGAATGGTTCTGGGGCAACACCGCTCGGACTGACTCACTGTGACGAAGGGCATCTTTCGCGAGGAGGCGCTCAGACGCCACGCGGGGCGGGAGAGGCGCGTCACCCGCCCGATCAAGATCGGAGGCTGGTGGCTCGCCCTGCTGTGGGCGGCCGTGGTACTGCTCATCCTCACCACGGCCGGCCTGGTCCTGCTCGCGGCCTCCCAGATCCCCGGGGCGACCTCGTGAGGGGCCTGCGGACGGGCAGGCGCGTTCCCGTCATCCAGCAGAACGGCATCACCGAGTGCGGTGCCGCCTGCCTGGCGATGGTGCTGGCCTACCACGGTCGTCGAACGTCACAACATGAGATCACCGAACGGCTTCAGGTCGGCCGTGACGGGCTCAGCGCGCTCGCCATCGTGGCGGGCGCGCTGGAGTACAAGCTGAAGGCCAAGGCCTTCTCGCTCGACCCGGAGGATCTCGCCCGCGTCCCCATGCCCGCGATCGTCCACTGGCAGTTCGACCATTTCATCGTGGTCGAGCGATGGGGGGCCGACAGGGTCGACGTGGTCGACCCGGCGCACGGCCGGCGCCGCCTGACGGCCGAGGAGTTCAACGAGGGGTTCACCGGAGTCCTGCTGGCCTTCGAGCCGGGCCCCCGGTTCAGCCGGGGCCGGTCCAGTGCGGCGAGCGCCTGGCGCCGCCAGTTCATCCGCACACTCCTGTCGCGCAGACGCGGTCTGCTCGCCCAGGTCGTGGCGGCCTCCCTGATCCTGCAACTTCTCGGGCTCGCCCTGCCGACACTGTCCGAGGTGCTGGTCGACCGGGTGCTGCCGGTCGGAGCCGGCGGAATACCGGCCCAGGCGACCGGGCTGCCGGCCGTTCTGGGAGCGGGGCTCCTGCTGGCCACGGTGACGCAGTTCGCGGTCGGCTACCTGCGCTCGGTTCTGTTGCTCGCCATCAGAGGGGGAGCGGACGCCGAGCTGACCCGGGGCGTGGTGTCACACCTCATCGCCCTCCCCTACCGTTATTTCGCGCTGCGCGGCACGGGCGACCTGGTCACCAGGGCGAACAGCGTCGGGGTGCTGCGCGACATGCTCACCGGCCAGATCCTCTCGGCGTTGCTCGACGGACCGCTCGCCATCGGGTACCTCATCCTGGTCTTCGTCCGAGACCCTCTGTTCGGCGCTTGCCTGGTCGCGCTGGCCGCAGCGCAGATCGCCCTGCTGCTGATCACGGCACGCCGGATGAGACACCTGACCCAGCAGGAGCTCGTCGCGTTCGCCGCCACCCAGAGCCGGCTCATGCAGGCGATCGACGGTATCGAGACCCTGAAGGCGTCCGGAGCCGAAGAGCGTGCGGTCGAGCAGTGGTCACATCACTTCTCCGAGCAGCTCAACGCGGATATCCGCAGCGGGCTCACTCAGGGGCTGCTGGATTCGGCGCTGGGGGCCATCAGAGTGCTCGCACCGCTGGGTCTGATGTGGGTGGGAACCTGGCGGGTGCTCGACGGCGAGCTCACCCTCGGCGCGCTGGTCGCATTGAACGCGATGGCCGTGGCCGCGCTCACGCCGATCTCGTCGCTGATGGCCAGTCTGCAGAGCCTGCAGCTGGCGGGCGCCCATTTCGAGCGGCTGTCCGACATTCTCACCTCCGAGCCCGAACCCTCGGGAGGCATCGAGGTGCTCCGCGTGCGCGGCGCGGTGGAGATGCGCAACGTCAGCTACCGCTACGATCCGCGTGCCCCGTGGACGCTGCGGGACGTATCTCTCACCATCGCCCCGGGGCAGAAGGTCGCCCTGGTGGGGCCATCGGGCTCGGGCAAGAGCACATTGGCCAGGCTGCTGCTCGCACTGCACACCCCCACCACCGGAGAGATCCGGTACGACGGGGTGCCGCTGAAGGAGCTCAATCTGCGCACGCTGCGCCGCCAGTTCGGAGTGGTCACCCAGGAGCCGTCGCTGTTCACCGGTTCCATCAGGGAGAACATCGCGCTCAACGATCCCGGCGCCTCCATGGACAGGATCGTACGGGCAGCGCGGATGGCCGACATCCACGACGAGATCGAGACCATGCCGATGGGGTACGAGACCATGCTCACCGAGGGCAACGGTCTCTCGGGCGGCCAGCGGCAGCGCCTGGCGCTGGCCCGCGCGCTGCTCTCCCGGCCGAAGATCCTCCTGCTCGACGAGGCCACCAGCAACCTCGACAGCGAGAGCGAGGCGGCGATCGAGAGTCACCTCGCCCATCTCACGCAGACCAGGATCCTCATCGCCCACCGGCTGAGCACGATCCGGGACGCGAACCTCATCCTGGTGGTCGACGGTGGCCACATCGTCGAGCGCGGCACCCACGAACAGCTCCTGGCCCTCGGCGGCCGTTACGCCGCTCTGGTGGCCGCCCAGACCGTCGGCGCCGCCTCGTGAGCGCGGTCCCCACGACCGTGGTCGTGGGTGAGACGTTACTCTCCCAGGCCGGCGCGACGGGCGCGGACCACGGCCTGGGCGCGGTCGGCCACCTGCAGCTTCGCGAATATCGAGGTGAGGTGATTCTTGACGGTCTTCTGGCTGAGAAAGAGCTGCCGGGCGATCTCGGCGTTGCTCTTTCCCGAGGCGAGCAGGTCGAGAATCTCCCGCTCCCGCTGGGTCAGCTCCGGGAAGGGACCGCTCTCCGGGCCCGTGGTGAGGAACCGCCGGATGCGGCGGGCAACCGCCGGGCCGTACACCGCCAGCCGTACCCCGTGTTCGGGGACGCCGCCGATGACGGAGACGGGCGTGCCGTCGGCGGCGAGCACGGCGACCGAGGGGAGCCGGAGCGTGTGCGCCACGGTCTCCGCGGCGCCGTCGAGGAGCCGCGTCGGGTCAGCCGAGGCAGAACAACCAGCCGAGCGGGTTGCGCGTGACGATGACGGGACCACAGGTTCAGGAGATCGGGACCGCCGGGCGGATGTACTGCCGTCATGCGTACAACGACATCTCCCCCGAGGGACCGTGACCTGACCCGGCGGCAGCTCACGGTCTTCGCGCTGGTGCTGCCCGCGCTCGTGCTCCCCTCTCTCGCCTTCGCCGTGTCCCAGGGACTCGATCTGAACCGGCTCGATCAGGCGCCGATCGCCGCGCAGATCGCCGTTTTCAGCGGGGCCCTCATGCCGGGCATCGCCGGCTTGGTCGCCTGGCCGGCCGGCGGGCGCGGCCTGCGCGGCTTCGACTGGGGCTTTCGCCGGGCCCCCCGGAAGACCATCGGCCTGGCCTGGGCGATCCCCGTACTGGGTGTCGGGCTGGGGTACGGCGTGGCCTGGCTGATCGGTGCCGCGCGCTTCGATTCCGGCAACCTGACCGAGACCACCGGACTCCATCCCGCCCTGGGCGTCCTGCTCGGCCTCCTCCCCGGCATCGTGCCCTACATGCTGCTGTCGTTCGGTGAACAGATCGGCTGGAACTCCCTGCTGGCCGTCCGGCTGTCGGCGACCAGAAGCGCCGACGTCGGCCTTCTCCGCGCTCGTTGTGCTCGCCACCCGGCCCCTGCGGAGGAGATGGCGGTGGAGTTCCGCCCCCGTGCCGGAGGCACTGACTTTGCTGGACGAGGCATTACGGTGCGTCAGTTTATGAGCATTGGCGTCCATCTCTGAGATGACGTGTAATGCTTTATATCTATATGTGGATATAAAGAAGCTTGGGATGCGGCGCGTCAGCGGCGCCCGTTCAAACTCAACCTTGTCAGGGCCGGCGGGAGCCGCGGAACCGGGGGCGATGTGGCGCTGCGTGTCAACGTGCTGGGGCCGGTGTCTGCCGAGGTCGACGGGGTCGAGGCCGCGCTCGGCGGGCCGAGGCAGCGCGCGGTGCTGGCCGTACTGGTGGCCGCCAGGGGGCAGGTGGTGTCCGCCGAACGGATCGTCACGGCCTTGTGGGGCGACGACACACCGTCGATGACGACACTGCACTCCTACATCGCCAGACTGCGCCAAGCCCTGGAACCGGGAAGGGCCGCCAAGGCGCAATCCGATGTTCTGCCGCGAGAGGGCGTCGGGTACGCGCTGCGGGTGGACCTCGACGAGGTGGACGCCGAGCGGTTCGCGCGGCTGTCCGGCGAGGGTGAGCAGCTGGTACAGGACGATCCCGCGGCGGCGGTGACAGTGCTGGCCGAGGCCCTGGAACTGTGGCGGGGTCAGCCGTACGCGGATTTCGCCGACGCCCCCTTCGCGGCCCCCGAGGTCGCCCGGCTGGAAGGATTGCGCCTGGCGACCCAGGAGAACCTGTTCGCGGCGCGGCTCGCACTGGGCCGGCACGCCGCCGTGGTGGGAGACCTGGAAAAGCACACGGCCGAACATCCGATGAGCGAACGGGGCTGGGAGCTGCTCGTGCTCGCGCTGTACCGCGCGGGACGACAGGGCGACGCGCTCGCGGCGCTGCGGTCCGCGAGGAAGGTGCTCGCGGAGGAGCTGGGCATCGACCCAGGCCTGGCGCTGCGCGAGTTGGAGGCCGCCGTGCTGTCCCAGGACGGGGGCCTGCTCCCGCAGCCCGCGCCGCGCATCGGCGCGGTCAGAAACCTGCCGTTCCCTGTGACCAGACTGGTCGGCCGTGCCACCGAGCTCCTGCAGGTGACCGCGCTGCTGGCCGACCATCGGCTGGTCACGCTCACCGGGCCGGGCGGGATCGGCAAGACCCGGCTGGCGCTGGAGGCCGCCCGCGCATGCCGGGACATCGGCGAACCATGGCTGGTCGAGCTGGCCGGTCTCACGGAGCCTGCGCTGCTGGCCGGGACGATCGCACAGGCCTTGGGCATCTCCGGCGCGTCCACCACGAGGCGAGTCACCGAGGCACTGCGCGATCGCCGGCTGCTGCTGGTGCTGGACAACTGCGAGCACCTGGTGGACGCCGTCCACGAAACGGTCACCGAGCTGCTGGCGCACACCATCGAACTGCGCGTCCTCGCCACCAGCAGGGAAACCCTCGGGGCCATCGGTGAGGCGGTGTACGAGGTGCCGCCGCTTTCCGCCATGCAGGCCACGGAGCTGTTCGTGAGCCGTGCCACAGCCACCGTGCCGGGATGGAAACCGACGCCCCCCGAGCTGGAGACCACGGTGCGGCTGTGCGGCGAGCTGGACGGGTTGCCGCTGGCGATCGAGCTGGCCGCCGCGCAATGCCGGGTGTTGTCGGTCGACCAGATCCTCGCCGCGCTGGACGACCGCTTCGCGGTGCTGACCTCCGGGCCGGGGCCACAGCGGCACCGGACGTTGCTGCGCACGGTGGAATGGAGCCACCGGTTGCTAGAGCCGGAGGAGCGCAGGCTGTTCAACCGGCTCAGCGTGTTCGCCGCCGGCTTCGACCTGGACGCCGCGGCCGCGGTGTGCGACGGACCGGTGCTGGCCGGGTTGAGCGCGCTGGTGCGCAAGTCGCTGGTCACCGTGGAGGCCGGTACGGCACCGCGCCGCTACCGGTTGCTGGAGACGCTCAAGGACTTCGCCCGGACCCGGCAGGATCCGGTGGAGCTGGGCGGCACCCAGGCCGCGCACCGGGCCTGGGTACTGGCCCGCGCCGAGGCGGCCGAGGCCCGGCTGCGCGGCCACCAGGCGGTGCCCGCGATCGGGCTGCTCATCACCGATCAGCCCGAGCACCGGGCCGCGTTCACCACGGCCCTGCTGGCCGGCGACAGCGAGTACGCGCTGCGGCTGAGCGGGGCACTGTCATGGTTTTGGTACCGGCGCGGGCATGTCACCGAAGGGCTCGGCTGGCTGACCACGGCGATGGAGCTCACCCCGGACGCCCCGCCCGGACTGCAGGCCAGGGCACTGATCGGCATGGCCGGCCTGCACTATCTGGCCGGGAACCTCCCGGCCGCCCACCGGGCGGCCAAAGACGCCGCCGAGGCCGCCAGGACCGCGGGCAACCTGCAGTCCGAAGGGCAGGGCCTCACCTACCGGGCGCTGTTCGGCGGGCTCTGTGGCGCTCCCACGGCTGTCGCGGACGCGCGGGCCGCCCTGGACCTGTCGCGCCTGACCGGCTTGACCTGGCTGGAGGCCGAGGCCCTGATGGTGATCGGCATGCTCCTGCTGTTCGGCGGCGAGGTGGCCGAGGCCTGTGAGACCCTGACGGAGTCGATCACCGTCGCCACCCATTGCGGGCACCGCTTCGTCCAGGCGTCCTCCACCTGGCTGTTGGTGAAGACCGACCTGAAGCTGGGCCTGGCGGAACAGGCGCTGGCGGCGGGCGTGCCGATGCTGCGGCTGCTGGATGACGATGGCGACCTCACCTCCTGGCTGGTCATCGCGCATACACTGGCCGCGGCGCTCACCCAGACCGAGCGGCCGGAGGATGGCGCGCGGCTGCTCGGCGCGGTCCAGGCCATCGGCGCCCGGGTCGGTTTCTCGCCGCTGGAGATGGACCCGGCGGACGCGCCGCAACAGACCGAGCAGGTACGGCAGGCGCTGCCGCCCGAGGTGTTCGCCGACTGCCTGCGCCAGGGTGCAGCCCTGTCCCAGTCCCATGCGTACACCCTGCTGAACCGCCTGGTGTCCGGCCAGGTCCACCAGCACCGCGTCTAACCCGGAGCGAAGCCACCTGTCGCCGACCTTGCCCGGCCGGTCGGCCGAGACGGTGGCGGTGAAGGTGAACTGCATGGAGCGATCGTTCCGTGCCGCCGGCGCCAGGTCACGCGGCGGCGCGCTCGCGCTGGAAGGCGCGCACGCCGGCGACCGCGAGGGGGAGGTACAGCATGGCGAACGCGCCGCCCACCACGTACGTCAGGCTGGCCGGGATGAACATCATCCCGACGAAAGCGCCGAGATAGGCGGCGGTCAGCCACCAGCCGACGACGCCGGCCCGGGCAAGCCCGACGCACAACGAGAGCAGGCCCAGGAAGGCGAACATCTCGGTGCCGCTCCACAGGGGCATGAACGCCGAGGCGTCCACGGTATCGGAGATGCGCGCCGCGACGTCGATGGGGAGCTGCTGCCCGGTGACCATCCGCCACCAGTCGTCGCGCACGGCCCCGGACACGTTCAGCAGCCCGAGCGCGGTGGCCAGCGCGCCGAACAGCACCGGCCATCGGCCCTTGCGGCCGCGCACCAGCCCGGGCACGGCCAGCGCGCCGAGCGCGCCGACGATCAGGCCGTAGTGGAGCAGCATCGCCGACAGCTCGGTCAGGAAACTGTCGCGGGCCAGTGAGGTGATGTAGTCGACCGTCGAGTTGGAGTCCTGGGGCGGGCAGGTCATCATGCCGCCGAGTATCAGCAGGGGGCTGCCGATCAGGGCGGCACCGCCGGCGCGCCGCAGGAACCGGCCGGTTCGGTCGGCGTCCTCGGGGAGCATCTCCGCGGTCGCCGTGGCGCTGTGGGTAAGGGGGGTCATGTCGTACCTCCGTGTCGCATGTCATTGCGGGGATCGTTACGGGGAGAACTCTTCCGCCATGGCGCCCTGTGGCGAGTCAGCCGTTGCGCACCGTGATGGCTCCCCGCTTCGATGGACCGGATGCCGGGTGGGTCCGCTGTTCGGCGGACCCGGCAACCGGCGAGGGTCCGCCATCCGGCGGAGTCGGCCGAGGCCGCGCATGGTTACGATCGGTGGCCATGACGATGACCCGGCTGAGAGACGTCCGCCTCATTCCGCTGGTGTTCGGACCGCTGATCGGCTTCCTGGCCGTCCTGGAGACCCGGCTCGACGATTCCTTCGGAGCGAGCGCCACGGCCACGTGGATCTCAGGGGTCGCGCTGGGCTTCGGGGTGGTGGTCGCGGCCTGGTATCCGCTGGCCGGCACGGTCATCGCGGCTGTCTGCCTGCCCGTGGCCGTGGTCGCGTTCGGAGCGCCGGGGGTCGGCGGTGCGGCGATGATCGGGCTGATCGGGGTGGTGGCGTGGGTCGGCTGGCGTGAGCCGCCGCGGCATTCGGCCGTGGCGCTGTGCGCCGCGGGCGTGTCCTTCGCGGGCATGTCGATCGGGGCCGGCGGAACGTTGTGGGAGCTGTTCTTCGTCCCTGCGATCCTCCTGCCGGGCTGGTTCATGGGGCTGCTCGCGCGGCGCAGCGGCGAACGGGCGGTCAAGCTCGCCGAACTGGCCGCCGCCCTCGACGCCGAACGCGAGGCGAACGCCCAGGCCGCGGTGGCGCAGGAGCGCACGCGCATCGCCCGGGAGGTGCACGACGCGGTCGCGCACTCGGTCAGCGTGATGACCCTGCAACTGGGCGGCCTGCGCCGGCTGCTCGCCGACCGCCCGGCCGAGCAGGAGGTCGTGGCCGGGCTGGAACATCTCGGGCGGCAGACGGTGGAGGAGATGCGCGGGCTGGTCGGCATCCTGCGCGAGCGCGTCGACGGCGAACGGCCGTCGCCCGCTCCTTCGCTGGCCCGGGTCGACGAGCTGATCTCGGATGTCCGCGCCGCTGGTCTAGAGGTGACCCTGAATTCCCCGGCCGAGCTGCCGCGGCTGCCGCCGGTCTTGGACCTCACCGCTTACCGGGTGCTCCAGGAAGCCCTGACGAACGTGCTGAGGCACGCCGGCCAGGTGCCGACCATGGTCGCCATCGGCTACACCGAGCAGGCGCTCACCCTGGAGGTGCGCAACGAGCCGGGACGGCCGGCACACGAACCCGTCGGACAGACCGCCAGGCGTGGCGGCCACGGGCTGGTCGGTATGCGCGAACGGCTGACGATGGTGCGCGGGAGCCTGCACACCGGTCCCGAGCCGGGTGGCGGTTTCGCGGTCCGCGCCCGATTCCCCATCCCCCGCACATGGTAGGAACAACGGCATGACCATTTCGGTAGCACTCGCCGACGACGAGGCCATGGTCCGCGTGGGCCTGCGGATGGTGCTCAGCGGCGAGCCGGACATCGAGGTCGTCGGCGAGGCCTCCGACGGTATCGAGGCTCTGGCCCTGGTCGCGCGCACCCGGCCGGACGTCGTGCTGATCGACGTGCGCATGCCGAGGATGGACGGGCTGGAGGCGGCGCGGCGGCTCGTGCGCGATAACCCGGACAGCAAGGTCATCGTGCTCACCACGTTCGACGAGGACGAGCATGTCGCCGCCGCCCTGCGCGCCGGGGTCAGCGGCTTCCTGCTGAAGATCGCTCCGCCCGAGCACCTGATCGAGGCGGTCAGGACGGTCGCGGCCGGCGGGGGGCTGCTGCACCCGGCGGTGACGCTGCGGGTGATCGCCGCGTTCGCCGGTCAGCCGGACCCCACCCGCACCACGAGTCGGGCGGCCGAGCTGGAGTCGCTCACCAGCCGGGAGACGGACGTGCTGAAGCTGCTGGCACAGGGCCTGACGAACACCCAGATCGCCGCCCGGCTCTACCTGGGAGAGGCGACGGTCAAAACCCACCTGTCCCGGGTCCTGATGAAGCTGAATCTGACCACCCGCGTCCAGGCGGTCGTCTTCGCCTACGAGAGCGGACTCGTCCGCCCCGGAGAGCATGACCGTGCCTAATCGTAGGCACCGGCGAGGACGCCGAAGACCTCGAGCTGTCGTCGCGGGCCTCGGGGTCCATTGACGCCGTGCAGGACGCCTGGCCGGGCTTGCACGCCTCAACAACTTCGGCATGCCCTGCCGAGAGCTTCTTGACATGGATACATCTGCCTGCCCGACCACGCCGGCCGCCTCCACGACCGAGCCGCCCCCGACGCCGTCACCGGCTTGGGCGAGGCCGCCCTATCAACGCTTATGCGGAGGAGATGTCATCGTATGCATGCCAGCAGTACATCCACCCGGCGGTCCCGACCACCTGAGCCCGCGGTCCCGCCACGGTCCCCTATCCGTCGCCCGATCGAGGCGGTTCGCTGATGGTCAGCTGTGTACGAGGACGTCGTGGGTAGCGATTTTGATTTTGTAGGTATGCGAACCGGCGACGAAGAGGTTGTGGACGGTGGCGGGACGGGTCACGCGCCGCAGGGCCGTGACGGCGAGTCCGCTGCTGAAACGGTCATCGAGGTGCCGCTGGAGGAGCGGGCGAAGTATCCCGGCTCCTCCACCGTGGTCGTCTCCGACCTCGACGAGCTCCCACCGGCGCTTCCAGAAGAAGGGACCGCACGATCATCGCTACGATGCGGTCCTCGGCTGGATTCCGACCGCACACGTCAATGCCGAGTGACGGAAGGCGGAACCTCGGCCGGGACGGACCGGAGCTCCTCTTCGAGCGCGTCGACGAGGGCGCTGGCCGCCTGGCGCAGCCGTGCGCGGCGGGCGCTGAGGTCTTCGGCGAACCGCCGGCCCGTCGGTCCCACCCATACGGGCTGGCCGGTGAACTGCCCGTGGGCGGGGTCGAGCGCGGCCTCCAGGATCGCGACCCGCGCCCTGACCTCCGCCAATGTCTGTTCCAACACCTGACGCCGGGGGTTGGGCACCAAGTCCTCCGGACGAGGATTCATATATCCCTCTTCGGATGCGGATACATCGAGCAGATTCATTGGACATTATTAGATCTACGGCACGTCAGCCAGCCCTGGAGGAATTCGTGGCATGTTCTGTGCGGCGCGGTGTCATGGTTTGTGTGGCGGCATTGCTGGCGGTGTCCGGATGTGCCGACAGCGGCCCTACAGCGGCGGAAGCGGGTGAAACGCTCAAATCACATATCACCGAGTTGATGAAAAAGCGCCATGCTTTGGATGTCCGAATCACCGATTTCGGCGGGCGTGACACCCCCTGTGGTGAGGGCAAAGCCAAGCGAACTTTCGCGGCCACTGGTATGGATGGGGCAGCGCAACGTGGGGCAGACAGTCTCAATACTCTCCTTCTAGGCTCACTTTCCGGGGTAGCCTCATATCGCATCGTTGAAGATCGTGGCGACGCTCCTATCAAACTTGCCAATGACGAGTACAAGACAAAGATGATTTTGGAGTCACCTGGCAAGGGGAAGTACGCGGTCAGAGGCGAAACCGAGTGTCTACCGACCTCGTGAATTAACTGTCGAAGGCCAGGCTACGCTGTCGACCGCGCTTGTTGCCGCCTTCGAACCAGCTTGCCGTGTCGTCGGACAGTTTCCCAATGGACAGATCTTCCTTGCTGCCCATCCCGTTGGCTGCCGCCCATCTCTCGAATGCCTCAAGCCCCTTGTTCCCCTGCTTGGCCAGTTCGGAAAACGGCTTGAGGTTGCCCTTGGTGTCAGCGATGGCCACCCCGGGCGGGCAGGCGGCCTGGAACTCGGCGGGCGTCACCTTCGGGGCGAAGCCGTTGGCCATGAGCACCTGCGCATACGTGTGCTGGCGGCCGAGCGTCGCGAGGTCGTCTTCCTTGTCAGATCGGTCCATCCGGGTCTCATCCTCTTCGCCGAACGCGCCCTCGGCGGCGAGGGAGGTGCTCAGCGCCAGCCAGGCGAAGTCATATGCCAGGGTCGGCGCGGCGAATATGCTCACCAACGCGATGGCGGTGTCGCGGGTGAAGTTCACCACGTCCTTCTGCTGCTTGTCGATCATGTCCAGGTTGCCCTGGACCTTCTCGACGGCGGCCAGCTCGAAGCCGCGCACATTGCCCAGGGCCGTGAACACCCGGTCCATCTGCTCGGCGTCGCCGGTGCGCCGGGTCGTCGCAGAGGCGTCGGCGATGATTTCCTGGGAGAGACGGCCCATTCCCCGGTCGAACGGGGCGAGATTCTTGGCGGAGTCGGCGAAGGTCTTCAGGAAGCGATAGGTGTCCTTCGGACTCAGAGTGAACGCCGACGTCATGCCAAAGGCCGAGGTGAAGGGCTTCAGGGTGCTCGCCTCGGTCATATTGGCATCGCCGATGTTCGCGCCCTCGGTGATCTCGGTGGCGTAGGCGCCGGCCAGCGTCGACATGAAGATCCTGGCTCCCGGTGCGACCTCCATCGGTGTGCCCGGAGAGCCCTCGGTGCCGTCAGTGTCCCTGAGGTCTCCCATGATGGTCATGACGTTGAAGGCGAACTTCGCGGCCTCGGGGCTGTGCGGGCCCTTCTCATAGGCTCCGCCTCCGGCGGCGAGCATCCGGCCGAACTCCGCGCTGACGTCGAAATCCATGCCCGGAGGCCGCTGAAAGGTGTGTTCGGGGGTTTCCACGCGATTGAGCTCGGTGAACAGGTCTCTGAGGTCTTCGTGTGACATGGCGTTGAACAGGTCCCTGGCCACGTCGGGATTGTTCGCCAGGGCGGGCAGCAGCGGGACGAGATCGGTCTTCCAACGCCGAGGACGAGTGCCGTCGCCCGCGCTGATCGGCTTTTCTACCCTGCCTCGCGCTATCTCGGTGAGCCACGCGGCGGGGAACATTCCATACCTGAGTAGGGATGCCAGCTCGCTCCCCGAGGCCTTCTTGAGGTTGCCCGCCTCCCACGCTGAGCCGAGCAGACCCGGCTGCGCGCCGACCGCCGTGGCCAGGGCGTTGCCTATGACCTTCCGGTGTTCGTCGGCCGCTTGCTTGTCGTACCTCTCCAGGCGTTGGAGCATGTCGAGCATGCCCTTGGGGCCGGCGACCCGGAAGAACCCGGCGGTGAGGTAGGCGTCCTTCTGCCCGTCGGCGAGTTCGTCGAGGATTCGGTCGTAGGCGGCGGTGGGCAAGCCCAGGGAGGACGGAGGAAGACGGCTGAGCTCGAAGGCGAGTTCGGTGCCTTTCTTCGCGCTGCCCGCCGGGGACTTTCCCGTCTTCTCGTCGTAGGGCAGCAGCCCCCACTTGAACGCGTCCTGGAGCCAGCCATTGGCCCATGCCGAGGTCTGCCCCGGGAGGCCGGGCGTCCCTCCCAGCATGGGGAGGTCCTGGTTGATCGTTTGCAGACGTTTGCGCAGCCCCGGGAGTTCATCGCCGACCCAGCCGTCGATCTCCTTTATCGGTTGCAGCCCTGCCGCCGACACGTCGGCGGCTGCGAGCAACTGCCGGATCCGCTCGGACTGCTCGCCGATCACGTCGCGACCGCGCTCCAGCGCGGTGACGAAGCCCTGCATCAGATCGGGGTCGATTCCGGCGAAGTCCGGCGACAAAGGCCCCGTCCCCGATGGCATCGGCTCCACCATTCCTCTCACGCTATTTTTAGTATTCCACTCTATCCTCTAATGAGAACACTAAAGAGTGGGCAACGCGGGCACGTTTGGCATTATGGGATTGTTTCCAGCCTTAACGCCTTATCCTCGTGAGATCGGTCATCGC
The DNA here is from genome assembly GCF_900188345.1 of Streptosporangium subroseum. GTDB lineage: Bacteria > Actinomycetota > Actinomycetes > Streptosporangiales > Streptosporangiaceae > Streptosporangium > Streptosporangium subroseum. Next base: position 11,160 of record NZ_FZOD01000088.1, on the reverse strand, counting down.
GGACGCGATGTTGACTGTCCGATACCTGATTCTCGACCGGTGTCAAGGGGTGCGGAATGTGACGGACCGGTGGGAAGCCCGCCGTGATTCGCTCTGGGGCATCGGGAATCGGTGGGTGAGCCGCAGAACTTGCCGTACGCGCCGGGGGTGGGGGCGAAGGCCTCGATCAGCTCATCGAGCTTGACGGCGGGGGCTTCCTCGGCTGGGGCGCGGCCCCGTACAGGTAGGCGGACCCCGCCGCCGACTGCGGCGTCGGATTTATGTCGGAGCCGACTGATAGTTATAGCCATCACAACGATTCCGATGATTTGTGGAGCTGCGGGATGGCAACGGTCGTTTTCCGGGATGAGACCGCGACAGGAAAGCCGATAGAGGAGTTCACACTCCCTGACCTGCCGGAAAACATCTTCGCGCGAGAGTTGGTACGACTCCGTGTCCGCGAGGAGGTCGCTCGCTACAACGCCAATCCCTCGGCCCGGTTCAACGGCCTGGTCCGTCCCGTGGACGCCGAGGTGGAGCTGAACGGCTACCGGATGGGCGCGACACGGCGGATCGACTGGGAGCGTCAGGCGGACATCGCCGAGCGGGCGTTCCAGCGCAACGGGTTCCTGTTGCTGGTCGGAGAGCGTCAGATCGACGACCTGTCCGAGGTGATCGACCTGACCGTCGACCCGGTCCTGTCGTTCATCAAGCTCGTTCCCCTGGTCGGAGGCTGAACATGGGCGTCCTCGACGACTTTCCGCGCGCTCACGACCATGCCATTCGCCAGGTGGACTCATTGTTCCGCGATGCCTTCGCCCGGTTCGACGCGGCCTTCGACGCGGGACGGGAGCTTCCCGACGGGGAGAGCGATCTGCGGATGTTCGGCCGCTGGGCGCAGATGCGGCTCAGCCTGGGAAGAGACGGGGGCCACGACTACGACGAGCACGTCCTGTGCGCGACCCGGCTCGCCGCCGAGGGCGACATCCCGTGGACGGCCGAGGACATCCGTTTCCTCTGGTCGACCGCCAACGAGCTGATGACCAGGATGCACACCAACTACCTGGAGCTGTACCGGATCCCACTGGCCGCGATCCGGACGCTGGGCTATGCGGACCGTCGCCTTACCTTGGGGGAAACGCCGAGTTGGTTCCGTCAGTACCACAGGCCGGTCTGGGACGCTCTTCATGATCAGCTGGAGGACGTGCTGACCGAGCCCGCCGAGAACGGTCCGGCCGGCGTGGTGCGAAACGTGATCTGGGACTGCGACGACGTCGCTCACCTTCTGGCCGAGAAGTACGGCGCGCGCCTGGCCGATCCCGCGGTCCTGCCCCTGTTGCGCCACTGGAACACCGCCAGGTCCTCCAAACCCAGCGGAAAATGGCTCAAGACCGCCAAAGCGCTCCTGACCCCCGAGGCCGCCGACATCGTCCGCGAGATCCTCGCCCGGGTGGCGGCACACCGGGAGAAGAAGATCGATCACCGGACCGACGAGGGCTACGAGTGGACGGAGACCGTCTTCCTGCACGAGCGCACCGCCGTGCCGGTGCGCGGCATGGTGTGGACGTGCGAGCTGATCGACGAGCCATGGGTGATCGGGCTCCTCGGTGACGTCGCCCTGACCTGCGGGACCGGGATCGGCGGGTCGGGCGCGAACTGCCGCAGCGAGAGGCTCGCCAACGCCGCCGTGAACGTCCTGTCCCGACGCGGTGGGCTGGACACCGTCGCGTCACTGGCCAGGGTGCAGGTCAAGGTCCGCAAGAAGTCTGTGCTGAACAATGTGGCGCGCACCCTGGACGCGGTGGCCGCCTCGACGGGGCTGAGCCGTGAGCAGTTGCTGGACCGCACCGTGCCGACCTTCGGGCTCGGTCCGGACGGGGTGCGGGAGGAGAAGATCGGCGACTGTCTCGTACGGCTCTGCGCCGACGGTCCCGCGCTCCGTTTTGTCAATCCTGCCGGGAAGATCGTCAAGTCGGTACCGCAGGCGATCCGTCAGGACCCCGCGCTGGCCGAGCTCAGGGCCACGTTGAAGGATCTCAAACAAGCGCTGCCGGCCGAGCGGTTCCGGTTGGAGCGGGCGCTGATCGAGGACCGGATGTGGCGTTGGCACCAGGTGACCGAATTCTTCCTCGACCACCCGGTTACCGGCCTGTACGCCCGGAACCTGATCTGGCAGATCCTCCAGGGCCCGTCAGGGCTCCCCGTCCGAACCGATTCGGGATGGGAGCTCATCGATCCGCAGGGTCGCCATATTCAGCCGAATCCGGATACTCCGGTCCAGCTGTGGCACCCGATCCGGGAGACGGCCGAGGACGTGCGGGCATGGCGTGACCACCTGCTGGAGCACGGGGTGCGCCAGCCGTACAAGCAGGCCTTCCGTGAGATCTACCTGCTGACTCCGGCCGAGGAGCAGACCGGCACCTATTCCAACCGGTTCGCCGGTCACGTGATGCGCTACGGCCAGGCCAAGGCCCTGCTCAACCAGCGCGGCTGGACCGACCTGTCGATCGGCCACTGGGACCCCGAGTGCAGTGGCGACAAGGGCGAGGCGATCAAGGAGCTGTCCGGCTGGCGCGCCCGCTGGGGCATGCATGTGGAGGGAGACGGGGAAGCCGACGGGTGGGGCACCGCGTCCTTCTGCGCCGGCGAACAGATCACTTTCTACCGCGATGAGCAGGAGCTTTCCCCGTACGGCGAGATGGGGAACCGCGTCGGCCACGTGGGGGCGCCGCTGACCGAGGTGCCGCCGCTGGTGCTGTCGGAGGTGCTCCGCGACGCCGACCTGGCCGTCGGTGTCACCTCCGTTGGCCTGGACCAGCAGGCGACCGGCGGGCACGAGGAGTACTGGAACTCCTACGGGTTCGGTGAGCTCACCGAGACCGCCAAAACTCGACGCGACGCGCTCACCCGGCTGCTGCCCCGGTTGAAGATCGCCGATCGGGCGGAGCTGACCGACCGGTTCCTGCGCGTGCGCGGAGATCGGCGGACCTACAAGATCCACCTGGGCTCGGGCAACATCCTGATGGAGCCCAACGACGCCTACCTGTGCATCGTCCCCGGGCACGACCGCAGCACCGCATCCGTCTTCCTGCCCTTCGAGGAGGACGGCGGAATGCTCTCGGTCATCCTGTCCAAGGCGTTCCTGCTCGCCGACGACACGACCATCGTCGATCCGTCGATCACCCGCCAGTTCGTCGCCTGAAAACGCCGTGGCGGTCTCCTCGGGGCGCTCATCACCGCTCACCGGGAGCCGATCAGCGCGTCCGTTCTATCGCTCCGGGCGGAGCACGGTCACTGCTCGGCACCGCCTCGGCCGGTTCGGCTACCACTAGATCGGTTGCCGAACCGGCCGAGGCGGAATCATCGCGCGTCGAAGTGGTGGCGGGCCTCGTCGATGGTGTCCAGGTGCCGGCGGGTCCATACGCACATGGCGTTGACCGTCGTCTGGAGGCTCAGGCCGGCTTCCGTGAGGGTGTAGTCGACGCGCGGTGGAACCGTGGGGTGGACGAGGCGGTTCACCACGCCATCGCGTTCCAGGGTGCGCAGGGTCTGGGTGAGCATCTTGTGGCTGATGCCTTCGACCGCCGCGTGTAGCTCCGTGAAGCGCAGGGTGTTCTCGCCGAGGGCGTTGATGATCAGCAACGCCCACTTGTTGGCGATGTTGGCGAAGATCTCCCTTGCCAGCGCCTGGGCGCGCATCACATCGCCGCGTTCCTCCACGCTGCTCAACTGCTCGGTCACCGTGAGGTTCCTCTCTCACGAAAAAGTGCGTTCTTCCTGGTCAGCTCTCACTCTCCTACCGTTAGCCAGTAACCACAAGAGAGCATGAAGCAAAGGAACACGCGATGAGCATTCTCAGGACCTACGCCCGGCTCTGGGTGGACGACCTCGACCAGGCGCTGCCCCTCCTCCGGAAACTGGTCGGCCGCGAGCCCGATATCCGCTTCGCGTTCGACAACGTCAAGGCTGCCGCCATCGGGCATTTCCTCGTCATCGAGGTGCCGCTGGAGGAGCGGGCGCAGTATCCCGCCTCCGCCACCGTGGTCGTCTCCGACCTCGATGAGCTCACCCGGCAGCTCGCGGCGCACGGCGGGCGGATCACCGTGCCCGAGGCCAAGTCCGAGGTCAGCAGGTTTCTCTACGCCCGCCATGTGGACGGTGCCGAGATCGAGTACGTGGAGTGGACGCCCGATCTCGTCCAGCGCATCATCGGCTGACACGGCAGCGGCACCACTGAGTCTGATCAGCGCCGGCCACATCATTCCCCGCTGCGGGACAGAGCTTGTCTATTCCCCTTATTTACGGTAGGAAATAGGCATGTTTATTACCCGGCGCCTTCACGTCAACCCGTGCCGCCTCGTTGGCACGACCTGTCGCTCCTGACCACCTCCCTCGGCCGGTAGGGCGTCAGCCGCCGGCCGCCCATCCCCTTCCACTCGCGCCGTAACGGGCAAGCCGGTGCGGGCCGGAGAGCGTGCCCCCCGGAGCGACCCCGTGACCTCTTCCATCTCCTTCCAGCCCGACCCCTCCGCCGAGCCCGGTGCACAGCAGGCCGTCACCGCGAGCAGGGGAGGTTCGGCACCTCCCACGGCGCCTCCTGGCGCGGGCGCGTCGAAGTATCGCCGGTTCGGCGTGCGCCTGCTGTCGATCCTGGTCCTGCTCCTGCTCTGGCAGCTCGTGGCGAGCGCCACCCGCAACCCGTCCTTCATACCCTCGCCCCGGGCGGTGTGGGACCAGCTGGTGCTCACCTCGACCGTCCACGACGGAATCCGCGGCTACAGCGGCCACTTCCTCATCGAGCATCTCGGAATCAGCCTGCGCCGCATCCTCATCGGCTCGGTGCTCGGCGTCGTGGCGGGACTCGCGCTCGGCGTCGTCATGGGCACCGTCCCCTGGATTCGCGTCGTGGTCGAACCCCTGGTCACCTTCGTGCGGGCGCTCCCGCCCCTGGCGTACTTCAGCCTGCTGATCATCTGGTTCGGCATCGACGAGACCCCGAAGCTGTGGCTGCTCACCATAGCGGCGCTCCCGCCGGTCGCCGTGGCCACCGCCTCGGCGGTGTACGCCGCCCCGGCGGGCCTGGTGGAGGCCGCGCGGGCACTCGGAGCGACGCGGTGGAACGTCACGAGGGACATCGTGCTGCCGAACGCCCTCCCGGAGATCTTCACCGGCGTCCGGCTGGCCGTGGGCATCGCCTACTCCTCGGTCGTCGCGGCGGAGACCATCAACGGCGTGCCCGGCATCGGGGGCATGATTCGCGACGCCCAGCGCTACCTGCAGACCGATGTGGTGGTGCTCGGGCTGTTCGCCATCGGCATCTCCGGTCTGCTCATCGACGCCGTTCTGCGTGTCGCCGAGAACAAGCTCATTCCCTGGCGCGGTCGCGCCTGAGCGGCACCCCGCTCGAACGATCAAGACAAGGAAACCCCCCATGGTCCGACCAGGTCTCAGACGCCTGCTCCTGCTCACCGTGGCCGCCGCGACGGTGGCCGCCCTGGCCGCGTGCGGCGACGGCACCGCCTCCGGAGGTACGGGCGGTGGCGCCGGAGGCGCGGCCGACAAGACGATCCGCATCGCCTACCAGGCGTTTCCCAGCGGAGACCTCATTGTCAAGAACAAGCACTGGCTGGAGGACGCGCTGCCGGACTACCGCATCACCTGGACCAAGTTCGACTCCGGCGCCAGCATCAACACGGCCTTCGTCGCGAAGAGCGTCGACATCGCCGCCATCGGCTCCAGCCCGGTGGCCCGCGGGCTGTCGGCGCCCCTGAACATCCCGTACCAGGTGGCCTTCGTCCTGGACGTGGCCGGTGACAACGAGGCCCTGGTGGTCCGTGACGGCAGCGGTATCTCCTCGGTGGAGGGGTTGCGCGGCAAGAAGGTGGCCAGCCCGTTCGCCTCGACCTCCCACTACAGCCTGCTCGCGGCCCTGGCCCAGGCCAAGGTGCCGGAGTCCGCCGTCACCGTCATCGACCTGGAGCCGCAGGACATCCTGGCCGCCTGGACGCGGGGCGACATCGACGCCGCGTACGTCTGGCTGCCCGTCCTGGACGACCTGAAGAAGAACGGCAAGGTCCTCATCACGAGCCGGGAACTGGCCGCCGCGGGCAAGCCCACCCTCGACCTGGGCGTGGTGTCCACCGCGTTCGTCGACGCGCACCCCGAAGCCGTCGACGCCTGGCGCAAGGCCGAGGCCAAGGCGCTCACCCTGATCGCGAGCGATCGGGACGCCGCGGCGGCCGCCGTGGGCGCGGAGCTCAACATCAGCCCGGCCGACGCCAAGAACCAGCTCAGCCAGGGAGTGTTCCTGCCTCCTGCCGATCTGGCCGGCCCGGAATGGCTGGGCGTCCCCGGCAAGGTCGGTGGGCTCGCGCAGAACCTGGTCAGCGCCGCCGAGTTCCTCAAGAGCCAGCAGAAGATCGACGCGGTGCCTGACCTCGCGACCATAGAGAAGGCCATCTACAACAAGGGGCTCCCCAATGCGCTCTCCTGACGTCGCGTCCTCGGCCATTCAGGTGGCGGAGGGTTCTGCCATCCGGGCGGAGGAGGGTGCCGCGGCCGTGGACGTGCGGGGGGTCGAGCACGTCTACGGCCGGGGCGCCGGTGCCGTCACCGCGCTCGGACCGGTGTCCCTCACCGTTCCGGAGGGCTCGTTCCTCGTACTCGTGGGAGCGTCCGGATGCGGCAAGAGCACCCTGCTGCGCCTTATCGCCGGCTTCGAGCGGCCCACGTCCGGATCCGTACGGACCGGCGGCGTCGAACCGGTGCCCGGCAAGGGAGCCGGGATCGTCTTCCAGGAGCCCCGGCTCTTTCCCTGGAAGACCGTGGGCGGCAACGTGGAACTCGCTCTCCGATACGTTGGGGTGCCCCGCCACGAACGCCTGCGCAGGGTGCCGGAACTGCTGGAGAGGGTGGGCCTGCACGACGTCGCGGATCGTCGGATCTGGCAGATATCCGGAGGCCAGCAGCAGCGTGTGGCCATAGCCAGGGCGCTGGCGGGCGATAACCCGCTACTGCTGCTCGACGAGCCGTTCGCCGCCCTGGACGCCCTCACCCGCGAGCGTCTGCAGGAGGACCTGCGCCAGGTGAGCGCCGAGACCGGCCGGACGTCGGTGTTCGTGACCCACAGTGTCGACGAGGCGGTGTTTCTCGGCAGCCGCGTGGTGGTGCTCACCCAGCGTCCGGGACGGGTCGCGCTGGACATCGACGTCGGCCTGCCGCGTACCGGACTGGAACCCGATGAACTGCGCGCTCTTCCCGAATACGCCACCTTGCGCGCGGAGATCGGCCATGCCGTCCGCGCCGCCTGAATCAGATCACCGATCGCCCGGAAACGGAGTACCGAGATGACGCACCCGTCCGAACACGCGCTCGCCGGCCTGACGCTCGACCCACTGGGCCCGAACTTCGGGGCGGAGGTCATCGGGCTCGACCTTGCCACCGCGACCGACGAGGAGGTGCTGGCGGTAAGGACCACGCTCGTCGAACGAAAGGTGCTGTTCTTCCGGGGGCAGAACCTCGACGACGACGGCCAGGTGGCGCTGGGGCGGCGCATCGGCGAGCTCACCGCGTCCCACCCCGTGGTCGGAGGCGTGGACGCCGCGCATCCCGAGATCTACGCCATCGACAGCTCCGACAACGGGTTCGCCGACGTGTGGCACACCGATGTCACATTCATGTCCCGGCCTCCCATGGGCTCCATCCTCCGGGCCGTGCACCTGCCGGTCGCGGGCGGTGACACGAACTGGGCCGACAGCCAGCTGGCGTACGACTCCCTGTCCTCGCCGGTGCGGGAGATGGTGGACCGGCTGACCGCGGTACACGACGGCAACCGCGAGTTCGGCTACTACCTGGCCCAGCGGCGTGGCGGGAAGGGCAACGTCTGGGAGGGCGAGACCGTCACCCGGCTCGATCCGGTGGAGCACCCGGTGATCCGCGTGCACCCGGAGACGGGGCGCAGGGGCATCTTCGTCAACCCGGGCTTCACCTCCCACATCGTCGGGGTTTCTGACGCCGAGAGCCGGGCCATCCTCGACCTGCTGTACGCGCATCTGACCAAGCCCGAACACATCGTTCGCCACAGGTGGCGTGCGGGTGATGTGGCGATGTGGGACAACCGGAGCACGGCGCACTACGCCAACCGCGACTACGGCTCCACGCGACGCGTCATGCACCGCATCACCCTGCGCGGCGACCAGCCTTTCGGTCCCGTGGCGACCGAACGCGGTCCCGAACCCGGCCCGCACTGATCGACCGTGGCGAGCTCACGGCGGTGAGGTTCGGCCGGCCTGCGGGCCGCCGGTCAAGGATTCTGCCTGGGATGTAGTCGTTTCATGCTGGACACGGATATTTCCGACCTTCCCGTAGAAGTGGTCGAGGCTGGTGTCGGTATATCGGTATATCCCCAGATGGACACCTGATCTGGCCCCTTCTCGTAATGGGCAAGATCAGACGAATCGTAATCGAGGTACTTTTCTGGAAAAAGGGTGCACGTAAAGAAAAGGGACCCTCCTGACGCCATAGCCCGGCAGGTCGTGATTGCCGTGCTCAGCTGATGTTTCAGCCGTTGATGATCTGGTTATCCTCTTAAAGCTGCGGTCGGAGTAATGTCGCGGTGCAAAGCTCGACCCCCCGTTCAATAATTCGGCACTATTTGTCGGAATTTCTGCAGGGGGTTGGCCTTGTCGCGCTGTGCTTATGTGTACAAGGGTTTCTTTAGAAGCGCCTTGTCCGGATTTGTGGTATGTGCGGTCGGCCTGGAGCCAACGACTTATCCCTCTTCTGCTGCATCTCGCGATGAAAGCGCCATTCCATCATTTATGATCACTTGCGGTCCGGGTGGGACGGGTCCGACATTGCGGCTGACGCGGGATGCGCACGTCGAAGGCGCGCGCGCGATCGTCACGGTGCACGTCGCCAACACCGGTGACGTCGACGCGAAAGGGGCGAGTTTCGCCGAAGACCTTTCCGCCGTCCCCGGCAGCGAGACCGTGGGCGACAGGCAGGCGACCTCGGGAACGTTGACCTACAGCAAGCCCCTGCTCAGGTGGACGGGCGATGTGAGCGCGGGCGACAGCGTCGAGGTCCGGTACGCCGTCCGGTCATACGGTGACCGGATGTCCATCCCGACGGTCGACGCGCACGCGGGGAGGACCTGCCAGGACGCGACCGGTGGCCCCGAGGCCGTCGGCACGCCGACCGGCGGGGCCGACGCCACCGCCGGCGCGAAGGCCGATGAGCGTCATGCGCCGACCGATGCCGCCACCGCCGATGCCACCGCGGATGTCGCCACCAGCGCGCCGGCCGATGAGACCGGTGCCGCAGCCGGTGCGCCTGCCCAGGTGCCGTCCGGCGTCACGGCCGATCCGGTGCCGGAGACCGCCGACGGCGACGTCGCTGGGCGCCGGCCGTCCACGGAGACCCGGGCCGATGCCGGGGCGGCTCGACCGGGTGCGAAGGCGGGTGCGAAGGCGGGTGCGCGAATGGCGCGCCGGGCGCCGATCGCTTTCTCCCAGCGCTACATGAACAACTACCGAGGGACGGTTACCCGGGCGGCGAACGCGGTGGTGACCTGCTACCCCCCGCAGGTGAGCGACTGCGCCACCCGTCAGAACGGCTCGGGCAACAACAACGTCGCCGCCACCTTCATCGACGTGGACAGCGACGCGACGACCTTCAACTCCAGCACCGCCGACCTCACGTTGTCGGCCAACCCGCAGGTGGCCTACGCGCGGCTGTACTGGGGCGGGCGAGGCCAGACCACGACCGACACGACGGGCCTGCCAGCCGGCAACCGCCTGGCGCCCGACATCAGCCTGCGCGGTCGAGTACTGATCAAGGCTCCGGGTGACACCGCTTACCGGACGATCACCGCCTCGGCCGGTGACATCGGCGACACCCCCGACAACGTCACCGCGAACGGAATCGTCTACGGAGCCTCCGCGGATGTCACCTCCCTGGTGGCGTCGGCGGGTGCCGGCACCTACGCGGTGGCGAACGTGCAGGCCGCCCGAGGGCTCGACGGTCTCGGAGCGTTCGGCGGCTGGTCGCTGGTGGTGGCCTACCGCGACTCCTCGCTGCCGTTGCGGAACATCTCGGTGTTCGACGGTTTCCTGTATCAGCAGAACGGCGCCGCGAGCACCACGATCAACCTGTCCGGGTTCCGGACCCCGACCACCGGGGCGGTGAACGTCCAGCTGGGCGAGGTCGCTTTCGACGGTGACAACGCGATCGTCGGTGACTCTCTGAGCGTCAAGACCACCAATGGGCCACTGACCACCCTCACCGACGCCCTCCACCCGGCGGACAACTTCTTCAACTCCACCATCGCCACGCTCGGCAGTCAGGTGACCAACCGAAACCCGACCTATACCAACACGCTCGGGTACGACTCCAACATCATCAACGCGTCGTCGGCGTTCCGTAACAACGACACCACGGCCCAGTTCACCTTCGCCACCGTGGGGGACGCCTACTGGCCCCAAGCGTTCTTCACCCAGACCGACCTCCACCAGGCGAACCTGCAGACGACCAAGTCAGCCCAGCTGATAGGCGGCGGAACCCCCAAACCCGGCTCGGTGCTCGAATACACTGTCACCACGACCAATACGGGAGACGACACCGCCATCGGAGTGCTGCTCTCCGACCCGATCCCCACCAACGCCGTCTACGTTCCGGGAACCATCTCCGTGGCATCGGGGCCCAACGCCGGCCCCAAAACGGACGCCCCGGGGGATGACCAGGCACAGTTCGTCGGCAATCAGGTCAGCGCACAGCTGGGAACCGGAGCGAACGCCACGAGCGGCGGCTCACTGGCACCGGGCCAATCCACCTCCGTGACGTTCCGGGTCACCCTCGGCCCCAACTCGCCCGGCACGACGGTGGCCAACAGCGCGACCATCGCGTACTCCAGTTCTGACACGCCCACCCAGCAGGGAAGTGCCAGCGCGACCGGCACGACGGCGGTTCCCGTGCAGGTTTCGTCGTTGGCGCTGTTGAAGACGGCGGCGCCCAGCACGGTGACGGCCGCGGGCAGGACGGTGACGTACTCGTACGCCATCACCAACACCGGTGAAACCACCCTCACCGGTGTGGGGGTGACGAACACGTCGTTCTCGGGTTCGGGGACGCCTTCGGCGGTGACGTGTCCGGTGACGACGTTGGCGCCGCAGGCCTCGACGA
>NZ_FZOD01000164.1 GCF_900188345.1 Streptosporangium subroseum | reverse complement strand
ACTTCCCGTTCGGATCGACCGGCGCGGAACCGAACTTCCCGTTCGGATCGACCGGCGCGGAACCGGACTTCCCGTCGCCCGGTGCCGGGGCCGAATCGGACGCCGCCGCCGACGCCGTACCGGTCGCGACCAGCGCGACGAGCGTTGCCGCGGCCACCACCAGCCGTGTGCGTTTCATCATCGTGATGCCTTTCGTCCACTGAGCGCACCGGACGAGAACCGGCGCCGTGGCGACAACACAAACACCGCGGCCTCAAGTGTGCTTTCGGCCGGCTTTAGAGGTTCCTTAGAGGCGAAGATCCAGATCCTCACGTCATAGGAGGCGGTCATGCCGCCTCCCGGAGAGTGTCCGGCCAGGGTCGCGAAGTCGCTCCGCCGGACGCGGATCCCTCCGTCGGGCAGCTCGACGCGCATGGGCGCGTGACCGGGCTCGCGCCGGCGACGGAACGTCCGACGCGAGAGTCCGCCCAGCTCAGCAAGCACCTGAGGAACTGTCAGGCGGCGCGTACGCCTGTACGGAGAACCTGCCGGACAGGCTGACAACACGATTTTCTTGTGGACAGCATGAGCGATCCGAAACCGTGGACTCCGCCGCAAGAACCACTCCCCCAGCCTCCGAAACCAGGAGAAACGATGAAGTTGCCTCCACGCGCCGCCACTCTCGTGGCGGCCGCCCTGCTCGCTTCCCTGACCGGAGCGTCCGGGATGTCGGCGGCACAGGCGGCCGACGCCAGGGCCCTTCCGAGCGTGAACATGGAAGCCACCCTCAAGGCGGCCCAGATCGACCCGCGGCGGTCCGACAACACACTGACCCCGGGCGCCAAGGCCGGCGTGCTCCTCGTTGAACAGGCGCTGCGCGACCGGCATCTGCTCGACGCGCAGTGGGTCGACGGTTACTTCGGCAGCACAACGGTCACCGCCTTCGCGAAGTTCCAGAAGTCGCTCGGCTTCACCGGTCTCGCCGCCAACGGCCTGCCGGGCAAGACGTCGCTCACCGGGCTCGGCACCGGCCGCTTCGGGGTCACCCACATCATCGCCCCGGGTGCCCGGGTGTCCGTCGATGGCTTCGTCGTCGACAACCGCACGCGGAGCATGCTGGCCGAGGCGAAGCGGTTGCTCGGCCGCGACCTCGTGCTGTTACAGGGTTCGTACAACCCCGGCGGCGACCCCACGTCCGCGGGCACCCACGACGGCGGCGGCGTCGTCGACATCTCGGTCAAAGGGATGAGTTCCGCCACCCGTACCGCGGTCGTCCGCGCGTTGCGAACTGTCGGTTTCGCGGCATGGGTGCGTAGCCCCGACCAGGCCGACTGGCCGTGGCACATCCACGCCGCCGCCATCAACGACACCGACCTCTCCGGTCAGGCCCAGCACCAGATCGGTGACTACTACCTCGGCCTGAACGGGCTCGCCGGCCGTGGCCCGGACGACGGCCCGAAGGTGGCCATCCGTACCTGGGAGGAGTACCGGCGCCGCTGACCGTCCCGAACCCAGGCCGCACAGACACAACCAGCCACAACCAGCCACAACCAGACACAGGGAGAACACCATGAGAATGCTTACCAGGATCCTCACCACCGCGACCGCCGCGATGACGCTCGGTGGAGCGGTGCTCGCCACCGCCTCACCCGCCTCGGCGGCCACCCGCAACGGCGTGTGCGAGACCGGCGAGTTCTGCTACTACTTCAACAGCAACACCCA
>NZ_FZOD01000165.1 GCF_900188345.1 Streptosporangium subroseum | reverse complement strand
CCAGACCGTCTTTCGGGTACGGTGTTCGGACCCTCCGGCCGAAGCGCTCGTCCGCACCGGTCCGATCGGTGCTGGGTGCCGGGCCGCCCGCCGGGTACGGCGTTCGGGCTCACCGGCCTTCGCCGCCACGGTCGGCGTCTTCGATGTCCTGGCCGCCGCCGTTTCCGAAGAGGACGGTCAGTCGGCCTCGTGCAGTGCCTTCGCGAGCTCGTCGGGGGTGAGGCGACGGGAACTGACGTAGTAGAGCACGGCCCCCGCCGGCAGTTGGGTTCGCCAGCTTGGATTGACCAGCAGCATGTCACCGGCGCGCGCGGCGAGCATGGTGGCGCCGTACCGCCGGCCGAGCAGGGTCTGGCAGCGGTCGACCAGCACCGGACCCAGGAACTCCGGCAGCCGTACCGAGTAGGTGTCGGCACCGCCGTGGGTCATCAGCTGCGTGTAGATCTCGGTGATGCCGGGATCCTTCAGCTCCTCGGTGATCATGTGAGGGCTGTGCCACTGGACGCAGCGCACGGCCTCGTCGACGTAGCGCAGATGCCGGATCCTGCCGATGTCGCGTAACGCGACGACAAGATGGGCGCCCTCGGCGACGTGGTCGGCGGTGACCGCGACCGCCAGTGCCTCGTTGTCGTCGCGGGCGTCGACCAGCACGCTGTACGCCCGCTGCACGCCGGCCCGGCGCAGCACGCCGTCGTCGGTCAGATCACCGCGTACGAACGCGACGTCGCGGTCGGACATCGGATGCGTCAGCACGTCGTCCCAGGCACAGAGCACGACGCGACTCGAACCGTCGGCGATCAGCTCGTCCACCATCTGTTCGGTCCGTCCCGGTGTGTAGCCGAGCAGCACGATGTGGTTCGAGGTCTCTACCGTGATGGCACCCTGCATCCTTCGTCCCTTGGCTCGTTCCAACGCGGTCGACAACTTGGCGAAGACCGTCGTCAGCGTGGCGATGCCGCCGACGATGACGTACACGCCGACGGCATGGCCTCCGGCCGACTTCGGATACATGTCGCCGTAACCGACGGTCGTGGCGGTGACCACGAAATACCACCAGTAGTTGGCCGGCTCGGCGACCACGCTGTCCGCGGGCTCCACGAGCGTCATCAGGGGCCAGCTCGTGACGAACACGAGGCCGAGGACGAGAACCGGGGTCCACCACGTCCCCAGCGTCGCGACTCTGGCCAGCAAGCGGGCTATGAAGACCGGCACGCTTCCTCCTGTGCGGAGCCCTCCGGTGCGGCCTGCACGGAACCCTCCGATGCGGCAACCTTAACCGGACGTCACTTGCCGAAATAGTCCCTGTGGCGCACGGATCCATCGTGCGTTCCGAGGGGCGGCCGGCGAAACGTGGTGAAGGACCGGCGGCCTGACGTCGCCGCGAGGACGGTGATCTTCAGAGGGGGCGCCGCGGGCGTCGTGCGTCACATCGTTTCGAGCCCGTTGCGTCAGAGAGGCCCCGACCTTCCGGAGCTGCACGGATGCGATGTGGCTTGCCCGATCCGCGGCCACGGGTCGTCAGTGGCGAGTCGTTCGGGTGGGTAGCCGGGTGTGCCCGAATGTCTTGGGAAGGGGAAACGGCTCCGGCCGGCAGAGGTGTCAGCTGGACCGCTGATCGTCTCTGCCGGCCGGAGCCGTTCTTGGGTCAGGACGCGGCCACGCGTCGGAGACGTG
>NZ_FZOD01000048.1 GCF_900188345.1 Streptosporangium subroseum | reverse complement strand
CTTGGCGAGCCCCTCCGTGCTCTCGACCGCGATCGCGACGTCTACCGCCAAGACGGTGCCGGTCCGCGGGTCGAGGATGGTGGTGTACCGCTGCGCCACCACGTCATCGGTACCGAACTCGTCGGTGAAGCCCTCGCTCTTTGTGAAGGTGACCTCGATTCCCGTCCGTCCCAGAGGGTCGGTGATCGAGCCGCGCACCTTGGTCGTCGGCAGTCCGGCGAGGAGACGCAGGGTGGCTGCCCTGACCGAGGGCTTGACCGGGAGCTCCAGAAGGTGGGAGGAGGTGGAGAGGAATTCTTCGAAGCTGTCCTTGGGCTGGCTGTCCTTTCGGGTCTTCCAGTAGGTTCGCAGTTTCTCCCGGAGTTGCTCGGCGTCGCCGGGCAGCGCCGCGAGGTCGGCCAGCGTGAGTTCACCCAGCCGTCTGTCACCGAGCACGCCGCCCGGCTCGGCCGCGCGCGTGTAAACACACTGTGAGGGCTTGGACCGCAACTGGACTTTCGCCGCGCAGTCCTCCGCCATGCCGCCCGGCGTGCACACGCGCTGGACCGTGACCGGAGAACCCGCCGCTCGCCACGCACGCTCGTCGGCCTCGGTGGCGGGACGGACGAACTGCTGCCGCTGCTCCACTTGAACGGGGTCGCCGGGGTCGCGCGGTTGCCAGAGGTCGATTCGTGACGAGGACAGGACGTTGAACGTTTCGCCGCCCGCCCGGACCCTGATCAGCCCATTGTTGAGCAGCGGCCTCCGCCAATAGTCGCCGCGCTCGTCCGGCAGTTTCGCGATCTGGTCCGCCAGGCGGAGCAGGGCATCGTTGCCGCCTGGGGGCGCGAGCATCGGTGCGGGAACAGTGGTCATGTTCGACGCCAGCGTGACGACGGCCATGACGACGGCCATGACGACGGCGACCGTGGCTGCGGCCGCTCCCAGGGTCCATCCCCAGGCGAGGTCACGCCGATTCGCTCTGCCTGGTCGTACCGGCTTGTGCTGGGCGGCGGCAAGTCGGAGGCGGGCCTTCTCGACCACCTCCGCCGAGGGTGGCGGAGCGTCAGGCAGTTCTCTCGCCAGGAGTCTCAGCTCATCCATGGGTCTCCTCCAAAGGGTTGACGTCGCCGAGTGCCTTGCGGAGCTGCTTGCGGGCCCGGTTGAGCCGGGAGGCGACCGTCCCCGCTGGGATCTGAAGGGCAGCGGCGACCTCGGCGTGGCTGAGGTCGCCCAGCACGCTCAGCAGCACGACGTCGCGGTCCCCACGGTTGAGCCCGGCCAGCGCCCCCGCCAGCTTGCCGGTCAGCTGACCCGCAGCCACGCGGGCCAGGGCTGCGTCCTCGGGACTGTGCTCGGCGCGCTCAGCCGTCCGGCTGAGCGCCTTCCATCTACGGATCTCGGTACGGCGATGCCGTGCGATGAGATGGGTGGCGATGCCGTACAGCCACGGACGCACCCCGCCGCGCGAGGCGTCATAGCCACCCCGAAAGGCCGCCAGGAACACCTCTGCGGCCAGGTCGTCAGCGACGTCGTCGGATAACCGCCTGACGATGTAGCGGTGGATCTCGGTGAAGTGCGCATTGAAGATCTGCTCGAAGTCCACCCGGAGATCGGGTGGGTCGGCCAGGTCAGGTGAAACGGCCATGCAGGCGTCTCCGCTGGGTCAAGTGAACGATGGTCGCCCTTTCTTGCCCGAAGTGCCGTGATGCTTTCACGGACCGTCGCTGAGCCTCTCGCCTATGTCTGCCTGAGGCTATCCGGATCCGTTCAGGTCACCGCCTGATCAGGAGAACAGTCCTTAGGAGCGTGGGAGGCTTGAAACGGATTCTGCAATCAGCCCATCGCTGATGCTCAGTTGTCGCTGCCCTCAGGGCGGGTGTCGTCGGGCTTGCCCAACAGGCGAAACCCTCCGGGCAGGTCGGGAAGGGCGAAGGAGTAGCGGCCCAGCATGTTCACGTGGCCGTGGATGAAGGGCGAAAGGCGGGCTACATCCTCCTCGTGCACAGGGAACCCCTGGGAGCGCAGCTTGGTCAGGGCGGCGTCCATGTAGCGGGTGTTGAACAGCACCACAGCATTGAGGACCAGGCCCAGGGCGCCGAGCTGGTCTTCCATGCCTTCGGAGTAGCGCTGGTAGAGGTGGCCGCGTTTGCCGTGGAAGATCCGCCGGGCCAGGGCGTGGCGGCCTTCTTGCAGGTTGGACTGGGCCTTGATCTCGCGCCGGTAGGTCGGCTCGTCGGCCATCCGCAGGATGTGCAGGGTTTTGGGGATGCGCCCGTAGTGGGCGATCGCCTCGCCCAGGGGGGTGGACCGGCCATCGCGCGACAGCATCCGGATAACGTCGTGGGCGCGCACCGCGCCGGTGTGGATGGAGGCGACAATGCGGCAGATGTCGTCCCAGTTGCGTTCGATCTTGTCCAAGGCGATGCGTCCACGTGCGATCTGCTGCAGCGGCCCGTAGTCGGCGCGGGGGTCGATGCGCCACAGCTTCTGGTCGGGTAGATCGGCCAGCTGCGGGGCGTAGGAGAACCCGGCCAAGGTGAGCAGCCCATAGACGATGTCGCTGTAGCCGGCGGTGTCGGTGACGATCATCTCGGGGCGTTTGCCGCCGTCGCGGTCATACAGCACGTCCAGCACATACAACGAGTCGCGGGGGGGTGCCCGCCACGACCATGCCGCCCAGACCGGATGCCTGGTCATTGAGCATGTTCAGCCAGGTCGCGCCGCGGCCCCGGCCGAAGTACTTGGGGTTGGGCCGGGCGTAGATCGTGGCCGAGGGAACGACGAAGCGCATCCCATCGACCGAGGCCACCAACCCGCCGCCCCAAGATTGGGCCAGGGCGATGGCGGCCTGGGCGTCGATCAGGGTGGCGTTTGCGGCCTTATAGGTGGCCAACCGCAGATAGGTTTGATCGACGTGGGAAAGCCGGTCGCGGGTCAGCGCCTTCGCGCCGCCGATGACCGGGGTCATCCCGACGTTGCAGCCGTGCGCCACCAAGAGCGCGGCGATCGAGATCCGTAGGTCTGCCAGCCGGGCCGCCTCTCCGGTGATCGAGGTGAACGCCGCATCGGCGCCGGTCCAGGAGAACACCTCCAGCACCACCTCGGGCAGGTCCACCCGCGGCATCATCGTCTCCACCGCCGCGCGCAGCGCCACCAGGCTCGCCGGTTCGGGAACGGCTTCCAGTGCCGCCAGGTGCAGCCGACCGTCGGTGCCCATGCTGGCGCTGGTGTTGGCCGGTAGCCGTCCGGCGACCTCCCGGTAGGCCGCGTCCAAAGCCTCGGCACGCTGGGCCAGGTGCGCGCCCGCGTGCTCGGGCAGACGCAGGCTGGCCAGGACGGTGGGGCGCAACGCCTCCCAGGCCGCGCCCTGCAGCAGCTTGGCGCCCGAGTCGCCCCACTTGGAGGAGTTGATCGCGAAGATCTCCCGGCGGCGCAACAGGCGATGAAACTGCTCCAGCACGCAAAACGCGTAGGCCTTCCAGTCCACCAGCCCGGCTTCCAGATGAGGCGCGCGCAACACCAGGCGCCGCCACGAGCCCGCCGGCAAGGAGATGTCGATCTCGTCTGGGGTAACGCGCTTGCGGCCCATCAGTCCCGGCAGCGTTCGCAATGCGGCGAGCACCGGTTTGCCTTCCGCGGTGGCACCGAACTGGACCATCTCACACAGCCTGGGTAGGAAAGGCCGCACGGTGGCGAAGCGACTCACCAGCATCGCCCGCCACGCCTCATCGGCATCCGAATCGGCTGGCGGGGTGAGTTCGGTGATCGCGGCCAGTGCCGAGGTCAGCTCGCGCCGGGGCACGACTGCCTCGATCCTGGCCCACACCTCATCCACCGACGCCAGCCCTGGTCCCAGGACCTCGCCAGTAGCGATGTCGACCTGGTCGTCGGTCGCCTCGATCAGTACCCGTACCGCCTCGGCCAGCGTGGCCGAAGCACGCTCAACCCGCGGCAGGGTGCGCAGCTTCTCCTTGGACGACTCCCGCTCGGCACGCGCCAGCAGCTTGGTGGCGATCAGCAGATCCAGCAGGTCCAGGGCGTCATCGACTGAACGAGTGGTCAGGTGCACCACGGTGGCCAGCAGGGTGGCGAGCTTGCGCTCCTCGCTGTGCCGGTCGATCAGCGTTGCCTTGCCGTCCATGCCGTAGCGCCACAGCTCGGCCATCCGCCGAGGTGGAATCACCGACACGTCCATCTGCCCCACCCCCAGCGCGGCGATCTCGGCCACCCGCTCCAACGCCTTGTCCATCTGCGGACCCGACGCCTTCACCACCGGACGCCGCAATCGCTCAAGCCTGGAGATCCTTGCACCGGCGGGCACGTCCAGGAGTTCGGCCAGCACCCGGCGCTGCTCGTCGTTGAGCAGCCCGTGCAGGGTGTTCCACAACCGCGTCGTGGCCTTCTCCCGTTCCCGGGCCACCAAACGCGCCAGCCGATGCACCCCCGGCATCAGGACCGGGCGGGCGCGCAACTCGGCCGCTGCCGCGTCGAACAACGCCTTGGGACCCTCACCCGTGGTGAACGCCCGTGCCGCGATCCACTGCGCCAGTTCCGCTTCGACCTCGGCGAAGTCGACCCACCCGCCTGCCTCCTCGATCTCCCCCGCATGGCTGCGCGCGGTTCCATCACGCTGCCCATACAGCTTGATGCAGGATGCGTCGGTGATTCCCAACTGCTGGGCGAGATAGCCCACCACCTCGACAGGGACCTGGCGGGGATCGGGCAGAAATCGGCGTAAGAATCGGGCGACACCCAGTTGGACGGCGAAGCCGAGTCGGTTGTGATCCCTGCGCTTACCCTCGATCGCCGTTCGGTCAGCGTCATCCAGGAAGAAGTACTTCTCCAACTCCGTGCGTGTGGGCGCCCCCTGAAATGAGGCAAACCCCGCTGCCTGCTCATCCGACAAGAACTCGACCGGCACTGAGAACCTCCACCAGGTCTGCGACAAGACCCCCGAAGGTTCTGGTAACGATCACTGGCGGTCAAACCGGGAATCACCAGGACAAACACTTAGCGCACGATCCGGTTCCGATGTTCCTCAGACCCCGGGTTGAACACCGGCGCGTCGAGCGCGTCGTTGGAGCACGCGCTCGCGACCCGCTGCGCGGACTCCGACAGCCACGCCTGCCACTCGCGCGGGTCGGTGGGGAGTACGGCCATCTGCGTGGGCAGCTGCGTGGGGTCGGTGATGCGCCGCTCGATGATCTCTGCGACCCAGTGCTGGGTCTGGCCCACGTGCTCGACCAGGTCAGAGATGGTCCATTTCGAGGCCGTCGGCACGGCGGCGTCAGGTCCGGCCGCCGCGGCTGATTCCGCCAGACGTCGGGTGTGTTCGACGATCGCCCGCCGGGCAAGTTCCGCGTTCAGCTCGGTCATTGGATTGTCCTTCTCCGTAGGTTCGTTGTGCTGTGTATGACCAGGCGTGCCGGTCGAACTCATCGGTGATCTGTGAATCGGCGTGTCAGGCGACGTGCTGATCACCTCCTGATCCGCCGGGTCGCTCGACGAGTTGGCCTCGCTCGAACTTCGCACCGGCGCGCACGAGGGCGCCCAGATGCGGCGCGTTGACCGTTCGCCGACGGGCCTGGGCGGACTCGATCAGCTTGAACGCCATCGCGACACCGGCGGCTCGTGAGCCGGATCCCTTGGTGACCCGCTGCCGGAGCCTGACGGTGGCGAAGGTGGACTCGACCGGGTTGGTGGTGCGCAGGTGGATCCGATGCTCGGCTGGGTAGTCGTAGAACGCCAGCAGCTCGTCGAGGTCATCGGTGATCTTAGCGACCGCCCTGGGCCATTTGGCGCCGTACTGGATCGGACTGCACGACGGCTCCACCAGCGGCGCCCAGACGTGGTCACCGGCCGCCTTCTGGTTGGGGTGAGTTGAGCCGTGGCAACACGACGAAGCCCGCGGTGGCGGGCTTCGTCTGACGGCTTCTAGTCTTCCTGGCTGGTGTCCGGCCCCGGTCAACGTCGCGCCGTGATCTTCCCTCCACGTCTTTCTCGCGGGACAGCCCCCGCCGAGCGGGGAAGCACCGGCCGCTGTGAGTGCCCGGTGACCTCATTGACAGACTGGTCGTGGGGTTGCTGAAAGGGGTGAGCCCGAATGGATGTTCGCCTGGTCACCGACGGAGGAATCGAGGATCGTCCCATCGAGGAGCTGCCGGAGCTGCTCGGCGATGCGGACAACCTGGTCTGGGTGGACATTCCCAGCTGCGACGAGGAGGCCGTGAGCGTTCTGGCGGAGGTGTTCTGCTTCCATCCGATGGCGGTCCGGGCCTGCTTCGAGCGCAACCGCGTACCCAAGGTGCATGCCTATCCGGACCATGTTTTTGTCATCCTGCACGCCCCCGAACGGGGCGAGCGCGGCCACGTGCACTACATCGAGCTCGACCAGTTCGTCGGCCGGAACTATCTGGTGACCGTCCACGGACCGATCAACCCGGCGGTCGAGCCGGAGGTCGCCCTGCGTGAGACCAGCGCGATCCTCAAACGGATCAAGGCGGGCCGCCTCCGTCCCGCCACCCCGTTCGAGCTGTCGTACGCGATCGTCTCCGCCCTGACCCGCCACCATGAGGCCTACATCGAGACGATGACCGGTGACGTGTGGCGGCTGGAGCAACGGGTCACGGGTGGGCAGGTCGACAATCCCGAGGAGTTTCTCGACGAGCTGTTCCGGGTCCGCCACGGGCTGCTCGCCGTACGGACCATGGGTGCGCTGAGCGGCGCGATCTACGGGAGGATGACCTCCCTCACCCGCATCTCCCCCGGCGGTCAGCGGCTGGTCGTCGACATCGCGGACCAGTTCGACCGGGTCCGCATCGTGGCCGACGGCGAACGGGAGTATCTCCAGGGGGTGATCGAGTTTTACCAGAGCGTCCTCACCGTCAAGGCCACGCTGGTCGGCCAGGCGCAGAACGAGGAGGTCAAGCGCCTGACGGAGGCCAGCTACGCCCAGAACGAGCAGGTCAAGAAGATCTCCGCGTGGGCGGCGATCTTCTTTGCCCCCACTCTCATCGGCACCGTGTACGGCATGAACTTCGATCACATGCCGGAACTGCACTGGGTCGCCGGTTACCCGGCCGCGCTGGCACTGATGGTGCTGGTGGCCGTCGCGCTCTACGTCATGTTCCGGCGGCGGGGGTGGCTGTGAGTGCCGGCTTCCGGGCCGTGTACGTCCTGACCGCCACGCCGGTCAGTCCCGGCCGCCACGCCGGTCGGCGAGCTGGTGCGCCGCCGGGCCGTACCCGATCCCGCCGGGTGCGGCCGCGCGAGGAGTCAGAAGTCGAAGGATTCCAGGTAGATGCGGCGGTTGGGGACGCCCGCGCGGCGCAGGGCCTGACGCGCCGCGGTCGTCATGCCGGTGGGCCCGCACAGGTAGACGTCGTGGACGGCCAATCCGGGGATCAGGGTCCGCAGGGCGCGTCCGGTCAGGGGCACGCTCCGCCCGCCGGATGATCCGGACAGCTCGTCGACGGTGTAGTGCACCGTGGCGCCGCGCATGAGGGCGATGGCGTCCAGCTCGCCGCGCAGGATCAGCTCCTCGTCACGGCGTGCCATGTAGACCAGGGTCACCTGGCCGGGCAGCGTCTCGAAGAGGGCGCGCAGCGGGCTGATTCCCACGCCGCCGCCGACCAGCAGCACCTGCGGCCTGCGGCGGCGCGCGGCGGTGAGGGCCCCGTAGGGACCCTCGGCCCACACGCGGGTGCCGGGCCGCAGCCGGGCCAGCGCGCGGCTGTGATCTCCGACCCCCTTGACGGTGATCCGCAGGAAGCGCCCGTTGGCGGGGGCCGACAGCGAGTAGGGATTGGCCGTCCACCACATGCCGGGGGCCAGGAAGCGCCAGCGGAAGAACTGGCCGGGCTCGGCGCCCAGCTCGTCGAGGTGGTCACCGGTCAGGTAGACCGACACCACGGCGGGCGACTCCCTGCGGATCTCGGCGACCCGTAGCCGGTGGCGCAGGGCACGGCGGAGAGGGGTGAGGAAGCGGTACCAGATCAGCAGGGCGACGACCGACACGTACAGCGCCTGCCAGAGCAAACTCATGACCGCGCTGCCCGCGAAGTCCGGCCCGGTGAGCTGGTGGGCGAACGCGAGGAAGACCGCGCCGTAGGTGATGAAGTGCAGGTAGTGCCAGGTCTCGTAGCGCATCCGGCGTCGTGCCTCGCGCACCGAGATGATCGCGACACCGATCAGCAGCAGGAGGCCGACGGCCGCCTCCAGCATCGCCGGTCCGTTCAGGAGCAGGCCCGCGGTCCCCTCCAGCACGCCGGTGCCGGAGCGCGCGACGTAGGCCGCCGTGGCGAACAGCATGTGCGTCACCGACAGGACGATGGTGTAACGGCCGGCCGTCGCGTGCCAGCGGGCCAGCCGGTCGGTCCCGACCCCGTGATCCAGGGCGGGGACGCGGGCCACCAGTCCCAGCAGGATGGCGCAGGCGTACCCCGCGAGCAGGCCGGTGAGCCTGCCCACCCAGCCCGCCCATCCGGCGAACCCGGCGACGGAGGTCACGTCGGCCCAGCACGTCGCGGTCGCCGCGGCGGCTCCGGCGTAGATCAGGATCAGCACCAGGGCCGGGTTCGCCCGCCGTGCGGGGTGACGTCCGGGGGCTCCGCGCCGCGCGCGGGGTCGCGTTCCCGAAACGGGCGCGGCGCTACTCAAGGTTCCAGCTGGGTGAGCTGGGCGGTGTGGGCCTTCTCCAGGGTCGCGGCGAAGGCCTTGGTGTCCTGGTCTGCGCCCGATTTCTGTTCGCCGCGTGCCACCAGGGCGGACTGCGTGAGGTATTCACGCGCGTCCTTCGTGAAGAGCCGGTCGAACGCGGCGCCTTCGGCCCGGTTCAGGAGGGCGAAGTCGGCGGGGATCACCATGCCCGGTATGTCGTGCCCTTCGTGTTCGTTGCTCTCCGGCACGCCGGACCGCCGCAGCAGGTCGCGCAGTTGCTGGAGGGTCGTACGGCGGTCGGCGACGTTGTCCGCGGCGAACCGCGTGAGCCGCGGGTTCGAGGTCTTCGCGGGAGCCAGCTCCAGCAGGCGTTGCGCCTGATCGGTCATCGGGATCATCAGCTGCAGCCACGCGATATCGGTGGCGTTGTACGAGCCCGGCGCGGCGCCGGTCGGTGCGGTGCCGGTCGTGCCGGCCGGTGCGGAGATCGTGGCCTGGCCTCCCGGCGGGGGCAGGTGGCTCCCGGCCGTATGCTCCGCCGGCCCGACGGCGACGCACCGCGCGACCAGGACGACGGTGAGTATCACGAGCACCGGTACGCCGATGGTGGCCGCCTTCATGTCGTTCCTCTCACCCGGGTCGTTTCGGGAGGGCGGGAGGCGAGGCCCGCGGCCGCGGGCCTCGCCTCGGGTGAAACGCTGCCGCTCAGGAGCGGCCGCCGGTGCGGGGGGTGCCGCCCCAAAGGGGGGCCACCGGCGTTCTTGGGGGGTGCCGGCGGTCCCTCCCAGAGGTGCCGCCCTGGGAGGGGCCGCCGGCTTTTTCAGGGTGGTCTTACCGGAAATCTGGACAAACCGAGCAGAGTGCGCCGGGTTCTCCGTGCCGGCACGAGATCGTCTCCGTGCCGGCACGACGCCGCGCGCCGGTGACGGAAGCCTTCACCGGACGCGCGACGGTCAGCTGGCGGCCTGGAAGGCGCGGCCCGCCGGGGTCGCGACCCCGTTGCTGTGGAAAAGCCCGCTGTTCGGCTCGGTGTCGGAGGAGGGCAGGCCGAACCACGCGTAACGCTGCACGAACGGCAGGGAGGCCAGCATCTTGGTGGAGGCGGTGACGAAGGCGGCCTGCTGCGCGTCGGTCGGGAACCGGACGCCCTTCGAGAAGTCGATCAGGGCGTACTCGGTGAGCCAGATCGGCTTGTGGTAGCGGTCGTACACGGCCTGCAGGTAGGACTTGAGCTGGCCGACCGCGTTCGTGGTGTTGAAGTCCCCGCCGTACCAGTGCAGGGGGATGAAGTCGACGCGGTAGCCGCGCTGGGCCGCACCGGACATGAACCGGTCCAGCCAGCCGCCGGCTCTGTCCCCGCCGTAGGCGACGGCGGGAGCGCCGAGCTTCTGGCCGGTCGCCGTCAGCTTCGGCCACAGCGACAGCGCCTTGTCCACGGTCATGTTGGACTGCTCGGCCATGTCCGGCTCGTTGAAGCCGAGCAGGTACGGTCCGGCGCTCTTCGCCTGGGCGAGGTTCGCGTCGGTGACGCTGGCCGCACCCCAGATCATCGGGACGAACTCAGTCGACGCCGGGGCGGTGATGCCGTTGTGGTTCGTCGACCAGGTGTAGTACCAGTTCGCGCCGGAGCTGGCGAGCGCCGCGCTGACGCCGGACATCTGCCACACGCCCACCCCCTTCTTGCCGGAGGACTCCGCCGGGACCTCGGGCTTGGTCGGGGTCGTGCTGGGCGCGGGCTTGGTCGGGGTCGTGCTGGGCGCGGGCTTGGTGGGCGTGCTGCTCGGGCTGGAGCTCGGCGCCGGCTTGGTCGGGGTCGTGCTGGGCACGGGGGTGGTCGATCCGGTGCCGAAGACCTGGAACTCCCACAGCGAGACGCCGTACCGGCTGGAGCGCTTGGTCGCGTAGAGGCGCACGTAGCGGCCGGTGGCCGACACGTTGAGGGTCTGCACGCCGCCCTTGCCGGCGGTCGTGGTGTGGATCGTCTTCCACTGGCCGCCGCCGGTGGAGGTCTGGATCTGGAACGCGGTGGCGTACGCGTTCTCCCAGTTCAGCACGATCTTCTTGATCGCGGTGGACCTGCCCAGGTCGACCTG
This sequence comes from Streptosporangium subroseum, assembly GCF_900188345.1. Lineage (GTDB taxonomy): Bacteria > Actinomycetota > Actinomycetes > Streptosporangiales > Streptosporangiaceae > Streptosporangium > Streptosporangium subroseum. Next base: position 69,201 of record NZ_FZOD01000048.1, on the reverse strand, counting down.
GAGCGACTGCGGGTCCCTGAAGGCGCTGGACCAGCGGGTGTTGCTCTTGCCGTCGACCGCGGCCGAGGCCGACAGGTCGCCTCTCTCCGACGAGGAGGCGGTGGCCGGACGGCCCTGCGAGAGGGGAACTTCGGCCGCGCCGGCCGGGGAGGCTCCGTTGAGAACGGAGGCGCCCAGGACGGCTGCGAAGGCGCCCGCGAGCGCGATGCGACGGACCTGCCGTCCGCCTCTGCGACCCGGCGCGGTGGTACGCGGAACAGTCTCACTCATGATGGATGAGGTCCTTCGTACGAGGGAGTTGGGGGTTGAACGTCGACGGCGTCCCGGACGGGCCGGAGCACGGCCCGTCTGACCGGCCGGGGTGCGGCCTGTCTGTCAGCGGACATGCGTTGCCGTCGGGAGCGGATGGTGGTGCCGAGGACCGCGCAGAAGGCGACGACGCGGCGGCATCATTCGGACGGGGTGGGGAGGGCCGGCGCGAAGAATCGCTGCCGTGATCGGCAGCACCGCCAGGACCAGGGCATACGGCTCCCGTGGCGGGCCGGCCGTCTGCCTCCTTGTTGCCATCGTCGCGTGCCTCTCCTATCGTCGCGTCCGGCGTCGGACGCACGTGCTCCTGTTACAGGAGACCGGTAGGCGGGCTGGAGATAACAGAAACTTGGGACAAGCCAGGAAAATTAAGAAATTTCATGATGAAGAGCGCCGTGGATTTCCGCCGTCCACCAGCCGCTCACCGGCTTCCCGCCCGGAGGAGAGACCGCCGGTCTTCCGTTTCGGGGAGATTTATCCAGCCCGTTATGGAGAGAATCGTCCAGATCCGACGCACCGGACGGCCCAGAGACGACCGACAGGAAGCGGAGTTGGATGCACGGGACCAGTAGGGACGGACCTGACACAGCGCTGGTGGTCGCCGCGCGCGAGGGAGACCAGCGGGCACTCGACGTCCTGGTGGCCGACTCCCTCCCGCTCGTCTACAACATCGTCGGACGGGCGCTGAACGGGCACACCGACGTCGACGACGTGGTCCAGGAGACGCTGCTCAAGGTCGTCCGATCCCTGCCCGGCCTGCGGGCCCCGGAGTCGTACCGGTCCTGGCTGGTGGCCATCGCCGTCCGCCAGGTGCGCGACCACGAGCAGGACCGCAGGAGCACGCAGAACCGCAGGGCCGATCTCGACACCGCCACCGAGATGCCGGACCCCGCCTCCGACTTCGCCGCCGTGACCATCCTCCGGCTCGGGCTCACCGAACAGCGCCGCGAGGTCGCCGAGGCCACCCGCTGGCTGGACGGCGACGACCAGGCTCTTCTCGCCCTGTGGTGGCTGGAGGAGACCGGCGAACTCGGCCGCGCCGATCTCGCCGGCGCCCTCGGCCTGTCCGGCCGCCACGCCGCCGTACGCGTCCAGCGCATGAAGGACCAGGTCCAGACCGCTCGCACCGTCGTGCGAGCGCTGCACGCCGACTCCGAGTGCCTTGAGCTGCGCGCCCTCACCGAAAACTGGAACGGCGTGCCCAGCCCGCTGTGGCGCAAGCGCTTCGCCCGGCACCTCCGTGGCTGCTCCGTCTGCGGGCGGCGCACCGCCGGCCTGCTGCCCATCGACCGCCTGCTCAGCGGCCTGCCCCTGCTGCCCCTGCCCCTCGGTTTTGTCCTGGACCACTTCCAGGCCGTCCCCGCGACCACCGACGCGGCCTGGCACCTCGCCTCGCACGTCCTTCCCGGGCAGAGCGGCGCCTCCACGGGGGCTCCCGCCCTTCCTCCGCCGGAGCCGAGTGGCCTGCTGTCCTCCCTGTCCCCCGGCACGGTCGCCGGGTCCGCGGCGGCCGGGGTGGCGGCCATCGTCGTCGGCGTCCTGGTGACCGGGCATCTCATCGCCCCGCCCCCCGTCTCGGTGGCGGAGCCCGGCGTGACCCCCCGGACGGTCTCGACGGCGCCGCCGTCACGGCCTCCGTTGACACACGTCACGCCCCGGAGCTCCCCGTCTCCCACCCCCAGCCCCAGTCTCACGGCGCCCAGCCGGAAGAAGACCTCCGCCGCGCCCGAATCGGCCCCGGCGGCCCCCGTCGTGGCGACCTCCGCGAAGAAGGGGGTGAGCGTGTGGAAGATGTCCGGCCTCAGCACGGCGCTCGCCAAGTCCGGCGCGAGCTGGTACTACACGTGGGACACCCACCACGACGGCATCACCGTGCCCAAGAAGATCGAGTTCGTCCCCATGGTGTGGGGCTCCGGCAGCGTCAAGGCCGAGAAGCTCGCCCAGGCGAAGAGCGCGGGCCCGTACCTGCTCAGTTTCAACGAGCCGGACATGCCCTCCCAGGCCAACATGTCCGTGGAGCAGGCGCTGTCGCTGTGGCCGCGGCTCATGGAGACCGGCCAGAAGATCGGCAGTCCCGCCGTCGCCTTCGACGCGGACAAACCCGAGGGCTGGCTGGGCCGCTTCATGTCCGGAGCGGAGCAGCGGAACTACCGCGTCGACTTCATCGTGTTGCACTGGTACGGCCACGACTTCCGCACCGCGGCCGCGGTCGGCCAGCTCAGGTCCTACATACAGGCCGTGCATGAGCGCTACCGCAAGCCGATCTGGCTCACCGAGTACGCCCTGACCGACTTCTCGAACGGCACCCGCTATCCCAGCGACGCGCAGCAGGCCGCCTTCCTCACCGCCTCCACCAAGATGCTGGCCTCCCTGCCGTACGTGCAGCGCTACGCGTGGTTCGGCCTGCCCGCCTCCGACACCGAGCCGAGCAGCGGCCTGTTCCACGGCAACGGGGACGCGACCCTGACGGGCCGCGCCTTCCAGGCGGCCCGCTGACCCAGAGCCCGCAGGTGAACCTCCCCCTCACCTGGCCCAAGAGTCGATCTTGACGTTGCAATTAGCTGCATAAACGGCGAAACTTCACATGCTCTGGCGGCAGGTTCCACCAGAGATCTATCAGCACGGTGCTGAGGGGCTTCCTGCCTGTCACAGCCGATGGGGGGTTCCCTCGTGTCCGCTTACATTCCGGGGCGTTTCGACGCAGCAGGTTCGGCACCGCTGCTCGGACGGCGAGAGGAGTGCCTGGCGCTCGACCGGCTCGTCGAGACCGTCGGTGAGGGACTGAGCGGGGCCCTGGTGCTGGTCGGCGAGGCCGGGATCGGAAAGACGCGGCTCCTGGAGTACGCGGCCGCCGCCGCCTCCGAGCTCCAGATCGCGCGCGTCGCCGGGGTGGAGTCGGAGACGCAGCTCGGTTTCGCGGCCCTGCACCGCCTGCTGCTGCCCTTCCTCGACCGGGTGGACCGGTTGCCCGCCCCGCAGCGTGACGCCCTGGGCTCCGCGTTCGGCCTCGTCGCCGGCCCGCCCGCCGATCGCTTCCTCGTCGGGCTGGCCACCCTCACCCTGCTCGCGGACGTCGCCGGCGTGCGACCGCTGATGTGCCTGGTCGACGACGCGCAGTGGCTGGACAGGGAGTCGCTGGAGGTGCTCGCCTTCGCCGGGCGCCGGCTGCACGCGGACGGCGTCGGGCTACTGCTCACCGTCAGGGACGAGCCGGCCGGCACCCTGGCGCTCGGCGGGCTGCCCACGTTCCACCTCGCCGGTCTGGCCGAGACGGACGCCCTCCGGTTGCTGACCGCCGTCGCCGGACGGCTCGGCCCCCAGGTGGTCGAGCGGATCATCACCGAGACCCGGGGCAACCCCCTCGCGATGGTCGAGCTGGCGGACGAGCATCTCGCCGGCGGGTCCCTGCTGCCCGGGCCGCTGCCGGTGGGCCGACGCATGGAGGAGCACTTCCTGCGTCAGGTCCGCGCCATGCCGGCGGAGACGCAGTCGTTGCTGCTCGTCGCCTCCGTCGTACCGCCGGACGACCCCGCGCTGCTGTGGCGGGCCACCGCGCTTCTCGGCCTGTCGCCCGAGGCGGCGGACATCGCCGTGTCGGAGGGCATCCTCTCGCTCCAGAGCGGTCTCGCCTTCCGCCACCCCCTCATCCGTTCGGCGGTCTACACGGGCGCGCGGGCGGCGGATCGGCGGCGCGTGCACGAGGCCCTCGCCGCCGTGATCGACCCCGACCGTGATCCGGACCGCCGGGCGTGGCACCTCGCCTCGGCGACCGTCGGCATCGACGAGGACGTCGCGGCGGAGCTCGAACGCGCGTCCGAGCGGGCCCGGAGCCGCGGCGGCTACTCGGCGCAGGGAGCCTTCCTCCTGCGGGCCGCGGAGCTGACCCCCGATCCCGAGCGTCGCGCCGGCCGGCTGTTCGCCTCCGCCGGGGCGCACCTCGTCGCCGGTGATCCAGTTGTCGCGCAGTCCCTGCTGGAACGGGCCGTACCCGGGCTCAACGCCCCCGAGATGCGTGCGGGGGCGCAGCAGCTGCGGGCGGCGATCGAGATGTTCTTCGCCCGGGTGACGGCGGTGCCGTCGATCCTGCTGGAGGCGGCCGCGACGATCGGCCCGCTCGACGAGCGAACGGTCAGGGGCATGCTGTTCCAGGCGCTCGAGGCCGCGATGGTCGCCCGCCGCTACACCATCGGCACGACGCTCGTCGAGGTGGCGCGCACCGCGCTCAAGGCGCCCCTGTCCCCCTCCGCGCGCGCGACGATTCCCGACCTGCTGCTGGACGCGTTCGCGACGCGCATCGCCGTCGGATATCTGCCGGCGGTGCCGCTGATGCGCGCGGCGATCACGGCCCTGCGTACCGACGAAGATCTCGTCGAGGCGGGCATGCCCCTGGCCGTCCTGGGCTGGATGGCGACGGTCGACCTCTGGGACGACGAGGGACTTCGAGCGGTGATCGAGCGCCTCGACACCTTCGACCGGGACCAGGGTGCGCTGCACGCGCTCCGGTCCACCCTTCTGGACCTGGCCTCCGTCGAGCTGCTGGCAGGCCGGTTCGGAGACGCGGAGGCACACCACACCGAGTCGACCGAGATCGCCACGGCGGTCGGGATGGCGGCCGACCAGCCGATCTACCAGGTGGAGTTGCTGGCATGGCAGGGGCGCGAGGCGGAGACGCGCGCGGCGGTGGACACCGTGATGGGCGGATGGGCCGAGCAGCGAGGGAGCGCGTCGACGGCCAACCACGTGCTCCTCGCGCTCACCGTGCTCGAACTCAGCCTCGGCCGCTACCACGAGGCGCTCGCCTGCGCCCTTCGCGTCTATGACGACGACGAGCCCGGGACGGGCAGCCTGATCCTGCCCAACCTCGTCGAGGCGGGCGTGCGCGCCGGGGATCGGTCCGCCGCGTCCGCCGCCCTCGCGCGTCTGTCCGAGCGGGCGCCGGCCAGCGGCACGTCATGGGCCTTGGGCATGCTCGCCAGATCCCGCGCGTTGATGGCCGACGACGACCACGCCGAGGCCCTCTACGACGAGTCCGTCGAGCACCTCGGCCGTACGACGGTCGCCACCGAGCTCGCCCGGGCCCACCTGCTCTACGGCGAGTGGCTGCGCCGGAGGGGACGCCGCTCGGACGCCCGCGACCGGCTGCGGATCGCGCACGACCTGTTCGCCACCATGGGCGCCACCGCCTTCGCGGAGCGGGCGCGTACCGAACTCCTCGCCACCGGCGAACGCGCCCGTAAACGGACGGAGCAGACCGACCACCACCTGACGCCTCAGGAGACGCAGGTCGCCGGTCTCGCCGCCGGGGGCGCGACGAACGCGGAGATCGCCACCAGGCTCTTCATCACCGCCTCGACCGTCGAATATCACCTCAACAAGGTCTTCCGGAAGCTCGACATCACCTCCCGGCGCCAGCTCGCCCGGACACTGCACGGCGAACCCACCTCGGGAAACACCTGACCTCGGACCCACTCGTCCGGAAGGAGCGTTGCCATCACAGGATCGCCCAGCTTCGCGGAGGTGTTGCGTCGCCACCGGCAGTCGGCCCGCCTGACGCTGGAGCAGCTCGCCGGAGCCTCCGGGGTCAGCGCCCGGACGCTGTCGGACATGGAACGCGGCCGCAGCAAGGGCCCCCAGCACCGCACCGTCACCGCGCTGGCCGACGCCCTCGGCTTGGACGAGGCCGACCGTAAGCAGCTCGTCGAGCTGGCACGCGAGGGCCGCCTGCGTGACCGCTGGACCCGCCCGATCGGGCTGTGCGAGCTGCCCCGCTCCGTCGACGACTTCACCGGCCGAACCGCGGAACTGGCCTGGACCAACGAGCTGGTGCACGCCGGGGACGCGCCGGGCGTCGCGGGCGTGGGGCTCATCACCGGCTCCGCCGGGCTGGGCAAGACCACGTTGGCCGTCCGCGTCGCCCACGCCCTGCGGCCGGGCTTCCCCGACGGGGTGTTCTTCCTCGACCTGTTCGGCATGTCTCCGCAGCCCCTGCCCGTCGACGAGGCCCTGGGCATGCTGCTTCGCGCACTCGGCATCGCGGATCAGCAGATCCCGGGCGACGTCGCCGAGCGTGCGTCCCTGTACCGGTCCCTGCTGCACGACCGGCGCGTGCTCGTCGTGCTCGACAACGCCACCTCCGAGGATCAGGTCCGGCCGCTGCTGCCGGGCGGCGGCGCGGGCAAGGCCCTGGTGACCAGTCGCCGCCTGCTGGCCGGTCTGGAAGGAGTGCGCAGGCTCAGCCTCGGGCCCCTGCCCCTGCTGGAGGCCGCCGAACTGCTGACCGGAATCCTGAAAGACGACGGCGCCTCGGGCGAGGGATCGGCCATCCGGCAGCTCGCGCAGCTGTGCGGCGGTCTGCCCCTCGCGCTGCGGATCGCCGGAAATCGGCTGGTCAGCCGGCCCGGCTGGGACGCCGCCGACCTCGCCGCCCGCCTGATGAACGAGGAGCGCCGCCTGGACCAGCTCAGCGCCGGTGATCTCAAGGTCGCCACCGCGTTCGGGTTGTCCTACGAGCAGCTGACAGACTCGACGCGGCGGGTCTTCCGCCGGCTCGCCCCGGTGCCGGGCTGGGACTTCGACGCCGCTCTCGCCGCGGTGGTGGGCGGCACGTCGATCGACGGGGCATGGGACGCCCTCGACGAACTCGTCGACCTCGGGCTGCTGCAGGACAGCACATCGGGACGCTATCGCTTCCACGACCTGGTCCGGCTGTTCGCCCGTGACCGGCTCCAGAAGGAGGAGACCACGGCCGAGCGCGACGCGCTCACCGTGACGATGACGTCGTGGCTGCTGCGGATGGCCACCACCGCCGGGCGGTTGTTCGATCCCGCGTACATCCATTCCGACCGGCCCGACGCCGACCTCGCCGGCCTGTCCTCCCCGGAGGACGCCGACCACTGGCTGCGCGTGAACGTGGACAACTGGCTGGGCGCGTTGCGGATGGCGGCGAGCGACGGCCGGCACTCCGCCGTCCTCGACTGCGCCGAGTCGATGCACTGGTTCTCCGACCGATGGATGCACGCGCCGCACTGGCACGAGGTCTTCACCCTGGGCGCCGAGGTCGCCGCCGCCCTGGGCGATCCGGCCCGGCAGGCCACGCAGCTGAACTTGCTGGCCTGGGTCCATCTGATGCCGCGAAACGACCCGGAGACCACACTGCGGTACACCGCCCAGGCGATGGACCTCGCCACCCGCAGCGGCGCCGCGACGCAGATCGCCTGGGCCCACCACACCGCGGGAGGCGCTCTCCGAAGGCTCGGACGGCTCGATGAGGCCACCGCGGCGGAGACCCAGGCCGCGGCGACGTTCAAGGCCAACGGCGACGTCAGTGCGTACTGCCAGTGTCTCGGCGCCCTCGGCACCTGCCTTCGCGACGCCGGACGCTACACCGAGGCGCTGGAGCAGTATCTCGACCTGCTGGCCCTGCTGAACGAGGACCAGCCGGGAATCACGCCGAGCGGTGCGGCGTTGATCAGGGCGATCGCGCTTGCTCGCGTCGGCGAATGTCTGGGATCGCTCGGCCAACGGACCGAAGCGATCACCAAGCTCACCGAGGCGATCAGCCTCATGGAACAGGCTCGGTTGCCCGTCCCGCAGGCCCACTCCCTGGAGACGCTCGCGGCCCTGCTGTCCGACGAGGGCCGGACCGACGAGAGCCGCCACGCCCACGCGCGGGCGGCGGAGGTGTACGAGGCCATCGGTGACACCGAGGCGAGCAACCGCTGCCGCGACCTGGCGAACGCCGCGCCCTGATGGTTTCGCGCTACTTCTGCGTCCTGTTCTGCGTGGACGGGCCACGTGCGCGCGACTTGAATTGAAGTGCACAGGGACAGGCGTCGAGCCTGTCCACCCAGTGACCGTCTACGAACGACCGGGGAGTTCGCGATGGATCCGCAACCGTCCGGCACCACCAAAGTGATCACCGAACGGTTCCCCGATGACCTTCCGGGCCGGCCGCATCCGGCTGTGGACACGCCCTGCCCGGAGCCGGATATGAGGGCCGTCCGCGGGTCGGCGGATCGGCCGACGCCTCCGCTGTACGGACGGGAGTCCGAAACGCGGCTTATCAACGATTTCGTGAGGCAGGTCCGCGGGGGCGGCACGGCGATGATCGTGCGGGGCGAGGCCGGGATCGGCAAGTCGGCCCTGCTGTCAGAGAGCGCGGGGGTGGCGGCCGCCCACGGTCTGCGGATCCTCAGGGCGACCGGGGTGGAGTCGGAGACGCACATGCCCTTCGCCGGTCTGCATCAGCTGCTGCTCCCGATCCGTGCGGAGATCGATGCGTTGCCCGGTCCGCAGCGTGACGCGCTGGGGGCGGCCTTCGGCCTGACGGACGCGGCGGTGCCGGATCTCTTCCTGATCGCTCTGGCGGTGCTGAACCTCCTCGGTGAGACCGCCGCCCGCTCGCCCGTCCTGCTCCTCGTCGAGGACGCCCACTGGCTGGATCGCTCCAGCGCCGATGTGCTGGCGTTCGTCGCGCGGCGGCTGGACGCGGAGCCGATGGTGATGCTGGCCGCGATCCGGGACGGTTTCTCCAGCTCCTTCGACGAGGCGGGGCTGCGGGAGCTGCAGCTCAAACGGCTCGACGACGAGGCCGCGGCCGCGCTGCTGGACACCCGCAACCCGGGCCTGGCGCCGGCGGTGCGCCGGCGGTTGCTGAAGGAGTCGGCGGGCAACCCCCTCGCCCTGGTCGAGCTGCCGCTCGCCTCGCAGGGACAGCGCGACGAGGGCACCCTGCTGGCGTGGCTCCCGTTGACGACCCGCCTGGAACGGGCGTTCACCGCCCGCGTGTCGGGCCTGCCCCCCGTCACCCGCACGCTGCTGCTGGTCGCCGCGCTCAACGACGGAACCTCGCTCGCCGAGACGCTGAACGCCACGTCGACGCTCGTCGGGGCAGGGGTCACGGTGGCGGACGTGACGCCCGCGATCGCCGTACGGCTGATCACCGTGGATGAGGAGGGACTGCTGTTCCGGCACCCGCTCATGCGCTCGGCGATCCGCCAGAGCTCCAGTCTCCCCCAGCGTCACGCGGCACACGCCGCGCTGGCGCAGGTGCTCGCGGACCGGCCGGAGCGGTGCATCTGGCATCGAGCGGCCGCCAGCCCCGGGCCTGACGAGGACATCGCGTCCGAACTGGAGGCCGCGGCGACGCACGAGTACCGCCGGGGCGCGATCACGACGGCCGCCGTGGCGCTGGAACACGCGGCCAGGCTCAGCGACGATCCCGCCCGCCGGGCCGAACGGCTGCTGCGGGCCGCCGAACACGGGGTCGAGCTGGGACGGCCTGACGTCGTCGGCCGGCTCCTCCGTGAAGCCGAGCCGCTCGAACTGTCGTCACGGCAGCGGTCGCGGATGGTGTGGATCCGGGCGACCTTCGACGACGGCATCCGCGACGACAGCGCGGGGGTGCCGTTGCTGACCGAGGTCGCCGAGCACGCGGCGGCGGACGGGGACACCGGTCTCGCCCTGAAGCTCCTCGGCATCGCGGCCCTGAGGTGCTTCTGGGCCCAGCCCGGTCCCGAGGTGCGGCAACGCGTCGTCACCACGGCGGAAAGCCTGCCGGTCGACGAGCACAACGCGCAGCTGCTGACGATTTTCGCGTACGCGGCCCCGCTCGATCGGGGTGCGGTGGTCATCGAACGCCTCCGCCGTTCGGCCGCGGGTCCGGCCGGAGACTCACTGGCGGTACGCCTGCTGGGCAGTACCGCGGTCCTGGTGGGAGATTTCGATCTCGCGGAGGCGCTCTCCGCCGCCTCACTCACCGACCTGCGAGCGCAGGGCCGGCTCGGGCTCCTGGCGCGGGCACTCGGCGCGCAGGCGTGGAGCGCGGTCCATCTGGCCGATCTGAGCACGGCCATCCCGGCCGTCGAGGAGGCCGGCCGGCTGGCACGTGAGACGGCTCAGCCGCTCATGTACGCCATCGTCCAGGCCACGGGGGCCATGCTCGCCGCGCTGCGCGGCGAGCACGATCGCGTGGAGATCTACGCGGCCGAGGCCGAGCGGGCGAGCAAGTCCATCCGCGCTCGCCCGGTGCTGGCCACCGTACAGCTCGCACGTGGGCTCGCCGAGCTCGGTCGCGGGCGCCATGACGCCGCCTACGAGCATCTGAGGCGGATGCACGACCCCGCCGATCCCGCGTACCACATCGGGCTGCGCTGCTACGCCGTCACGGAGCTGGCGGACGCCGCCGCGCACAGCGGGCGGGGCGGCGAGATCGCGGGCATCGTGGAGGAGCTGGAGGCCATCGCGCTCAGGACACCGTCGCCGTCGCTGCACGCCGGGCTGCGCCACGCCCGTGCGGTGCTGGCCGACGACACCGAGGCCGAGCCCCTGTTCCAGGCCGCGCTCCAGGTGGACATGAGGCGATGGCCCTTCGTTCGCGCACGGGCTCAGCTCGCCTACGGAGAGTGGCTCCGGCGACAGCGACGCTCGGCCGATTCGCAGGCACCCCTGCGCGCAGCCCGCGAGACGTTCGACGCCCTCGGGGTCATTCCCTGGAGCGAGCGGGCGCGCCAGGAACTGCGGGCCTCCGGAGAGACGAGCCGCCGTCGCAACAGCGAGGCACAGGACAAGCTCACGCCGCAGGAGCTCCAGATCGTTCAGATGGCCGCCGAGGGGCTGACCAACAAGGAGATCGGCCAGAAGCTCTACCTCTCGCACCGGACCGTCAGCTCCCACCTCTACCGGATCTTCCCGAAGCTGGGGATCGCCTCGCGATCGGAGCTGGGCGCCGCCCTTCGCACGTCCGCCTGATCTCGCGCCGGATTCCGCAGCGGCCTTTCCCCAAGCTGGGGATCAGCTCGCGATCGGAGCCGGACGCCGTCCTTCGCACGTCCCTCTGACCTCACCGCCCGGTTCCAGATGGGGCCGCGCCGTCCCCCGTGGCGGCGCGGCCTCTCCCCTTTTGGAAAGCGTTCCCGGCGGGCCGCGACGCGTGGTGACCGGCCCGGCCGGGAGGCCGTACCGGTCACCGTGGCGGGCGGTCAGGAGGTGGCGCGGGCCGCGGCCGTGATGAGGTCGACGGTGGCGTCGGGGTGGGAGATCATGACCACGTGTGAGGCGCCCTTGATCTCGGTGGTGTGCGCCTTGGCGCGCTTGGCCATGAACCGCTCGGCGGCGGCCGGGATGGCCTTGTCCGACCCGGCGACGAGATACCAGGAGGGCAGGGTCTTCCAGGCGGGCGCCCCGCTCGGCGAGCCGAGCGCGGCCAGGCTCGCGGGCCGCTGGGTGGCGGCCATCAGGGCGGCGTCACCGGCGGGGAGGTCGGCGGCGAAGGCGGCGCGGAACTTCGCGGCGTCCACGTACGCGTCGGTGCCGGTTCCGCCGTCGGGCAGCGGGAAATCACGGGTGATCAGGCTGGTGGCCAGCAGGCTGCCGGGGTACTTGCCGGTGAGGTCGAGGCCCGACTCACCCTCGTCGGGCACGAACGCGGCGATGTAGACCAGCGCCTTGACGTTGGCGTGGCCGACGGCGGCGTTGCTGATGACCTCTCCGCCGTAGGAGTGGCCCACCAGGATGACCGGCCCGGCGATGCTGGAGAGGACGCTGGACACGTAGGCCGAATCACCGTTCAGGTCCCGCAGCGGGTTGGCTGCGGCGATCACCGGGTAGCCGGCCCGCTGGAGCTTGGGGATGACCTTGTTCCAGCTGGAGGAGTCGGCGAACGCGCCGTGCACCAGCACCACGGTCGGCTTGGCCGTCTTGTTGGTCGCAGGGGTGACGGTGGCGGACGCGGCGGACGGGGCGACGGCCACGGCCGTCAGCGCGGCGGCGGCCAGCATCCCGGTCAGGAGCATCCGCCCCTTCGGCCGGCGACCGGTGACCTGTGAAAACGAGTTCTCGGACATGGTGGATCTCCTTGGGGTGAAGGTGAGCTTCTCGGCGCCCCAGGGGCGCCGAAGTACGGGGCCGAGCCCCGGGGCCGTCTCAGAGACGGCACCGGGGCTCGGGGGGTCAGGGAAGCCGCCGGGTCTCGTCCGGCGTGACGCGCCGATCACCTGCGCCGGCATCCCCGAGGGACGCCGGCGACCACCGTCGTGGCCGGGGAGCGCGATGACGGTTCGGATCGGTTCTCCCTGAGGAACCGCTCTATTTGAGGAACTTGAGGACCCGCTGGGTGAGCTCCTTGGGCTGCTCCTCGAAGATCCAGTGGCCGGAGTTCGCGATGACGGCGCCCGTCACGTTGCTCGCGTACTTGCGGACCTGGGTGGGAACGAAGTCCCCGAGGCTGCCGGCGGCGCCGATCGCGAGAACCGGCATGCGGAGCTTCTTCTTGATGTATTTGGCGTTGTCGGCGACGTCCTTCGGGAATGCGCGGAACCATTCGAAACTGGCGCGCAGGTGAGCGTCGTCCCGCAGGAAACGGGCGTACTCCCGGATCTGCTTATTGCTGACGCCGTTCTTCTGGACTTCGAGTGAATCGATGAAACCCTTCACCCAGAGCTCTTCGTTGCCGTTCACCATGCTCTCGGGGAGACCGTTGGTGACGTTGAAGTAGCCGAAGTTCCAGAAACCCGCTCCCTTCGGGGTGAGGGAGGGGAACGTGTAGAGGCTCTTGTCGGGGATCGGCGCCTCGCTCAGCACCAGTTTTTTGACGTCGCCGGGGTGGGCCGCCGCGTAGGCGTAGGAGACCATCGTGCCGATGTCGTGGCCGACGATCCTGATGTCATGCTGCAGGCCGAGCTTGCCCAGGAGCCCGTACACATCCGCGGCGAGGGTCTTCTTGTCGTAGCCGCCCGCCGGGGCGTCGCTCTTCCCCGCCCCGCGAAGGTCGGGCGCGATGACGGTGTAGTGCTTGGCGAGCTCCGGCAGGACCTCGCGCCACGTGTACCAGGTCTGCGGGTATCCGTGCAGCAGGACCAGCGTCTTACCGTGTCCGCCGCGCACGTAGTTGATGGCGACGTCGCCGACCTTCGTCTTCTGCTCGGTGAAGCCCGCCGGCACGCGCCGGTCGTCGGCGGCCGACGGGGCGGTCGCGGTGGCCGCCGTCCGGGCCGACGCCGTGCTCACCTGCGCGCTGGCCTGCGGAGAGGCGACCGTACCGGTGAGCCCGATGACGCCGATCGCCGCGAGTGACAGGAGAAAGCGACCACGCACTTTCAGACCACGTATGGAACGAACGCTTTCCATGAACATTTCCTTCTGATTCGATCACGTATTGGAGGGCGCTGAAAAATTCGTCGTCAATGGCGAGCCCGGGCGCCGGTGACTTTTCACGGACGCTCTCCGGCTGACCGCGGCACAGGGCCTTCGGCCTTTTCCGACTGCTCGACCGGACCGGCCGGAGCTTCGTCGACGATTTTTTTTCTGTGCCGTCCGGGCTGTTGTTCGCGGCCGTTCTCGAATAACGGCTGTACATCCACGAACTGACCGTACGGAGCGGCCCGGACATCTCGCGAGCGTCACATGACTGCGCCGCCGGGCGACGCGTGACGCGCCTCTACTCCGTCGGCGGGGGTCCCGCCACTCGCAGGCGGTACGCCTCCGCCGACGCGACGATGGTCCCGAGGTCGAAGGCGGCGGGCGCGTCGTCCACGTGGGACACCGGGGAGCCGTTGGAGGTGAACCAGTTCTCGATTCCCGACGGCCCGAAGGCGACGGCCATGCGTGATTGCGGGGAGCGGACCAGGTAGCCGTGCGGAACACCGCGAGGACCGTGCGCGACCGCACCGGCACCCAGGTCGTAGCGCTTGTCCCCGACAAAAAAGCTGATCTCACCGTCGAGCACGATCCAGACCTCGTCCTCCCCGTCGTGAACGTGCAACGGTGTCGCGTGCCCCTTGGTGTCGTTGAACTCCATGACGCTCAGGGCGCCGCCGGTCGACGCGCCCGGCACCAGGAGCCGGACACGGCCGCCGAGGAACCAGAAGGGGTCCCGTCCGGCACCGTCATCGGATGGGATTGTGGCTGAGAGGTTCTCCGTCATGGGGCACGACCGTACGGAGCGGCTCGAACGTCTCGCGAGCGTCAAACGACTGTGCCGCCGGGCGAGAGGTGACGTGATGTGTGACGCGTCGAAGGCGGATGCGCCGTTCCGCAGTCAACCACCGCTTGACGGGACAGTCACGTGACGCTCGCGACGCGCGCGGGACGCTCCCTACGGTCGGACCATGAACTCACGGACGTCTTTCAGGAACGGCAGCACACCGACCGTCCTTCTGGTGCACGGCGCGTTCGCGGACGTGTCGAGCTGGGCAGGTGTGATCGCCGAACTGCAGGCTGTCGGAATTCCCGTGACCGCGGTGGCCAACCCGCTGCGCGGCCTGGCCGTCGACGCCACGTACGTCGCGAGCGTCGCCGCCGAGATCGACGGCCCGGTCCTGCTGGTGGGCCACTCCTACGGCGGCGTGGTCATCAACGGAGCCAGCGCCCAGGTGGGCAACATCGCCGGGCTGGTCTACGTCGCCGCCTTCGCCCTCGACGAGGGGGAGACCCCGCTGGACCTCAACGGCCAGTTCCCCGACAGCCTTCTCGGACCGGCGCTGCGTCCGGCCACCTTCCGCGACGGCGCGGGCGAGCCGGGTGTGGAGCTGTATCTGAAGACCGACCACTTCGCCGCCGTGTTCGCCGCCGACCTGCCCGAGCACGTCACCTCGGTGGCCGCCGTGTCGCAGCGCCCGGTCGCGGCCGCCGCTTTCGCGGAGAGCTCACCGGCCGCGGCCTGGAAGACACTGCCGTCCTGGTACGTCGTCGCGACGGCCGACCAGGCCATCCACCCCGACGCCCAGCGATTCATGGCCAAGCGCGCCGGCGCCGTCACGATCGAGGTCGACGCCTCACACGCGATCGCGCTGTCGCAGCCCGCCGCCGTCGCCGGGCACATCCGTACCGCCGCCGCGGCGACACGTGCCCCCAGGCCGTGAACCATTCGCCGACCGGTGTAAGCCTGAGACTCAACAGCATTTTGTTACCACGAGGGGGATGTCATGGATCTGGGACTGCGCGGCAAGGTCGCGGTGGTGACCGGCGCCAGCAAGGGAATCGGCCTGGCGATCACTCAGGCGCTGGTCGAGGAGGGCGTGCACGTCGTCGCCGGAGCACGCAAGGCGACGGCTGAGCTGAAGGCGCTGGCCGAGGCGGGACAGGTCGAGGTGGTCGAGGTCGACCTGTCCACCGCGACCGGGCCCACCCGGCTCGTCGAGGCCGCCGTGGAACGCGGCAGGCTCGACATCCTGGTCAACAACGTGGGCGCCGTCACGCCGAGGCTGACCGGGTTCCTCGACGTCACCGACGAGGAGTGGCTCAACTCCCTGACCCTCAACCTGATGGCGGCCGTGCGCACCACCCGAGCCGTGCTGCCCACGATGCTCGCGGCGGGACACGGGAACATCGTGACCGTCAGCTCGGTCAACGCCTTCCTGCCGGACCCGACCGTGATCGACTACAGCGCCGCCAAGGCGGCCCTGACGAACTTCTCCAAGTCGCTGTCGAAAGAGGTCGGCCCACACGGCATCCGCGTCAACACGATCAGCCCCGGCCCGGTCACCACGGACCTGTGGCTCGGCGAGAACGGCGTCGCCGCGACCGTCTCCCGCGCCGGTGGCGGCGACGCCGCCACGGTGGCCGAGCAGGCCGCCGCCCAGGCGGAGACCGGCAGGTTCACCCATCCCCGGGAGATCGCCGACCTCGTGCTACTGCTCTCCGGCGACCGGGCCGCCAACGTCACCGGCGCCGACTTCGTCATCGACGGAGGTCTCATCAAAACGCTGTGAACCCGGCACGGCCCGCGGGATCTCAGGCCGAAAACAGGTTGCCCATCAGGAACGGGACGCCGAGACGCACTCCGATCACGAGGAGCAGCAGGCCGACGCCCATGAAAACAGCCCCGACGAGTGTCCCGCCGCCCATCGGGCTGTCGATGCGCACCCGCATCGGATCGCCCGGGTCATACATGATCGCGACCCGCTCGCCGGGCCTGGCGAGCGGCGGGTTGCCGCCGACGGGAGACTCCGCCTCGACCGTCTGTCCGTCCACCGTCGTGAAGCGCAGGACCGGGTGGTAGACGGCGCTGTCGCGCCTCTCTCTCCGGGACCCGCCGGTCTGGTTCATCCGCAGCCGGATCACCTGACCCCATCCGCGCCGCGCCCGCCCGCGGAAGTCACGAGTGTTGAGGATCACTGCGCCCCCGAGGAAAGTCAGGATCACACCGATCGTTCCGCAAATGAGGGCGACATCGCCATTGTCTGACACTCTCCGACGGTATGGCGGAGCACTTGATCGCAGCTTGCAGCCGCCTGTCTGTTATGTCGATGACGAATTGACGAGGGCCTGCCGGCCGATTCCGGCTTCACCGATCTTCTCCCCCCGCTCGGCCCGCAGGGCAAGGGCGTGTATTGACTTGACGGACTAATCCCATATAGACCACTACGCTCGGCACTATGCCCGACCAGCCTGTATGCCACTGTCTTCTCTGTGTCGAACACGAGGTGGAGCTCGACGAGACCGACCGCAGCGCGATGCGGACCGTTCAGGAGCGCGGCTGGGCGGTCATCATGATCCCCGAGGACGCGGACGGACCGGGTTGGGCGTTCACCGTCGGGCTGTGGCACACGTTCCGCTCGCCCGAGGTCGCCATGTTCGGGCTCCGCGTCGACGTGATGAACAACTGCCTGAAAACCCTGGCCAACGAGATCGCGGCCGGTCGGCACCTCGTCGCCGACCAGGAGCGGGACGACGTCATCAGGAACTACTCCGTCGCGATCAAGAAGGTGGACACGAGCTGGTACCGGTCGCTGTTCGGCATGGCGCTGCATTTCTACCAGCGGCCCCCGCTGTCCTTCATGGAGGTCGTCTGGCCCGACGCCGGCGGCCGCTTCCCCTGGAACGAGGGCTGCGCGCTGCGGCTTCGAGAGCTCCAGCCCGCCCTGTGGATCCCGAAGGACGACCACGCCCCGGGCCCCTGGACCAAGCTCCCCTGAGGCGCGGCGCCGACCACGTAACGGGCGGTCACTCGTACGGTCCCGCCGGGCCGTCCACGGTCCGGCGGGACACGGTCGGCGTCCTGGGCAAGGCCCGCGACCTCGTCAGAGCGCCGGCCACGGAGGCTTCGGCCTCCACGGCGTGAAAGGTCTCCTCAGGCATCGGCGTGGACCCGCTCGGCCTCGGCCCGGCGTCGCCCGAAGGTCAGGGCGATGAGGGCGCTCAGCAGGATGCCCGCGGCGGCGACGAGGACCGCGGCCCGAAGGCCGTCCGCGACCTCGCCGCGCAGGGTCTCGCCGGTCAGCCCGGTGACGTCCCCGGTGGCGATCGCGATGAGCACGGCCAGGCCGAGCGCGGTTCCGACCTGCAGGGCGGTGGACGCCATGCCGGAGGCGACTCCCTGCTCCTCCGGGGCGACCCCGGAGGCGGCGGCGATCCACATGCCGGTCCAGGTCAGGCCCTGGCCGAGCCCCATGACGACGATGCCGGGAAGCACACTCCAGTATGAACCGCCGGTGGTCATGCCGATCGCGAGCAGGGCGGTGCCGGCGGCACCGGTGACGATGCCGGCGAGCAGGGTGAGGCGCATCCCGGCCCGGGTCGCCATCCGCTCGCCGACCTGAGTTCCTGCGGCGATCAGGAGGCACGGCACCAGGAAGGCCGCTCCGGTCATCAGGGCGCTGTAGCCGTGAACGACCTGGAAGTAGAGCGTGAGGAAGTACGGAAGGGCGTTGAACGTGGCCCCGAAGATCAGGGTGACGGCCATCGATCCGCTCAGGCTGCGGTTGGCCATGAGGCGGAGTGGCATGAGAGGGTCGCGGCTGCGAGCCTCGATGGTGAGGAAGCCGGCGAGCAGCACGGCGGCGAGGGCGAAACTCACCAGGATGACCGGTGCGGTCCAGCCGGACTCGGGGCCCTGGATGAGCGCGAAGGCGAGCAGGGTGACCCCGGCGGTGACGGTCACCGCGCCGGGCAGGTCGAAGCTGCGGCCCCGCCGCCGCACGCCGTCCGCGGGGATGAGGGCGAAGGCGAGCAGTGCCGCGCCCCCGGCGAGCGGGACGTTGACGTAGAACACCGACTCCCACCCGAAGGCCCCCGTGAGCAGACCGCCCAGCAGCGATCCCAGGCACAGGCCGCCGGCCCCGGCGCCGCTCCAGACCGCCAGTGCCCGGTTCCGCTCGGGTCCCTCGGCGAAGAGGGTGTTGACCAGCGACAGGGTGGCCGGGAAGAGCAGCGCCCCGCCCAGGCCCTGCACCGCGCGGGCGGCGACCAGCAGGCCCGAGCTCTCGGCGAGCCCGCCGACCAGCGAGGACAGCGCGTACACCAGCAGAGCCAGGACGAACAGGCGACGGCGCCCGAGCAGGTCGGCCGCGCGCCCGCCGAGCAGCAGGAAGCCTCCGTAGGTGACGGCGTAGGCGCTGGTCACCCACTGCAAGGTGTGGCCGGAGAAGCCCAGGTCCTCGCCGATCCGGGGAAGGGCGACGAAGACGATGTTGAAGTCGAGCGAGGTGATCAGCTGGGCGAAGGCCAGCAGAGCCAGGGTCCAGCCGAGGTGACGGCGCCGGAGCGGAGAGGGAGGCGACATGGTTTCCTTCAGATTGTTCGGAAAAAACGAACAGTTCGACTGTTCGGGATCCTCGTACAATTGAGGCCATGCCGTCAAGTTCGCTTTTTCCGTACAATCGCTCCATGACACCGCTTCACCCGTCACCCGAGCAGTTCAGGCTGGAAGAGGTTCTCGCCGCGTTCGGCCACCCGGTCCGGGCCGCGATCGTCCGGGCGCTCGCCCCCGGCGAGGAGATGTTCTGCGGTGCGATCGTGCCCGGCGTCCCGAAGTCGACCCTCACCAACCACTGGCGGGTGCTCCGCGAGAGCGGCGTCATCTACCAGCGTCCGTCCGGGCGCAAGCTCTACATCACCCTCCGCCGGGGCGACCTCGACGCCCGTTTTCCCGGTCTCCTCGACCTCGTCCTGTCCGAGGAATCCTTCGGGCAGGCCGCCTGATCAAAAACGGCCTCGACGTCGGGACGGCCCCGAGTCCCCCGGCCGTGACTCACTCGGGATGGTTGCCCGAGGCGCGGCCCGCGTCGAACGGGGTGGTGACGCCCTCGTAGGCGAGGTGGAAGGTCATTCCCAGGGACGCGTGGCTGAGATCGTGGCAGTGCGACATCCAGATGCCGGGGTTGTCCGCGCGGAGCGCCACCTCCCACACCTCGCCGGGCCCGACGTCGAGGGTGTCCATCCACAGCGGGCCCGTGGTGACGGGCCGTCCGTTGCGGGAGAGCACCAGCACGTGGTGGCCGTGAGGATGCATCGGATGGGTGTCCCTGCCCCGGTTCACCACGGTGATCTTGATGAGTTGACCCTCGCGGACGACCGGCGTCTCGATGTCGGGCCATACCCGTCCGTTGACCGTGTGCGCGAGCATGGGCACCCCGTCGAGCAGGGCGAACCTCCGGTCGAGAACCCAGGTGATCTCCCTGTCGAAGGGGCCGGTCGAGGGCGGCGCGGCCTGGCCGTACGAGGTGATGTCGAGCACCGGTCCCCGGGCCGGCGGCGGCGCGGCGCCCTCGCCGCCGGTCATCAGCAGGCCCAGGTCGTCCCGGCCGTCCACCGAGAGCAGCACGGGCCGCGACGGCATCGTGAACGTCAGGTCGTACCGGCCTCCGGCCGCCAGGCGCAACCGCCGGTCGTCGAGCCGGCCGGGTCGCGTGAGGTCACGGCCGTCCACGGCGGTCAGCCGGTACGGCACGCCGCTGAGTCCGAGGGTGCGGGGGACGTTGTCGGTGGCGGCGACGCGCAGCCGCACCGGTGTGCCGGGCGCGACCCGGAGCCGGGCGAGGCCGTCGGCGGGGGCCTGGTCGTCCACGGCCACGGTGCCGGCGACGCCCAGCGTGTGCAGCACCACCGTGTGGTCCGACAGGGCGGTCCGGCCGGTCGCGTCCTTGTCACCGGCCGCTCCGCCGGTGCCCGCCGGATCGACGGGATCGACGGGATCGACGGGATCGACGACGAACATGCCGAACAACCCCATCCGCACCGCCGGATTGGCCATGTCGTGGCTGTGGTACCAGTAGCTGCCGGGATCGGTGGCGCGGAACCGGTAGACGAACTCGCCGCCGGGCCGTACGGCGTCCTGGGTGACGCCCGCGACCCCGTCATCCCCTGCGGGCACGTGGTAGCCGTGCCAGTGGAGGGTCACGGCGAGATCGGGCATCTGATTGCGCAGCCGTACCTCCACGAGCTCTCCCTGCCGGACCCGGACGGTGGGACCGGGGACCCGCCCGTCGAACGTCCAGGCCCGCACGACCCGCCCGGAGGCGAGCGTGATGTCCGCGGGCCGCGCGGTGAGCGTGAAGCTCCGCGCCGGACGCTCGGTGGCGGCGGACTCCCGGAGATCGGTCACCGACACCTGGCGGCCAGGTGGAGCGCCCGTGCCACTGTGGCCGGGTACGGCGACCGCGCCGCTTCCATGGTGGGCGCCCAGGTTGAGACGGTCGGGCAGGCGGCTCGACCACACCGCCCCGCCCGCCCAGACGACGGCGAAGCAGAGCACGGCGGTTCCGCCCGCCGCGCTCCACCGCCGGCTCGGCGGGTGACCGGACAGCGTCCTCCAGGTCGGCACGGACGCGCCGGCGACAAGTCCTGTGATCACCCCGGCCGCGACGGGACTCACCGGATACGAGACGGTCAGCGCCGCCGCCACACCGCCCAGGCCGCCGTAGCCCGCGATCAGGATCGGGCCCGCGACCGCGGCCCCGCCGGGCGCGAGCCGTACCAGGCGGGGAAGGCTGATCACCGCGGCGACCAGTCCGGGCACGACCACCAGCGGCAGGGCGAGCAGCAGCTTGTCCGCGGCGAACCACCAGCCCGCGCCGGCCAGCCCGACGGTCAGCGCGACGCGCAGAGCCGTGCACACCAGGGCGGCGACGACCAGCCCCGCCGCGATCCTCGCGGTGCGGGGCGAACGGTCCCGCCCCGCCAGCACCGCCGCCACACCGCCGCCCAGCCAGCAGCCCGCGACGAGGGCGAGCACGATGGTGTCGAGAGCCAGGAGCTGAGCGGTGGTCACGAGATCAGACCCCGGTGTGCGGTTCGGCGACGGGCGCCACCGTCCCGGCCCTGGCGAGCGCCCGGGCCTCCTGGAAGAGGGTCACGACCGCCCCCAGCATCAGCACCCCGAGGATCGCGTGGAAGCCGAAGACGATGTGGCCCCCGGTGTTCGTCCGTTCCATGGTGCTGCCGGTCAGCTCGACCAGGGGGAAGATGACAAACAGCTGGCCGATGACGACCACCAGCGGCACGGCGCTCAGCACGATCAGCCTGCGGCCCGCCCGGGCGACGGCGGCGATGATCGTGGTGAGCAGCGAGAGGATCGGGATCACCGTGGTGCCGTTCATGGCGTGCGGGACGATGGCCCCGGTCCCGGGCTCGGGCAGCGGCCGCTCGAAGGCGCCGAAGGTCGCCAGGTAGAACTGCGCGATGACCGCGACGAGCAGTAGACCGGCGAAGACCAGGAAAACCTTGCGCATGGGGGCTCCTCTCAGGTCGTGCGACGCGCCCGGTCCGCGCGGCTTCCGTCTCGCGAACAGGCTTGTGGTCACACTGTGAACGGGTCGATTTGCAAACGGCTTGGCAGCCGATGTATCGCTTATCGCAGCGGAGCCATAACAGTGCGCGATCATGGGTGCCCGGGGCTCCCGGCACGGACCGGTGGGGTCGTTTTCACATGTTTCGCCTCATTCACCAGCCCGGACTGCCGCCCTGAACACCTCGATCACCCGACTCAGTCGCGGAAGTGAATTGAAAAGGTCCCGTTAGAGATGAAACACATCTCTATATCCGGACATGTGGAGTCGAAGAGTCTCCGTCGAAAGGAAGCAGCGTGGGCCCCCCTGAACCCAAGCAGCGCTTCGAAGAGATCTATGACGCGCACTATCCGGATCTGCTCGCCTACGTACGGCGGCGCACCGGCTCCCCCGACGACGCCGCCGACGCTCTCGCCGAGACGTTCACCACGGCCTGGCGCAGGGTGGGCGACATCCCGGAGGGCGACGAGGCCAGGCTCTGGCTCTACGGCGTGGCCCGCCGGACCCTGGCCAACAAGCACAGGGACGAGACCCGGCGGACCGCGCTGGCCGTACGGCTCCGCGCCGAACTGACCGTCTGGTCCGAGAACGTCGTCGAGGACGACCCCGACGGGATCC
The DNA here is from genome assembly GCF_900188345.1 of Streptosporangium subroseum. Lineage (GTDB taxonomy): Bacteria > Actinomycetota > Actinomycetes > Streptosporangiales > Streptosporangiaceae > Streptosporangium > Streptosporangium subroseum. The sequence continues at coordinate 46,771 of NZ_FZOD01000048.1, read as the reverse complement.
GTCGGGCCTTCATGCGCCTGCGTCCCGACGACCGGGAACTGCTCTCTCTGATCAGCTGGGAGGGCCTGAGCTGCGAGGAGATCGCGAAGGTGCTGGACTGCTCCCACGGCGCGGTGCGCCTGCGGCTGCATCGGGCCAGAAAACGGCTCGCCAGGGAGCTGAACTCCGCGGGACTCGACATGGCCAGATACGGCTCGCGCGCGGTCGCGCTGGCGAAAGGACAGCTGTGATGAACACCATCGACCGCCTCGTCGCGGGAATCGCAGCCGACCCCGGCCCCGGCATGACCCCGGGTGCCAGGGAGCTGTTCGATGAGATCACCACAGCCCCGGCCCTCGGGCCCGCCCAGCGGCGGCCCTGGCGGTTCGCGGTGCCGATCGTCGCCGGACTCGTCGCCGCGACCATGGTGCTGAGCTGGGTGCTTCCCACCGGCTTCGGCACGACCCCGGCCTCCGCAGCCCTCGACATCAAGCCGGAGGGCGGCTACTACGTCATCACGGTCAAGGATCTCTACGCCAGTCCGAAGATGTACGAGTCCGAGCTCCGGGCCCGCGGCCTCAAGATCACACTCAACGTCGCATCGGCACCGCCGAGCCTCGACGGCCGGATCATGGTGATGGACTGGCAGGCCGACGGCCTGTCCGACGCGGAACGGAAGAGCAGGAAGGACCTCATCTCGACGATCGACCGCCCGGGAGTCTGCCGCTTCGAAGCGGGATGCCCGATCGAGCTCAAGGTCCCCATCACCTTCACGGGACGGGCCTTCGTCTCCCTCGCGCGTAAGGGCCGCCCGGGTGAGAAGTACAACTGGCGGATCAGCCTCGCGGCGCCCGGCGAGTCGCTCCACTGCGTCGACTTCGTCAACAGGACCCTCGACGAGGTGCGGCCGCTGCTGGAGGAGCGCGGCATCGCTCCGAAGTTCGCCTTCTACAACCAGGAGGGAATGCGGGACTCTGCGCCCGGATCGTGGTACGTCCTGGACGCCGTCCTGGAATCCTCGGACTCGGCGATCGTGATGGTCTCACCCACCAAGAAGACCCCGGCCTCACCCGAGGACGCCCCCTTCGCTCCGGAGAACCGGTGCGAGCAGGGCCCCCGAGCGTCCGGCGACCTCACCTCGGACACGGCCGCGGAAAACGTCCCGGAGGAGGCCAGGGACATCCCGGGGGGAGTCATGATCTCGCGTTAGACGTCCACGGGAAAATCGCGATCGCGCACTCCCCCGCCCAGCAGCGCGTTCGCGGTCAGGGGCCGTGACATCTCCGGGTCGAGGCGGGTCGCAGGCCGGGACACGACCGGGCGATGGGATGAGGCCGTGTCCGGATGGAAATCGTGCGCCGGGTGAAGCAGCGGAACGCCCTGCCCGGCGTCTCTCCAAGGTGCGAGTCGAACCGCTCTCCCGTGGAGAGCCCCTGACCGCGGCGGGCTGACCGCCGCTCCCGACTCGCTCCCGCCCGCCCCGGCTCATTCACGTTCTTCTTCCGCCGTGCGCTCTCTTTCGCATGCGCCGGCTCCCCACGACGACGATCGGATTCGGCGTGCTCACAGACCTCCGCCCGGTGGCGATTCCTCAGGCCCGCCGTGCGCTCGCGACCCACCGCCTCTTCGCCGCGGTCCTCATGATGGCCGCGGCCCTGCGCGTGGTCACGATGCTCGGCTACCGGCCCGCCCAGCTCTACTGGTACGACTCCTTCTCCTACCTGGACGCCGCCGTCCACCTCAGACCGTCGGCCGCGTTCCATCCGATCGGCTACCCGCTCCTGCTGAGGGCCCTGTGGCCCTTCCACAGCGTGGAGGTGATCGCGGCCGTCCAGCACACCATGGGCCTCGGGATCGGGCTGATGATCTACGTCCTGCTCCGCCGGAAGTCGCTGCCCGCCTGGGGTGCGACCCTGGCCACTGTGCCCGTCCTGTTCGACGCCTCCTTCCTGCGGCTCGAACACGCCGTCCTGTCGGACACGCAGTTCGTCTTCCTCGTCGTCGCCGGGCTCGTCACCCTGATGTGGTCACCGGAGCTGTCGGCACGGGCCGCCACGGGGGCGGGCCTGTTGTTCGCGACTGCCGCGCTGACCAGGACGATCGCGCTGCCCCTGCTGGTCGTGGTGCTGGTCCTGCTGGCCGTACGGCGCGCCGGATGGCGGCCTCTGGCGGCCATGGCGATCGCCGGGACCCTCCCGCTCGCCGCCTACGCGGGCTGGTACGACCACTATCACGGCAGGTTCGCCCTCAGCGGCGCCGACGGGGTCGCGCTGTGGGCGCGCACGATGACCTTCGCCGACTGCGCGGTGATCGAGCCGCCGCCGGAGGAGGCGAAACTGTGCCCGAACGGCACGGTCGTGGACGCGGCGTCGGAGTACGTGTGGGCCCCCGGGGCCTCGCTCAACCGGCTTCCCGGTGACAGGTTCTCCCACAACGACCTGGCTCGCTCCTTCGCCCTGCGCGCCATCGCGGCCCAGCCGTTCGACTATCTCCGCGAGGTGGTGAGGGACACCTGGCTCACCTTCGCCTGGACCCCCGTGGCCCACCCCGCCCGAACGACCCCGGCCTTCGGCTTCGGGCGCGGGAGCCGGCCGCTGCCCGGCTTCCCACTGATCGACAAGGTGCGCGAGCAGTACGACACGGACATCCGCGGCCTGTACTCGGTCGAGCCGTACGCGAGCTTCCTCGTGGCCTACCAGTACCCCGCCTACCTGCGCGGCCCGCTGCTCGGCGTGATCCTGGCGGTCGGCGGGCTGGGCGCGGTGCTGCGGCGGCGGACGGCGCTGCTGCCCTGGGGGGTGGCGGCGGCGCTGCTGGTGGGACCGGTGGCGGTGCTCGACTTCGACCACCGCTACGTCCTGCCGGTGATCCCGTTCGCCTGCCTCGCCGCCGCGCTGGCCGTGCCGGCTATTCGTAGGCCGTCGCGGCCGATACCTCCTCGGCGGCCGTGAGCACCGTCTGCGGGATGAACACCACCGCCGTGGTGCCCCCGAAGGGGGAACGGTTCAGGGTGACCTTGATGCCGTGCCGGGCGGCCAGCTGGCTGACCACGAACAGGCCGAGCTGCTCGCTGTCGGCCACGTCGAACGCGGGCGGGCTGGCGAGTCGCTCGTTGATCGCCTCGCACTCCCTGACCTGCAGGCCGAGCCCTCGGTCCTCCACCTCCACCACGAAGCCGCGCCCGGCGATCCCCCCTCGGACGCTCACCGGGGTGGTGGGCGGAGAGAAGACCGTCGCGTTCTCCAGGAGCTCGGCCAGCAGGTGGGTGACGTCGGCGGTGGCGGTGCCGGTCAGCTTGGCGTCCGGCATGGGAAGCACGTTGATCCGCTTGTAGTCCTCGACCTCGGCCACAGCCGCGCGGACCACGTCCAGGAGGGGCACGGGGTTGCGCCAGGTACGGCCCGCCGTGGCGCCGGAGAGGATGATCAGGCCCTCCGACTGCCGCCGCATGCGGGTGGTGAGGTGGTCCAGCCGGTAGAGGTCCTCAAGCACCTCGGGTTCGGAGGTCTTGCGCTGCATGGAGTCGAGCTGGGTGAGCTGGCGGTGGACCAGCGACTGGTTGCGCCGGGCGAGGTTGCGGAAGACCCGGTTGAAGCCGTGGCGAAGTCTGGCCTCGCCCACGGCGGCCTCGACGGCCGTGCTCTGGACGGTGGAGAAGGCGCGGGCCACATCGGTGATCTCCAGTGTGGTGCCGGTCGTGGGAATGGGCGGCGCGTCGGCCTTCACGTCCACGGACTCCCCTCGTCTGAGCCGCTCGACGACCTGGGGCAACCGCACCTCGGCCAGTTCCAGGGCCGTCATGCGCAGGTGGCCCAGCTCCTCGGCGAGCCTCCTGCCGAGCTTGGCCGACAGGATCACCGCGCCCAGGATCGCGGCCAGCCCGAGGCCGCCCGCGATGATGATCTGCGCGATGATGCCGCCCGCGGTGGCGTCGGTGCGTTCGTTCAGCAGCGCGCCCCGGCTGGTCAGGAACTTGTCCGTGGTCGAGCTGAAGGCGTCGGCGATGGGCTGCCAGGCCCTCTTGTCGAAGGGAAGCTTCGACTCCTCGACGATCTCGACCTCCAGGGCGACCAGCCCTCGGTAGCCGGGAGAGACGACGAGCGTCTTGAAAGGACCGCTGAGCTCGTCGTCCAGCGCCGCGACGCCCTCGGAGAGCAGCAGCCGCCGGTTCGGCGCGAGCACCTCGATCGCCTCGTACTCCGCGTGGGTCAGCTGACCGGCCAGGGTCGCGCCGGAGATCAGCGCGTTCTCCCTGGAGAGCAGGTCCTGCGCGTGGGAGATCCGCTGGAGCCCGACGGCCTGCTGGTAGAGCCCGATCTCCGAGACGGTGACGACCTGGTCCTGGAGCCGGTAGACCGCGTCGGTGATGTCACTGAACGCCTCGACCGCCTGGAGCCGGTTGACCGTGCGCCCGTCGACGTCCCCTCGGATCGTGCGCAGTTTCTCCGCCTGGAGGGAGACCTCGGAGATCGCGGCGCCCAGTGCCGGGTCGAGCACCGACGTGGTCTCCAGTGCGGTGGTGTGCCGGACGAATTCGGTGACCGCCTTGTCCGTCCGTCCGCGCGCCTCGGGCAGCCCGTCGACCTGGTCGGTGGCGCTGCTGAGCTGGATGGCCGAGAACCTGCGCTCTTGCTGAACCTCGATGGCCAGCGCGGTGGCGGGTGCCGACACCTGTTCGTACAGGGTGCTGGCTTGGCGCAGCTCGAAGAAGTCCCCGACGACGTAGCCGGTGACGAACGCCCAGAGTGCGACGAGCGCCACGATCGGGAGACTGAGCAACGCGTAGAGCTTGAAGCGAATGGTCCGGGATGCCATATCTCCGTGCCTGCAATATCAGTAAATATCGCGAAAGATCGCAGAATAACAGTCAGTAGCGGGTGGCGTCCGGGAATCCCAGATCACTTCTCCGCCGATGATCGTCGCGAGGCACCGTCCGGGCCCCTCCTCGATCAGGGTCCGGTACGGCTCCACCCCCACCGGAACGTCGAAGATCGCGAAATCGGCGGGCCCGCCGGGTCCGAGACCTCCTTCGATTCCCAGGGCGTGGGCCCCGCCCAGCGTCGCGGCCTCGACCAGTCTGCGGTCCAGGTCCGCGGCCAGGTAGCCCTGCCGTACTGCGAGATCGCGCAGCACCGCCACGTCCGCCAGCACGTCCAGCGACGGGGAGGAGGAGAGCGAGTCCGTGCCGACCGCGACGAGGTTGCCCTCGGTGAGCAGCGCGGCCACGTCGGGGCCCTCCATGCCGAGCGTCTGGTTGGAGCGGGGGCAGAGCGCGACGACGGTGTCCCGCGCGCGGAGCAGAGCCCGGTCGTCGGCGTCGAGGTGGACGCCGTGCGCGACGTGGCACCCGGGCCCCAGCATGCCCAGCTTGCCGAGGAGCGCCGTCGGGCCGAGACCGGTGCCCCCCTCGCGCAGGACGGCGAAGTCGAATCCCAGCTCCCTGACCAGCAGGGCCAGCGGTCCGGTCCCCGAGACCGTGTACTCCCGCTCGTGCTCGCCCTCCGCGAGGTGGACGTGCAGGCGCAGACCCAGTTCGTGGGCGAGCCCGGTGACGTCCCCGAGCACCCCGGTGTCCAGGGTGTACGGCGCGTGCGGCGAGATCCCCACCGGCTGCCCGGCATCCCGTAGCAGGGCGGCGAACCGTTCCCGCCCCGACGCGGCCCAGCTCTCGTCGGTGTCGCCGAGCACCTCCAGGTACGGCAGGCCGCCGAGGCCGGCGTCCCGCAGCGCGCCCAGGGCCTCGAGGTCGGTGACGACGTCGGCGGCCGAGGTCGTCCCGTACCGCAACGCCTGCCGGGCGCCGTCCCGGGCACTGGCCGCCCAGTCGATCGGGGCGCCGAAGTAGACCTCGTCGAAGGCCGTGGACCACTCCTCCAGGGAGGCGTAGCGCTGCCGGCCCACCTTGGCCATGTACGTGTACTGCAGGTGCGTGTGGGCGTTGACCAGACCGGCGACCATCACCCCGTCCCAGCGGGTCTCCTCCTCCCCCTGCCACTCGGCCATGATCTCCCTGCGCGGGCCGGCCGCGATGACCCGGCCGTGCCGTACGACCAGGGCGCCGTCGCGGATGAAGGGGGCGCTGACCGGAAGGATCAGCGGTGCGGAGTGGATCACGGCGTCCACACCTCTCCGAACGGGCCGAGGATCTTGGTCGCGGTCATCGCCCCGGCGAGCACCGCGAAGCCTGCCAGGACCAGGTAGTCCGTACGGCCGAAGGCGAGTTCGCGCATCCAGGTGCGGTGCTTGGCGCCGAAGCCGCGCAGGTCCATGGCGTTGACGGTGTCCTCGGCGTCGATCAGCGCGTTCACCGTCACCGGGACCACGACGGGTCTCAGCGAGAGGAGCTTCCTGAACGGGTTGCGGCTGCGGCTGTGCTCGTAGCCGCGGACCCGCTGGGCGTCGACGGTCTCGCGCAGCGCGGCGGCGGTGGACGGCAGGAACCTGAAGGTCAGGTCCACGCCGTAGGCGAGGCGCTGCGACAGGCGCAGGCGGGCGAGGGCGGTCCCGAGGTCGCTGGGCGCGATGTTGAAGGCCACGGGGAAGCTGACCATGCTGAGCGAGATGTAGCGGAGCAGCGTGGTCACCGCGTACGACAGCGTGGTCCAGGTCATCTCGGTCCCGGTGACCGGGATGGTGAACAGCGCCGGACCGGTTCCCGCGCGGGTGTCCGCTCCGGTGACGACGCTGTTCACCACGACCAGGATCAGGGTGAAGGTGAGCAGCAGTGCCCAGTTCGCCCTGACCTCGCGCCACGGAATGCCCGCGGCGAGGTAGTACAGCCAGGCGACCGCGGTGCAGAGCAGCATGCCGCGGACGTCGGCCACGTTCGCCACCGCCACGAGATAGAGCACCGGGACCAGCAGGAGCAGCCGTGGGTCACGGCGCCCGAGAAAGGACCCCGAACCCAGATACCGTGGCGTGATGTCCATCGCTTACAGGCCCGCCCGCTTGGCGAGAGGCTCCCAGGCCGCGTCCAGCACCGGGACGAGGATGACGACCGCGATGCCGTTGGCCAGCAGCGCGGGGAGATAGTTCAGGGTCAGGAAGACGTTGAAGTCGACGCCCTCCTGGAACCAGATGTCGGTGATGACAAAGAGGAGCCCGAGCGCGGTCGCGACGAGGGCGCCGAGCGCGGTGACGATGTGACGCACCGCCTCGTTGGAGATGGGCGGGATCGCGGCGAAGATCAGCGCGGCGATGGCGCCGACCAGTCCGTTGGCCACGCTCCAGTTCCAGTACTGCAGGCCGGAGCCCTGGAGGAGGTCGATGATGACGTTGCCGACGAAGCCGACGAAGAAGCCCGCGATGACGCCGAAGCGCTTGCCGAAGAACGGCACGATCGCGAACGCGGGCCGGACCGTGACGCTCTGGGTGCCGGGGATGAGGAAGCTGAACAGGCCGAGCACCGCGTAGAGCGCGGCGCCGACGGCGCCGAACACCACCGTCCTAGAGTTGATCGACCATGGGGAGTGCTGCTGCGATAAGGCCCCGGTGCTCATGATGGGGGGTTTCCTTCCTGGTGGGACTGGTGGGAGACGAAGCGCGCGAGGTCGAACGGGTGGGGAATCCCTCCCGCGCCGTGAAGGCCGTTACGGCCGTGCAGGTGGTCGCGGATGGCCCGGACCAGGCTGGTCTGACGGAGCCCGGCGCGCGTCCACACGTCCGCGCTGCCGGCGAGCTCGGCAGGCGACATGTCGGCGACGATCCGGCCTCCGTCGACGACGACGATCCGGTCGGCGGAGGTCAGCGCCAGGTCGACGTCGTGGGTGATGAAGTAGACGCTCTCGGTGGCGGCCAGGACCTGCCGCATGAACAGGGTCGTGGTGTGCAGGTCCTGACCCGCGGTGGGCTCGTCGAGGATGAGCGTGCGAGGCCGCATGGCCAGGGCCAGGGCGACGGTGAGCCGGCGCTGCTGGCCGAAGGAGAGCGTGCGTGGCGAACGGTTCATGATGTCGTCCTCGTCGTCGAGGAGCATCGCGCGCAGCACCTCCCCCGACACCCGCTCGATCTCGGCGGCGGACCAGCGGAGATTGCGGGGCCCGAAGGCCAGCTCATCGGCGACCGTCGCGCAGAACAGCGCCTGGCCGGGGTTCTGGAAGACGTATCCGAAGGTGGTGGCCAGATCCCGGGTCGAGCGCTCGACGATCGGCGCTCCGTCCACGTGGACCGTGCCGCGCAGAGGTTCGAGGAGCCGTACGGCGGCACGCAGCAGGGTGGACTTCCCCGCCCCGTTCCTTCCGAGGATCGCGACCCGCTGGTGGGTTCCGAGCGCCAGGTCCACGTCCTCCAGCACGTTCCGCTCGCCGTACCCCAGCGTGACCCGCCGGTAGTCCAGCCGCGGGTCCGGCCGTGCGGAGGCGGGTCCCTTCGCGGGAGGCGTGCCGCCGGAGGCGGGCGTGATCTCTCCACGGGGCAGGCCGGGGGCGGGGGGCAGCTCCGCGGCCCTGGCCACGAGCGTCCCGAACGGGAGCTTCACGTGGGCCACGGGCGCGGTCGCGAGGAAACCGTCCACGTCCCCCGCGTAGCTGCTCCGCCCGCCCTCCACATAGAGGACCTGCGTGGGTGCGAACTCCAGGATCTCCTCGACCCGGTGCTCGACGACCACGGCCGCCCCGCCCTCGTCGACGAACCGGCGCAGCTCCCGCATGAGGCGCAGGCTCGCCTCCAGGTCGAGGTTCGCGAGCGGCTCGTCCACCACGACGATCCGGGGCCGCATCACCAGCACGCCGGCGAATGCGACCATCTGCAGCTCGCCGCCGCTCAGCTGGGCGGTGGCCCGGCCGAGCAGGTGCCGGATGCCCACCCGCTCGACCACCTCGCCGATCCGGCGGCGGATCTCCGCGCGGGTCAGCCCCAGGTTCTCCGGGCCGAAGGCCAGCTCGGTGTCGACGGTGGTGCCGACGATCTGCTTGCTGGGATCCTGGAGCAGCGTGCCGACGACGGTGGACAGCTCCCTGATGGTCTGCTCGGCCACCGGCCGCCCGCCGACCAGGACCTCACCGGTCACCTCGGCGCGGTAGGCGTGCGGGATGAGCCCGTTGAGCAGCCGGAGCAGGGTGCTCTTGCCGCCGCCGGAGGGCCCGCTGACCAGCGCGAGGTCCCCGGGACCCACGGCGAGGTCCACCCCTGCGAGCACCTGCCGGCCGGTGGAGTGGTAGCGGACCGAGGCGCCGCGGAGCTTGATGGTCACAGGCCACTTCCCAGGAACTCTCGCTGCCGTGCGGACGGTGTGTCGAGGCCGATCCCCAGCGCGCGCAGCTTGAGCCGGGCGACCCGCTCGTCCAGCTCCGCGGGCATGAGGTGGACCGCGTGCGCCATCGCGTGGCCCCGCCGGACGAGGTGCTCCACCGCGAGCGCCTGCACGGCCAGCGAGAGATCCATGATCTCGATCGGGTTCCCCTCGGCCGCGGCGCAGTTCACGCACTCCCCCTCGGCCAGTACGGTGACGCCCGGCGGCACGTCGCCGGTCTCGACCTCGTCCGGCACGCCTCCGGCGACGGCCACCACGGCACCGGGCCTCATGGCCCGCAGGTGCTCGCCGGTGATCGTGTGCGCGACGCCGGTCGCGGAGAACACCAGGCCCGCCTCCGGGCAGGCGTCGAGGAGCGGCAGGACCTCGTACCCCTCGTGGTGGGCGCGGAGCGCGGCGAACGGCTCCACCTCGCTCACGACGACCCGGGCGCCGAGCGCCCTGGCGTAGCGGGCCACCCCCTGGCCCACGTACCCGTAGCCCGCGACCACGCAGACCTCGCCGGCGAGCTGGAGGCCGGTGAGGTCGAGTGCGGCCATCACGCAGGACTGGCCGGTCCCGTGCACGTTGTCGAACAGGTATTTCGAGCGGGCGTCGTTGACGGCCAGCACCGGGATCCGCAGCTCGCCCCGGTCCTCCATCACCCGCAGGGGACGCAGCCCGCTGGTCGTCTCCTCCGCGGCTCCGACGAGCCCGTCCAGGAGATTCTCCGCGTGCGCCAGCCGTACGACCCTGGACCCGTCGTCGACCAGCACGTCCAGCCCCTCGCGGAGCATGCGCAGCGCGAAGTCCCTGTCGTCGGCGGGCGAGGCGTCGGAGCGGGCGAGCACGGTGACGCCCGCGTGCGCGAGGGCGGCGGCCACGTCGTCGGCGACCTCGCTCGCCGGGCAGGTCACGATCACGTCTGCCCCGGCGTCCCTGAGCGTCAGCGCGAGGTTCGCGGTCTTGGGCTCCAGCATGAGCACCAGGCCGACCCTGCGCCCGGTCAGGTCGAGCTGCCCGGCGATCGTGTCGAGCACCGGCATGAAGCGCCGCGCCCAGGAGATCTTCTCCAGTCCGCGCGCCCGGAGCGAGGGATCCCTGATTCCGGCTAACACGCGCGGTCCAGCACGGACGCCTCGCGGCCGTGCTCCGGCCCGTACGCACCGTCCGGCACGGAGACCTCGTGACCGTGGTCCGGCCCGTACGCACCGTCCGGCACGGAGGCCTCGTGACCGTGGTTCGGCCCGTACGCGCCGTCCAGCACGAACACCTCGCGGTCGGCGTCCAGCCTGTACGCGGTGATCCCGTCACGGACCCTCGTCCCCACCGGCCCCGCGAACGGCTCCGCAGGCACGGCGAGCAGCTCGGCGGAGGGCTCCGCGGTCGTCCCCGCGGGCACGGCGAACAGATCGGCGGACGGTTCCGCGGTCGCCAGGATCGCGCCGTCCCGCAGGAGGCCCAGGTGCTCTCTCTTCGCCCCGACCACCAGATCGGCGACCGGCAGCGCCCTCTCGGCCGGCAGCACCCGGTGGCCGTGGAGCGCGCCCGCCGGGTCGGTCACGAGGGTCTGCGCGCCCATGGCACGGAGGCGGGCGGCCAGCTCGGGTTCGTGCCCGAGGACGGCCACCCGCTTGCCCGCCATCAGCAGGTTGGTGAGGCGCAAAATATTCTGGATAACGGTCTGTGCCCGACGGTGTCCGTCGCTCATGGTCTCTAATCCGATCTTCGCAAGGTCCGATTAAAGGGGAGAGCCATGGCTCATGACAATGTTCGTTCACGTAATGACACATAAGGGATGTCCGATGTGACCCTCCCGCCGCCGGCCGAGGACCCGCCCGTCCCGCTCCGCCGCCGGCCGAAGATCCGCCCAGCTCCGCCCCGCCGCAGGCCCGGACCCCTCCCCGTCCCGCCACACCTCCGGACGGGTCTCCGCCGCGCTCCCCGCCGCTCCGGTCGACGGGCCTCCCCGGTGTGCGAACACCAGATCGACATGCCGTTTTTGTGAGATTGTTGATCTAGGTTCACTTACAGGAGGTGTTCGGTGTCAAGGGCGACGTTCCGAGAACGACTGCGCTACTGGTTCGACAACACGATGTCGCGAGGCACGGTGGCGCTGATCGGCTGGCTCGCCCTGGTCTCACTGGGTCTGATCCTGATGGTCACGCTGCTGAGCCTCTGGCTGACACCGTCCGAGGCGGCGAAGAACCACGGCGTCATGGGCATGATGTGGGTGGCCCTGATGCGGACGCTGAGTCCGAGCAAGATCGCCAGTGACACGGGGAGCGCCCCGTTCATCGCGTTGATGTTCGCCGCCTCACTGGGCGGGATCTTCATCGTGAGCGCGCTCGTCGGTGTGCTCTCCAACGGGCTGAAGAGCAAGTTCGAGCAGCTGCGCAAGGGCAAGTCCCGGATCATCGAGACCGGGCACATCGTGATCCTGGGCTGGTCGGAGCAGGTTTTCACGATCGTCACCGAGCTGGTCCAGGCACACGCGAGCGACCGCGGGTCGGTCATCGCGATCCTGGCCGACAAGGACAAGCTCGCCATGGAGGACGACATCCGGCAGCACGTGGGCGACACCGGCAGGACCAAGCTGGTCTGCCGGACCGGGCGGCCCACCGAGCCGGCCGACCTCAAGCTGATGAACCTGGACGGCGCCCGTTCCGTGGTCGTCCTGTCGCCGCAGGGCGACGACCCCGACGCGCACGTCATCAAGACGCTGCTCGCGCTGGCCAAGCGGTCCGGCGACCGCCCGCCGGTGGTGGCCGCGATCGCCGCGACCGCCAACATGGCGGCCGCCCGCCTCGCCGGCGGCCCGGACGTCCACCTGGTCGACTCCGACGACACCGCCTCCCGGCTCATCGTCCAGTCCTCCCGGCAGTCGGGCATGTCCGTGGTCTGCATGGACCTGCTCAACTTCACCGACGGCGAGATCTACCTGCGCTCGGACCCGGACCTCACCGGCATGACGTACGGCGAGGCGCTCCCGGCCTACCAGACCGCCACGGTCATCGGCCTGCGCCGCGCCAGCGGGGTCATGCTGAACCCGCCCATGGACACCGTGATCTCCCCCTCGGACGAGATCATCGTGATCGCGCATGACGACTCGCTGATCCATCTGGCCGCCGGCACGCCCGGGGCCGAGGAGGACGCGATCGTCTCGGCCGAGCACGTCAAGCCGGGCACGGAGCGGACCCTGATCCTCAACTGGAACAGCAGGGGCCGCCAGATCGTCCGCTACCTCGACGGATACGTCGCCCCCGGCTCCGTCCTGGACATCGCCTCCGACCACCCCGACGCCGCGTTCGGCTTCGAGGGGCTGGTCAACCTCACGGTGAACGCCAAGGACTGCGACACCTCCGACCGCTACGCGCTGGAGTCCCTGGGCCTGGGCGTCTACCAGCACGTGATCGTGCTCTCCGACGACCGCTACGGCACCGACCACGCCGACACCCGGACCCTGATGACCCTCCTGCAGCTGCGGGACATGCAGACGTCACTCGGCGAGCGCTACTCGATCGTGAGCGAGATGCACGACGAGAACAACCGGAGCCTGGCCGAGGTCACCCAGGCCGACGACATCGTGATCAGTGACACGGTCATCGGCCTGCTCCTGGCCCAGCTCGCCGAGAACCAGCATCTGGCCGAGGTGTTCGGCTACCTCTTCGACTCCCGCGGCTCGGAGATCTATCCTCGCCCGGCGAACCTCTATGTCCGCCCGGGAGCCCCGGTCGGCTTCGCCTCGGTGATCGAGGCGGCCCGCCGTCGCGGCGAGACCGCGATCGGCTACCGCCTGGCGGACCGGGTGAACGAGGCTCCGCACTTCGGCGTCGTCCTCAATCCCAGCAAGTCACGACCGCTCGACCTCGGCCCCGACGACTCGGTGATCGTCCTGGCCGAACGCTGACCCCGTGACCGTCCTGGCCGGACGCCGCCCAGGTCTCCGGCGGCGTCTCGGGCTCCCCTGCTCCGCCCGGATCAGGCAGTGATCATGAAAGCCAGTCCGAGCAGAACGGCGACGGGGATCAGCCACACCACGGCCTCAACTGCGAACTCCTTGTACACGGCGAGCTTCTCCCTCTATGTCCTGCTAAATCCACGAAAACGACGATGCGCAGCATATGCGCATCGGGAGACCTCTCCGTACTCGGGCGCGCCCCTCCCCCGCACCGGCCGCGGCGATGCGGTTCCGGCACGCGCCCCCCGGCCGGACCGCTCGGCCCATCCGGCACGCGTCCACCCGGCCGGGCTCACCCGGGGTGCGCCCTGAAGGAGGGTCACCCGCTCTTGGCCGAGCTGTCCTCCAGGGGTGCGTCGGGGATGGAGGCGCGGAACCAGCGGGTGCCGTACGGCTCCAGCGTGAACTTGACCCGGCCGCTGCGGGGCAGTTTGAGCGTGCCGTCCACCAGCAGGTCGGTCAGCACGTCGCAGTGGCCGAGCTTTTCGAGCGTGAGCTCCACCTTCGCCTCGCGGTCGGCGAAGTTGTGGACGGCGACCACGGTGCCGCCCTCGGCGTCGGCCCGGTGGGCCAGCACGGCCTCGTCCCCGGCGTCCAGCACCTCGTAGGCGCCCCAGGCCAGCTCGGGCGACTCCCGGTAGCGCTCGATCAGCAGCATGATCCATCGGAGCATCGAGTCCGGGTCGCGGCGCTGGTCGTTCACGTTGACGTTCTTCGGGCCGAACTTCCCCGTGGGAGACGGCACGAGGGTCTTGGGGTTGGGTGAGAACCCGCCGCTCGCGGACCACTGCATCGGGACCCGGACGGCCATCCGACCCTCGCCCTTGAGGTTCTCGCCGAGGCCGATCTCCTCGCCGTAGAAGAGCACCGGCGTACCCGGCAGCGAGAACAGCACGCTGTAGGCGAGCTTCATCCGTCGCAGGTCGCCGTCGAGCATCGGCGGCAGGCGACGGCGGAGGCCCCGATCGTAGACCTGCATGTCCTTGTCGGGACCGAAGGCGTCGAAGACCTCCTGCTTCTGCGACTCGGTGAGCTTGTCGAGGGTCAGCTCGTCGTGGTTGCGGACGAACATCGCCCACTGGGAGTCGTCGGGCGGCTCGGGCCGCTCGCGCAGGGCGTCGGCGAGGAGCTCCGGGTTCTGGCGGGCCATCGACAGGTGGAACCGCTGCATGGCGATGAAGTCGAAACACATGGTGACCTCGTCGCCGTTGTCGGCGTCGCCGAAGTATTCCATCAGGTCCGGGTAGGGCAGGTTGACCTCGCCCAGCAGGATCGAGGTGCCGTCGCGGCGGTTCATGAAGGAGCGCAGGTCGGCGAGGAACTCGTGCGGGTCGCCGCCGATGCCCTCGATCAGGAAGGGCACGGCGTCCACCCGGAACCCGGACAGCCCGAGCTCCATCCAGAAGCCGAGGATGCGCGCGATCTCGTCGCGGACCTCCGGATTGGCCGTGTTCAGGTCGGGCTGGAACTTGTAGAAGCTGTGGTAGTAGTACTGGCCGGTCTTCTTGTCGAGCTCCCAGAGGCTGTCCTCCTTGTCGGGGAAGACGATGGCCTTGGGATCGACGGGATCGGGCTTGTCCTGCCAGATGTACCAGTCCCGTTTGGGCGAGTCCCGGCTGGAGCGCGCCTCCTTGAACCAGGGGTGCTCGTCGGAGGTGTGGTTGACCACGAGGTCGGCGATCACGCGCATACCCCGGTCCCTGGCGGTGCGCATGAACTCCACGAAGTCGCCCAGGGTGCCCAGACGGGGATCAACGGAGTAGAAGTCGTCGATGTCGTAGCCGTCGTCGCGGCTGGGGCTCGGGAAGAACGGCATCAACCAGATGCAGGTCACGCCGAGCCGGTCCAGGTGGTCGACCTGCTGGGTGAGACCGCGGAAGTCTCCGATGCCGTCGCCGTTGCCGTCCTTGTAGGTCTCGACGTCGAGGCAGTAGACGACCGCGTTCTTCCACCATAGGTCAGCTGTGTAGGTCAGTCGCATGCATGCGCACTACCCCCGCATGGCACGTTTATGAGATACGGCGGGTATGAGCTGAAAGCCCCCGATGAAATATCCCGGAATCACTCCGGGTGCCTTGCCATATCCGAAACCTCCCCCCAGTTGTGGAGGCTTCTATGACGCGTGCCCCTGTGGTGCGTGCGATGGCGGCGTTAGCCGTCATCGCGACCTCATTGTTCATCGCCCTGACCATGTCCCCGCGCCTGGGTCTCGACCTGCGCGGCGGCACCCAGATCGTGCTGGAGACGAGAGACTCCCCGACCGTCAAGGCCAACGCCGAGGCCACCGACCGCACCCTTGAGGTGCTCCGCCGCCGGGCCGACTCCCTGGGGGTGGCGGACGCGCCGCTGGCCCGTTCCGGCGAGCGGCGCATCATCGTGGAACTGCCCGGCGTGCAGGACCCGGCCAAGGCCGCCGCGATCATCGGCAAGACCGCCCAGCTCACCTTCCACCCCGTCCTCGCCGTGCCCGACGCCACGGCCAAGGCGCGGAAGGGGGAGCAGATCATGAACGATGAGTACGGCGCCAAGCTGCTCCTCGGACCGGCCCAGCTCACCGGCGACGGTGTCAGCGACGCCGGGGCAGGGAACGACGCCCAGCTGGGCGGCGGCTGGTACGTCGCCGTCGACTTCCGCGAGCAGGGTCGTGAGGCGTGGGCCAAGCTGACCGGCGCGGCCGCCTGCAACCCGGTGGGCGACCCGAAGCGCAGGGTCGCCATCGTCCTCGACTCCAAGGTCGTCGTCTCGCCGCAGATGAACTCGGACGTGGCCTGCAGGGTGGGTCTGCCCAGCGGCTCGACGCAGATCACCGGCAACTTCACCGCGGATGAGGCCAGGGACCTGGCCACGCTGATCAAGGGCGGTTCCCTGCCGGTGCCCGTCGAGATCGTCGAGCAGCGGACCGTCGGCCCGACGCTCGGCGCCGCCGCGATCGCGGCCAGTGCCCAGGCCGCGGTCATCGGCGTGATACTCACCGCGCTGTTCATCATCGTGACCTACCGGCTCGTGGGCTTCATCGCCGCGATCGCCCTGATCTGTTACGCGCTCATCTCCTACGCGGCGCTGGTGGGACTCGGCGCCACGCTCACCCTGCCCGGCCTCGCGGGCTTCGTGCTGGCGATCGGCATGGCGGTCGACGCCAACGTGCTGGTCTTCGAACGCGCCCGGGAGGAGTACGCCCTCGAACCGAACTTCAAGACCGCGCTGGAGAAGGGCTTCCGCAACGCCTGGAGCGCGGTGGCCGACTCCAACATCACCACGCTTCTCGCCGCGGGACTGCTGTTCTTCCTGGCCTCGGGGCCGGTGCGCGGGTTCGGCGTCACGCTGAGCATCGGCGTGGTCGCCTCACTGATCACCGCGATGGTCATCACCCGCGTCATGACACAGTGGGCGATGAGCCGCAGGAGCGTGCTGGATCGGCCGAAGCTGACCGGACTGTCCGACATCGGGCGCGTCCGGACCTGGCTGAACGCGCGCAGGCCCGACCTGATGCGCCGCCGTGCGCTCTATCTCGCGGTCACCTGCGCGCTGGTGGGCGTCGCGGTGGGCGGCCTGATGGTCCGAGGGCTCAACTACGGCGTGGAGTTCACCGGAGGCAGGCTCGTGGAGTACTCCACGAGCACCCCGATGACCGCCGACGCCGCTCGCGAGCTGGTCAGCGGCGTGGGCTACCCGAACGCGGTGGTGCAGTCGTCGGGCGATGACATCTCCGTACGAACCGGTCAGATCGGCAACGCCGAGGTGGCGAAGATCGAGACCGCGCTGGAGAGCAGGGGAGGCCAGGTCACCAAGGAACGCGACGAGCTCATCGGCCCGAGCCTCGGGGACGAGCTGCGCCGCAACGCGCTCATCGCGCTGTGCGTCGCGCTCGCCGCGCAGCTCGCCTACCTCGTGTTCCGGTTCCGGTGGACGTTCGGGCTCGCGGCGGTGCTGGCCCTGGTCGCCGACGCGGCGATCGTGATCGGCACGTTCGCGTGGTTGAACAAGCCGGTGGACGGGGTCTTCCTGGCGGCGATGCTCACCGTGATCGGCTACTCGGTCAACGACAAGGTCGTGGTCTTCGACCGCATCCGCGAACTGTGGGGAGCGCAGCGCAAGGTCTCGTTCGAGGAGGTGGCGAACACCGCGATCCTGCAGACCGTGCCCCGTACGGTGAACACGGGCCTGGGGGCGCTGTTCATCCTGGCGGCGCTGGCCATGCTCGGTGGCGACTCGCTGACGAACTTCGCGGTGGCGCTGCTGATCGGCATCATCGCCGGCACGCTCTCCTCGGCGCTGGTCGCGGTGCCGCTGGCGATCGAGCTCGAGAAGCGCAGCTCCACACCGCCGCCGCAGCCCAAGCGCAGGGGGAAGGTCGCCGCCCCCGAGGGGTCGGGCGCCGTGCTCTGACCGCACCGAGGCTCATGGAGGGCGGCTCCCGCCCTCCATGAGCCCGCGGAGAACCCCTCCCCCGTGACCCGTCAGGGGAGGGGGAACGTCAAGGAGGTCGAGTAAGAAAGCAAGAATGTCCTCAACCTAGCGATATCCCGCTAATGTGCTTCGCGTCTGATTCCCCTGCTCTGGAAGGCGGATGCCCTCATGGCGGACGACTACGCGATGACTTTCAAGATTGTCGATGTCGATAACGACGGCTTCATCTCGGCCAACGAGCTGACGCAGCTCATGGAGGTGCTCGGCCAGCCGATCACCATCGAGGCTGCCACCGAGGCCATCGCCAAGATCGACCACGATGGCAACGGTCTCATGTCCCTGGAGGAGTTCGGCAACTACCTCAAGTAGGCCCGAAGAGGAGACGTCCCGAACAGACCTCGATCCGGCCCTCGCCGATGCGCCGCTGTCCCCGAGCGCGTGGTCCTCGACCCCGAGGCCCTCGGCGAGGCCAGAGGTCGGCATACCGACCTCATGGCACCTCTGGCAACCGCTGACCTGGCGGCACTCCCGACGGTTCGCCCACGCTCGACCCGTGAATCCCCCCTACCGGCCGCGATGAGCCAGTCGCGGGCCGAGCGTGGATCAGATCCATTCCCCGCCGGCGCGGTCTCGACACCTGCCGCCGGTTTCGGCATGCGCGCACGGTGACCGCCTCACCCTCCCGTACGGCATCTGGCCAGGTGCGGCGAGAAGGTCCCGGCTCCGATCGACTCCGTTCGGTATGCGCGCCCGATGATCGCCCCGCCCTCCCGTACGGCCCGCGGCCAGGTGAGGTACGAGAAGCCCCGGCTCCGGTCAGCTCCGTTCGGTCTTCTCCTGCTCCGCGTTCTGCCCGGGACGCCCGGGACGCCCGGAACCCCCGGGGCGTTCGGGAGCCTCGGAGCGGCGGACGTAGACCGGGGTCCCCGTCGGGATCATGTCGTAGAGGGGTCTGGCGTTGTGGAGCGGGACGCGGATGCATCCGTGGGACGCGGGACGCAGGGGGACCCGTTCGGAGCCGTGGAAGCCGACCTCCCCATTGAAATAGACGGTGTAGAACTGCTCGCCCAGGGGCCCCTTGGTCCATCCGGGCGTCCGGAACCAGGCGCGGAAGTCACCGACGGGCGTGACGGCGACCCCGCAGCGGCCCTTCTCGCAGTAGTGCTCGCCGTTGCCCGTCGAGATGTGGGTGACCAGCGCGGGCTTGCCGTCCTTCCAGGCCGTGAGGAGCTGGCGCCGCAGGTCGATCTCCACCCTCGTGGGCTCCGCGGCGCGCACCAGCGGCCTGAACCGCGCCGGGTGGGAGAGCGCCCGCCAGGTCGTCAGGTCGACCTCGTCGGCGGGAGGCAGTTCGTTCGCCTTCTGGAAGGCCCATACGGCCGCGCGCAGGGCGGGACGGTATTCGGGGCTGGGAGACCCCGAGGCGAACCCCAGCCGGTCGAGCCGCCTCTGGACCTGCTGGACCTGGGCCCCGCTGTCTCCGACGCGCAGGGTGGTGAACCCCGACGCCGCGACGCTCCCGGTCTGGGGCACGGAGGAGCCGGCATGAGGCCTGGGCGCCCCCGGATGTCCCGGTGGACCGATACCAATATGCGCACTGCCGATCGGCAGGCACGCGGTCAACGTGAGGATCGTGTTCGCGACCAGAAAACACTTGACGGTTCTTCGCATATTTCACGCCCATCCGCTCTCCGGCGAAACCAGTCAGAAGGAATACGAGTACGTGCGATCCTCTACGGCCGAACGCACCAGACCGACGGCCTCCTGGGCGCATCCCCAGGAGAAACTGAACCCGGCCCCACCGTGTGCGAAATTGTAAATGATCTGCCCTTCTTCATCCCATTCCAGGCAGACGTTCTCCCGCCGGAAAGGCCGCAACCCAACCCGGACCGGCTCATCGGGATCCAGCTCGGCACGTCGCAGTGCGGGCATGAACGCCAGGCAGCGTTCATACATCTCCCGCACCGGACCATGATTCTCCAGGTTGATATCCGTACCCCATTCGTCCTTTTCCGCCAGTCCTCCGAGAACAAGGATTCTCTGGCTACGCGGCACGATGAAGACGATGTCCTGTTCGTCTTTCCCCTCGGTGTGGGAGACGCAGTGGGCCTCGTTGATCCGGCATCCGCGAATCCCGTCGTTGCGGACCCGTACCAGCGCGCCACGGAGCGGATACATGTCGATGCCGCGGAGCTGGGCGGTGCCGAGACCCGCGCAGCACACGATCGCCTCGGCGTCGAACCGGTCGAGGAGCTCGGCTCTCCGGTCGGTCAGCAAACCCTCGACTCGGTACTGCTCGACCTGCACGCCGTGAACCTTGACCTGCCGCATCAGCCACATCATGTACTGGTCGGTGTCGATCATGGGCGCCATGTGGGAGTACGCGTCGACCACGCCGTAATCGGGACTGATGCCATTGCGTTCCGCGAGTGACCGGTCGCGGACGAAGCCGCGCACCTTCCCCGCGAGCTCCTGCATCTTGTGCAGGTCCTGCGGATTCTCCTCGACGGGATGCCGGAAATAGAAGTTGGATCTCCGCATGGCCACCCCGGGGACTTTGGCCCGGGCCAGCTCCTCGAACATTCCGTACGAGGTGACGCACCACTTCTTGGAGCGAGCGAGTGAGATCTGATCGTGGTGGTAACCGCACACCGCGGGCGGCCACTCCCACAGCGCGCCCGCGACGACCGAGACAATGTCGGGTGCGAATTTGTCCGCGATCACGGTGACGCGGAATCCTTCCCTGGCCAGACAGAGCGCAGTCGTCAGTCCGCTCACGCCTGCCCCGACGACAAGTATCTTCCTTGAACTCGCGCGCACCTAAGAACGCCTTCTTCCTGAATTCATCCAGCTCGATCACTTTTCGGCACGGTCGACCACGGGAGGCCGCCATGACGAATGCTGAAACCCTTCCAGGGTAAATCGGGATACCGCCGAACCCGGGAGCCGAGGAAGGCCTATCGCAGGAGAAGAGCAACCGCGAGTCGATGGGAAACCGTTACCGGTAAAGGCAACGATCCGGATCGAATGGTGGCAAAGCCGCACCGGACCTGAATCCTCCGATGGCGAGCGTTTGGTGGCGAGCTGGATTTTCGCAATCAATCCATCGATCGACGGGGGCCAATATTGACATATTTTTAGCCGATCCCCAGCGGTTACGACGGGCCGATAAGGGCCTCGGGGGGCTGGATTGCCTGCGTTAATATTTGGGCTCGCCTATATGCCCCTATTGGCAGCACCGAGCGCGGCTTCGACGGCACGGATCGGAGGGCAGGCAGCCGTCGTGTCCACCGGACGGGCCGGACCGTCATCACGTTCACCGAGCGGGCCGGACGGCCGTCACGGCGGCGTCGTCAGACGGTGGTGGAGACGTCCCGGGACATGCCGAAGGCCTGAGGCGTGGGTCGCCTCAGGCCTTCGGTGAACGGTGAAAAGGGAGTGTCAGGCGGTGGTCAGATAGATCTGGCCGAAGACCTCGGAGAGCTTCTTGAGGTCGGTGGCCACGTCCACCTCGGGGGTGGTCAGGTCGTAGACGGCGGCCATGCGGCGCTGGATCGGAGTGAGCTTCTTCAACTCGTCCCAGGCGGTCAGCCGGCTCGCCGTGCCCTGGGCGTTCTGGACGCGGGTCCAGAGGTTCACCTGCTGAGCGGCACCGTCCATGACGGGCTTGGACACCCGGGAGGCGACCTGCTCGGCGGTGACCTCACCGACGAGACCGGTCTCCTCTGCGGCGACCTGGGCCAGGACGTCCCACGAGCTGGCGCGGACCTGGATCCACTGGTTGCGCTGCGCCTGCTCGGCGCTGATCTTCCAGGGCGTGTAACCGCCGTACAGCAGGCCGGTGTCCAGGGAGATCTGGTCGATGCCCCCGGCGGTCAGGGATGCCTCCAACTGCTCGGGGACGAGCAGCGGGTACTGCTTGCGCATCTCCGTCTTGCAGGCGGCGTTCGCGCCACAGGCGAACTCGGGCACGACCGTGTGCACGCCCAGCCGCTTACCGGGCGCGGCCTGGCGCAGGGCCGTGGACGCGGCGGTGACGAAGGTGTTGATCTCCTCCGCCGTCTTGAAGTTCTTGTTGTAGCCCAGCTGGGAGGTGAAGCGGATCCCGGCCACCTCCGGCCGCGCGGCCAGTGCGCCGATGCGCTTGACGGCCGCGGCGAAGGTCGTCGTGCCCGCCTTCCAGTCGTCGGCCAGCTCGGTGTCGATCCAGACCCTGAATCCGTCGGCCTTGGCGGCGGTGATCGCCTGGCCGGTGGGGGTCTGGGCGGCGGCGGCGACAGCGGCGGTGTCCTGCAGGGTCACGTTCTTGGTCGTCGCGGCGCCGACGGGGAGCTTGGAGCCGCCCAGCTCCGATCCGCTCACCGTCCCGTCGCCACCGGCCTCATACCCGCCGATCGCGCACTCCTGGCCCGCTTCGCACTCGGGCACCCCGCCGTCCTCGGCGCCCTCGGGGACGGGTGAGTTCTCGTCGCCCGAGATCTCCTCGCCCTCCGGCGTGGGGCAGACGTCCCCCGGAGAGGAGCAGTCGAGGAACTTCCCGTCCTGGGGAGTGGCCTCCTTGAGGTTGGCCGAGTCGTTGGCCCCCCAGAACAACGCGACGTCAAGGGCCTCCTCCGGCTTCGCAAGCCACACGCAGACGACGTACGCGGGGGTGTCGGCACCCATCAGATCGTTGCAGCTACGAGGGTCGTCAGCCTGCGAGTAGGCGGCCCCCGGCGTCATGACACCGACGACCGCGAGCGTGGCGCCGATGGCGAGAGCCCGGCGCAGAGAAAATCGCATGTACAGAACTCCCCGGTAAAGCCGGTCAAAAGCATCAAAACAATTTGTTTGCACTCTAGCCAGACGAGATCACCCCAACAACCCCGGTCAGGAAAACAACTCCGGTCACGAAAACATCGAAATCTCCACGTTCCGGAGGCCGTCCGGTGCGCGGTCGTGACCACCGATCACCGATCGGTCTGGCCGCTCGTGCGCAGGCCACGGGCGGGAATCCGCTCGTGAAGACCGAAGCGGGGCTCGGGCTTGCGGCCGCCCTCAAGGATCTCCGCAACGTACTCGGCCAGGGCCGGGGCGTGCTTGAAACCGTGTCCCGACTCGCCGCCGAGCAGCCAGACGCCGTCCTCCGGCTGGGCGATGATCCACTCGCTGTCGTGCGTGAAGGTGTACTGGCAGACCTGGCTGAACAGCACGGGCGCCCCCACCAGACTCGGGAACCTGCGCCGGAGGTAGGCCCGCGAGACGTCCTCGCTCGCCGCCGAGATCCTGCGGTCCCCGGTCTCCGCGTCGTACGGCTCGCCCTCGGCGTCCGACGACACCTTCATCCCGAGCCCGTCGATGTCCCCGTGCCCGTAGATCGACGCGTCGTAGTCGACCCACGCCGGGGTGTCCCACCCGCCCGGCACCGCGAAGTGCAGCGTGTCCTGCTTGGTGACCTGGAGGTCCACGAGCCCGGGAAACAGCCGGGGCAGCCAGGCCCCGCACGCCCAGACCACCCGATCCGCGCGCAGCACCTCCCCGCCGACCCGCACCGACCCGCCGTACGGCTCCGCCCGCCCCCTGACCAACTCGACCCCGGCGGCGAGGGCGAGCCTGGCCGTCACCTGCGTGGCCCGCCTGGCCCTGACCACTCCGGCCTCGGGCTCCCAGAGCGCGAATTCCAGGTCGTCGCCGCGGAAGTCGGGGAAGGCGGCCCCCGCCCTGGCCGGGTCCCAGATCTCATGCGGAATGCCGAGCCGTTCCAGAACCGAGGCGCTGGAGTGTTCCCACCCCCGCGCCCGCCGGGCGAACCAGAGCATTCCCATCTCCGCGTACAGCTCCTCGCCGACCCGGTCACCGAGCTCCCGCCACAGCTCACGGGCCCGCCGCGCCAGCCGGGCATACCATTCGTCGGTGCCGTGCGCGGACCGCAGCAGCCGCGTCTCCCCTGCGCTCGCCTGCCGCAGGTGCCCCGGCTGGTACTGCTCGACCAGCGTGACCCGCCACCCCGACTCCGCCAGCCGCAGCGCCAGCGACGTTCCCCAGATACCCGCTCCGACAATGACGACGGACCTCATCGGCGTCCCCTTCCCCAGACCACACCTCCACCGTGGGCCACGTCGGCTCACGACCGCAAGCACCGGCGATAATCGAGGGCATGCTCTCAGCCCAGCGGGTGCTCTGATGGCGGCCGAAGCGTCGCAGACCCTCGAACGCGGCCTCCGCCTGCTCCGCCTGCTCGCGGACGGCCGCCGCGGCCGCACTCCCACCGAGCTCGCGGCCGAGCTGGAGCTGAGCCGCCCGGCGGTCTACCGCCTGCTCACCACCCTCCAGAGTGAGGGCTTCGTCCGCCGCGACGGCAACGGCCGCGTCCACCTCGGCTTCGGCGTCCTCGTCCTGGCGCGCGCCGTGCAACCGCTGCTGCGTGACGGCGCCCTGCCCACCCTGCGCAGGCTCGCGGAGGAGGTCGGCGCGACCGCGCACCTCACCGTGGCCGAGGGAGACGACGGCCTGGCGGT
The DNA here is from genome assembly GCF_900188345.1 of Streptosporangium subroseum. Classification (GTDB taxonomy): domain Bacteria; phylum Actinomycetota; class Actinomycetes; order Streptosporangiales; family Streptosporangiaceae; genus Streptosporangium; species Streptosporangium subroseum. The sequence goes on along the minus strand of NZ_FZOD01000048.1, from coordinate 22,698 downwards.
GGCGGTGGTCGAGCCCTCCTGGACGAACATGCACGTCGCCTACCGCGAGGGCTCCCGCCACCCCCTCGCCCGGGGCGCCGCCGGGCTCGCCATCCTCGCCCTGCGTGAGGGCCGTACCGGCTATCTGATCACCGAGGGCCAGCTCCAGGAAGGCGCCCGCGGCATAGCCGCCCCCGTTCCCGGCCTGCCCTGGCTCGAAGCCTCCGTGGGCGTGATCGCCTTCACCCCCCTGGATCCCGGCACCATCGGCCCCCGGGTGGCCGGCGCCGCCGCCGAACTCGCCCGCTCCCTGACCTGAGAGGGCATTTGAGACTGCTTGGTCACGATGGACGTGCTGTCATCGCGGCCGGCTCACAGGTGATCGACAGGGGCGGGCACCGCGTGAACGTCGCCACCCCTCCGGCCCGCGGCGGCCACCTGAGCGCGGCGGTCGGTCCAGACCCGGCTGAGCTGAAGGACGCTCATGCCGAACATCAGCACGCCCAATGGGACGTGCAGGGTCTTCACGTGCGCGATGCCCAGCGCTATCTGCGCCAGCGTGAGCCCCATGAACACGGCCGCGTACAGGATGGGCCTGGGCGAACCGCCGCCCGGCCGCCACACCAGGATCGCGGTGACCAGGTGCAGCACCGCCACGGTGAACACCCCGTACGCCGAAACACTGTGCAACGCCCGTCCGCCGGATGAGGAGAGCAAAAGTCCGGCGGTGATCGGCGCGGAGAAGAGGACCAAGGTTTGCAGAGTGATCACGGCACGCAACAACACGGGTGACTCCTTGACGACTGGGGGACGGGGTGATCCGCATGCTGGACGGTGTCCCAGTAGTCCGACGACACAACCGCGGGGAATGTGAGGCGACGCGCCCATCTCACATTCCGGGGGTGTGTCGTCGCTCCGGCGAGGACGGCCGCGACCGAGGAAAGCGCCCCACCCTGACGGCCGAGGTGCTTCGACGGCCCCGCGTCCGGGTGGGTCTAGTGCTGTGGCCCCGTCGTCCACGGCCGGAGCTTGTCGGGGTTGCGCACGGCCCAGATGTGCTTGATCCGGTCGCCCGCGACGTCGAACGCCACCACCATCACGGTGACGCCGTCTCGCTGGGCCACCAGACCGGGCCGGCCGTTGACCGTACGCTCCAGGAGCGTCATGTCGGGCACCCTGCCGGCGATCTCGACGGCGTAGCGCACGACCTGCTCGGCGCCTTCGACCGGGCGGAGCACGGCGCTGACCAGGCCGCCACCGTCGGCGATCGCCGTGGCGCCGGGGTCGAGAAGGCCGATGAGGGCGTCGATGTCCTTGGCCTCCCACGCGTGCTTGAAGTCCCTGACGATGTCGGCCTGCCGGGCTGCCGTGGTCGCGGGAGCCTGTGAGTCGCGGATGCGGCGGCGGGCCGAGGAGGCCAGCTGGCGGCAGGCCGCGGGGGTGCGGCCGACGATGTCGGCCACCTCGGCGAAGGAGTAGCGGAAGACGTCGTGCAGGATGAGCGCGACGCGCTCGGCCGGGGTCATCGCGTCGAGCACGACGAGGAAGGCCATGGTGATCGACTCATCCAGGGTGACCCGGTCGGCCGGGTCGGCCGTGGTGTCATCCGACCGCCTGCTGATCCACTCCGTACGGTCGGGCAGCGGCTCGGGGATCCATTCGCCCACGTAGCGCTCCCGCCGGGCCCGCGCCGAGCCGAGCAGATCGAAGCAGATGCGACCGGCGACGGTCGTCAGCCAGGCGCCGGGGGATTCGATGGCCTCCCGTTGCTGCCCGGGCATGGCGTACCAGCGGGCGTAGGTCTCCTGGACGACGTCCTCGGCGTCGGCCAGGGAACCGAGGAGCCGATACGCGAGATTGATCAGCTGACGCCGTTCGCTCATGATCGTGCTCAGGCTCGGATCGAGCCGGTCGTCTCCTGGCTCGGATGGGGTGGTCACGGTGTCGCCGACTTTCCTTGGTCGCGTCTGTCCTCACCAGACCGACGACGCAACCCTCCGGAATGTGAGGTTGACGCGTCACCTCGCATCCCGCGGTCGTGTCGTCGAACTACTGAGACACCATCCAGCACACAGAAAAGCCCGGTTACCCTCGGCCGGTATGCGGATCGCCGCTGAAAGCCCGCAGGGAAGAACGTGATCGGCCCCGGCGGGGACGTCACCGGCTTCCGGCGCCGTACGACGCCCGCCGGGCCTTCCGGGAACCCGCCCGCGCGCCTCAGGTCTCCTTGAGAACCCGCTGGAGAAGCGCCGAGGTCTCGGTCGGCGGTTCGGCCTCGACGACCAGGCGGTTCATGACGTGCCAGTAGCCCTCGATGTCGGCCTCCCTGTCGGGATAGAGAGCGCTGGTGAGCTGTTCGAGATACACCACGTCGGGGAGCTCGTTCTCGGGAAAACGCAGGATGGTGACCGGTCCCCCTGCCGCGGCGTGGCCGCCCGCGCTGAACGGCATCACCTGGATGGTGACGTGAGGAAGCTCGGCGAGCTTGATGAGGTGCTGGATCTGGGCGCGCATCGTCACGGCGCCACCGATCGGACGGCGCAGCGCCGCCTCGTCCAGTACGGCCCACAGCATGGGCGGGTCAGGCCGGGTGAGGATCCGCTGACGGCGCATCCGCAGGCCGACACGCCGCTCCATCTCCGCACTCGGGGCGTTCTGGTGGCCGAGCCGGATGGTGGCGCGCGCGTAGTCCTCGGTCTGCAGCAGGCCGGGAACGAACTGGACCTCATAGCTGCGGATGATCGAGGCCGCCTGCTCCAGCCCGACGTAGGCCTCGAACCAGCCGGGCAGCACATCACCGTAGGCGTGCCACCAGCCCGGCGCGTTGGACTTCTTGGCCATGGCGAGCAGGTTCTCCCGGACGGCGCCGTCGCCGACGCCGTAGAGGGTCAGGAGGTCGGCCACGTCGCGCGGCTTGAATCCGGTCCGGCCCATCTCCATGCGACTGATCTTGGAGTGTGACGCCCGGATCGACTCTCCGGCGCTCTCGCACGTTATCCCGCCGCTCTCGCGCAGCCGGCGCAGCTGCAGGCCCACCATCATCCGCAGCACCGTCGGCCCCGCATGCTCGCAGTCCAGGACACGATCGTCGGACAAATCACTTGCGTCCTGAATAGCCGCCATACTCCCTCTTTGTCGAGAAGCTGTGTATTTCCGATACCTCGCCGCCCCAAGCCTTCCACGTTCCCGGCCCGGTACGAGAAGACGGGTTCCCTGACATGGCATTCTCACCATTTTTCAGGGCGTTGTGGGAGGGATTTCCAGGGCATCACCGGAGACTTGCCGCAATGTTGCCGGAAACGCTCCGCACCCGAGACGATGGCCTTCGTCGGCAACTGCACTTTTGTCCTAATTGTACCTTTTTGCGCGATGTTGACGGTTCCGGGAAACGCGGAGAGTGAGCGATAAACGGCTCCCGGAAAAGTGGCAAACCGGCAAGATAGCAACATAAAGGTCTTCTCCACCGCCGGTACCGAAGGAAAGAGCCTCCCCTTGCCCGACGACTTTTCCCCTCGCCCTCTCGGCCAGGAGCCACCGGATCCCGACCAGGAATCGCCGAACGAGATCGACACCGGCGTGGCGCACTCGGCCCGGATCTGGAATTACTGGCTGGGCGGCAAGGACAACTACGCCGTCGACCGCGAGATCGGCGACCAGTTCCGTGAGGTCTTTCCGGACATCGTTGACATCTCCCGGTCCTCTCGGGCGTTCCTCGCTCGCGCCGTCCAGTATCTGGCAGGAGAGGCGGGCATCCGCCAGTTCCTCGACATCGGCACCGGCCTGCCGACCGTCGACAACACCCACGAGGTCGCCCAGCGCGTGGCTCCGGATTCCCGCATCGTCTACGTCGACAACGACCCTCTGGTCCTGGCGCACGCCCGCGCCCTGCTCGTCAGCACCCCGGAGGGCAGCACCGAATACATCGACGCCGACCTGCGCGACCCGGAGAAGATCCTGGTCGCCGCCCAGAACACCCTGGACCTCACCCAGCCGGTCGCGCTCATGCTGATGAACATCCTGGGACACATCCCCGACGCCGAGGTGCGGCCGATCGTCAGCCACCTGCTGGACGCCCTGCCCTTGGGCAGCTACCTGGCGATCGCCGACGGCACCAACGTCATCCGCGGCAAGGAGTTCGACGAGGCGATCGCCATCTGGAACGACGCCGGTTCGACTCCGTACTTCCTCCGCAAGCCGGAGCAGATCTCCCGGTTCCTCGACGGCCTGGAATTGGTGGAACCCGGAGTGGTCTCGTGCCCGCTGTGGCGGCCCGAACCCGGCGGTCTCGACATCGGTCACGAAGTGGACGAGTTCTGCGCCGTCGGCCGGAAACCCTGACGCGCCGTCCATCGCCCTCCCTTTGGGACGAGTCCTGCAAAGGGTGACCCAAAAGGCGCAACGCGGCGATTCCGGATGACCTTTTCCCTGGTCGGCGGCTTACGGTGGGCATCATCCCGATGGCCAACCCCGTTGAAGGGAAACAGGTCCTCATGAGGATCGTCGTCGACCTCAACCGGTGCGAGGGATACGCGCAGTGCGCGTTCCTCGCACCGGATGTGTTCACCATGCACGGTGAAGAAGCGCTGATGTACACCCCTCACGCCGATGACGCGCAACGCGAGCACGTCGTGAGGGCCGCGGCCGCCTGTCCGGTCCAGGCCATCCTGGTCGACCAGTGGGCCGACCAGCGGGCCGACGAGCCGACCGTGGCGAGGGAGGCGGACGTCCATGTCGGTTGACGGACCCTCGCAGGCGTTCAAACGGCACGGCCGCATCGTCATCGTGGGTGCCTCGCTGGCGGGCCTGCGCGCCGCGGAGACCCTGCGCAAGGAGGGTTTCACGGGGTCGCTGACCATGATCGGCGACGAGCCTCAGGAGCCCTACGACCGGCCGCCGCTCTCCAAGCAGGTCCTACTGGGCCGCATGCCGGCGGACGGCGCTCCCCTTCCCCGGCGATGCGCCATCGACGCGCAGTGGCGGCTCGGGGTCGCCGCCACGGGGCTGGACCTGGTCGGCAAGCGGGTGCGGATGGCCGACGGCGAGGAGGTCGCGTTCGACCGCCTGCTGATCGCGACCGGCACCCGCGCCCGGCCGTGGGTGAAGGAGGCCGAGGCCGACCTGGACGGGGTCTTCGTCCTGCGTACCAGCGGGGACGCGGTCCTGCTGAACCGGCGGCTGACCGCCAGACCTCGGCGGGTGCTCATCATCGGCGCCGGGTTCACCGGCTCCGAGATCGCCTCCGCCTGCCGTGAGCGGGGGCTGGAGGTCACGGTGGCCGAGCGCGGCCCCGCCCCTCTGGTGGGAGCGCTCGGCGGCGTCATCGGCGCGGTCGCGGCGGAGCTGCAGCGCGCGCACGGCGTCGATCTGCGCTGCGGCATCACGGTCACCGCGCTCGAAGGCGACCCGGCCGGACGGCTCACGCGCGCCCATCTGTCCGACGGCACCGCGCTGGACGTGGACGTGGCGGTGGTCGCGCTCGGCGCGATGCGCAACACCGAGTGGCTCGCGGGATCCGGAGTGGCCGCCGGCCCGCGGGGAATCGCCTGTGACGCCGGGTGCCGGGCCTTCGACGTCCACGGCATCGTCACCGACGACATCTTCGTCGCCGGGGACGTCGCCCGTTCGCCCCACCCGCTCTTCGCGTACCAGTTCCTCTCGCTGGAGCACTGGGGCAACGCGGTCGCGCAGGCCGAGATCGCGGCCCACAACATGATCGCTTCCGGACCCGACCGCCTCCCGCACCTGTGGGTTCCGGCCTTCTGGTCCGCCCAGTTCGGCGTCAACATCAAGTCCACCGGCGTACCGACCATGGGTGACAAACTCATGATCACCCAGGGGTCGCTCGCCGAGCACCGCTTCGCCGCCGCCTACGGCTTCCAGGGCCGCGTCATCGCCGCCGTCACCTTCGACCAGGCCAGATGGCTGGACTTCTACCGCAAACTGATCGAGTCGGCCGCGCCGTTCCCGCTCGACTTCGCCAACGTGGACCGGCGCCCCGAAGGGCTGCGGCCGGTCCCGGCCGAGTTCCCGGATCCCTCCCTGCCCTCTCACGGGCCCACCGTCACCCTGAGCGGCTACTCGCCCAGCGACCGGCGGGTCACGTTCACCCCGGCCCATGCGTGACGACGAGCTTCCCGACCGGACCTTCACGACGGTGAGCGTCCCGACCGAACATTCGCGACGATGAGCGTCCCGACCGGATATTCAAGGACTTCCATGACTTCGGGCACCCTACTGCGGCAGATCACCGACTACGCCAACCGCGCCGATCCCTATCCGCTCTACGCCGAGCTCCGTAAAACGCCGGTGGCGCGGCAGGAGGACGGCGTCTACACCGTCAGCACCTACTGGGAGATCCTCTCCCTGCTGCACGACCCGCGGCTCAGCTCCGATCTGCGCAACCGCACTCCCCAGCCGGGCTGCGCCCTTCCCGTGGAGGAGGACCCGGGACTGCCCGTCAGCTTCATCAGGCTCGATCCACCCGAGCACGACCGGCTGCGCCGCCTGGCGACGCGCCCGTTCGGACCGCCGAAAACCCCCCGGCGGATCTTCAACATGCGCGGCGAGCTCGCGCAGATGATCTCCGAGCTGATCGACGGCTTCCAGGGCAGAAACCAGGTCGACCTCGTCGAGGACTTCGCCTATCCCTTCCCCGTGACGGTGATCTGCAAGCTCCTTGGAGTGCCCCGCCAGGACGAGCCGCGCTTCCACGTCTGGGCCGAGGCGATCGTCGCCGCCCTCGATCCCAACCCGGCCGAGGGTCCCGCCGAACGGCAGCGCGCCTCCGACCAGGCCCGATCCGAGCTGGGCCTGTATCTCGCCGAGCTCATCGAGGAGCACCGCCGCACGCCCGGCGAGGACCTGCTCTCCGCGCTGGCCCTCGACCACGGCCCCGACGGGCAGATGACGTCGGTGGAGCTGATCGCCACCGGGGTCCTGCTGCTGATCGCCGGCCACGAGACCACCGTCAACCTCATCACCAACGGAATGCTCACGCTGCTGCGCTACCCCGACGTCCTCAAGAGGCTGCGGGACGATCCCGGCCTGGCCGTCCCGCTCGTCGAGGAGCTCCTGCGCTACGAGCCCCCGGTGCAGCTCCTGCCGCAGCGCACCGCCCTCGCCGACATCGACATCGCGGGCACCACCATCCCCAGGGGCGCGCCCATCTGGCTCGTCCTGGCCTCCGGCAACCGGGATCCCCAGCGCTTCAGCGATCCCGACCGGTTCGAGCCCGAACGCCAGGACAACCAGCACCTCGGCTTCGGCAGCGGCATCCACTACTGCTTCGGTGCGCCTCTCGCGCGGCTGGAGGCGCAACTCGCACTGACCGAGCTCGCCCGCCGTCTCGGCAACCCCCGGCTGGTGAACGACCCGCCTCCGTACCGGCAGAACCCGGTCCTGCGCGGCCCACGCCACCTCCCGATCGCCTTCGACGATCTCTCCGCATAGATCTGGAGGCCGCCGAGCGCGGCGTTGAACGGGGTCGGTGGTACGCCGGGCCCGGCCGGGAAGACCGTGGTCGGCGGACTTCCGCGACGGCCGACGGATCAGGCCGGTCGGCCGGGGCGTTGAAGGGCGAGAGCGGCGGCCGTGCCGTCGATCAGCGCCCGGAGGCCGTACTCGAAGGTCTCCTCTCCGAACGAACCGCCGCCCTCGCGAAAGGCCACGAGCAGGGTCGCCTCCATGCCCCCGTCGAGCATTTCGGCCAGCGCCGCGATCCGGTCCTGCGGCCCGTCGGCGGACTCCTGACCCTCGGTCCGATCCGCCGGTCCGTCGGCGGACTCCTGACCCTCGATCCGTTCCTGACGGGTGGCCTGCTCCTGCAGGACGGCTCCGTTGGTGTAGTGGGTGAGGGCCGTGATCGTGCGCAGCGCCAGCAACGGGGTGAACCCGTGGCCGACCATCGCGGTCAGCTCCTCATCGAACGTCCTCAACGTCGCCGGGCTCAGCCGGGCGGCGTTGGCGACGATCCGGGCGCCGTCGCGGTGAGCGAGCAGGGACTCCCGGTACGCACGGGCCCGGCGGGCGAGCCAGTCCTGCCAGGACTCGCCGTCGCGGGGCGGGCCCATCCCGGCGGCCACGACGATCGCGTCGGCCATTCCGTCGAGCAGTTCCTGCTTGTTGCGCAGGTGCCAGTAGAGCGCGGGTGACTGGACGCCCAGCTCGGTGGCGAGCCGTCGCACCGTCAACCCGTCCAGCCCGACCTCGTCGAGCAGCCGCAGCGCCGTTTCGATCATCATCTGCCGGGTCAGGCCGACCCGTTTGCTCTTTGCCATCGATTGACACCTTAGCAGTGCTAAGTCAAACTTAGCGCTGCTAAGGAAGCATCGGACTCACCGAGAAAACACCGAGGTCGACAAAATGATCACAACGACATCGGCCGACGGCACCACCGTCCTCGCCGCCGACGAGGGCCGGGGACCGGCCGTCCTCGTCCTCCACCCCGGCTCCGACGACGGGAGGACATGGGGAAAGGTGGCCGGGTTGCTGGCGGCGCGTTTCCGGGTCGTGCGCCTGCACCGCCGCCAGTATCGGCTGGACCTCACCGTCGGCTCACCGTTCTCGATCGCCCAGGAGGTCGACGACGTCCTCGCGGTGGCGAAGGTGACCGGCGAGCCCGTCCTGCTCGTCGGTCACTCCTCCGGCGCGGTGGTCGCGCTGGAGGCCCTGGTGGCCTCGCCGTCGACGTTCGCCGGCGCGGTCCTCTACGAGCCGGCCCTCGTGATCGGCCCTTCGCTGGGGGGCGAGGCGGTCAAGCAGGCCAGGGCGGCGCTCGCCGCCGGCAAACCGGGCAAGGCGATGGCGATCTGGCTGCGCGACGTCATCCGGCTCCCCCCGTGGCTTGCCCGGCTGGGCGGGGCATACGTGGCCGTCCGCCCCCGATATCGCGCGCTCCTCCCACGTCAGCTCGACGACAGCGACGCGCTCGACCAGCTGGGCGTCCGCCTTGACGCCTACGCCCGGATCGAGACTCCGATCATCCTGCTCACCGGCGACCGCAGCCCCGCCCATCTCGGTGAACGGCTCGACGCCCTCGCCCGCAGGCTGCCGCACGCCGAAAAGGTGGTGATGCACGGAAAGGGCCATGCCGCCAACCAGACGGCCCCCGGCAAGGTCGCCCGCATCATCGAAACCCTCGCCGACAGGGTCCTTTGAAGGGGACGCCGGAGAATCCCCGCTTTCAAATTCTGCCGTCCGACATTCAATGGAACACACAACCAAGATCCCGCCATACCGACCGAGGATCGCCGAGGACGACCTGGTCGCCGGGATCGACACCTCGCTCTCCTTCCAGGCCACCGACCCTCGGGCTGCGGTGTCAACGGCCGGTCCGGCGATCATGTCGCCCGGTGGCCGGCCCGCGGACCTGTCCAGGAATCTCGACAACCGCCTCGCCCCGCTTCCGGCAGGCGCCGGACGTTTGACATCTCCTCCCTCTTGACAGATCGTTGTTCATATAAAGGACGTTGATGTCCTATATACGGACAGATTGGGGAGAAGCGGATGCCGTACTACCGCGTCGTGGGTGAGATTCCCCGCAAGCGACATGTGCAGTTTCGGCGGCCCGACGGCGGCCTGTACGCGGAGGAGTTGATGGGCGAGGAGGGCTTCACCAGCGACTCGTCCCTGCTCTACCACCGTCATCTCCCCACCGCGATCATCAAGGCCGAGGCGGTCACGCCCACCGAGAGCACCACGCTGGTCCCCAACCTGCCCCTCTCCCCCCGCCACCTCCGCACCCAGGACCTGCCGACCGGCGGCGACCTGGTCACCGGGCGCGGGCTGCTGGCGGGCAACGCCGACGTCCGCATGTCGTACGCCGCGACCGAGACCCCCAGCGAGCTCTACCGCAACTCCATGGGTGACGAGTGCGTCTACATCGCCACAGGCAGGGTCAGGTTCGAGTCGACCTACGGGGTGATCGAGGCCGACGAGGGCGACTACGTCGTCATCCCCACCGGAACGATCCACCGCTGGGTTCCCCAGGGCCGCGTCACGGCCTTCACCATCGAGGCCGCGGGACACATCCGGCCGCCCAAGCGCTACCTGTCCAAGTACGGCCAGTTCCTGGAGCACGCGCCCTACTGCGAGCGTGACCTGCGCTCCCCGGGAGAGCCTCTGATCGTCGAGGGCGAGGAGGTGCCGGTGCTGGTCCGCACGCGCGGCGGGCTGACCCGGCTGGTCTACCGCAACCACCCGTTCGACGTGGTCGGCTGGGACGGCTGCCTCTATCCCTACGCGTTCAACATCAACGATTTCGAGCCCATCGTGAAGCGCACCCACGCCCCGCCGCCGGTGCACCAGACCTTCGAGGGCCCGAACTTCGTGATCTGCTCGTTCTGCCCCCGGCCGCTCGACTTCCACCCCGACGCCGTCCCCATCCCCTACAACCACCACAACGTCGACTCCGACGAGCTGATGTTCTACGCGGGCGGCGACTACACCGCGCGCAAGGGCTCGGGCATCGACGTCGGCTCGATCTCGCTGCACCCGGCCGGGTTCACGCACGGCCCGCAGCCGGGCGCCGTCGAGGCGGTCATCGAGGCGGTACGGCAGGGGCACACGCAGACGAGCGAGCTGGCCGTGATGGTCGACACCTTCCGCCCGCTGGACCTGGGTCCCGCGGGACTGTCGGTGGAGGACTCCGCCTACGCGTGGACGTGGGCCCGGTGACGCTCTTCCACGGCCTCGTCGACGATGCCGGGCTGTTCCCCCCGACCTCCCTGCCGATGGCCGAGGCTCTGGAGCGGCACCGGACCGATCTGGCCGGGAACAACCCGGTGCTCACCCATCGCTTTCTCTGCCCGGCCAGCCGCCTGGCGGAACTCCGTGCCCACCTGACCTTCCCGATCCGGCTCGGGCTCATCCTGGACACCCCGGACGTCCCATCGCCCGGGGACGTCGCCGTCGAGCTCGTCGAGGTACGGCAGCCGCCCGGCGATTCACCCGCCGCCGTGTCCGAACGGCTGAACCCCCTGCTACCCGGCGGAGCCCGGCTGTTCGTGGAGGTCCCCCCCGGGAACCACACGTTCCCGCCCCACGACACCGCTCCGCCGGGTTCCTCGCCCCACGACGCCACCCGGCCAAGCCCGGACTCCCCGTCCCCCGCCGCCCTGCCGGGTTCCTCGCCCCACGACGCCACCCGGCCCGGTCTGAAGTTCCGCTGCGGCGGGCTCACCGCCGACGCCTTCCCCACCGCCCATGACCTGGGCGCCGCCATCACCCACTGCGTCGAGCACGGGATCCCGTTCAAGGCGACCGCCGGGCTGCACAACGCGGTCCGCCACTTCGACCCCGCGCTGGGTGTGGACAGGCACGGCTTCCTCAACCTGGTCCTCGCGGTCTGCGCGGCCGTCGAGGGCCGCGACCCGGTGCTGGTGCTGAAGCTGACCGACGTCGGCGAGCTGGTACGGCTGGCGCAGGCCGTACCGGATGACACCGCCGGGCGAGCCAGGAGTCTGCTGGTGTCGTACGGCTCGTGCAGCACAAAAACCCCGATCGAGGACCTGGTGGCCCTCGGCCTGATCGCTCAGTGGCCGTCCGAGGCCGTGGGCGTGGACCTCCAGGACCGGCAGAGGTCCGACGCGAGCATCAACACAGAGGAGAACGCCTGATGTCCTGGGGCCTGGAGAACCTTCCCTACGGGGTCTTCTCCCGCAACGAGAGCGAGATCCCCCGCGTCGGCGTGCGGTACGGCGACCACGTGGTCGACCTCGCCGGAGCCCTGCACGACGAGGTGTTCGCCACCGGTTCGCTCAACGCCTTCCTGTCCAGGGGCCCCGCCGCGTGGCGGGACACCCGGGCCGTGATCCAGAACAAGCTGAGCACCGACCAGACGGCGGTCGAGCCGCACCTGATCCCGCTGGACCAGGTCACGCTGCACCTGCCGATCGAGGTGGCCGACTACGTCGACTTCTACTGCTCGCTGGAGCACGCCTCCAACCTCGGCCGGATGTTCCGCCCCAACGAGGAGCCGCTGAAGCCGAACTGGCGGCAGCTTCCGGTCGGCTACCACGGCAGGGCCGGGACCGTCGTCGCGTCCGGCACCTCGATCGTCAGGCCGTCCGGGCAGCGCGGTGCGGGGCTCTTCGGGCCCTCGGCCAAGCTGGACATCGAGGCGGAGGTCGGATTTGTCGTCGGCACGCCGACCGCCCTCGGCGACCGGGCCGGCCGGTTCGAGGACCACGTGTTCGGCGTCACGCTGGTCAACGACTGGAGCGCCAGGGACATCCAGGCCTGGGAGTACGTCCCGCTGGGCCCCTTCCTCGGCAAGTCCTTCGCCACCTCGATCTCACCGTGGATCACCCCGCTCGCGGCCCTGTCGCAGGCCCGCGTCGCAGGCAGGGAACAGGATCCCGAGCCGCACGACTACCTGCGCCGTCAGGAGCGGTGGGGGCTCGACCTGAGCCTGGAGGTCGCGATCAACGGCGAGGTCGTCTCCCGCCCGCCGTACCGGGACATGTACTGGACGCCCGACCAGATGCTCGCCCACATGACCGTCAACGGCGCGTCCCTGCGCACCGGCGACCTGTACGCCAGCGGCACGGTCTCCGGCGCCGAGCCGGGAGAGCGGGGGTCGCTGATCGAGCTGACCTGGAACGGCACCGAGCCGCTCAAACTGCCCGACGGCTCGGCCAGGGCCTTCCTGGAGGACGGCGACACCGTCACGATCACCGCGACCGCCCCCGGTCCCGGAGGGGCTGTGATCACTCTGGGCGAGGTGTCGGGAACCGTCGTGCCCGCCAGGTAGGTCCACGACATGACCCAGCGTGCCCGATCGATCACCGACAGGCGGAACGGAGGCGGCTGCCGGTGAATTTCGCCGGTTCGAGAGCGGCCGCGAAACCGGGACGGCGAGGACCGGGAGACCGAGCCGGGAAAACGGGGAAACGAGGAAACGGGGAAACGGAGCCGGGGCGGATCGGAAAACCCCGCCGGGAACGGTGGGGGAACCGATTCGCAATCGCGACACGGCAACCTCCGGCGGGCGTCCGAATAACGACATACGGTAGAGGAAGGAACCTCTCGGACGCCCGCCCCGTTTAATGAGTAGTAGGAGGGCCGGAGCATGGATGACTGGATCATCTGGTTGATTTTCGCGGTGGTACTGGGCGTCGCGGAACTCTTCACCTTGACCACGGCTCTCGGCCTGCTCGGCGGCGCAGCGCTGCTCACCTCCGTCGCCGCCGTTCTCGGCCTGCCGGTCCCCCTCCAGCTCCTGGTTTTCGCGGCCTCCCTGGCCGCCGGGGTGGTCGTGGTGCGGCCCATCGCCAAACGACACCTCAAGCTCCAGCCCTCAAGCAAGCGTTTCGGGATCCAGGCCCTCGTCGGCAAAACCGCCTACGTCCTGCGCGAGGTGAACGGCCGGGAAGGCAGGGTGCAGATCGGCGGGGAGGAATGGTCGGCCAAGGCATACGACGAGACGCTAGTGATTCCTGCGGGAGCGGTCGTCGACGTTATCGAGATCGAAGGCGCCACCGCGCTCGTATATCCCCGGGAGTAACCCTATGGATGCATTCCTGATTGTCGGACTGCTCATCGTCTTGTTCGCCGTTTTGACGGTGGTGCGGTCGGTGCGCATCGTCCCCCAGGCCCGTGCCCGCAACGTGGAGCGGCTCGGCCGTTACCACAGCACGCTCAAGCCTGGCCTGAGCTTCGTGATTCCCTATATCGACCGGGTCTACCCGATGATCGATCTCCGCGAGCAGGTGGTCTCCTTCCGCCCGCAGCCGGTGATCACCGAGGACAACCTGGTCGTCGAGATCGACACCGTGCTCTACTTCCAGGTCACCGACCCCCGGGCGGCGGCCTACGAGATCGCGAACTACATCCAGGCCGTCGAGCAGCTCACGGTCACCACCCTGCGTAACGTCGTCGGCTCGCTGGACCTGGAGATGACCCTCACCTCCCGCGACACGATCAACAGCCAGCTCCGGGGCGTGCTGGACGAGGCGACCGGCAAGTGGGGCATCCGGGTGAACCGGGTGGAGATCAAGGCCATCGACCCGCCCAAGAGCATCAAAGAGGCGATGGAGAAGCAGATGCGCGCCGAGCGTGACAAGCGCGCCGCGATCCTCAACGCCGAAGGCCAGCGGCAGTCCCAGATCCTCACCGCCGAAGGTGACAAGCAGAGCGCGGTCCTGCGCGCCGAGGGTGACCGCAGCGCCGCGATCCTCAAGGCCCAGGGTCAGTCCCAGGCCATCGACGAGGTCTTCCAGGCGGTCCACCGCAACGATCCGGACCCGCAGCTGCTGGCCTACCAGTATCTGCAGATGCTGCCTGAGCTCGCCAAGGGCCCGGGCAACACGTTCTGGGTGATTCCCAGCGAGGTCACCTCCGCTCTGCAGGGCGTCTCGAAGGCCTTCACCGAGGTCCTTCCCCGCTCGGCCGCCACCCGCGAGGCCAGTGAGATCCCTGAGATCAGTGAGACGGCCGCCAGGGAGTCGGCCGAGGCGGAGAAGGCCGCGGCCGAGGCGGTGGCCGAAGCCGCCGAGACCGACTCCGGCCTCCGCCAGCTCGGTTCCGCGGCCACCGCCCACGCCGACCCTCTCGCCGACCTGCAGGAGAACCGCCACCGCACCACCCCCTGATCCCTTCCCGCGGTTCCGATGACGCGTTTCATGGCTCACCCGGTGTCTCCGTCCTTTGCGGCGAGACGGAGGCACCGGGTTCGAGCACTTCACGGTGATCCATGCCCTCGGCGATGACGACGCCCTCGACACACTCCGGCGGCACGTTCAGGACACCGGGTTCGAGCACTTCACGGTGATCCATGCCCTCGATGGTGGCAGCGCCCTCGGCACACTCCGGCGGCACGTTCCAGGTTGTCCCGACGCGACCGGCGGGCACAGGATGTAGTTTAGATTTCAACAACATCACGCCGGACACAGCGGGTCGGGACGATCTCGATCCGGAGGACGGACAATGACCATCGAGACACAGGCCCACAGCCGCACCGTCGACCGGGTCGAGACCAAGCAGCGCACCGGGCACGATGCCCAGGTCGACGACAAGGCGATCATCATCGCGCCGACCAACCCCGTGCGCACCGACCCGTTCCTGGTCCTGAGCGAGGACTGGTTCTCCTCCCCGGGCTTCGAATGGCATCCGCACCGCGGGCTGGAGACCGTCACGACGGTCCTGGACGGAGTCCTCGAACACGGTGACAACGCCGGCAACGTCGGCGCTCTGCAGGCCGGTGGCGTCCAGTGGATGACCGCCGGACGAGGGATCATCCACCGCGAGTTGGCCTACCGCAACGAGCATGCGCACACGTTGCAGCTGTGGCTGAACCTGCCCGCGCGCTCCAGGATGGTCGACACCCGATACCAGGACGTTCTGGCGGCGGCCCGGCCGCAGATCATCAGCCCCGGGGCAACCGTGGACCTCATCTCGGGCACCATCGGCGGCGTGAGCGGACCCGCGCTGAACCACTGGCCGGTGCAGGGCGCGATGGTCACCCTCGATCCCGGCGCCACGCTGGAATACGTCCTGCCGGCGCATCACCGGGCGTTCGCGTACATGATCAACGGCGAGGCCCGCGTGGCCGGACGCGTGGTCCGGGCGGGGCAGATCGCCTGGTCCGACCCGCTGGGCCGGAGCCAGAAGGACAGCACCCTGCGGCTCGCCGCGGCCGACCGCGGAGAGCAGGCCAAGCTGATGATCTACAGCGGCCGGCCGATCGCCGAGCCGATCGCCATGGGCGGGCCGTTCGTGATGAACAAGCGCACCGAGATCGCGCAGGCGTTCGCGGACTTCCACGCCGGCAAGTTCGGCGCCGTACCTCGCCAGGCACGCCTGAAGCACGCGTGACCGGCGCACGCGGAACACGCGTGACCGCACACCTGAAACACGTGTGATCGCACGCCTGAAGCACGCGTGACCGCACCCGGCCCCGCTGTGAGGGCGGCTCCCCTTCCCGCGAAGGGCCTTTCGGCTCCGCCTGCCCCCGGCCGACCGGATCCCCTTCGGACCCGCCCTCCCCGCAACCGGATCCGAAGTCCCGCCGCCCGTCCGTCCGGGGTGCCATCGAGACCACTCTCCTCATCACCGGATCCGGAGTCCCCGCAGCTCGGTCCGTCCCACAAGTGGTCAGTGCCCTCTTGGATCCGCCCACCTCACACGTGGATCTGGAGTCCCAGCAGACGGAATGTGAAGCAGCACTGTGGGCAGGGTTAAGAAAAGCGCGATGGACACCTTCAGAGCACACCGGGCACAGTGCGTAAAGTCGGAGCCGAGGGGGAATCTTTGATGAAGGCGCTGGTCAAGGAGAGGGCCGAACCCGGCCTGTGGTTGGTGGACGTGCCGGAGCCGGTCGTCGGGCCGGGAGAAGTGCTGATCAAGGTGCTGCGCACCGGGATCTGCGGCACGGACCTGCACATCCGGAGCTTCGACGCGTGGGCGCAGCAGACGCTGCGGATACCGCTCATCATCGGACACGAGTTCTGCGGCGAGGTCGTCGAGGTGGCGCCGGGGGTCGAGGACATCGCACCCGGCGATCTGGTCAGCGGCGAGGGGCACCTGGTCTGCGGAAAGTGCCGCAACTGCATGGCCGGACGCCGGCACCTGTGCCGCAACACGGTCGGGCTGGGGGTGAATCGTGACGGCGCCTTCGCCGAATACGTGACGCTTCCGGCCTCCAACGTCTGGGTGCACCGGATGCCGGTGGACCTCGACGTCGCTGCGATCTTCGATCCGTTCGGCAACGCCGTACACACCGCCCTGTCGTTCCCGATGGTCGGCGAGGACGTGCTGATCACGGGCGCCGGGCCGATCGGGCTGATGGCCGCCGCGGTGGCCACGCACGTGGGCGCCCGCAACGTGGTCATCACCGACGTCAGCCCCGAACGGCTGGAGCTGGCCCGCAAGCTCGGCGTCACCCTGGCGCTGAACGTCGCCGAGACGTCCGTCACGGAAGGCCTGCACCGGCTGGGCATGCGTGAGGGCTTCGACGTGGGCCTGGAGATGTCCGGGCACCCGCAGGCGCTCCGCGACATGATCGCCAATCTGTCGCACGGCGGAAAGATCGCCATGCTCGGGCTGCCCGCCCAGGAGTTCGCCGTCGACTTCGCGACGATCGTGACCTCGATGATCACCATCAAGGGCATCTACGGCCGGGAGATGTACGAGACGTGGTACGCCATGTCCGTGCTTCTGGAGAAGGGCCTCGACCTCTCCCCCGTGATCACCGATCGCTTCTCCTACCGCGACTTCGACGCGGCCTTCGACACCGCCGCGAGCGGTAAGACCGGCAAGATCATCCTGGATTGGACCGCCTGATGTTCGACAATCTCCGCGACGACTTCCGCGCGACCCTGGACGAGATCTCCGCGGCGGGACTGCTCAAGCCAGAACGGGTCATCACCACCCCGCAGCGCGCGGGCATCGCCGTCGCCGGCGGCGGGGAGGTGCTCAACTTCTGCGCCAACAACTACCTGGGCCTGGCCGACCATCCCGAGGTCGTGGCCGCCGCCAAGGAGGCGCTGGACCGCTGGGGCTTCGGCATGGCGTCGGTCCGCTTCATCTGTGGCACCCAGGAGGTGCACAAGGAGCTGGAGGCGCGGCTGTCGGACTTCCTCGGCCAGGAGGACACGGTCCTGTACAGCTCGTGCTTCGACGCCAACGGCGGCGTGTTCGAGACGCTGCTCGACGACCGCGACGCGGTGATCTCCGACGCCCTCAACCACGCGAGCGTCATCGACGGCATCCGCCTGAGCAAGGCGCGCCGCCTGCGCTACGCCAACCGCGACATGGCCGAGCTGGAGGCGAGGCTCAAGGAGTCCGCCGACGCCCGGCGCAAACTGATCGTCACCGACGGCGTCTTCTCCATGGACGGCTACGTCACGCCGCTGGACGAGATCTGCGACCTGGCGGAGCGCTACGGCGCCATGGTCATGGTCGACGACTCGCACGCGGTCGGCTTCGTCGGCGACGGCGGCCGGGGCACCCCCGAACTGCACGGCGTGATGGACCGGGTCGACATCATCACCGGCACGCTCGGCAAGGCGCTCGGCGGGGCCAGCGGCGGTTACGTGGCGGCACGCAAGGAGATCTGCGAGCTGCTCCGCCAGCGTTCCCGCCCCTACCTGTTCTCGAACTCGCTCGCGCCCGTGATCGCCGCCGCGTCCCTGCGCGTCCTCGACCTGATCAGCGGTTCCAACGAGGCCCGTGAGCACCTGCGCGCCAACACCGCCCGGTTCCGCGCCAAGATGACCGAGGCCGGGTTCGACATCCTGCCCGGTGACCACCCCATCGTCCCCGTGATGATCGGCGACGCCGCCGAGGCCTCCGCGATGGCCGAGCGCCTGCTGGAGCGGGGCATCTACGTCATCGGCTTCTCCTACCCCGTGGTCCCGTCCGGCCAGGCCCGGATCCGGGTCCAGCTCTCGGCGGCCCACTCCACCGAGGACGTGGACCGGGCCGTGGAGGCGTTCATCGCCGCACGCGGGTAACCTCCGGCCCCGTACGGCGGAGGACCACGCGCCCGTACGGCGGGCGGCATCACGGAACCCGTACTATGACCGGCCCCCGCCCGGTACGGCGAGTGGCACCCCGCCCGCACGGCGGACGGCATCACGGAACCCGTACGACGAGTGGTTTCCCGTCTCCGCGACAATGGAGGCGTGATTGACACGCGGCGGCTCAGGACACTGCGCGCGGTGGCCGACCATCGGACGGTCACCGCCGCGGCCGCCGCACTCCACCTGACCCCCTCGGCGGTCTCCCAGCAGCTCGTCGCGCTGGAGCACGAGGTGGGTCACCGCCTGCTGGAACGCGACGGCCGGGGCGTGCGGCTGACCGCCGTCGGCCGGATCCTTCTCGGCCACACCAACGAGGTCCTCGCCCAGCTTGAGCGGGCCGGAGCCGACATCGCCGCCTACACGGCCGGTACGGCGGGCGAGGTGAAGGTGGCCTCCTTCGCCACCGCGATCGGGCTGGTCGTGGCACCGGCCATGGACACGCTCCGGGACAAGGAGCCGGGCATTCAGGTACGGGTTCTGGACGCCGAGGGCGACCAGAGCCTCACCATGGTCCTGGACGGCGCGGTGGACGTCGCCGTCGCCGTCGAATATCGCGGGGCACCCGGCGAGGACGACCTGCGACTGTTCCGGATCCCCCTCTACTCCGAGCCGTTCGACATCGTGCTTCCCCGGGACCACCCCTTGGCGGCCGTCCCGGATCACGACGGAGAGGCGGCGCCCGCTCCGGAACGCGACGCGGAGATGCCACCGACCCCGGAACATGACGCCAGGACGGCACCGGTCGACACGTCACCGGCCTCCACACACGACCCGAGGGCGCTGCCGGTCGACACGCCGCCGACCCCCGAGCGCGACACCAGGACACTGCCGGTCGACACGCCGCCGACCCCCGAGCGCGACACCAGGACACTGCCGGTCGACACGCCGCCGACCTCCGAGCGCGGCACCAGGACACTGTCGGTCGCCGACCTGTCCGGCGAGATCTGGATCGGCCCCTACCCGGGTAACCCCTGCCACGACGTGATCGCGCTGGCCTGCGAGCACGCGGGGTTCACCCCGGAGTTCGCCCACTCCTCCGACGACTTCAGCGCGGTCGTCGCGCTGGCCGCCGCCGGGGCCGGGGTGGCGATGGTGCCCCGGCTCGCCCTGCGCGGCACCGACCTTTCCGGCGTGGTGATCCGCCCGGTGCCGGGCCCGAAACGCCGCGTCTTCGCAGCCGTACGGCGAGGCGCGGAACGCCACCCCCTGCTCATCCCCCTGCTCCACGCCCTCCAGGACGCGGCGACGGCCCTGCGCCAGGCCCCGTCCATGTGACGGAGACCCCCGGCGGGACGCTCCAACGGGGAAGAGGAGCTAACGGCGCATGTCGCAGATCCTCCGAGGGAGACACACCGGGTCCGTCCGGACACGGGGTTCGCCGGCCACCCAGGCCCGCGTCCACGACCTCGATACGCGGCAACCCGACATACGCCACCAACCGCAAGACCAGCGGGTCGACGGTGAGAGGTCCGGACAACCCTGACAGGCCTGGCGGATCATTTGGCCGGGTCGCGGAGCCGGGACCGAAGTGTTGCCGGCGAGGCGTTTCAGCGGTGCAACGCGCATACGAGTTGTCAGGGATACCCTGACGATCTAAGGTGTCAGGGAAGCCCTGACAACTGAGGAGTGCGCTGTGACACTGCCTGACACCCTGACCGAACTCGCCCGGTGTTCCTTCTGCGGCAAGCCGTCCACCGAGGTCGACAAGCTGGTCGCCGGCGCCGGCGTTTACATCTGCAACGAGTGCGTGGCCCTGTCCGCGTCGATCATCGACGGGAGCCACAGCAGCCCCGCGGGACCGCCCGTGCCCATGTGGCAGTCACTGACCGACGAGGAGATGCTGGGCCACATTCCGCGCGTCGCCGCGCACATCGACCAGGCCGAGGCCGACCTGCGCTCGTGGGTGCAGGAGCTGCGGCGGCGCGGCGTCACCTGGGCCAGGATCGGGGAAGCTCTCGGGATCACCCGCCAGTCCGCGTGGGAGCGGTTCTCCGGCGAGGAGTGACGCGATCTGGAAGGACGATCACCTGGAGACCTGCGGAGCGGACGTCCCGGTGAGGTGCTCGTCCGAGTGCTGTGGATCCGCGGGAAGCTCGCACCAGACGGTCCGGCCGGGTTCCTGGCCATTTGAGCTGTGTCCCCAGTTCCCGTCCGAGAGCACGCCGACGATCGCCAATCCCCGTCCGCTCTCCGCGAGAGGGATCGCCGGGTCTGCTCGGGCACGGGGTTCGCCGGCGCTCAGACCCGCGTCCACGACCTCGATGCGCAGCAGCCCGTCATACGTCACCAACCGTAGGAGCAGCGGGTCACCGGCCTCGAATCCGGCGGCACCGTGCCGGGCGTGCTGTACGGCATTGGTCACCAGCTCGGACACGGCCAGCCGCGCGTTCTCGTAGGCCGGATGATTCTCGCCCAGCCATTTGCGGATCTCATCGCGCGCCTGCGAAGGGGACTCGCGATTGCCGGGCAGAAATATCTCTCTGCATGTCTCCAGATTCATCGGCTCGTCCCCAGAGGTGGCTGACCCGGTAGCTCCCATTCGTCCATGCACGTCAATCAGTGGGGTTCCATGAAAGCCTGGGATCGGTCCCGTCCCAACCCGACCAGGCCCCCACCAGACCGCGGGTTTCCGGCAGGCGAAGGTGGCTTGTTTTCGCTGTTTTGGGGCTGTTTATCCCCGGAGGTTCGGCGTCGCTCGCTCCGGCCGGTGGGGGATGGGTGTGGTCGGCGTGGTCGGTTGGCGTGGGCCCGTAATGATCGGTCGAGGCCGAACCCTCAACACCGCCCTGAACATGCAACAACGGCAACCGCAACACAAAACGCGCCCCCCGCGGCGAATCCTCGATCCGCAAACTCCCCCGATGCGCCTCAGCGATATCCCGCGAAATAGCCAACCCCAAACCACTGCCCCCCGCATCCCGACGCCGCCCATCGGCCAACCGGGTAAACCGCTCAAACACCCGCTCCCGATCGGCCGGCGCCACCCCCGCCCCATCATCGACCACCGCCAACACCGCCCGACCATCGATCGCCTCCACCGACACCTCCACACTGGCAGCCGCATGCCGGCGAGCATTACTCAGCAAATTACCCACCACCCGAATCAACCGGATCTGCGAACCCGACACCCACACCCCCGACGCCGCATGCACATACACCGCCACCCCCGCACTCTGCGAAACCTGCATCGCCTCCTCCGTCACCAACTTGCCCAGATCAATCAACTCCCGCGCCGCCGGCTCCGCCACCCGCAACCGCGCCAGCAACAACAAATCATTGACAATCGCCTCCAACCTCCCCGTCGCCGACAGCGCCCCCCGAATACTGTCGACCGCATCCACCTCATCGGGATACAGCAACGCCTCCTCCAACTGCATCCGCAACCCCGCGATCGGAGTCCGCAACTCATGCGAGGTCGTCGAGGCAAACTGCCGCTGCTGCTCCACCACCTCCTGCAACCGCTCCAAACTCTGATTCGCCGTGCGCGCCAGCAACGCGAACTCATCCTCACCCGCCGGCACCGGCACCCGCAGACTCACATCACTACCGGTGATCTCCGCCATCCGCGCCCGGATCGCCGCCACCGGCCGCAACGTCCGACCCACCACCCACCACGTCAACCACCCCGCCAAACCCAGCAACACCAACGCCGCCACCGCCAAGAACAACTCCAGATAATGCCGACCCAGCAACCGCGGCTCCGCACTACCGGCATAGATCACCGGCGCCTCCGGGGCCGGCGAGACCCGGATCGCCATCAACAACAACCCGTTGTCATGCAACCGCTGGAAACGGTCGTTGGACGGCGGCCTGATGGCACTCAACGGCGCGCGCCCCCGCGCGCGCCGGCTCGCCCGTACCACCGCCCCCTGGGCGTCGACCAGCTGCACCAGATCCACCCCGCCCGAAGCCGGAATCATCTCGGGCATTCCTCCGGTTCGAGCCGCCGCACTCCACTGGCTGGCCACCCGCTCGGCGCTTTTGAACACGTCGTCCTCGATGCGATAGCGGATCACCAGATCGCAGCTCACCCCCACCACGACCAGCACCACCAGCAACAACGCCGTCGCCGCCGTGGTGTATCGCCCCTGGATCGAACGCAGGCGCAGGATCGAACGCAAACGCGATACCAACCTCACCGTGTCTCCTTCCAGGATGGGTACCTACCGACGACCGGGCCATCACGCCGCAGAAGCCC
>NZ_FZOD01000015.1 GCF_900188345.1 Streptosporangium subroseum | reverse complement strand
CCGCGCTGGCGGCGCGGGCGGCGGAGCTGGGGGTGGGAATCGGGGCGATCAACTCCAACGTGTTCCAAGACGACGCCTACATGCTGGGCAGCGTGACCAACCCGGATCCGCGGGTGCGGGCCCGGGCGATCGATCATCTGCTGGAGTGCGTGGACATCATGGACGCCACCGGCTCATCAACGTTGAAGCTGTGGTTTTCCGATGGCACCAACTATCCGGGGCAAGACGACATCCGCTCCCGGCAGGATCGGCTGGCGACGGCGCTGGAGCGGGTGTATGCCCGGCTGGGGGAGCATCAGCGGTTTTTGCTGGAGTACAAGTTGTTTGAGCCGGCGTTTTATGTCAGTGATGTGCCGGACTGGGGGACGGCGTATGCGCATTGCCTGCGGTTGGGGGAGCGGGCGCAGGTGGTGGTGGATACCGGGCATCATGCGCCGGGGGTGAATATCGAGTTCATCGTGGCGTTTTTGCTGCGGGAGGGCAAGCTGGGGGGGTTTGACTTCAACTCGCGGTTTTATGCCGATGACGATCTGATGGTGGGGGCCGCGGATCCGTTTCAGTTGTTTCGGATCATGTTCGAGGTGATCGGTGGGGGTGGGTTGGAGGCGGACGCGAATGTGGCGTTCATGTTGGATCAGTGTCACAACATCGAGCCGAAGATCGCGGGGCAGATTCGGTCGGTGATGAATGTGCAGGAGGCCACGGCGAAGGCGTTGCTGGTGGATCGGGGTGCGTTGGCGGTGGCGCAGGCGGCGGGGGATGTGCTGGGGGCCAATGCGGTGGTGATGGATGCGTATAACACCGATGTGCGGCCGTTGCTGGGGCAGGTGCGCGGTGAGATGGGGTTGGATCCCGATCCGATGGCGGCGTATGGGCGGTCGGGGTATTTCGAGCGGGTTCGTGATGAGCGGGTCGGCGGCGCCCCCGCCGGCTGGGGCGCCTGATGAGTAGGCCCGCAGAGGCGAAGCACGTAGAGACGAAGTTCGTAGAGGCGAGGCCCGCAGAGATGGGACCCATGGAGACGGGACCTGCGGAGACGAGGCCCGCAGGGACGAGAGAGGACAGCAGATGACCACCGCCCTTAACCGGATCGACGCCCCCCGGACCAAGGTGGGGCTGGTCGCGGGAGGCCTCGGAGCCTACTGGCCGCAGTTCCCGGATCTGCTGCCGCAGCTCCAGCGCTCCTCCGAGCGGGTGTCGGAGCGGATGCGCGAGCTCGGTTGCGACGTCGTCGACGTCGGTTTCATCTCCGACGCCCAGGAGGGCGCCGTGGCGGCGGAGAAGCTCCGCGCGGCCGGCTGCGACATCATCGTCGGCTTCCTGACGACGTACATGACCGCGACCATGCTGCTCCCCGTCGCGCAGCGCAGCGGCGCGCCGGTGCTGCTGATCAACCTGCAGCCGACCGAGTCGATGGACCACGAGACCTTCGACACCGGCCAGTGGCTGGCCTACTGCGGCGCCTGCCCGCTGCCGGAGATGGCCAACACCTTCATCAGGGCCGGCATCCCCTTCCGGTCGGTGTCGGGCTACCTGGAGGACGAGCGGGCCTGGGCCAAGATCGGGCGCTGGGTCAAGGCGGCCGGGGTGCGAGCCACCCTCCAGCGGGGGCGGCACGGACTGATGGGCCACCTCTACCCCGGCATGCTGGACGTGGCCACCGACCTGACCCTCATCCCGGTCAATCTCGGCGGCCACGTCGAGGTGCTGGAGTTCGACGACCTCCGCGTACGGGTGGAGAAGGTGACCGACGCCGAGGTCAAGGAGCGCACCGACCTCGCACGCGACGTCTTCGAGCTGGCCGACACGGTCAACGACGACGACTTCTCCTGGGCCGCCCGCGTCTCGGTCGGCCTGGACCGGCTCGTCGACGACTTCGCTCTCGACAGCCTGGCCTACTACCACCGGGGCCTCGACGGTGAGATCCACGAGCGGCTCGGCGCCGGCATGATCCTCGGCGCGTCCCTGCTGACCGCCAGGGGGATACCCGCGGCGGGAGAGTACGAACTGCGCACCTCCCTGGCCATGCTCATCATGGACCGGCTCGGCGCCGGAGGCTCCTTCACCGAGTTCCAGGCCCTGGACTTCCTGCGGGGGCACGTCGAGATGGGCCACGACGGGCCCGCCCACCTCGCGATCAGCTCGCAGCGGCCGCTGCTCCGCGGGCTGGGCGTCTACCACGGCAAGCGCGGCTGGGGCGTGTCGGTCGAGTTCGACGTCACACACGGCCCGGTGACCGCCCTCGGACTGTTGCAGAAGCAGGACGGGAAGTTCGCCTTTGTCGTCTCCGAGGGGGCCACGGTGGACGGCCCGCATCTGCGGATCGGCAACACCACCTCGCGAGTGGACTTCGGCTGCGACCCCGGCGATTGGACCGACGCCTGGAGCGCGACCGGCATCTCCCACCACTGGGCCCTGGGCACCGGCCACCGCGCCGCCGAACTACGCGCCGTGGCCGACCTGCTCGGCATCGAGATGATCGAGGTGCGCCCCTAGGAAACCGGCGTTGAGCGGGTCACCTGAGCAGGTGATCGTGTCGGTGACCCGCTCAGACCCGCTCGACGAGGATGTCCGGCCGATCCAGCGGGCGCCTCCGCACAGCCGAGCGGATCAGCGGTCGGTGAGGGGCGCGATGAGCCGATCCGCTTCGTTGACCGTCGAGTTGGTGTGGAAGTAGTGGCCCTTGTCGAGGTCTTCGAGGAGGCCGGGGTGGGTCGGCTGCCAGTCGAGCAGCTCGCGGGTCAGGGCGTTCGACACCAGGACGTCGAGGCCGATGAAGGAGCTCAGCCAGGTGAAGTGCTCAGCCGCGGCCTCGGGGGCCACGGAGGTCACCGGCACGTCGAGGTGGCGGCCGATCACCTCGGCGATGTCGCGGATCGCGACGCCCTCTTCGGCGGCGCCGTGCAGCACCGATGCGGCGGGTGCCTTCTCGACGGCCAGGCGGAACAGTCGCGCGATATCGAGGCGGTGGACTGCCGGCCAGTGATTGGCGCCGTCGCCGGTGTAGCCGGAGACGCCCTTGGTACGGGCGGCGGCGATCAGGCCCGGCACCCAGGCGTAGTCCCCCTCGCCGTGGACGGTCGGAGAGACCCGCACCACCGATGAGCGGACGCCGCGGGAGGCGAAGGTGAGCGCGGCCTGGGCGGTGGCCGTTCGGATCAGAAAGGGCGAGTCGTCGATCATGGGCACGTCCGTCTCGGTCACCACGCGCCCGGACGGGAGACCGATGAAGCCGGAGGCGAGGACGAAGGGGCGGTCGGTGCCGGCGAGCGCATCGCCGAAGGCGTCGACGGCGCGGCGGTCGGCCTCGGCGGCGCCCCGGTAATCGCCGGAGAACGCGACGTCGCCCTTGAAGGCGAGGTGGATCACTCCGTCCGACGCGGCGGCCGTGTCCCGCAGGACCTCAAGGTCGTCGATGGTGCCGAGGACGGCCTCTGCGCCGGCGGCGGTGAGCGCGGCGGCGGAGGCGTCGGAGCGGGCGAGCCCGACGACCTGGTGCCCCGCCTCGATGAGCTCGGGAACGAGGGCGGAGCCGATGAAGCCGGTCGCGCCGGTCACAAAGATACGCATGAGAAACCCCAACACTTGATTTCAGTTACTGCAATCGACTCTAACAGGTGATTTCAGTCGCTGTAATCACGTAGGATCTACCCATGGGTAGATGGGAGCCGAACGCGCGCGGGCGCCTGGCAACGGCGGCGCTGGAGCTCTACAGCGAGCGCGGATACGAGCAGACCACCGTGACGGAGATCGCCAAACGCGCCGGGCTCACAGAACGGACCTTCTTCAACCACTACGCCGACAAGCGCGAGGTGCTGTTCGCCACCTCCGGCGAGTTTCAGGAGCTGTTCGTGCGGTCGGTCTCCGACGCTCTGAAGTCCGTGGCGCCGATCGACGCGCTGGCGGTGGGTCTTGATGCGATCTCCGGGATGCTCACCGGCCAACGCGACTGCGTGCGTGCTCGACAGGCTGTGATCATGGCGAACCCCGAGCTCCAGGAGCGCGACCTGCTCAAGCTCGCCTCAATCTCGGCCACGCTTGCCGACGCCCTGCGCCGACACGGCGTCACGGAGCCGGCCGCGAGCCTGGCCGCCGAGGCGGGGGTCGCCGTCTTCAAAGTCGGCTTCGAGCGCTGGCTCGCGGCGGACGGGGAGTGCGAGATGTCGCGGTTGATGCGGGAATCACTGGACGAACTCAAGGCCGTGACCGCGGGCGGTCAGGGCGTGTTTTGACCCGAAGGGTTGTTGACGCGGGTGATCAGCTCGACGGCGACGTCATGAACGTCTACTACGTGGCACGCAAGAACCGCTTGCAGGCTTCCGGCCAACGGTGAGGCGTCGCCGCGATACGGAAGGGCCTGCGACCATGTCGCACGTAGGCCCGATGCCTCCTTCGCCGCCGGCGGCGGCGCCGCACTCACCTCGGCGCGGCCGGTGCGCTGCGGAGCTGTGGGCCGGGCCGCCTGCGTCTGCTCGGGGATTCTGTTGATCACGCTGGACCAGCCCGGCGGCACATTGTGAGGCCTCGCGAACTTCTTGGAGCCTCGACGGTCGTAGCCTCAGCCGACGTCGGTCGAGTTGTGGTGTTCACTCATTCAGTCAAAGGACGGTTTGCTGTTCCGGCTCCGCTTGAGCTCGAAGAAGCCTTCCGTCCCGGCGACCATGACCAGGCCGTCCCAGAGTCGTCCGGCGGCTTCACCGCGGGGGGCCGGCGTGATCACGGGGCCGAACAGGGCCGTGCCGCCGATACGGAGAACGGGCGTTCCGACATCGAGGCCGACCTCGTTGAACGCCTCGTCGTGTGAGTCCCTGATGAGCTGATCGAACTCCGTGCTTGTGGCGGCTGCGGCCAGCGAATCGGGCAGGCCCGCCTCGGCGAGAGCTTCGGTGATAACGGTGGGATCGTCGCGACGTCCTTGGTTGTGAAGCCGGGTGCCGATGGCGGTGTACAGCGGTCCGAGGACGTCGCGGCCACCGTGCTCAGCGGCTGCCGCGCAGACCCGCACCGGACCCCATGCCTTCGTCATCCGGTCCAGGTAGTCCTCGCTGAGCCCCTTGCCCTCGTGCTGGACGAGGTTCAGGTAAGCCAGCGACATGATCCGCCAGTCGGCGCGCACCGGCCGAACCTGCTCGACCTCCAGGAGCCAGCGCGAGGTGATCCACGCCCAGGGGCACAGCGGATCGAACCAGAACGGGACCTCGTCGCGGTTCGGCTGTTCCTTGATCATCAAAATGAGCACCGTCCTATCTCAGACTGGTTTTGCCTATGCCCTCTCCCGCCGGGAGGCTAAACGTCGAACAATCCGCCTTGGGCGGGCATGTTGCATTTGGCCATGCGTCCCGCGATTTTCACCAGAGCCGCGAGATCGCTGAGCTGAGCATCCTCGTCCGCGGCGCTGACGAGCCGGAAGAACACCTGCGCGGTGACCTCGACGTCGGCGGAGGCCCTGTGGCGATCCGCCGGGTAGCCCGTGGGGCCGTCCGACGTGAAACATGACCGGGACCCCCTGACGCTTTCGTGTCGCGGCCGACTGGCATCTCCCGCCGCAGCCACTGACAATTCGGTCGCTGCTCACTGACGTTCTCAGGCTCGCACGTGGTGGTGCTCCCGGAGAGGGGCGTTGACATCGGCCTGGATCTTCGACACGCTCCTATTTAGAACTTTATTCTAAAATTGGGAGGTCGCATGAGCGGCATCGTGTCGGGGCGGGTGGTCATCGTCACCGGGGCGGCCCGGGGCATCGGGCGCGGCCACGCCCTGGAGTTCGCCCGGCAGGGCGCCAGGGTCGTCGTCAACGACCTCGGCGCGAAGGTGGACGGCACGGGCTCGTCGGAGGGACCCGCCGGAGAGGTCGTCGACGAGATCCGGGCGATGGGCGGGGAGGCCATCGCCAATGGCGAGGACGTCTCCGACTTCGACGGTGCCGGACGGCTCGTCCAGGCGGCGATCGACCACTACGGCGAGCTGGACGTCCTGGTCAACAACGCCGGCATCCTGCGTGACCGGATGCTGGTGAACATGACGATCGACGAGTGGGACGCGGTGATCCGGGTCCATCTGCGCGGCACCTTCGCCCCGATGCGGCACGCCGCCGCCTACTGGCGCGAGCGGTTCAAGAGCGGGGCGGACGTCGACGCGCGGATCATCAACACCACCTCCTCCTCGGGCATCTACGGCAATCCGGGGCAGGGCAACTACGGCGCGGCCAAGGCGGGCATCGCCTCGCTCACCGTCATCGCCTCCCAGGAGTTGGCCAGGTACGGCGTGACCGTCAACGCGCTCGCCCCCACCGCGCTCACCCGGATGACCGAGAACCTGATGTCCGGCAGGCCCCGGCCCGTCTCCACCGACTTCAACGCCTTCCAGGCCGACAACGTGGCACCGCTGGCCGTCTGGCTGGCCAGCGAGGAGGCCAGGGAGATCACCGGCAGGGTCTTCAACGTCAGGGGCGGTGTGATCAGTGTGGCGGAGGGCTGGCAGGCGGGACCGGAGGTCGACAAGGGATCCCGCTGGGATCCCGCCGAGCTCGGCCAGGTGATCCCCGATCTGGTCGGGAAGGCGGCGCCCAACGCGCTGCAGAACGGCAGGCGGCCGTCGCAGGCCACCTGAGGGCCGCTGGGGGCCGCTGAGGGCTACTGCGGCTGCGACGACTCTAGATCGAAACGGTCCGGCCCGCGTTACAGAAGAACGGCCTGGTCCGCGTTCCAGATGGATGACGCGGTCCGCGTTTCAGAAGCAGGACGTGGTCCGCGTTTCAGAAGGAGGACGCGGTGGCCGCTGTCACCCTTGGCTCGGGGCGGGCTCCGAGGCGTTCCCGGCCTGGTTTCGTCGGCTCTGGGCGGGTTCCGAGGCGTTCCCGGGCTGGTTCCGTGGGTCTCGGGGCGGGTGAGGGAGGTCGCGGAGCGGGTCCAGGCGGCGGATGAGCTCGATCGCCGCCTCGGTGATCTGCTCGGCGTCTTCCCTGCTGTCGGAGGTGGCGACCTCACGGCCCGCCTCGCCGATGACCGTCGTCAGGACGGCGACGGTCAGGCGGTCGAGGGGGGAGACCCCGGCTCCCAGCAGGATCGCGTTCTGCCCGACCCACGTGCGGCCCCGAGTGCGGCGCATCAGCTCGAACCCCGGTGGCGCGTCGCCGTCCATGAACAGCCGGGCGAGGTCCCGGCGCTCCCACGCACCCTCAAGGAAGGCGCGGGCGCCGGCGACGAACAGCTCAAGAGGGTCCTGGACGCCCGACTGGCGGGCCTTGGACACGGCCCCGGCCGCGTTCTCCTCGTACTCGGTCTGGTGGTTCTCCCACAGCGCGAGGAACAACTCGGTCTTGCCCCCGAAGTGGTGGTAGAGACTGCCGATGCTCAGGCCCGCGCGTTCGACGACGTCGGCCACCCCCGCGTCGGCGAAGCCGTGCTCGGTGAAGACCTCTCGGGCGGCCTGGAGCATGCTCTTGCGGGTCTGTGCCGTACGGCTCCACTCCCAGGCGCCGGGCTTGCGTGTCATCGCATCCTCTCGGGATGGGTTGTTGTCCCAGTCGCCCTAAGAGTAGACGCATGATTCTAGAATTCTGTTTTAGATGGGTTTTCGATGGATGAACTGCTCTACTTTTGGGAAAAGCTTTCCAGTTTTTGTGATTGGAGCTTTCTGCGAAGCTCGCCGACCCTGACGAGGGTGAACTCGTAGGCGTCACGGCCGAACGACAGCCGGGATGGCGGGTTGTCGGCGTCGGCGGCCCTGATGATCATCATGGCCGCGCGCTGGGGGTCGTCGCACTCCTCGCCGGTGTCCTCGCGGACGGCCGCCCGCCGTGCATCCATCGGGGGCACCTGGTCGGCGATCTCGTCCGCCGGCGTGATCGCCTGCGAACGGCAGATCTTGCCGATGTAGAACTCGCTGGGTTCGATGAGCAGGGCCCTGTCCGACAACCCGAAGACGTTCGGCTCCGCCCCGAGGGGGGCCTGATCGTCGGCGCTCTGTTCGACCGCGGCGAAACAGCCGATGCCGGAGTTGTTGACCAGCACATCGATGTCGCCGAAGGTCTCCACGATCCGGTCGATCGTGGAGATCACCTGCTCGTGGTCGGTGACGTCGAGCTTCAGTGCCAGCGCGCGCCGGCCGCCTTCCTGTGCGATGTCGACGACCTGCTCGGGGTCACGGGCGGCGACGACGACTCTGTGGCCGTGAGCCAGTACGGCCTGGGCGAGTTGACGGCCGAAACCGGTGGAGCAACCGGTGATGAACCAGGTTTTCACTGTGTTCTCCCTGTTGGATGTTCTCCTGATCGATCGCACTGGGCTCTGCTGATCCGGAGTATCCGGCGGTTGTCGTCGCCATGGGCATCCGACGGCCTCGGACCGTCGGCGACCGGCGGTCAGGATGACGGCGAGCCCGTCCATGAGCACGAGGACGCCGGCGGCGACGATCCCGATCAGGCGCGGTCAACGCCCGCTCCAGCTCGGACAGGTTCGACCGCCATCGGTGATGCCGGCCAGAGATCCGGGCCCGGCCGCAGGCATATCGGGGAGGGTGAGCGCCGGGTGGTCCCATGAGATGGTCACGGCTCTCATGGGGTTACGCATCGTTTTGCGGAGAACGACCGTTGTGACCAGTCCATATACCTAGTAACACCGGTTCTGACGTCTTTCGAAGCCCGGGTGGGAGCCCAGTTTGGCCTAGGAGGTAGATGCCTAGGTGTGATACACCCCCCCGGGCGAACCGGACCGGAGAGGGGCGGAGCACCATGGAATGATGACCCAAAACGCTGAACTCGGAGAGTTCCTGCGTAACCGGCGGGCTCAGATCAAGCCCGAGTCGGTCGGGCTGCCCGCGACCTCGCCGTATCGGCGGGTTCCCGGCCTGCGCCGGGAGGAGTTGGCGCATCTGGCAGGGGTGAGCGCGGACTACTACACCCGTCTGGAACAGGGCCGGAGCATCACTCCGTCCGAATCCGTGCTGGAGGCCGTGGCCGCGGCGTTGCGGCTGAACTTCGCCGAGCGGGCGCATCTGTTCGACCTGGCTCGGCCACAGCCCGTGTGCGCCCGCCGGCGGGTGGCCGAGGGACAGCGCGTCCGCAGCGGCATCTACCAGCTCATGAACGCTCTGCCGGGGCAACCCGCATTCGTTCTGGACCGCCGGATGGACGTGCTGGCCTGCAACGGTGTGGGGCGGGTGCTGCTGACCGACTTCGACGCCCTGCCGCCCGCGCATCGCAACCTGGTGCGCTGGATCATCCTGGATGAGTCCGCGCGTGTGCTGTATCGCGACTGGGACGACGTCGCCCGCCAACTCGTTGGAATAATGCGGTTGTGCGCGGGCCGCCACCCCCGTGACAGTCGTATCGTCGAAGTGGTGAGCGAGCTGAGGGCGAAGAGCGAGGACTTCCGCCGCCTGTGGGCCGATCACCACGTCGTCGAGCGCGCCTTCGGCACCAAACGATTCCATCACCCCCTCGTCGGGGATATGGAGCTCGACTACGAAGTGCTGTTGACGGCCATCGACCCCGAGCAGGTGCTGCTCATCTACACGGCCAAGCCCGGCTCTCCCTCGCAGGAGGCCATGAACCTGCTGGCGAGCTGGGCCGTACCGGCTCAAACGCCCCTGGACGCGGCCGGTACGGCGGCCGCCGACGCGGCCAGGCCCCACCAGAGCGGCTGAGCCGGCGCCTTGGGCCGGCTCGGGAACAGCGCGGGTGAAGACAGCGCGGGTGAAGACAGCGCGGGCGGGAGGCGCAGGGCCTCCGGTGTCGCTCCGGATCCGGATCAGGCGGGGCTGGGGATTCCGTTGCCCCGGCGGCCCCTGCCCGCCAGGACGGCGTCGAGGGAGGGGACGGGCTCGGCGTCGCGCGGGCCGGGCTGGGCGAGCTGGATCAGTACGCCGTGAGCCTCCTTGGGGTGCAGGAACACCTCACGCCACCTCGGGTCGCCGAGGTTGAGGCCGTGCAGGCGATAACCGCGCTCGGTGAGGAGGGACACCGCCAGATCGATGTCGTCCACGTGGAAGTTGAGGTGGTGCACGCCGCCCCGGCCGCGGGTGAGCTCGAAGAAGCTGTCGAAGAAGGTGGATCCGGCGAGCGGCTCCATCAGCTCGACCTTGCTGCCGCCCGGGTAGGTGAGCTGCATGGCACGGAATCCGCCGAGCTGGTTGTCGCCGCCGCCGCGGAAGACGCCGCCCAGCAGGTCATGGTAGATCGGCAGGAGATCCCTGATCCGCGGTGCCGCGACGGCGGTGTGGTCGAAGACGGCGCCGAGTTCCCGAAGGTTCGGGAGTCCTGGGAGTTCCGGTGAGGCGTGCACGTGGGCTCCTTGCGCTCCGGACCGGTGAACCGGCCAATCTTAGAATGACATTCTAGGAGCATTGGGACATTATCTGGATCGCGGGGCAACGAATCGTGAATTCAGCTTTTCACCCGTGTCCGGTACACCGGGTTCCCGAAGCCGATCAACGCGGTTAACGTGACGGGACAGGGCTTCGAGCAGAGGGGTGTGGCGTGAGATGCCGACGATCTGCCTGATAGGGACGCTGGACACGAAGGGACAGGAGTACGCCTGGCTCCGTGAGCGCCTGCGCGACCTCGGCTGCGAGGTCGTTCTGGTCGACGCGGGGGTGGGTGAGCCGCGGGTGGCGGCCGACATCGACAACGGCAGGGTCGCCAAGGCCGGGGGAGCCGACATCGAGGCGCTGCGCGCGGCCGGCGACCGGGGCGCGGCGGTCACGGCGATGGGGGAGGGCGCCGCGGCGGTCCTGGCCGAGCTGTACGCCGAGGGTCGTCTCGACGCCGTACTCGCGGTGGGCGGCAGCGGCGGGTCCTCGATCGCGGGGCGAGCCGTCAGGGACCTGCCGATCGGCCTGCCCAAGGTCATCGTGTCGACCATGGCCTCCGGCGACGTCTCCCCCTACGTGGGGGCCAAGGACGTGACGCTGATGTACAGCGTCGTCGACATCGCGGGCATCAACCGGGTCTCCGGGCGCATCCTCGGCAACGCCGCGGCCGCCGTGGCGGGCATGGCGCACGTCGCGGTCCCGGCCGACGCCGACGACCGCCCGCTCGTCGCCGCGTCGATGTTCGGCGTGACCACGCTCGCGGTCGACGCCGCCAGGGAGCGCCTGGAGGAGCTCGGATACGAGGTTCTCGTCTTCCACGCCACCGGATCCGGCGGGCAGGCGCTGGAGGCGCTGGTCGACAGCGGGCTGATCGCGGGAGTGCTCGACCTCACCATCACCGAACTGGCCGACGACCTGGTCGGCGGCGTGCTGTCGGCGGGTCCCGGGAGGCTGACCGCGGCGGGCGCGAGCGGCGTGCCCCAGGTGGTCGCCCCCGGAGCGCTGGACATGGTCAACTTCGGTCCGCGGAACACCGTGCCAGAGCGCTTCGAGGGGCGGCTGTTCCACATCCACAATCCGACCGTGACGCTGATGCGCACCACGGAGGAGGAGATGGGAGAGCTCGGCCGCCGGGTGGCCGGGAAGCTGTGCGGCGCGACCGGCCCGACCACGCTCTTCCTCCCGCGCGGCGGAGTCTCCGCGCTGGATTCCCCCGGACTCGCGTTCCACGACCCGGAGGCCGACCAGGCCTGCTTCGAGGCCGTGTGCGAGGGCCTGCGAGGCTCCGCCGTTCAGGTGGAGGAGCTCGACCTGCACATCAACGACCCCGGCTTCGGCCGGGCGATGGCCGACCGGCTGCACCAGATGATCTCCTCTGGAGCCGCGGGATGAACCGCGCAGTCCTCTCCGCCCGGATGATCCCCTCAGGAGGCGCCCGATGAATCGCGACGACGTTCTTGCCAGGCTCCGCCGTACCGTCGCCGAGGGCAGACCGGTCATCGGGGCGGGCGCCGGCACCGGCCTGTCCGCCAAGTGCGCCGAGGCCGGCGGCGTGGATCTGATCATCATCTACAACTCGGGCCGCTACCGGATGGCGGGCCGCGGCTCGCTCGCCGGGATGCTGCCGTACGGCGACGCCAACCAGATCGTCGTCGAGATGGCGGGGGAGGTGCTTCCCGTCGTCCGCGACACCCCGGTCCTCGCCGGGGTGTGCGGCACCGACCCGTTCCGGCTGATGCCCAGGTTCCTCGACCAGCTGGCCGACATGGGCTTCGCCGGTGTGCAGAACTTCCCGACCGTCGGCCTGTACGACGGGGTCTTCCGCCAGAACCTGGAGGAGACCGGCATGGGCTACGACCTGGAGGTCGAGATGGTACGGCTCGCGCACGAGCGCGACCTGGTCACCGCGCCCTACGTCTTCGACCCCGGCCAGGCGCGGGACATGGCGGAGGCGGGCGCCGACGTCCTGGTCCCGCACGTCGGGCTGACCACCGCGGGCAGCATCGGCGCGGGTACCGCCCTGACCCTGGACGAGGCCGTCGAACGGGTCCAGGCGATGCGCGACGCCGCGGTGGCCGTCCGGCCCGACATCCTCGTCCTCTGCCACGGCGGCCCGATCGCCGAGCCGCCGGACGCGAGCTACGTCCTGGAACACACCGAGGGCGTCGTGGGCTTCTTCGGGGCGTCGTCGGTCGAGCGGCTGCCGACGGAGCGCGCGATCACCGAGCAGGTCAGGGCCTTCAAGTCACTGAAGTTCTAGATCACCGATCCCCCGACCCCGGGGATCCGAACCGTGAAGCTCCGAGGAGATGTCGTGCATGTGAGCCCGGACGCCGTACCCACGATGGCCTTCGACTGGGGGTTCATCAAGTGGTTCGTCACCCCGTCCACCGTCGAGGGAGCGGGCAGCACCTTCGGCGAGGTCATCGTCAACCCGGGCCGCGGGCACGCCCGGCACAATCACCCGGACGCGGAGGAGATCCTCTATGTGATCTCCGGCGAGGCCGTGCAGACGGTCGCCGACGGCGAGCCGTTCGCGATCAAGGAAGGCGACACCGTGCACATTCCCGCGGGCGCCTACCACTCGACCTTCAACGCGACCTGGCGTCCGCTGCGCCTGATCGTCACCTACACCCCCGGTGGTGAGGAGAAGGCGCTGGAGGGCGCACCCGACCTGCGCGTGCATGAGGCCGGCACCGTGGCGGAGTGGCGCCAGGCCTGATCGCTCTTGTTGGCGGGCAGACGGGCGATCAGAATGGGGGAGACGATCGCCCGTTTCGTCCTCGGGGACGGATGACCGGATTCGGCTCGGCCATCCGCGGAGGCCGGGACCGGGCGACCGGACCCGGTGCGGCCATCTGAGGAGAAGAGCATTGGACGTCGAAGTCGTCGGACGCGTGCTGTCGACCCTGCCGCAGGACGACGACCATCCCTACCGCACCGGGCCGTGGCGACCGCAGACCACCGAGTGGCGCGCCGAGGACCTGGAGGTGGTCGAGGGAGAGATACCGGCCGATCTCGACGGGGTCTACCTGCGCAACACCGAGAACCCGGTGCACCCCGCGCTCGAGCGCTACCATCCCTTCGACGGCGACGGCATGGTGCACGTCGTCGGCTTCCGGGACGGCAAGGCCTTCTACCGCAACCGTTTCATCCGCACCGACGGGCTGCTCGCCGAGCGGGAGGCGGGGAAACCGCTCTGGGCCGGGATCGCCGAGCGACCGGCCTCCTCGCCGCGCCAGGACGGCTGGGGCGCCCGGGGCCGGATGAAGGACGCCTCCAGCACCGACGTCGTGGTTCACGCGGGCGTCGCGCTCACCAGCTTCTACCAGTGCGGGGACCTCTACCGGCTGGATCCGCTGACCCTGGACACGCTGGGCAAGGCG
Organism: Streptosporangium subroseum; assembly: GCF_900188345.1. Taxonomy (GTDB): domain Bacteria; phylum Actinomycetota; class Actinomycetes; order Streptosporangiales; family Streptosporangiaceae; genus Streptosporangium; species Streptosporangium subroseum. The sequence goes on along the minus strand of NZ_FZOD01000015.1, from coordinate 163,550 downwards.
GAGTGGGGCGGGGCCTTCCCCTACGACTGCGGGGTCTCGGCGCACACGAAGACCGACCCGCGCACCGGCGAGCTTCTCTTCTTCAACTACGGCACCGACGAGCCCTACATGCACTACGGGGTCGTCGGCGCCGACGACCGGCTCAGCCACTACGTGGAGGTCCCGCTCCCAGGGCCGCGCCTGCCGCACGACATGGCCTTCACCGAGAACTACGCCATCCTCAACGACTGCCCCATGTTCTGGGATCCGGAGCTGATGACGAAGGGCCTGTACGCGGCGCGGTTCCACCCCGAGCTGCCGACCAGGCTGGCCGTCGTCCCCCGTCGCGGCGGCCGGCCGATCCAGTGGTTCGAGGCCGACGCCACCTACGTCCTGCACTGGGTCAACGCCTACGAGGAGGGCGACGAGATCGTCCTGGACGGGTTCTTCCAGGATTCCCCCGAGCCCAAGGACACCGGTGAGGGCGGCCTGTACCGGCGGATGTTCCGCTTCCTGGCGCTCGACCGCATGCAGACCCGGCTCCACCGCTGGCGGCTGAACCTGGTGACGGGGCGGTGCACGGAGGAGCGGCTGACCGACTCCATCACCGAGTTCGGCGTGCTCAACAACGCCTACGGCGGACGCCGCCACCGCTACACCTACGCGGCGACCGGGCTGGAGGGGTGGTTCCTGTTCGACGGGCTGGTCCGTCACGACCTGCTCACCGGGACCGAGGAGCGCTTCGGGCTGCCCACGGGCGTGTACGGCAGCGAGCCCGCGATGGCGCCGCGGGTGGGATCCTCCGCCGAGGACGACGGTTACCTCGTCACGCTGACCACCGACATGAACGACGATCGTTCCGAGTGCCTGATCTTCGACGCGGCCGGGGTGGCCGACGGTCCGCTGGCACGGCTCAGGCTTCCCGAGCGCATCTCCAGCGGCACCCACGCCACCTGGGCGGCGGGCGAGTCGATTCCCGGCTGGCGCGACGCCGAGTCACCCGCCCAGGCTCTAAGGCTGTGACGCGGTGCCTGGCCGGCACCCGGAGTTGTCACCCGGTGTTCGGAGCCGGTACGGAACTCGCCACACCGTCATGCCCGGGGCCCCGTCTCGATTCATGCGGGACGGAGCCGCCAGGCGGGTCCTTCGGCGTCCAGAGCCTCGTCTCGTTCACACGCGGCAGGGCTGCCAGGCGGGCCCCTCGGCACGGGGGTCGACCCGGCCGAAGATGACATCGGCGAAGTGGACGCCGAACCCGATGGTGCCGGGCTCCGCCATCTCGGCGATGAGGCGGCGCCGGGAGTCCTCCGACTGCTTCGGGTCGTAGTCGGGTGCGGCGGACCATTCGGGGTGGTCGATCTGGATCGGTGAGTGCATGGCGTCACCGAACGCGATCAGCCGCAGGTCACCCGAGCCGATGACGTAGGCGGTGTGGCCGGGTGTGTGCCCGGGGGTGGGCATGACGTGCACGCCCGGGAAGATCTCCTCCCCCTCTCCGACCATACGGACGCGGGGTTCGAGGACGTCGAGGGCGCGCGGGGAGATGTGAGCCTTGACGAGGTGGCGTCCGGACCATTCCGGCTCGGCCACCAGGTAGCCGGCATCGGGGAAGGCGAGCCGGTCGGTGCCGGGTACGGGCTGCCAGGCCCAGCCGATGTGATCGGTGTGAAGGTGGGTGATGGCCACGGCCTCGACGTCCTCGGGCCGGCGGCCGAGCGCGGTCAGGTTGTCCAGAAGATCACCGCCGTGGATGGCGCCCAGCGGACGGCCCGCCTCGGCGGAAAGCGAGCAGGGTCCGAACCCGGCGTCTATCAGCAGGGACCGGCCGTCGTGCTCCACCAGGAGCCCGCCGATGCTCGCGACCATGTTTCCGGTGGTGTCGAGATACTCCGGATGGGCGGCCCAGACCTCGTCGGTGGTGGCCGGCAGCCACCGCGGTGTGAGCTGTGCGGCGCCGTCCGGTACGTACGTCACCGTCGTGTCGCCCATCTGGATCGACCGGACCGGCGACGTACGCCGCAGCCGCTCATCGAGACCCGATATCGACTTCGCCATTCTCCGTATCCGTTCTCTTCATGTCCGGGACGGAACCAGGCGCCCCGACCCCCTTCATGGCCGGGACGGAAATCGGGCCGTCTCCGGCCATCGCGGGCTCGCTCACCACGAAATCGGCACACATCGCGGGCGGGACGCCCTCCGGCGGCGCTTCGGCCGGAACGGCGACGAAGGCGGCCGACGACCGTGCCCCCGGTGGCGGACACCGGTTCGACGATCCGGCAACCGGGCCCGGGAGCCGCTCGATACGGCCTTGCATGCCCCGTATCGAAACCCTCACACCGATATGAAGGTCAAATGAATGAGGCGTGAGTCACCCTCGTACCGGGAGGGCACCCGGGGACGTCAGGCTGCGGTCCCGGCGGTCCCGGCGAGCTCGCGGGCGGGGGCCTGCTGGGTGGGACGGGTGGCGAGCTTGATCGCGACCACGAACACCGCCAGACCGGCGAGCGTCAGGGCGGCGCCGGCCCAGATCGTCGAGGCGTATCCGAGGCCGGCGGCGATGGTCAGACCGCCGAGCCAGGCGCCCAGGGCGTTGCCGATGTTGAAGGCGGCGATTGCCGAACTGGAGAGGGCGCTGCAGGCCGGTCACGGCCTGTCGGTGGTCGAATACACGGTTCTGGACGCGTTGTCGCGCCAGGACGGCTGGCACATGCGTATGCAGCAGCTGGCCCGGGCCGCGGCACTGTCCGGCAGCGCCACCACGCGGCTGGTCAACCGGCTCGAAGACCGGGGCCTGCTGACCCGGGTCCTCTGCCAGGACGACCGGCGCGGCATCTACACCGAGCTCACCGACAAGGGCTGGGGGCTGCTGACCCGGGCCCGTCCGACCTACGACGACGTCCTCGCCGACGCTCTGGCCGGAGCGGAGCGGACCCCGGAGCTCGCCCCCCTGGTCGACGCCCTGCACCACCTGCCCGCGAGCACGGGGTAAGCGGCCGTCCGGGGTGCGAAGACCCCATGAAGCCTTCGACGAGTTCGCCGTCGGCCACCCGGGCCGCATCAGGTAAAGCAAGAACGAACACAACGCGGGATCGTTTTTGCACGCCTGAACGTTTCAGGATCGGTTAACCGCCGATTTTCTGTATGCCGCCTGATTCCAGTATTTACAGTCAGGCCATTCTCAGCTTGGTTCTACGACGGCCTCATGAAGACGCATGGTTGGCTTTTTCGGCGATAGACCGGCGTATTTTCCGGCGAAGGCCAGGATATCCGCGGTCAGGTCGCGTTCTATGCTCGCGGGGGAGGCGGCGTGGGCGGTGTCGGGTTCTCGACGCATGAGGATCGGTCGGTCACTGCCGGTGGCGTGTTGGAGGGCCGCGCACATTTTGGTGACGTGTGCCTCTCCGGTCTGCAGATCGGTTACCGCGCCGGTGAGAAGGAATGCAGGATAAAGGGCTCCGGGCTTGATGTTGTGGTAGGGGGAGTATCCGAGTAGCCATTGCAGCTGTTCGGGTTGGGAGGCGGTACCGAATTCGTCCGTCCAGGTGCATCCCAGGCCGAAGTTTTCGTAGCGCACCATGTCACATAGCGGGCCTTCGGCGATGACCGCGGCGTACAGGTCCGGTCGCTGGGTGGCGGCGGCCGTGACCAGTAGCCCGCCGGCGGATTGGCCGAAGCTCACCAGCTGGTCGCGGGTGGTTCGGCCGGTGTTGATGAGCCAGGTCGCGGCGTCGTTGAAGTCGCTGATCGCGCGGTGTTTGTGCGGTCCACGGCCGGCGTCGTGCCAGCTCTGGCCTTCTTCGCCGCCTCCGCGTACACAGGCGACCGCGTAGGTGCCGCCGGCGCTGACCCATGCGGCTGCCGCGGGGAAGAACCAGGGGCGCATCGGCATGCCGAAGCTGCCGTAGCCGTAAAGGAGGGTGGGGCGGGGACCCTGCTGTTCTTCGGCCGGGGTGAACAGGAACAGCGTGATCTCGGTGCCGTCGCCGGCGGGATAGCGAACGCTGCTGCTGCGAATCTCTGGAGTATGTCCGGCTGTCGTGGCGCCGGTTTCCCGCTCCGTCTTCCCGCTGGTGGCGTCGTAGCGATAGATGGTGGGGGGTGTGGTCGCGTCGCAGTAGCTGAACCATGCGCGATGTCCGCGTGGGCTGTTTGCGCGCAGGGATGACACGACGCCCGCGCCGGGAAGGGGCAGATCGGTGAGCGGCCGGCCACTGGCCAGGTCGTGCAGTGTCAGGGTGGAGGTGCCGTGGCGGGAACGCGCCACCAGCAGGAGGGGCCGCGGAAGTGCCGGGTCGTCCAGGACCACACACTCGTCCAAGGGGGCCTGGGGGTCCTCGGCTACCAGCTCACGCCATGCGGCCGGATCGGTATCGTGCCGGTGCGCCATGCAGATGCGGCCGCACGGGGCCTGGTAGTCGGTGACCAGCAGCAGATCGTTGTCCGCGAGGAAGCGGGGAAGAACGCGGGCGCGTGTGGTGTGTCCATCCACGACCTTGATGAAATGCGGAGCTTCCGGATCGACGAGCTCGGCCACGTACACATCGTTGGGTGAGGCGATCCCAGCCATCGCGGTGACCGCCAGATAACGGCCGTCGGCGCTGACCGTGAGACCGTAATAGTGGTCTGGAGCATCGTCGCCGCCGAACACCACCGCGTCGCTCTGCCAGGGCGAACCGATCCGGTGCAACCTCACTCGCCGCTGCAGACGCGTGTCGCCGGGGGCCAGTTCCTCATCGGGAACACGGCTGACGTAGTAGAACGCGTCCCCTCCGGGCAGCCAGGCGAGTGAGGTGTTACGGGCGCGTGGCAACGGCCCGTCCACCGCTTCGCCGGTATGGACGTCCAGCACCAGGATGTCGCTGCCGGGCTGCTCGGCGACCTCCATCTGGACGGCCACACGCTCGCCCTCGCGCGATGGCCACCAGGCATACAGCCCGGTATGACCGGACGGATCGATCTCCACCGGATCGACCAGCACCCGCCTGTTTCCCTCCGCGTCAACGATGAGCAGGCGTCGTTGCTCATCCTCACGGAGCTGCTCGGCGAGGAACATGACCGAACCACGCGCCGTCGGAGGCTCCGACACACCGAAGGACGACACCTGATCCACCAAGGAAGCCCACGATTGCTTCTCACACCATCCGGCGCTGGACGCGCGGAAGAGACGATCCTGGGCAGCGGCCCAGTCCCGCACGCGCGCGTCATTGCCGTCTTCCAGCCAACGGTAGGGATCGGGAACCGGGAATTCGAACAGATCTTCTACCGCATCACTGCGCCAAGCGGCAGGGTAAAACAATCGCGCCATAAACGCCCCCCGAATGCATCGCCCCACCTGCCACAGCTCGAGGTACTGCGGCCTGTACACACCGCAGCACCTCGGCTCACTCAGTTACGACTCGCCGCGGAGAATGTCCGCCTGCCAGCCGCGTACGGCCCCAGTGCGGGCAGATGGGCCGGTTTCACGGTACGGTAGGTATCCGTTCATGTCAGCCTCCAGGATCCGTCGATTCGCCCGGAATGAGCGATTACGACAACAAATGTCCCCGCGCCTGCGATCGATAAACACGGGCATCACTCCCGACGGCGAGCGCCAATCCTCCTGGGTCTTCGGCACCTGCGGGCCGGAAAGCCGGCCGAGCATATTGGCTATCCTCCCGTTAAAATTTTATGCAAGAGAAGAATGCATACCAGAATTCCATATGAGGATTGATCTCGCGCAAAAACAATTCGGATCCTTTCGAGACGGACCCCAGGGCCGACAGAGTTCTCACATGGTGAGGCCGAGAGCGATCAACGGACTGCCGAAGTCGTCGCGGGCCCGCGGGTTCTCTCGGCGATGTCGGTGAAGTTGAGCAGCCGCAGCGCGCCGACCGCATAACTGCGCATGATCGCCGGGATCGCAGGTCAGATCCAGCCGCGCCGGGTGGCCTCCATGGCGATCTGGAACCGGGTCTGCGCCCCGACCCGGTCCATCAGCTTGGTGACGTGTCTCTGCACGGTCCGCTCGCTCCACCCCAGGGCGCGGCTGGCCGCCTTGTCGGTCGCTCCCGAGGCCAGCAGCGTCAGCAGCCTCGACTCCTCCTCGGACAATTCCTCCGTGCCGGAGTCGTCCACGCCGGGTGCGGTCAGCCGGACCGGGACGCTGCGCGCCCACACCGCCTCGAAGAGGGCGACCAGCGCGTCCAGGAGCGGTGAGGGATGGATCAGGTACGACGCCGTGACCGCGTCGTCGCCGAGCCGGAGCAGGGGGATGATGGCCATCCGGTCATCGGAGATCGCCAGCTTCATCGGCAGCTGGGCGGCGATCCTGGCCTGCTCTCCATGCTGCATTCCGGCCGTGACGTCGTCCAGCCAGCCGGGCAGCTCGATGGCGCTCTTGTCGTAGATGACCCGGTACTTCACGCCCCGCCTCAGCAGGGCGAGCTCGACGTGGTTCGGCTCCGTGTGCGCCTCCGGGGCGGCGTAGGGCGGGCAGTCGAACCCGCGGACCTGGGCGCGGGTGTTCTGCTGCATCTGCAGCCAGTGGTGGTTGACCTCGTCGCGTCCCGAGACCACCTCGATCAGCTCACCCGGATGGGCGAACCGGGTGCCCGCGCGATACATCTTCATCAACGTCCGGACATGCGAGCGGACATCGTGCAGCGCGGCTTCGCGCTCGCGCAGGATGGCCTCCAGCCCGCTGTCCGGCGAGACGGCGACGTAGCGGATGGGACGCCCCGTCGAGCGGGTGGCCAGGCCGAGCTCGACGAGCGACCGCAACGTCCGTCTGGCGGCCGCCGCCGGAAGATGGCAATCTCGGACGAGCTCGGACATCGTCGCCTGCGTTCTGCGGACGAGGGCGTCGTACACCGCCTCGTCCTGCTGGCTCAGTCCGATCACTTCAAGCACGCCTGCCTCCTCGCGGCCACGGCGATCGTCCGGCAGCGGGAACGGTGGCCGACCCGGGCTGTCGTATTCCTGTCACCTGACATGAACTCGCCGTCCACTTAGCTTGTCAGCCGACAAGGGCGGATGCCAGCGTTCAGGCGCACTACGCGCGCATATGAACGAAGGAGCCCCCTATGTCGCTGTCCGCCCATAGATCTCGCGGGCAACGCCTGTTACTTGCCACGCTGTTCGTTCTCGGATCGCTCACCGCGATCCTGCCCGCGAATCCGGCCATGGCGAAGGCACCCCCGGAGAAACCCGCCCAACGAGGGAAGATCGCCTCTGAGCTGATCGACCGGATGAAGACCGCCAGGGCGGGTGCCGACGACCGCGTCGAGGCGGTCGTCGTCCTGGGCGCTCGCCCGGACCCGGCGACGTCCTCGCCGAGCGTGGCGCGGACCACCCTGGCCGAGACGGCCCGGTCCGCGCAGACCCCTGTCGTCCAGTTGGTCGAGTCCCGCGGGGACCAGGTGGTCAATACCTTCTGGCTCAAGAACATGGTGCTCGTCCGAGTCAAGCCCGCCACCATGGACGCGCTGGCGGCACTCCCCATGGTCGACCGGGTCATTCCCAACTTCGAGCTCAAGGCCCCGCCCACGCCTCCCGCGTCGCCCGTCGCCTCGCTGCGGGCCGCGAAAGCCGGCGCGTCGACCTGGGGCGTCGAGAAGATCGGCGCCGACCGGGTGCAGAAGGAGCGCGGGCTCACCGGCGACGGCGTGCGCGTGGCGATCCTCGACACCGGTATCGACATCAGCCACCCCGACCTCACCGGGAAGCTCGTCACCGACGACGCGTCGGATCCGTCCCACCCCGGCGGCTGGATCGAGTTCTCGGCGGAGGGAAAGCCGGTCTTCTCCTCGCCGCACGACAGCGCCTTCCACGGCACGCACGTGGCGGGCACGGTCGCCGGTGGTAACGCGTCGGGCACGCAGATCGGCGTGGCGCCCGGCGCCGAGCTGATGGCCGGCCTGGTCATCCCAGGCGGCAGCGGATCCATCGCCCAGATCATCGCCGGCATGCAGTGGGCGGTGGCGCCGTACGCCGCCGACGGCAGCCCCGCGGGCAAGCCCGCCAACGTCGTCAGCATGTCGCTGGGCGGCGAGGGTTACACCGACGAGCTGATCGAGCCTGTCCGCAACCTCCGCCTGGCCGGCGCCTTTCCTGCCTTCGCCATCGGCAACGACTGTCTCCCTGGAGAGTCGAGCAGCCCCGGCAACGTGTACGAGGCCGTGGCCGTCGGCGCCACGAACCCCGATGACAGCGTGCCGGACTTCTCCTGTGGCGGTGTCGTCACCAGGAAGGACTGGTTCGACGCGCCCGCCGAGTGGCCCGACTCCTATGTCGTCCCGGACGTCTCGGCGCCAGGTACGGAGATCCTCTCGTCCGTGCCCGGCGGCGAGTACGGGACGTTGGACGGCACCTCGATGGCGACCCCGCACGTCTCCGGCACGGTCGCGCTGATGCTGCAGGCCCGCCCCGATCTCAGCGTCGACGAGGCCCTGACCATCCTCGAAGGCACGTCGTTCTTCGACAAGCGCTACGGCGAACGTCCCAACACCCGCTACGGCGCCGGCCGGATCGACGCGTACGCCGCCGTCGCCGAGGCGGCGCTGAAGAGCGGCATCCGGGGCACCGTCACCGACGACAAGACCCGTAAGCCGCTCGCCGGCGTGACCGTCACCCTGACGTCCACCGGCCGTACCTTCCAGACCGACGAGCAGGGCCGGTTCGAGATACGGATCGGCGCCGGCACGTACGACCTCAAGCTGGCCCGATTCGGCTACCGGAGTGAGTCGACCCGCGTCCGCGTCACGGCCGACCGCTTCTCCGACGTACGGCTCGCGCTGGAGCAGACCCGCTGGGGCAAGCTCTCCGGAAAGGTGGCGTACGGCCCGACCGGCTCGACGGTGCCGGGCGCGACGGTCACGGTGCTGGGCGTGCCCGACCACCTCACGGCCACGACCGACATCAACGGCGATTACGCGATCGACGACGTGCCCGAGGGCACCTATCAGGCGGTCGCGTCGGCCGTCGGCGTGTCGACCTCGGATCCCCAGCAGGTCGCCGTAAACGGGAAGAAGACGAACGGGAAGGCCGATTTCGCCCTCCCGCGGCCGTCGCCGACCAAGCGCGTCTCGCTGGCCGCCGACGGAGCGCAGGGCGACGACGACGCCTGGTGGCCGAGGCTCAGCGCGGACGGCAGCCTCGTGGCGTGGGCCAGCCCGGCGTCCAACCTCGTCCCGGACGACACCAACAACGACGTCGACGTCTTCGTGACCGACAGGCGCACCGGGGCGATCGAGCGGGTGTCGGTGGCCTCCGACGGCACACAGGCCGATGCCTTCTCGCTGCTCCCGGACATCAGCGCCGACGGCCGCTATGTCGGGTTCAGCAGCGGGGCCACCAACCTGGTGCCCGGGGACACCAACGAGCAGACCGACACGTTCGTCCGTGATCGGCAGACAGGGAAGACCGAGCGCATCTCGTTGGCCTCCGACGGTACCCAGGGGAACGGTCTGTCCACGCAGCCGCTGTTCAGCGTCGACAGCCGCTTCGCCGTCTTCCAGAGCGACGCCACCAACCTGGTGCCCGGGGACACCAACGGCCGGAGCGACGTCTTCGTCCGCGACCGGAGCACCGGGAAGACCGAGCGCGTCTCGGTCGCATCGGGCGCCGTCCAGGCGGACGGGAGCTCGCGCGACCCCTTCATCAGCGCCGACGGCCGCTTCGTCGCGTTCGACAGCGATGGCACCAATCTTGTCCCGGGTGACACCAACGGGCATGTCGACGTCTTCGTCCGGGACCGTCAGACCGGGACCACGGAGATGGTTCCCGCGCCGGAGGGGACGGAGGGCGTCACGCCGTCGATCAGCGCCGACGGGCGGATGGTGGTGTACCTGACGAGCGGCGGGCCGATGGGCTTCCAGATCTTCAGCTACGACCGGCAGACCCGTACGACCGCGCTGGTCTCCGCGGGGCCCGACGGAGGCATCGGCGACAACGCGTCCTACGGCCCGTCGATCGGCGCCGACGGGCGGACGGCGGTGTTCTACAGCTACGCGGGCAACCTCGCCGCCGGCGACACCAACGGGCAGCTGGACGTGTTCGTGCGCGACCTGAAGGCCGGCACCACGGTGCGGGTCTCCACGGGCACGAAGGGCGCGGAGGGCGACGGCATGAGCGAACTGCCGACGATCAGCGACGACGGGCGGTACGTCGCCTTCCAGAGCACCTCCGGCAACCTCGTGGATGACGACACCAACCGGCGCTCCGACATCTTCGTTCACGACCGGACCCCCGGTCCCGAGCCTCGCTTCGTCCTGGCCGACCTCGCCATCAGCCCCCTGGACACCCGCCCCGGCCGCCCCGTGCGGATCACCGCGTCGGTCAAGAACGTGGGGGAGAAGGTGGGCGCGTACGACGCCGTCCTGCGGGTCGACGGCGCGGTCGAACGGCGGCAGACCGTCCAGGTCCGCGCCGACAAGGCGGTGCGGCTCTCGTTCGACGTGCGCCGGAGCTCCTCGGGTACGTACACCGTGGACCTGGGCCCGCTCGCCGGGCGGTTCACGGTGAGCGGCCGCTGAGGGGCCACGGTGACCTGCCATGGCGTCGGCGGGGTGGTTCGGTGAATCCTCGGACGACCTTCGGGAAATCGCCGCCGATGCCGTGACCTAAGGCCGGTCGCCTGCCCGCCCAGCTGGGCGGGCAGGCGACCGGAGCGGTGCCGGTCAGGGTTTCGGCGCGGGCACCGGTGTCCACTGCCGGCACACGTCGCCGGCACACGTCCTCAGGGTCGTGAGACGGCGTCGGTGCGGGCGTGCGGGCGGCTCCTTCGGGGGCGGAGGGCATCGTTGAGCCTGCGAGAACGGGACCGTTCGGTGTGGTTCGGGAGGAGGACGGCGTCAGGCGCCGGAACGCCGGTGCGCTCAGCCGGTGGGACAGCGGGTGGCACCGGCTCGCATCAGATCGACGTACAACCGTCTCGCCAGAACGATCTCGGTCGGCATACAGAAAGCCAAGCATCTCCGGCGGATGCGAACAATACCCACTTAACAGGTAGATTTACATTGTTTTTCCACCTCTCCAGGGCGGCATGGCGCCCGGTCTGTGCGGGGCCTGGTCGGCCTGAAGGCCGTACTGGCGCGTTGACGGGTTCCCCCGGCACTGTCTCCACGGTGCGGGGGGAACCCGAGCCGGAGGGGCGGGCGCGGAGACCCTTCGAGAGGGTTTCCCCTGCAGGATGCGGGCGAGGTCACGTCGAGTGGTGACGCCGAGCTTGGTATAGATCTTCTGCAGATGGTTGTCGACGGTGCGCACCGACAGCACCAGGGTCTGGGCGATGTCCTTGCTGGGGGCGCCACCGGCGGCGAGCAGGGCGATGTCGCGTTCGCGCCCGGTGAGGGAGGAGGTCGCCTGCGCGGTGGCGAGGATGGGCGTGCCCGCGCCCCCGCAGCGTGCCGTCGCCTCCAGAGCCTGTCCGGCCGCGGCGGCGGCCTGCCGGGGGGCGCCGTTCTGCCGCCAGGCGGCGGCAGCGGCGGTGGCGGCCTCGGCGGCCAGCAGGTCCGCGCCGATCTCTTCGAGCATGCCGGCGGCCTCGAGAAGCCGCGACGGGTCGTTCGCGGCGAGGGCGGCGGCCAGGCGCGCCCGAGCCGCCGCGAAGTCGCCATCGCATATCAGGGCGAGCTCCGTGAGACGATCGGTCACCTGCCGGGCACCACCGAGGCGGGCCACGTCGGTGAGCAGCAGCGCCTCGGACGTGAACTGGTCGGCGTCCCGCGCCACTCCGGCGGCGTGAACGAGGATCTCCCGGGCCCCGGCCAGGTGCCCCCGGACCGCCAGCACCCAGGCCTCTCCCAGATATTCCTCACCGGCGAAAAGTCCCGCGCTCGGATAGGCCTTGAGCTCGTCCAGGGCGGCCTGTGCCACGTCGAGGTCGCCGAGGAGACCGGCGGTCGCGGCCAGACCGGAAAGGATGAGACGCAGCGGTTTGATGTGACGGTGAGCGTGGGCCAGGTTCGCCGCCTCCACGTACCAGTGACGCGCGGTGGCCAGCCGTCCCGCCAGCCACTCCACGCGTGCCTGGCTCAACGCGATCCAGGTCTGTCCGTAACCTCTGCCGCGCTCGGTGAGCAGGGCGGCGGTGCCGTGCGTTCCGATCTCGCGAGCCAGGGCCAGCCGGCCGAGCTCCGATGCCACGAGGGTGAGCGGAACCAGACAGGCGAACGGTGGTGGAGGCGGGGCGTGTCCATCGTGCAGACGCGTCAGATAGGTGCGCTCGATCACCTCGGCCAGGGCCTGGGCCTCATGGGTACGGCCCAGCAGCGCCAGCCCCGTCACCTTCGCCGACGCACCCCACAGCCGCGCGTTGACGTTCTGCCCCCGCGGTATTTCGTCCAGGACCTCATCCAGCAGCGCCACCCCCTCCGCGGGCCGGCCGGACATTGTGATCATGGTGGCCTTGGTGATGAGCAGAAGCCCGCGATCGGTGCCGCAGGTGACGTGGGCGAGTGCCTCGTCGTTGAGTTCGACGGCCTCCTCCGCCCGGACGCCCGTCCAGAACAGGTTGAGGGTCCGCATCCTGGTCACGGCCTGGCGTTCCCCTTCGGTGGACGCCTGCCCGTACGCTCCGGCCAGCGCCGCCTCGGCCTCTTCGTACCTGCCCGTCTCCATGAGCGCCTCGCCGTACAGAAGCCAGGACCCGGCGGTGTGATGCCCGGCGGGCACCGCGCCGAGCAGGGAAAGGACCCGGGCGTGGTCATGAGTGTGGCGAGCCGTGGCCGCGGCCCGGATGAGCAGGGCGGGATCGGCGGTGCCGGTGGCCGCGAGCCGCCATGAGGCGATGCGCAGCGCGTCGTCGCGGCGGTGGGCGCCGTGGACCTCGATCCGCTCGGCCTGCCGGAGCAGCAGGGCCCGGCGCCGCATGAGGGGGATCCGCTCGCGGAGCACCTCCCCGTACAGCGGGTGGGCCAGGGTCACGCTGACGCGCCGCCCGTCATCGGTCGCGCGGATCAGCCCGGCCTGTTCCAGATCGATCAGGATCTGTGGGGAGGCGGCGACGTCGGCCATTCCCAGCGGCTCGCACAGCGAGAGCAGTTCCAGAAGCGGCCGTCCCGCGAGACCGGCGGACGCCAGCCGGTTGCCGACCAGCTCGGTCAGCAGCGGCGTACGCGGTAATGAGTCCTTTGAGCCCTTGACCAGTTCCCATACCGCCCCGTCACCGGTCAGCACCCCGGCGTGGAGGGCGCCGAGCACCAGTTCGCGCAGATAGAGCACATTGCCGCGGGACGCGGTGAACAGCTCGTGCAGGGTACGCCGCCCCACGGGTCCGCCGAGTACGGCCTGGAGGAGCTCCTCGGACGTGTCCTGGCCGAATTCGACCAGATCCACCCTGTGCGCCGAATCCCCCCACCGGATCACCTCCGTGGCCTCGGCGGCCTCGGCGGACGGCCCGTCGGTGCGGATCGCGCCGACGAGGAAGATCAGGCCCGCGTCCGCGAGCTGTCTCAGCAGCACCGTCGAGGACGCGTCCAGGAGATGCAGGTCATCGACCACGACCACCCGCCTGCGCCGGTCCGTTCCGGCCAGCGCCTTCGACACGGCGGCGAATCCCGTCCCGGGGCAGGCCGGGTCCACGCCGGGAGGGAGCAGGTGCGCGATCGCGCCCAGCGGGACCTCCGCCACCGCCGCGCTCGCGGCCGCCCACCCCACCTCGAACCCCTCGCCCATGGCCGCGAACATGAACTCCTCCAGCAGCCGCGACCTGCCGACGCCGGATGGACCGCAGACCACGAAGCTCTGGCTCCACGGATCCTTCAGCACCCGGACGAAACGCGCCAGTTCCGCCTGGCGGCCGATGAGGGGCCAGCGCCCCGCCTGCGGATGGGCGTCCGCGGCCGTCCCGCTCTCGACCATGCCGGTCGTACGGTGTGTCGTTCCGCCGATCAACCTGTGGCCTGCCCGGGTATCCGGATGCCGAAGATGTGTGCCCTGGATCATTACGCCTCGTCTTCCGTGCTGAATGACCACATAAGGATGGACAAGGCGTATTGCCGACCGTTTGTTAATCGCTTGGGGCCCGCTCGCAGGCCGCGCGGCGGCGGGGGACAGGGAAGAGCCGCGCTCGTGGGAGGGTCTCCGAGAGCGCGGCGTCCGGATGTGCGATCAGGTGCTCAGAGGCCTTCCGGCCCCTGGCCCGCCATCCAGGACAGACCCCAGAAGGATCGCACCGTGCGGAAGTCGGTGAAGAAGAGCCTGCTCGAGCAGCGGCCGGACCTGAAGGTGCACGTCGCCGAGCGGCCGTCGTCCCCGCCGATGATCACTCCGGCCGCGAGGACGCTGCTGAAGTCGTCGGTGAGGGTGAAGACGGGTCCGCCGCTGTCGCCATTGCCCGAGGCGAGCCGGCCCTGGAGCTGGTCGCCGATGGACACCGCCCGGGAGACGTGCGTTCCCCAGTCCAGGGTCGAACCGGTCTTGGTGATCTTGATGTCGCAGTGGACTCCACTCCACGCACCCGAGGTGCACACCAGCGAACCGGTCCGTGCCGCGGAGGTGCCCACGACCGGCTTGGTGTACTCCGACCCGTCTTCCACGCCGCCGTCCCACATCCAGCCGGTGACGTACTTGCCCGAGTCCACCGCGATGATCGCGGAGTCCAGCTGGGGATAGATCGCCTCGACGTGGCCGATGACGATCGGACCCCCCGTGGCCGAGTTTCCGGTACGCACCTCATCCCCGACCGCCGAGAAGCAGTGCGCCGCGGTGACGAGTTTCGCGGGGAAGTGCCCGTCTCCGGCCATCGGGGCCTGCAGCGTGGCGAAGGCCGCGCTGCAGCCGTTGAGCTGGATACCGCCCTCGAACGGCGAGTTGCCGCCCCATCGGTTGTTGTAGGGCGTGGGCGCCGCCTCCGCCTCGGTGCGGACCACGAGCGGATCGGCCGGGGCGGTCCTGGCGGCCGTTCCCGCCGTCTTCGTGACGCCCAGCTCCAGGCCGCTGCCATCCGCCAGGGGCGTCACACGGTGGACGTCCCCGCCGGCGCCCAGGCCTCGGGTACGGATGATCTCATCCGCCCGCCTCTGCAACTCACCGGCGGAGTACGCCGCCGGATGCACCCGTACCCGGATGCCCCGTGGCGCCTTCGCCGCCGCGACGCCGGTCGCCTTGGGCGCGGTGCCCTTCCAGTACAGGTGGACGACACCACCCGGGACGTCCAGGACCACACCGGCGAAACCGGAGCCGCCGGATCGGTCGGCCGCCTCGAGCTCGTCGGCCAGGGCAAGCATCGGCGCCTGCCGACGAGCCAGCTCGGCGTCGCGGGTCGTGGACGCCGCCGCGTGGACGGGGCCCGGGTCCGCGCTCGCCGACGACGGGACGGAGAGGGCGGTACTGGCGGCGATCAGCACCCCCATCGCCAGTTTTGTGCTTCTGCTCAGGGGGGAAGTGCGACGTGACATCGTTCACCTAACTCGGACGTGGAGATGCCTGCGCGGCATCAACGGCGTCACGAATCATCTCCGGCGACGTGCCGCCGCCGAATGAGCAGTCAGTACTCAACCGGCGTTCCGGCGGGCGCGGGCCGACCGGCGGCGGATCGACCCGGGCACGCACCGAGCCGGCCGATTCGACGGGACTCGGCTCACGAAGACTCGACGGGGCTCAGCCCGCGAAGAGGAGGAGCAGGCCCGTCACGGTGTAGGCCACCATCAGCACCAGCAGGGGGATCTGCCCGAGGACGGCGGTCCGGCGCGGGAACAGGACCAGCGCGCGGTCGTGGGCGAGTACGGTGCCGAGCACGTGACCGATGACGATGACCGTCACCTGGAGCACGGCGATTCCGGCGGGGGTGGTGCCGGCCGCGTGGACGGTCCACCCGGCGGTGCCCAGCCAGTTGGCGCCGGTGTCCAGCGGGTCGGAGAGCAGGGCGAGGGTCCGCTGCCCTTCGAGGAGGAAGAGCGAGTAGTAGTGGGCGATCACGTACCCGACGGCGATCGGCACGATCGCGTGGGCGAGCTCGCCCGCCGTCGTGCCGGGCTCCGCCGCGCCCCATCGGCCGGCCAGCGCGGTCGCGCCGCGGTACGCCGCGAGTACCAGGCCGATGACGACGAACAGACCCGCCGTCCCCACGACCGGTGCCGGCAGCAGGCTCTCCTGCACGAAGCGCACCCAGACCGGGGCGTTGGAGAGGCTGTCGTACATGGTGGATCCGAGGAGCACCACCACCAGCACCGTCAGCCCGGGCGCCGGCCGGAGCCCGGACATCCCGTCGAGTGAGTTACGCCAGGCCACGACGCCGTCGTCACGTCTCTCCACCGGGGCGAGCCTGCCGACGAGGGCGCTGTAGACCTCGAACGCGTCCGCGTGGCCGAACCACCGCGACCCGAAGACCACCGCTCCCGCGAGCATGAGCACGGCGTACGCCGCGAGCCAGATCGTGATGACGGGCAGGGTGGCCCGCTCGGGAGCGACGAGTTCCAGCCACACGAAGGCGAGGAGGCCGACCGTGGCGGGCCAGTGGCCGAGACCCGGCGGCAGCGGCCGCAGTCCGAGACGAGGGTCACGTCCGAGCCCCTTGCAGGCCAGCAGGTGCAGTGTCCGCAACGGGTTGAGGCCACGCCACACCGGGCCGAACAGCAGCGACAGCGGCACCAGGCCGACCCAGAACAGGACGTAGAACACGCCCGCCGTGGGATTCTCGGCCCGGTCGGGACCGAAGATCAGGCCCACGCAGAAGTACGCCGCGGCGACGAGCCCGGCGAGCCGCCAGAACCACGGCCACGCCGGTGAGGACACGGCCCGCTGGACCACGGCGGGCAACGAGCCGCCGCGACGGAGGTCACCGCCCAGCCGCGGCTCGGTCCACAGCGCGCCGAGCGCCACGAACGACACCAGCAGTGCGAGGATCGCGCCGATCAGCGCGGCCGCGAGCGGGATCGGCAGATCCTGGCGACCGCCGATACCGTGAGCCAGTAGCATCCCGCGGGCCTAGCTCACCACGAGCTGGCACAGTTGCAGGCCCGTCTCATGGGTCTCGACCTCGAACAGTCCGTCCTGGTCCGCGACGAACTCGATCGTCGCCGGCGTGCCGGGCTTCAGGTCCGCCGCCTTGTCGTAGCCGTGCACGTGCGCCACGTCGGCCACGTCACCGGTCACCGTGATCCGCACCGTCTGGCCCTTGGCCACCTCGACCCGTCCCGGTGGCGGCGTCACCGTCTTGCCGGCGATGGTCACCGTGATCTCCTTGACCGTCGAGGCGCCGGGAGCGGCGCTCGACGAGCCACAGGCCGAGGCCATCAGCAGCGTCATGCCGAGCGCCAGGACGGCGAGCAACGGGCGGAATCGGGCATGAAGGAACGTCATGGTTGTTCTCCTGGGGGGCGGTGGGGACGGCGGGTCAACGTCGCTTGGGAGCCTTGGTGCGCTGTGCCGGGCGCGGTGCGGTCGTGCGCCGGGCCGGCGGTGTTTTCGACGTATTCGTCGTCTTTGTTGCCTTCGCCCGCGGCCCGGTGGGAGCTCGCCGGTTCGCGCCCTGGGGAGACGGCCGCCGCGCCGCCCGGACCACCATGATGCCCACACCGGCGACGAGGACGGCGGGCAGCAGCCACACCATCACGCCGGTGCCCGAGTCGGCCGGCACCGGCGGGGGAGTGGCCGGCGGCGCGGGCTGGGGTCCGGCCTGGGGGACGGAGGCGGACGGCGACGCGCCCTGAGGTGTGGCGTTCCCGAACGCCCTGGTCGGGGTGGGACCACCCTGACCGAGCGCGGCGAGCAGGGCGGGGTCGGGCTGGTCGGTGGGGGCCTCCCAGCCCTTGGGCGGTCCCGAGGTCTTGCCCGTGTACGTGAACCGGACCTCGCCCTGGACCTCTTCCCCGTCCGAGGCGACCGACTGGTAGCGCACGACGTACGGGCCCTTCTCCGGCCAGTGGGCGACAGGGATCTTCGCCGGGAACCCGGTGTGGAAGAGGTTCGGTTCCCAGACGCCGTCGATGAGCGTGTATTCCTGCACCGGCTCGTCGAGGCGCTTGGGCTGACCGTGTGACCAGCGCCGATCGACCCGGACGCCGCTGGGGGCGGTGATCGTGAAGTACGCGTTCGGGGCGGGCTTCTCGGTGAAGTAGAGCGAGAGCGACTCCATCGGCGCGGACACCGTGCTGTCCTTGGCCGGGGTCGACAGCACGAGCTGGCCGTGCGCGGACGCGGGCGCCGCGAGGCCTGCCAACGCGATGCCGCAGACGATGACCAGCACGAGCAACCGGTCCAGCCACCGACCCATCGCCATCTCTGCTCTCCGTGCTGTACGGCCCACCGGCCAAGGGAACCTAACTACGGAAGAATCCGGTCGGTGGGGACCAAGTCCCGTTGAGAGTAGCGACTTTTGCTTGTTTTGAACAGAACTAAGCCCGTGTATCCCGTTATGGGGAACGGTTTCCGGCTTATCTCGCCGTAGATTTGCCGCCGTCGCGAAAAAGGCCCGTACTCGCGGAGTCCCGCACGCATGGAGCCCAGCGTGTGCACAGTTTTGCATGCAGGGGTGAGGCCGTTGTTGTGAGCCTCGCCACGTCGATCCAGGGAAGGCGTGAGCCCAGCGCCTGAGCTGGGCTCACGCCTTCGCGAGGTCGTGCGGGTCAATCGTCGTGCGGGTCAGTCGTTCCGGATCAGAAGAACTCGTTCTCCTCCGGCACCGGCAGGTTCAGCTGCTGCGGACCCTGCCACCTGGCCGTGTCCTTCGGCACGTCACGGCTGGTGAGAAGGGTGAGCGCCAGTGGGATCTGGACCCTGCTCTGGGACAGGTCGATGGTGACGTTCGCACCGGTGGCGGTCTCGCGGCTGTAGGTCGAGTCGGTGCCGGCGATCACGAGGCCCAGCCTGTGGCCCTTCTTGAAGATGTACTCCTGCGGCAGGGTCTCCCACTTGACCTGGCCGTACGTCCCCGGCGTGAGCGGTGAGGACGTGCTGAGCGACTGGCGGTTCTGCACGTCGATCCAGCCGCGGGCGACGATCTCCAGCGGACGGGTCGCCAGGTTGGTGACGGTCTTCTTGTAGCAGGCGTCGTCGGCGGCCGTGCTCTCGCCGTGGCAGCTCTCCTCGTCGAGGGTGGTGACGCCCTGGTTGCGCCGCCAGTCGACCCGGGTGTCCTCGCCGAAGTCGACGAGGAGCGCGGTCAGGTTCGAGGTGGGCTTGTCGAGCGCGACGCGCAGGTCCACCACGGGCGTGCCGGACAGACGCAGGTCCAGCGGCAGCGCGCCGGTGGTGAAGGACGCCCTCCCCGGCTTGACCGTGCCGACGTCGGCCACCATCGCGTCCTCGGACTGACGGACGTCGGTGAACGTGGTGGTCTGTCCCTTCTTGGCGGGGATGAGGCCGAACGAGCCGTCGGCCGCGGGGCGGAAGGGGATCTTCAGGGCGAGCGGTGCCGGCCAGTCGCGCTGGGTGATCCAGCTGTTGAGGCTGGTCTGCACGTCGGCGCGGGGCTCGCGCATGATCTCGTTCTTCACGCCGAGCAGCCAGTAGTCGAACCAGCCGTGCAGCGTGTCGACCCAGAGGTCGCGGCGTCCCTCGAAGTCGAAGGGGTCCACGTGCTGGTACTGCCCGACCCAGATCTTGCGGGGCACGTTCCTGTCGGCCAGGGCCTGCCACCACTTGGAGAAGTTGTCGGGCTTGACGTTGAGGTCGTTGACCGTGTGCACGGCGAAGACGCTGGCGTGCACCTTGGAGACATCGGCCAGCGAGCCGGAGATGTAGTCACGCTCGGCCCAGAAGGCGTTGTAGTTGCCGGTGTCGTCGCCGTCCTCGGCGTCCATGCGCGCCCGTACGGCGGCGCACTTGGCGTCGGGGTCGGTGTCGACGGTGTTTCCCAGCCCCGACATGTAGTTGAAGTTGTAGACCACGCCGTTGGAGCGCTGGTACTTGTACCAGGAGCTGATCGCCGAGATCGGGACGATCGTCTCCAGTCCCTTCACGCCGGTCGCCGCGACGGCGTTGGCCAGCGTGCCGTCGTAGGACTTGCCGATCATCGCGGCCTTGCCGGTGGTCCAGTCCGCGACCGCGGGCGTGCCGTCCTCGTGATAGGCGGTGGCGCGGCCGTTCAGCCAGTCGATGACGGCCTTGCCGCCGAGCACATCGGCCGGTCCGCCGACGTCGGGGCAGCCCTCGGACTTGGTGGTGCCGAGCATGTCGACGTTGAGGACCGCGTAACCACGCGGCACGAAGTAGTTGTCATAGAACAGAGGGAATTTCGTGATATTTCCGTCTGCGTCGTAGACCTTCCGCTCAGCCTCGTTGCCACGACCGGAGTTGTCGTAGTACGGACTCTCGTCGATGATCACCGGCACCTTGAGCCTGGGGCTCGACTCCTTGGGCCTGATGATGTCGACGCGGACCCGGTCCAGCTTCCCGTCGGAGTCACTGTCGACGGTCGACTCGACGTAGACGTGCTCGCGGACGGCGTCGGCATAGGAGAAGACCGGCTGGGTCCGCCCTTGCTTGACGGTGATGGAGGGTGCGGTGCTCGCGTGAGCCGGGGTGACGCCCGCCGCGACCACGGCGAAGGCGATGAGGACTGCTCGTAACTTTGGCAAGCGGAGCCTCCAGGGTAGCTAGGGAAACATCCGTAATATTCACGAGTGTCCGTATCGACGACAAGATCCTTTATGCGTTCGACATCAGCCTGGTCCTGGTATGTGACATAGCGCTGGATCCCCGGCCCCGCCGGGGATCGCCGGCGCGGCCGGGGTCGTGTTGACGAAGGTGAAACCGCGGTGGCGATCGATCCACGCGTCAGTCGTCGGCGAGTACCGCGTGGACGGAGGAGACCGCGCTCGCGCCATCGCCGACGGCGGTGGCCACGCGTTTTGTCGAACCCGAGCGGAGGTCGCCGACCGCGAAGACCCGGGGTGCGCTCGTCTGGAACGGCAGGGGCTTGTCGGACGATCCGGCGGGCAGCCGGCCGTCCGTGAGGATGAAGCCGTCGTCGGCCTTGGCCACGTCGGCGAGCCAGCCCGACACCGGGTCGGCGCCGACGAAGCAGAACAGTGCGTGGCAGGCCAGCCGGTCGTGCCGCCCACCCGGCCTCTCGACGACGATCGAGGTGAGAGTGTCGTCGCCGGCCAGCTCGCGGACGGTGCTGCCGGTGTGGACCCGGATCCGGGAGTGCGCACGGATTCGGTCGGTCAGGTAGGACGACATCCGCGTTCCGAGGTCGTGGCCGCGGATGATCAAATCCACCGCCGCACCGCGGGCGGCAAGGGACAGGGCCGCCTGCCCGGCCGAGTTGGCGCCCCCGACGACCGTCACCGGCTGATCCTCATAGCCGCGGACGTCCATCTCGGTCGCCGCGTACCGGATGCAGCCGGCCTGCTCGAACGTCGCCCATCGCGGGATGTCGAGACGCCGGTAGCGCGCCCCGGTAGCGGCGATCACCGCGCGGCACCGAATGCGCACGCCGTCCTCCAGCAGGACGACCGGCCGTCGATCGTCGGAGAGATCGAGGCCCGCCACCGCACAGGGCGAGTGGATCCGTACGCCGAACTTGAGCGCCTGGACCATCGCCAGACGGGTCAGGTCCGCGCCGCTGACCCCCTGCGGGAAGCCCAGGTAGTTCTCGATGCGGGCGCTCTTGGCGGCCTGGCCGCCGAGCCCGCTCTGGTCCAGGAGCACGGTGACGAGGCCCTCGGACGCCCCGTACACGGCGGCGGCCAGACCCGCCGGGCCGGCGCCCACCACGACGAGGTCGACCGGACGCCCGTCGGCCCGGTAGGTGAGGCCGAGCGTCTTCGCGACCGTTCCTGGCGTCGCGCGCCGCAGCACCGAACCGTGGACGATCGCCGCCGGAAGGTCGTCCACCGTGAGCCCGGTCGCCGCCATCAGCGATCGCCCGGGGTGCGAGGTCGCGCTGCGCCAGGAATGCGGCAGGAGCATCTGCGTCAGGTAGGTGCGCAGTTCGAGGGTCTCCGCGGCGTCCGGCCGGCCGATGATCTCCAAGGCGCTGCCGGCAGCCGAGCGGATGACCTCGCGCCGTTCCCGGAACGCCGCGAGCAACAGGTCGGCGATGTCGTCCTGTTCGGCGAGGACCCGGCGCAGGTTCACCGCCCCGATCCGGACGACCGTCCCGGCGGACACCACCCGAGCGGTCAGGTAGACATGCTGGCCGGTCAGCAGGTTGAGCTCGCCGAGGAAGTCTCCGGGGCCACCCCGGTAGACCAGACGCTCCGGCTCGATCGCCGTCGCGTCCCGGACGATGTCCACGGTCGCCGTCAGGAGCAGGAAGAAGTCGTAGAAGTCGTCGCCGGACGCGTACAGATCCCGGCCGGTCCCGGCGTGCTCCACCTCGCCGTACTCGGCGAGCCGGCGGAACTGCTCGTCGTCCAGGACCGGCCCGCGCCGCGCCGCACCGTCGTTCACGTGGTTCCTCCGTGGCACCGGACCAGAATGGATCTTCCGCTACAACGCTGGTCGAGCGGCGCTCAGATGGGAAGCGGGATTGGACGCGGGCTTCACCCGGGCGACGGTCACGCCGTACAGGAGCAGACCGGCGGTGGTGAGAGCGAAACCGGCCCAGACGGTGGACAGGGTTCCCCAGCCGGCCTCGATGGTGACCGCGCCGCCGATCGCGCCGAGAGAGTTGGCCAGGTTGAGGGCGGCGAGGTTGAGCGCGCCCATCAGGGTCGGGGCATCCGGCGCGAAACCGGTCAACCGGACCTGGATGGTGGGGATCGCGAACATCATGGTCACGCCGACGCCGAACAGGCAGGGCAGCAGGACCAGCAGGTTGCCGCCGGCCACACCGATCAGCGCCAGGAGCACCAGGACACCGCCATAACCCCAGGTCAGACCGCGGTGCTCGTATCGGTCGGCGACGCGTCCGCCGAGATGGTTGCCGACTGCCATGCCGAGGCCGAAGACGGCGAGTGCGATCGGGATGAACGCGGCGTCCCGCAGCGCCGCGTCGGTGACGAAGGGGCCGATGAACGTGTAGACGGCGAAGATGCTGGAGATGCCGAGCGCTGCGACGGTGACCATCAGCCAGACGTTGAGCCGGCGGAGGCCGTTCAGCTCGTTCCTGATGGAGCTGCCGTGCAGGTCGTCGGTGCGGGGCAGCCAGGTCACCAGGGCGGCGCCGGCGAGCAGGCCGACGGCGACCACGGTCCAGTACATGGAGCGCCAGCCGGTGTGCTGGCCGATGAGGGTGCCGAGCGGTGACCCGGCGATGGTGGCGACGGTGAGTCCTCCCATCACCGTGGCGAACGCCTTTCCACCCTTGCCCGGGCCGTACACATACGCGGCGACGACGGCCCCGGCGCCGAAGAACGCACCCTGCACGCTGCCGGCGACGAACCGGAAGACGACGAGCAGCGCGATGTTCGGCGCCAGCGCGGAGAGCCCGTTGCCGACCAGGAAGAGCACGATCAGGCCGAGCAGCAGCGTGCGCCGGTTGACCCGGGCGGCGAGCAGGATGATCGCCGGAGAGCCGATCACCACCCCGAAGGCGTACGCGGTGATCGCGTATGTGGCGACCGGGATCGACACGTTCAGGTCGGACGCGAACAGCTGGATGATGCCGTTGCTCCCGAACTCGCCGGTGCCGATCGCGAAGGTACCCAGCGCCAGTGCGAACAATGTCAGCTTCGGATTGCTGATGGGCGTCCGCGAGGAGGTGTGCCGTTTCTCCTCGGCAGTGCACTGGCCTTCGTATGCACGCTGATGCATCGTCCTGTTCCTTTGGAGAATCAGCCGAACGGCGTACGTGCCGGTGCGGGACCGAACACCGCCGTCTGCTTCGTGGTGTCAGCGCGCGGCGCGCTTGATGAGGTCGGCCGTCACGGCGGGCTGCGAGATCATCGCGACGTGTGAGGCGCCGACCTCGCGGACCTGCGACCCGGCCCGCCGCGCCATGAACCGCTGCGCCGCGGCGGGGAGCACCTGGTCGTCGCGGGCGACGAGGTAGTAGGAGGGAACGGTCTTCCACGCCGGGGCACCGGACGGCTCCCCGAGCGTGCGCGCGTCAGCGGGACGCTGGCCGGCCCACATCAGGTCGGTGGTCGCCTTCGGCACGTCGCCGGCGAAGACGCCGCGGAAGACCTCCTTCTTGATGTATCCGTCGACGAGGTTCTCACCGTAGGGACGGAAGTCCAGCGCCGCCTCATTGAGCTTGCTTCCCGGGTACTTCGTCTGCAGGCCCAGCAGCGTCTCACCCTCGTCGGGGGCGAACGCGGCCACGTAGACCAGCGCTTTCACGTTCGGGTTGCCGGTCGCGGCGTTCGTGACGACGATCCCGCCGTAGGAGTGCGCGGCGAGCACGATCGGGCCGCTGAGCGTGGCGAGGATGCCGGCCAGGTAGGCGGAGTCGGTGGCCACGCTGCGCAACGGGTTCGCCGGGGCGATGACCGGGTAGCCCTCTCGGATGAGCCGGGCGGCGACGTCGTTCCAGCCGGAGGCGTCGGCGAACGCGCCGTGCACGAGCACCACGGTGGGTTTGGGCTCGGCTTCCGGCCGGGGGTGTGCCTGCGCCGCGGGGGTTCCGAGCAGAGCGCCGGTCACGACTGCGGCGGATCCGGCCAGCACCGCTCTACGAGTCGTCATCAATGTCAACCTTTCAACGTACGGTGTTCGAACCTCGATTGCGGGTTCAATGTAGAGCGCGGGCACTTGACGATCACTGAACCAACGATTCACTCGTCATCAAGTGCGTCGATCTAGCCTGCGAGAATGAAATCGCCGAGGAGTGAAAGCGCCAAAAAATGGGGCCTGCGAATACACCTGTTCTGGTATGTCGTGGCCAATCTGATCCAGGTCGTGGTGTGGTGGGTCTACGACCAGGAACACCATTTCTGGCCTGTGTGGTCGATAGTCTTCTGGGGCATCGGGCTGGCCTTCCACGCCTGGGCGGTCTTATCGCCGTCCACATCGAATGCCAGGCGATGAGCTGTGGCGTTCTTCCGGTGATTGGTGCGCGATCCCATGACGGTCGGCGCGGTCGCACCGAGCGGCCCGGCGCCGGTGAGGCGCTTCCACGTTCGCCATGGCCTCCATGAAAGCGACGACCCGCCCACGCCGGCACATGACCTGCCTTTTGCGCCAGCCCATGCGTACCCCAGAGCCATAAGGAGCATTGGATGCCAACTCGAGTGAACCGGCAGACCGTCGACCTGTCCGCCTACCCGGACCTCATCGTCCTGTACCTCGGCATGCGCGTGAACCGGCTGTACGGGATCCGGACCTTCTTCAGTTTCGGCCGGAAGATCAGTGAGTCGGTCGAGGGCAAGCCGGACGGGTTGCTGCTGCACGAGCCCGTGTACTACTCGTTCTTCCCGATGAACATGGGGATGCGCCAGTACTGGCGGGACCTGCCCTCGCTGCTCGCCTTCGCCCGGTCTGAGCCGCATCGGCAGTGGTGGCTGGACTTCCTGCGGGACTCGGGCGGCACCGGTTTCTGGCACGAGACGTACTCGGTCAGGGGTGGCATGGAAGCCGTCTACGACGACGTGCCCAAGCCGCTCGGATTCGGACGGTTCGCCGGCATCCAGCGCGCCCGTGGACCCATGTTCGGTTCCGCGTCCCGTCTGGGACGCTCCGACGACGGCAGCCCGGTCCTGAACGAGAAGGACCTCTACGAGTCCTAACCGCGCCGGGCCATCGTCGACGGCCACAGGGGTGCCCGCCCGGCGATACGAAGCGGGATGGTCGCAGTTCGCGGCCATGCTGGAATACAAGGCGACCCGGTGTGGCAGGTACTTCGGCACGATCGACCGCTGGTTCCCATCGTCGAAGCTGGGCTCGGCGTGCGGCACCATCGCCACCTCGATGCCGTCGAACGTCCGGTCGTGGATGCGTGGATGCGGTGCCACCCACGACCGGGACGTCAACGCCGCGATCGATATCCTCGCCGCCGGGCAGGCTGAACGACCGTGGAGCGCGGGTAGGACCGGGACTCATTCCGGCACCGCGCGAAGAAGCGGTAACCCACCCGAAGCCACCTGCGCGGCAGACGGGAACCTCCGTCCTTCAGGACGGAGCGGGTGTCATTCGGACACGCAGTATTCGAAGGGGCTGTCGTAGGTGGAGGAGCCGATCTTGCCTCCCCACTTGACGCACTTGTCGAGTGCGTAGGCTCGGATGGGGCCCGCGTAGTGGGCGACGTTGCCTGACTGGGTGACCCGCTTCTTCCCCTGCACCTCGAGGTAGGCGGTGGCGGCGGTGGCCGTGCCGAGGGACGTGGCCTTCATGGTGGCCACGCAGTTGTTGTCGTTGGCGGTGTTGTAGAGCAGGTAGACGGTTCCGGCGGAGCCCAGGGCCGCGCTGTCGACCATCTTGTAGCCGCTGCCGCAGACCTTCTGCGCGGTGTACGGGTTGCCGCCGCCGGTGACGTACTGCATGTATCGGGTCCAGTCCCACTTGGGTCCGGGGTCGGTGTGGTCGGCCCCGGGGACCTGGTTGTGCCCGACGATGTGGGCGCGGTCCTTGGGGATGCCGTACCGGTCGGCGATGCTGCGGGTCAGCGCGGCCGACGCGCGGTACATCGGGTCGGTGAACCAGGAGGCGTTGTTGATGTAGCCCTCGTGCTCGATGCCGACCGACCGGCTGTTGTAGTTTCCGGCGTGCCAGGCCCGGTCCTTCTCGCGGACCATCTGGGTGACGGCGCCGTCGGAGGAACGGACGACGTAGTGGGCCGAGACCTGGGCGGCGGGGTTCTGGAACCAGGAGATCGTGCCCGCGTAGGAGCCCTGTGCCACGTGGATGACGATCCGGTCGATCTTGGCGCTGGACGGGCGCTTGGCGACGGTGTAATTGGCGGACTTGGCCGCCACCCAGCGGGCCGACGGGAAGTCCACGGCCGCGGCCGCCATGGTCCCGTCCAGATCACGTGCCGCGGAGTAGGCGCCACGGTCGAGTTGCAACATCCTCGACATCACGATCACGGTCTCACCGCTCGGGGTGACGGCGTGCACGCCCCCGGCCATCAGGTCGTAGACGGTGTCGGCGTACAGCCGGGCCACCTCGGAGGTCGAGGCGTTGCCGTATTCGGCCACCGCCGCGTACCACTTCCCGGGATCCTTGCGGGCGGTGGCGTCCAGCCCGAGCTCGTCGGCGTAGGCGCGCAGCACCGCCGCGCCGCCCGCGATGTTGGCGGCGTCGCCGGTCTTCAGGGTCGCGACCGGCTGTTTTGTCAGCGTCGCCGCGCGTTCCAAGGTGTGAACGGTGGGATTGCTGACCAGGTGCATGACCCCGTAGCCGCCACTCGCGCTGGGCGCGCCGCCATGGCCGTCGAGATGGGTCTCGGCGTATCCGAGCGCGACCAGCAGGTCGCGGGGCACCTCGTAGGTCGCGGCGGCGCGGGTGAAGGCCTCGGCCAGGGTGCCCGCCGGGGCGGTGGTCCTGGCCGGGGGGGTCGCCGGGGCGGCGGTCCTGACCGGAGGAGTCGCCGGGGCGGTGCTCGTGGGCGGAGGAGTCGCCGGGGCTGTGCTCGCGGGCGGTCCCGTCAGGTTCGCAAGGGGGATGAGCGAGCCTGCCAGCAGCACGGCTAAACGGCGGAGTCGGGGCATCGGGGGTTCTCCTAGGAGGTGGGGTTCATTGCAGGGGCCGCCTCCGTCGTCGGCCGATGCGTCGGCCGACGACGGAGGCGGCCCTCGTTGGTGTCAGTCGCGGTGTTCGAAGGCCGCGGTTTCGGCGGGCAAGGCCTTGACCGGCACCGTGCACTGTCTGTTGGATCTCTCCGAAGAGCTCTTACGGGAGTTAAGGCTGGGGTGGTTAAGGCTGGAGATAAGTCGCACATGGGACATCCAAAGTCGATACAAAGATCTATAAGGGTCAAATGACATAACCCGCATGAATGGTTGCAACGCCTCCTCGGGAGGAGTAAGCGCGGTCATGGTGGTTGATCAGCCCACATTCAGCCTGCTCGGTCCGCTGGACGTCCGGGTCTCGGGACGTCCTCTCCACCTCGGGGGCACCAAGCCCCGTGTCCTGCTGGCCACCCTGCTGCTCGACGCGAACCAGGTGGTCACCGCGGACTTCCTCCTCGAGGTGCTCTGGCCACGACACCGTCCCCGGTCCGCCCACGCGAACCTCCGCACCTACGTGAGCTCGCTGCGCGGCGGCCTCGGGGCCGCGGGCGTCGGTATCCGGGCGCATCCGCACGGCTACGCGATCGAGGTGCCGGTCGAGCAGCTCGACGTACTGCTCTTCGAGGACCTGATCGCCGGAGCGCGGGCGGCGGGCCGTACGGAGGAGGCCTTCGACCGGTTGTGCCGGGCTCTCGCGCTGTGGCGCGGCACCCCGCTGGCGGATCTGCCGAACAGCGTGCTCTGGGAGCGCCGCCTGCGGTCGCTCACGGAAGTACGGCTCGGCGCCGCCGAAGAGCTGATCGACCTGAGAACGGCCCGGGGCCAGTACGCCGGTGCGATCGGCGAGCTACGCGGGCTGCTGGCCGAACACCCCTTCCGGGAGGATCTCGCGCAACGCCTGATGCTCGCCCTGCACCGCAGCGGGCGGCAGGCCGAGGCGCTTCACACCTATACCGTGCTCAGGCAGCGGCTGGTCGCCGAGCTCGGCGTCGAACCCGGCGCGGAACTGCGCCGGACGCACGCGATCGTCCTGGCGGAGGAGCCCCCGCCGTCCGCCGTCCTTCACACCCCTCATCAGCTTCCCGCGGACATTCCGGACTTCACCGGCCGGGCCGACGCGGTCGCCGCGCTCAAACAGGCGCTCTCGCCCCGGGAACGGCCGCCGGACGGGCCGCCCTCGGTTGTCGTGGTGGCGGGGCCGCCGGGAGTGGGCAAGTCGGCGCTGGCCGTGCACTGCGCGCATGCCCTACGGGCCGACTATCCCGGCGGGCAGATCTACCTGAATCTCGGCGGCACCGCCCGCGAGCCGGCCGGCCCCGGCGAGCTGCTGGCCCAGGCGTTGCGGGCACTGGGAGCCGGCGAGAACGGCCTGCCGCACACCGTGCACGAACGATCCGCGCTGTACAGGTCCCTGCTGGCCGAACGCCCGATGCTCGTGCTCCTCGACGACGCCGCCGGTGCCGCACAGGTGCGCCCGCTGCTGCCGGGCAGCGGTTGCGCGGTGCTCGTGACGAGCCGGCGGCGGCTCACGGAGCTTCCCGGCGCGGTGCGCCTGGAGCTGGACGTGCTGCCCCGGGAAGAGGCGGAGGAGTTTCTCGGCAGGATCGTGGGCGTCGAGCGGCTGGCCGGGGAGAGGGAGGCCGCCGCGGCGATCGTGCGCCACTGCGACTACCTGCCGCTGGCCGTCAGGATCGCCGGAGCGCGGCTGGCCGGACGGCCGGACTGGTCGCTGCGCGTGCTGCGGCAGCGGCTGGACGACGAGCCGGGCAGGCTCGGCGAGCTGTACGCGGGAGATCTGGGGGTGCGGGTCAGCTTCAACCGGAGCTACCGGCTGCTGCCCGCCGACGCCGCCCTGACCTTCCGCGTGCTCGGTCTCCTCGGCCCGGACTCCCTCCCCGGCTGGGTGGTCGACGCGGTGCTGGACCGGCACAGGGCCGACGACGTGATGGACATCCTGGTCGACGCGAACCTGTTGCGGCTCGCCGGGACCGACCAGATCGGCCAGTCCCGCTTCCGGCTGCACGATCTGCTCCGCTGCGCGGCCAGGGAGAAGGCCGGCGGCGAACCCGAACGGCATGCGCTCACCAGGGTGCTCGGAGCGTGGATGGCCATCGCCGAGAACGCCACGGCACGGCTGCCGACCACGGTCTTCGGCATGACGTCGGAGAAGGCCGTCCGCTGGAACCTGGCGGGCGACACCGTCGGGCGGCTGACCGCGGACCCGCTGTCGTGGTTCGACGCCGAGCACGACGCACTGGTGGGCGCCGTACGCCTGGCCGCCGACGCGGGGCTGGCCCAGGCGGCATGGGGTCTCGCCGCGGCCTTCGTCCCCTACTTCGACCTGCGATGCCACTTCGACGCGTGGCAGCACACGCATCGGATCGCCCTGGCCGCCGCCCGCCTCGCCGAGGACCTCGACGGCGAGGCGGCCATGCTTCGCGGCCTGGCTCAGGTCTGCCTCTACCAGGACCGTTACGCCGAGTCGGCGAGGATGTTCCGGCGATCTCGCGCGATCTTCCGCGAGCTGGGCGACACGCGGGGTGAGGCGACCTCGATCTGCGGGCTGGGGGCGGTGAACCAGTTCTGCGGCGGGCATCCGGCGGCCCTCGAATACTTCCGCAAGGCCCTCGCCATGTTTCTCGCCATAGGCGATCAGGGCGGCGAGGCGTACGCGAGGCAGGCGATCGGGCGGGTCTGCCTGGAGTCGGGGGACCCGGCCCAGGCCTCGAAGTGGCTCGGCCAGGCGCTCCGCCTGGCCAGGGAGCTGGGTGACCCCCATCGGGAGGGGGCGGTGTCCATGCAGTTCGGGCGGCTGCACGATCTGGCCGCCGACGCGGACCAGGCGATGCGCTTCCAGGGGCACGCCCTGGACATCTTCGAGAGCCTCGGCGACCGTCACTGCGGGGCCTACGCCATGCGGGGCCTGGGCAGGCTCCAGATGGTCCGCGGTGACAGGTCGGACGCCTCGGCCCAGCTGGAGCGATCTCTGACGATCTTCCAGCAGCTCGGCGACCGGAGCGGGGAGGCCGCCGCGATCCAGACGCTCGGCGAGCTGCACCGATCCGCCGGCCGCGCCCACCTGGCCAGGGACTGCCTGCGCCACGCCCGCATGCTACGGCGCGAGCTGCGCGGAGGCGCCGACCTCGCGGTGAGACCCACGACCGGTCACTGATCGCCGATGACCACCACGTCGTGCTTCAAGGTCACGGAGTCGACGGACCCGAACGGAGCCGGATTCGCCGCGCCCCGAGGGGACGGCCTCGCCGTCTGGCGCATTCCGGGCCTTGCCCGCAGCATGCGCGCCCGCCCGCCCGCCGGAACGGCCGGCGAGCGGGCGCGCATGATCAGATGATCAGGTGGAGCGGCAGGTCACCGCGGGCGCGGTGCCGGGTGTGCCGGAAACGAGGAAGCCGAACGTCGTCGCGGCCCCGGCACCGAGCGAGCCGTTGTACGCGACGTTGCGGGCCGTCACGGCGGATCCGCTGCTCGTCACCGTCGCGTTCCACGACGAGTTGATCGTCTGCCCGCCGGTGAACGTCCAGTTGACCGTCCAGCCGGAGATCGGGGCCGAACCGGCGACGACGCTGACCTCGGCCTGGAAGCCGCCGCCCCACGAGGACGCGACCCGGTAGGTGGCCGAGCAGCCCTGGCCGGGGCTGGGCGTGGGGGTCGCCGTGGGAGTCGGGGTCGGGGTCGGGGTCGGTGTGGGGGTCGGGGTCGGTGTGGGGGTGGGTGAGGGGTTCGAGCCCGTGAAGTTCACGTCACTGCAGAAGTAGTACGACTGGTCCAGGTGACTGGCCTGCCAGACCGTGTACACGATGTGGTGGCCGGAGCGGCCCGGGGCATTCACCTCGACGGGAGTCGTGGCGCCCGTGGGAACGCGGCCCGTCTGGCCGACCAGTTCCAGATCGCTCCAGCGCAGACGCTGCGTCTTGGGGTTGAAGCCCTGTTTGGTCGCGTACACGCGAATGTAGTCCGCGCCGTGCAGGGCCTGGTCGAGGAGGTTCAGCGTGAAGCGGGCGGGCTTGTCGACCGTCTTCCACGCCCCGGGGACGTCCATCGCCGCGTAGCGGCCGTCCCAGGTGTTGCCGGCGCTACAGAGCTGGCCGTCGGGGATGGCCGCCTGGTGGTTGCCGGCCACGCCTTCGCGGTACAGGCCGTTCCAGTTCCACATGGCCTGCGGGTCGTCCTGCCAGGCCTGCCAGCACATGGGGTCCTGGGTGGCCATCTGCGGGTTCTGGAAGTCGCCGCCCCAGCGCTGCCAGCAGCCGTAGTTGCGGGATGGGGGGTCGCTCACCGAGCCGTGCGCCTGCGCGGGCACGACCAGCGCGGTGATGAGCAGCACCATGGCGCCTGCGGCCGCGAGCAAACTTCGGAGCAATGTGCGGGGGAGCGTCTGCACGGGTCTCCTCCTGGGATTCAGGGTGCTTCGGGGCCCCCACCATCTCCGAACTGCCAATGGGGAACAACGGTGATGCACGGCCGAGGGCGGGTGAACTGGACGTTCGCCGTCAGGAGGATGAAAGGTTCACATTCCGCGGCGGCTCACCGCGGGTTCTGGCGGGTGAGCAGATCCTCACCCCAGAGAAGAGCGACGTCCTCGTCGACAGCGCCGCCGGGGCCCGTGCCACCGGCTCTCATCGGCTCATCCTCCGGTCGTCTCGTGGCCCTTGACCCCGAGGAGATCCTGGAGGAGGGCCAGAAGCTCGGAGGTGGTCGCTCCGGCGAGGTGCTCGAAGACCCCGGCATGACGGCTGAGGATGACGCCGATGAAGGCGGCGAGGAGCAGTTCGGCGCGGAGATTCGCCTGCTCGTCGCCTTCGCGGGCCAGGCGTTCGCGCAGCGGTGCGACCATGCGGCGCTGGAGTTCCTCGCGGGCGGCGGCCTGGGCCTCGGCGTCGCCGTAGGGCCGGATGCCGGCCTGGATGACCGGGCCGGGACCGTGGCGGTCCATACGGTCGAGCAGGGTGGTCAGCCGATCGGGGTCGAGAAGGTCGGCGGGCCTGTCCGCCTCGGCGCGGAGAACCGCGATGAAGAGCTGGGCCTTCCCGCCGAAGTATCGGGCGATCATCGTGGGGTCGACGCCGGCGCGTTCGCCGATCTCACGTGCCGAGGTCCGGTCGAACCCGCGATCGGCGAACAGTTCGCCCGCCGCGCTCAACAGCCGGTCGCGGCTGGCCGCCGAGTCGCGGCGCCGAGGAGTCGTTTCCCTGGCCGGCGGAGTCGTTTCCTTGGTCATGAGCCCATCCTCGTGCCTGGTGACGCATCGTCGTTCACGTTGGGCACCGTGTGGACGATGTTCTTGATCTGCCGGGGGCCGGTCCCCGTCTCCTCCTCCCGGACGGCGTGCACGGGCTCCTCCCGGACGGCTTGTGCGGGCGTACGGGTTCGCAGGCGGGGCAGCACGAGGGTCACGGCGGCGGTGAGGACCCAGACACCACAGGAGGTGAGCCCGGCGACCGTGTAACCGTCCCCCTCGGGCAGGGCCCGGCCGGGCGCGGTGTGGGCTTGGAGCACCACGGCGCTCAGCGTGCTGCCGACGGCGAAACCGATGTAGCGGAGCACCTGGTTGAAGCTCAGGGCGCTTCCGGTCTCGTGGGCGGGCACCGAACCGACGATGAACCCGGGAAGAACGGCGAGGATGCAGCCGACCCCGAGCCCGGCGATCCCCATGATGACGATGATCTCCCACAGGCTGTCGCGCGCGTAGGTGAACATCAGCATGCTGAGCACCATCACCCCCGATCCGATGGGCGGTACGGCACCGGCCGAGACACGCCGGACCAGGACGGGCGCGATTTTTGAGGCGGCGAGGCTGGCGGCGGAGAACGGCAGCAGGACCAGCCCGGCCACGGTGGTGGAGGCGCCGAGCCCGTAGCCGCTGCTGAGCGGTGTCTGGACGAACCTCGTCATCAGCGAGACCAGGAGATAGAACCCGACCCCGGTCAGCAGCACGGTCACGTCCGCGGTGAACACCGTCCGCAGGCGCAGCAACCGCACCTCGACGAGCGGATGCGTGCGGCGCAGCTCCAGCAGGACCCAGCCGGCGAGCCCGGCGAGCGACAGGGCGCCGACGACGACCAGCCGGGCAGAAGTCCACCCCCAGCTCCCGCCCTCGCTGATGGCGAGCAGCAGACCGGCCAGCGCCGCGCCCAGCAGGACCGCGCCGGAGGCGTCGAGGCGCCGGGACGGGTGGTGAGCCGAGGACGGGATCACGAGCGTCGCGACGACAAACGCCAGGGCGCTCACCGCCGCACCGAACCAGAACGCCGCGTGCAGACCGCCGTACTGGGCGATCAGCCCGGTGATCGGATAGCCGAGGCCGATTCCGGCGGCGGTGGTGATCGACAGCGTCGCCACGGCCGGACGGGCACGTTCCGCCGGGAGCGCGTCACGGGCCACGGCCATGCCCAGCGGGACGAGCCCGAGGCCGACTCCCTGAAGGCCGCGTCCCGTCAGGAGAGAGGCGAACCCCAGCGGAAGAGCCGCCAGCACCCCGCCGACGGTAACGATCCCGAGGCCGGCCAGGATCACCGCCCGGCGGTGCGGCCCGTCGCCGAGACGGCCCATCAGCGGTGTGGCCACCGCGCTGACCAGGAATGAGATGGTCAGAGACCACTGCGCGTCGCTCAGGGAGACGTGGTCGGCGGCGGCGACCGCCGGGATGAGCGGCGCCCCCAGACTGCTGATGACGGCGACCACCATCCCGACGAACACCAGGCTCGGGACGAGAATGCGCCCGGACGCCGCCCGGACCCGGTGGTGCCTGATCATGTCTGTCCCTCTAAGTCTACGGCTGATGTCTACGTACGATGACACACCTCACTTCGCAGGTCAAAACACATACAGACACTGACATTCCGGACAAGATTGCATTCTCGATCGCGCTCAACGGTCCGGGTGAGAGCATGATCGAGCGCCGGGCCGGTCACCTGCGCGGCGTGCGGAGCGGACGTGGCCGAGGCCGCCGGGGCCAGGTGGGCCGACGTGAATGTAGTCGAGGCGTCCGGGCGGTTCGTGGACCTGCGCGGCATAGGGATTGGCGGGGTCCCAGGTGGCCGCAGGCGCACTCGCTCCTGTCGCCACGTCTGCCTCGGCGGCCCGCTGAAAAGTTCGATCTTCGCGTCGGCGAAGGCGGCTCATTCCGTGAGCTGTGCGATCTTCGCTGCGGCGTCGCGGAGCACACCGGGTATCAGCCGGCGATGGACGGCGGACAAGGGAGGCCACACGCTATGGCCCAGAGGCCGGTCATAGCGCAGGAAGGTCCCCAGCGACACCTGACCATCGGTCGCCTGTACGAGGAGATTGCCGGTCAGAAACCAGGAGGCGGCCTCGAGCCGGATCCAGCCTTCGCCACGTTCGCCGATCTGCCATCCGCCCACGGTGTCCGGCGATCGTCCTCGGCTGAGCCGGAGACCGAGGAGACCGCGCCAGATCAACTGCTCCGCGACCGTGGGGACGTGGCCGAACATCGCCCGTGCCCACTGTTCCGGTGTCGCGTCCGCGTTCGTGGAGAGGGTGAAGCGGTCGGCGTAGTCGATGTCGGGCAAGGAGCTGAGCGCTCGGACGGATTCGGGGATGTTGTGCGTCCCCACGGCGCTGTCAATGAAGCCGACGGTCATCTCGCTGTCTCCGTTCATGTGTACGCCACCGTATAAACTGAGGTTAGCTCGTTTATACGGTGGCGTATATACGGTGGCGTACAAACGGTGGAGAAGCGAGGTGGGACACATCGTGGGCGCGACTCGCACGCCGCGTGACAGGTGGATCGAGGAGGGGCTGCAGGCGCTGGCCGCCGACGGCCCAGATGCCGTCCGCGTCGAGGCGCTGGCGAAGAGGCTCGGCGTCACGAAAGGCGGGTTCTACGGGTTCTTCGCCGACCGAGACGCGCTGCTGAAGGCGATGCTGGACGTCTGGGAGCGGGAGAGCACCGACGAGGTGCTCGAACGCATCGAGCGTGAGGGCGGCGACCCGAAGGCCAAAATCCAACGCGCGGGCGTGCTCACCTTCTCCAGCGACCGCCTGCTGCCCATCGACCTCGCGATCCGGGACTGGGCCCGGCGCGACGAGGCGGTCGCCGAGCGCCTGCGACGGGTGGACAACCGGCGCATGGCGCTGCTACGCGAGATGATCGGCACCTTCTGCTCCGATGCCGACGAGGTCGAGGCCCGCAGCATACTCGCCTTCTGCTTGGCGATCGGCGAGCATTTCCTCGCCGCCGACCACGGCGACCGCACCCGAGCCCAGGTCCTTGCCCGCGCCGCCGACCTGCTGTTCAACCGCCCCCGCAAAGACCATAGCCACTGACCACCTCGGCCGGACGGCCCGCCGGGACCGTTTGACAGATGCCACGCCAATGGAGATCGTTTCCCGGGAGTGGACCAACTCTCCCTCGGACCTGTGGCGGAAGGGTGCGGCGAAGTTGATCTTTCGTGGGCTGCTTGCCGGTGTTCTCGTACTGATCGTGGGGGCGCTTTCCCCGCCGACCGGCAGCTGGGCGGGCCGGCGCTATAGCCGTGGGCGAAGGGGCAGGTGAGGAAGGCAGGACGGTGAGGTTTCGACTTCTCGGCCCGCTGCTGGTCCAGGCCGGTGACTTCCCCGTACGGATCGCGGCGCCGAAACAGCGCACGGTTCTCGCCCTGCTGCTCGCACGCGCCGGCCACGTCGTGCCGGTCCGGTCGCTGGTGGCGGAGGTGTGGGACGAGCGGCCCCCCCGCTCCGCGGTGGCGAACCTGCGCACCTATCTCATGCAACTGCGCAAGCTGCTGCCCCCCGCCGCCGATCCGGCCGCCGAGCGCCTGGTCACCCTGGACGCCGGCTATCTGCTGCGGGTCGAGCCGGCCGAGTTCGACCTGTTCGCCTTCGAGGCGCTGTCCGCACGAGGTCGCCAGGCACTGGCCCGGCGGGACCTCGACACGGCGCAGGACGCCTACACCCGGGCGCTGGCGCTGTGGCGAGGGCCGGCGGCCGAGGACGTGCCCGCGGGGCCTGCCCTGCGCGAGGTGGTCGCCCGTCTCACCGATCAGTACCTGAGCGCGGTGGAGGAGCACACGGAGATCCAGCTCGCGCAGGGCAGGCCCATGGCGACGGTCAAGCGGCTGCGTGAGCTGATCGGGCGGTATCCCCTGCGGGAGCGGCTGTACGGCCAGCTCATGGTGGCGCTGTACCGGTGCGGCGACGTGGTCGGCGCGCTGGACGTGTTCGGCGCGGCCCGCCGGGTCCTGGCCGAGGAGCTCGGACTCGACCCCGGCCCCGAGCTGCGCCGCCTGCACCAGGCGGTCCTGCGCCGGGACACGGATCTGATGTCGCCGGTCGGGCCGCGGACCGGCGAGGACGCCGTGAGCATGCGGGCCGGTGCGGATGGCGAGGACACTGCGGCCGTGCGGGCCGACGAGGACGCTGCGGCGGTGCAGGATGGCAAGGACAGGGACGGCGAGGACGGCGAGGACGGCGAGGACGCTGCGGCCGTACGAGTCGGCGAGGACGTCGCGGTCGTGCGGACCGGCGACGAACGTCCCCGCCCCCGCCAGCTTCCCCGCGAGCCCGTGGCATTCGTGGGCCGGTCGGCCGAGCTCGCCCGGATGCTCACCGTGCTGTGCGGCGGCCCGGAGCAGGGCACCGGGCCGCGCGTGCTGGCGTTGCACGGCCTGGGCGGGGTCGGCAAGTCGGCGCTGGCGCTGCGGGCGGCGTACGCGGTGATCGACCGTTACGCCGACGGCCAGCTCTACGTCGACCTGCAGGGATCGAGCCCGGGCCTGCTGCCCCTGCGTCCCGCCGAGGTGCTCGGCCGTTTCCTGAGGGCGCTGGGAATGCCTCACGGGGAAGTGCCCGCGGCGCCGGCGGAGGCGGCGACCCAGTACCAGTCGCTGCTGGCCGACCGGCGGTTCCTGGTCGTCCTCGACAACGCCGTCGATGCGGCCCAGGTGGCTCCGTTGCTGCCGGCGGGCGGCGGCTGCGCGGCGCTGGTCACCAGCCGGGTGGCGCTGACCACCATGGACGCCGAGCCGATCGCCGTCGACGTGTTCGACGAGGCGGACTCGGTGCGGATGCTCACGCTGCTGGCGGGCCGGGCCAGAGTGGACGCCGAGGCCGAGACGGCGGCCGACATCGCGCGCTGGTGCGGCTACCACCCGCTGGCGCTGCGCATCGCCGGCGCCCGTCTCGCCGGTCGTCCCGACTGGTCGCTCACGCGGTTCGGCGAGCGCCTGCGCGACCAGCGGCGACGGCTGGACGAACTGCGGGCGGCGGACCTGGGCGTCCGCTCCTGTTTCGAGGTCGGCTACGCGGCGCTGACGAGCGGCTCGGGCCGGGCCACCGACGCCGCCGCACGCGCCTTCCGGCTGTTCGGCGTGCTCGCCGTGCCCGAGGTCAGCGTCGGGCACGTCGCCGCGCTCCTCGACACCGGCCCGGACGTGGCCGAGGACGCCCTCGATGAGCTGACGGAGGCCCGTCTGATCGAGCCGGTCGGCGACGGGCGGTTCCGCATGCACGACCTGCTGAGGCTGTTCGCGGCGGAGCTGGCCGTCATCCACGACCCGCCGGCCGAGCGCGCACAGGCCGTCCGGCGCGCGCTGGACCGTTACCTCGACCTCTGCCATCAGGTGAACGACCTGCTCCAGCCGCACCGGCGATTCGGCGACGGGTACCGGCCGAGCCGGCAGGGCAGCGGCGTGGATCTTCGCAGCCCCGCCGAGGCGGTGCGATGGTTTGAGACCGAGATGCCGTGTCTGATCGCGGCCGCCGTCCAGGTGGCGGAGAGGGAGCCCGCGATCGCGTGCTTCGTCACCCAGCTGATGCCGCTGATCAGGGCGCTGGCGACCAAGGGGGGCCACTGGCGCGAGCTTGAGATCGTCGCGCAACTCGCCATCGAGGTGGCGCGGAGGCACGACGACCAGGTGGGGGAGGCGTCCGCGCTCGCGATGCTGGGGCTGGTGGACTGGAGGGCCGGTCGGCCCGGTGCGGCCCACGGCCACATGCACCGTGCGCTTCAGCTCTGGCGCGAGCTGGGCGATCGGGAAGCCGAGGGGATGGCGCTGCACAATCTCGGCTGGCTGAACATGCAAACTGACGACCTCGACGCGGCCCTCGGTCACATCACCGCCGGTCTGCAGCTGCTTGAGACGCACGCGTCGAACCGGGTCGGAGTGGTCATGCACAATCTGGGCGAGGTTCTGCTCCGGCTCGGCCGCTTCACCGAGGCGGCGGAGTGTTTTGAAAGGTGCCTGACCATCCGCAGGTCGGACCGTGACCCGCTTGGGGAGAGCATCACCCTGGCCGCGCTCGGCCGCGCCTACTGCCTGCTCGGCCGCAGGGGCGAGGCACTGGCCACGCTCGGGGACGCGCTGCGCCGCTGCAGAGAGACCGGTAACCGGGAGGACGAGTGGGAGGTGCTGCTCAGCAGGTCCGAGATCTGGCTCCGGCACGGCGATGCGGCTTCGGCCTCAGCCGATCTGGTCCGAGTCCAGGAGTTGACCGCCCAGGTCGGTAACGCCTACGGTCAGGCCGCCGCCGCCCGCCAGCTCGCCAGGGCCCGCGCCGCGCTAGGGGATCCCGCTGCAGCGGAGGACGCCCGTCGGGCCGAGGAGCTCTTCGCGTCGCCCGCCATGCGCATCGATCCGGTGCTGGAGAGGTTGCTCACCTCTCGGTTGTAGCTCCGCTGTATCGGTGGCTGTATCTCCTCAAATTAGCGTTTCGGCCAGACCACATCGCACACTGATCTGAAGGAGACACAGATGCGTCTACGTGCGGCACTTCTGGCCGTGGGCATGGCCGTCCTGGCGGTCGGCACGCTCGGCGCTCCCGCTCAGGCGGCCGGTCCGATACACATCGGCTACTACAACAAGGCCAGATGCGTTGAACTCGGCACGCAGTACGTGCGTGAGGGTTTCAAGAAGTACGAGTGCAGGTGGATCGCCGCCCAGGGCATGTACAGCCTCTGGGTGGGGTAGTTCCGGCACGGACGGCGCCACCCACCCGGGCGGCGCTGTTTCCGTTGCTTCGCCGCTGTGACCGGCATATTCGGGGGCATGGCCGGTCACGGCGGCATCAGCGTGGCGGAGGACCCGAGCTCTCGCGCACCACGAGGTCGGTCGACAGCTCGACCCTGCGGGGCTCGGGGGTCTCGCCGCGGGAGATGCCCAGCGCCATGCGGGTGGCGAGGAAGGCCATCTCCTCCAGGGGCTGGCGGACCGTGGTGAGCGGCGGCCAGGCGGACTTGGACAGGGGCAGGTCGTCGAAGCCGACGACGCTCAGGTCGTCGGGCACGCGGAGCCCGCGCTGCCTCGCGGCCTCGAAGACGCCGAAGGCCTGCATGTCGCAGCCCGCGAAGATGGCGGTGGGACGGTCGGGGAGCGAGAGCAGGGCGTGGCCGTGGTCGTGGCCCGATCCGACGAGGAAGTCGCCGTTCAGGATCAGCGACGGATCGACCTCGACCCCCGCGGTCTCCAGCGCGGCCCGGTAGCCGTCTATGCGGGCGCGGCTGCACAGCATATCGGGCGGTCCGCCGATCATGCCGATCCGGCGGTGGCCGAGCTCCAGGAGATGACGGGTGGCGGTCAGGCCGCCCTGCCAGTTGGTGGCGCCCACGGAGGCCACGTCGGGGGCGGGCTCGCCATCGGGGTCGATGACCACGAAGGGAATCGAGCGCGCGTTGAGCTGGCCGTACTGCTGGCTGGAGAGCCGGGAGCTGACGATGATCACGCCGTCGGTGCGGCGGGCGGCCAGGCGTTCGAGCCAGTCGCGGCCGGGGCCGGCGTGGGTGTGCAGTACGGAGATCACGATGCTGGCCTCCGCCTCCCTGGCCGCGCTCTCGGCACCGCGGATGAGCTCCATCGCCCATGGGCTCTCCAGCTCGGCGAAGATCAGGTCGATCATGCCCACGGGCCCGTCCGCGCTCGCGGTGCGGCGGATGTAGCCGTGTTCGTGGAGCAGTTGCTCGACCCGCTTGCGGGTCTGGGGCGAGACCTCGGATCTACCGTTGATCACTTTGGAGACCGTGGGAGAGGAGACGCCCGCCTCCTCGGCGATGTGGGCGATCGTCACCCGGCGCTTACCTGACATGCCACGCAGCATATCCGAAAACTTTCGGAGTGTCGCTCGATGGCTCACCGCGGAGCACATCCCCTCGTGAGGGCCTCCCTATCCGGGGCGCCGAGAGGCGGAGGGTAATCCGCATTCTCTCCGGTTATTGAAACTTTTTGTGATCTTATGAAAGATTCGGTCCCTCATGCATGAGGAGGTCGGTCATGTATGACGGTTCGATCCCGTCCGCACCCCTCCGATGCCTCAGTCTGCCCGGTGGGGATTGCCCGGTCCACCGGAGGGGAGAGCGCCGCCGTCTCCGGCCCGGGTACATGGGTCGACCTTTGGGCGGATATGAAACTTTCACGAGAATCCCGGGCGGCCCGCGTGGTGGATGCCGTCCCGTAAGGGCGGCTGTCATGGCCCGGCAGCTGCCACCTCACGCCTATTGACGTGGGATGGAAGACCTATCTAATGTCACGGGCACGAAATATTCGGATTAAGCCCGAAATATTTTAGCCGTTCGGCGAGCCGTGCTCCCCAGCGGGCGGTTCCCGGCAAGTGGCTGAGGAGATTTGATGCCTGACAACCAGACACCCCTGCGCGTGAACGGATCCCGGCTCGTCGATCCCTCGGGAGATCCGGTGCGGCTGCGCGGGGTGGGCCTCGGGGGCTGGATGAACATGGAGAACTTCATCACCGGCCACCCCGCCAACGAGTCGTCGATGCGCACCGCGGTGGGCGACGTGCTCGGGGAGGAGCGTGCCGCGTTCTTCTTCGACCGGCTGCTGACCTCGTTCTTCGGTCCGCAGGACGCCGCGCTGCTCAGCGCGATGGGGGTCAACTGCGTCCGGATCCCGGTGAACTACCGGCACTTCGAGTCCGACGACCGGCCGATGGAGATGCGGGAGGAGGGGTTCCGCCGGCTGGACCGGGTCATC
This sequence comes from Streptosporangium subroseum, assembly GCF_900188345.1. Classification (GTDB taxonomy): domain Bacteria; phylum Actinomycetota; class Actinomycetes; order Streptosporangiales; family Streptosporangiaceae; genus Streptosporangium; species Streptosporangium subroseum. The sequence goes on along the minus strand of NZ_FZOD01000015.1, from coordinate 122,131 downwards.
GGGCTGCTGGGCGCGCACGGGATCTACAGCGTGATCGACCTGCACGCCCTGCCCGGTTCGCAGAACCAGCACTGGCACTCCGACAACCCCACCCATGTGGCGGCGTTCTGGCAGCACCGGCACTTCCAGGACCGGGTCGTGCACCTGTGGGAGTTCATGGCCGACCGCTACAGGGACAACCCGTGGGTGGCCGGGTACAACCCGGTGAACGAGCCGGGCGACGTGGCCGGCCGGGTCGTCGGGCCGTTCTACGACCGCCTGGTCAAGGCGGTCCGCGCCGTCGACCCCGCGCACGTGCTCTTCCTCGACGGCAACACCTACTCCACCGACTTCACGATCTTCCGCGAGGTCTACGAGAACACCGTCTTCGTCTGTCACGACTACGCCCTCGCCGGATTCGCGCACGGCGGGCCGTACCCCGGCTACACCCGCGGGGAGTGGGTCGACCGCGAGCACCTGGAGCGGGCCTTCGACAGAAGGACCCTCTTCCAGCGGGAGACCGGCACGCCGCTGTGGGTGGGGGAGTTCGGGCCCGTCTACACCGGAGACCCGGAGATCGACGCCCAGCGCTACCAGATCCTCCGCGACCAGCTCGCCATCTACGACGCCCACGACGCCGGATGGTCGCTCTGGACCTACAAGGACGTCGGCCTGCAGGGGGTGGTGCACGCCGACCCGGCGGGGCCGTACCTGAACCGCTTCGGCGCCTTCATCGACAAGAAGCAGCGCCTCGGCGCCGACCGGTGGGGCTCGACGATGGAGGAGACGGCCGACGACCTCGCGCCCCTGCACCGGCTGATGGACACCGAGGCCCCGTCCTGGAATCCGTACCCGTGGGGGGCGCGCTACCAGGTCGACGACCTGATCCGGCACATCCTCATCGCGCAGGCGCTCGTCCCCGAGTACGCGGAGCTCTTCCGCGGCCTGTCCGAGGAGGAGCTGGCCGCGCTCGCCGACTCCTTCGCGCTGGCCGGTTGCGTACGGCGGGAACCGCTGGTCGAACTGCTGACCGCCAGTCTCGCGGGCCAGGCGGGATCCGGCTCCGGAGCCGCCTCATGAACGCTCCGCGCAACCGCCTCGTAACAGCTCGACAACGGCCGTTGATCCAGCTGTAAAGCCGCTGTAATCTCACGGCACCAGCAGAAACTATCGGATATTAGTCGAAAGTTTTCAATCCGGATCTGAGCGGCGGTGATCCGTCAGCAGGCTCCGCGAAGTGGGAGAGCGAGCATCACAGGTCCGCTCCCGCACCCGGCCGGAGGCCACCCGGCGCCAATGAGGGTTACCGGAACACCGCGGACATCTCCATCGAAAGGAAGGGATCATCGTGATCTCGTTAGGTCGACGGAGCGTGGCGCTGCTGGCAGCGGCCTCGCTGCTTCTGGGGGGCTGCGCAAGCGAGGACGGGGGCGACACCGGAAAGGCCGCCTCCAAGACGATCGAATGGTGGCACATCCAGAACATCGAACCGATGCTGCCCGTATGGCAGGCGCTGGCCACCGAGTACCAGAAGGCGCACCCCGGCATCACCATCAAGGTCACACCCCTGGAGAACGAGGCGTACAAGGCCAAGCTGACCACGCTCACCCAGTCGGGGTCGATCCCCGACATCTTCAACACATGGGGCGGAGGCGTGCTGCAGCAGCAGATCGAGGCGGGGCTGGCCAAGGACATCACCGCCGACATCGCCCCCTGGGCCGACACGCTCACGCCGGCCTCCGTGCAGCCCTACCAGTTCGACGGCAAGACCTACGCGGTGCCGTTCGACGTCGGCATGGTGGGCTTCTGGTACAACAAGGCGCTGTTCGCCAAGGCGGGTGTCTCCGAGCCGCCGACCACGTGGACCGGATTCCTCGACACCGTCAAGAAGCTCAAGGCGGCGGGGATCACCCCGATCGCCCTCGGGGGCAAGGACAAGTGGCCGGGCCACTACTACTGGGCCTATCTCGCCATGCGCGTGGCGGGCCTGCCGGCGCTCAAGCAGGCGGGCGCCGACGCCACCTTCACCGCGCCCGAGTTCGTCCAGGCGGGCGAGCGTCTCAAGGAGCTCGTCGACCTCGACCCGTTCCAGAAGGGCTTCCTCGGCGCCGGGTACGGCACGCCCGACGGGCAGGCCGCGCTGATGGGCAGCGGAAAGGCCGCCATGGAACTGATGGGTCAGTGGGCGCCGACGGTCCAGCGCGACTCGTCGGGCACCCCCGACGGCATCGGCGACGACCTGGCCTTCTTCCCCTTCCCCGCGGTCGAGGGCGGCAAGGGCGACGCGACGGACGCCTTCGGAGGCGGCGGCGGGTTCGCCGTCGGCAAGGACGCGCCGCCCGAGGCGATCGACTTCCTGAAGTTCATCTCCAACCTCGACAACCAGCGCAGGGCGGTGGCGACGGGGGCGTTCCTTCCGGTCGTCAAGGGAGCGGAAGACGCCATCAAGGACGCGAAGCTCGCCTCGGTGTCCGAGGCGCTCGGGAAGGCTGCCGGATTCCAGCTCTACCTCGACCAGGCCTACGCGCCCGCCGTCGGACAGCAGGTGAACGACAGTGTGGCCGAGCTCATCGCCGGGACGCTGGGAGCCAAGGAGGTCACCGAGGCCATCACCGAGACGGCGAAGAACGAGTGACGAGAAACCCGGCGGAGAACGAGTAGAGGACGAGCGCGAACGATGAGTGCACCGAAGGGCGTGTCCGAGCTTTCCGTCCCGGCCGATGAGCGGCCGAAAGACGCGGCGGCGTCCCGCGCGGCCACGAAGGAGGAGGGCACGCCCGATCGGCGCCGGCGTCGCGGCTGGGTGACGATCACACTGTTCCTGCTCCCGGCGATGGTGCTGTTCTTCCTACTGGTCCTCGTGCCGATCGCCATCGCGATCTACACCAGCCTGTTCAAGTGGAACGGCCTGGGCGGCCCGCCGACCAACTTCCTGGGGCTGGACAACTTCGTCCGGCTGTTCGAGGACAAGATCTTCCTCGGCGACCTGCAGCGCGGCCTGATCCTGATCGGCCTCTCCCTGGTGATCCAGCTGCCGCTGGCCCTCGCCATCGCGATGCTGCTCAACCAGCGCATGCGCGGCCGGGCGCTGTACCGGGTCGTGTTCTTCGTGCCCTACGTCCTCTCCGAGGTCATCACCGGCGTCCTGTTCACGATGGTCTTCTCGCCCACCCGGGGACTGGCGAACCAGGTCCTGGACCTGGTCGGGCTGGGCAATCTGGCGACGACCTGGCTCGCGGACCCGTCGATGGTCCTGTACTCGCTGTTCCTCGTCATGACCTGGAAGTACTTCGGCTTCCACATGATCCTTTACCTGGCGGGGCGGCAGGGCATCCCCAGGGAGCTGACCGAGGCGGCCGAGATCGACGGGGCCGGCGGCTGGAAGGCGTTCTGGTACATCACCCTGCCGCTGCTCGGGCCGACGATCCGCATCAGCGTCTTCCTGGCCGTCATCGGCGCGGTCCAGCTGTTCGACCTGGTGTGGGTGCTCACCGAGGGAGGACCCATCCACGGCTCCGAGACCATGGCCGTGACGATGTTCCAGCAGGGTTTCAAGCGCTACCAGGTCGGCTACGCCAACGCGATCAGCGTGGCGATGTTCCTCATCAGCCTCGTCTTCGCACTGGGCTACCAGCGATACGTCCTGCGCCGTGACACCGAAGGAGCGATCACCGTTATGCGAGACCAGCGATGACCGGGCGGAGCGCTCGCGCGACGGCGCCCGGCCGGCGGCCGGGCGCGCGGCTCCGGACCCTCCTCCTGCACGCGACCGTCATCGTGCTCGGGGCGTTCATCGTCGTGCCGATAGTCTACGGAGTGCTCGGCGGCTTCAAGGACAACGCCCAGCTGGCGACCAGCCCCTTCGGGCTGCCCTCACCGTGGGTCTTCTCGAACTACGCCGACCTCCTGGTCTCCGCGTCCTTCTGGCGTCCGCTCGGCAACAGCGCGCTCATCGGGGTGGCCACGACGCTCCTCGTCGTCGGCGTCTCGGCGCTGGCGGCGTTCGTCTTCGCCCGGTTCGCCTTCAGGGGAAGGGAGCTGATCTTCACGCTCTTCTCCGTCGGGCTGATGTTCCCCTTCGCGGTGGCGATCCTGCCCCTGTTCATCCTGCTGCGGACCTTCGGCCTGCTGGACAACCCCCTCGGCGTGATCCTGCCCCAGGCCGCCTTCGGCCTGCCGGTGACGATCATTGTTCTGCGCACCTTCTTCAGGAACATCCCGAGGGAGATCGAGGAGGCGGCGACGCTCGACGGGTGCACCGCCTACGGGTTCTTCTGGCGGATCCTCCTGCCGATGGCCCGGCCGGCGCTCGCCACGGTGTCCGTGCTCGCGATCGTGGCCAGCTGGAACAACTTCATGCTGCCGCTGGTCGTCTTCAACGACCCCAACTGGTGGACCATCCCGGTCGGGCTCCGGCAGTTCCAAGGCCAGTACTCCACCGACACGGCTCGCGTCCTGGCCTACGTCGTCCTCGCGATGCTGCCCGCCCTCGGGTTCTACTCGATCGCCGAGAGGCACCTCATCGGCGGCCTTACGGCCGGGGCGACAAAGGGCTGACCCGCCTCCTGCCCGGCCTCCCTCGGGGGTAGTTCTTTATTTGCCACAAGTTAGAGGGGATTATTTATATATAGTTTCGTACAGTCCGCGAGGGGAGAGCCGGCATGGCAGGGGATGAGATCGCATGGCTGCGTGCCCAGCGGGCGGAGATGACCGGCACCGACCGTGAGCCCGAATGGCGCCGGGACCTCGTTGACGCGATCCTGCGGCGGTGCACGAGCGAAGACGTCCCCGGTGGTGCGAGCCGGGCGGATCTCGACGAGGCGGCCGACCACGCGGGCTGGCTCCTCGCCCATGACTGCGGCCAGTGGTCCTTCTCCCTGGTGGGCCGGGCGCACGAGGTGCGCTGGGAGGCCTTCGGCGATCCCGCCGACCGGGACGTCGCCATCACCATGCTCTCCGAGGCCGACGACCTCCGTTCGGAGAACGCCTGGTTCAGCGCGGCCGATCACGCGGCCCTCGGCGAACTGCTGCTGAGCCGGCACGCGGACCGCGGAGTGCCCTACGACCTGGATCTCGCGATCGACCGGCTGCGGGCCGCCCTCGACGGGTGCGACGACGACGAGCGGGCCGCCCTGTATCTGCGCTACCGGCTCGGCACGGCGCTGGCCCTGCGTGCCGGCCGCCGGAACACCGCCGGCACCGACCGTCGTGACGCCGCGAACCTGCTCGCGCGGGCACTTCCGCATCTCCCCGAGGGGGATCCGGCCACGCAGGAGACCGCGCTCACCCTGGGAAGGCTTCTCCAGGGGATGGAGGTCGACGACGGCGGTGCCGGCGACCTCGACGAGACCGTCGAGTGGACCCGCCGGGTGCTCGGCGAGCACGGGTTCGCCATCCTGCGGGCACACTCCGCCGAGGCGGTCATTTGGACCGTTCCAGAGGATCCGCTCCACCCGTCGGGAGAATCCCAATGACCGTCTTTCTGCCCCGCTGACCTGCTCCTGGACGCGTTGACGACCAGGAACCCCGGGTGGTGACGGGCATGCTCAGCCGTCTTCTCGAAGACAGTCCTTCAGCACGCTCAGCCGTTCTCCCAGAGGCGATCCTCCGGCGTGATCGAGGGAGACCCTCCCGCGCGGATCGCCACGGATCTCGCCGCGGCCAGGAGGGGATACCCGTCGCCCAGGGGCGCGCGGCCGTGAGCCAGCGGGCGACGGTCGAGCAGCGGCGCGAGCAGCGAGGAGACCTCTTCCACCCGGCCCGCGCCCACCCGCAGGAGCGCGAGGTCCAGCCGTCCCGCCAGGACGACGGGATGGCAGGCGTCCAAGGACTCCCCGCCCATCGACAGGAGCGCGGCGCTCGCCGCCTCCGCCTCGCCGTCGCGCCCCAGCGCGTGCGCGGCCCTGGCGGTCAGGAGCAACCTCTCCGCCTGGCCGGGGAAGTCGTCGCCGTGGTCGCGTTCGGCCTTCGCGAGGGCCGCGAGCGTCCGCGCGGCGGCGGTCGCGTCGCCGAGGGCCAGCTGGGCGGCGGCCTGGGCGCGTCGTACCGCCCGGTCGGGGGGCAGCGCCCGAAGGCCGGCGAGTGCCTGGGCCGGCTCTCCCGACGCGGTGAGCGCCAGGCAGCGGACCAGTGACGCCTCGGCGTGGAGCCGCGGGGAGACCCGCCGCGCGAACCACTCGCCGGTGACGGCGACATCGGTGAGCAGCCGTACGGCCTGCGCGGGGAACCCCGCCGCCAGCTCGATCTCCGCCAGGCGCACGGTGTCGTACTGGGGCCAGTAACCCTCGGGCGTCAGCTGCTGCGCGCGGAGCCGGAGCGCCTCGGTCAGGTGGTGCCGCGCCTGCGCCGGGTGGCCCGCGGCGAGCAGGGCCTCGGCGAACGTCACCCTGGCCGAGGCCGTGTTGACGTTGTCCCGGCCGAGACGTTCTTCCCGATCGGCCAGCGCCGCCTCGGCGAGGGCCACGCCGGTGACCGTCCGCCCCGCCCTGGAGGCGGCCCTGGCCATCGCCTGCCGGATGAGGGTGAGGCGCCGCCAGGCCGGGGCGGTCCCCGTCGCGGGGAGGTCCCCGGCCTGCTCGTCGTACAGGTCTTCGAGCTTGCGCAACCCCTCGCTCGGACGGCCGGTCTCCACCAGTACCTCGGCCAGATTGTGCTCGGCCCGCGAGCCGCAGGACTTCGCGTCGGCGGGCACGGGAAGCTCGCCCGCGACCCGCAGGGAGTGCTCGAAGCAGGCTCTCGCGGCCGGTAGGTCACCCAGGCGCAGCCACGCGAGGCCCTGCCTGCCGGTCACGTCGCACAGGGCCCGCAGCTCGGAGGGATCGTCGGCCAGCAGGCCCGCGAGCTCCCCGCCGACCTCCGCCGCCCGCGCGAGCAGGGGGCTGTCCAGCAGGACCTGGAGGACCACGTCGAGGGCGCGCGTCCGAGCACGGCCGTCGGCGCCGATCCGCCGGGCGAGCTCGGCGGCCTGCTCGGCCGTGCGCAGCCGTCCGGCCCATTCTCCGGCGAGCGGGACGAGGTCGCGGGCGAACCAGTGTGCTTCGAGCGCCGCCGCCTGATGGTCGGCCGGGCCTTCGGGGTCGTCGACCATCGAGCGGAAGGCCAGCTCCGACAGGCGCTCGGCGCTCGCCTCGGCCCAGCCGCCGGGGGGAACGCCGACCGTGAGCGCGGCGCGTTCCAGCCGGGGAGCCAGGTACCGCGCGTACGCGGTGACGCGGCCGTCCCACCCGGCGGCGGCCGTGGCGCCGTAGACCTCCGTCGTCTCCCACACCGGCTGGCTCTGTCCCGCGGACAGGCGTTTCTCCGACGTCGAGATGTCCCCGATCCCCAGGCGCACCTGGCTGAGCATGAAGCGCTCCACCTGGTGGAAGCGGGCCACCCTGCGCAGCGCCGCGGTGACCAGGTTCTGGGCGTCGAGCAGGGAGTGCGGCGGCTCGCCTCCGGCCGCGTCGCCGTCGGCGGCACCGGTTCCGCCGGCGGCACCGGTTCCGCCGGTGGCGTCGACGCTGTCGGCGTCGCAGGCGGTGAACTCGTCGAAGGCGTGCTTGACCGCCAGGGCCACGAGCACGCGCCGGCTCCTGACCTCGTTGTACAGCCAGACGGCGCTGCGTCCCCTGTCGCGTTCACCGCCCCGTGGCAGCCGTACGCGCTCCGCGACGTCCTCTGCTCTCACCTGGTGATAGCCCCCGTGGCGGAAGGCGTCGGCCGAAGCCGCCGCGATGGCGGCGAGCCTGCGTTCCTGCGCCGACACCTCTTCACCCCTCTGATTCACGGCATATGAATATATTTCACTATGGTTTTGCGCAGCCTAGGGGGACGAGTTGGCTATCGCAAGGGATGTCCGGCTCACGCTTTCGCGGAGGTTCCCGGCGAGGCGGCGTCACGAGCCGCCCCGCCGTCAGGCGGCAGGCGGCCTGTTCTTCGAGCCCGCGCGGCGGGGCCGGAATCCCGGCAGTTTCCGTACGGCCGAGACGACCTTGGTGCCCGAGGCCGTCGCCGTCAGCTTCCGCACGCCCGCGATGACCGCGCTGCCCGCGGCTCCCACCAACGGTTCCCGTTCCTCCTCGGCGGTGGGGCCGGGATCCGGCAGGACCGGTCCGGTGCCCCCGGCGCGGCGCGCCTCCAACTGCGCGGCGAAGGCCAGGCCGAGGAAGAGCGCCATCGAGCTCAGAAACGACCACAGCAGCAGCGCCACGACGGCGGTGAGCGGGCCGTAGGTGGCGCCGAAGGTGCCGCTGCTCTCGATGTAGAAGGCCAGCAGCAGGGTGAAGACCGTCCACAGGGCGAGGGAGACCAGGGCCCCGAACGCCAGCCAGGTATGGCCCGGCTGTCTTCGCCGGGGCGCGGCGCGGAACAGCACCGAGGCGGACAGCAGCGCGAGGAGGAAGCCGAGCGGCCAGCGCACCAGGTGGTACGCCCCCATGGCTCCGTCACCCCACCCGTAGACCTGGGCAAGGGCTCGCCCGATCGCTCCGCCGCCGACCATCACGACAAAACCGACGGTCATGAAGGCGCCCGCGGTCACCGCCATCAGCAGGGCCCTGCCGTATTTGCGATGGAACGGGCGATCGCGCTCGACACCGTAGATGCGGTTCGCCCCGCGTTCCACCTGGGCCATGGAGCTGGTCAGCGAGACCAGAGCGGTGATCAGGCCGAGCCACAGGGCGACGGCGCCCCCGGCGTGGCCCGCCTGCCGGTGGCTGTCGGCGAGCACGTCCCTGACCGCCTCGACCCCCGCGCCTGGTGCGATCCGGCTCAGGGTCAGCTCCAGCACCCGGCCGAGCTCCCGCTGGTTGAGCATCGAGCTCAGCCCGACCAGCGCGATGGCGCCGGGGATGATCGACAAGCAGATCTGGAAGGCCAGCGCTCGTGAGTTGGTCAGGCCGTCGCCGTACCTGAATCGTGCGAAGGAGTCACGGACGAGATGCCAGCGGCCGTACTCGCGCAGGGTGTCCCACGCATGGTCTGCCGAGAGCTCATCACCGTTCATGCCCCGTGTCTGCGGAACTTTCGTCGCTGTGCCCATATCAGGGACCTGACTACCCGAAAAGCGACACCGCGAACAAGGGAAATCCCTTCTCACCCTGTGTTGAAGAACACTTGATGTGTCCGAAATTCGGGGTAGGGGGAGGGGCATGGCTGAATTCCTGACAGATATCAAGGAGATCCGGGCACGAGCTCGGGAGGAGATCGAGAAGGGGCCGATCACGTCCGCCTACGGCGGAGATCTCCCCCGGGTGATCCAGGTGTGCAACGAGGCGCTGGCCACCGAGCTGGTCTGCGTGCTCCGGTACAAGCGTCACTACTACACCGCCTCCGGGATCCACGCCGGGGCGGTGGCGGCGGAGTTCCTGGAGCACGCGGCCGAGGAGCAGGAGCACGCCGACCGGATCGCCCAGCGCATCGTGCAGCTCGGCGGCGAGCCGGACTTCAACCCAGACACCCTGACCGCCCGCTCGCACGCGCAGTACGACGACAACCTCGACCTGATCGAGATGGTCAAGGAGGATCTGATCGCCGAGAGGATCGCCATCGCCTCCTACACCGAGATCGTGAAATGGCTCGGTGACGACGACGTGACGACCAGGCGCATCTTCGAGGACCTGCTCGCCCAGGAGGAGGAGCACGCCGACGACCTCAAGTCCCTGCTGGAGAGACTTCCCGGGGCGCTCGGCGGCTGAGTCCACCGATCGGGCCGCCCGTACGACGGCTGGAAATACTCCCTGGTGGGCTCAGCCACTGAGCCCACCGACCGGCCGCCCGTACGGCGGGGCGAACCGCACGGGCGGCCGGTCGAACAGTCGGTGAGCCGGTGAGAGAACCGCGGACGGTGGCGGCTCCCTAGCCGGTCGTGCAGGACACCTGCGGGTCGGGGGAGCCGGTCCCGGAGGAGATGAAGCCGAAGGTGGCGGTCGCCCCGGAGGCCAGGGAGCCGTTCCACGCGGCGTTCCGCGCGGTCACGGCCGCTCCCGTCTGGGTGAGCGTCGCATTCCACGCCTGGCTGATCTGCCGGCCGGTGAAGGTCCAGCTCGTCGTCCAGCCGGTGATCGCGGCGCCCGCGTTCTTGACGGTCACCTCGCCCTGGAAGCCGCCCGACCACTGGTTGGTGGTCTTGTAGACGGCCGTGCAGCCGCCCGCCGGGGGCGGGACGGTCGGAGTCGGGGTGGGCGTGACGGGCGGAGTGGGGGTGGGCGTGACGGGCGGGACGGTCGGGCCGCCGTCGAGCAGGGCGGTCAGTGCGGGGAACCAGCGGTCGGCCATCTTCTGGTCGCCCGACGCGTTGGGGTGCACCCCGTCGTAGGTGTCGGTCGCGGTGCTGAAGCCCGTCCACTGGTCGACCACCACGACGGGCGATCGTGCCGTGGTCTTGGTCGCCGCCCAGCCCGGGATCGCCGCGTTGAGCGCGGAGGTCCGCTGCCCGCACTCGGCACAGGTGGAGGGATTCATGGGGATTATCTTGGCGACCAGGATCTTCGTGTCGGGGTTGCTCGTCCGCATCTGGTCCACCAGCTTGCCGTAGGCGGCCAGGATGGTCGCGGTCGGACGGTTGCTCCAGACGTCGTTGGTGCCGAAATGCATCAGCACGATGTCGGGCCGGGTCGCCGAGAGCCAGCCGGGAAGCTGGTTCTGGTCGGCGACACTGGTGACCAGCGCCCCGCCGTGACCCTCGTTCTCCCCGTCGTAGGCGATGCCGCAGCCCTGGGGTGGGAGCGTCCCGACGAAGTCGACGTTGGTTTGGCCGGTGTTCGCGAGCCGGCTCCAGAGGAGGGCCCGCCAGCATCCGGGCGAACCGGTGATGGAGTCTCCGAGCGCCATGATCCGGGTGGCCGCGGCCTGTGCCGGCACCGCCGTACCCGCTAGAAGGAATCCGAGGGTCGCGGCCATCGCCACCAGGACCGTCAGAACCGATGTGCTTCCGTGCGTCATGCGCCGCATCGTCCGCTCCTGCCGTAGTCGGCTCGATGCTAGGCAGCCCTTCCTCGGGGCGGGAAGCCGTCGGCCCGTCGCGGGGAGGCCGACCTGCGGTGATGGTGACGGCGGGAGTGTAACTTTCAGTTACCGGACGAGGTTCCGGCCTTCCCGCGTGTGCCACGAGCCGGCGTGCGGCTCATCCGCCGGTCAGGCACTCCCGTACCGCCGCGACGAGCCGGCCGGCCCGCGCGTCGCCATGGCCGATCATCCGGTTGGCGACATATCCGAAGCCCACCCCGAACTCATCGTCCCCGAAGGCGAACTGGCCGCCCGCGCCGTCGTTGCCGAAGCTGCGCCGGCCGAGCATGGGCCGGAACCGGGGCGCGTCGAGCAGGAAACCCGAACCCCACCGGGCGCCCAGGTCCGGGAACCCCGACCACGAGACCCCGGACGACAGCTCCCGCACCGCGTCGGTGACGGTGTCCGGGGTGAGCAGCCGCGCCGAGCCGTTGACCCCGGTCACGGCCGCGGCGTACAACCCGGCCAGGCCGCTCGCCGAGGAGACCGCGCCCGCCCCGGGAAGCTCGGCGCCGAGCAGCGCGGGGTCGTTCCAGCCGTGAGGCTCCTCCAGGCCGGGGAAGGCGAGCGCGCCGTTCATCGTCACCATGCGCATGATCAGCGATTCGGGGTCGGGCATCGCGGGCCGCCCTCCGGCCTCGACGAGCCGGGCCAGGTGTACGGCCTCGTCCCGCGGCAGGCCGATCCAGGTCCTCGATCCGAGCTCGTCACCGATGGCCTTACGGAAGTACGGGCCCGGGGTGAGCCCGGTGATCCGCCGGATCACCTCGCCGATGAGGAAGCCGAAGACATGCCCGTGGTATTCGTGATCGCGGCCCGGCTCCCACAGCGGCTCCTGCTCCTCGATCGCGCGGACCACCGGGGTCCACTCGACGATCTCCTCGAAGCTGAGGACGCGATCCAGGACGGGGAGCCCGGCGCGGTGCCCGAGCACCATGCGCGGAGTGATCGTCTCCTTGCCGCCCCGCGCGAACTCCGGCCAGTACCGGCTTACCGGAGCGTCGAGATCCAGCCGTCCCTCCTGCGCGAGGAGGTGGGCGCAGATGCTGACGATGCCCTTGGCGCAGGAGAAGACCGGGACGACCGTGTCCTCGTCCCACGGCCGGCCACTGCGCTCGTCCGCGACCCCGCCCCACAGGTCCACGACCTTGCGTCCGCCGACGAACACGGTGACGGCCGCGCCGAGTTCACCGTACTCGGCGAAGTTACGGGAGAATGCGTCCGCGACCGCTCCGAACCGTTCGTCGGCCCATCCGGTGTTTTCCACGGTGTCTCTTCTTTCTCATCTCGGGTTGCCGGCGGTTTCGGGCAGGGCTCTCCTACGCGCACACGTATGGGGACCCGGAGAGCTCCTGCTCACTCACTGCTCTCACGGTGCGGAACGCTACAGTTCCTAGGCATATTAAGCAAATGCCTAGGGGTCCTAGGAAAAATGGAGATGGCGGATGGCTCGTGCGGGACTGACGGCGGAGCGGGTGACGGAGGCGGCCGCGGAGCTGGCGGACGCCGTCGGGTTCGAGAACATCACGGTGTCCGCGCTGGCGCGGAGCTTCGGGGTCAAGGACGCGAGCCTCTACTCGCACGTCCGAAACCTTCAGGACCTGCGGGAACGCGTCGCACTGCTGTCCGCAGGCGAGCTCGCCGACCACATCGCCGCGGCGGTCGCGGGCAGGGCCGGGAAGGACGCCATGATCGCGTTCGCCAACGCGTACCGGGAGTACGCGCTGGCCCACCCCGGCCGTTACGCGGCGACCCAGATCCAGCTGGAACCCGCTGCCCTCGCCGCCCTCGCCAAGAAGTCCACCGCCTACGCCCGCAACGTCGAGCTCACCCACGCGATGCTGCGCGCGTACCGGCTGACCGAGCCGGACCTGACCGACGCGGGCCGCCTGCTGCGCAGCGCCTTCCACGGCTACATCACCCTCGAGGCCAACGGCGGATTCAGCCACTCCCGCGACGTGCAGACGTCCTGGGAACGGGCCCTCGACGCCCTCCACCTCCTGCTGGAGCAGTGGCCCTCGGAGCCGTCGCGTCACGCGGCGGAGGAAGAGGGGATCTGACGTCCTTCCGGACGTCGATCTCGACGGTCCGCGGACTACGGGCCCGGTGAGCCGCCCGGCCGGGCGTGACGTGATCGAGTGGGGAGGGTGGGCGTCACACACCCAGGAACGGGTTACCCACGGTGAAACCTGTCCTGGTTGAAAGGGCTCGCGTAGCCGACGATGGATCCACGGCCACCACCGTCAAGCATCGTCAAGCATCGCAAGCCCGCCGATCACCGACCACAGTCCACCTCGAAGCCCGTCGATCACTCACCACCGCCGTCCACCCCCGAAGCTCGCCGATCACCGACCACTCCGCCCCATGGACACCACGAGAGGAATCACGCTGATGTATGTACACACCTACGACATCAACGATTTGAAGGCGCTGTTCGTGGCCTTCGACGTCCTGTTCACGGTGCTGATGTTCGGTGGTGTCGGCGCGTTGCTCCGTCACTCGTATCCGAACGGACCACACGGCGTCCGCCGGTCGTCCGAGGAGAACCTGCTCTTCAAGAAGTTCGCCAACGGCAAGATCGACGATGACGAGTACCGGCGGCGCAGGGAAGCCCTCAGAAACTCCGCCGACGCCGCCCACTGCGCGGTGATCGACTCGTGGGGCGTGCCCGGGAACCGCCTCGACGGTCAGTCGCCGTTGGGGACGGGATCCGTCTTCGGCTGCGGAGGAGTCGCCGTTCGCGCCACGGCTCGCTCGTCGGAGAGCCGGACCGTGGCGCACGCTCCAGGCTCCCCGTCGCGGGTTTCGGCGCCGTCGGAGGACCTGACGAGCGACGTGTAGTCCTTGAGCTCTATGTCCGTGGCGAACCTGTCGGTCACCCTCAGCATCGCCCTCAGCAGGAACCCGCGCTTGAACATCCAGTTGCGCATCCTGATCCGCCCCCGCGTCGACGGGGCGAGGAAGGGGCCGGCGCTGCCCTGCCCGGCCACCTTGGCATAGCCGCGGAACGCCTCGTCGTACTTCTGGAACGCCACCCGGTGGTCGCCGTCGGCCGCCGCCAGTTCCCCGGCCAGCACATACGCGCCCACGATGGCCAGCTCGGTGCCGAAGCCGCCCAGGGTGTTGCCGTAGGCGGCGTCGCCGAGCAGAACCACCCGGCCCCTGGCGTAGCGGTCGATCCTGACCCGGCTGATCGAGTCGAGATAGAGCCCGCGCGCATCCGGCACACCGGCCATGAGCTGGGGGATCAGCCAGCCCGCGCCCCGGTAGGCGTCCGCCAGGATCCGCTTCTGCTGATCGACGTCGTATCGGTCGTAGTCCAGCTTCTCGGAGGCGAAGACGAAGAACGCGGGTGCCTTGGGGCCGCCGAACGACGCCAGCCTGCCCGGCTCGTTGTACATCACGCTGTCGAAGCCGGTGTCGAGGTCGAGGTCGAGGTCGACCAGGGCGTAGTGGTACCCGAGGAATTGCACGTACTCCGACTCGGGGCCGAAGGCCAGCCGCCGCACGTTGGAGTGGATGCCGTCCGCTCCCACCACCAGGTCGAAGGTGCGCGGTGCGCCGTGCTCGAAGGTGACGTGCACGCCGCCGGCCGTCTCGGTCAGCGAGGTGATGGAGTCGCCGAAGACGTACTCACAACCTTCCGCGGTCCTCTCGTACAGCAGGGCGGCGAGGTCGCCCCGGAGGATCTCGATCTCCCCGCCGGAGAACTCACCCGGCATGACCGTCAGCCGCCTGCCGTTCGCGTCGACGATGACCTGGTCGGTCCCGCCGGTCTGGCGCCGGCGTACCTCCTCCAGGATTCCCATGCGATCCAGCACGGTGCGGTGGGTGACGCCCTTGAAATCGACGGCCTGGCCGCCGGCGCGGAGCCCGGGGGCCTTCTCGACGACGGTGACGGTGTGGCCGTAACGGTTCAGCCAGTAGGCGAGTGCGGGACCGGCGATGCTCGCGCCGGAGATGAGGACCGTGGTGTTCTCCATGGCCACGAGCTTCGCGAGGGTTGTTGACAGTTCACCGCCTACCGGCTGACACTCACGCGTCCTCGCCGCCGAGCACTGTCAGCGCCTCCTCGCGGCGCATCGCGGCTCCCCGGGCGAACGCCGACGCGAACGCCTCCGCACCGATGAGATCCCGGGCGTCCGCGGCGATCCGGGCGACGTCGCGGTCACCGGCGACGGTCGTCCCGCGCAGCGCCACCGCCACACCGAGCAGCAGCGACGCCCGCAGGTTCGTGCCCGCCATCAGGGCGGCTCCGGCCTGGCCTTCGGCGGCGTCGGCGAGGTCCGCCGTCAGCGGCGACCTCCGCGCGGTGGCCAGTGCCTCGCGATGACGCAGCCGGGCCTCGGCGACCTCGCCCTCGGCCTCGGCCAGCCGGGCCAGCGCGGTGAACACCCGCGCCCGCGTCCCCTCGGCGCCGAAGGCCCCGGTCTCCGAAGCACGCAGGGCCGCCTCGAACCGGCGGCGGGCCCCGGCGGGGTCGCCCTCGAGCCGCGCGATCTCCCCCAGCCCCAGGTCGACCGGGGCGGGCGTGCCCGGCAGGCCCGCCTTACGGGCGAGTTCTCCGGCGCGACGGTAGTCGGCGGCAGCGGCGGCGAGATCGCCCTCACGCACCAGCCCCTCGGCCCGGCGTCCCAGCACGTCCGCGCTCTCCTCCAGGGCGCCGAGCTCTTCGAGCAGCTCCAGCGCCTCCGCCCACAGCTCGCGGGCGCGGGCCCACTCCCCGCGCCAGCTCGCGATCATGGCCAGCCAGTCGAGCCCCTGCGCCGTCCCCCAGCGCTCTCCCAAGGAACGGAAGCGAGCCAGCACCTCCCGGAGCTCTCGCTCGGCCACGGTCGGCTCACCGTTGAGCAACGCCAGCAGGGCCAGGCTCAACCTTCCCAGAGCCAGGTTCCACGGATCGGCGCCGAGCAGCCGCTCCGTCTCGGGGCCCATCGGTCCCGACGGCCCGGCGACCATGCCCCACAGGGCGGCGGTGAAGGGGTGCCGAAGCGGCCGGTCCAATGACCGCATGATCGCCTTGGCCCGTGCCCAGTGCTCGGGCAGCGCTCGTGGTACGGCATGCGCCACGCACATGACGTACTCCTCCTTCAGCCCCGGGACGGGCCGGACGATCGCCCCAAGAAGCTCGGCGGCCGCCTCCCCGGCCTGACTGCGCCGCCCGCTCAGCCACCAGTACGCCGCCAGCGCGGCGATCAGCCGCAGCGCCGTCTCCCGGTCGTTCGGTACGGCCCAGCGCAGCGCGGCCATCAGGTTGCCGTGCTCGGCGGAGAGCCGGGCCAGCCACCGGAGCTGTTCGGACCGGCGAAGGTGGGGGTCGGCGCGCTGTGCCAGATCGAGGAAGTATCGGGCGTGGGCGCCGGCCAGGCGCTCGCGCTCCCCGGTCTCGGCCGGCCGTTCGGCGCAGAACAGCATGATCGTGTTGATCATTCGGTATCGGCCGCCGTCCATCTCGATCAGCGACTTGTCCACCAGATCGGCCAGCAGCCCGGCGGCTCCCTCCACCTCGCAGACCGCCTCGACCGCTTCGGAGGAGGCGCTCCCCGCGAACACGGCGAACCGTCTGGCCAGCGTCTGCTCCTCCGGCGTGAGGAGGTCCCAGCTCCACTCCACCACCGCGTGCAGGGTCCTGTGCCGGGCCGCCGCCGTACGGTCACCGCGCGACAGCAGCCGGAACCGGTCGTCCTCGGCCAGGCGCGTGGCGATCTCCTCGACGGTGAACGACCGCAGCCGCGCCGCCGCCAGCTCGATGGCCAGGGGCAGCCCGTCCAGTGCCGAGCAGATCCGCGTGACCGTCTCGACGTTGGCCTGCCGTACCTCGAATCCCTGCCGTACGGCCGCCGCCCGGTCGGCGAACAGCCGCACGGCCGGGTAGGCCAGCGCGTCGGACGGAGAAGAGCCCCGCGGTGGGATGGGGAGCGGGGCCAGCGACACCAGCGTCTCGCCGGTGATGCCGAGGGGCTCGCGACCGGTGGCCAGGATGCTCAGCTTCGGACACGCGCTCAGCAGGCCGCGGGCCAGCGTGGCCGCGGCGACGATCACGTGCTCGCAGTTGTCGAGGATGAGCAGCAGCTCCTGCTCGGCGAGCGCCGACACCAGGCGTTGCGCGAGATCGGGTGGTGACTGAAACGACTGCAACGAGATCTCGCGCAGCCCGAGCGCGCCGAGCACCGCCTGGGGCACCTGGTCGCCGTCGTCGAGCGGGGAGAGGTCGACGAAGCACACCTCACCTCGAGTACGTCCGGCCGCCTCGATCGCCAGCCGGGTCTTGCCGGTGCCGCCGGGCCCGGTGATCGTGATCAGCCGGGAGTCACGCAGTGTGTCGATCCGATCGAGCTCCCGCTCGCGTCCCACGAAGCTGGTGAGCTGAGCCGCGAGCCGCTGTCGCGGCGCCGGGCGCTCGGCGCGCAGGACGGACAGGTGGACCGCGGCGAGCTCGGGCGAGGGGTCGGCGCCGAGTTCTTCGGCGAGCCGCCGCCGGACCTCCTCGAACACGGCCGACGCCTCGGCCTGCCGCCCCGTCGCCTGCAGGGCGCGCATCAACTGCCCGCTGAGCCGTTCCCGCAACGGATGCGCGGCCACCAGCCGCTGCAGCTCGGCCACCGAACAGCCCTCGGGAAGGGCGAGTTCCGCCTCGACGAGATCTTCCGTCGCCGTCAGCCGGAGCTCCTCCAGCCAGGCCACCTGGGCCTGCCGGAAAGGCAGATCGGCCAGGGCGGACCCCCGCCACAGATCGAGAGCCTCCCGCAGTAGCCCCGCCGCGGCGGCGGGACGGCCCGCGGAGACCAGCCGCCGCCCTTCGCGGGCGAGCCGCTCGAACCGGTGGACGTCGACGTCGTCGGGATCGATCGCGAGCCGGTATCCGGTCCCGTGAAACTCGATCAGCTCCGCGCCCAGGGCGCGGCGCAGGCGGGCCACCTGGGCCTGCACCGCGTTGACGGCACCGCCGGGGGGCGCGTCGCCGTACTGGCTGTCGATCAGCTGGTCCACGCCGACCACGCGGCCCGCGTTCAGCAGCAGGATCACCAGAAGGGCGCGCGGCCGGGGCCCGCCCACGACGATCGTCTCACCGGCAGGGGAGCGGACGTCCAACGGCCCGAGGATGCCGAACTGCATGGCGTTGATTGTCCCGCATGCCGACGGCCTCCCTCGAACTCAGACCTCGTGCTGTGCGCCTGGCGTGTCCGGCGCGTCCTGCTCCTCCGGCGTCGCGTCGGGGTGGGCGGCGATGAACCTGTCGACGATCTCGTCCGTGATCTTTCCGCGAGGGGAGATCTCCAGCCCCTGGTCGCGCGCCCATTCGCGAACGTCGGTGTTGGTGTAGCCGCGCAGCCGGGGCGCGGTGTCGACGGCCTTCCTGGAGCGGGTGGCCTGCTTGACCTCGCGAGATCTCTCCAGGATCCTCTCGATGAAGGCGAGGGCGTCGCCGAGTCTCTGCTGGTTGCCGTCTGACAGGTCGATGGCGAAGGTCCTGTCGAGCAACGGGAATTCCCGGCGTATCACGTCGGATCCCTCGGAATTATCGAGGTCGTCCACCAGGATCACCTTCTGTGCCATCTGCCGTCCTTCCCAATGAATCTTGGTCGCTGTCGCCCGTGGCATCCTGCCGCCCCGGGCCGGATCGATCATGCTCTTGGCTCATTGTTTGTCGATTTGTTTGTCGATCCACGAGGTTTTCCCGGCCCTGCCGGGCCGGACGGGATCCGTACCGCCGGTCGCCGGGACCGCCGCGCCCGCGGGTGGGTCGAGGCAGGCGACGGGCTGTGTTTTTCGGGGGTTCCCGGGAAAATCCCCGGGGATTCCCCGGCAGATCTCCCGGTGGTTCCCTCGAAGGAGGGCGTCCAGGTAACAGGAGCGGGGTTGACGCGGTGAGTGTTAGCGCTATCACTGGACGGGGTCAAACAGCTCCTCCTTTTTAACAGGAAAAATGCGGTTCCCTGGGAGAGCCTGGTCTGGGCTTGACACCTAACCCTGTTATCGCAAACACTCAGAGGCCCCAGTGTGCGTGACCCCCGGACCGCCGGATCGGAGATCGTCGTCCGAGAGGCCCCCGGAGTCCGCTCACGTAGTCGTTCCTCAGCAGAAAGGCGCTTGTCCCTGAAGGAAAGGGGCTTGCCTCCATGGGATCGTTCCGCGCCGGATCGGCCCATGTCATGGCCGTTAACGCAATCACAAGCAAGCGATAGGTTAGTGAGCGAGGAGACGATGACCGTACCCCTTACCCGGCTCCGTGAGGAACTCGCGGAGCACCACCGGCAGCTGGTCGCCTCCGAGCTGGTCGTGTGGACCGCGGGCAACGTTTCCGCGCGAGTCCCCGGCGAGGAGCTGATGCTCATCAAGCCGAGCGGCCTGCCGTACGAGGAGCTGACGCCGGAGTCGATGGTCCTGTGCGACCTGTACGGCGAACCGGTGGACGGCGGGTTGAAGCCGTCGAGTGACGTGTTCGCGCATGCCTATGTATACCGGAACATGCCGCAGGTCAACGGTGTGGTGCACACCCACTCGACCTATGCGACCGCGTGGGCGGCACGCGGCGAGGCCATTCCGTGCGTGCTGACGGCGATGGCCGACGAGTTCGGCGGGGAGATCCCGATCGGCCCGTTCGCGCTGATCGGCGGCGACGACATCGGCCGGGGCATCGTCGAGACCCTCTCGGGTCATCGCTCGCCCGCCGTGCTGATGCGCAGCCACGGGGTGTTCACCATCGGCGCTTCGGCCAAGGCCGCGGTCAAGGCCGCGGTGATGTGCGAGGACGTGGCACGGACCGTGCACATCACCCGGCAGATCGGCGAACCCGTCAAGATAGCGCCGGACGACGTCGACAAGCTTTACGACCGTTACCAGAACGTCTATGGGCAAGGAGCCGACAGGTGAAGTCCCTCGAAGAGCGCGAGATCTGGTTCCTCACGGGAAGCCAGGCACTCTACGGCGATGACACTCTGCGCCAGGTCGCTGAGCAGTCGCGGCAGATCGCCGACGCCCTGAACGACGCCTCCGGCGTACCCATCCGCGTGGTGTGGCAGCCGGTGCTCACCGACGCCGAGTCGATTCGGCGGATCTGCCTCGACGCGAACACCTCGGACGCGTGCGCCGGCGTGATCGCGTGGATGCACACGTTCTCGCCGGCGAAGATGTGGATCGCCGGGCTCGACGCGCTGCGGACACCCCTGTTGCACCTGCACACGCAGGCCAACGTGACGCTGCCGTGGAGCTCCATCGACATGGACTTCATGAACCTCAACCAGGCGGCGCACGGCGACCGGGAGTTCGGCTACATCCAGTCGCGGCTCGGGGTGGCCCGCAAGACCGTCGCCGGGCACGTGAGCGACCCCTCGGTGGCGGAGCGGATCGGCGCGTGGGCGCGGGCGGCGGCCGGGCGCGCGGAACTGAGCTCGCTGCGGCTGGCCCGGTTCGGCGACAACATGCGCGACGTCGCGGTTACCGAGGGCGACAAGGTGGAGGCCCAGCGGCGGTTCGGCGTGTCGGTCAACACCTACGGCGTCAACGACCTGGTGGCGGCCGTCGACGACGTCGCCGAGTCCGAGGTGACCACGCTGGTCGGCGAATACGCGGACACCTACCGGGTTGTGCCTGAGTTGCGCTCCGGCGGGGACCGGCACGACTCGCTGCGCTACGCCGCGCGGATCGAGCTCGGCCTGCGGCACTTCCTCGTCTCCGGCGGCTTCGGCGCGTTCACCACGAACTTCGAGGACCTCGGCGGGCTGCGGCAGCTCCCCGGTCTGGCCGTGCAGCGGCTGATGGCCGACGGCTACGGCTTCGGCGGCGAGGGAGACTGGAAGACCTCCGTACTGCTGCGCACGCTGAAGGTGATGGCCGGCGGGCTGACCGGCGGGACGTCGTTCATGGAGGACTACACCTACAACCTGGAGCCGGGGCAGGAGCGCATTCTCGGCGCCCACATGCTCGAGGTGTGCCCGTCCATCGCCGAGGGCGTGCCCTCGTGCGAGATCCACGCGCTGGGCATCGGCGGCCGGGAGGACCCGGTCAGGCTCGTCTTCGACGCCGAGCCCGGTCCCGCGGTGGTCGTGGGCCTGGCGGACATGGGGGACCGGTTCCGGCTGGTCGCCAACGAGATCGAGGTGGTCGCCCCCACCGAGCCGCTGCCGAACCTCCCGGTGGCCCGTGCGGTGTGGAAGCCGCTGCCCGACCTGCGCACCTCCACGGAGGCGTGGCTGACGGCCGGAGGCCCGCATCACACGGTGCTCTCCTCTGCCATCGGTGTTGAGGAGCTCGCCGACCTCGCCGACATGGTCGGTGTCGAGCTGCTTGTCATCGACGCGGATACCAAGATCCGGGAGTTCGCCAAGGAGATCCGCTGGAACCAGGCCTACTACCGCCTGGCCCAGGGCTTCTGAGAGAGCGTCACCACAACCGGGGCCCAGGCCGGTTCGGAGGATTCGGGGGAACGGTGACGGCCCGGCCGTCCCCCGGGGTGCGGGAACTCCGCACCGACGGCGGTCGCGATCCGCGACCGCCGTCGGCGCGTCCATGACCGGTCTCCACGATCCGCTCGCCGGACCGGCGCCGCCGGCCCGGCGGAGCCCACCGGAAGCGCGCCGGTTCGATCTCTGGGCGACACCCCGTACGGTGACGTGCTCGGCGGTGACGACTTCTGTCGTTCACGGCCTGATTCACGGTGAGGGGTGGACCTTGCCCCTGGGTGAAGGCCCAGCATCATGGTGCCGGTCGCCTTGGCCGGCACGAGGAGGGTTGGGCGTGGAGCTGCTGACGATCGGGGCGTTCGCCCGGGCCGCGCGACTGTCGCCGAAGGCGTTACGGCTGTACGACGAGCTCGGGTTGCTCCGGCCGGCCGCGGTGGACGGGGAGTCGGGATACCGCTTCTACGATCCGGCGCAGCTGGAGCGGGCACGGCTGATCGTGTGGCTTCGGCGGCTGGGAATGCCGCTGGCCCGCATCCGCCAGGTGTGCGACCTGGAGCCGGAGGCGGCGGCCGAGCAGATCGCCGGCTACCGCGCGCAGATCGCGGCCGAAGCCGCCGCCCGCGAACAGCTGGCCACCTTCCTCGTCGACTATCTCTCAGGAAGAGGCAGCGCCGTGGAAGACAGGGAAACCATGATCGGAATCCGTTATGCGGCCCGGTCGGAGCTGGGACTGGTCCGCACGAGCAACGAGGACGCCGTCTACGCCGGCACCCGGCTGCTGGCGGTGGCCGACGGGGTGCGCGGGCCGGGCGGAGATCTCGCGAGCGCGGCGGCCATCGACGCGCTCAAGCCGCTGGAGACGAGGGCCGTACCCGCCGGCGACCTTCTCGGCGCGCTCACCGACGCGGTCGGTCAGGCCGGCCGGGCGATTCAGGACATCGCCGAGTCGACACCGTCCGGTGAGGCGGTCACCACGCTGACCGCGATGCTGTGGTCGGGCTCCCAGCTGGCGCTGGTGCACATCGGCGACACGCGGGCGTATCTGCTGCGCGACGGCGAGATCTTCCAGATCACCCATGATCACACCCACGTGCAGTCGCTGGTCGACGCGGGCAACCTCAGCCCCGAGGAGGCCGCCTCGCATCCGCAGCGCTCCCTGCTGGTCCGCGCGCTCACGGGTACGGGCGGATCCCAGCCGGACCTGTCGCTGCACACGGCCGCGGCCGGCGACCGTTACCTGCTCTGCTCCGACGGGCTGTCCGCCGTCGTCCCGGAGGAGTCCCTGCACGGCGTGCTGAGCGGCGAGGGGGACCCCGATCAGGTCCTCGATGAGCTGGTCAGGCTGGCGTACGCCGCGGGCGCACCGGACAACATCGCCTGTGTGGTGGCCGATGTGGTGACGCTTTGACCGGATTCCGTCCGGTCGGCCGGGCCCGCCGCGACGGCGGTGCGGAAAAGGGGAACGCGCCGGCCGCTCGCTCCTTCGGCACGTACACGCTCGACCGGCGGCCCCTGGCGATCCCCGCCTACCGGCGGTTGTGGATCGCCTCGGTCATCTCCGCGGTCGGTGGCTCGTTCAGCGTGGTCACGGTACCGACGCAGCTGTTCACGTTGACCGGCTCCTCCGCGGCCGTCGGCGCCGCGGCCGCGGTGTCGTTCATCGCCCTGGTCGTCGCGTCGCTGGGGGTCGGAGCCCTCGCCGACATCGTGGATCGGCGGCGGCTGCTGCTGGCCGCGCACTGCGGCCTCGCACTGACCTACGTGGCGCTGTGGGTCCAGGCGGCGTTGGGGAGCCGCTCCGTCGCCGTCCTCCTGGTGCTGGTGGCGTGCCAGGGGCTGACCTTCGGGTCGATCATGGTGACGATGGGGGCCGCGGTGCCCCGTCTCGTCCCCGCCGAGCTGCTGCCGGCGGCGAATGGCCTCAGCTCCCTCGTCCGGTACACCGGATCGATCATGGGCCCGTTGCTGGCGGGCGTGCTGATTCCGGTGGCCGGGCTCGGCACGCTCTACCTGTTCGACGCCGTCGCGTTGCTGGCCGTCATATGGGCGGTCGTCACGCTGCCGCCGATCTTGCCCGGCCCTCACCCGGCGCCGCACGACGGGATCTCGGAAGCGCCGCCGAACGAGGCGACGGCACGGAGCGGCCGGCGCCGGTTCACGCTCGGGCAGGTGTTCGCCGGGTTCCGCCATCTGCTCACCAGCCGGGTGCTCGCGGCCCTGGTGGCGGTGGACCTCGCCGCGATGGTCTTCGGGATGCCGACGGCGCTCCTTCCGGAGCTGGCGCAACGCACCTACGGAGGACCCGTGGGAGGAGGCTGGGAACTGGGCCTGCTCTACGCCGCCTATCCGGCCGGCGTCTTCGCGGCCGGGCTGATGTCGGGGACGTTCACGCACGCGCGCCGCCACGGCGCCCTGATGGCGTCGGCCGCCCTCGCCTGGGGAGGAGCCGTCGTGGTCCTCGGGCTGGCTCCGCGACTCTGGCTCGCACTGGTGGCGCTCATATTCGGCGGGGCGGTGAACTTCGTGCTCAGCACCTTCCGCAACGCCATCTCGCAGGCGTACACCGACGACGCCCTGCGCGGCCGGATCCAGGGATCGCTCACCGTCGTCCTCATGGGGGGTCCGCAGCTCGGCAGCCTGCTGCACGGGACCGCCGCGGCGGCGTACGGCCCCCAGGTGACGATCTGCGTCGGCGGCCTGCTCACCGCGGCGACCGTCGCCGTGATCATCAGAGCGGTGCCTCAGTTCTGGCGCTACACCGCCCCGACGGCGGACCGCCGATGAGGCCCGGCGGACGCTGCCGGTCGGCCGTCACCGTAGTGGCTCGCAGAAATCCTCGATGAAGGCGTGCATCGCATGGTCGAGATTCTCGAACTCATCAGGGCTCGGCCACATCTTTCATTAGCAACAACGAAAGCCGAGGCAACCAGCATAATGACGACGTGTTCTTTAAAATGCCGCCTGGTCCGTTCAAACTGCTCATCGGCGTGCTGCTGCTGTCAGTGGCGATCCGTGGTCTCAAATGGATAAGCGGCGTAGACCCCTATGTGCGTGGACCGTTCGACTGGGCGGCCTTGGTCACCTCAGGCCTTGGCATGGCTCTTGCGCTGACGGTGGCCGTGGAGGGTTTTCGCAAGGCCCGCAGACATGAGTATGACGAGCCTGCGCCAGGGGAAGCATCGGATGGGCCGCGTAATCGCCTGCTCATGTCCTCGGGCGCCATGCTTGTAGTGATGGCGGCGACGCTGTCATCGATTTTCTCGTTGCTCGCGTCCACGGATGGCGGGGACCCCTATACAACGGGCCCGCTCGATTGGGCCTCGTGGGCGAGCATGGGGCTCATCTTTGTGTCGATTTTCGCGCTGATCGCCTGGATCGCGCATAAGGGTCTCATGTAGCGGGACTGGAGCGGTCGGCGCCGATCCGAAGGGCTGGGGCCGGTGGGTGGAGCGACGCATGTGCATAGAAGCTCTTGGAGTGAAGAGGCCAAGGTGCACAATTGATCTCATGCGTAAGCGAGCTTTTTTCTTCCTTCCGGTGGTCATGTACGCGATCGCAGCGGCACTCATGGGTATGGAATCGATGGTGCGGACGCAGTATCAAGTGAGTCCGTACGAGCAATGGAGCGTTTTGGGCTGGCTGGGATTCGCCGTCCTGGTGCTCGCCATGCTCGTGAGCCTCGGCCTGGCTGTCTGGATGGTGCATACCGCAAACGTGGAGCGTGACCAACGCGAGCTGGCGCAAGGGGATTTTTCCGAGGCGTCTCGTAATGCCTGGGCGGCGGCGGGCCGGTGGTTGGCGCGGCACTGAGGTACAGCATGGCGCGTGTGCGGTGCCGCGCTGTGACCGGTCCTCATCGATGAGCCGGTCGTTGTGCATGAAGCGTGCCGGCCCGATTTCCTTCTTGCCGGAGGCACTGGTGATTGGGCTGCTACCGGCATACTTTCCGCAGGATTTGGTGTCGTCGCAGCGGTTTGAGTCGACGCCGAACTCGCCTTCCAGGCTGCCGGTCAGGGAGCCGTCTTCGATTCTGCTGCCATCGGCCGATCCAACGCTCATCGTGCCGACCCCGTGAGACGGAAGCCACCCCGAGGCGTTCCAGATGTAGATCTTTCTCCTCGAACCGGCGGTCAGGGCGTCGCATGCGGTTGAACGGTGTCATGTACGGAATGATGATCGATGAGTTCGTCTGACCGTTGACGGGAGCCATGAATGCAGATCGGTGTTGTCTTTCCCCAGACCGAGCTCGGCGGGGACGTGGGCGCGGTGCGCGCCTACGCGCAAGGGGTGGAGGAGCTCGGCTTCCGGCACCTGATGGCCTATGACCATATTCTCGGCGCCGATCCGGCGGTCCACCAGGACTGGCAGGGTGTCTACGACGTGCGGGACACGTTCCACGAACCGATGGTCCTCTTCGGGTATCTCGCCGCGCTGACCTCGCTGGAGCTTGTCACCGCGATCATCATCCTGCCCCAGCGGCAGACGGCCCTGGTGGCCAAGCAGGCGGCGGAGGTCGATCTGCTCAGTGACGGCCGGTTGCGGCTGGGCGTGGGACTGGGATGGAACGCGGTCGAGTACGAAGCCCTCGGCCAGGACTTCACCACCCGGGGTAAGCGCGTCGAGGAACAGATCGAGTTGATGCGCCGGTTGTGGACCGAGCAGTCGATCACCTTCGACGGCACCTATGACCGGGTGACGGGAGCGGGGCTGGCGCCCCTGCCCGTGCAGCGGCCGATCCCCATCTGGTTCGGTGCGCAGTCGCCCGTGGCGTACCGCCGTGCCGGACGGCTGGCCGACGGCTGGTTCCCGCAGATGCCTCCGGGCCCGAAGCTGGACGAGGCCAAGGCGATGGTCGAGGAGGCCGCGGTGCAGGCGGGACGCGACCCCTCCGTGCTCGGCATGGAAGGCCGGGTCAGCTGGACGGGCAGCGCGGAGGAGCTGGACGATCTGGCTCGCCGGTGGCGGGAGTCCGGTGCCACTCACCTCGCCGTCAGCACCATGAAGGCGGGACTGCGCACGGTCGACGAGCACCTGGCCGCGCTGGCGACCGCGGCCGAGACCCTCGAACTGCGGAAAGGTTAGTTCCGTCCGAGCGTGACGGTAAGTCCTTCCTCGGCCGCCGGCACCTCATCGCCGAACTCCTTCCGTGCGGCGGCCACGGAGGCGGCCTGGTCGTTGCCCGGCCAGAAGTGGGTGCAGGATGTCAGTTCTCTCGACGGCCATGGATGGCTCGGGCGTGTGCTCGTCCGCTCCGTGCGCCGCCATTCGGGGGGCGGAACGTAAAAATTAAAGGCCGCGGATAGGGGCCGGGGGACAGGGCGGGGGCGGGCGCCGCCGTCCGCGTGGTGGCCCCGATCCCCTTTCGGGGCGGGAGTTCCGCGACACCGAGCATCGGCGGACGGCATATGAAGGAAAGTTTCATAAGAATCGCCGACTTTGGAATTTATTGACTTAGGTCGCTGGATGAACGTAGTGTCCGGACAACCCCGACGTCCTGACCTCGCAAGACTCCCCGGAGTAGTTCATGAAGCGACTAGCAGTGGTAGCGGTGTTGCTCGCCCTCACCTCCGCCACCGCGTGTGGCGGAGGAGGCGGCTCCGCCGCGGATAGAGAAGGCCTCTACACGACGATCGACGCTCTCAAGCCGGGCCTCGACGCGAACGCGCCGATCAACCCGTACAACCCCAAGGGCAACGCCTTCCTGGGGTACAACGCCCAGTGGCTCGGGTGGACCAAGAATGATCTGACCGACTCGGACCAGTTCTACCCGGGTGTCGCGGAGAGCTGGAAGATCGCTCCCCACCAGTCCTCGATCACCATCAATCTCCGCCCGAACGGCAAGTGGTCCGACGGCGCGCCGATCACCGCGGAGGACGTGAAGTTCTCCATCGGCCTGGCCTACACCCAGGGCGGCACCGCCTACGCGCTCGACCCCTCGGCGGCCGGCACGGCCTCCGACATCAAGATCGTGAACGAGCACACGATCAAGATCACCCAGTCGGCGAAGAACCCGAGCAACTCCTTCGTCCAGGGCGTGATGCAGACCTTCATCGTCCCGGAGCACGTCTGGGCCGGAGCGCTGCCCGCCGACTTCTGGGCCAAGCTGAAGCTCGCGCAGAGCACCGCCCCCGGAGCTGACGCGGCACGTGCCGAGATCACCAGCCTGGCCGACAAGGTCATCGCCTTCGCCCCGCCCAAGGACGTCTCCGCCGGGCCGTTCACGCTGGCGCGGATGAATCCCGGTGAGGCTCTGCTGGTCAAGAACAAGAACTTCTACAACGCCGCCAACGTGGCCCCCGACAAGGTGAAGATCCTCAACTACACCGGCAACGAGCAGATCTGGAACTACCTGATCTCCGGGCAGCTGGACAACGCGCCGTTCACCGCGCTCCCCGCCGACGTCATGGAGCGCATCGTCCAGACCTCGGGCAACGGCGTCGTCCAGGGATACTCGCCGGTCGGCAACGCGCTGGCGTTCAACCAGTCCAAGAAGCCCTACGACAACGTGCACGTCCGCCGGGCGCTGGCCTACCTGATCGACCGCAAGCAGGTCACGAAGGTCGCCTCGCCGGAGGGCGGCGTCGCCGCGCTGACCACCTCCGGCATGCACCAGAAGGCCGCCGAAGCCTGGCTCGGCGCCAGGTTCGCCGCGCTCAATCCCTACAGGGTCGACCCCGCCCAGGCCGCGAAGGAGCTCGAGGCCGCGGGCATGAGGAAGATCGACGGCAAGTGGACGATGCCGGACGGCACCCCCTGGAAGCTGACCATCAACGTGCCCGCGTCGTTCTCCGACTGGGTGGCCGGCGCGAAGGCCGTCACCAGCCAGCTCAACGACGCCGGGATCGACGCCCAGGTCGTCACCACCGCCGACTACCCGCTCTACCTGCAGGAGATCGCCGCGGGTAAGTACGACATCGGATTCTGGCTGGTCGCGCTCGGGCCCTCGCCGTACAACATCTTCCAGCGCCTGTACGGCGCGTCGAACGGCTGGCAGCTCTTCGGCGGCAGGCTCAAGCACGTGGCGCCGGGCAAGGAGGGCAACTGGATGGGCGGCCCGGAGACCATCGAGGTCAAGGGCGTCGGCAAGGTCGACCCCGGCGAGCTGGCGGTCAAACTGAACTCGGCCCCGGAGGCGGAGCAGAAGAAGATCATCGGGATTCTCGCCGAGGCCGCGAACCAGGACCTGCCGGTGATCCAGATGTGGGACTACGTCAACACCCAGTTCGTCAACACCACCCGCTTCACCGGCTTCCCGCCGAACAACAGCGACACGCTGCGGCTCACCTCCGGCGTCTGGATCCAGCTCGGACTGATCAAGAGGAAGCAGGCATGACAGCCATCGGGGCCCGGCGTCTTCCCGGGGTGAACAACGTCGTACGGCGGTTGGCGGGCCACCTGGTCCGTGGATTCGTCATGATCCTGGTGGTCACCACGATCAGTTTCGTAATCATCAGGCACATCCCCGGCGACCCCCTGCTCGCCCGCTACGAGAGCCTGGTCGAGAAGGGCATGTCGCCGGAGCAGGCCCAGCGGGCCACGGCCGCGCTGTACGGCTTCCTGCCGCGCGGAACCCTGTGGGAGCAGTACCTCGACTACATGAGGGGGCTGTTCCACCTCAACCTGGGGCAGTCACTGAGCACACCCGGCGTGCAGGTCACGACGCTGCTCGGCTCGGCGGTCGCGTGGACGATCGTCCCGGTCCTGGTCGGCACCCTGCTGAGCTTCATGGTCGGCATCACCGTCGGCGTCTACGCGGCGATGAAGCGGTCGGGCAAGCTCGGCGACGTCCTGGCCCTCTCGGGCTCGCTCCTGCACGGCCTGCCGCAGTACGTCCTCGCGCTGCTGATAGCCGCGATCTTCACGACCCTGCTGCCGATCTTTCCCTCCGGCGGCACGGCGGACATCCTGTTCGAACCCGGCTTCAACGCCGGCTACATCGGCTCGTTGATCCAGCACGCCGCGCTGCCGATCGTGACCTACGCGCTGGCCAGCTACGGAGGCTGGATCCTGGCGATGAAGTCGAGCGTGGTCACGGTGCTCGGCGACGACTTCATCCTCGCCGCCGAACTGCGCGGCCTCAAGCGCGGGATCATCTTCCGCTACGTGGCCCGCAACGCGATCCTGCCGCTGTTCACCATCCTCGCGCTCTCGCTGGGCATGCTCTTCGGCGGTGCGATCTTCATCGAGCGGATCTTCAACTATCCGGGACTGGGGCTGCTGCTGATCAACAGCATCACCAGCCGCGATTACGCGCTGATGGGCGGTGCCTTCCTGCTGATCACCGTGGCGATCGTCGTCGCCAACATCGTGGCGGACATGCTGTACACCGCGATCGACCCGCGCGTGCGGAGCGGAGGGGGGACCGCCTCATGACCTGGAGACGCGACGGAGGCCACGGCGTTGTGATGCCGGCGAGCCCGATGGCCACACGACCGGCGGAGGGGATCGCATGACCGCGCCGACCATCATCCCGGGGGCCCCGGGCGGCACGCGCACGACCGGCGGCGCCCGCGCGACCCTGCGACGAAACTTCTGGCGCGGTGTCGGGCGGGTGCTGCGGCGCAAGCCCAGCCGGATGCTGGGCGTGATCATCCTGGCCGTGTTCGCGGTCATGGGCGCGTTCGGGCCGCTGTTCTATCCCGCGCAGCTGCCGCGCGACAACAACGCGCTCTACGCGGCGCCAAGTCTGATCCACCCCTTCGGCACCGACTTCGAGGGCACCGACGTGCTCGCCCTGGTGATCACCGGAGCGCGGTACGTCCTGCTGACCGGCTTGATCACCGCGGTCATCGCGATCGTGCTCGGCACCGGCGTCGGGCTGTTCGCCGGGTTCAGGCGGGGGCGCTGGGACAGCCTGCTCATGCGGATCACCGACATGAACCTGGCGATCCCGGGTCTGCCGCTGCTGCTGGTCCTGTCGACCGTGTGGAAGTTCACCAGCGCGTTCGAGATGGGGCTGGTGCTCGGCCTCCTCGGCTGGGGCGGGGTGGCACGTTCCGTACGAGCCCAGACCCTGTCCCTGCGCGAGCGCGGGTTCATCGAGGCGGCCAGGGGGCTGGGCCTGTCCACGAAGCACATCATCGGCAGGGAACTGCTGCCCAGCATGGCCCCCTTCATCGCGATGAACATGCTCATCGCGGTGACCGGCGCGGTATACGCGCAGGTGGGGCTGTTCTTCCTGGGTGTGCTGCCGTTCGAGGCCAACAACTGGGGTGTGATGCTCAACCTCGCCGTGTTCGGGGGCGGCGCGCTGACGACCACCGCCGCGCTGCCGTACCTGCTGGCGCCGTTGCTGGCGATCCTGCTGCTCACCCTGGGCATCGTGCTCGTCGTCGACGCGATGGACGAGATCTTCAATCCCCGGCTGAGGGAGGAGTGACGGATGTTCCTGTTCCCCACCAAGAAGGCACCGGCTCCCGAAAGGGAGGCGTCCTCTCCTGAGAGGACATCGCTCCCCGAGCGGTCCGAGCGGTCCGAGCGGTCCGAGCGGTCCGGAAGACCCGAGGAACTCGGAGGACCCGAGCGGTCCGGGAGATCCGAGCAGCCCGGAGGGCCCGAGCGGTCCGGGAGACCCGCGGAGGTCTCACCCCCTGGAGAACCAGAGAAGGCGTTCCCCGGGAAGAAGGCGCCGGGAGTGCGCGTCAGCGGCCTCTCCGTCGTCTACCGGACCCCGGCGGGGGAGCTCCCCGCCGTACGCGGAATCGACCTGGAGCTCGTTCCCGGCACGATCACCGGCGTGGTCGGCGAGTCCGGTTCCGGGAAGTCCACCCTGGCGCTGTCGCTGCTCAACGCCGTCCAGCCGCCCGGCAGGATCAGCGCGGGCAGCGTGGAGATCGACGGTCTCGGCGACGTCGTGCGGCTGGGAGGAGACGCGCTGCGCAAGGCGAGGGGCCGGCACATCGGATACGTCTTCCAGGCCGCCCAGAACTCTCTCAACCCCCTCAAGACGGTCGGCAAGCAGCTCCTCGACCTCGGGCGCTCGCACGAGGTGGACGACCTGCGCGAGCTGGTCAGGGATGCCAAGGAACTGCTCGGCCGGATGGGAATGGACGGCGCCCGCGTGCTCGACTCCCACCAGCACGAGCTGTCGGGCGGGATGCGCCAGCGCGTGGGCATCATGCTCGCGCTGGTCCTCAACGCGCACCTCGTCGTGCTGGACGAGCCCACCACCGCGCTCGACATGATCACCCAGGCCACGATCCTGCGGATCATCCGCGAGGTGCACGAGGAGCGCGGGCTCACCACGCTCGTCATCACCCACGACCTCGGCGTGGTGGCCGAGGTCGCCGACCGGCTGGCCGTCATGTACGGCGGGCGGGTGGTCGAGCAGGGGCCGACCATGGAGGTGCTCGGCGCGCCCCGCCACCCCTACACCCAGGGACTGATCCGGGCCATCCCGCGCCTCGTGGGCGACATCGGCGAGGCCCGGGCACTGCCCGGCCGCCCGCCGACGCTTGGGACGATCCCGGCGCGGGGATGCGTCTTCAGGGAGCGCTGCCATCTGCGGATGGCCGTCTGCGAGACGGAGGAACCGCCCGCGATCTCCCGGGGGGAGTGGATCGTGGCGTGCCACGCGGTCGCGGCGGAGGCCGAGGCGGAAGGCGGAAGGCGACGGGTCGCGGCGGGGACACAGGGAAGCGCGAAGGCGCACGGAGCGAAGGGGGAGCAGGGGTGATCACTGGGCAGGGCATCACGAAGACCTTCAGGCAGCGGGGCAGCGTCCTCGCCGGGCGGGAGGTCAAGGCACTGCGCGGGGTCGACTTCGCCATCAAGAAGGGCGGCGCGGCGTCGTTCATCGGTGAGTCCGGCAGCGGCAAGACGACGCTGGGGCGGATCATCGCCGGGCTGGAGAGCCACGACGCCGGGGAGATCACCATTGACGGCACTCCCATGTCGTCACTGCGTCCGAAGCAGCGGCAGCCGTACTTCCGCCGGATCCAGCTCATCCACCAGGACCCGTACTCGGCGCTGAACCCGACCCGCACGGTCCACCAGACGCTGAACGCGCCCCTCGACCTTCGGGCCAAGGGGACCGGCCGTTCGCGGTCGTGGGTGGAGGGACGGGCGGAGGAGCTGCTGGAACTGGTCGGGCTCGACCCCGGCTACGTTCTGCCGCGCTATCCCCACCAGCTCTCCGGCGGCATGCGCCAGCGGGTCGTCATCGCCCGCGCGCTCACGGTCGACCCGGAGATGCTCGTCGCCGACGAGGCCGTCTCCATGATCGACGTATCGCTGCGGCTGGGTATCCTGGCGTTGCTCAAGGACCTGCGCGAGCGGCTCGGCGTGAGCGTGCTGTTCATCACCCACGACGTGGCCACCGCCCGCTACATCGGCGAGGACGGCGAGCTGTACGTCATCTACCGCGGGCAGGTCGTCGAACGGGGCCACGTGGAGACGATCATCTCCGACCCCGTCCACCCCTACACGCAGTCGCTGCTGTCGGCCATTCCCGTACTGCGCGGCCTGGAGCAGCCGGGCGAGGAGCCGGTGGTGCCGACCGAGGCGCTCGACGAGGGCAACCACGACGCGGGCTGTCTGTTCGCGCGGCGCTGCCCGTTCCGCACCGGCCGCTGCGAATCGGAGCACCCGGTGCTCGGCCACGCCGAGGGCACGTCCCAGGAACACGCCTGCTTCCACCCCCGGCGCCGAAGCGTCGTCGCCATGCCGGCGGGCCGGGCATGAACCCCCTGGGGGACGTCTACGATCCCGTCATGCGG
Source organism: Streptosporangium subroseum (assembly GCF_900188345.1). Lineage (GTDB taxonomy): Bacteria > Actinomycetota > Actinomycetes > Streptosporangiales > Streptosporangiaceae > Streptosporangium > Streptosporangium subroseum. The sequence continues at coordinate 89,046 of NZ_FZOD01000015.1, read as the reverse complement.
GCCGCCGGAGCGGATGTCCACGACCTCGCCTCGCCGGTCGCCGACGTGGGGAAAAAGGGCAGGTTCACGCCCGCCGAGGGGATTCGCGAGGCCGCGGCCGCCGACGCGGCGGCGCTCGGCGAGCTCGCCTCCTCGGCGCTCACCCTGGACGCCGAGGAGGCGCCGCACCTGGTGGCCCGGCTCTCGGCGCCGCCGCCCGGACGTCGCTGGACGGCGCTGGTGACCGACGACCTCAAGGGCGTGGTGTTCGCCTCGCTGTCGGCACGAGACCGGTCCATCGGGCACATCGACCTGCTCGCCACACATCCGGACGTCCGGGGCAGGGGCCTCGGGCGGGCACTGGTCGTCGCGGCCGAGGGCTGGCTGCGCGGCGAGGGCGCGGTCGAGGCCCGGTTCGCCGGCAACCCGCCCTGCTACGCCTGGCCGGGCATCGACGTGCGCTACACCGTGGCTGCCTGCCTGGCCGAGAGCCTCGGGTACGAGCGTTACCACGTCGCCTGGAACATGACCGCCGACCTGACCTCCCCGCTGACGACGTACACCGATCTCGTACGGCTCGCACGGGAGGACGTCACCGTGCACGCGGCCGGTCCCGCGGACCGCGCCGCCGTGCTCGCCTTCGTCCGGGAGCACTGGAACGAGAACTGGGCGTGGGAGGTGGGGCAGGCGACAGGTTGCCACTACGCCGCCAGAGAGGGGGAGATCCTCGGCTTCGCCGCGTGGGGCGCCAGGCCCGCCTGGTTCGGCCCGATGGGCACCGCCCCCGCCGCGCGGGGGCTCGGCATCGGCCGGGTGCTGCTGCGCCTCTGTCTCGCCGAGCAGCAGACCGCGGGCATGGCGAGCGCGCAGATCGGCTGGGTGGGACCGCTGGGTTTCTACTCCCGAGCCGTCGGGGCACGCGCAGAACGGGTCTTCTGGCTCTACCGCCGTGACCTGTGATGGCGGCCGGATCCGCCGAGGTGTTCGATTCGACACGGTGGGCGGGGCTTCACTGATAGAAGATAATCTACTTAATAGAAGTGTGATATGAAAATTAGCGACATGAGACGACATGATTGATTCACTCGCAGCTCTGTCCACGGAACAGAGCGATCCGCGCTACAGCCAGATCGACCGGCTCTCGACCGAGCAGGTCGCCCGGTTGATGAACGCCGCCGACATCACGGTGCCCGCGGCGGTGGCCCTGGTGATCCCGGAGATCTCGGCCACGGTCGACGCCGTCGTCACCCGGATGAAGGCGGGGGGACGCCTGTTCTACGTGGGCGCCGGGACGTCGGGCCGGCTGGCCGTACTGGACGCCTCCGAATGCCCGCCGACCTTCGGCACCGACCCGGAGCTGGTGCAGGGCATCATCGCGGGCGGCCAGCCCGCGCTGACCCGCTCGGTCGAGGGCGCGGAGGACGACCACGCCGGGGGAGCCGCCGCGATCGCGGAGCGGGGCGTGGGCGCGCTCGACTCGGTGGTGGGTGTCTCCGCCAGCGGCCGGGCGCCGTTCGTCCTCGGGGCGCTCGCCGAGGCGGGCCGTCGCGGAGCCCTGACCGCGGGACTGTCGTGCAACGCCGGAACCCCGCTCTCCGAGGCGGCGACGCACCCCATCGAGGTGATCGTCGGACCGGAGGTGGTGACCGGATCGACCAGGCTCAAGGCCGGGACCGCGCAGAAGCTGGTCCTCAACATGATCTCCACGATCGTGATGGTCAGGCTGGGCCGGACCTACGGGAACACCATGATCGAGGTGTCGGCGATGAACTCCAAGCTCGCCGACCGGGCCGCCCGGATGGTCGGCGACATCACCGGCGCCGGACTCTCCGTCACCCGCCCCGCGCTGGAGGCGGCCGGCTGGAACGTGAAGATCGCGGTGCTGATGATCGAGTACGGACTCGGCGCCGACGACGCCCGAGCCCTGCTGGAGAGCCACGGAGACCGTCTGGAGGCGGCGCTGGAGGCGGAGAAGGCACGAGGTGCCTGATGGGGCTCGGCGGGCCGGGGGCGTCGGAGAGGCCCGGTGTTCACGGGGGCATTGAGTCCTCCTCCGTGCTCGGAGGGATCCTGGCGGCGGCGGTGCCGCGCGTGTGCTCGGCCGCGGTCGCCGTGATCGCCGTGGACGGGACCACGGTGGCCGCCGCCGCGGTGGGGGAGACCGTACGGTACGCGGCGGTCTCGGAGGAGCTGGCGGACGACCGCCCTCCGGTCCGCCGCGACTCGATCTTCGACCTCGCGTCGATCACCAAGCTCTTCACGACGGCCGTCATCCTGTCGCTGACCGAGGAGGGCCGCCTCGACCTGGACGAACCCGTCGCCACCTGGCTGCCCGCCGGCTACGCCGGTGCCCCGGAGGTCACCCTGCGGCACCTGCTCACCCACACCGCGGGCCTGCCGCCCGGACGCAGGGCCCACGAGGAGATCCCCGGAGACGGTCCCGAGGTCCATGCCTCACGGATGGACCGGATCCTGTCGACGCGGGCCCTCCACCCGGTGGGTGAGCGCTACCTCTACTCCGACGTCGGACTGATCACGGCGGGACGGGTGGCCGAGATCGCCGGGGGAGCGTCCCTGGACGAGCTGCTGCGAGCCCGGGTCGCCGGCCCGCTGGGTCTGCCTGACACCGGATACCTGCCCGCCGAATCCCTGCGATCGCGGGCCGTCGCCACCGAGGACAAGCCCGAACGCCCGGGCCCCGGATGCGTGCGGGGAGAGGTCCACGACGAGACCGCGTACGGCCTGGGCGGGGTCGCCGGGCACGCCGGCGTCTTCTCCACGGCCGACGACCTGGTGCGTTTCACCGAGGTGATACGCACCGGGGGAGCCCCGATCCTGAGCCCGGACGCGACCGCCGAGATGACCCGCGACCAGGGCGTCAGGGGCGCGGACTTCCGCCACGGCCTGGGGGTGCGCATCGGCGATCCCGCCATCGTCGGCCCGCTGACCGACGCCTACGGCCACTCCGGCTTCACCGGGACCTCGCTCGTCGTCGACCCCGTACGCGCCCTCACGGTCGTCCTGCTGACCAACAACGTCCACCCGCTCCGCGGCCGCGCGGGCATCCGCGACCTCCGCCACGCCGTGGCCGCCGAGGCCATGCGCCTGTCCTGAACGTCTCGTCCGACCCTGGGGGCCCGTCCCGTCTCCTGTGGACCCTCCCGCAGGAGACGGGGCGGCCATCAGATGAGGATCAGATGAGGCCGCTGACAGTGCTCGCCCTCAAGGTGCCGCTACTTCGAGTCATCCTCAGGGAACCAGGTGAAAAGTCCGAAGAACATCGTTCCTCCTTTCATGTCGTCCCTGAACGGCCGGCGGCGTCGCGCCGGCCGATCACGGGTGGCTTGTTTGTCATGATCTAGATGGTCGGCGGCCCGGAAGTGTGACATCGGCCCGCTGGAAAAATCGCGCGCCCGGATTCGCGCTGCGATCATGGCGAGATGACACAGAATCTGGATACCGGCAGGAGACTGAGCCGGCAGGAGATCTCCGACGCCGTCGGCGATCTGGGGTGGCGCTACGTCCTGGGGGCCGTGTGCGCGTCGGTGCCCGTGGCGTCGCTGGCGCAGTCGGCGGAGGTCGCCGCGCGCGTGGTGGCCACGGCCGGTGACGACGGCGAAGGAAGCCTGCGGTTGGACGTCCGCCGGGATCGGGTGGTCCTCACGCTGCAGTCGTTCGCCGTCGGCCGGGTGACACCGTTCGAGATCGAGCTCGCCGGCCGGATCTCCGCGACGGTGGGCGACCTCGGGCTGCGTACCGACCCCGAGGTCGACGCTCAGGGGCCGCGGTCGGTTCAGATCCTTGAGATCGGGATCGACGCGCTCGACATCGCCGCCATTCGTCCGTTCTGGAAGGCGGTGCTGGGTTACGACGACGAGGCCGGCGCGTCGGGGGACGAGGACCCGCTCGTCGATCCCGTCGGCCAGGGGCCCGCGATCTGGTTCCAGCAGATGGACGCGCCACGGCCGCAGCGCAACCGGATCCACTTCGACGTCTCGGTCCCGCACGACGAGGCGTCCCATCGCATCGAGGCCACGCTGGCGGCGGGCGGGGTGTTGCTGTCCGACGCCGCGGCGCCCGCCTTCTGGGTGCTGGCGGACGCCGAGGGCAATGAGGCGTGCGTGACGACATGGCAGGGAAGGGACTGACCCCGCGTGCGAGGACGGCGGTGCCGTCCCGTCGCGCGAAGGTTCAGGCGGGGATGTCGGCCAGCGTGGACGCGCGGGCGGCGAGAAGGGAGTCGCGGATCTCGCCGGCGCGGATGGCGGTGGTGGACAGGAGGGTGGAGGTGATGCCGTGGGTGTGCTCGGTGCCGCCCTGAAGATAGATGCCGGCGGTGACCTCGGGGGTGAGCTCGACGCGGTGGTCGCGGCCGACGCGGACGGCGTCCTCCTCGTCGCGCAGGCAGAGCTTGGCCGCGTCGCCGAGGATGACGCCGATGTCCGAGGAGCGGTAGCCGGTGGCGTGGACGAGGACGTCCACGGCGAGGACCTTCCGCTCACCGGTGGGCAGGAACTCCACGGTGACGTCCAGGCGGTCGTCCAGGGCGCGTACGTCCCGGATGCGGGAGACGTTGAGAATGCGCAGGCGCTGCCGGCCCTGGACCTTCTCGCGGTAGGTGGTCGAGTACAGGGACTGGATGAGGTCCATGTCGACCACCGAGTAGTTGGTGCTGCGGTGGTAGTCGAAGAAGGACTGCTTCACCCCGGGAGGGGCGTTGAAGTAGAGGTCGACCGCCTCGGGATCGAAGATTCGGTTGGCGAAGGGGCTGTCGTCGGCGGGGGTGTAGCCGTATTTGGCGTGGACCGCGCAGACCTCGGTCTCGGTGAGGGTGCGGTGCAGGTAGTCGACCGCCTCGGCGGCGCTCTGCCCGGCGCCGAGCACGACGGCGCGGCGCACCGGGACGCCCGCGGCGACCAGTTCGGCGACGCGCGGGACCAGCTGACTGGTGTGCCAGACCCGGTCGGAGAGAACGGTGTCCGGCGGCAGGTGGGGTTCGAGACCGGTGGCCACGGAGATGTTGCGAGCCCGGCGCAGGATCGTGCGGGCAGGGTCGGCGGGGTCACGGCTGATCACGTCGAACCAGCGGATCTCGCCGTCCTCCGTCATCACCGGCTCGACGGCCAGAACCTCGGCGGAGTACGCGACCAGGTGCTTCACCCGGGCGGCGGCCCACTCGAAGTAGTCGTGGAACTCCACCCGTAGCGGGAAGAGGGTCTTCTGGTTGAGGAAATCCACCAGCCTGCCGCGCTCCTGCAGGTAACACAGGAAGCTGAAGTCACTCGACGGGTCGCGCATGGTGACCAGGTCCTTCAGGAAGGGCACCTGCATCGTCGCGTCGTCGATGAGCATTCCCCGGTGCCAGCCGAAGTGCGGCTGCCTCTCCAGGAACCCGGCCCGGAGCCGCTCCGCGGCCGGAACCCTCGCATTGTGCTCCTCAACGGCTATGGCCAGCGCCAGATTCGAGGGTCCGAAACCGACCCCCAGGATGTCGTAGATGCTGTCCGGACCACTGTGCAGTGTGTCGTCCACCGCGGCATCGCCTCCCTATGCGCGCCACATCCTAGATAAGGTTAGCCTTGCCTTGCAAGAAAGCATATCGAGGAGAGGATCCACCATGCGGGTCGTCATGTTTGGCTACCAGACCTGGGGTCATCGCACGCTGCAGGCTCTGCTGGACTCCGATCACGAGGTGGTCCTCGTCGTCACCCACCCCAAGAGCGACCACGTCTACGAGAAGATCTGGGACGACTCGGTCGCGGAGCTCGCCGAGAAGCACGGTGTCCCGGTGCTGCTGCGCTCCCGGCCCGACGACGCGCTGCTCCGCGCGCTCCGTGACGCGGCGCCGGACATCATCGTCGCCAACAACTGGCGGACCTGGCTGCCGCCGGAGATCTTCGACATTCCGCCGCACGGCACGCTCAACATCCACGATTCGCTGCTGCCCGCGTACGCGGGCTTCTCGCCGCTGATCTGGGCCCTGATCAACGGCGAGAAGGAGGTCGGCGTCACCGCGCACCGTATGAACGCCGAGCTGGACGCGGGTGACATCGTGATACAGCGGGCCGTGCCGGTGGGGCCGGGCGACACCGTGACCGACCTGTTCCACAGGACGGTCGACCTGATCGAGCCGATCGTGCAGGAGTCGCTCGACCTGATCGCCTCCGGCAGGGCGCAGTGGATTCCGCAGGACCGCAGCAAGGCGAGTTTCTTCCACAAGCGGTCGATCGAGGACGGCCGGATCGACTGGAACTGGTCGGCGGAGGACCTGGAGCGGCTGGTGCGCGCCCAGTCGGATCCGTATCCCAACGCGTTCACCTACTACCGCGGGGAGCGGATCCGGATCGTGTCGGCGGAGGTGTCGCAGGCCCGATACGGCGGCACCCCGGGGCGCGTCTTCATCCGGGAGGGGGACGGTGTGGTCGTCGTCACCGGACTGGACGCCCGGAGCGGACAGTGGCCCGGACTGGTCGTCAAGCGGGTGCGCACCGAGGACGGCACGGAGCACGCGGCAGTCGACTACTTCCAGACCATGGGCGGCTACCTCACCGCCCGGCCGTGAACGTGGTGTCCGATGTTGCGCCCCATATTGGGGGGTCCGGATTTTGGCGGTAGCAACCTTCGTGCTGGCTTTGAGGGCGGAATAAGTAGATCGTGGGGTCAGCAGGCCCTACCCGTTCGCGTCACGGACATCCCGGCCGCCCGGAGTCTTCTTGGGGCCCGACTGCTTCACAGGCTTCCATGCCGACCCGGATGGCCAAGGAAAGACAGCCGCGCGGGCCAGAGCCCGGGCTGGGCTTCGGCCTCCGCTCCGGCAGGCAGGTGATCGCGGAGGGGGCGTCGTGTGGCCGTATCGCTACTCCACGGAGACGACGAGGCCCGGTGCCGCAGTCGGCAGGGGCGCTCTGATCGGCGTGGCCGTCGGGGTGCTGGAGGGCGTGAGCTGGCTGCTGGTGAGCCGTACCGCGTCCTTCAACTCGGTGGCCCTTAGCCGGACGCAGGGCCCGAACGGGCGCCGCCGAAGCGGTCGCTACCACTTTCCGCCTTTCCGTCGCGGTATCGGCCGGTCGTGAGGATGGTGCTCAGCCGGCCGTCCCGGCGACCGCCTGTACGTCGGAGACGTCGTGGTGGCGGCCCATCGGGATGATCAATGGTGTGCCGCTGACCGGGTCCGTCGCGATCTGGCAACGCAGGTTGAAGATCTCCTCCACGGACCGGGCGGTGATGACCTCGGCCGGGGCGCCCTCGGCGACGATGCGGCCGGACTTCATGGCGATGACGTGGTCGGCGTACCGGCAGGCCTGGTTGAGGTCGTGGAGAACCATCACGATCGTACGGTTCTCACGCCGGTTGAGGTCCGTGACCAGGTCCAGGACGTCGATCTGGTGGGCCAGATCGAGATACGTCGTCGGCTCGTCCAGCAGGAGCACCGGGGTGCCCTGGGCGACGGCCATGGCGATCCAGGCGCGCTGGCGCTGCCCGCCGGACAGCTCGTCGACCGCGCGGTTGGCGAGGTCGGTCATGCCGGTGGCGGCCAGTGCGCCGTGGACGGCCTGCTCGTCGGCCTTCGACCACTGCCGCCACCAGGTCTGATGTGGCGAACGGCCGCGGTTGACCAGATCGATGACGGTCAGCCCCTCCGGGGCCACCGGCCCCTGCGGCAGGATGCCGAGACGCCGGGCCAGCTCCCTGGTCGGGATGGACTGCAGGGCGCGGCCGTCGAGCTGGACGCTTCCCTGACGTGGGGCGAGAAGCCGGGCCAGGGCCCGCAGCAGCGTGGACTTGCCGCAGGCGTTGGCGCCGACGATGGCGGTGATGCGGCCCGGCGGGACGACCAGGTCGAGATTCTCCACGACCAGCCGGTTGTCGTACGCCAGGGAAAGGCCGCTCGCCCGCAGGTCCGGGTCGATGGTCGACATGCGTTCAGCCTCCTGAGCCCGCGCGGTTGGCGCGGATGAGCAGCCAGAGTAGGATCGGCGCCCCGAGGACGCCGGTGACGATCCCGACAGGCAGTTCCGTGCCGGAGATCATTGTGCGCGCGATGAGATCGCTGGCGAGGACGACCATGGCCCCCGCCAGTCCCGAGGCGATCGGGGGCGGCCAGGCGGTGCGGGCCAGCCGCTGGGCGATCTGCGGTGCGGCGAGTGCCACGAAGGCGATCGGGCCGGCCGCCGCGGTGCCGAAGGCGATGAGCCCGACGCCCGTGAGCAGCAGGGCGAGACGGACGGGTTGCACGGGGGTGCCGAGGCCGGCGGCGACGTCGTCGCCGAGCTGGAGCGTACGCATCAGACGGCTCAGCATGAGCGCCGCCGGCACCAGCACCACCATGACGACGGTGAGCGGGACCACCTGGTCCCAGGTGCGGCCGTTGAGGTTGCCGACCAGCCAGCCGAGCGCGGCCTGCGCCTGGAACTGCCCGCCCCTGGCCACCAGGTAGTCGGTGGCGCTGGTGCAGATCCACGACACCCCGATGCCGACCAGGACGATCCGGTAGCCGGTGGTACCGCGCTTCCAGGCCAGCACGTAGACGAGCAGGGCGGTGGCCAGCGCGCCGATCAGCCCGAACGTCTGGGTGCCGAGGCCGCCGCTCCAGCCGAACACGATGCCGGCGACGACGGCGGTGCCGGCGCCCTCGGTGATGCCGATCATGTCCGGGCTGGCCAGCGGGTTGCGCGTCATGGTCTGGAACAGCGCGCCGGAGATGCCGAAGGCGACGCCGACCAGCAGCCCGACCACGGCGCGCGGCAGCCGCAGCTCCCGGACGACCAGCAGGGTCCCGGGGTCGCCGGAGCCGACCAGCGCCTTCATGACCGCGGTCAGGCCGATCGGGTAGTCACCGGTCGAGACGCCCCAGCAGAGGATCAGGAAGGTGGCGACGGCGAGTGCCGCGCACACCGCGATCAGCCGGGGTCGCAGGATCCCGGAGACGGGCGGCGCGGCCAGGCGGAAGGTCCGGTGGGAAGGCGCGGGGGCCGTTCCGCCGGAGCGGAGCCGGGCCTTCCCGAGGTTCAGGAAACCGCGGGAACGGCCTTCGGCAGGGGCATCGGGACGGGCGTCGGCCGGACCGTCGGGACGGATGTCGGCAGGGGCGCCGAGGTGGGCGTCGGACGGGGTGTCGGGACGGGTGTCGGGAGACCGGCGAACCATGCTCACACCTCCGCGAGTCGGCGCCGGCGGACCATGGCGATGAAGAACGGGCCGCCGATCAGGGCGACGAGGATCCCGGCCTGGATCTCGAGGGGCCGTTCGATGACCCGTCCGACGATGTCCGCGGCCAGCAGCATGCAGGGCGCGAGCACCGCCGACAGCGGTAGCAGCCAGCGGTGGTCGGGGCCCAGCCCTACGTGTTGGACGAGGATCCGGGCGAGGTGCGGGACCACCAGCCCGATGAAGACGACGGGGCCGATGACGGTCACCGCCGCGCCGGTGAGCAGCGTGATCGCGATTACCCCCTGAAGTCGGATGAGACCGAGCCGCTGCCCCAGCGAGGCGGCCACGTCGTCGCCGAGCGCCAGGCTGTTGAGCGCGGGCGCGCAGGCCAGTGCCAGCGCCGCGCCGGCGGCGACGAACGGCAGGATCTGGAGCACCACGTCGCCGCCCTGGTCGGCGAGCGAACCGGCCGCCCAGAAGCGGTAGCGGTTGAGCGCCTCGGGGTTGGTCAGAACGACGGCACTGGTGATCGAGGACAGCAGCGAGGTCACGGCGACCCCGGCGAGCGCGAGTTTGACCGGCGTCAGGCCGGAGCGCCCCAGCCTGCCCAGCAGAAAGACCAGAACGCTCGCGATGAGCGCGCCCGCGAACGCGAACCAGATGTATTCGAACAGCGATCCCAGCCCGAACACCGCGACCGACAGCACGATCGCGAAGGAGGCGCCGGCGCTGACGCCCAGCAGGCCCGGGTCGGCGAGCGGGTTGCGGGTCAGCGCCTGCATGAGCGCGCCGGACAGTCCGAGGGCGGCGCCGGCCGTGAGGCCGAGCGCGGTGCGTGGCACCCGCACCGACCAGATGACGTTCTCGATGAGCTCGCTGCCCGGTTGGCCGAACAGCGCCCTGACGACCTGGTCGAAGGGGATGCTCCGGGCGCCGAGCGCGATCGACAGCAGGCAGAGCGCGACGAGGACGGCGCTGAGCAGCGCCACGAGAAAGGCCGGGCGCAGCCTCTCGTTCCGGGTCACCGAGCTGTCTCCACTTTTCGACTTCCTTAGGTTAGGCAGTCCTTAACTTTAACGTCCAGGACTGTAGGGCCTCTCGCGGTGGGGGTCTATCTACTTAGGTAATGCTTACCTTAGTATGTGCGGTCGTGGCTCGACATGGGCCGGTTCTGCGCAGCTTGGGAGGCTCGGTCACCTGTGTCCGCTATTGAAGATGTGACGGCGTACTGGGGTCGACGACTCGCTCCGCTTCCGCAGGAGACGGCCCTCCCGGTCGACTTCCCGTACCGGTTGCCGCCCGCCGAGGACCTGGAGACGCGCAGCCGCACACTCGCCGTCACCGCGCCCGAGGCGTCCCTGTTCGCCGCGTACGTCGCGCTGTTGCACCGCTACGGCGGGGTGAATGACATCTGCGTCGGGTACGAGGGGCTACCGGTGCGGGTCGGGCTGAGTGGCGACACGAGCTTCGGTGAGCTGGTACGACGCGTGGCCGACGCCTGCGGGGAGGCGCGGGCGCACCGGATGCCGCTGTCCGCGCTCGTGGCCGGGCTGCGGCCGGAACCCACACGCGGCGGCGGGCTGTTCTTCAACGCGGGCTTCAGCACGGACACCGGCATGGGCATGGGCACCGGTACGGACACAGATGCCGACACGGACACCGGTACGGGCACGGATACCGGCACCGGCACCGGTACCGGCACAGGCATGGGTGCCGGTTTTGGGACAGACACCGGCGCGGGAACCGGTTTCAGCGCGGGGACCGGCGCCGGGGCGGGGGAGACCGCGGGAGCGCTGGATGTGGCGCTGGAGGTCTCGGCGGGAGAGGCGCGGATGCGCTACCGTCCCGACCTGTTCGAGGCCGCGACCGTCGATCGGCTGCTGGGCCACTACGCGACGCTGCTGGCCGACGGACTGGCCAGGCCGGACACCCCCGTCGGTGAACTGGAGCTGCTGAGCGGCGAGGAACGGCACCGGATTCTCGTCGAGTGGAACAACACCGACCACCTCGTCCCGCTGCGCACCTGGCCGGAGATGTTCGCCGAGCAGGTCCGCCTGCGGCCGGACGCCGTCGCCCTGGTCTTCGAGGAAACCCGTCTCACCTACGCCGAGCTGGACGAACGTGCCAACCGGCTGGCCCACGCGCTGATCGCGCGTGGCGCCGGGCCCGAGCGCGTGGTGGCCCTGGCCCTGCCCCGGTCGGCCGAGCTGATCGTCGCAGAGGTGGCCGTCCTGAAGTCCGGCGCCGCCTACCTGCCGGTCGACACCGACTACCCGGCCGACCGCATCGCCTACATGCTGGCCGACGCCGCGCCCGCCTGCCTGGTCACCACCGCCGACACGGTGACGGACATCCCCGCGTGCGACGGCATGGAGCCGATGGTCCTCGACGCGCAGGAGACGGCGCTGGAGTTGGAGGCCCGCCCGAGCCACGACCCGGCGGAGACCGACCGGGGACCGCTGTCCATCCTCAACGCGGCATATGTGATCTACACCTCGGGTTCCACCGGCCGCCCCAAGGGCGTCGTGCTCTCCCACGCCGGGGTCGCCAAGCTCGTGGCCACCCAGAGCGAGCGCTTCGGCATCGGGCCGGACAGCCGCGTCCTGCAGTTCGCCTCGCCCAGTTTCGACGTGGCCTTCTGGGACCTGTGCCTCGGCCTGCTCTCCGGTGGCCGCCTCGTCGTCGTACCGGCCGAACGCCGGGTGCCCGGCGCGCCGCTCACCGACTACGCGAACGCCAACGGCATCACCTTCATGATCCTGCCTCCGGCCCTGCTCGCCGCCATGCCGGACGACGTCCACCTGCCGCCCGCCGCCACCCTGCTGGCCGGTACGGAACGCGTCTCGCCCGAGCTGGTCGGCCGCTATGCGCGTGGCCGGATGATGTTCAACGCCTACGGTCCGACCGAGGCGACCACCAACTCCACCCTCGGCCTGTGCGACCCCGACATCCCGTCCGGCTCCATCGTGCCCATCGGCGTCCCCGACCCGGGCACGCGGGCCTACGTGCTCGACGGACGTCTGCGACCCGTCCCCGCGGGGGTCTCGGGTGAGCTGTACCTCGGCGGCGAGGGGCTGGCACGCGGCTACCTCGGCCGCCCTGACCTGACCGCCGAGCGGTTCGTCGCCGACCCCTTCGGAGCGGCGGGGGAGCGGCTGTACCGTACGGGCGACCTGGCGCGCTGGAAGCCCGACGGGCGGCTGGAGTATCTCGGCCGCGTCGACGCGCAGGTGAAGATCCGCGGATTCCGGATCGAGCCCGGTGAGATCGAGTCCGTACTGCGGGGGCACCCGGCCGTGGACCAGGTCGCGGTCGTGGTCCGCGAGGACCGGCCCGGCGACCGGCGGCTGGCCGCCTACGTCGTCCCATCGCTCGAAGCCGAGGCGGGCCACGACGAGACCGAGCAGGTGGAGGAGTGGAAGGACCTCCACGAGCTGCTCTACTCCGCCGCTGGCTCCGAGGGTTTCCAGGAGAACTTCGCGGGCTGGAACAGCATGTACGACGGCCTGCCCATCCCGGTCGCGGAGATGCGGGAGTGGAGGGACGCCACGATCGGCCGCATCGAGGAGCTACGGCCGCGCCGGGTGATGGAGATCGGCGTCGGCAGCGGGCTCATCCTCTCCCGCGTCGCATCCGGCTGCGAGACCTACTGGGGCACGGACCTCTCCGAGGAGGCGGTACGGGTACTGCGCGTCCAGGTCGACGCGGTGCCGGAGCTGGCCGGACGGGTGGAACTGCGCGCCCAGCCCGCGCACGACGTCACCGGACTCCCCACGGGCTTCTTCGACACCGTGATCGTCAACTCCGTCGCCCAGTACTTCCCGAGCGCCGAATATCTGGCGGACGTGCTGCGCAAGGCCAGGACGCTCCTGGCCCCCGGTGGCAGCCTCTTTGTCGGCGACGTACGGAACCTGCGCCTGCTGCGCTGCCTGCGAGCCGCCGTCGAGACCCGGCGCGGCGCCGACCCCGAGGACAAGCAGGCCCTGCTGGCGGCCGTCGAGCGGACCGTGGCCTGGGAGGGCGAGCTGCTGCTCGACCCCGACTTCTTCGGGACGCTGGAGGATTTCGAGGCCGACATCCGCATCAAGCGGGGAGCCCACCACAACGAGCTGACCCGGTACCGCTACGACGTGGTGCTGCGGAAGCGGACCGCCGTCACACCGGGCGTCCCCGCCACCTCGGATGCCGTCCCACCGGCTGATCTCGCCGCATCGAGCACCGCCGCGATGCCGAGTGCCCCTGCCGCACCGGGTGTCGTCACGTCGGGCGTCGCCGTCACGTCGGGCGTCGCCGTCACGTCGGGCGTCGCCGTCACGTCGGACGTCGCCGTCACGCCGGGCGTCGCCGTCACGTCGGGCGTCGCCGTCGTGGCGGACGGAGACGGGGCGTCGGTCCTGGCCGGCGCGGAGGAGATCCGCTGGGACGACCTCGGCGGCCTCGACGCGCTCGACGCCCGCCTGGCCGCCCGGCCCGTCCGGCTCCGGGTCACCGGCCTCCCCAACGCCCGGCTCACCGAGGACCTCACCGCGCTGTACGCCCTTGAGGACGGCAGCCGCCCCGCCACCCCGGCGGACGACACCGATCCCGAGACCCTGCACGCCCTCGCCGTCCGGCACGGCTACCGCGTGGCCACCACCTGGAACGGCCACGCCGACGACGGCGGCCTCGACGCGGTCTTCGTCTCCGGGGACACACCCTTCGGCGTCCTCTACCGCCCGGCCGGCACGTTCCCGCCCGCCAACCGGCCCGTGCCGTTCCGGGACGTCACCGCCCTGATGAAGACCCTGCGCTCCTACGGGGCCGAGTGGCTCCCCGACTACATGGTCCCCTCGGCGTTCGTCCCCCTCGACCGGCTTCCCGTCACCCCGAGCGGCAAGCTGGACGGCGCCGCGCTCCCGGTCCCCGACTACGCCGCCCTCAGCTCCGGCCGCGCTCCGCGCGACGCCCGTGAGGAGCTGCTCTGCGCGCTGTACGCGGAGGCGCTGGGCCTGCGGTCGGTCTCGATCGACGACGACTTCTTCGCCCTCGGCGGCGACAGCATCATCGCCATCCAGTTGCTCATCCGCGTCCGCGGGGCGGGGCTGCAGCTCACCGCCCGGGACATCTTCCGGTACCGTACGGTCGCCGCGCTGGCCCCGATCGCGGTGGACCGCACGGACGCCGGGCACGCCGGGAATGCGGCAGACCCAGGGAATGCCCGGAACGCCGGGCACGCCGGGCACGCCGGGCACGCCGGGCACGCCGGGCACGCCGGGCACACAGCAGGCCCGGGGCAGACCGGGAACGCGGGGCACGCGGGAAGAACGGCGAGCGACACCCCGCTCGTCGAGGTGACCGCGGCCGAGCTCGCGGAGGTCCAGGGCGATCACCCGGTCACCGTCGAGGATCTGCTGCCGCTCAGCCCCCTCCAGGAGGGCTTCTTCTTCCACTCCCTCGTGGACGGCTCGGACGGCGACGCCTATGTCGTCCAGCAGGTCATCGAGCTGGCCGGCCCGGTCGACGGCGAGGTCCTGCGCCGCGCCGCCCAGAACCTGCTGGACCGGCACGCCCCGCTGCGCGCCTGCTTCCGCCAACTCCCGGACGGCAGGCCCGTTCAGATCGTCGCCGGGCGGCTGGAGGTGCCCTGGCACGAGGTGGATCTGTCCGGGCGGGACGCCGAGGCGCAGCCCCCGCTCGTCGACGCCGTCACGGCCGGCGAGCGCGCCCGCCGGTTCGACCTGGCCAGGCCGCCGCTGGTGCGGTGCGCGCTGGTGCGGCTCGGACACGACCGCAGCCTGCTGGTGCTGACGTTCCATCACATCGTGGCGGACGGCTGGTCGCTGCCGGTGCTGCACCGCGAGCTGATGGCCTCCTACGGGGCCGTTCCCGCGGCGCTGCCCGAGGCGGCCCCCTACCGCGAATACCTGCGCCGCCTGTCGGCGGCGGACCGCGACGCCGCCCGCGCGGCCTGGCGGACCGCGCTCGCCGGGCTCGACGAGCCGACCCGTCTGGTCGACGTCCCGGCGGACGGCTCGCCGCTCAGGTCCGAGCAGGTCCGCGTCGAGCTGTCCGAGCGGGTCACCGCCCGGCTCGCGGCCCGCGCGAGGGAGCACGGGGTCACCCTCGGCGCGGTCGTCCAGAGCGCCTGGGGTCTGCTCCTCGGGCGGCTGACCGGCCGTCAGGACGTGGTCTTCGGCACCACCGTCTCCGGCCGCGACGCCGAGGTCGACGGCATCGAGTCCATGGTCGGCCTGTTCATCAACACCCTGCCGACCCGCTTCCGATGGGAGCCCGCCGACACCCTGGCCGGCCTGGTGGGCCGGCTCCAGGACGAGCAGGCCGGTCTCCTGGACCACCAGCACCTCGGTCTCGCCGAACTCCAGCGCATCGCCGGACTCGCGGGCGGCGGCGAGCTCTTCGACACCCTCGTCGTCTTCGAGAACTACCCGTCCGGCACCGGCCTCGCCGACCCTTCCGGCACGGTCCGGATCACCGGTCACGAGTTCCACGACGCCGTCCACTACCCGCTCACCCTGATCGTCAAGCCGGGCCGCCGGCTCGACCTGCGCCTGAAGCACCACGTCCGGCGGCTGGACGGTGAGGCCGTCCGGCGGATCGCGGACCGGCTGACCCGGATCCTCCAGGCACTGGCCGCCGACCCCGGGCAGATCGTCGCCGACGTCGACCTGCTGTCGGACGAGGAACGGGCGCGAGCCCTGCCGGAGGGGGAGAGCCGGCACATCCCCGAGACCACCCTGGCCGCCGCCTTCGAGGCCCAGGTGCTCCGTACCCCGCAGGCCACGGCGGTCGTCTACGACGGCGAGACCCTCACCTACGAGGAGCTGGACGCGCGCGCCGAGGCGCTGGCCCTCCGCCTGCGCGCACGGGGCGCCGGTCCGGAACGGGTCGTCGCGGTCGCCGTGCCGCGCTCGGCGGAACTGATGGTGGCACTGCTCGGCGTGCTGAAGTCCGGCGCCGCCTACCTGCCGGTCGACACCGACTACCCGGCCGACCGCATGGCGTACATGCTCACCGACTCCGGCGCGAGGACGGTTGTGACGACCGCCGCCACGGCCCCGCGGCTGCCCGAGGCCGACGGCCTCACCCCCCTCGTCCTCGACACCCCGGCCGATCCGCCCGTCCTGCCCGTTTCGGCGGCCCTGTCCGCCCCGTCCGTTTCGGCGGACGCCTCCGTCCTGTCCACCCCGTCAGGTCCGCCCGCCTCGGCTGTCCCGATCGCTCCGGCTGTCCCGGCCGCTCCGGCTGTCCCGGCCACTACGGTCGGCCCAGCCGACGGTGGCCGAAGCGTGGACTCCGTACCGGTGGCCGCGGGACCGGACGATCCGGCGTACCTGATCTACACCTCCGGCTCGACCGGCCGTCCTAAGGGCGTCGTCGTCACCCACCGCGCCATCGTCAACCGGCTGGCGTGGATGCAGGGTGAGTACGGGCTGCGCGCCGACGATCGGGTGCTGCAGAAGACGCCGTCCAGCTTCGACGTGAGCGTCTGGGAGTTCTTCTGGGCGCTGTGCGAGGGTGCCGCCGTGGTGCTCGCCAAGCCCGACGGGCACCGCGACCCGTCCTACCTGGCCGCGCTCATCCGCGAGCAGCGCATCACCACGATGCATTTTGTGCCGTCGATGCTCGAAGCCTTCCTGGGGGCCGACGAGATCACCGATGATCCGTCCTGGGCCGTCAGCCTGCGCCGCGTCTTCAGCAGCGGTGAGGCGCTGCCCGGCGCCGCCTCCGCGCGCTGGCGGGCGCTCACCGGGGTGCCGTTGCACAACCTGTACGGGCCCACCGAGGCCGCCGTCGACGTCACCTACCACGCCTACGACGGCTCGGCGGACACCACCGTGCCCATCGGCCGCCCGGTGTGGAACGCCGGCCTGCGGGTGCTGGACTCCTGCCTGCGCCCGGTGCCGACCGGCGTGCCCGGCGAGCTGTACCTGACCGGCGTGCAGCTGGCCAGGGGCTACCACGCCCGGCCGGGACTGACCGCCGAGAGGTTCACGGCCGATCCGTACGGCCCGGCCGGCGGTCGCATGTATCGGACCGGAGACCTGGTGCGCCGCCGCGAGGACGGCGCCGTCGAATACCTGGGCCGCACCGACCGGCAGGTCAAGCTGCGCGGCAACCGCATCGAACTCGGCGAGATCGAGGCCGCCCTGACCGGTCGGCCCGCCGTCGCCCAGGCGGCGGTGAACATCCACGGGTCGATGCTCGTGGCGTACATCGTCCCCGCGCGAAACCGGCAGGACCCGTTCGATGTGGCCGCGCTGCGGGCCGCCCTCGCCGACGCGCTGCCCGCGCCCATGGTGCCCGAGGCGTACGTGGTGCTCGACGCCCTGCCGCTCACCCCCAGCGGCAAGCTCGACCGCAACGCGCTGCCCGCCCCGCAGGTGGTGCGTGCCGAGGCGCGCGCCCCGCGTGACGAGCGCGAACGCGCCCTCACCGAGATCTTCGCGGCCGTGCTGAAGCTGGACGAGGTCGGCGTCGACGACGACTTCTTCATGCTCGGCGGCGACAGCATCACCTCGATCGGCGTCTCCAGCCGTGCTCGCCGGGCAGGTCTGGAACTGAACCCCCGCGACGTCTTCGAGCACCGCACCCCCGCCGGCCTGGCGGTGGCCGCGACGGTGGCCGCCACGACGGTCACCGCGGCCGGACCCCACGACCCGGGCGTCGTCTTCGCGCTGACCGGCGAGGAGACCGAGCGCGTGCACCGCCTCGGCGGCTCCGTGGAGGACATCTGGCCGCTGGCGCCCCTCCAGGAGGGACTGTTCTTCCACTCGACGTACGACGACGGCGCCCTGGACGTCTACACGGTCCACGAGTCCTTCGACGTCGCCACCCGCCTCGACGCCGGACGCCTGCGCACCGCCACCAGGGCTCTGCTGGCCCGTAACCCCAGCCTGCGCGCCGGGTTCACCAGCGACGGCCTGCGCCAGCCGGTGCAGTTCATCGTCGGCGACCCCGAGATACCGCTCGAAGAGGTCGACCTGTCCGCTCTGCCCGCCGCCGTACAGGACGTGCGGCTGCGCGAGCTGATGGACGAGGAGCGGACCCGCAGGTTCGACCTGTCCCGGCCGCTGCTCTTCCGGATGCTGCTGATCCGCCTCGGCGAGGCCCGCGGCGACCGGCTCGTCATCGGACGGCACCTGCTGCTCTGGGACGGCTGGTCCGCCTGGCTCTTCCTCGACCAGCTCTTCGCGCTGTACGAGAACGACGGCGACGGGCGCGGACTGCCGGACCCCGGCTCCTACCGCGACTACCTGACCTGGCTGGAGGCCCAGGACGCCGAGGTCGCCACCCGTGCCTGGCGCGCCGCCCTCGGCGGACTGGACGAGCCCACCCTGCTCGCCGCCGGCCAGGGGCTGGAGCCGGTCATCCCGGAGAGCCTGGACGCCGACCTCCCCGCGGACCTGGGCGACCGGCTGCGCGACGCCACCCGCCGGCACGGCCTGACCCTCAACACGGTGTTCAACACCGCCTGGGGCCTGGCGCTGGCCGGCGCCACCGGCCGCACCGATGTCGTCTTCGGCACCACGGTCGCGGGCCGGCCGAGCGAGGTGCCGGACGTCGAGAACGTCATCGGCATGTTCCTCAACACCGTCCCCGCCCGCATCGCCTTCAAGGCGGACGAGCCGGTACTGGAGCTGCTGCGGCGCGTCCAGGGCGAGCGCCTGGCCCTGATGCCGTACGAGTATCTGGGTCTGGGCGTGCTGCAGGCCGAGACCGGCCACCGGCAGCTGTTCGACACCCTCTTCGTGCTGCGCAACAGCGATACCGAGGAGCGGCTCGCGGAGCTCTCCGACCGGTACGGCGCCACCGCCGTCGCCAACGTCGACGCCACCCACTATCCCGTCAACCTCATCGTGACGCCGGGGGAGCGGATCCGGATCACCCTCGCCCACCGGCCCGACGTCATCGCCCGCCCGCGAGCCCAGACCCTGCTGGACCGCTTCACCCTGCTCCTGGAGCGGCTGGTCGCCGACCTGGACGCGCCCGCCGGCCGTCTCGACCCGCTGCTGCCCGCCGAGCGCGTCGCACTGGAGCGGGAGTGGGCCGAGGGCCGCGTGCCCGTCCCGCGGGAGACCGTCGCGGACCTGCTCGCCGCCCAGGCCGTACGCACCCCCGAGGCGACCGCGCTTGTCTTCGGCGACGCGGGCGTCACCTACGCCGAGCTGGACGCCCGGATCAACCGCATGGCCCGGCTGCTGCTCGCCCGGGGCGCGGCACCGGAGAAGATCGTCGCGCTCGGCCTGCCGCGCTCCATCGACATGGTCGTCGCGCTCTTCGCCGTGCTGCGCACCGGCGCCGCCTACCTGCCGCTGGAACTGGACTACCCGGACGACCGGCTCACGATGATGCTCGTCGACGCCCGGCCGGCGCTGCTGCTCTGCACCGCCGCGGTCTCGGCACGGCTGGAAGGCGGCGCTTCAGGCGCTCCCGGTGCTTCCGTCGGGTCCGGCGTTCCCGGTGCGGTCGGAATCCCCAGCGCCTCCGATGCCCTCCGCGCTCCCGGCGGCCTCGTCGGTCCTGACGTCTCCGGCGCGCCGGACGTCCCGCGCGTCTCGCTCGACGACCCGGCGACGGCGGAGGAGCTGGCCGGGCTCTCCGGCGACCCGGTCACCGAGGCGGACCGCCCCCTCTTCAGCCTGGAACACCCGGCGTACGTCATCTACACCTCCGGATCCACCGGGCGTCCCAAGGGCGTCGTCACGCCGTACCGCGGCCTGACCAACATGCAGCTCAACCACCAGAAGGAGATCTTCGCCCCGGCCATCGCCTCCGCCGGCGGCCGGCGGCTGCGCGTCGCGCACACGGTCTCCTTCGCCTTCGACATGTCGTGGGAGGAGCTGCTCTGGCTGGTCGAGGGGCATGAGGTGCACGTCTGCGACGAGGAGCTGCGGCGTGACGCCGGGGCACTGGTCGCGTACTGCGAGACCCACCGCATCGACGTCGTCAACGTCACCCCCACCTACGCCCACCTGCTGATCGAGGAAGGGCTGCTCGAAGGTCACCGCCCGCCCCTGGTGCTGCTCGGCGGCGAGGCGGTGTCGGAGACGGTCTGGAGCCGGCTCCGCGACACCGAGGGCACCTACGGCTACAACCTCTACGGTCCCACCGAGTACACGATCAACACCCTCGGCGGCGGTACGGACGACAGCCCCACCTCCACCGTCGGCCGCCCCATCCGCGGCACCCGCGCCCACATCCTGGACGCCTGGCTGCGCCCGGTCCCCGACGGAGTCCCCGGCGAGCTGTACATCGCCGGCATCGGCCTCGCCCGCGGCTACCTCGACCGGCCGGGCCTGACCGCCGAACGGTTCGTCGCCGACCCGTACGGCGAGTCCGGCGAGCGCATGTACCGCACCGGCGACCTGGTGCGCCGCCGCGCCGACGGCAACCTGGACTTCCTCGGCCGCACCGACGACCAGGTCAAGATCCGGGGCTACCGGGTGGAACTGGGCGAGATCGAGACCGTGCTCGCCGGGCACCCCCAGGTCGCCCAGGCCGCCGTCATCGCGCGCGACGACCCGTCGGCCCCCGGCACCCAGCGCCTCGTCGGCTACGTCGTGCCCGCCGAACTCACCGGCGAGGAGCGGGAGTCCGCCGAGCGGGAGCGGATCGACGAGTGGCAGGAGATCTACTCCGACGAGTACGAGCAGATCAGCACCGCCGTCTTCACCGAGGACTTCGCGGGCTGGGACAGCAGCTACGACGGGCGGCCCATCCCGCTCGAGCACATGCGCGAGTGGCGCGAGCAGACCGTCGCCCGCATCCGGGAGCTGAGCCCGCGCCGGATCCTGGAGATCGGCGTCGGCTCCGGCCTGCTGCTGTCGCGCCTGGCGCCCGAGGCGGAGGCGTACTGGGCGACGGACTTCGCCGCACCCGTGATCCGCAAGATCGGCGAGGACCTGCGTCGTGACCCCGAGCTGGCCGCCAAGGTCGAGCTGCGCTGCCGGCCCGCCCACGTGACCGAGGGGCTGCCCACCGGCTACTTCGACACGATCGTCATCAACTCCGTCATCCAGTACTTCCCGAGCATCGACCACCTTACCGAGGTCATCCGGGGCGCCATGGGGCTGCTCGCGCCCGGCGGCGCCCTGTTCGTCGGCGACGTGCGGAACCTGAGGCAGGCCCGCGCCTTCCACACCGGCATCCAGCTCACCCGCGCGGGGAAGGACGCCGATCCCGAGCACGTCCGCCGGGCCGTCGAGCGGAACCTCGCGCTGGAGAAGGAGCTCCTCGTCGACCCCGACTACTTCACCACCCTGGGCTTCGGCGTCGACCTGCGCACCAAGCGCGGACACCACCACAACGAGCTGACCCGCTACCGCTACGACGCCGTCCTCTACCACGGTGAGGCCGACGTCCGGCTCGGAGACGAACCGGTGCTGGACTGGGCCGACGGGCAGGTCTGGGCCGGCGGGCTCGCCCGCCATCTGCGTGAGAGGCGGCCGGAGCGATTGCGGGTGACCGGGGTCCCCGACGCCCGTGCCGCCAGCGAGCGCGGTGCCGCGACGACCGGGGGAGTGGAGCCCGAGGCGCTGCACGAGCTCGGGGCGAGGGAGGGCTACCGGCTCCTCACCACCTGGTCGCGCGAGCCGGGCCGCTACGACGCCGTCTTCGTACGGGGAGAGTTCCGGGTCACCGCGGGCCTCTACCCGACGGGCGGCGGTGCGGCCCCGTACGCCAACACCCCGACGGCGACGCGCGGCACGGGCGGCCTCATCCGGCGGCTCCGGGAGGACCTGCGGCAGCAGCTGCCCGACTACATGGTCCCGGCCTCCTTCGTCACCCTCGACCGGCTGCCCATGAACGACAACGGCAAGCTCGACGTGCGGGCGCTGCCCGATGCCGAACCGCCGGTGCCGCTCGCCGGAGGACGCGGGCCGCAGACAGCCCAGGAGGAGGTGCTCTGCCGTCTCTTCGCCGAGGTCCTGGTCCTGCCGAAGGTCGGCGCCGAGGACAACTTCTTCGACCTCGGCGGCCACTCGCTGCTCGCCACCCGGCTCATCAGCCGGGCCCGTACGGAACTGGGCGCCGAACTCGCCATCCGCGACCTGTTCGAGGCCCCGACGCCCGCCCTGCTGGCCGGCCGCGCCGACGCCGGCCGGCCCGCCCGGGCGGCCGTCACGCCGACGGCGGAACGCCCCGAGCGCGTCCCGGTCTCCCCGGCGCAGCGGCGGTTGTGGCTGGCCGAACGGCTCAGCGGCGGCGACGCCTACCACTTCCCGCTGGTCTTCCGGCTGCGAGGGGAGCTGGACACCGTCGCGCTCCACCGGGCGCTGCGCGACGTGGCGGACCGTCACGAGGCGCTGCGCACCGTCTTCGCCGAACACGAGGGCGAGCCGTACCAGCTGGTCGTGCCCGTCGGCGAGGCCGAGCCGTACTTCACCGTCGAGGACTGCCCGCCGGAGGAGCTGGACGCCCGGATCGGCGCCGCGGTCGGCCGCCCGTTCGACCTGGGAACCGAACTCCCGCTGCGGGCCGAGGTGCTCCGGGTGGCCCCGGACGACCACGTGGTGGCGATCGTGCTGCACCACATCACCACCGACGAGTGGTCCGACCGGCCCTTCCTCGCCGACCTGGACACCGCCTACCTGGCACGTCGCGAGGGCGGGGCGCCGCGGTGGGCGCCGCTGCCGGTGCAGTACGCGGACTACACCCTCTGGCAGCAGCGGCTCCTCGGCGATCCGGCCGACCCCGGCAGCGAGGGCGCGCGGCAGCTCGCCTTCTGGACCAAGGCGCTGACCGGCCTGCCGGAGGAGATCCCGCTGCCGCTCGACCGGACCCGTCCCGCCGAACCGACCGGTCGCGCCGGCACGGTGCGCACGGAGCTGCCCGCCGAGACCGCCCAGGCCCTGCGCGCCCTGTGCGCCGAGACCGGTACCAGCATGTTCATGCTGCTTCACGCGGCGGTCGCCACCCTGCTGCACCGGATGGGATCGGGCACCGACATCCCGCTGGGCGCTCCGATCGCCGGGCGCACCGACAGCGCCCTGGATGACCTGGTCGGCTTTTTTGTCAACACGCTGGTGCTGCGCACCGACCTGTCCGGCGACCCGACGTTCACCGAGCTGCTGACCCGGGTCAGGGACGCCGACCTGGCCGTCTTCGAGCACCAGGACATGCCCTTCGAACGGATCGTGGAGGCGGTCAACCCGCCGCGCGAGCCGGGCCGCAACCCGCTGTTCCAGGTCATGATGGGCTACCACTACCGCCCCGACGGTGATCCGCACGTCCTGGACCTGCCCACCACGTGGTGGCCGGCCCGGATCGAGACCGCCAAGTTCGACCTGGACTTCACCTTCGTCGACCACGCCGGCGAGAACCGGGTCACCCTGCTGCTGGAGTACGCCGAGGACCTCGCCGACCAGGGGACGGCCCAGGCACTGGCCGACCGCACCGTTGCGCTGCTGGGCCGGCTGGCCGCCGATCCGGGCCGGCCGATCAGCCGGGTGCCCGTACTGACCGAGCAGGAGCGCGAGGCTTCCCTGAGCGCCTGGAACGACACCGCGCGGCCGGTGGAACGGCGCACGGTCCCCGAGCTGTTCGCCGACGCCGCCCGGAGGAGGGGCGACCAGGTCGCCCTGGTCACCGACGGTCGCCGGATGACCTTCGACGAGCTGTCCGCCGAGGTCGACCGCATCGCCGGGTTGCTGTTGCGCCGCGGATTGGGCGCGGAGAGCGTGGTCGGACTGGCCCTTCCCCGGGCCGAGATGGTGCCGGCGATCCTCGGGGTGCTCACCGCGGGCGCCGCCTACCTCCCGCTCGACCCCGGTTATCCGGCCGAACGGCTGGAGTACATGCTCGACGACGCGGCACCGGTGTGCGTGCTCACCACCTCGGCCATCGCCCCGGGGCTTCCCGCCGGGCGGACCGACCTGCTGATGCTCGACGATCCGCGGACCCTCGCGGAGCCGGCGAGTCGCTCCCGGGAAGCGGCTTCCGACGACGACATCGACGACGCGCGAATCGTCGTGGAGCGTGCGGGCCACTCCGGTGACCGCCTGCCTGTTCCCGGTATTCACACGCTGCCGTCCTCGTCGATCTCCGGCACAGGTACGTTGCCGTCCTTCCCCGATGTTCACGCCCTGCCGTCCGCGTCCGTTTCGAGCACTCGCGCGCTTCCGTCCTCCGTCGCGTACGTCATCTACACCTCCGGGTCCACCGGCAGGCCCAAGGGCGTGCTCGGCACCCACGGCGGTCTGAGCAACCTGTTCGGCTCGAACCGCGAGGACCTCATCGAACCGGCCCGCCGGGCCGCCGGCCGCGAGACGCTGCGCGCGGTGCACGCCGCGTCGTTCAGCTTCGACGGCTCCTGGGAGCCGATGCTCTGGCTGCTGGCCGGACACCAGCTGCACGTCGTCGACGAGACCACCATGACCGACCCGGCCGCCCTGCTGGCCTACCTGGCGGACGAACGCATCGACTACGTCGACGTCACCCCCACCTACCTGCAGGAAATGGTTCACCACGGTTTCCTCGATCCCGGTCGTCCCCGCCCCGGAGTCATCGTGGTGGGTGGCGAGGCCACCCCCGCCTCGCTCTGGAACCGGCTGTGCGCGCTGCCCGGCACGGTGGTCCACGACATGTACGGACCGACCGAGTCCGCCGTCGACGCCTACGGCTGGCACAGCGCCGGCCAGCACGACAGAGACCCGCATGAGAGCGGCGGGCACGACGGAGACCCGCATGAGAGTGGCCGGCACGACGGAGACCGGCACGACGGAGACTGGCATGAGAGCGGCCGGTATGACGAAGACCCGCATGAGAGCGGTAGACATGACGGAGAGCGGCACGACGGCCCCGCCCAGGGGGCCGGTCGTCCGGGGCCCTGGGCGGCGCCCGTGGCCAACACCCGCGCCCACGTGCTGGACGCCGCACTGCAGCCGGTCCCGGTCGGCGTGCCCGGCGAGCTCTACGTGGCCGGTGAGGGACTGGCCCGCGGATACCTCGGCCGTTCGGGACTGACCGCCGAGCGGTTCGTCGCCGACCCGTTCGGGACACCGGGCAGTCGCATGTACCGGACCGGCGACCTGGTGCGCCGCCGCGCCGACGGCACCCTCGCCTTCCTCGGACGGGCCGACGACCAGGTGAAACTGCGCGGCTTCCGGATCGAGCTCGGCGAGATCGAGGCGGTGCTGAGCACTCACCCCGACGTGGCGCAGGCCGCCGTGGCGATCCGTGAGGACGTCCCCGGCGCGCGGCGACTGGTGGCCTACGTGGTCCCGCCGTCCGGCTCCCGCTCAGGCGCTCATCCCGACGCTCATTCCAGCCCGAGCATCGACCCCGCGAAGCTGCGGGCGCACGTCGCCGCCGTGCTGCCCGAGCACATGGTCCCGGCGGCCTTCGTACAGCTCCAGGCCCTGCCGAGGTCGATCGGCGGCAAGCTGGACCGCCGCGCGCTGCCCTCTCCGGATTCGGCGGCCGTCACGTCCGGGCGACGCCCCCGCGACGCCCGCGAGGAGATCCTGTGCGAGCTGTTCGCCGCCGTGCTGGGGGTGGACCGGGTGGGCGTCGACGACGACTTCTTCGCCCTCGGCGGCCACTCCCTGCTGGCGATGCGGCTGATCAGCCGCATCCGCACGGCGCTGGGCGCCGAGATCACCCTTCGCGCGATCTTCGAGGCCCCCACCGTCGCCCGGCTCGCCGAGCGGCTACGGGAGGAGCGGGAGGAGGAGACGGGCGGCATGCCCGTACTCGCCCCCGCCGTCCGGCCGGAGCTCCTGCCGCTGTCCTTCGCCCAGCGGCGACTGTGGGTCCTGTACCGGCTGGAGGGCCCGAGCCCCGTCTACAACATCCCGATGGCCTGGCGGCTGTCGGGCCCGCTGAACCCGGAAGTGCTGGGGGCCGCCGTACGGGATCTGGCGATCCGGCACGAGAGCCTGCGCACGGTCTTCCCCGAACGGGACGGGCACCCCCACCAGCTCGTTCTCGACCCCGGCCTGGTCCGCGTCGTCACCCGCACCGAGCAGGTCACGGAGGACGAGCTCCCCGGACGGCTGGCAGAGGCGGCGGGGCAGGGCTTCGAACTCGACCGCGAACCGCCGCTGCGGGCCTGGGTGTTCCGGGTGGCGCCGCAGGAGCATGTGCTGCTGCTGGTGGTCCACCACATCGCCGGTGACGAGTGGTCGGACCGGCCCCTGTGGGACGATCTCGCCACCGCCTACCGGGCCCGCATCGAAGGCGGGGCGCCGCGATGGGCGCCGCTGCCGGTCCAGTACGCCGACTACACCCTCTGGCACCGCGACGTGCTCGGCGACGCCGGCGACCCCGGCAGCCCGCAGGCGCGCCGGCTCGCCTTCTGGCAGCGGGCCCTGGCGGGGCTGCCCGAGGAGCTGTCGCTCCCGGCGGACCGGCCACGTCCTCAGGA
Source organism: Streptosporangium subroseum (assembly GCF_900188345.1). Taxonomy (GTDB): domain Bacteria; phylum Actinomycetota; class Actinomycetes; order Streptosporangiales; family Streptosporangiaceae; genus Streptosporangium; species Streptosporangium subroseum. The sequence goes on along the minus strand of NZ_FZOD01000015.1, from coordinate 62,549 downwards.
GAGCAGCCACCGCGGCGGGGCGGTCGGGCTGACGCTCGACCCCGAGCTGGAGCGCGGCCTGCGCGGGCTCGCCCGCGACCAGGGCGTCAGCATGTTCATGGTGGCCCAGGCGGCCGTGGCCGCGCTGCTGCACCGGCTGGGAGCGGGGGAGGACATCCCCCTGGGCGCGCCGATCTCCGGACGCGTCGACGAGAGCCTGGAGGACCTGGTCGGGTTCTTCGTCAACTCCCTGGTGCTGCGCACCGACCTGTCCGGCGCGCCCACCTTCGGCGAGCTGCTGGCACGGGTGCGCGAGACCGACCTGGCCGCCTACGAGCACCAGGACCTGCCGTTCGAGCGGCTGGTGGAGGCGATCAACCCCACCCGCTCGCTGGCCAGGCACCCGCTGTTCCAGGTGATGGTCGTCTACCTGACCGGCCAGGGCGCGGCCCCCGATCTCCCGGAGCTGTCCGCGCGGCCGGAACCTCTCAGCCAGGAGACCGCGAAGTTCGACCTGAGCTTCGACTTCATCGAGCAGGGCGACGGCAACGGCATCCAGGGCTGGATCGAGTACAGCGCCGACCTGTTCGACCGCGACACGGTCGAACAGGTCGCGCGGCGGCTGGTGCGGCTGCTGCACCAGGTCGTCGCCGACCCCGGCCGCCCGGTGCGTGAGCTGGAGGTGCTGGACGAGCCGGAGCGCGAGCTGGTCGTCGGCGGGTGGAACGACACCGTGCGAGCGGTGGAGCCGACCACCCTGCCGGAGCTGTTCCGCGCCCAGGTGGCACGGACGCCGGACGCGCTCGCCCTGGTCTTCGACGGCGAGCGCCTGACCTACGCGGAGCTGGACGCCCGCGTCGAACACACGGCACGGGCGCTGGCCGGGATGGGCGCCGGCCCCGAACGCACGGTGGCGGTGGCGCTGCCGCGCTCGGTGGAACTGGTGGTCGCCCTGCTGGCGGTGCACCGTACGGGCGCGGCATACCTACCGCTGGACGCGGACTACCCGCGGGAACGCGTCGCGTTCATGCTTGAGGACGCCCGCCCGGTCTGCGTACTGCGGGACGAGCTGCCCGACGGCCCGCCCGGAGAGCTGCCCGGGTCGTACGATCCCCGGCACCCGGCGTACGTGATCTACACCTCCGGATCCACCGGCCTGCCCAAGGGCGTGGTGGTGCCGCACGAGGGCATCGTCAACCGCCTGCTGTGGATGCAGGACGCCTACGGCCTGACCGCCGAGGACCGGGTGCTGCAGAAGACGCCGTCCAGCTTCGACGTGTCGGTGTGGGAGTTCTTCTGGCCGCTGGTCACCGGGGCGGCGCTGGTGGTGGCCAGGCCGGAGGGCCACAGGGACCCGGCGTACCTGGCCGGACTGATCCAGGACGAGCGGATCACCACGGTGCACTTCGTGCCGTCGATGCTGCGGGCGTTCCTGCTGGAGCCGGACGCCGCGCGGTGCGAGGGGCTGCGCCGGGTGATGTGCAGCGGCGAGGCGCTGCCCGCCGACCTCGCCTCCCGCTTCCACTCCGTGCTCGGCGCCGAGCTGCACAACCTGTACGGGCCGACCGAGGCGTCCGTCGACGTGACCGCGATCCAAGTCCTGCCGGGGGCGCCGGTCGTCCCGATCGGCCGGCCGGTGTGGAACACCAGGACGTACGTGCTGGACGCCGCGCTGCGCCCGGTGCCGCCGGGCGTGACCGGAGAGCTGTACCTCGCGGGGGTCCAGCTCGCCCGGGGGTACCTGGACCGCCCCGGCCTGACCGCCGAACGGTTCGTCGCCGACCCGTACGGCGCGTCCGGCACGCGCATGTACCGCACGGGTGACCTGGTGCGGTGGAGTCGTGACGGTTCGCTGGAGTTCCTCGGCCGGGCCGACGACCAGGTCAAGGTCCGGGGCTTCCGGATCGAGCTCGGCGAGATCGAGGCGGTGCTGTCCCGCCACGAGGCGGTGGCGCACGCCACGGTGGTCGTCCGCGAGGAACGGCTGCTCGCCTACGTCGTCCCTGCCCCCGGCCGGGACGCCCCCGGGTCCGCGACCCTGCGTGACCACGCCGGCGCCGTGCTGCCCGAGCACATGGTCCCGGCGGCCTTCGTCACCCTGGACGCCGTTCCCCTCACCCCGAGCGGCAAGCTCGACCGCAGGGCCCTGCCGGCGTTCGACTTCGCGGCCGAGGTGACCGGCACCCTCCCGCGCACCCCGCGCGAGGAGCTGCTGTGCGAGCTGTTCGCCGCCGTCCTCGGCCTCGAGCGCGTCGGCGTCGAGGACAACTTCTTCACCCTCGGCGGTGACAGCATCGTCGCCATGCAGTTGGTCAGCCGGGTCCGGGCGGCCGGGCTGGTGATCAGTCCCCGGGACGTCTTCCGGCACCGGACGGTCGCAGCGCTGGCCGCCGTCGCCGGGGTGCGGGCCGTCGCCGACGGTACGGCCGTGCCCGCGGGCAGCGTGTCCGCCGTGCCCGCCGTGGACGCCGCGCTCGTCACGCTCACCGACGACGAGCGCGCCGAGGTGCCGGCCGGGGACGCCGCCGCGATCCTGCCGCTGACGCCGCTCCAGGCGGGCCTGCTGTTCCACGCCTCGTTCGACTCCGGCTCCGATGGACCGGACGTCTACACGGTCCAGGTGTCGTACGACCTCGACGGCCCGCTCGACGCCGCCCGGCTGCGCGAGGCCGGGCAGGCCCTGCTCGACCGGCACGACAACCTGCGCGCCGGCTTCCGATACCTGTCCTCCGGCCGCCCGGTGGCCGTCATACCGCATGTGGTCGCCCTGCCCTGGCGCCAGGTGGACCTCTCGGAGCTGGACGAGGAGGCCCGCGAAGCCCGGTGGACCCGCTGTCTCGCCCAGGAACGGCGCCGTTTCACGCCGTCCGAGCCGCCGCTGCTGCGGCTGATGCTGGTCCGCCTCGGTTCCGGCAGGCATCGCCTGGTGCTGTCCCACCAGCATCTGCTGCTGGACGGCTGGTCGGTGTCACAGCTGATGCGCGAGCTGTCCGAGCTCTACGCCCGTGGGACGGGTCCCTCCGGGTCGCACACCCGTGGCGCGGTCTCCTCCGAGCCGCGCGCCCTTGAGGCGGGCACTTCCGGGGCATCCGTCCACGGCGCGGTCCCCTCCGGGGCGCACGCCCCGGGGACCGATCCCTCGGGTTCGCCGGCCCCGTACCGGGACTTCCTCGCCTGGCTCGCGCGGCAGGACGCCGACGCCTCGGCCACCGCCTGGGCCGAGGCCCTGGACGGCCTGGACGAGCCCACCCACCTGGTGCCCGCCGATCCGAACCGGACCCCGATCGTGCCCGAGGCGCTCACCACGCACCTGACCCGGGAGTTGACCGAGGCACTGACGGCTCTCGCCCGGTCCCGCGGCCTGACCGTCAACACCCTGGTCCAGGGCGCCTGGAGCATCCTGCTGTCGCGGCTCACCGGCCGCGACGACGTGGTCTTCGGCGCGACCGTCTCCGGGCGGCCCCCGGAGCTGGACGGCGTCGAGTCGATGATCGGCCTGTTCATCAACACGGTCCCGGTCCGGGTCCGTCTCCGGGATGACGAGCCCCTGTCGGTGTTCCTCGACCGTCTCCAGGACGAGCAGTCCCGGCTCATCGTCCACCAGCACCACGGCCTGGCCGACATCCAGCGCCGGGCCGGGCTGGGTGAGCTCTTCGACACGCTCGTCGTGTTCGAGTCCTACCCCGACGCCGGGGGCCCCGACCTCGGGGCCGGTGACGGCCTGCGCACCGCCGTACGCGATCACCAGGACTCGACCCACTACCCGTTCGCCTGGGCGGTCGAGCCCGCCGACCGCCTCGCCCTGACCGCCGAGTACCGGCCCGACCTGTTCGACCGTGCGACGGCCGAGCGGATGACCGCCTCGATGGTCCGGCTCTTCGAGGTGATGACGGCCGACGCCGAGCAGCTCCTCGGCCAGGTCGACATCCTCGGCCCCGCCGACCGCCACACCATCCTCGCGACCTGGAACGACACCGCACTCCCCGTGGCGCCCGGCGCGCCCGCCACCGTCCCGGCGATTTTCGAGGCCCAGGCGGCCGCCACCCCGGACGCGGTCGCCGTCGTCTCGGGTACGGTCACCTGGACCTTCGCCGAGCTCAACGAGCGCGCCAACCGGCTCGCACGCCTGCTCGCCGAGCACGGCGCGGGACCGGAGCGGATCGTCGTCCTGTCACTGCCGCGCTCGGCGGACCACCTGCTCGCGATCCTCGCCGTGCTGAAGTCGGGCGCGGCCTACCTGCCCGTCGACGCGGACCTGCCCGCCGAGCGGGTGCTCGACATGCTCGACGACGCCCGGCCCCGGCTGATCCTGACCAGTGCGGAGCTCGCGGACGCCCTGCCGGACGGCGGCGTGCCGAAGCTGCGGCTCGACACGCCCGAGACCGCCGCCCGGCTCGCCGCCCAACCCGGGAACAACCTCGTCGCCGCCCCGGACCCCCGGCACCCGGCCTACGTCATCTACACCTCCGGGTCCACCGGCCGCCCCAAGGGCGTGGTGGTCTGCCACAGCAGCGTCGCCAACCTCTTCCACAGCCACCGCCGGACACTCCACGACCCGGCCAAGCACGCCACCGGCCGCCGCCACCTGCGCGTCGGCCACGCCTGGTCGTTCTCCTTCGACGCGTCCTGGCAGCCGCAACTGTGGCTGCTGGACGGGCACGCGCTGCACATCCTGGACGACGAGACACGCCGCGACCCCGAGCTGACGGTCGCGGCCATCCGCGAGCAGCGGCTGGACTTCATCGAGGTCACGCCCTCGTTCTTCGCGCAGATGGCCGACATCGGCCTGATCGAGGCCGGCGAGTGCCCGCTCGCCGTGGTCGGCGTCGGCGGCGAGGCGGTCCCGGACTCGCTCTGGAGCGACCTGGCCGGACTGCGCTCCACCGAGGCGTTCAACCTCTACGGCCCCACCGAGGCCACCGTGGACGCCCTGGTCGCCCGGGTCCGCGACAGCGAGACTCCGCTGGTCGGCCGCCCGGTCGGCAACACCCGCGCCTACGTGCTCGACGCCGCCCTGCGGCCCGTTCCTCCGGGGGTCACCGGTGAGCTGTACCTCGCCGGTGCGGGCCTGGCCCGTGGTTACCTCGGCCGCCCGGGCCTGTCCGCCGAGCGGTTCGTCGCCGACCCGTTCGGGCACCTGTCCGGTGAGGCGGGCGCTCGCATGTACCGCACCGGTGACCTGGCCCGCTGGAACGCCGACGGGCAGTTGGAGTACGGCGGGCGCGCCGACGACCAGGTGAAGATCCGCGGTTACCGCATCGAGCTGGCCGAGATCGAGGCCGTACTGGACCGGCACGAGTCCGTCGCCCAGGTCGTGGTCGTCGCCCGCGAGGACCGGCCCAGGGTCAAGCAGCTGGTCGCCTACGTGGTCCCGTCCGAGGAAACCGCGTCTCCTCTCCTGACCGGGAGCGGGTCTCCGGACCCGGCCGACTGCACCGGACTTCCGGACTCGGCCGAGAACGGATCTCCGGACTTGGCCAGGGGAACCGCGTCCCCGGACCCGGCCGCTCTGCGGGTGTTCGTGGCGGCGGTCCTGCCGGACTACATGGTCCCGGCGGCGGTGGTGGTCCTGGAGAGGCTGCCGCTGCTGTCCAACGGCAAGCTCAACCGCAGGGCGCTCCCGGTGCCGGACTTCACGTCCGCCGGCGGACGCAAGCCCGCGGGCGACGTCGAACGCGCACTCTCCGCGGTCGTCGCCGAGGTGCTCGGCGTGTCCGAGGCCGGCGCCGACGACGATTTCTTCGCCCTCGGCGGTGACAGCATCGTCGCGATGCAGTTGGTCAGCCGGGCCCGCGCGGCGGGCCTGAGGATCACCCCGCGCGAGGTCTTCCAGCATCGCACGGTCGCGGCCCTGGCCGCCGTCGCCGTCACGCCGGGCTCGGACGCCGGAAGCGGGGCGCACGAGGGTACGGGCACGATCCCGCTGACCCCGATCATGCACGCCCTGCGGGAGCGCGGCGGCCCGCTCCGGGGCTACCACCAGGCGGCACTCCTGCAGACCCCCGCGGCTCTGGACGAGGCCGGGCTCAGGTCCGTGCTCCAGGCCGTGGCGGACCGGCACGACATGTTGCGGGCCCGCCTGGATCGGACCCGTACCAAAACCTCCTCCGGCGGGGACGGCGCCGAGCGGTGGTCGCTGCGGGTGCCCGCCCCGGGCGCGGTGGACGCGGCGTCCTGGCTCGTCCGGGTCGACACGTCCGCACTTGGTACGACAACCGATGCGGCCAACAAGACGGCCGATGCGACGGCCGGTGGAACAGGCGGCACCGACACGACGGCCGGCAGGGCGAGAGACGAGACGGCCGATGCGACGGTTGAGGAGACGGCAGCCAGGACGATTGACGAGGCGGCCGATGCGACGACCGGCGGAACAGGCGACAAGGCGGCCGAGGAGACGGCGCTTCGCGCGGTCATCGCCGAGCATGCTCGCGCGGCCCGGTCCCGTCTCGATCCGGAGACGGGTGACATGGTGCGGGCGGTCTGGTTCGACGCCGGCCGCGACCGTCCGGGACGGCTGCTCCTGATGATCCATCACCTGGCGGTGGACGGCGTGTCCTGGCGCATCCTGCTGCCCGACCTCGCCGCCGCCTGGCAGGACGTCGTGAACGGCAGGCCGGTGGAGCCGGCGCCGGTCGGGCTGTCGTTCCGCCGCTGGTCGGAACTGCTCGGTGAGCGGGCAACGGACCCTGTTCGCGAGGACGAGCTGCCGCTCTGGACCGCGATCCTCTCCGGTGGCGACCCGCTCCCCGTGGCGCGAGTCCTCGACCCGGAGCGGGATGTGGTCGCCACCTCGCGGCAGCTGTCCCTCACCCTGCCCGCGGACCGTACGGCGCCGCTGCTCAGCCGGGTGCCCGCCGCCTTCGGCGCGACCGTCAACGACGTGTTGCTGACCGCTCTGGCGCTGGCCGTCGCCGACTGGCGTCGCCGGGCGGACGTGGCGAGCCCCGGCAACTCGGTGCTGGTTGACCTGGAGGGCCACGGCCGCCAGGAGGAGCTGGTGGGCAACGCGGACCTGTCGCGCACGGTCGGCTGGTTCACCAGCGTCGTCCCGGTCCGCCTGGACCCGGGCGCCGTGGACCTGGCGGACGCGTTCGCCGGGGGGCCCGCGCTCGACGAGGCACTGGCCCGGATCGGGGAGCATCTGGCCGCCCTGCCGGAGGCGGGCATCGGCCACGGCCTGCTGCGGCACCTGAACCCGGTGACCGGGCCGGAGCTGGCCCGCCATGGGGAGCCGCAGATCCAGTTCAACTACCTCGGCCGCTTCGGCCTCCCCGAGGCGACCGACTGGTCGTGGGCGGCCGAATCCGAGGCGGCGGATCTCGGCGACGATCCGGAGACGCCCATGTCCCACGCCCTGACCGTCAACGCCCTGACCGAGGACCGGACCGGAGGCCCGGAGTTCGTCGCCTCCTGGTCCTACGCCTCCGGGGTGCTGACCGAGGGGGCCGTCCAGGATCTTGCCGAGACCTGGTTCCGCGTGCTGCGGGCCCTGGTGGACCGCGCCGAGGCGCTGGAGGCCGACCGCTAGACCACGCAGACAGCTAGACCACGCAGACCGCTGGACCGACACGTTTCCGTGCACGACGCTGGATCAACATATTTAGATGCAGCTAGATCAATTTATTTGAGCACAAGAGGAGAGGAAGCCGATATGAGCAACCCGTTCGAGAACCCCGACGGTGTCTACTCCGTCCTGGTCAACGACGAGGGACAGCACAGCCTGTGGCCCGAATTCGTCGAGATCCCCGCCGGCTGGACCGTCGTCCACGGCCCCGGCACCCGCCAGGAGTGCCTGGACCACATCGAGGCCAACTGGACCGACATGCGCCCGAAGAGCCTCGTGGAACAGGAGGGCTGACCGCGGAGCGCGCGTACCCGGAAAAGGGGCGCCGCGTACCAATGCCGCTGTCACCGGCGCCCATAGCCCCACCGGCGATTCGCCGGTGGGGCTTTTGGCGGGGGTGAGAGGCATCGCCCGCCGTGAGCGGCCGAGAGGCACCTGGCGGATCCGGTGCCTTCCCCTGCTCCGCGTCCCCGCCTCAGGGAAGTACTCATAAAGATTGCGAAAGGTCGGGAACGGGCGACACGCCGCAGCACAACCCCCTACAGCAGACACTTACTGCTTAACCTGGGGAAACGGGAGCAGACGAAGGTCAACTCGTATCTCACCGGCGTGGGCGTGACCCTGCGGCTCGGATGAATTTCGAGAGCGGCACGCATTCGACCATGACCGCGCGGGTTGCGGCAACGAAGGGGAAGTCATGCCCAGTACCTCGCCACACATCACCTCCCTGGCAACCGCGCCGCCCGCGTTCGAGAACGAGCTCGGATCGGTCACCTTGGTCGACGCCACCGTGCTGCCGATCCTCAACCGGCTCTCGATCAAGCGTCTCGTCCTCGAACCCGGCGCGATCCGCGAGCCGCAGTGGAACGTCAACGCCAACCAGCTCGGCTACTGCCTTTCCGGCACGGTCCTGGTATCGATCCTCGGCGACGCCGACGTCTTCTCCTCGTTTGTCGTCGGCGCCGGTCAGATGTATCACGTCGAGTCCGGCGCCGTTTATCACATCGAGAACATCGGCGCCGAGCGCGCCGAGTTCGTTCTCGCACTACGCAACGAACGCCCTCAGCATTTCTCGCTGCGCGACAGCTTCAACGCCATGACCGACGCGGTGCTCGGTAACACCTACGACCTGCCCGGCTCGGCGTTCGCCGCCTTCGACCGGTCTCCGGCGCAGCAGATCGTCCGCCGCACCGGTGCCGCCGATGTCCCGTCCACGGCCGGACTGCCCAACGCCCACCTGTTCGATGCCGAAGGCCAGCATCCGCCGCTGTCCTACGCCTACGGTGAGGCTCGCCTCGCCCGTAAGCAGTATTGGGCCGCCCTGGAGGACATCTCCATGTACTCCCTGCGCATCAGGGAGAGCGGAATGCGCGAACCGCACTGGCATCCGATCACCGGCGAGATGGGATACGTCGAAAAAGGTCATGCCCGCATGCGCGTTCTGGATCCCGACAACACCCTCGACGAGTATTTGCTCAGCCCGGGTGACGTGTATTTCGTGCCACGAGCCTTTCCGCACCACATCGAAGTCCTCGGCGAAGAAGACATTCACTTCCTCATCTTCTTCGATCAGCCCATGCCCGGCGACATCGGATACCGGGCCACCGCGTCGGCGTTCTCCCGCGAAGTTCTCGCCGCGAGTTTCGACATTTCCGAGCGCGACCTTCCCCGGTTCCCCTTCACGCCGATCGATCCCCTCATGGTCGCCCGAGCCAACCCTCGCGACCCGGTTCGCTGAGGAGCGGAGTCGCCGCGGCGAGTGCGAGCGCGGTGCACGTGAGCATCGGCGTCGGGGCGAGCCGTGCGGGCGCGCCGGAGACGCCCAGCCGACGGTCGACTCCGCGCGCGGCCCTGGGACCGGCCACTCGCACCGGTGACGGGGATGTCACAAATCATGCCGCTGTCCGGTCGTGTTTCCCGGAACTGCTTTCACTCGATGCGGCCGAAGGAACACCATGCACTCATCAGAGAAACGGATCGCCACGTCGGTCCTGGTCATCGGCACGGGAGGATCCGGGTTACGGGCCGCCATCGAACTCGCCGAACGCGGGGTCGGCGTCCTGGCGGTGGGCAAGCGGCCGAAGGCGGACGCGCACACCTCGCTCGCGGCCGGCGGCATCAACGCGGCGCTCGCCACGATGGATCCCGAGGACAGCTGGCAACAGCACGCGGCGGACACCCTCACGGAGAGCTACCTCCTTGCCAACCCCCAGACGGTGCGCATCGTCACCGAGGGGGCCGCACGGGGCATCGAAGACCTCCAGCGCTGGGGCATGCCGTTCGCACGTGAGGAGGACGGGCGGATCTCGCAGCGCTTCTTCGGCGCCCACACCTACCGGCGCACCGCCTACGCGGGGGACTACACCGGACTCGAGATCCAACGCACCCTGGTCAACCGGGCGACGCAACTCGATGTCCCGATCCTCGACACCGTGTACATCACGCGCATCCTCGTCCGCGACAACGCGGTCTTCGGCGCGTACGGTTTCGACCTGACCGACGGCAGCCGCTACGTCATCCATGCCGATGCGGTGATCCTGGCCGCCGGCGGCCACACCAGGATCTGGCGGCGCACCTCCTCCCGAAGGGACGAGAACACGGGCGACTCGTTCCGCCTCGCCGCCCTCGCCGGCTGCCGCATCCGCGACCCGGAGCTGGTGCAGTTCCACCCGTCCGGTCTCATCGCACCCGAGAACGCGGCGGGCACCCTCGTCTCCGAAGCGGCCCGGGGTGAAGGTGGAATCCTGCGCAACCAGCTCGGCGAGCGGTTCATGGCGCGGTACGACCTGGAGCGGATGGAGCTGTCCACGCGTGACCGCATCGCCCTGGCCGCCTACACCGAGATCAAAGAGGGCCGCGGGAGCCAAAACGGCGGTGTGTGGCTTGATGTGTCGCACCTGCCGAGACAGACGATCATGACGCGGTTGCCTCGCGTCTACCAGACGCTGCTGGAACTGCAGATGCTCGACATCACCAAGGACCCGATCGAGGTCGCACCGACCGCGCACTACTCGATGGGCGGGGTCTGGGTGCGACCCGAGGACCACGGCACGGGCGTCGACGGCCTGTACGCGATCGGGGAGGCGGCGAGCGGCCTGCACGGGGCGAACCGCCTGGGCGGCAACTCGCTCATCGAACTCCTCGTCTTCGGCCGCATCGTCGGACAGGCGGCGGCCGAGTACTCCGCGGGTCTCGACGCCCAGCGCCGCTCGGCCGAGGCGCTCGACGCGGCGCGGGCAGAGGTGGACGAGCTGCTCGCGGCCGACGGTCCCGAGAACGTTCGCTCACTGCAGCGAGCCCTCCGCGACATCATGACCGAGCATGCCGGCGTGGTGCGCGACGAGAGCGGCCTGCTGGAAGGCCTCGCCGAACTCACCGCGGTGGAAGCGCGCATCAACGACGTCGGCGTGCACCCGGACATCGCCGGTTTCCAGGACCTGGCCCACGCCTTCGACCTGAAGTCCGCAGCGCTCGCCGCGCGCGCGACGATCGAGACCGCGCTTGAGCGTCGCGAGACCCGCGGCTGCCACAACCGCTCCGACTACCCCGACCTCGACCCCGCGCTGCAGGTCAACCTCGTGTGGTCCGGACCCGGCTCCGTGGAGAGGGAGCCCATCCCGCCGATTCCCGTCGAGATCGCGGCGCTCATGCGCGAGGTCTCCACCGGCGGCAAGCTCGTCGAGTAGCGACCGCCGATGTGGCCGCAGGGTGGCGACGACATCGAAGCCCGAGCTCGGGGGTACGGCGGTCCAGCCCGCCGCAGGTCGATGCCACGGGTGGGCAGACATTTTGATCATTGGTGACGGCTTCATCCGCGGTGTGAAAAAGAATTTCGCGGCGGTTGTCACAAGTCTGGAGGCTGCCCTGTCTTAGTTGGCGGCCGGTCGGCGCACGGATGCCTCGGCGGACAGGAATCCCCGCCCGAATGATCCACGCGGTCTGCCGGACATCCACGCACGCCACGTATGGAGGAAAGATGAGCGCTCCGAGCGGAGAGAACGAGTTTCTGTACGAGCTCAAGATCGAGGTCGAGGAGGAAGTGATCCTGGTCGGGGAGAGCCATCTGGAGGAGGCGGCAGATCTGCCGATCACGGACTGGCTGTTCGATCCGACGGACGCCGAGCGCGAGGAAATCGGCCTTCGAGGCCTGCTCGACGCGGTCGAGGCGCTGGAGGGCGACTCCCGACCCGGCGAGCACGGCACGGCAAATGCCTGAAACACCCGTTCGGGCCCTTCTGGCGCCGGTGGAATGCGATCCTTCCGACAGCCGAGGCAAGACACGCATGAAATCGAGGCAGGACACGTATGAAACGCTCGCGACCGCAGGAGCTCGCCGTTCCTGATCCTTCGGCCCGGATCGTCACGCTCGACAGCCTTCGTGAGCATCTGCAGTGGGCGATCGAGCTGGAACACGCGACCCTGCCGCCGTATCTGTACGCACTGTACTCGCTGGATCCGGAGCGCAACCCCGAAGCCGTCGAGGTGGTGGGCGGCGTCTTCATCGAGGAGATGTTGCACCTGGCGCTGGCGGCGAACCTGCTCAACGCCGTCGGCGGCCGGCCGCGGCTGGACACCCTGCAGATGTTGCCGCCGCATCCCCGGCGGTTGCCGCATGGTGATCGCTCGCTGGAGGTGGCGCTGGTGCCGTTCGGGCCCGAGGCGCTGGAGATGTTCCTGCGCCTTGAGCGGCCGGCGCCGCCCGGCGGGCCGGCCGAGGGCGAGGACTACGAGACGATCGGGCAGTTCTACGCCGCGATCGAGCAGGGCCTGCGCCGGCTGAGTGACACGCTCGGCGAGGGCGCGGTCTTCAGTGGTGATCCGGCCCGGCAGGTGAGCGCCGCTCACTTCCGGCACACCGCCGGGCATCTGGTCGCGGTCGGTGATCTGGACTCCGCGCTGGCGGCGCTGCGGGAGATCGTCGAGCAGGGTGAGGGCAGCGCCGGCGGCGGGGTCTGGGACGGTGAGCAGGATGTCTTCCATCCCGAACGGGAGGAGGTCGCGCACTACTACCGGTTTCAGGAGCTCAAGGCCGGGCGGCGTTATCGGCGCGGTGACACCCCGCGGTCCGGGCCCACCGGGGAGCCGATTTCGGTGGACTGGGCCGGGGTCCGGCCGATGCGGCACAACCCGCGCCTGGACGACCACGCCGTGGGCAGCGCGATCCGCACCGCGCAGGAGGAGTTCAACCACACCTACTGCGCCGTCCTGCATCTGCTGGAGCAGGCGTTCAACGGCAGCCCGAACCTGCTCGCGGTCGCCACCGGCACGATGTACGCGCTCAAGGCCCAGACCCAGGCCCTGTCGCGGATGCCCGACGAGAACGGCACAACGGCCGGACCCACCTTCGACTACGTGGCACCCGAGCTGCGCCGATGGAGCGTCGGCGACCGGCGGCGGATCGTCGTGCTCCATGACGGCCCGTACGTCGTGTACGGCGGCATCCCGCTCCGGCGCAAACGCAAGATCGTCTCTGCGGAGAACGACGCGCTGACCTGGAAGACCGACGAGCCCCTGGCGACCGAGGACACCTACGCGCTGTGCCGCTGCGGCCGCTCAAGCTCCAAGCCGTTCTGCGACGGGACCCATGCCGTGGTCGGGTTCGACGGTACGGAGACCGCGAGCGAGCGGCCGTACAGGGAACTGCAGCACGTGCACGACGGGGTGGGCATCTCGGCTCAGCGGGTGGGGGAGCTGTGCATCCATGCCGCCTTCTGCGTCGGCCGTGCCAGGCCGATCGCCGCGATGCTCGCCGACACCGGCGACAGCGACGTGCGCTCCGACGTCATGGGCCGTATCGATCACTGCCCCTCCGGCTCCTACAGCTACGCCCTTCAGCGCGACGGCGAGGTGATCGAGCCCGACCTTCCGCAGGCCATCTCGGTTCTGGGAGAAGAGGACGGACTGGCCAGCGCGCTGTGGGTCACCGGTGGAGTGCCGGTCCTGCGGGCGGACGGACGGCCGCTGGAGACCCGCAACAGGATGACGCTGTGCCGCTGCGGCCATTCCGGCAACAAACCGCTGTGCGACGGGACCCACCGGGAGATCGGTTTCCGCGAGGAAACGCCGGAGGCCGCGGAGGCGGCCGGCCGTGCATCAAAATAGCTCCCGTTCACAGGTCAGAACAGCAGGAGGATCGGCAGCGAACAGCCGAGGAGGGCGACCGCCGCCGCGGCGGCGCCCGAAAATGAAAAGGGGGGCCGGGCCGCGAATCAAGTCGCGGCCCGCCCCCCTTTTTGCGTGGTACGTCAGGACGTCGGCTCCTCCACCTTCGTGGCGACGTCGCCGTCAACCGCCGCCGCGAGCTGCGGCACGAGCCGCTCGATGACGTACGGCAGGCTCAGCACGGTGACGAAGGAGAAGGCCTTGCCGTAGTCGGTGGACTCACCGATGAAGACCTCACGGCTCTGCTTCGCCACGTTCAGGTCCTTGTAGAGCTTGTCCTCGTGCAGCTTGGCCGGATCCTTGGCGGTGTCGGGGACGGTCCACACGATCGCCTTCTGGTCGAGCAGGTCACTGCGCTCCTTGCTGATGCTGGCGCCGAACTTGTCGCCGATGACCGTGTCGAGATCGGCCGGCAGCGTGAAGCCGAGCGAGGTGAGGGTGCGCGAGCGCGAGTCCTGGCTGCCGTAGACGAAGAATCCCTCGTACGGCGTGGCCACCAGGGCGCCGGCCCCGGCGAACTCGGGGTGCTCCTTCTGCGCGGCCGTGAACGTGGCCGTGACGTCCTCGACGAGCTTCCTGCCCTCGGCCTCCTTGCCGAGGGCCTTGCCGATGATCTCGGTCTGCGCCTGCCAGGGGATGCCGTAGTCGTTGTACTCCTTCGGCTGGGCCACGACCGGGGCCAGCTTCGACAGGGTCTCGTACTGTTCCTTGGTGAGACCCGAGTACAGCGCGAGGATCAGGTCCGGCGCGAGGGCGGCGATCTTCTCGACCTGCGGCCCGGTGCCGGTGTCGGTCAGCATGGTCGGCACGGCGGCGGTGCCCAGCTTGCCGGTGGCCCAGGGACCGATGGCGCCCTTGTATCCGCCGAGCCAGTCGGTGGTGCCGACCGGCACCTTGCCGAGGGCCAGTACGGCGTCCTGGTCGGTCAGCCCGACCGTGACGATTCTCTTGGGTTCGGACGCGATGGTGGTGCTGCCGAACTTGTTCTCGATCGTCACCGGGAAGGCGCCGCTCTGCGGCGCGGCGGCATCGGAGCCGGCGGCACTGGGAGCGGCGGCGGGAGAGCCGGCGTCTGTGCCGCATGCGGCGACGGTGCCGGAGAGCAGCACGAGGGAGGCGAACGCCGTGGCGAGCCGGGTGCCTCTCAGGGAGCGGAGCATAAGGGGGTCCTTCGGATCTCGTCAGATGGTGGATGCGTTGTGAGTGGGGATCGGCGATCGGTGGAGCTGCGCCGGGGGTCGGTGGGGCGGGGAAGCCGTGGAGGCCAGCGGGAGCGGTGGAGCTGTGCGGGGAGGTCAGCGAGCGGCCTGGAAGGCGAGCGAGGGGGACGGAGTTATGCGGGGAGGTCGGTGACGAGCGGAAGTCGTACCCGGTCAGTGGGGGGCGGTGGAACGGGTGTCGGACCACGCCTCCCACAGGGCGGCGTAGGGGCCGCCCGCGGCGCACAGCTCGCCGTGCCCGCCGCTCTCCACGATCCGGCCGTCGTCCATGACGACGATGCGGTCGGCGGTCGCGGCCTGGGTGAGGCGGTGAGCGACGATCAGGGCGGTGCGGCCCTCGATCGCCCGGTCGGTGGCCTTCTCCAGGAGACGGGCCCCGGTGCTGCCCGCCTCGGCCGTCGCCTCGTCGAGCACGGCGATCGGCGGGTCGGCCAGGATCAGCCGGGCGAGGGCGAGTTGCTGGGCCTGGGTGGGGGTGAGGCGGTGTCCACCCTCGCCGACGACCGTTCCCAGGCCGTCGGGCAGGGCTTCGGCCCAGGTCAGCGCGTCGACCTGGGTGAGGGCCTCGCACAGGTCGTCGTCGGTGGCGTCGGGGCGGGCCAGCCGCAGGTCGTCGGCGAGCGGCCCGGCGAAGACGTGCACCTCCTGGGTGACCAGGGCCACCGTACGGCCGCTCCCGTGCGGGTCGGCGACGGACAGCCGTACGGAACCGGTGGTCGGCCGGTGGATGCCGGCGATGAGTTTGGCGAGCGTGGTCTTGCCGGCGCCGCTGGCGCCGACCAGGGCCACGCGCTCCCCGGGCCGGAGGGTGAGGTCGATGTCGTGCAGCACGGGCCGGCCGGGTTCGTACGCGTGCCCGAGGCCGGCCACCGTCACCGCCCCCGCCGGGGGGACGACGGATCCCCGCGGCTGCTCCGCCGCCACCGTCGCCGCTGTCTCCTCCGCCACCGGCTGGTCGGCGACCCCGACCAGCCGGGCGAGGCTCGCGCCGGCCGACTGCGCGTCGTCGATCAGCACGAGCGCGGAGTTGATCGGCGTGAACAGGCTGTGGAAGTACAGCGCCGCGGCCGTCGCGGTGCCGATGGACGTGGATCCGCTGCGGACCAGGAGGAACCCGACCACCAGGACCGCGGCCAGACCGATGTACTCGCCCAGGTGCAGGCGGCTGTAGAACCGCAGCATCAGCCGGACCCCGCGCATCGTCAGCTCCACCGCCGACCAGGATCGCCGGGTGACCAGCTCGGTGTGTCCCTCCTCCAGGCGGAACGCCCGCACGGTGGAGGCGCCGCCGATGGTGTCCAGCAACTGCTGCTGCTGGGCTCCGGTGGCGATGCGCTGCTCGGCGTAGATCGAGGCGGCTCTGCGTACGTACCAGCGCGCGGTGTGCGCCTGGATCGGCACCGCGAGCAGTGCCGCGAGCATGAACCGCCAGTCGAGCACCGCCAGCGCCCCCAGGGTCAGCACGATGGCCAGCACCGAACGGACCAGCTCGGGAAGGGCGCTCCGCACCGCCCCGGCCACCAGCGAGACGTCGCCGGTGATGCGGGCGGTGAGGTCGCCCGAGCCGGCCTTCTCCAGCTGCTCCAGGGGAAGTCCCAGGGCTCGCTCGACGAACCGCTCACGCAGATGGGCGAGCACGGTCTCCCCGAGCTGCGAGATCAGCGACAGTCCGAGCGCGGTGGTGATTCCCTGCGCGACCGCGACGAGCACCAGGAACACCGCCGGCAGGGTGAGCGCGTCGACCGGGCGATGCTCGGTGACCAGGTCGACCATGTATCCCAGCAGCGGCTGCGTGAGCAGTCCCACGGTGGTGGCTCCGACCATCACGACAAACCCGCCGAGGAGCAGTCCCCGGTGCGGGCGCAGCAGCCGGCGGACGACGGCGCGGGTCCGGGCCGGGGTCGCGACGGGCAGCAGTTCCCGAGCTCCCTCCGGAGCCTGCGCCGCGTCCGTCTCCCGGTCCCGTGCCGCGCCTGTTTCTCGGCTCCGTGCCGTGCCCATCTCCTGATCCCGCGCCGCGTTCGTCTCCCGGCCCCGTATCGCGTCCGCTTCCTGGTTCTGTGCCGCGTCCGCCTCCCGGTCTCGTGCGGTGTCCGGTGTGTCGGCTCCGGCTGGATCCGGCATCTGGGGGTCCTCCGTGGTGGTCGTCGTCTCGGCCTTCTCGGTACCGGAGCCGCGGGTCACGCGAGGACCGCCGTCCGGTAGGCGGCATGGCGTCGTACCAGGTCGGCGTGCGGGGCCGTGTCGGTGATCCGGCCTCCGTCGAGGAGCACCACCCGGTCGGCGACCGCGAGCAGCGCGGGGCTGGTGGTGACCAGGATCGTCGTGCGGCCCCGGCGGATCTCACGGATCCCGGGGGCGATGCGGGCCTCGGTGACCCCGTCGACCGCGGTGGTCGGGTCATGGACCACCAGCACGGCCCGGTCGGCGGCCAGAGCCCGGGCGAGGGCCACGCGCTGGCGCTGCCCACCGGACAGCGAGTGCCCGCGCCCGCTCACCGCGGTGTCACCGCCCCGGGGCATCGCCCGGACGATCTCGTCGGCTCCGGCCGCGACCATCGCCGGTTCCGGATCGGCCGATTCGGGCGCGGCGGCGCCGACGTTGCCCCACAGGGTGCCTTCGAACAGGTCCGCGTCATGCTCGGCCACCAGCACCGCCAGGCGGAGGTCGGCCGGGTCCAGTTCGCGCAGCGACACGCCGTCCAGCTCGACCACCCCGGACTCGGGGTCGGCCTGCCGGCTCAGGCAGCGCAGCAGGGCCGCCGCGTCCGCCGGGTCGGTCGCGGCCACACCGAGCAGCTCGCCGGGTGCGACGTCCAGATCGATCTCGTGCAGCCCGTCGTGGCTGACGCCGCGCAGCCGTACCTCGCCCCGTACCGGCTGCGGCAGTCGCCCACCGCCGATCGTGACGGCCGGCGGCGTGGCCAGGACCCCGGCGATGCGCGCCGCCGACGCCCGGCCCTGGGCGAGATCGGCGTTCACCCAGGCGAACACCTCCAGCGGGCCGAGCAGGAACAGCGCGAGCCCGACCGCCGAGACCAGCTGGCCCAGGCTGATGTCCCCCTGGACGGCGAGCCGCCCGCCGACCAGCGCGACGACGGCGATGAAGCACCCGGTCAGGGCGAGCACCATGCCGTTCTGCAGGGCCTCCGCCCGCGCCGCGCGCAGGGTGGCGACCAGCGAACCGCGGCTGGTACGCCGGTAGCGGTCGACCGCGGCTTCCTCGGCGCCGATGCCCTTGAGCACCCGCAGCCCGGCCACCAGGTCGGCGGCGACGCCGGACGCGTGCGCGGCCCGTTCCTGCTCGGCCTCGCTGCGACGCTCCAGCGGCTTGCTCAGCAGGTGCCCGAGCCAGAGCAGCACCGGCGTTCCCAGCAGCACGATCAGGCCGAGCGTGAGCGAGATCCACAGCAGCACCACGGCGCCCACGAGGAGTCCCACGATCGCCGATATCCCGAACATCACCGCCAGGTTCACGGCGCCGACCCGCTTGGCGTCCTCGGTCGCGATCGTGGTCAGGGCGCCCGGCAGCCGGCCGTTCTCGGCCCCGCCGCCGGGGTGCAGCACGCGCCGTACGAGCTCCACGCGCAGCACGTGAGCGGCCTGTTCGGCGGCGCGCTCTCCGGCGCGGGCGCCGAAGCGGAAGCTGAACGACAGCCCCACGTAGACCGCGGCGAGGACCGCGAGCCAGAGCAGCAGCGCGCTCACCTCGCCCTTGGCTACGGCCTGGTCGATCACGACGCCGATCAGGACGGGGACCAGTGCCTCTCCGGCCTGGTGCCCGGCTCCCAGGAGCGAGCCGAGCGCGACGTCCCGCCGCTGCCCCCGGACCGCACGCCTCAGAACGTCTCGTCCCGACGAAGCCGCCACACCCACCCGTACTCCTCAGAACCAGCCTCATCAGGAAATTTAGGTAAGGCTAGCCTACATTGGCGGTGGCGAGCCAGTCCTGCCGTCCGGCTCCCCGTTGACGGGTCCGCGTTCCCCTGCCGGGAGCGCCGTGGTCATCGCTCGGCCCCAGCGCCGAGAACTACCCGGCGGTCCGCGTCCCCGTGTCGGGAGCGCCGCGCTTTCCGGGATCCGGACTGCTGGGTGGCGGCGCCCTCTGGCGTCAGCGCGCGTATTCGGGCCCTTTTGTCGGGGGTGGCCACCATCGGGCGGGCTCGTACGTCGTCATGGTTCAGCGGTCGGAAGGATTGGACTTGCGGGTCCAATTTTTGGCGTAAAAACTGGCCCCCATGGCCAAGCCGAGGTGGCGGGCCGTATCCGAACGCCGGGAAATCCCCGAGAAACAGAACAGACCTCGGGGGTCCGTAAAGGAGATCACCAAGATGGATTTGCAGCTCAGCGGCAAGCGGGCACTCGTGACCGGGTCGAGCAGCGGGCTCGGTGAGACGATCGTCAAGCTTCTGGCCGCCGAAGGCGCGGCCGTCGTCGTTCACGGACGAGACGAGGCAAGGACCGCGGCGGTGGCCAAGTCCATTCGTGAGGACGGCGGTGACGCCACCGTCGCCATCGGTGATCTCGGTACGGACGCCGGCGCCGACGCGGTCGAAGCCGCGGTGGCAGACGGCGGGCCGGTCGACATCCTGGTCAACAACGTCGGCGTCTACAACATGACGATGGGCTGGGCCAACTCCTCGCCCGAGGACTGGGCAGAAATCTACAATGTAAATGTCATCTCCAGCGTGCGAACGATCCAGCGCTTCGTTCCCGGCATGCGCGAGCGCGGATGGGGGCGGGTCATTCAGATCAGCAGCGTCACCGGCGAGTCACCTGCGGCGAGCCAGCCCCATTACGCCGCGACCAACGCCGCCCGGAACAACCTCGCCGCGTCCCTCTCCCGTGAGCTGAGGCATTCCGGAGTGACGTCGAACTCCGTCGCGGCGGGAGGCATTCTCACCCCCGCCGTCCAGGACTTCCTGGTGAACCTGGGCAGGCAGAACGGCTGGGGGGAGACCTGGCAGGAGATCGAGCCGAACCTTGTCAACGCACTCGGGCCCAACGACGTCGGCCGCATCGGCCGGCGGCGAGAGTACGCCGACCTCGTCGCGTTCCTCGCCAGCCCGGTGGCGGGCTACATCAACGGCGCGACCCTCCGGGCCGACGGCGGCCGGTACGACGCGTGACCCGGTGATCGAACCAGAGTTCCGGGCCGCGCCGTCGGCACACCATCCGTTGCGGGAGCGCCTTCGGTGACGGCCCGTTCCGGGCGGAGCCTCAGGCGATGACGCCGGTCAGCTGAGAGGTCTTCAGCACCACCAGGATGACCAGGAACAGGAACATCGCACCCGCCGCGGTGAAGTGCAGCCTGCGCGGCAGGTGGTTGAGGCCGAGCGCGACCACGCTACCCACCAGCAGGCCACCGAGGTGGCCCTCCCACGAGGAGATCCCCGCGGAAACGACCATCCAGATGAGGAACATCACGATGAGCCGGGTCGCTCCGACGGGGTCATGGTTGAGTCGCCTGCTGAAAAAGAAGTAGGCGGCGGCCAGGCCGAAGATCGCACCGGAGGCGCCCACGGCGGCCTGATCGGGCGAGATCAGATAGCCCATGACCGATCCGCCGAATGCGGACAGAAGGTAGAGGGCGATGAAGCGCAGCTTGCCCAGTACTTCCTCGACCACCCGGCCAAGGGTCCAGAGCCAGTACATGTTGAAGACGATGTGCAGGATCCAGAAACCGCCATCCATGACCGGCAGGTGCAGGAAGGCCGAGGTGATCAGCCGATACCATTCGCCGGAGGCGACGCCGACGGGTTCAAGGCCGGTGCCGCTTTCGAACAGGTAGTACTGGCCGTCGGTGTCCATCAGACCGAGACCCAGGCTGTCGAACCGGTCGACGATCGCAGGCCACAGCAGCTCGCCGGAGTAAGCCAGGACGTTGAGCGCGATCAGCACGTAGGTCACGACCGGTACGGCGGACACCTTGCCGCCGAACACCGTACGGGCCTGCCGTACTGTCTTGTTGCTCTCGCGCACGCACTCCACGCACTGGTGCCCGACGGCCGCGTCCCGCATGCAATCCGGGCAGATGTACCGGTCACACCGCGTACATCGGACGTAGGTCTCCTTTTTCGGGTGCCGGTAACAGGCCGGGGCCGCCGATAGCTGGTTTTCCATGAATGGGCACCTTTGGGGGGGTTGTATGTGGTCGGTCAGACTACTGGAGCCCGGCTTGTCGGATGACGCTGCTCTGAGCTGGTCGGCGAGTCGACCAGCAAGATCATAAAGCGTCATCGGAGCCAAGCCGGGTGGGTCTCGTCGCCGGTCCGGCCGTGCACGGGTGTGAACGGCCGGACGGCAGTCAGCAGAGCTGGTCGCACAGGCGTGCGCACTCGCGGGCGAAGCGGCTGCTGCGGCCGCTCGCCGCGGTGCCCGGCCCCCGGCGGTGGTTACGGCCGCGCCACGGTCCGCTCGACGTTGTACCCCTCCACCCGCACGGCGGGCCGGCCCGAGGGCAGGGACTCGGCGGGCCAGGAGAGCGTGAAGGTCCGTGACTCGCCGGGCAGCAGCCAGACGTAGTTGTCGCTGTACAGCGTCGGCAGCACGCGCTCACCGCTCCGGTCGTCCAGCAGCGACAGCCGTACCATGGCCGCGACCGCCGAACCGCGGTTGGAGACCTTCGCGGTGACCTCGCGCCGCGTTCCCGACGTGGTCACCTTCCCCGCGTCGACGGAGACCTTCACCCGCCGGACGTCGTTGAGCGCCCGCATGTCGGCGGGTTCGCGGTAGCGCCAGTAGTCGTTCCTGGACAGCACCTCGCCGTGGCCGTTCTCCAGGGTGAGCCGGAGGAGGTGGAAGTCGGGCAGGTCGTCCGTCCAGCCGGCGGTGAACGCCTGGGCCGTCGCGGACGAGGCGACGTCCACCGCCTGGCGGCGGAGGGGACCGAGGCGGCGTCCGAGGAGATCGAAGACGCCGGCCGTGACCGTCACGCCCTTGAGCGCCCGCGCGGTGTGGTTGACGGCGATGACCCGCCAGTCGTCGAGGCGGGCCTGCACGTGGACGGGCTCGCACGCCGCGCGGGCCCCGTAGTACATGCCGTTGACGTCGAAGTCGTAGTCGTACGTCTGCCAGACCGTGCTGTGCCACGCGGGATGGGACATCCACAGCATCAGGCCGGTGGCGTCCTCCCAGAGGTTGGCGTTCCACGCCTCGAACATGGCGCGGGCGTTCTCGTAGTTGACGAACTGCGCCATGCGCGCGAAGTCGTCGAGATCCCCGGCCGTGTGGAGGCGGGTCTCGATGGCCGCCTGGTAGTTCTGCGGGGCCTGGTTCCCCCTGGTGCTCCAGTCGTGGTAGTACCACGCGCCGCCGATCGGCCACTCGGGCTCCTCGCCGACGAGATTGCGCATGCTCTCGGCCGTGGACACCACGGGCATGCCGATCTCGGTGTGGAAGCCGAAGCTCTGGGTGCCGTAGGTCGTCGGGGAGTAGTAGCGCTGCGGCTCGACCCAGCCGTAGGGGCCGCCGCCGTTGACGATGCCGCCGGCCGAGTTGTTCTGGTAGAGCAGGCCCGGGGCCTGCGACTGGACGGCGTCGCGCATGCCGTCGTTGATGGCGGCGGGCGGGTTGCCCTCGTTGGCACCGCACCAGACCACCACGCAGGGGTGGATCCGGTAGCGCAGGACGGTGTCCTTCGCCAGGTCGTTGAACGCCTGGTGGTCCGGCGGGTCCATCGCCCACGCGTTGGGGAAGTCGTTCCACACCAGCAGGCCGTGCTCGTCGCAACTGGCGTAGAACTCCTCGCGGGTGCTGCTGCCGACCCAGTTGCGGATCATGGTGAAGTTCATGTCGCGGTGCATCCGCACCGCCGTGTCCATGCGGGTGGCGGGCATCCGGCGCAGCAGTTCGTCCCACCCCCAGTTGCCGCCGCGGGCGAAGACGCGGACGCCGTTGACGCTGATCTTCAGCGGCTCGGGGGTGTTGTCGACGGACTTCACGTCGGTCCAGGTGGAGCCGTCATCGGACACCTGGATCGTGTACGTCTTGGGGTGGGCCACCTCCCAGACGATGACGACCCGGTCGAAGGAGACGGGCGACCCCAGGTCCACCTGGATCCACTGGTTGTCCTCGTAAGCCGAGACCCAGCGGGTGCCTGCATCGCCGTCGGTCGCGTGGACGGCCGGGTTGGAGGTTTCCTCCGTCGAGGCGGTGGTCGTCTTGCGCAGGGCCAGGTCGGTCCCCGGCGTGGCGCTGTCGATCACGGACAGCGTCCACAGGGAGTTGCCCCAGCTGGTCGCCCGGGCGCCGCCGTTGATCCGGATGAACCGGGCGGTGCGGGCGGGGAAGTCCACGGTCTGCAGGCTCGCGTCACCCCGGTGGAAGGGCAGCGGCACGGCGGAGTTGTCCACCGCCTTGACGTCCCTCCACGTCGAGTCGTCGTCGGACACCTGCACCAGGTACGTCTTGGCATGGGCCTGCTCCCAGGTCAGATCGACCCGGTCGAAGGAGACCATCGAACCCAGGTCCACCCGGATCCACTGGTCGTCCGCGAACTCGGAGGACCAGCGGGTGCCCGCGTCGCCGTCGGTGACGTTGCCCGGCTGGTTGGCCTGGTCGTCCACGGAGGACGCGGTGGCCGGCTTGTGCAGGGCCAGGTCGGTGCCCGCGGCGGCGCTGTCGATGACCGACAGGGTCCAGAGCGAGTTGCCCCAGCCGGTGGCGCGGGTCAGGCACCTGATCCGCACGTACTGGGCCCGCTGCTCGCCCAGGTCGACCGTCTGGAGGTAGGCGTCGGCACCGCCGCCGAAGGGCAGCGGCACGTCGTACTCGTAGCCGAACTGGCGGATGCCGAAGCGGGTGGTACGCCGGTCGCTCTCCTGGCCGTTGATCGAGGCGACCAGGGTGAGGTCGTGCAGGTTGGGCTCGCCGTAGCCGTTGGGCCACCACAGTTCGGGGTCGCGCAGGCGGAGCCGGTCGTAGGCGTCGGGAGCGAAGGTGACGTCGACCGTCCCGCCCGCGGGCACGGTGACCGTCTGGGAGACGCGCACGTTGTCGAACGAGGCGGCGACCGTGACGGGCCGGGCCTCGGTGCCGGCGTTGCGCACCGGGACCACGATGGTCACGTCGGCGCTGCGGGTGTCGGGCAGGCCGGGCAGCCTGGTGTCCACCCGGGGGTCGCCGATGACGGCGTCGCCGGTCGAGCGCAGCCGCACGTGGTTCCAGATGCCGGCCACGCGGTCGCGCACGGCCGGCATCCAGTCCCATCCGGAGGCGGCGAGGTACGTCGGGGAGTTGCGGTTCATCATGGTGGCGCCGGCGTCCACGAAGGCCAGCCCCGCGGGTCCCTTGTCGCCGGGGCTGCCGGGGAGGGGCATCGGCGAGATCTGCACGGCCAGCACCTGCTCGCCCTTGGCGGTCAGCAGGTTCGTGATGTCGTGGGCGGAGCGGCCGAAGGGGTACGTCAGGTCGCCTACCCGCTGCCCGTTGAGCCAGATGTCCGCCTTGTGGTTGATGCCGTCGAACTCCAGCCAGAGGTGGCGCCCGGATCCGGTGCGCACACCGCGCGGCACGTCGAAGCTCCGCCGGTACCACCACGAGTGACGCGACAACGCCTCGGGGATGCGGAGGTTGTTGAAGCCCGTCACCGGGTCCGGCAGGTGCCCTTGCTCCACCAGCGTGGCCAGGACGGTGCCGGGCACGACGGCGGGAAGCCAGGAGCCGGTGTCCACCGCCGGCCTGGACAGGGCCGGGCCATCGCCACCCGCCCAGTCGTCCATGGTCAGCGTCCAGCCCGACTCCAGCGGCACCGTGCCGTCGGCGGCGATCTCGAGCTTGGGAGCCGTGTGCCGGTGGGTCCCCCAGTCGGTCCAGCCGGTGACCGCCGGCCGGTGGCCACGGGCCGTGCCGTACACCTCGAAGCCGTTCAGGCCGAGCGGGTTGGCGTTGGAGCGCTTGTGCACGGTCAGTCGCACCCAGCGCGCGACGGCGGGCTTGGCCAGGGTGATGTCGACGACGCCGCCGGGCCCGGAGTCGGTGCGGTGGACACCGGTCCACGAGCGGTTGTCGCGAGAGGTCTCGACGACGAAGTCGACGGCGTAGCTCGACAGGATCTCCTGGCCGGTCGTGCTGTCGCGCGGGTTGCCGCTGATGGAGGGGACGAAGACCGGGTCGTTCGCCGTGGCTTCGAAGGTCAGGCGGAGGGACGTGACCTCGCAGTCCCCCTGCAGGTCCACGGAGATCCACTGGGGGTCGCCGTCGGCGGCACGCCAACCGGTGCCCCGCACTCCGACGGAGCTGATCCGGTCCACCACGAACTCGCCGGGCGTGGGCGCGTAGTCCGTGGACGACACCGTGATCGGGCGGTATACGGCTAGTCCTTCCCGAGCGGTGGTACCGCCGGGCACGGCGCGCCCGTCCGCCCGGGCGGTGGCGGGAAACCCGACTCCCAGGCCGAACCCGGCGAGGAGGGTCGCGCCTGTGACGACGACCGACCGGCGTGAGAGGGGAGGGGGCTGGTTCGACATGTAAGGCAAGTCCAATCACAGGTGAGCCGGTTCCGGCTCAACGTCAACCCGATGACAACGTTGTCATGTTCGGCACTGGCCCGGTTTATGGCAAGGGTGGAGGCCCATTCTGTTTCCGAAGAGACACCTGCGAAGCCGTCGTCCTGGCATCCTGTGCCAGGAATTTTTGTATGATTTGGCGGGGTTCGCCGATTTTTGCCGGGATGTCACCGGGGGCACGGCGGTCTGCCGGGAGACCCGGCCGCCGGCCGACGGTGAGCGCGGGCTCGTGGAGGTCGGCTGACCGGTGATCAGGCGGGAGGGTTCACCTCGCGCCCGCGAAGGTCACGCGAATGGAGTAGAGGTCTCCGGCCGAGTTGGTGATGAACAGGTTGTTTCGCTTGATTCCGCCGAAGGTCAGGTTGCTGGCCGCCTCGGGCAGCCGCAGCTTGCCGATCAACGTGCCGTCGGGGTCGTAGCAGTGCAGCCCGTCGAGGGCCGCGGCCCAGATCCGTCCGTAACAGTCGAGCCGTATGCCGTCGAACCAGGCCTCCGCGAACACCCGGCCACCTTTGAGGCCGTCGCCGGCGACGTCGAACACCCGCAGGTGCCGCTTGCGGGTGTCGACGACGTAGAGCCGCGACTCGTCGGGGGAGAAGGCCAGGCCGTTGGGGCGGACGAAGTCGTCGGCGACGACGGTCGGTTCTCCGGTGCCGGGGTCGAGACGATAGACGTGGTCCGCGCCGATCTCGCTCTCGGCGGGTGATCCCTCGTAGTAGCCGGTGATCCCGTACCGGGGATCGGTGAACCAGATGGAGCCGTCCGACCTGACCACGACGTCGTTGGGGCTGTTGAGCCTCTTGCCCCGGTAGTTGTCGGCCAGGACGGTGACGGCGCCGTTGTGCTCGGTCCGCGTGAGGCGGCGGGCGCCCTGCTCGCAGGTGATCAGTCGTCCCTCGCGATCGACGGTGTTGCCGTTGGCGTTGCCTGACGGGCAGCGGAAGACCCCGACCGCGCCGGTGGTCTCGTCCCAGCGCAGCAGGCGGTCGTTGGGGATGTCGCTCCACACCAGGTAGCGGCCGGCGGGGAAGTAGGCGGGTCCTTCGGTCTTCCTGCTCCCGCTGTGCAGCACCTCGACGTGGGTGTCTCCGTCGTAACCCGTGAACCGCTCGTCGAGCGCCTGGAACTCCACCCTGAAACGATCCGTCATCAAATTTCCTTCAGTCATGTAGAATTTCTACCGAATGACATCAGGTTATGACAAGACTGGACCGAACATGGATCAGATCGACCGTGCGCTGATCGCACAGTTGCAGCGAGACGCGACCCAGTCCTACGCCGCGCTGGGGCAGAGCGTCGGTCTGTCCGCGGGCGCCGTTCACGAGCGGGTGCGGAAGCTGCGCGAGCGGGGGGCGATCCGTGCCACGACCGTGGACGTGGACCCGAAGGCGCTGGGCCTGGGGGTGCTGTCCTACGTCATGGTCGACTCGAACGCCTGGATGGGCGACACGGCGGCGGCCTTCGCCGCCCTGCCTGAGGTGCAGGAGGCGCACGTCATCGCCGGCGCCGCCTCGGTTCTGCTGAAGGTCCGTACCCCGACGACCGAGCAGTTGCAGGACGTGCTCCGCCGGATCTACGACATCTCCGGCGTCTCCGGCACACAGGCGATCGTCGTGCTGGAGACCTTCTTCGAGCGTCCGATCGCCGTCGGCTGATCGCCGGGGGGCCCCGGGAATCCGGCGGGTGGCGACCTTGGGCCCTCGGAGATCTGGTCAGGTGTCTCGACGCGGACGTTGTCGAAGGCGGCGATGAGGTCCTTCCGTGAGGGCCGTCCCTGGGTAGGGAGCAGGGTGCTGGTGCGCCTGCGCGCAGTGGTGTGGTTCGGCGGGTGAAGCCGGTGGACGGCGCCGTCCGGCGTCCGGAGCCGAGTTCGGATTCGAGGAAGTCAAACCATCTGGTTGTTTTAGGGTGGTGGCCATGAGCTACGACTCCTCCGCCACCCGCGCGCGGCTGCTGGCCGCGGCGTACGACGAGTTCGTCCGTGTCGGATTCGCCGGGGCCCGGGTCGACCGCATCGCAACCGCCGCCTCGGCGAACAAGCAGGCGATCTACGCCTACTTCGGTTCCAAGGAAGCCCTGTTCGACGCGGTCCTGGCCGACCGGCTCCGCGTCCTGGCCGACGTCGTACCGTTCACGCCCGACGACCTGGCCGGCTACACCGGCGCGCTGTTCGACGAACTGACGGCCGACCCGGGGCTGCAACGCCTCACCCAGTGGAAGATGCTGGAACGCCCCGAGGCATCGGACCAGGAGCGGGAGGCACACCTGTCCAAAGCCGGTGCCATCGCCGAGCGCTACGGCGTCGAGGTGACGACCGCGATGGACGCGATGATGATCGCGCTGGCAGCGGCCCAGAGCTGGAACATGACGGCCTTGGTGATCCGCAACCCCCTGGACGAGGATCCCGGCAAGCGTCTCGCCAACCACCGAGCCGCCATCGTCACCGCGGTCGCGGCCGTCACCACCGCACTACTGGACGGGCCGGGACCCGGCGGGCGGAAGTGACCAGGGGCGGGCACCGACGACTTCCCGCGATCGTTGAGCGGGGAAAGAGACGGAGGCCGTTCGATGATTCGGGAGGTCGTGCTCTCGCTGCCGTTCGAGGGTCTGTGGTTGGCGAGGAACAGTCCGGCCCGGCGGGTCCCGAGTCACGGGACCGACCTGTTGGGCGAGCGGTATGCCATCGACTTCATCGGTGTGGACCATCGTCACCGGACCGCGGACCGCCGTGACTGGCGGACCTTCCTCGCCACCGAACCGGCGGAGCGGTTCTTCGCCTATGGCCGGCCGATCCTGGCACCGGCCGACGGCGTTGTCGTCGGGGTGCACGACGGCGAGATCGATCACGTGGGGCGGCGGTCACAGCTGACCCTGGTGCCCTATGCACTGGGTCAGGTGGCGCGGCTCCGGCAGGGAATCGCGGCGATCGCCGGCAACTATCTGATCATCGCGCTGCGCGACGGCGGCGCGTTCGTCGCCCTGGTGCATCTGCGGGCCGGCTCCGTTCGCGTCGCCCTCGGCGAGGAGGTGACGACGGGGCAGCCGATCGCGGAGTGTGGCAACTCCGGCAACTCGACCCAGCCGCACGTGCACGTGCAGGTCATGGACAGCCCGGACCTGTCCGTCGCCCAAGGCATCCCGATGGCGTTTCGGCGCTTCCGCGAACGGCCTCGCGGCGCGAGACATCCCCAGATCAGGGAGTCCGGCCTTCCCGGCGAGGGCGCGGTCGTCGAACCGTTGCCCGTACCGGAACCTTTCGAGGCCCCGTGATGTAGGGGGATCCATGAGACATCGGTTCCCCATCCTGGTCGTCGCGCTGGTTCTCGTGACGGCCGGCTGCAGCGCGAGTCCCGCTCCACCGGCCGAAAGCGGGCATGGAAACGCCGGATCGGATCCCGGAGCGCAGCTGCGTCGCCCGTGGGCGGTTGAGCGTCATCAACCGGGAACGCGATGTCCGGTCACCACCGAAACCACACGACCCGACGAGGACACGGGGACGGTTCAGGGTGGATGGCCGGCCGGGCCGATAGGGCTGGAGGACGGCCGCCTCGACTACTCCGCCCCCGACCCCGGCGGCGCGTGGGCAGACCCTACCTGGGCTGCTCAGAAAGTGGCGTGGGCGGTGAATCCCACGCTGACCACACCGGTTCTGGTGCGCGGCCGGCAACTCGACGGGCCTGGTGAGGTCAGGTTCGGCGACCCTGCCGTCGAGGAACTCCTCCTGGATCCGGCCGAGGACGCGCTGCCCGGCGGCTGGCGGGAGTATCCATCCCTGACCCGATTGCGCGCTCCCGGTTGTTACGTCTACCAGATCGATGTGGCAGCGGGCTCTTTCACTGTCGTCTTCCGTGCCTTCGGCCCGGTGGTGGCCTCCACGCACAGCTGAGGCTCGGGCCGGGACCACGGGCCCGATCGAGGTTGTGAACAGCGACTTCCCCGGGACCGCGATGACGGTTCCCCGAGACCGCGATGGCGCATCGCGTCGCGGGCAAGGAATCCGGAGCGATACGAGGATTCTCTCGCCGCCCACCACGAGCTGATCGCTCTCTGCTGCGAGATCGACGACCGGCAGCACCTTATGACCGCTTGGCGTAAACGACTAGAAGGTGTCTGACCTGTGGACATCCGATAGATGTCCCGTTACCATCCCTTTTATGGTCTATGGTCTGAACCATAAACCTTGGAGGTGGAATGTTCAGCGGAGAGGCCATCGATGGCGCAGTGGAGGCATTGGCGGAGGACGCCTTCGCCTTTCTCGAGCGGCTCGTCGCGGCGCGGAGCACGGTCGGTAATGAATCCGCGGCCTGTGACGTGCTCAGCGCGGAACTCGCGGTCTCCGGCTTCGACGTCGAGTCGCTGCCGATCCCGGAGGACATCGTCTCCGACCCCCTCGCCGGGGTGAGGCAGGTCCCGTACGCCGGGCGGGCCAACGTGCTGGGGAGCCGGGGCGCTGAAGGCGGCCGTTCCCTGCTGCTGAACGGCCATCTCGACGTGGTGCCGGCCGACACCCCCGAGCTGTGGACCAGCCCCCCGTTCCGGCCGGCCCGTCGTGACGGGCGGCTCTACGGGCGCGGCGCCGGCGACATGAAGTGCGGGTTCGCCATGGGGCTGCTCGCCGTACGGGCTCTCGACGAGGTGGCGCCGGGGTTCGACACCGGCCGCCTGATGCTCCTCGGCGCGATCGAGGAGGAGTGCACGGGCAACGGCACCCTGTCGGCCGCCCGGGCCGGGGTCCTCGCCGACGCCGCCGTCGTTCTCGAACCCACCGACCTGGGGATCCTCACGGGCGGGGTCGGCGTGCTCTGGCTCGACGTGCGCGTGGTGGGCCGTTCCGCGCACGCGGAGTCGGCGCACCTGGCCGTCAACCCGGTCGATCTCTGTTCGGTCCTGGCGCGGGGACTCCGCGACTGGTGCGACCGGCTGCCGGACGAGGTGCCCGACGAGGCCTTCGCCGAGCTCGCCAGCCCGTACAACGTGAACGTCGGCCAGATCTCAGCCGGTGACTGGCCGTCCAGCGTGCCGACGGAGGCGCTGCTGCGGCTGCGCGTGGGCTTCCCGCGGGGCTGGTCGGCCGACGAGGCGGAAAAGCGGGTTCGCGCCGCCATCGACGACATCGTGGCGGGTGACGACCGCTTCCCCTCCGCGCCGCTGGTGACGCTTACCGGGTTCCGGGCGGCCGGGTACGCCCTCGCGGACGGGCACCCGCTGACCGCGGCGGTGGCCGAGGCCCACCGCGAGGTTCACGGCGCCGACCCGCGGACCTACGTCATCGGGGCCACCACCGACGCCCGCTTCTACGTCAACGACTTCGACGTCCCCGCTCTCTGCTACGGCCCGCGGGTGTTCGACATGCACGGGATCGACGAGAGCGTCGACCTGGGGAGCATCGTCGACGGCGCCAAGGTCCTCGCCCGGTTCATCCATCGGTGGTTCCAGCCGGTGAGTTACGGATGAGCGAGTCCTTCGAGCCACCCCTGCTGACCGAGTTGCAGCGCGACAGCACCGATCCGCTGGCCGGTCCCATCGTGGTGCGCAACGCCCCGGAGCAGATCGTGGAACGCCTGGTCACCGCGGTCGCGCTGGGAGTGTACGTGCCCGGCCAGGCACTTCCCCCCGAGCGCGAGCTCGCGTCGTTGCTCGGCGTCTCCCGGGCCACCGTGCGCGAGGCCCTGCGCCGGATGACGGAGAGCGGCTACATCGAGCAGCGGCGCGGCCGTACCGGCGGCTCTTTTGTGCTGGAGGGCTGGAGGCCCTCCTCGGCCGACCTGATCCGGCGCCACCTGCTGCCCAACTGGTCGCGGTTCGAGGCACTGTTCGACGCCCGCCGGCTCCTGGAGCCCGTGATCGCGGCGACGGCCGCCCGCCGCCGCGACGACGGCGACGTGGCGTCCCTGTCGCAGGCCCTCGTCGACTACCGCGAGGCCGGCGACCGCGAGGAGTCCCGCGTCGCCGACGAGCGGCTGCACCGGGCGGTGGCCGAGTCGACGCACAATCCGGTCCTCGTCGGCATCAGCGCCCAGATCCGCACCAGCATCAGCCTCGACCTCGGCGCGGAGCCCTACACGCCCGAGATCCGCCGCATCGCCGCGATCCAGCACGGCGAACTCGCCGACGCCGTGATCGAGCAGGACCCCGACCGCGCCTCGGCGATCGCCCTGGAGCACTTCGGCCTCACCGAGAAGCTCATCCGCGACCTGGTGGTGCGGGTGGGCGAGGCGGCGACGACGGAGGCCGGCGGATGAGCCCGCGACTGCGCTTCGTGCTCCGGCGGCTCGCCCTGACGATCCCCGTGCTGTTCGTGATGAGCGTCTTCATCTTCCTCATCATCCGGCTGGTGCCGGGAGACCCCGTGCGCACCATGCTCGGCTTCCGGGCCACCCCCGCCAACGTGGCCCAGGTACGGGCGCAGCTGCACCTCGACGACCCGCTGTGGACGCAGTACCGCGACTGGATCACGGGCGTCCTGCACGGGCAGTTCGGTCAGGACTTCATCAGCAAGGCGCCGCTGGGCGAACTGCTCGCGCAGCGGATTCCCGTCACCCTGGAGCTGACGCTGCTGTCGATGCTCCTCGCCGTCGCCGTCGGGGTGCCGCTGGGAGTCCGTGCGGCGGTCGGGGGCCGGTGGGCGCGCCGCCTGACCGAGGGGTTCGTCGTCTTCGGGATCAGCGTCCCGGACTTCTGGCTCGGCATCATGCTCGTGCTGTTCTTCTCCGGCACGATGATGTGGCTGCCGCCGTCGGGCTTCATCTCCTTCGCCGAGGACCCGGGCGGCAACCTGCACTACATGATCCTCCCGGTTCTCACGCTGGCCGTCGCCGAGGCGGCGTACATCGTCCGGACGACGCGCGGGTCCATGCTCGGGGTGATGGGCCGTCCCTTCATCGTCTATCTCAGGGCGAAGGGCACACGGGAACGTTCCATTGTCTACCGTCACGCCCTGCGCAACGCGGCGGCTCCGATCGCCACGGTGATCGGGATCCAGTTCGGCGTCCTGCTGGGCGGCGCGATCGTCGTGGAGACGCTGTTCGCCCTGCCCGGCGTGGGCCGCCTGATCGTCACGGGCATCAACCAGCGCAACTATCCGGTGGTGCAGGCGGGGCTGCTCGTGGTCGCCACGTTCTTCATCCTGATCAGCCTGATCACCGACGTGGTGGTCGGTTTCATCGACCCGCGGGTCTCCGACAGGGGGCAGTCGTGACCATGACCATGGCGTCGGGCGCGCGCCGGAGCCGATCGGCCGTCGCGGCCCTGCCGCGTTCGGCACGGATCGGCGCGCTCATCCTGGTGGTGCTGGTGGTCGTCGCGGTCCTCGCGCCGCTGCTCGCCCCGCACGACCCCAACGCCATCGACTCCTCCCGGGTCCTCGGTGCGCCCGACCTGGGGCATCCCTTCGGGTCCGACGCCCTCGGCCGGGACGTGCTCAGCCGTACGATCTACGCCTTCCGCACCAGCCTGGCGATCGTCTTCGGGGCCGTGGCCGTCGCCTCCCTCATCGCCCTGCCGCTGGGGACGCTGGCCGGTTACTTCGGAGGGTGGGTGGACCAGGTCATCTCGCGCCCGTTGGACATGCTGCTCGTGCTTCCCGCGCTCCTGCTGGCGATCAGCCTCATCGCCATCGTCGGGCCCGGCAGTCTCGTGGCGGCGCTGGCGATCGCGCTGATCTACCTGCCGATCCTCGCGCGGGTGCAACGCGCGTCGTCCCTGGTGGTCTCGCAGTCGGGCTTCGTCGAGGGCGGCCGGGCCCGGGGCTGGTCGTCGGCCGCGGTGCTGCGTCGTCACGTGATCCCGAACGCGCTGGGGCCGCTGCTGGTGCAGGCGGCGATCCTGGCGGGCTTCGCGGTGCAGATCGAGGCCGCGCTGAGCTTTCTCGGCCTGGGCACGCAGCCGCCGACCGCCTCGCTCGGGCTCATGCTCTCCGAAGGCCGCGACGTGCTCACCCAGGCGCCCTGGGTCGAGATCTTCCCCGGGCTGGCCATCGCGGTCATCGTCCTCGCCTTCAATCTGCTCGGCGACGGACTGCGCCGCCACCTCGACCCGCAAGGGGTGGTCTCGTGACCGGCGCCGTGCTCCAGATCGAAGACCTGCGGGTGCGCATCCCGGTGCCCGGAGGCCGCTGGGTGGGAGCCGTCGACGGGGTCACCCTGGCCGTCGGCTCGGGGGAGATCGTCGGACTGGTCGGCGAGTCGGGATGCGGGAAGTCGACGCTCGGCGGCGCGGTCATGGGCCTGCTGCCCGGCGGGTCGGAGGTCTCCGGCCGGGTGCTGCTGGACGAGGAGGACCTGCGTGGCCTCACCGACGAGCAGTACCGGCGGATCCGGGGTGACGACATCGCCCTGGTCAGCCAGGACCCGGCGTCCAGCCTGGACCCGACGTTCTCGGTGGGAGCCCAGGTGGCCGAGGCGATTCGCAACCACCGCGACGTCAGCCGGCGAGCGGCGCGGGAACGCGCCGTGGAGTTGCTGGGCATCGTCGGGATCCCCGACCCGCGCGCCCGTTACGCCGACCCGCCGCACCGGTTCTCCGGCGGCATGAAGCAACGCGTGGTGATAGCGGCGGCCCTGGCCAACGACCCGGCCGTGCTCATCGCCGACGAGCCGACCACCGCGCTGGACGTGACCATCCAGGCCCAGATCCTGCACCTGCTGCGCGACCTCACCGTCCGCAGCGGCACCGGGGTCCTGCTGATCACTCACGACCTCGGCGTCGTCGCCCAGGTCTGCGACCGCGTCGCCGTGATGTACGCGGGGCAGGTGGTCGAGCAGGGCACGGTCCGCGACCTCTTCGCCCGGCCGCTGCACCCGTACACCCGTGCGCTGCTCGACTCCCAGCCGGCCGCCCACCACCGGTCGGGCGACCTTCCCGTGATCCCCGGCAGGGTGCCCGATCTCACCGAACCACCGGCCGGCTGCCGGTTCGCGTCCCGGTGCGCCCACGTGCACGACCGCTGTGCTACGGCCCCTCCCGTGATCGGCATGCCGAACGGCGGACAGGTGGCCTGCTGGTTGCACCAGGCCGTGACCGAGGAGGTCCGATGACGGCTCTGCTCGACGTGCGAGGGCTCGTCGTCACCTTCCCGGCTCCCGACGCGGGGCTGCGCCGCCGGCGCGTGCACGCGCTGTCGGGCGTTGACCTCAGCGTGGGGCGTGGCCGGACCCACGGGCTGGTCGGTGAGTCGGGCAGCGGGAAGAGCACGCTGGCGCGCTGCGTCCTCGGGCTGCAACGGCCCGACGAGGGGTCGGTCGTCTTCGACGGCACCGAGATCGTCGGGCTCCGGGGCAGGGCGCTGCGCGAGGTCCGCCGGCGGATCCAGCCCGTGTTCCAGGACCCCCTGGGCAGCCTGGACCCCCGGTGGACCGTCGGCCGCAGCGTGCGGGAGTCCCTGGACGCCTTCGGCGTGGGCTCCGCCCTCGACCGGGACCGGCGGGTCCGCGAGCTGCTCGACCTGGTGGGCCTGTCACCCGACCACGCCGACCGCCATCCCGCGGCGCTGTCCGGCGGCCAGCGGCAGCGCGTGGGGATCGCCGCGGCGCTGGCCAGCGAGCCCGAACTCATCGTGGCCGACGAGCCGGTGAGCGCCCTCGACGTCAGCGTGCAGGCGCAGATCCTGAACCTGGTGGCGAAGCTGCAGCGCGAGCTCGGTGTCGCCGTGCTCTTCGTCAGCCACGATCTCGGCGTCGTCGAGCACGTCAGCCACGAGGTCAGCGTCATGTATCTGGGCGGCATCGTGGAGACCGCGGCCCGGGCGGAGCTGTTCGCCGACCCGGTGCACCCGTACACGCGGGCGCTGCTGGCCGCGATCCCGGTGCCCGAGCCGGACGCCCGCCTGGTCCACGT
The DNA here is from genome assembly GCF_900188345.1 of Streptosporangium subroseum. Classification (GTDB taxonomy): domain Bacteria; phylum Actinomycetota; class Actinomycetes; order Streptosporangiales; family Streptosporangiaceae; genus Streptosporangium; species Streptosporangium subroseum. The sequence continues at coordinate 27,283 of NZ_FZOD01000015.1, read as the reverse complement.
CCCGCTGTCCGGCGACATTCCCAGCCCGATCAACCCCCCGACCGGCTGCCGGTTCCACCCCCGCTGCCCGCTCCGGGTCGACTCGTGCTCACGCGAACGTCCCGTCCTGCAGCCCGTCACGGCTGCCCACCACGTCGCCTGCCCGGTCGCCCTCGGCGCCCGGCCGCAGTCGGACCCAGCGCCCGCGCAGAACTGATCCGGAGGTCCCGTGCCCACCGCTCACGTCAACGACATCACCATCAACTACCAGCTCGAAGGCGATGGTCCCGAGACCATCGTGCTCATCAACGGCCTGGCCGACGACCTGGCGTCGTGGGACTTCCAGGTGCCCGCGCTGCTGGAGGCCGGACTGCGGGTCCTGCGCTTCGACAACCGGGGGATCGGCGCGACGGACAAGCCCGCCGGGCCGTACACCTCCCGGCTGCTCGCCGACGACGCGAAGGCACTGGTCGACCACCTGGGCCTGACCGACGTGCACCTGATGGGCGTGTCGATGGGCGGGATGATCGCCCAGGAGTACGCCCTGGCCTACCCGGACGGTCTGAAGTCCCTGACGCTGGCGTGCACGTACGCCGCGCCCGGGGAGTTCTGCTCCCGGATGTTCTCGCTCTGGGCCGACATGGCCCGGGACCTGGGCGTCCCCGCCGTCATGCGGGACGTCACGCTCTGGGCCTTCACCGTGCCGTTCTTCGAGGAGCGCACCGAGGAGGCGGAGGAGTTCGAGGCGGCCATGGCCGCGCTGGACCAGCCCCTCGGCGCCTACCTGGCCCAGCTCAGCGTGATCCAGACCCACGACACCGTCGAGCGGCTGGAGCGGATCACGACTCCGACGCTCGTGCTCGCGGGCGAGGAGGACATCCTCATCCCGGTCCGGCTGTCGCGGCGCCTGCACGCCGCCGTCCCGGACGCCGAGTGGGCCACCGTGCCCGGCGGTCACGCCTGCCTGTGGGAGACCCCCGAGCCGTTCAACACGACCCTCATCGACTTCGTCCGCGCCCACGCCGGCTGACCAGGAGACCTCCATGACCAACAATCCGGGCCCGGGCCTGCCGCGGCGATCCTTCCTGCGGCGCGCCGGCCTCCTCGGGCTCGCCGTGGCCGGCGCCGGCAGCGCCGGCAGCCTGCTCGCGGCCTGCGCCCCGAGCGCCTCCTCGACCGCGGCGGGCGGATCGTCCGGCTCGGCGCCGAAGGCGGGCGGCATCCTGAAGGCCGCGCTCACCGGCGAGCCCGACAGCCTCGACCCCGCGGTGTCCTCGGTCTACACCGGCGCCCAGGTGTATGACGGCATCTTCAGCAAGCTGATCGACATCGGCCCCAACGGGGACCTCGTCGCGCGGCTGGCCACCAGGTGGACGTCCCAGGACGCCAAGACGTGGACCTTCGACCTCGTCGACAACGCGTACTTCCACAACGGCGAGAAGTTCACCGGCAACGACGTCAAGTACACCTTCGAGCGGATCCTCGACCCCAAGACCGCGAGTGCCTACGCCCCGCTGTACGCGCCCATCGACGCCGTCGAGGTCGTCTCGCCCACGCAGGTGACGTTCCATCTGAAGGCGTCGTTTGGACCGTTCCTCACCAATCTCGCCAACAACGGCGAGATCGTCAACCAGAAGGCGATCGAGTCCAAGGACCCGGCCCGCAACCCGGTCGGCACCGGACCCTTCCAGTTCGTCGAGTGGGTCCAGGGCGACCACATCACCCTGAAGAAGTGGGACAAGTACTTCCGCAGCGGACGCCCCTACCTGGACGAGGTCGACTTCCGGTTCCTGCTGGTCGACCAGAGCCGCGTCGACGCCCTGTCGGCGGGGGAGATCAACTGGGCCGACGCCGTCCCCCTGCAGCAGCTGCCCACGCTGAGCAAGGACCCTCGCTTCAGCTACGAGACCAGCCCCGTGGCCGGCATCCCCGACTTCCTGGCGATGAACGTCGCCAAGGCGCCCTTCGACAAGAAGGAGGTGCGCCAGGCCATCGCCTGGGCCATCGACCGCAAGGCGATCCGTCAGATCGCCTACTTCGGATCGGGCGAGGTCGGCGTGCAGGAGATCGCCAGCGGCTCGCCGTGGTTCGACGGCGTCGACCCCTACGCCGCCGGGCCCGACCTCGCCAAGGCCAAGCAGCTGCTCGCCGACGCCGGCTACCCGAACGGCCTGACGATCCGCTATCTCGGCCTGCCGCAGTATCCGGAGCTGCTGAAGACCGGCGAGATCGTCGCCGAGCAGCTCAAGCAGGTCGGCATCACGATGCAGATCGAGCAGGTCGACGTCTCGGTCTGGTTCGACCGGTACTCCAAGGGCGACTACGAGATCAGCAGCGCCTACCAGGAGCGCACCATCGACCCGGACAACTTCTACTCCCTCGTGGTGAAGACCGGCGGCTCCATCAACGCGATGAAGTACTCCAACCCGAAGGTCGACCAGCTCATCGACAAGGCCGCCGAGTCCACCGACATGGAGACCCGCAAGGGGCTCTACAGCCAGATCCGGGCGATCGTCCAGGACGAATGTCCTCTGATCTTCGTCCACTACGAGACGCTGAACTATCTGATGCAGAAGAACGTGACCGGCTCCACCGTGGGCTCCACGCTGGAGCTCGGCCTGGAGGACGTCGCCTTCACCGGTTGAGGCGAACGCGTGGCCGGAGGCGTCCGGCGAAGCCCGTGGTGACCGGGGGAGCGCCGCCGGGGACACCGGCGCCGCGACGAGCGCTCCCGGCGGCGACCGGTTTCAGCCGTGCGTCATCGATAGTCCTCCGGGACGGCGTCGCTCTGGCGCTGGGTCGCGCCGAAGTAGCCGCCCCAGTCCGGACGGGAGCCGTCGGCGTCGGTGAAGCCGTACTCCTTGGCCAGTTGCCAGGTCGCCAGCGACTGCCCGCTCCAGCGGTCCACCTTCGGGTCGGCGGCGAGTGCGGCCACCGCGCGGCCGAGGTAGACGGGTGTCTCCGACATCGCGAAGTAGGGATCGGTGGCGATGCCGTCCCGCCAGGTGTCCTCGGTGACGCCGAAGTGGTCGAGCATCGCCTCCGACCGGAGGAATCCGGGGGTGAGCGCGACGGCGGTGACGCCGTGCGGTCGCAGGTCGCCCGCCTGTGCCTGCGCCATCCGGATGACGCCGGCCTTGGCCAGGTCGTAGAAGAAGGTGCCCCGGTAACCCTGGTCGGCGGTGCCGTCGGTGACCTCCACGACCAGGCCGCGACGGCGGGCCACCAGCAACGGCAGGGCGTGCCAGCTGGTGATGATGTGCGTGTGCACCGCCTGCCGCTGCAGCAGCAGGCCGTCCTCGAGTGGCTGCTCCCACAGCGGCTTGTCCCACACCGTCAGCGGATCTCCGCCCCAGACGTTGTTGACCAGGATGTCGAGCCTGCCGTGCTGCTCGGCGTCGATCCGCGCCACCAGCTCGCGGACCCGATCGACGTCCAGGTGGTCGGTGGGCACCGAGATGCCGTGACCGCCGGCGGCGGTGACCAGTTCGGCGGTCTCCTCGATGGTCTCGGGGCGGTTCATCGGTGATCGTGAGGCCGTCGTGCTGCGGCCGGTGACGTACACGGTCGCCCCGGCCGCACCGAGCTGGACGGCTATTCCCCGGCCCCCGCCACGGGTGGCTCCGCTCACGAGGGCGACCTGTCCCGTCAGTGGTCTATCTGTCACTGGTCCTCCTTGGTGCACCGGTACGGTTCGAGCAGGGTGCTCAGGTCACGGCGGAGCGCCTCGGCGAGTGGTTGCGATCTGGTCATCGCCCAGGTGATCTGGGTGCCGTTGCGGATGGAGTCGACGGCGGCGGCGAGCGCGTCGGCATCGGCGCTCGCCACCAGGTGCCCGAGCGTCACCGCCGCCCGCAGGTAATCGGCCAGCTCGGCGCGGACCGCCGCGTCGTGTTCGCCCAGGAGCGCGCGGAACTCGGGGTCGGCCAGCTCCAGGTGAAGGAACGCCAGGTTGTTGGCGAACTCCTCCGGCTCCGTGTCGGGCCCCGCGCTGCGCACCACCGCTCGGATCAGCCCCTCGACGGAGTCGGGAGCCGTCTCGAACGCGGCCCGCATCGGCCGGATGAACGCCTTCTCCGACAGGCCCCATCGGACGAATCCGAGCAGCAGCTCACGCTTGCTGCCGTACCGCCCGACGAGCACACCCGTCGACACTCCGGCTTCCCGCGCGACGTCGGCCAATGTCAACCGGCTCGGCCCCACCCGCCCGACCGCCGCGGCGAGTGCGGCCATGATGCGCTCCTCGCTGATCGTGCGCGGTCGTCCCGCCATGATCCCTCCCCATTACATAATGAACAGTCATTATTTATAGCACGCGGCAGCGACCCCTGGCCGTTGCACTCGGGTCGTCAGGTGTGCGGCTCAGATCATCCGCCGCAGGGCGGTCTCCACAGCGTCGATGAGCGCGTCGCCTTCGGTACCGGGGTGGCGGGCAAGGCCGAGTTCGACATCCGGCAGAGTGGGCAACGCGGCCGCGTCGTGGCAGGCCATGGCCGGCTCGAGGTTGGCGGGCAGGAGCGCCGCGACTCCGAGCCCGGCCCGTAGCGCGGCGAGCACTCCGGCGAGGCTGTTGCTTTCGAACGCCACCCGCCAGCGGCGCCCCGTGCCCTCCATCGCCTCCAGCACCGACGTTCGCCAGGCGCACGTGTTCGAGAACAGCACCACCGGCAGCGGATCGGCGTCGGTGGCGACACCCTGCCCGACCGCCCAGACCAGCGGCAGCCGCACCGTCCAGCGCGGCGGCCAGGGAAGGTCCGAGACCTCGTCGAGCACGAGTTGGACGCGGCCCGTGTCGTAGGCCTCCCGCATCGCCGCGCTGGAAAGACTGAGCACCTCCAGCGTCGCGTCGGGGTGCAGCCGCGCGAGGTCGGCGAGTGCCTGAGAAAGGCGGGAAGCGGCGAGATCTTCGAGGAGTCCCACCCCGCAATGCCCGGTGAGCGCACGTCCCGTTTCGGAGAGTGCCTGCGCCGACAGCGCGAGAATGCGCTCGGCGTAGGGCAGCAGCTCCTCGCCCGCCCGGGTCGGCGAGACGCCGGACGGCGCCCGGTGCAGCAACGGGCTGCCGACGGCCTTCTCGAGCTTGCGCAACTGCTGGCTGAGCGCGGGCTGGGTGCGGCCGAGCGTCGCCGCCGCCCGGCTGATGCTGCCCGCCCGCACGGCGGTGACGAACGACCGCAGCAACGCGGTCTCGAGGTCGTGTGCCATAAGTATTCATTATGCCTGGTCCAACAAATTGGCGACTTCCTATGGCGCTCCGGTTGACCTAGCGTCAAAACAATGACCAGATTTCGACAGGTGCTCGCGGTGCCGGGGATGACGCCGTTGCTGGGCATTTCACTGCTCGCTCGTACCGCGATCACGGCGGACGCGATGGCGTTGACGATGTACGTCGTCATCGCCCTCGAGATGAGTTACGCGGCGGCGGGAGCCGTGGTGGCGGCGCTCACCGCCGGTGTCGCGCTGGGCGGGCCGCTGCTGGGCCGGATGATCGACCGGCGGGGCCTGCGTACCGTGCTGCTGGCCACGGTCGTGTCGCAGCTCGTGTTCTGGCTGACCGTGCCGGCGCTGCCGTACGTGATCTTGCTGGGCGCCTCCTTCGCCGCCGGTCTGCTGATGGTGCCGATCCAATCGGTCACCAGGCAGGCGATCGCCGCGATGACGACGGCAGGCCAGCGGCGGGCGGCGTTCGCGCTGGAGTCGGTGGCGGGCGAGCTGTCGTACATGGTGGGGCCGGCGGTGGTGATCCTGTGCGCGGCGAAGGTGTCCCCCGGCGTGGTGGCATGGGGAGTGGGCGCCGCGATCGTCGTCGGCGGGGCAGGGATCGCCCTGCTCAACCCGCCGCTGCGGTCCGAGGACGAGGCGGACGGCGAGGCGGCGGGCCGGCCCCGGCGCCGGGAGTGGCTGGGATCGCGCATGGTCGCCGTTCTGACGATGGGGTTCGGCGTCGCGATGCTGCTCAGCGGCGTTGACCTGGCCATCGTCGCCACCCTTCGAGAAGTCGGCCAGGTCTCGTGGGCGGCCGTGGTCATCGCCGTGTTCGGGGTGACGTCCGTCGTGGGCGGCCTGGTGTACGGGGCGCTGACCCGGCCGATGCCCACCTGGCTGCTGCTCGGCCTGCTCGGGCTGGTGACGATTCCGGCCGGACTCGCCCATGACTGGCGCTGGCTGTGTGTGGCCGTCATCGGCGCCGGGCTGCTCACCGCACCGACCCTTTCCACGGTCTCCGACGCGGTGAGCCGGCTGACGCCGGCCGGCGTGCGAGGCGAGGCGACCGGCCTGCAGGCCTCGGCGGCGAGCGCGGGGTTCGCGCTCGGTGCCCCGGTCGTGGGAGTGGCGATCGACGCGTCCGTGCCGGCGGGCGGCTTCGCGGCGGCCGGCCTGGCCGGCCTGCTCGCCGCACTGACGGGATACCTGCTCTCGCGCCGGTCACCCGCCGCCGCGCCGTCTCCATCGCCCTCGTCGCAGGCACGCGAGCCCTGCGACGCCGTCGCGCCGACCCCATGACGTCAGCCCGGGTTGAAACCTTGCCTGTCCCGGCGTCCGGTCCGTGGCTGAAGCCCGGCGAAGCCATCGGGTCTGTCCGCGCGGTGCGACCGGCTCGCGCGTTCCCCATCCACGCGGTCTGGAGAACTTCGACGGGTGGCTGCTGGAGGAACACGCGACCGACCATGCCCGCATCCCGTGGGGCGGGTCGGTCGATCTCAAGCTTTGAGGATCTCACGCATGCTTGTGGAGGTCGCTTTCAAGACGGCGGGCCCTTGGGTGGGAGCGGGCCAAATTTGCAAGTAGTGGTCGTCGGGGGCACAGCGTTCCTCGTCCATCCCCCGAAGGTGGTAGCGCAGGCGGTAGGTGCCAGGGCCGGCTGGGAGCGGGGGAAGGTGGAGCTTCGGCCGGTCAGTGCCCGAGTTACCGGTAGCCGGTCTCCCAAGCCCACGCGGCGATGCCGACCCGGTTGCGCGCGCCGAGCTTGCGCTGGATGTGGGCCAGATGGGTCTTGACGGTTCCGGCGGTGATGTACAGCTCCGCGCCGATCTCCGCGTTGGTCCGGCCGTCGGCGACCAGTGCGACGATGTCCAGCTCCCGGTCGGTCAGCGGCTGCGCCCGCCCCGGCTCCTCGTGTCGGCCGGACAGCTCACGCAGCAGCCGTACCGTCACTGACGGGCTGATCAGGGCGTCGCCGGCCATCGCGGCGCGCACCGCCTCGATCAGCAGCCCAGCACCCGAGTGCTTGAGCAGGAAGCCGCAGGCACCATGGCGCAGCGCGGTGTGCACGTAGGCGTCCAGGTCGTAGGTGGTGACCACCACCACGCGCGCGCCGACCTGCGCGCCCGGGGAGCAGAGGATCCGGGTCAGTTCCAGCCCGTCCATCCGCGGCATCCGGATGTCGGCGATCACCACGTCGGGCCGGAACCGCCTGGTCAGATCCAGGGCCTCGGCGCCGTCGGCGGCCTGGCCGACCACCTCGATGTCCGGCGCGGTGCCGAGAATGGTGCGGAACCCGGACCTGACCTGCTCCTGGTCGTCGGCGATGAGTACCCGGATGGTCACGGCACCGGCTCCACGAGAGCGCCGGGAAGCTCGGCGCGGACCTGCCAGCCCGCCGGAGGCATGGGCTGGGCGGTGAAGACGCCGCCGAGCGCCTCGATCCGCTCGGCCAGGCCGGCCAGCCCCACTCCGCCGTGGCGCCGGCCCGTGAGGTCGCGTGGTGCCTGGCCGGTGTCGCCCGCCTGGTCGGTGACCGTGAGAACGACGCCGCCTTCTGCGGACTCGGCCAGTTCGACGGCGACCGCGGTGCCGGGGCGGGCGTGCCGACGTACGTTCGTAAGCGCCTCGACCACCACGCGGTACACGGTCGTGCTCGCCTCCTGATGCAGCGCCCGGTCCAGCCCCGAGGCCATGTCCAGTTCGATCGGGCCCGCGCCGCTGCCCGCGTAGCGCGCGATCAGCTCGGGCAGCTCGGTGGCGCCGGGCGACGTCGTAGGGCCGGTGCCCGCGCCGTACTCCAGCTCGCGCAACATCCGGATCGTCCGGTCCATCGAGGCGAGTGCGCGGGTGCCGTCCGACTCGATCCGCCGCAGCACCCTCGCGGCCTCGTCGGTATCGCCGCGAAGCAGCACCTGGGCGGCCTGGGCCTGGACGACCATGGCGCTGACGTCATGAGCCACGAAGTCGTGCAGGTCGGTGGCGAGCTGGACGCGCTGCGCCCGGCGGGCCTGCTGTACCGCCTGGACCCTGCGGGCGTCCAGCCAGCGCAGGTAACCGCCGGCCGCGGCGCCCACGAGCGCGGGCAGCGACCAGAACGCGCAGATCGCGATGGGCTCCCACCAGATTCCCCGCGGCGGGCCGGTGACCGGGAGGCCGAGCGCCGCCGAGGCGAGCACGGTCAGCGTGCCCGCGGCGACGGCCTCCCGGACCGGTGACCACCGGCACGCCAGCGCGACCAAGGCCATCAGCGCCGCGGTGTGCAGCAGCGACCACGAGGCGCCGGGGCCCAGCGGCGGGTGGGTGAACCACACGGTGATGCAGGCGAGCGAGATGAGGCAGACGATGCCGACGGCCATGCCGAGGACCCGCCGGGTACGGGGCCACCCCGCGACCAGCACTCCCAGCGTGCCGAGCGTCAGCGCGGCGGGCACTGCCAGGAGCGGGCTTGTGCCGGGGTGCAGCGCCCCGGCCAGGGCGAGGGCGGCAACCAGTGGGGCGGCGGTCAGGAGCACGCGTGCGGCGAGGCGTTCGACGCCCCCTCGCTCCGGCTCGGCGGTGACCGTACTTCTCAGCACGAACCCACCATAGAGCGGGCCGGGCGCGCTCCGCGTCTGCCGATCGGCAGATATCGGGACCGCCGGGGCGGCTGCGAGTCTCCAGACTGCGTGCCGCTCACAGGGGCGGCGCCAGACTCCAGGAGGAGAGATGACCCATTCGAATCCGCCCGCACCGCGGAACGGGGCGTGCCGTCCCGGCGATCCGCGCGGCACTCGGTTCGGAGGACGTCGATGACCGCGGCCGAGGTGGTGACCGCGCGGTACGGCGGCCGCATGGTGGAGCGGCTGTGGGGGCTGGTCCCCTACGCGGCCGCCCTGTGGTGCCTGGGCTACGGTGCCCTCGCCGTGTACTGGGCGTCCGGCGGTGCCGGGTTCCCCTTCGGCGCCGGCGACCCCAAGGGCATGGAGATGGGAAACCTGCTGGCCACCGCCGAGCCGCGAACGGCCGGCGTGGTCATCGCCTTCGGTTGCGCGGCCGGTCTGGTCGCCGCGCTGGCCGGGCGGTCGCCGTGGGCGCGGTGGATCCCGCACCGGGCGGCGGCCGTGGTGCTCCTCGTGGTGGCGGCACCGCTACTGCTGGCGATCCCCGACGTCCGGGTGCTCCAGAACATGGCTTACGGGCTGCACGGACACGCCCTGGTGGACTGGCCGTTGACGAACCAGCTGCTGTGCGCCCTCGGCGGCGCGCTGCTCGCCGGTACGGCGGCATCACTGCTGCGCGACCCGCGCTGCCCGCGGTGCGACCGGACACGCGCCGAACCGGGTACGGCGGCGCGCTGGGCCCGGATCGGCCGCTGGGCGACCGCGGTGGCGGTGGTGGCGCCGCTGCCGTACGCGGTGCAGCGGGCAGCGTGGAACCTCGGCATCCCGCTGGGCGTGGACCAGCAGTTCGTCCGGGGCCTGGCGGCCGACATGGCCGCGAAGGGGATCGGACCGCTGGTCGAGTACAGCCTGCCGCTGTCGGCCGTGGGCGGTGCGCTGCTCACGCTCGGGCTGTCCATGCGCTGGGGCACGGTCCTGCCGGGATGGGTGCCCTACCTGGGCGGCCGGCGCGTGCCCGTGGCACTGGCCGTGGTCCCCGCCACGGTCGTGACCGTCGCCGTCATCGCGGCCGGACTGGTGATTTACCGGCTGTTCATTTTTGACGGCCTGCCCATCACTGGCAGCGGCGCGCCCGGCCTGCTGTGGCTACCGTGGGGAATCGGGCTGGGCCTGGCCACGCTGGCCTACCATCGGCGCAGGCGGGCGACCTGCTCCGGTTGCTGACCCCGCGTCCCGCAGGACCACGCCGAAGCTCGCCGCCGCTATGCTTTACTACGGTTTGACCAGGCCGGACCGTCCTTTCCCTGGGCTCAACAAACGGTTGGAAATCGACTACGACGCGCTGGGCCGGACCACCGCCTTGTGGGGTCCAGGCGAGCCGCGCAGTGGTGGCACCCCGACCGCGACCGTTGCCTACGACGTCTCGGCCAGCGCAGCGGCCAAGACGACGATGCGCAAGTTGTTGTCGGGCACCGGAACGAGCGCGAAGTATGTGACCAGTTACTCTTACGACGACGGTCTCGGCCGGACAAGGGAAACTCAGGTAGCTTCCCCGGCGGGCGGGCGGATCGTTGCCGCTACCGTCTATGACGGCCGGGGGCTGACCCGGGCCGCCACTCAGCCGGCCTACAACGCTGGCGCGCCGGGCAGCGGATTACTCAACCCTGTGCTGGCGACCCTGCCGCAGTGGACCGAAACGCTGTATGACACCTTGCAGCGGCCGACCGCGGTGATCGAGCGCAGCCTGGCTGCCGAACTGCGCCGCACCACCACCGCCTACCCGGGCGCCGACCGCGTCGAGGTCACCCCGCCGGTCGGCGGCAAGACCGCCACCGTGATGGATGCGGCCGGGCGGACGGTGAAGACCGAGGAGTGGAAGGACACGGTCGTCCACCACGACACCGCCTACGGATACAACGTGTCAGGACAGCTGGCCAAGGTCACCGACGCCAGTGGCAACGTCCGCACCTTCACCTATGACTGGCTGGACCGCCGCACCGCGACCACCGACCCCGACGCGGGCACCTCGACCAACGGCTATGACGCGATGGGCCGGGCCTTGTGGGGCATTGACGGCAACGGCTCGAAGATCTCCTACAGCTACGATGACCTCGGCCGACGCACCGCCCAGTGGGTCGGCGAGGTGAGCACCGGCACCAAGGCCGCCGAATGGACCTACGACACCCTGGCAAAGGGCCAGCCGACGTCAGCCACCCGCTACGTCGGCGTCAACGCCTATACCGACACCGTCACCGGCTACGACGACTCCTACCGACCGACTGGTACCAAGCTCACCATCCCCACCGCCGAAGGCGCTCTAGCCGGCGACTACGCCTTCACCGCCGCCTACGACCGGGCCGGCAACCCCATCGAACAGGCCATGCCCGCCGCTGGCGGCCTGGCGGCCGAAACGCTCGCGCTGTCCTACACCGATCTTGGCCTGCCCAAGGCGCTGACCTCGAATTACGGCGGCGGCGCCACCTACGTCAAGGACACTCTCTACTCCCAGACCGCACGGCTGTCGGAGCGGCACTACGGCGCGAACGCCCAGGTGAAGCGATCTTTCACCTGGGACACGGTGACCGGTTGGCTGTCGCGGCTGACCACCACCGCCAAGGCCGACACCGCCACCCCGCAGATCGCCCAGGACGACCAGGTCACCTACAACAGCGCCGGTGATATCACCCGGATCCTGGACGCCGCCTCCGCCATCCCCGGCACCACCCCGGGTCAGTCCGAGTGCTTCACCTACGACGGCCTGACTCGGCTGAGCGCGGCGTTCACCACCACCGCCTCCTCCTGTGCGACCGGGCCCGCCACCGGGGGCATCGACCCCTACAACCACAGCTACACCTACGACGCAGTCGGCAACCTCACCAACCTGACCGACGGCACAGCCACCGCCACTTACACCTACCCGCTCCGGGCGCGGCGGCGGTGCGGCCCAACGCGGTCACCGCCATCACCCGCACCGGCGGCACCGACACCTACGGCTACGACAACGCCGGTCAGCTGACGGCCCGCACCGTCGGCGGCAAGCAGGGCACCTTCACCTGGAACCCGCTCGGCCAGATGGACAAAGCCATCATCGACGGCCAGGAAACCTCCATGGTCTACGACGCCGACGGCGAACGGCTGATCCGCCGCGAACCCGACGGCACCGCCACCCTCTACCTGGGCGCGATGGAGCTGGAGCTGTCCGCCGGCACGGTCAAGGCCACTCGCTACTACACCGGCCCGGACGGCTCCGCCGTCGCGCTGCGCACCACCGCCGGCATCAAGTGGCTGGCCTCCGGCTTGCACGGCTCCACCCAGCTGGCCGTCGACGACGCCACCGGCCAAGTCGCCCGTGAACGCTACCTGCCCTACGGCAAGCGTCGCGGCTCCGATGACCTGCCCTTCACCGACCGCGGCTTCCTCGGCAAGATCGAAGATGACTCCACCGGCCTGAACTATCTCTCGGCCCGCTACTACGACCCCTCCATCGCCAAGTTCGTCTCCACCGACCCGCTACTCAGCCTCGACAAACCGCAATGGCTCAACCCCTACAGCTACGGCGGCAACAACCCAATCGGGGCCTCCGATCCCACCGGCCTTCGCCCCGCACCAGATGCCGGCAAGGCAGACCCGTGTGTCAAACCCAGTAGCAAGGCCTGCAAGCTCCAGCGCAAGAATCTGGCCGAGGCCAACGCCGCCGCTCTGAAGGTCGAAGTCGACCGGCAGTTCAAGCTGATACTCAACGCGATCTTGGCCCTGGCCAAAATCGCCGCCGACGAACTCGGCATCACCGCCGGCATCCAGTGCTTCACCACCGGCAACCTCGGCGCGTGCGGCGAAACGGCGCTCAACGTCCTCGGCTCACTCGCCGGCGGCCTCGCCGGAAAACTAGCCACCAAGTACGCCCTTCCCTGGAAGTGGAAGAAAGCCTACGAGGTCGGCCAGAAACTCTGGAAACACGCGGGCGACGCCATCGGCGCCTTCAAGAACTGGATCGCGACCAAAGACAAACTCAAGGTCGCCGAAAAGGCCCGGGAAACCGCACAAAAGGCCTTCGCGGCCTGTACGCGACCGAACAGCTTCATCCCCGGCACCAAGGTGGCGATGGCCGACGGCACCGAAAAACCCATCGAACAGGTCAAGGTCGGCGACAATGTCATCGCCACCGACCCCAAGACGGGCACCACGACGGCGAAACCCGTCATCGCACTAATCACCAGCCATGGCGCCAAGAACCTCGTGCAGATCACCGTCGACACCGACGGTGATCGGGGCACCGCCACCGACGTCATCATTGCCACCGACCAGCACCCCTTCTGGGTCAACGATCAGCGTGCCTGGGTACAGGCCACCAAACTCCAGTCCGGGGCATGGTTGCAGACCAGCGCCGGTGACCGGCTCCAGGTCGTGGGGATCGCGAAGTGGACCACCGGCCACCAATGTGTTCACAACCTCACAGTTGCTGACATTCACACGTACTATGTGCTGGCGGGTACCACACCTGTTTTGGTCCATAATTCAAACGGACCGTGTGGAGTCTTGCCGACACCTCAGGTGTCGGATAGTAAACTTCAGAACCTCGCCAACTACCTTTATAAGGGGACTGGTAATCCTAATCTCATCGGCGACGGAACCACCATGAGCGCTGCGCAGCATGAGCTGAGCGGTGGAAGCCTGGTACAAGGGCGAGGTCACGTCAAGAAGGCAGAGGAAGCGATCCGCGCCTTGGCGAACTGGATGAATAAAAACCCGGATGCAAGCAAACACGACATGCTTGTTGCTCGCACGCTGCAGAGGTCGTTGCAAGACTCTCTCAGAGGTCGATACATGGACGGTACTGGGTGACACTCTCAACTGGATGGCTCGTTGACGAGCTTGTCCTCAGAGTTCCTGAGCTGCGCGAATTGTACGCGGAGCATCTTCAGGACAATGGAGAGATTCTTCCGCATGTGCTGTTCTGGGATTTTACGCAATCTATCGTCTCTGCGTATCAAGGAGAGTTGTCACCTCCCCTCGACTGGCGTACTGCGATTGAGTTCATTGAGAGCGCCTTTGGCGTTGTCGATGAATATGCTCAAGGCGTGATATCGGCCTCGTTTCTGTCGTCTCTTCCGTATCCGGGAGAGCCTGGTGCGGGAATAATTGAGCAGTTGGGCCCAGTCCTCCGAGAAGAATTAGCGATAGCTAGGGGTCCGAGTTCCGAAAGCGCGTCCTGAGAGAATTTCAAGAGGATCCCAGTAGCCCCACCGAAGACGCTGCCATCGGCCGCTGCGGCCACCTCCGGCGCCCATCATTCTTATCCGGGGAGTTTTTCCGGCGCTAGCTCCGAGCCCGGATCGCTGTTATCCGGGGAGATACTACTCATACTCCCCGGATAATGGCACTTATCCGGGGAGTAGTGGCCAGACGGCGTGAAGAGCCCGGAGCGCGGGGCGAACCAGGAGCTCCAAGGGAACGCGGGAGAGCGGGCAACCGGGCCAGCAACTCGGTCGTCTCACAGGCGCCCTGTCACTTCACCTTGGGGAGCGCTCCTTACTCAAACGCCTGCTCGTCTCCGCCGCCCTGGTCGCCGGCGCGGTTCGCGATCGCGTCGGCCCAGGTCGGTGTCCGGCCGTCATCTCGGATGGGCGCTCAGCCGGTAGGCACGCGCGTTGACTGCTGCCCGCAGCCGCCAGGGCAGCAGCCGGGTCACGAGCCTGTCGACGAGCCAGGCGTCGGGTGCCAGGTGGTATTTGAACCGTGGTCTCGGCCTGTCGACGATGCGATGGAGCTTGACGGCGACCTGTTCGGCGCTCACCAGGAAACGCGCGTTGTGCGAGTTCGCGCTCATCGTCGCGTAGTGATCCAGCACGTCCCGGTATCGTTCGCGGCCGGCGGCGGGCATCTGGTTCAGGCTCTCGATTCCCCCGCTCGTCGTCTTTTTCAGCATCGGCGTCTTGGTGATGCCGGGGACCGCCAGCACAGTGTGGGCTGCCGTAACAAGGGAAAAGTTCCTCATTTTGACATATTGACTGTGTGGATCATCAATGACACCGTCGATCATGTGCCCAAAGTGACACGAACAAGGGCGTACCGATTTAACGTCGTTCGACAAGGAGAAATTCATCGTGAGCACGACTTCAGTGAAACGCGGCGCGGCCGCGATTGCTGTCGCCCTGAGTCTCATCACAACTAACGGTGCCGCTGCAGTAGCGGAGAGCACAGCTCCAACCGCCACCGACGCGAAGCAGCAGCTATCCGCAGGAGCGTTCGCTGCCGCGACTTCTCGGCTCCAGAACCTGAACAGCCTGAAATGCCTGCTCATCCAAGGCACGGCCAACGACGCCCCCGCCGTGCAGTATAACTGCACTGATTATGCCGACGAAAAATGGACGTTCGAGTATGTAGGATTAGAGGTATCTCGTCAATACTGGAGGATCCGAAACGTCAACAGCGGGAAGTGCCTGGTCGCGCGGGGATATTTCGATGATGCCGTCCAGTCTGCATGCGCTAACTATGCTGACCAGCATTGGTTCATCGATTACGACGAGTACCAGCCCTACGTCCGGTTGATCAATCGGAATAGCCGCTTCTGTCTCACCGCAAAGGGAACGGCGAACGGTACACGCGTCGGGCAAAGCTACTGCGACGAATTCGCCGATGAGTGGTGGTACATGGTGTGACGGGGACGCTTCGGTAACAACTGCCTAAGCTTCGCTTTTAACCCGGTGGCGGGTGGTTCTCGACGTGGAACGGCCACCGCGCGATGCTCCGAGTACGACCAAGTGCCCGGAGGTGTGTGGTGGCCGTCGTTTCGAGTGTGCTCCTACCGAACCCATCTCGCCAAGGGCTGGCCTGCCTGGCGGTGTTCCGGCAGGAGCTGATGGGCTGCTTCACCCGTCGCTCGGATGCGCTGTTCGAGCTCACCGATGCCGTGCTGGCCGCCGGGCCGGTGGTCTCGTTGCCGCACCTGTCGCTGGATCCGCTGTATCGCCGCGGACACGGCAGCGTGTATGCCGCACTGGCCAAAGGGCAGATCAACACCGGCATCCTGCGGAATCTGCTGGCCAGACAGTTGGCTCAGCGGCCTGCGGTGTTCGCCATCGACGTCAGCTGCTGGGCGCGCAGCGACGCCGAATGCTCACCCAGTCGCGGGTTCTACTACCACCCCACACGGCACTCAGCGGGCAAACCGATCATCGCCGGGTGGGCGTTCTCCTGGTTAGCCGGCCTGGAGCTGACGACCAACTCCTGGACTGCTCCACTCGATGCGGTGCGCCTGCTGCCGGGCACGAACATCAACGATGCCGCGGCCGCCCAGATCCTCCAGCTGCTGCCGCGCCTGCCCGATGCCAGCGGGCGGCTCTCGCTGTTTGTTTTCGACGGCGGCTACGACCCGGTCCGGCTGGCCCTTGCCCTGGCGGCCACGCCGGCGCAACTGCTGGTGCGGATCCGTTCCGATCGCTGCTTCTACGCCGATCCGCCGCCCGCCGAGGTGGGCGCCCTGGGCCGACCGCGCCGACACGGTAGGAAGTTCGCCTGCGCCGACTCGAGCACGTGGCCGACCCCAACGGCCGCTCTCACCACGACAGATACGCAGTACGGCACCGTGACCGTGCACGCCTGGAGCGGGCTGCATGCCAAAACCCAGCAGCATGACGGGCACGGCAGTCGCGGTCCGCGCCCGATCGTGGCCGGCACCGTGGTCCGGCTCACCGTCACCGCGCTCCCCGGCCGCACCCGCAAGCCCGCCACTTTGTGGCTGTGGTGGCACGGCCCCACCGGTTGCCCCGTGGACCTGGATCTGCTGTGGCGCTCTTATGTGCGGCGGTTCGACCTGGAGCACACCTTCCGCTTTTGCAAGCAGACCCTGAACTGGACGCTGCCCCGGCCTCGCACTCCCGAACAGGCCGATCGATGGACCTGGCTCATCCTCGCCGCCTACACCCAGCTGCGCCTGCCCTGGGAAAAACCGCTACCCGCCAACCGATTAACGCCCGGACGGGTGCGGCGCGCATTTCGCTCCGTTCACGCGGTGCTAGGCACTCCCGCCAGCGCGCCACAACCCTGCGGGCACTCCCCGGGTCGCCCACGCGGCACCACCCGCGGACCTGCTCCCCGCCACTTGGCCATCAAAACGACCAGCCGGACGGCCTGACATCCGCCACCGGGTTAAAAGCGAAGCTTAGAAGAGTCGGGGTGGCCGGGCCCTTCTACCTACGGGGGTGCTCAGGGGTTCGAGCCAGTCGGCGATCCAGCGCAGGAGACGGAAGACGTGCTCGCTGAGACGGTCCGAAACCGAACAGCGCGGAGGTCAGAACGGTGAGCCCGGCGGCGGTCTCCAGTCCGGCGATGAGGATGCTCAGCGCGGAGTGGGCGGTCCAGCATTCGGGAGCGCTCCTTGCTCAAACGCCTGCTCGTCTCCGCCGCCCTGGGTCGCACTGGCCGTAGTCGGCCCGGTCCACGCTTCTACCGTTGCCGCGGCGTCGGCGTCCGCGGGAGCTCGACGGCCGCGTGCAGCTATCACCGCGACGGCCTCATGTGTCGATCGTCACCCCGGGTGCGTACTGTCCGAAGGCGGCTCACACCAAGTACGGTATGCGAAGATCACTGACCGCAGATACAAGCGCTCGGCATACAGCAACTGCCGATGGTGCTGGAAGCGCCTCTAACCTCCCCACCTGATCAACGCCTCGCTTGGTGCAATGACCAGGCGAGGCCGGATTACCGTGTCCATTGCGCACTGATGAAGAGGTTCATCTCACGCTCGCCGGCATCGGCCACCTTGGAGTCGCCGGTCCGAATGACTTCCATCTGCCCTGCCATCTATTAGCACGTGGAGACCTCGTCGTGACCGACTCCCTGTTGTCAGCCCTGATCGGCGAAGAGATGTCGTCTGTGATCTTCATCCGCGACTACGTCCAGTTGGACTTCGACGGGCCGAAGCTCTCTCTGTTCAGCTGGCCACAGATCGCCGTGGATTCCACGGTCCGGTTGATGGGTGATCCGGGGTACAGGGACACACTGTGCGCCTTGATCGGGCATGCCGTCCTGGCAGCGACGGAGGACACTGATACGGGACTTGTTGTCGACTTCGGGCTTGGTTCGGTGGTGGTCAAACCGGAGCCCTCCCAGGTGGAAGGGCCGGAGATCGCATTGCTCATGGGATTCACCGATCGTGCGGACTGGATGGTGTGGCGCCCGGGCGAATACCCCTTCGACGGCCCAGAGTGGTCTTGACGTCGCCAGTACCAACGCACCCCGCCGGATCCGCGACTACAGGTGAAGCGGCCGATGGACCCGCTGACGGGCGTCAGTTCTGGCGTGTTTGGCTGATCGCCTTTCGTGATCTTTTGGTGGGACTGATGATGTCGGCATGGTGGCGCGTGTGGTGAAGTGGGCGGGCCGCGACGGGGTGCCGTACTCGCCGCTGGAGTCGCGCTCGGATCCGGAGGGTCTCGCGGAGATGGATGCGTTGTGCGTCTACCTGACCAAGGCATGCGGGCACGTGCCCCGAGAACGGCCCTCTGTGACACTGCGCAAGCCGGATGCCGAAGAACACGTTGAGGCGGTTCGGCGTTTGGATGCCCTCGGTGCGCTCCCCGCCGGATCAGCAGCTGCTCCGTATGCTCCAGGAGGATGAGCAGCCGGCCTTCGAACGGGCCCTGGCCGGTCGTCTCGTTCAGCACTGCGAAAGCGCACCAGCCGGCGCGGCCCCCGAAGTCTGTTGCCGATCGGCATGATCGCTCTCGCCGCACTGGCTGTCCGGGTGCACGGGTGGGAGCCGGGCATCAGATCCGGCTATCTACCGGAAGGCCTGCTGCATGTCCCGGAGGGCGCCCCGCAGGTCGGCGGCTGACGCCGACGTGGTGGCCCGCGGCTGCCGGCCTCGCCCGGGCACGGTGAACCAGGCGAGGGGGATGGGGCTCGTCGGTGCCCCACCGGCTGCTCCGGGCGATCGCGCCGTACAACCTGCTGTTCAGACGACTGCTCGCGGTGCCGAGTGGTGTCGATGGTGACCGCCGGTTCTCCCGCGCGTGCGGGAAACGCCCACGCCGATGTCAGCGATTCCGCTGGGCCGGCAGCCGTTTACGCTGCCCGCGCTCCGCCCGTACGGCGGGCGCGGGCCTCGCGGCTTATTTCACGACGACGGCGGCGATCTTGCTGATCGGCTCGGCCAGCGCGTTGATCGCGTCGGACAGCTTCTTCAGCTCGTCCTTGGACAGTTCGTTGTGCAGCTGCCAGCCATCGCCCTTCTGGTGCGCGCCCAGCGCGTCCTCGGCGGCGGTGAACTTCTCGTCGAGCGTCTTGACCAGGTCGGGGGCGCGCTCCTCCAGCACCGGGCGCAGCGACTGGACGGCGGCCTTGGATCCCTGCAGGTTGGCGTCGAAGTCCCACAGGTCGGTGTGCGACCAGGTGTCCTCCTCACCGGTGATCTTCCCGGTGGCCACCTCGTCGAGCAGCTCCTTGGCGCCGTTGGCCAGCTGGACGGGGGAGAGCTCCGCGGTGTTGGACTTGTCCACGATGGTCTTGACGTCGGTCATGAGCTTGTCGGCGATCGGACCGTCCTTGGAGACGTCCTTCTTGATCCACAGATCCTTTTCGATCTTGTGGTAGCCGGTCCACTCCTGACCCTCCTCAAGGTCGGCCTCGCGCGCGTCGATGGCCGGGTCGAGGTCGCCGAAGATCTCCGCGACGGGCTCGATGCGCTCCCAGTAGGTGCGCGCGACCGGGAAGAGGGCCTTGGCCTTGTCGATGTCGCCGGCCTTGACGGCGTCGACGAACTCCTGGGTCTTGACCAGCAGCGTGTCGCTCTGCGACTTGATGTAGCGCTTGTAGCTCGCGGTGGCGTCCGCCAGCTTGGCGTCATCGGTCAGCGGCGTGTGCTCACCGCTGACCGTCAGCGGGTTGCGGATGCCATTGCCGATCATGCCCGGCTTGCAGGCGGCCTCGTAGGTGCCGGCCGGCAGCTCGACGATGACGTCGCGGGTCAGGCCGGGCACGATGTTCTCCACCTCGCCCATCACGCGGTCACCCGGCGCGTAGACGTAGAACTCGGTGACCTTGGAACCGGCGTTGGTGATGGCGAACGTGGAGGTGCCGGCGTTCACCTCGCTGACCGCGACCTTGCACTCGGTGTCGTTCGCCGCAACGGCGATCTTGCTGTCCTTGGCGGGGCCGGGGCTCGCCGCGGTGCCCGCCTGCTGGGGTTCGCTCGAGCAGGCGGACAGCGCGGCCAGGGCCAGCCCGACGGCGACGAGAGTGATGGACGTACGCATGGTTCTCCTATTGAGCAGGGGTGGTGACGGCGGGCGCCGGGCGCTTGGACTGCGGGCGGAGGAAGAGAATCAGCGTGGGCACCGCGTAGACGATCCAGGCGATGGTCTCCAGCACGCTCGGCTGCGGGGTGATGTTGAACATTCCGGCGACCAGGGCGCCCCACCAGGAGTCGGGGGGGAGGACGGCGCTGATGTCGAACGCCTGGGTGGAGAGGCCCGGCAGGATGTTGGCCTCCTGCAGGTCGTGCACGCCGTACTTGAAGATGCCGGCGGCGACCAAGATCAGCAGCAGTCCCGTCCAGGTGAAGAACGTGGTGAGATTGATCTTCATGGCGCTCTTGTAGATGCCCCAGCCGAGCACGATCGAGGTGAGGATGCCCAGGCTGATGCCGATCAGCGGGGTGGCACTCGTGGTCGCGCCCTGTACGGAGGCGAAGAACAGCAGTGAGGTCTCCAGGCCCTCGCGGACCACGGCCAGGAACGCCATGATGGCCACGGCGGTCGAGCCGAGCTGGAGCGCGTCGTTGAGCTTGGTGCGCAGCTCGCCGGAGAGCGAGCGGGCGGCCCGGCGCATCCAGAAGATCATCCAGGTGACGAAGACGGTGGCGAGCAGCGAGGTGATCGCGTCGAACAGCTCCTGCTGCTGGTGCCCGAGGTGAGCCGCGGTGAAGGTGAGCAGCGCACCGAACCCGACGGAGAGCGCCACCGCGGCGATCACTCCGGCCCACACGAGGGGAAGGCGATCCTTGCGGTCGCCTTTGACCAGGAACGCGACGAGAACGGAGACCACGAGGGTGGCCTCGAGTCCCTCGCGCAGGCCGATGAGGTAACTGGCGAACACCGTCACTCCAGGGTCAATGGAAGGCTTGCCTAAACTAGGGCAGGCAAACCTTACTTGATAGGACCTCAAGTTTCTTTCACGGGGTGTGTGGAGTCAAAAATGACGCGGCGTCCCCTGAGCTGGGATCTTGGTGAGGGGCCGGGCCGGGCGTGATCGTCATCCGTGCCGGCGTGACAGCGGGACTGGAGAACGGCCGGCCCGCAAGAGCAGTGGGCCTGCAAGGGCAGTGGGCCTGCAAGGGCAGTGGGCCTGCAAGGGCAGTGGGCCTGCAAGGGCAGTGGGCTCGGAAAAGCGGCGGGCCTGCAAGGGTGGCGAGCCTAGAAAAGCGGCGGGCCTGCAAGGGTGGCGAGCCTAGAAAAGCGGCGGGGTGACGGCCGTGTCCGCCGGGATCGCCTCACCGGGCTCGAAGAGCCGGATCACCCCGTACTCACCGTCGTATCCGGGGTCCCGGACCACCTCGCCGCGGCGCAGCCGGCGGATGGCCTCGGCCAGCGGCAGGGAGCGGATCGCGATGTCGTCGACCGGAACGTCCTCCAGGATCGCCAGCTCCGGCCCCAGGGCGGCGACGAGCTCGTCGACCTCCGCGAGCACCTTCTTGCTCGTCGGTCCCACGCCGAGGACCTCGCCCACGATCTCCGGGAGGGGGACGAGGCTGCGGAAACCGGCGGCGCCGTCCGGCCGTACGCCCTTCTTACGGTCGGCCAGCTCCTCGACCCGGCTCAGTACGCCCACGGTGAGCGGCTTGCCGCACACCGGGCAGATCCCGTCGCGCCTGCGCGTCTCCTCCGGGGTCATCCGGATGCCGCACTTGCGATGCCCGTCCAGGTGGTACCGGCCCTCCTCGGGGAAGAACTCGACCGTCCCCTCGTGCCCGGCGCCGGTCCGCAGCGCGCGCAGGATCGCGAAATAGTCGAGGTCGACGTCGAAGACCGTCGTCTCGCGGCCGATCCTGGGCGGCGAGTGCGCGTCGGAGTAGCTCACCATCCGGTAGCCGTCCAGGCCGGAGACCCGCCAGTTCATCTCGGGATCGCTGGACAGTCCGGTCTCCAGCGCGAAGATGTGGTCGGCCAGCTCGCCGTAGCACTCCTCGATCGTGTCGAATCCGGACTTGGAGCCGAACACGCCGAACCACGGCGTCCAGACGTGCGCCGGCACCAGGTAGGCGCCGTCGCCGCAGTTCAGGGTGATCTGCAGCAGATCGCGGGAGTCCAGGCCGAGGATGGGCCGGCCGTCCGAGCTCAGGTCGCCGACCTGTGCGAGCCTGCGGTTGAACGCCTCCGCCGCGTCGAAGTCGGGCAGGTACACCAGGTGGTGGATCTTGCGAGTGCGCCCGGCACGCCGGTAGACCGTGGAGACCTCCACCGACAGCATGAACCGCACCGGGGCGGCGGCCACGCTGGGCGGCAGCTCGCGGGCGATGTCCTCGTCCAGCTCCGCGCGCAGCCGGAACAACCCGGGCTCCGCCGGTACGAGGGCCTCGCGGAGCCGGCCGAACCACGCCGGATGCGTGAAGTCGCCGGTGCCCATCACGGTGACGCCCTTGCGCCGCGCCCACAACGTCAGATGCTCCAGGTCGCTGTTCTTGCTACAGGCCCTGGAGTATTTCGAGTGCATGTGCAGATCGGTATGAAAGCGCACCTGTGACATTTTGTCACAGGCCGAACACGAAAGCCCTGAAGAGCGCCTGAACCCAACCCGTGGCGCCGATCCGGGATGTCAGCCGCTCCAGCGCGCGGCCATGCCGGGCTTCCCACCAATCAAAACCGAGATACACCCTTAACTGGACAGGTCCCGCCGACGAAGCGGAAGGCCCCGCGCACTGCGCTGAGGGCCAGGTGTTCCACGATCAAGACGATTTATGAACACGAGGTCACGGAGTCCGCCACCGTTGGTCATGGAAAGGATGAGCTCTTCTGGCCCATGCGGCCCAGCCGTTCCAGGGCGGAGGCGGACAGGGATCCCTGTGCAGCGGTGCAGACGAACAGGAACTGCTCGAGGTCTCCGGGGAGACGCAGAAGCTGGTAGTTGGTAGAGAAGTCCCCGACTATCGGATGGTGAAAGGAAATCGTTCCCGAGGCGCGCTCATATACATGCTGAGAAGCCCATATTCTCCTGAAGTCCTCGTTTTCCAGTAACTCCCCGATCAGCTCGTTGATCCTCGGCTCGTCGGGATGACGCCCGAGGGCAAAATGGAGCATGGCGGTGACGTCGGTCGCCACGTGCTCCCAGTCGAGATACAGCGTGCGTGAGTTCGGGTCCAGGAAGAAGAATCTCGGGAGGCTGTTGTCTCGCGCCGGTCTGTCGTCCTGCCACATGTGCAGGGCATTGAACGGCCGGTTGGCGGCCAGGATGTCCAGGCAATGGCTGAATACGCACGCCGGGATGTCGGCGTGCTCCAGTGCATCGAGCAGTTCGTGGGTCACGGGTGGTACCCGTTGCCAGATACCTGCGTGACGGACGGGATTGATGATGGGACTGGCCAGCGTAAACAGGTGATCACGCTCGCTCTGGTTGAGCCGGAGCGCGCGGGCGATCGAGTCGAGGACTACCGGAGAGGCGCTCTTGCTGCGGCCCTGCTCCAGCCGGGTGTAGTAGTCGACGCTGACGCCGGCGAGTCGTGCGAGCTCCTCGCGACGTAGCCCTGGAACACGTCTTTGCCCTACGCCCTCCATCCCGACGTCTTCAGGATTGATGCGGGCCCGGCGAGAGCGGAGGAAGTCCCCTAGTCCCACGAGGCGTTCCATTTGTCCAGTATATTCCCTTCTCGACCCAGGACCGCTGTCGTTCTGGCGACCTTTGATCGGGGGCTCTACCGGTGAGCGGGGGGCCGGACTTCCATCGGTGGTAATAGGTAGTCCACGTCACGGGGGGCTGTGCCCAACCCAGATGAGGGCCGATTTCCACCGAAGCCGGGAAGAGCGTCGACGTCGCATCTGAGAATGTTTGCGATCAGGTCACGAAGGCGGCCAAGTGGCCTCATGTTGACTAGCCTCACCGGCATGCCCCTTGCCTCGATTCCAAGCCCTTCCGAAGGGGTCTGGTATATCGGATTTATCCCGATTCGGGCCTACGCATTGTGCTTCGTCGTCGCGATCATCTTCGGCATCTGGTTCAGCGAGCGCCGCTGGCGCGCTCGCGGCGGCGAGAAGGGCACGATCAGCGAGATCGCGGTCCCCGGAGTGATCTTCGGCCTGATCGGCGCTCGCCTCTACCACGTCATCACCGACTGGCAGACCTACTTCGGCCCGCGCGCGATCAAGGAGCCCTACCGGGCGCTGTTCATCTGGGAAGGCGGGCTCAGCATCTGGGGCGCGATTGCCCTGGGAGGCGTGGGCATGTGGCTGGCCTGCCGTCGCCGGGGGCTGTCTCTGGGCGCCGTGGCCGACACGGTCGCGCCCAGCATCGCGTTCGGGCAGGCGATCGCCCGCTGGGGCAACTGGTTCAACCAGGAGCTGTACGGCAGTCCAACCACGTTGCCGTGGGGCCTGGAGATCGACCAGGCGCACGGCGGTGAGCCAGGCGTGCTCTACCACCCGACGTTCCTGTACGAGTCGTTGTGGGACGCGGCGCTCGGTTTTGCACTGATCCTGGCCGGTAGGCGGTTCACGCTGCGCCACGGCCGCCTGTTCGCCCTCTACGTCGCCGGCTACACGTTCGGGCGGTTCTGGATCGAGGGGCTGCGGATCGACCCGGTGGGCGGAGTGGACCACGCGGTGACGCTCCTGGGGCTGCGGATCAACCAGTGGACCTCGATCGTGCTGTTCATCGGCGCGCTGGTCTATCTCTGGGTGACTCGTAACAAGGGCACCGAACAGATCGTGGTGCCGGTCTCACAGCACAAGGCCTCGCACGAGGAGAACGGCGGGCAGGCTTCCGATCCGATCGAGAGCACCTGACACGACCAACCATCTGCCACGATCTCATCGCTGGCGCCGCCGCCCTCGGGACCGAGATCGATCACCTGGGACCTGGCCGCCGGCCGGTTCCGTCCCGGGCTGCAGGTCGAGGGGATGACTGCCCGCTGGAGGCGCTACAGCGAGGACGGCGCGATGCTGGTCGCCTCCGACCGGGCCAGCCTGGGCGTATGGGAGCTGTCTGGCACCGCCCCCATCCTCTACTACAAGCTGGCCGACACCATGAACAAGCCGCTGGCCCGACTCAGTCCCGACCACACTCGGGTCGTCTACCTGACAGGGCGAGGCTCCGTGGTCACCCTCGACCTGGGGCACGACCTGCGGCCGCTGAAGGCGGCACGGGCGGCGGAGGGGGCGGCGTTCGGCCGGGCGCGCGGATCGCCGCCGTCGAAGGCGACGGCGGGCTGACGTTGTGGGACGTCGACCGCCGGCGGGCGCTCGGCCCGCTGCGCGGCGGACCCGTCTCGTCCGTGCTGGCCTTCAGCCCGGACGGCCGATGGCTGGCGGCCGGCGCGGCCGACTCCCGGCGGGCTGACGTTGTGGGACGTCGGCCGCCGCGCCTCCGCCGGGACCATCCGCCTGGCTGACGGCGACTCGGTGGACGGCCTGGTGTTCAGCCCCGATGGACGGGTGCCGGCAGCCTCGCCCGATGAGGGCCCCGCCGAGTTGTGGGACGTCGCGAGCCAGACCCGGCTCCGCATCCTGCCCGGTGACGGCGACCGTGCCATGGCCTTCCGCCCCGACGGCGGCGCCCTGGTCATCGGGGGTCTCAACAGCGCCCTGGTGGACCTGCGCGACGACGCCGTCGTGGACAAGCCCTTCGGTGGCAGCCTCGACGGCGTCCGGTCCATCGCGTACGCGGGATCCTGGGTCGCCACCGGCTTCCACCAGTTCGGCGTCGATCTGTGGAACGCCTCCGGCGGCCCGTCCCAGGGCCGTTTGTGGCCGGATCCCGCCGAGTTCGACACCGTCGTCGCGCGGGCGTTCACCGCCGGAGGAACGCTGCTGGCGACGGGCGGGACCAGCGGCGCGGTACGCCTGTGGGGACCGGCCGGCCGGTCCCCATCGGGGAGTCCTACCAGGCGCACGTCCACGAGGTGCTCGCCCTGGCCTACACCGGCGACGGCCACCGGCTACGAAGCGTGGGCGCGGACCACAAAGCGGTGGCGTTCAGTTCGCGGCCAGTTCCTCGAGCACGGTGGGCCGGCTCGGGCTCCACCCGAACCGCTGCTTGGCCCGCGTACCCTGCGCCTGCTGATCGAGCAAGAGCGCGTCGGCGAACAGTTCGCCCAATCGTGCGCGGGTCTCGTCGGCGGACTCCGGCGCCAGGGTGCCCTCGGGGCCGACCGCCGCCTGTGCCATCTCCCGCACGGTGGGGTTGACGCCGGAGGCCGCGATGTAGAGCTCCCCGCCGGGAGCGCGTTCGTACACGTCGACGTAGAGTTCCGCGAGATCCTCGACGTGGACCGTGGACCAGCGCTGTTCTCCAGAGCCGATGAGCCGCAACGCTCCATCCTCGCTCCGAGGCCCGTAAGTGAACATCCCGGCCGGAATGCCCTTGCCGTGGCCGTACACCACCGACGGCGAGATCACCGAGGCCTTGAGGCCCGACTCGAGAACCCGCCGCTGCCGCTCAACGCGCCATGCGGTGAGAGCGGCGGACATCTGATCGCTCTCCTCCGTGATATCTGGATTGTCGCCCCAGGTCCAGATACCGCCGGTGTAGACGAACGGCTTGTCGGTGCCCCCGAATGCCGCCAGCACGGCAGCGATCAACGCGTCGTCACCGTCCTGGCCGAGCGCGGCGAGGTGGATCGCGCCGTCCGCGCCGCGCACCTGCCCGGTCAGCCACGCCACGTCGGTCACGTCACCGACGACCGCCTCGGCGCCGGCGTCGGTCACCGCCTTCGCCGACTCGTCGCTGCGGACGACCGCACGAACCAGGTGTCCACGCGAGCGAAGGACCTGAAGGACGAAAGCACCGATGTATCCGGTGCCACCAGTGATCAAAACGTTCACGCTAGTCCCCTTTTCGAAGCTTCAACTGATGTACGGCCGGCCCGCCTGCTTGAAACGTCACGCCAGCTGTGATCTGCGCCGTTTCGGATGGCGCTCATCGGCCGGCTCAACTCAACGCTTCCAGCCGGCGCAGTCGGCATCCAGGCCCAACAAGTGCCTGGCTCGTCCGACGGCCCACGCAGCGCGGTGACCGAGAACTGCCCGGCCATGGTGCTTGGGCCCGATAGCGTCCGCGTTGTCCGTCCACACGCCGATGTCATGGCGGCAGGTACTGGCGAGAATGCCCTGGCCTTCGGCGATCGCGGTCTTGTCCCACGGATGGCGTTGCTGGTCGGCGAGAGGTATGAGTCGCGTCGGTGTCGGTGCGGGCTTCCTGGTGTGCGTCGGTGGGCAGCATGAGTGCGAGTAGCCCGGCGACCTCGGCTTCGCTGGGTAACAAGCGATGCAGCAACCGGGTGAGCCGGATTACCG
>NZ_FZOD01000159.1 GCF_900188345.1 Streptosporangium subroseum | reverse complement strand
CCAGACGGGTGGCCAGCAGGGAATGCCCACCGAGGTCGAAGAAATCGTCGTCGATCCCCACCTGGGTCAGGCCGAGCACCTCGGCGAACACCTGGGCGAGCAGGTGTTCCCGAGGCGTACGCGGTTCGCGGCCGACGGTCCCCACGGCGTAGTCCGGGGCGGGCAGGGCGGCCCTGTCGAGTTTGCCGTTCACCGTGAGCGGGAGCCGAGGAAGGACGAGCACGGCCGAGGGCACCATGTAGTCGGGCAGCAGGCGTGCGGCATGCGACCGCACCGCCGCGCCGGTCACGCTCTCCCCGGAGCCGGAACCGGAGCGCAAGGGGACGATATAGCCGATGAGACGCTTGCCGCCCGGCTGGTCGTCCCGGACGATCACAGCGGCCTGTGCCACCATCGGATGCGTGGCAAGGGCGGCTTCGACCTCGCCGGGTTCGACCCGGAAACCGCGTACCTTGACCTGCTCGTCGGTCCGCCCGGCGAACTCCAGGAGCCCGTCGCCGGTCCAGCGGACCAGGTCGCCGGTACGGTACATGCGCTCGCCGGGCCTGCCGTACGGGTTGGCGACGAACCGTTCGGCCGTCAGGCCCGGCCGGTTCACATACCCCCGAGCCAGGCCGGCGCCCGCCACGTAGAACTCACCCACCACACCCGGGGGAACGGGCCGGAGCGCGGCGTCCAGCACGTGAACACGGGTGTCGGAGACGGGGGTACCGATCGGAACCGGGCGGCCGTCCGCCGGCTCACCGGGCCGCAGGGCGTGCGCGCTCGTGAAGGTCGTGCCCTCGGTCGGGCCGTAGCCGTTGATGAGCAGCATCTCCGGGAACGCCTCCGTCACCGCCAGGCAGGCCGCGGGCGACAGCACGTCGCCACCGGCCAGCACGCAACGCAGCCCGTGCAGGACGGTCAGGTCCGTCTCCACGACCTCGTGGAACAGTCCCGCGGTGAGCCACATGACGCTCACCCGGTGCTCGCGGACGAATTCGCGCAGCTCGAAGACCGAGAGGTTCCGGGAAGGGGCGACGGCGAGGACCGCTCCGTTGAGCAGGGCGCCCCACAGCTCGAACGTGGCGGCGTCGAAGGACACCGAAGCCAGCTGGCCGACGACGTCGTCGGAACGCAGCTCGACGTAGTTGGCCTCCCGCACCAGGCGGCCGATCGCCTCGTGCGGCACGGCGACGCCCTTGGGCCGGCCGGTCGAGCCGGAGGTGTAGACGACGTACGCCGGGTGCTCGACCAGGAGTGAACGGATGCGGTCGCCGTCGCCGAGGTCGGTCGCGGGCAGCGCGTCGAGGGCGCGTGCCGTGTCCGGGGCGTCCAGGACGAGACACGGCGTCTGCCCGCCGTCCCCCGGGTTCAGCTCGCCGGTGGTGACCAGGAGCGCGGGCCTGGCGTCCTCCATCAGATAGGCGATCCGGTCCGCGGGGTAGGTGTGGTCGATCGGAAGGTAGGCGGCGCCGGCCTTCACCACGGCCAGCAGGGTGACGACCAGGTCGGCGGAGCGTTCGAGCCGAACCCCGACCAGGGTCTCCGGCCCGGCACCGTGTACGGCCAGCAGGCGGGCGAGCCGGTTGGCGCGGGCGTTGAGGTCGGCGTAGGACAGTTCGGTGCCCTCGAACACCACGGCGGTGGCGTCCGGGGTGCGGGCCACCTGGGCCTGGAACAGCTCGGGCAGCGTGGCGGCCGGGACCCCACGCGCGGTGTCGTTCCACTCGACCAGGACCCGGTGGCGTTCGGCCGGACTGAGCAGGTCGATGCCGG
>NZ_FZOD01000072.1:48936-50641 GCF_900188345.1 Streptosporangium subroseum | reverse complement strand
CGGGTCCGGAGCAGCGCGTGGCCCGTCAAAGAGATTGTGTTGCCCGCGTCCACTATGTGATTCTGAAACAGCAAACACCGCCGCCTAGCCTCGTGTTGAACGAGGACGGGTGTGAGTGTGGTGGTTGATTGTTTAATAGGGTTACGGCGGTTATGGCGAAGGGGAAACACCCGGTTACATTCCGAACCCGGAAGTTAAGCTCTTCAGCGCCGATGGTACTGCACCGGGGACGGTGTGGGAGAGTAGGTCACCGCCGGACAATCTTTTCAGAGAAGGCCACCCCGTCAGGGGTGGCCTTTTCTGCGTTCACCCACCCGCATGCACGAAAAGGGGGTTCACACCACACGGTGCGAACCCCCCTTTTTTTGTGTGTCCGGGGAGGGGGCCGCACCGCGCGGTACGGACCCCTTTTTTCGTTTCAGGGCTGGTCCGCTGCCGGCCCGATGGTCACCGACTGTGTATCCGGTATCTGATCTGGCCGCGTTCAGAGGGCTCTCACCGCAAGGCTCTCACCGCGTGATGAGGGCTCCTTTTTCGTTTGTAGGAGCCGATTAGGAGCCGGTATTCCCGGCCCGATGCTCTTTGGCCCGGTCACCGGCCAGGCGCTGGAGGCCGGCTCGGTTTCCAGAGTCGGTGGTTCTGGACCTGTTTGGTCGTCTCGGCCTGATGTCGAGGACCCGTTCGTTGGGCTACCCGGAACCTGTCCGAGCCGGCCCGGCTGTCCCGGGCCTGATACCCAGGGCTGTTCGGTTGTCTTGGGCTTGCCGACTGACTTTGGTGCACATGATCATCTATGGGCACAAGGGATAGGGCGTATGGACTTTCACGAGCTTGCTAGGCTGAGGGGGCCGGGCCATCCCACCGAGGATGGCCTTCGTCGCGCCAGACCACGATAGGGCGGGGCAGCGATAGCGAACGGGGCGCACCCCGCGGCCGGAGACCGCCCGCACAGCGAATCGTCCCATCCATATGAGGAGACGGGACGCGCTCGCCGAGTGAGCAAACGAATGGACCAGAAGTGAACAGTGATAACGGGCGCGACGACGCGGGCCGAGGCGAAGAAGGCGAAAGCCGCGGATCTGGCGGTCAAGGAGGCCAGCGCGGCGACCGCGCAGGTAGCGACAGAGGGCGGCCGGGCGATGGCCCCCGATATGGCGAGCGCCGCGAAGGGAATTCGGGCGGTTCGTACGGGTCTCGCGATCGGGGTGAAAGGCCTCCGTTCAACCGTGACAATCGCGGTGGGGATCGTCCGCCGTTCAATCGCGACAACCGCGGTGGTGACCGGCCGGCATTCAATCGTGATGACCGTCCCAGTGGCGGGCAGAGGCCCTCGTACAACCGCGATGACCGTACCGGTGGTGGCCAGAGGTCTTCTGGGCCGCGTTACGGTGACCGTGATCAGTCCCGTAGCCAGTACGGCGGCAGCGGTGGTGATAGGCCCAGCAGTGGTGGCCAGAGGCCCCCGTTCAACCGCGATAACCGCGGTGGTGACCGGCCGGCGTTCAATCGTGATCGTCCCAGTGGCGGTGACCGTCCTCCGTTTAACCGTGACAATCGCGGTGGGGATCGTCCTGCGTTCAATCGTGATCGTCCTAGCGGTGGGGATCGTCCTCCGTTCAATCGGGACAACCGTGGCGGTGATCGTCCGCCGTTCAACCGCGATAACCGCGGTGGAGATCGTCCTCCGTTCAATCGTGATGACCGT
>NZ_FZOD01000072.1:0-48409 GCF_900188345.1 Streptosporangium subroseum | reverse complement strand
GATGACCGTTCCGGTGGTGACCGGCCTCCGTTCAACCGCGACGATCGTTCCAGCGGTGGGCAGAGGCCCCCGTACAACCGCGATCGTCCCAGCGGCGGTGACCGTCCTCCGTTCAACCGCGACAACCGCGGTGGAGACCGGCCCCCGTTCAATCGTGATGACCGTCCCAGCGGTGGCCAGAGGTCTTCTGGGCCGCGTTACGGTGACCGTGATCAGTCCCGTAGCCAGTACGGCGGCACCGGTGGTGACCGGCCGGCGTTCAATCGTGATGACCGTCCCGGTGGCGGGCAGAGGCCCCCGTTCAATCGCGACAATCGTGGCGGTGACCGGCCGGCGTTCAACCGTGACGATCGTTCCAGCGGTGGCCAGAGGCCCCCGTTCAACCGTGATGACCGCGGCGGGCGTCCTTTCGGCGGACGTGACGGTGGATTCCGCGGTGAGGGCGATGGCTCTCGCACCCGCTACAGCCGGGACGAACGGCCCAGCAGCCGTGATGAGGCCCCGAGCCGAGAGCGTGAGGAGCTGCCTCCTCTCGCCCCGGACATCACCGCGGAGGAGCTCGACAAGGAGATCCGTGACGAGCTGCGTTCCCTTCCGCTCGACCTTGCCGACCTGATCTCCCGTCACCTTGTGGCGGCCGAGCGGGCCCTTGGCGACGGCAATGCGGAAGAGGCGTACGAGCACACCAAGGTAGCCCGTCGCTTCGCGGCCAGGATCGGCGTGATCCGCGAGGCCGTCGGCATCGCCGCCTACCATTCGGGACACTTCGCCGAGGCACTCAGCGATCTGCGCGCCGCCCGCCGTATGACGGGTTCCGACTCGTTCCTGCCGGTCATGGCGGACTGCGAGCGCGGTCTCGGCCGTCCCGAGCGTGCCCTCGATCTGGTCCGCTCCAAGGAGGCCGAGCACCTCGACCGCCTGGGCAAGATCGAGCTCGCCATCGTGGAGTCCGGTGCTCGCCGGGATCTTGGGCAGAAGGACGCCGCGGTCATCACCCTCCAGCGACTGCCCGAGCTGCGTGACACCCGTCCGCAGCCCTGGTCGGCCCGTCTCGCCTTCGCCTACGCCGATGCTCTGTTGGAAGCGGGTCACGAAGGTCCTGCCACCGAGTGGTTCGGTCGTGCGACGGCCTTCGATGAGGATGGCGAGACCGACGCGGCCGAGCGTTATGCGGAGCTGACCGGCACCGTGATCGAGGACCTCGAAGAAGACGAGGACGACGAGGACGGCGAGAGCGACGAGGCCGTCGACGACGAGCTCCCCGGCGAGGATGACGCCGATGAGGGTGTGGATATCGATGACGAGACGCACCTCGACGCCGACATCGACGACGTTGCCGTTCTCGACGCGCAGATCGAGGACGATGACGAGCTCGATGACGATGACTTCGACGAAGACGAGCCCGTCGTCGACAGCACCCCGGAAGACCAGGCTCTCCCCGTCGAGCAGAAGGCCGAGGAGAAGCCCGAAAGGGCCGAGGCCGGTGTCGGCCCAGCCTTCATCGAGCCCGACTTCGGCGACATCCTCAGTGATCCTGCCAATATCGACGACGATCTCGACGACGACGATGATGACGACGAGGACGAGGACGACGACCGGAGCAAGGTCGAGAAGAAGTAGTCACGCGTCCGTCTTGGGTGAATGAACCGTTCACCCAAGACGGGCAGCCGGGCCTTCTACGGCTGGACTCGATCCAGCCAGTGCAGGATTCCGGCCACGTTGGACGGAGCGCCGCTGAGCAGCTCAAACTGCTCGGCGGTGGCCTCGTCGGCTTTCAGTGCCGCGTAACGTTCTTGCGTGCGCTCCCTGACCATGGCTACCGCGTGGTCCAGGTCCATTCCCTGAGAGCGGGCCTGACGGGTCAGGTCGACCCAGATGCGTAGCTCCTCCGCGGAGCGCCCCAGGATCTCCTCCACGTCCGTGACCGGTCCGTAGTGGCTGAAGAGCAGTCGCTGCGGGCCCAGCGCCTCGAACAGGGCGATCGAGTCCAGTGCGGTCTGCAGGTCGAAGTCCGGCGGCGGCGTGGCGGGGCGTAGATCGCCCGTCTGCGGCAGGTAGACCCCGGCGGCGTCGCCGACATAGAGGTCGCCGGTGCCCGAGTCGATCAGTCCCACGTGATGCTTGGCGTGCCCGGGGGAGTAGTAGCTGCTCAGCGTGCGCCCGTTGCCGAGATCGATGGCTCCGGTGTCGCCCAGCGCGCGGATTCGCGCGGGTTCGGTGGGGGAGAGTTCGCCGAACAGGGTGTCCAGCTTGTCGCCCCAGACCATCCGGGCGCTGGACATCAACCGGGACGGGTCGGCGAGGTGCCGGGCGCCCTTCTCGTGGACCACGATCTCCGCCTCCGGGTAGAACCCGGCGATGTCGCCGACCCCGCCCGCGTGGTCCAGATGGATATGCGTCACAACGACTGTGGCGAGGTCACCCGCACCGACGCCCAGGGCGGTCAGGGCGTCGCGCACCACGGGGGCGGAAGTGGAGGTACCGGTCTCCACCAGGCAGGGGCGGTCTCCGAGAATCAGATAACCCGCCGTGATACCGGAGTATCCGGCCATCCTTGTGTCGATCTCATAGACGTCTCCGCCGAGAGCGGTGATGTTGTCCACAGGCCACCTCAGAACTGGAACCGGCGTCCCCAGAACGGCATTCGGCCATTCCGGCACAGCTCACATCGTAGAGAGTCATCCTCGATTGGCAGAGATCGAAGGAGGATTCGATGGATCGCAACGAGGTCACCCTGGTGGGCCGTCTGCCCGAAGCGGCGCACCTCAGGTTGCTGCAGAGCGGAAGCACGCTCGGCACCTGGCGATTGATCGTCCGGCGGCAGCCCCGTGGCCGCGGCGGCCGGGTGGACACCATTCCCTGCGTGTCGTTCGAGCCCGAGGTCACTGCGGCCGTGACCGACTGGTTGCCGGATGACATGATCGAAGTGGCAGGTTCGCTGCGTCGCCGCTGGTGGGGGAGCGAGGGCTCCAAAGCGTCCGGCTATGAGGTCGAGGTGAGTTCGGTGAGACGTCTCGAACGCCAGGTCACCCCGGTCCCGACCGGCGATGAGGCCGGCCCGGTTCCAACGCCGGCCCCGCCCAGGCGGGTGAGCTCGCTTCTGCGCACCGGGAGCGCCCTGGCCGAGGGCGACGGAGCGTCCACGCTCGTCGGTTCGGAGCCGGGCCGTTGCGGCCGGGGATGACGGGCCGGAGTCCGTCCCGCGATGTCTGCGAGCCACGGCCCTTGGGTGACGAATGTCCATGGCCGCTCAGTCGATTCCCGGGTGTTCGGCTGGAGAGTTCACCTGGTTTTGAGGATCCACACGTTCAGGCGGTTCCCGAGCATCCGGATTGAGAGTTCACGGGGCGTGAGGGGCCAGGCGGTCGGCGGCCCCTCACGTCATGAGGGATCAGTCCAGAGTGAGCGTACGCAGGACCAGTCCGGTGCGAGGTTTGGGGCCGAAGGAGGTGGATTTGCGTGGCACCCGTTCCCCGTGAGCCGCGACCAGGAGCACGTCGTCGACCGCCAGGGGGTTCATCAGCACCGCCGTTCCCCCGGACTCCTGCGCCAGCCGTGCCGCGGTCTTCGGGTCATGGTGCACGATCCGCACCGCCTGCTCGTCGTCGCGCATCCCCCAGACCTTGGGAAGCAGGAACTCCGCGAGGATCGAGGTGTTCAGCGCGCGCCACCCCTCCGAGCGCTCGGACGGCATGGCGTGCTCGACCTGGGCCGGATCCGGGTGGGTGAGCAGGTGCGCGGAGTCCCCGGCGGACAGCAGGTAGGCCGGTCCCGGGGCCTCCTCCAGCGCGATCAGCCCCTCGGCGAGATCCGTGTGATCGTGCACCTGCCATGAGCCCCTGGCCCTGGCCAGTGCCTCTTCGAGCGGCAGCCCGGGGATGACCCGGTGGATGGCCTTGAGGTCCGGCGGGTAGGAACTGGAGTCCACCAGGAGCGCGAGACCGAAATCCCACGGCCCTGGTTCCACGGGGCGGTCAGGCGTAATCTCGGTGCTGTCGCCGCCGGTCGCGGCGTGATGTTCACGTTGAAGGGCGAGGTAGGTGGCGTAACGGTGGTGGCCGTCCGCGATGAGGGCCTGACGGGGACGGAGGTCGGCATCGAGGGAGGCGAGTTCGCCGGAGTCGGTGATGGCCCACAGCCGGTGCCTGATCCCGTCGCGGGTCTCCGTTTCCATCAGCGGAGGACGGGAGCCGGCGACCTGATCGACGAGGCGGGTGGCGGTGCCGTCCGTGCCGTCGTAGAGCAGGAAGATGGGTTCCAGGTTGGCCTCGGTCGTGCGCATGAGGGCCAGTCGGTCGGCGACCGGCCCCGGCATCACGTTCTCGTGCGGCAGGATGATGCGCAGTTCGGGACCGGCCAGGCCGACGTCGCCGATGAGACCGCGTTGCAGGACCCCCGGGCCGGACTGTTCGTAGACATAAACCGCGGGTGTTTCGTCGGCGGCGAGAACCCCGGAGGAGAGCCAGTGATCAAGGGTTTTCCGCGCTTCGGCGTACCGGTGACGGTCGGCGCCGGGAAGGATCAGACGCACCACGTTGTTGGGATGAGCATCGAGCAGAGCTCGCACATCGGCTTCTCCGATGAGGTCGTAAGGCGGGGAAGTCACCTCGGCCAGATCGTTGACCGTGAACCGTACGCCGTGAAACGGGCGTAGCACCAGCCCATCGGGCACCGGCAGTTCAGGATTCGCCATAGGGGGCATGCTGCCATAAAGGCCTGAAACGTCTAGGGGCCGCCCCGAAGGTGCGGTGGCGCCTGGTCCGTCAGGGAATCGGTCAGATCTGTCGTCTGTCGATGAAGGAGGCCTCACATAATGGTCCAAGGACGTGGTGGTCCGTCTGATTCCCCCAGCCCTGAGACGGGCGCTCCGGTCGGGGACGTATACGAATGGTTCCAACGAGGGATGAAACTCCTGGCGGAGGGTAGCCCGGCGGCGGCTGCCGCGCTGCTGGAGCGTGCGGTCGAGGCCGAGCCGGAATCACGGAGCATCCGTGAGGCGCTGGCCCGTGCCCAGTTCAACTCGCGGCAGTACGCCGACGCCGCCGACAGCTTTCGCCGGATCATCGACGCCAATCCGACCGAGGATTATGCCTATTTCGGGCTCGGCCTCGCCCTGTGGCGGACCGGAGACATGAAGGGGGCCCAGGAGCCCCTGGCCATCGCCGTCGCCATGCGGCCCGACCACCGACACTACGTGTCGGCACTGAGAAGTGTCCGCGCCACGTTACGCGCCCGGCGGATGTGATCCGGGTGGGTGATGGAATGGGTCAGTGGACATACATGCGCTGATCTACCCGTATGACACCCTTCTCCTCGATCTAGATGGGGTGGTGTATCTCGGGCGCAACGCCGTACCAGGAGCTCCAGAGGCACTGCGCCGGGCGGCGGAGAGCGGTGTACGGCTTGCCTACGTCACCAACAACGCCTCACGTACCCCCGGCGCCATCGCCCAGCACCTGAGCGCGCTCGGCGCCCCGGCGACCCCCGATGACGTGGTCACCTCGGCCCAGGCGGCCGCACGGCTGGTGGCCGAGCGGGTCGAGCCGGGGGCGGCGGTGCTGGTGGTCGGCGGGATGGGGCTGCGCAGCGCTCTGCGTGCCCACGGCCTGCGCCCGGTCAGCACCGCGATGGACGCGCCTGTCGCGGTGGTCCAGGGCATCGCGTCCGATCTTTCGTACGGCCTGCTGGCCGAGGGCACGCTCGCCGTGCGGCAGGGCGCCCTCTTCGTGGCTGCGAACGCGGATCTGACCATGCCGACGGGTCGGGGCGAACTGCCCGGCAACGGCGCCATGACCAAGGTCATCGCCGCGGCGACCGGTGTGGAGCCGATCGTCGCGGGAAAGCCCGAGCCGCCCCTGCACCGCGAGTCGATCCTGCGGACCGGGTCGAAACGGCCGCTGGTGATCGGCGATCGGCTCGACACCGACATCGAAGGGGCGACCAACGCGGGAGTGGACAGCCTGCTGGTGCTGACCGGAGTGGCGAGCCCGCTGGACGTGCTGACCGCCGCTCCCCGGCACCGGCCCACCTACGTCGCTGATGATCTTTCGGCTCTGCGGCTGCCGTACCCGCAGGTGCGGCGTGGCGAGGGCGGATGGACCTGCGAGGGGTGGACGGCTCGCTGGGAAGAGGGCCGTCTCCGCCTTGACGGTGGGGGGAAGCCACTCGACGGGCTCCGGGCGGCCGCCGCCGCGACCTGGGAGGCCGCCGGCGACGGGCAGGCGGAGGAGGACGCGGTGAAGGCGGTGCTTGACTCCTCGCTTTCAGAGCGGGCGTTCCTTTAGGTAACGGGCACCTCAAGCGCGCGTTTCACCGTTCACGGACGAAAACGTGGTCGGCAGAGGCAGTGAAAAAGCGAGAAAGACGTGGTCGGCGAGGGGCGTGCACATGTCCCGCGCCGACCGCGTGGAGCTTCTAAAGGAGCTTGCGGAGGCGGAGAAGATCGCCGAAGCTGGCGTCGACCTTGATCCGGCCGCCGAACACGGCCCTCCCCATGTCGAGTTCGCCGTTGACCAGAGAGATGAGGTCGTCGCTGCCGATGGTCAGCTTCACATCGGCCGATTTGCCATCAGACGAAGGCAAATCGTCGAATGGGCCGAGACCGCCGTGGTGGATGCGGCCGTAGAAGGTGACGCCGAGATCGCTGATGTGGCAGCTGATACTGCGTTCGACCACGTGCCTGGCGCGGCTCTCCTGATCAACCTCGTCGTACTGCTCGCCGAGCTTGCGTAGTGCCGCCCGGCACTCGTCGACGGTCGCCATCGCGTGGCACTCCCTTCCGTTCAGGACCGGTCCGAATCCCCTGCATCTACGGACGGTAGCGTTTCACATGGGTAGGACACGTAATCCGGCACGCGGGGGTGCACCGGAAAGGGGGCGTCTGCCATGGCGTTTGAAGCATTGCGGGGGTATGTGCGAGAGGTTACCGGCCTTACGGAGATGACAACGAACAGGGCACATGCGATAGTTCGCGATTTGCTCACCTCTGGAGAAGCGGGTCTGTCCCAGATACCCGACCAGGTCGACAAGCTGGCCAGAGAGCTTGTCGCGGTGAGCAAGGCGAATCGGAGGGAGATCGAGGAGATCATCAAGGCCGAGGTGAGCAGCCTGTTCGACATGCTCGATCTGGCTCGTGCCGAGGAGGTCGACCGCCTGCGGAGCCGCGTGGCGGAGTTGGAGGCCAGGCTTGCCACCGTCGAGGCGACGAGCGACGCGGGTTCCGATACGGTCAGGGAATCTACGGGCAAGGCGGCTCGCGCGCCGCGTGCCCGTGGGACGGCCAAGACAGTGAAGAGCACCTCCGGAGGGGGCGCATGACAGACCTGCCGGAAGAGACAGGCGACGAGCGGGCGGACGCCGCGCTGGGCGGGCTCGCCCAGCTCGGGACTCTGCCCGTGTCGGCGCACGTGGGCGTGTTCGAGGAGGTGTTCACCGGGCTGGAGCAGGCGCTCGCCTCGGTGGACGACACCCCGGACCGGCACCGGTGAGCCGGCGGATCCGTCTCGACAGCGAGCTCGTGCGCCGGAGGCTGGCCCGATCCAGGGAACAGGCCGCCCAGCTCATCGAGGCCGGACGGGTCAGCGTCGGCGGTCAGCTGGCGGCGAAGCCCGCGACCCAGGTGGACACGGCCTCGGCGATCGTCGTCTCCGAAGCCGCCGAAGGGCCCGACTACGTGTCGCGGGGAGCGCACAAGCTCCTCGGCGCGCTGAAGGCCTTCGGGCCACGGGGCCTCACCGTCGCGGGGCGTCGCTGCCTGGACGCCGGAGCCTCGACCGGCGGTTTCACCGACGTGCTGCTGCGCAATGACGCGGCGCACGTGCTCGCCGTCGACGTCGGCCGCGGCCAGCTCGCGTGGTCGCTGCAGACCGACGAGAGGGTCACGGTGATGGATCAGGTCAATGTCAGGAACCTGACCCCTGACATGGTCGGCGAGCCGCCCACGCTGATCGTCGGAGACCTCTCCTTCATCTCGCTGCGCCTGGTGCTGCCCGCCCTGGCCCAGTGCGCCGCCGAGCATGCCGACTTCGCGATGCTGGTCAAGCCCCAGTTCGAGGTCGGCAAGAAGCGGGTCGGCGCCGGCGGGGTCGTCCGGGATCCCGAGCTGAGGGCGCAAGCCGTACAGGATGTGGCCGAAACCGCGCAGACGCTCGGCCTGACCGTGCGGGGCGTCACCGCGAGCCCGCTGCCGGGTCCGGCGGGGAACGTGGAGTACGTCATCTGGCTGGGCAAGGGAGAAGGCGCTCCTCCGGTTGCGGATCTCGCCGCCGAGGTCGAGCGAGCGGTAGCGGAAGGCCCCCAGTAGTCGTGGCTACCAGGAGTGGAATGTCACCATCGCCATGTCCGGTTGCCTCAGTGAGCCGCCGGCCACGGCTACATCGCTCATCCGGAAGTTCGGCACCGTTCCGCGTTTCCTCCCTCGCCTGAGGGAGAGGGTTTCCACGCTGGAGGTAATTGATGACTGCTAAGCGCACGGTGCTGGTCACCGCCCACACCGGGCGGGGGGCGGCCGTCGACAGCGCTCGAATGGTGATCGGCAGGCTTCTGAAGGCGGGCCTGGCCGTTCGCGTCCTGAAGGCCGAGGCCGAGGAGATCGCGTGCGCGGGTGTCGACGTGGTGCCCACGGGGTCGGCGGCGGTCGAGGACACGGAGATGATGATCGTGCTCGGCGGCGACGGGAGCCTTCTGCGGGCCGCCGAGCTCGCCCGTCCGGCCGGGGTGCCGCTGCTGGGCGTCAATCTGGGACACGTCGGCTTCCTGGCCGAGGCCGAGGTGGAGGATCTGGCCGACGCGGTCGACTCCGTGGTCGACGGCCGCTACGACGTCGAGGAGCGGATGACCATCGAGGTCACCGCCCGTCTCAACGGTCAGGTGCTGGCCGACACCTGGGCGCTCAACGAGGCCACCGTGGAGAAGCGCGAGCGGATGCTCGAGGTGGTCGCCGAGATCGACGGGCGGCCGCTGTCGCGCTGGGGATGCGACGGGGTGATCTGCGCCACACCGACCGGCTCGACCGCGTACGCCTTCTCCGCCGGAGGGCCGGTCGTCTGGCCCGAGGTGGAGGCGCTGCTGCTGGTCCCGATCAGTGCTCACGCGCTGTTCGCCCGGCCGCTGGTGGTCTCCCCCCGCTCCAGGCTCGCGCTGGAGGTTCAGCCGCATACGGCGGGGGCGGTGCTGTGGTGTGACGGTCGCCGCAGGTACGACCTGCCGGCCGGGGCGCGGGTCGAGGTCCGCCGGGCCGAGGTGCCCGTACGGCTGGCGCGGTTGCACGGCCTGGAGGACACCGGGGCGCCGTTCACCGACAGGCTGGTCGCCAAGTTCAACCTTCCGGTCCAGGGATGGCATGGCCGTGTGAGGCAGTAGTGTATCCGGCGATCCGCGCCTCAAGAGCGTAGGATCGTGCCCGCGCACCGCACTGATGTTCGGTGAATTCGATGTGACGGGAGGGACCAGTGCGACCTAGAGTCGAGGAGGTCCGCATCCAAGGGCTCGGCGTGATCGACGAGGCCGTCCTGGTGCTATCACCAGGATTCACCGTGGTCACGGGTGAAACAGGTGCGGGAAAGACCATGGTGGTGACCGGTCTGGGGCTGCTGTTCGGCGGCCGGGCCGACCCCGCCCGCGTTCGCCCCGGCTCGGACAAGACCACCGTCGAGGGCACACTCCTGGTCGACCCGGCGGGCCGGGTGGCCCAGCAGGTCCAGGATGTGGGCGGTGAGATCGAGAACGGCGAGCTGATCATCTCGCGCACGATCTCCGCCGAGGGGCGCAGCCGTGCCTGGCTGGGCGGGCGTACGGTCCCCGTCGGGACACTCACCTACCTGGCCGAGGATCTTGTCGCCGTGCACGGTCAGATGGACCAGCAACGGCTGCTCCAGCCCAGTCGCCAGCGCGCGGCCCTCGACCGTTACGCGGGCGAGGAGCTGGTCAAGCCGTTGCGCGCCTACGAGCAGGCCTACAAACGGCACAAGAAGATCGCAGATCAGCTGGCCGAGCTCACGACCAAGGCCAGGGAGCGGGCTCAGGAGGCCGACCAGCTCAGGTTCGGGCTCGGCGAGGTCGAGAAGGCCGACCCCAAGCCGGGTGAGGAGGCCGAGCTCCGCGAGGAGCAGGAGCGGCTCTCTCACGCCGACTCCCTCAGAAACGCGGCGGAGACGGCGCACCGGGCGCTGCTCGGCGATCCGATGTCCGGTGAGCAGGCCATGCAGGACGCCATCGCGCTGGTGGGCGAGGCGCGCACGGCCGTGGAGGCGGTGCGCGAATTCGACCCGACGCTTGGCGAGATCGCCGACCGGCTGGCCGAGGCGGGATACCTGATCTCCGACGTCGCCACCGATCTGGCCGCCTACGCCGAGTCGGTCGAGGCCGATCCGGGCAGGCTCGCGGTGGTGCAGGAGCGTCAGGCCGTGCTCACCCACGTCATTCGCAGGTATGGCGAGGACACCGGCGTGGTGCTCGCCTGGGCCGCGAAGGCCGCGCTGCGCATCGCCGAACTCGAGGGCGACGACGAGCGCATCGGCGAGCTCACCCGTGAATACGAGGAGCTCACCGTACGGCTCACCGAGCTGGCCGCCGAGCTGACCAGGATCAGGACGGCCGCCGCCGAGCGGTTCGGGCAGGCCGTCACCGAGGAGCTCACGGCGCTGGCCATGCCGCACGCCCGGGTGGTGGTCATCGTGGCCGCCGCCGCCGACTTCGCCGCGCACGGCGTCGACGAGATCGAGCTGCGCATGGCGCCGCATCCCGCCTCGCCCCTCCTGCAGCTGAACAAGGGCGCCTCCGGCGGTGAGCTGAGCCGGGTGATGCTCGCCATCGAGGTGGTGTTCGCCGGGGCGGACCCGGTGCCGACGTTCGTGTTCGACGAGGTCGACGCGGGTGTGGGCGGTAAGGCCGCGGTGGAGATCGGCCGCCGGCTGGCCCGCCTGGCCCGCACCTCCCAGGTGATAGTCGTCACCCACCTGCCCCAGGTCGCGGCCTTCGCCGACCAGCATCTGGTCGTGGAGAAGGCGGATGACGGCAGCGTGGTGCGCAGCGGAGTGGTCGCGCTCGACAAGGACAGCCGGGCGCGGGAGCTCTCACGCATGTTCGCCGGCCTTGAGGATTCGGAGCTGGGCCGGGCGCACGCGGAGGAGCTCCTCGCGATCGCGGCCGCCGACAAGGCGTGATTGGCAGGGTGTGACGGTAAGGACTATTTGGGCCGCTCTGGGGGAGCAGGATCGCTGGGGGATCTCGGTGACGAATCTGACACGCCGCCGAGTGCTTGGCTTCCCCGGTCGTTCACTCTGGCAGGATGGTCGTAATGAAGGTGCCGATTGAAGGGCTTCAACGCAAGCTCAACGGTTACCTCCGCCATAGGAAGGTCACGGACCTTCCCGGGGTGACGGCAGTGGCGAGAATCGATCGGCGGACCAAGGGGCTGACCAAGCGTCTCAGGTCGGGGGAAGTCGCGATTATCGATCACGTTGACGTTGACCGGGTGAGCGCGGAGGCGCTTGTTGCGTGCGGAGTGGCAGGCGTGGTCAACGTCGCCGCGGGTATCAGCGGCCGTTACCCCAACCTGGGCCCGCAGATCATCGTCGACGCCGGGGTGCCGTTCGTCGACAACGCCACCGCCGAGCTGTTCGAGCGGATCAAGGACGGCGATCTGGTCAGGGTGCACGAGGGCGTCATCTACCTCGACGACGAGGCGGTCGGCAAGGGCGACGTGCAGACGGTCGAATCCATCGAGGCCGCGATGATCGAGGCGCGGGCCGGGCTGACCGTCCAGATCGAGGCGTTCGCCGCGAACACGATGGAATACATCAAACGCGAGCGTGACCTCCTCATCGACGGAGTCGGCGTGCCCGACATCCGGACCGTGATGGAAGGGCGTCACGTCCTCATCGTGGTGCGTGGTTACCACTATAAGGAGGATATCGCTGCCCTTCGTCCTTATATCCGGGAATACCGCCCGATCATGATCGGGGTGGACGGAGGTGCCGACGCGCTGATGGAGGCCGGTTACATGCCGGACATCATCGTGGGCGACTTCGACTCGGTCTCCACCAAGGTGCTCCTCTCGGGCGCCGAGCTGGTCGTGCACGCCTACCGGGACGGCAGGGCGCCGGGCCTGGAGCGGGTCCAGCAACTCGGCCGCACCGCCGTGCTCTTCCCCGCGATCGGCACCAGCGAGGACATCGCCATGTTGCTCGCCGACGACAAGGGCGCCGATCTGATCGTCGCCGTCGGCACCCACGCGACCCTGGTGGAGTTTCTCGACAAGGGCCGCTCGGGGATGGCCAGCACCTTCCTCACCCGGCTGAGGGTGGGCAGCAAGCTTGTCGACGCCAAGGGCGTCAGCCGGCTCTATCGCAGCCGGATCTCCACTCCGTCCCTGCTCCTGCTCGTCGCCACCACGCTGATCACCATGGGGGTGGCGATCATCGTCTCCCCGGTGGGCAAGATCTGGCTGGACAGTGTCCGCGACGTCTGGAACGGCTTCATCTTCTGGTTGGTCGGACTCTTCTCGTGATCGATTTCCGCTATCACCTCGTCTCCATCGTTGCGATCTTTCTTGCGCTCTCGGTGGGCATCGTGCTGGGCACCACCCTGCTGAAGGAGCCGGCCATAGACGCGGCCGAGACCCTTGCCAACCAGTT
Source organism: Streptosporangium subroseum (assembly GCF_900188345.1). Taxonomy (GTDB): domain Bacteria; phylum Actinomycetota; class Actinomycetes; order Streptosporangiales; family Streptosporangiaceae; genus Streptosporangium; species Streptosporangium subroseum. The sequence continues at coordinate 35,774 of NZ_FZOD01000072.1, read as the reverse complement.
GCGCGAGGGAAACACCGCGCTCCGCGACGATTTGCAGGTGTTGCAGAAGCGCGGGGCGGCCAATGACGCCGTCATCCTCGCGGACACTCCCAAACTCGTGAAGGACGAGCTCATCGGTAAGCGCGTTGTGATCGTGGAGTCCCCGGGCACCACGGCGACCATGCGCGAGGCCGTGCAGCAGGTGATCCTGGAGGCCGGGGCGACCGTGACCGGCCGGGTCGCCCTGGCCGACAGATACGTCGACGTCAGCCAGTCGGCCTTCGTCGACAAGCTGGCCACCGCGGCCAAGCCCGCAGAGATGATCTTCCCCGTCGCGGGTACGGCGTACGACAAGGCGGCCGCGGTGCTCGCCAGCGCGATTCTGACCAGTGACCCCGCGCAGGTGGGCAAGGAAGATCCGGCCGCCGCCGAGGTCCTTGACGCCTTCCAGCGTGGCGGGCTGCTCACCGTCACCGACAAACCCGCCGAACACGCGGATCTGGCCGTGCTGACCGCTCCGGCTGAGCCGTACGTGGGGGAGACCGCCGCCGAGCAGGCGAGCGCGGCCGAGCAGGCGGGTGCGATCGTGGCGATGGCCCTCGGCCTCGACGAGGCCGGTCAGGGGGCCGTGCTGGTCGGTCCGCAGAGCGCCGCCGCGGCCGGTGGGACCATCACCGCGCTCCGCGAGGACACCTCCTTCGAGGAGAGGGTCTCCACCGTCGACACCGCCGATATGCCCGCAGGCCGGGTCGTTGTGGTCTACGCTCTGCGGGAGCAACTGTCCGGACTCGCCGGTCAGTACGGCATCGGCCCCGGTGCCTCGGGCGTCGAGCCCAGTGCAACCCCGGCCCCCACGGCCACTACGGCCACCTCCGGAGGATGACCCGATGGCTCGTCGCGCTTTTTTCGGTGCCCTGGCCGGCGCCCTCCTCGGAGCGGTGGCCGCACGTGCCGCGTATACGGCTTTCACCCGAAAGCCGCCGGTCGGTGACGTGGAGACCTGGACCCGGACCAACCACCGGGGTGAGCCGATCACCCTGCTCGAAGGTCCGGCCTTCGTCGCGGGCGCCGGTGCGGCCGCCGCGGTGATCCCCGGTCTGCCCGCCAGGGTCCGGGCGGCCGTGCTGCTGGCCGTGGCCGGCAGCGGCGGTCTCGGCGCCTACGACGACCTGTACGGCGCGACGTCGTCCAAGGGCTTCAAGGGCCACCTGAGCGCCCTGGCCAAGGGCGAGGTCACCAGCGGAGCGGTGAAGATCCTCGGCATCGGGGTGACGGGCCTGGCCGCCGCCGCCCTCACCTCCCGCGGCCCTGTGGACACCGTGATCAACGGTGCGCTGGTCGCCGGCGGCGCGAACCTGGCCAATCTCTTCGACCTGCGGCCCGGCCGTGCCGTCAAGGTCGGCCTGCTCACCGGTGCGCCCGTGCTCGCGATGAGCCTCCACCGCGACGACCCGGTCTCGGCCGCCCTGGCCGCGCTCCCCATGGGCGCCGCGGCCGCGCTCCTGCCCGAGGATCTCGGGGAGCGGGCGATGCTGGGCGACGCGGGGGCCAACGCGCTGGGCGCGCTTCTCGGACTGGCGGCCACCATCACCCTGGGCCGCTCCGGACGCCTGGCCGTGCTCGGCACCGTGGTCGCGCTGACCGCCGCCTCGGAGAAAATCAGCTTCACCCGGGTCATCGCCGGTAACCCGGTGCTCAATCGCATCGACATGCTAGGCCGTCGCCCTGTGGAGCAGGCCCCCGTCAAGCGATGATCACCAAGGTCGGGCAGGGGGTCGCGGGGGCGGCACTCCTCATCGGAATCGTGACCATGGTGGCCCGAATTGTCGGATTTAGCCGCTATCTCTTCCAATCGCAGAATGTCGGCAACCTCTGCCTGAGCACCGCCTACAACACCGCCAACTACGTGCCCAACATCGTCTTCGAGCTGGTGGCGGGCGGTGCGCTGGCCGGGATGGTGGTGCCGGTGCTGGCCTCGGCCGCGTCCCGGTCCGAGACGGATCCCGAGGCCAGGGCGGAGGTCAGCCGGACGACCTCGGCGCTGCTCACCTGGGTGGTGCTCGCCCTGGTGCCGCTGACCCTGCTCATCATGGTGTTCGCCGGGCCGATCGTCGCGCTGCTCGTGGGCGACCCGAACCCGTGTGGCCTGGCCGAGGTCGTCAAGGTCGGTACAGGAATGCTCGTCGTGTTCGCCCCCCGAATGATCTTCTTCGGGCTCGCGGTGGTCCTGTACGGCGTGCTCCAGGCCCACCGGCGTTTCATGGGTCCGGCCCTGGCACCGCTGGTCTCCAGCCTGCTCATCATCGTCTCCTACCTGGTGTTCGATCAGATCGGCGACGGCGGGGCCCACGATCTGGCGGATCTCACCACTCCGGGACAGCTGGCGCTCTCGCTCGGCGCCACGATCGCCGCCGCCGCGATGGTGCTCACCGTGATCGGCCCGGTGACCGGGCTCGGCCTGCGCCTGCGGCCCTCGCTGTCCTTCCCGCCGGGCGTCGCCGCCCGGGCGCGGGGGCTCGCGACCGCCGGCATCGCGGTACTGATCGCGCAACAACTGGCGCTGATCATCGTGGTCCGTCTGGCCAATGATCTGGGCGGGAAGGGGGCGGTGGGCGTCTACACCTATGCCTGGGCGCTGTACCAGCTTCCCCTCGCGGTGCTCGTGGTGCCGATCGCCACCAGTTCCTTCCCTCTGCTGTCCACCCGGGCCACCGACGGGGACACGGCCGGCTTCGACGGCCTGACCTCCTCCACCACGCGGGTCGTTTTGCTGGTGACGGGGCTCGCGGCCGGGGTGATGGCGGCGGTCGCCGGACCCGTGTCCCGGGTTTTCCTGGAGGGCACGCCCGGTGGAGGGGCAGTGGAGGTGGCGGAGATGGCCAGGGCCGTCACGCTTTTCGCGCCCGGTCTGATCGGATACGCCCTCCTGTTTCACCTCGCTCGGGTCCTGTACGCCTGCGGAAGGGGCCGGTCGGCCGCCGCGGCCTCGGTGATCGGATGGGGGGTCGCGCTCGCAGCCCAGATCCTGCTCACCCATGTCGCCGACCGTCCGTCGGAGGTGGTGGGGCAACTGGCGCTGGGCAGCACGATCGGCATGACCGTGGGCGGCGTGCTGCTGGGTTTCGCCGTGTTCCGGGCCAGGGGGGCGACGGCGCTGTATGGGACGTGGCGCGCCCTGCTCGCCGCCGTGGCCGGTGGCGTCGCGGCCTGGGGAGCGGGGCTGGCCGTGACGACGGTCTTCAGCGAAGTGTCCAAATGGGAGTGCGTGGTGGTCGGGGTAGGTGCGGCGGTGGTCGGCGTGGCCGTGTTCGCGGCCGTGGCCGTCATGGTCGACGGACCCGACGCCCGGGTGATGCTGGGGCGGCTGCGGCGGGTGTCCCCTTCGGAAGGGAATCGGTCTGATGGCTGACCAGGGATCGCGTGTGGCGTTCGTGCTGGGGACGAGCGCGGGTGGGGTCGGGCGGCACGTGGCCATGCTGGCCGGGGGGCTGGTGCGCGGGGGACATCGCGTGGTCGTGGCCGGACCTCCGAGCACCGAGGAGGCATTCGGGTTCGGCGGTCTCGGGGCCCGGTTCGTGCCCGTGCCGATCTCCGACCGGCCTCATCCGCTCAACGACCTGCGGGCGGTGCGAGCGCTCAGGGCGTTGCGCGGGGCTCAGGCCGTACACGCCCATGGGCTGAGGGCCGGAGCCCTGGCCGCGCTCGCCCTGACCGGGACCCGGACCGGCCTGGTGGTGACCCTGCACAACGCCGCCACCGCGAGCGGTGCGATCGGCGCGATCTACGGCGTTCTCGAACGGATCGTCGCCCGCCGGGCTGACCGGGTCCTGGTGGTCTCTCCCGACCTGGGGGAGCGGATGACCGCACTGGGCGCGAGACACGTCGAGGCCGCCGTCGTCCCCGCGCCCGCGCCGGCCCTGCCGGACCGAGAGCCGCACGAGATCAGGGAGGAGCTCGGCACGGGCGACAGGGCCGTCTTCCTCACGGTGGCCAGGCTTGCCCAGCAGAAGGGCCTGGAGACCCTGCTCGACGTCGCCGCCGCCCTCGCCGCGGGCCGGCCCCCCGGAGAGCTCGCACGGCGGCTTGTGTTTCTGGTCGCGGGGGAGGGGCCGCTGCGGGAGGCGCTGCAGGGGCGGATCGACGGGGAGAACCTGCCGGTGCGGCTGCTGGGCAACCGGGACGACGTCGAGGATCTGCTCCGGGTGAGCAGAGCCCTGGTGGTGCCCAGCCGCTGGGAGGGGCAGCCGCTCAACGTGCAGGAGGCGCTGCGGGCGGGGACACCGATCATCGCCACCGCGGTGGGCGGGATCCCCGGGATGGTGGGCGACGCCGGGCTGCTGGTGCCGTACGGAGACGTCGGCGCGATGTGCGACGCGATCGGAAGGGTGCTCGCCGACGACGACCTCACCCGATCCCTGGCCGAGGCGGCCGCCAGGCGGGGCCGAGAGCTACCGGGGGAGGAGAGGGCGCTGAAGGCCGTACTGGCGGTTTACGGCGCTCTGTAGCCGGCGGTTTGAAGATTCCAACGTGTTCTCTCGCGAGCGGTATGGCAGGTGGAACAAGGGATTGCGTCGCGGAGTTGGATTAGGCGAGACCATGCCTGACGCCTATACTGGCATAGTTGAGGAGGGGAGTATCCCTTCGTGACAGTCTCGTCATCACGGTGCTGCCTCGCCCCACGAGGCCCCCGGGGCTGTCGGTCCGCACGGATGTCGCGCGGGCGGGAGAGACCTCCGGCAGTCTGTCATGCATTCCGCCGGAGGGTTGTTCATTGTGACTGTTCCTGTCTGGGCATGGTTCGCCGTCATCGGCGGCCTGCTTGTCGTCCTTGCCTTCGACCTCTGGATCGTCGATCGGGGCGAGCCTCGAGAGTTCTCCCTGAAGCAGGCCGGCTTCTGGGTTGGTTTCTATGTTGCGCTCGCCATAATTTTCGGCATCATTCTCTGGGTTTTTGACGGGCCGACTCCAGCGGGTCAGTTTTTCGCCGGTTATCTCACCGAGTACAGCCTGAGCATCGACAACCTCTTCGTCTTCTACATCATCATGACCCGCTTCGCGGTGCCGAAGATCCACCAGCACAAGGTGCTGCTGGTAGGCATCCTGATGGCTCTGGTCATGCGAGGCATCTTCATCGCCATCGGCGCCGCGGCGCTGGCGAACTTCGGCTGGCTGTTCTACGTCTTCGGCCTGTTCCTGATCTACACCGCCGTTCAGCTCGTCCGCCAGCACGGCCGTGACGAGGAAGAGGTCGCGGAGAACGCGGTCCTGCGCTGGGCCCGGCGGGTGCTGCCCCACACCGACGACTACGTGGGCTCCAAGGTCATCGTCAAGGTCAACGGCAGGCGCATGGTCACCCCGCTGCTGATCGTGATGATCGCGATCGGCACCACCGATCTGCTGTTCGCGCTCGACTCGATTCCGGCGATCTTCGGCCTGACCACCGACGCCTTCATCGTCTTCACCGCGAACGCGTTCGCCCTGATGGGCCTGCGTCAGCTCTACTTCCTCCTGGGCGGCCTGCTCCAGCGCCTGGTCTACCTGAGCTACGGTCTCGCGTTCATCCTTGGTTTTATCGGGGTTAAGCTGATTGCGGAGGCGCTGCACACCAGCGGCGTCTCGTGGGCGCCTGAAGTGCCGATCTGGATGTCGCTGTCGGTCATTGGTGTCACCATGGTGATCACCACCGTGGCCAGCCTGATCAAGGCCCGGCGTGACGTACGTGTAAGCAAGGGAAACACCACCTCCGCGAGTGCCAAACAGGGCTAGCGGATTGGCGCGTGAGACGCTTTGCTTGTCTCGTTCCGCCATATAAGGGCTGAGAGATAGGTAGCATCCTGCCCCAGCGCGGGTAGACATACCGGTCTAATGCCGCAAGACATCACAAAGGTTCCCTGTGTCCCACGATTCAGCAAGCCACCGGTCAGGCCGAATACGGCTGGCACGTGGCGTCTCCCCGTGGTTGCTTCCTACCGCGGCCGCTGCCGCTGTGACATCGCTGCTCAGCCGCCGTGACCGGCGCTGGGCGCTGGCGGCGGTCCCGCTGACCGCGCTTACCGGCGGCATGCTCTGGTTCTTCCGCGACCCCGAGCGCACGCCCGGCACCGGGCGGATCCTGTCGCCCGCGGACGGCGTGGTGCAGAGCATCGACCCATGGCCGGACGGCCGTACGAGGGTGGCCATCTTCATGAGCCCACTCGACGTGCACGTCAACCGCGCACCGCTGGCCGGTACGGTCACCTCGATGAAGCACATGCCCGGGGGGTTCCTGCCCGCCTTCAACAAGGACAGCGACACGAACGAGCGGGTCGTGTGGCATCTGGACACCGCGCTCGGCGACATCGAACTGGTCCAGATAGCCGGCGCGGTCGCGCGCCGCATCGTGCCATACGTGACCGTCGGCGCGAAGGTGGGCAGGGCGGAGCGGATCGGGCTCATCAGGCTCGGCTCGCGCGTGGACGTCTACCTTCCCCAGGGGATCGCTCCCGCGGTGTCCGTCGGCGATAAGACTGTCGCGGGGGTGACCGGTCTTGACCACGGCTGACGCCAGCTGGCCGATGGACGAGACCGACGACGAACCCCGGGGACCCGTTGGTAAGGCTTTTCGTCTCTCCGCCGCTGACTCTCTCTCGCTCGGCAACGCTCTCTGCGGCTTCCTGGCCGTCTGCATACTCGCCTGGTCGGCCATCAGCTCGCTGCAGGAGGGCAAGGGCTTCGCGGCGGACCCCCGCTTCTTCGGCACCGCCGTGGTGCTGCTGCTGATCGGTGCCATCTGCGACCTGTTCGACGGCCTGGTCGCCCGCAAGTTCCGCGCCTCGGCCATGGGCGCCGAGCTGGACAACCTGGCCGACGTGATCAGCTTCGGCTTCGCGCCCGCCTTCATGGTGGTCATCTGGGCTGGATTCAACCAGCAGATCCCGTTTCTGCTGGTCATGGTCGCGGCGGCGTCGGTGCTGCTGGCCGGGGTCATCCGGCTCGCGCGTTTCGCCTGCGTCAAGACCACGAGCGGCGACTTCATGGGTCTGCCCATTCCGATGGGCGCCATGACCGTGGTCTCCGTCGTACTGCTGTTCCCGCCGTCGATCTGGACCGTGCTGCCGATCTTCGGCGTGGCCTATCTGATGGTGAGCCGGATCGAATATCCCAAGCCGAAGGGCAACCTGGCCGCGGCCGTGCTCGCCTGGATGATGATCAACGTCGCCTGCCTGACGATCTGGGCCGCGGGCCTGGCCGGTGGCGACACTTTGATCAAGGTCGGAGCCATCATGCAGATGACCATCGTGGCCACGATTCCGTTGCGCGTCCTGATGTTCAAGCGGGAGAAGCGCAAGGAGCGTAAGGAATCCGAGAGCATCACCTGATGCCGGACGGGCCGCGTGAGCACACCCGCACCTACTTCCTCGGCAGGCTCGCCCGCGAGCTGGAGCTGAGGGGAGTCAGCGTGACGCTCAGGCAGAGCCCGCCGTCGCTGCGGGTCACCGACCCCGACGCGGCGATGTTCAGCGAGACCGTGGACTGCGTGTCGCTACCCGGGGGCTGGTTCTACCGCTGGTCCTGGGGCGACGTCTTCGAGCGGGTGGAGGATCCGTCCGGCGCGGCGGATCGGATCCTCCGGATGTTCGGTGGCCGGACGCACGGCTGACGCCTCCAGGCGCCGGCCGTGCTCGGAAAAGAGCAGGCCGTACGCGAAGGGCCGACGACCGGACGCGGAACGTGTCCGTACCCCGGGACCCGGAAGAGAGCCGGTGACCGTGCACGGGGACTCCCCGTGCACGGGAAAGAGTCACCAGCCGCGTTCGCGCCACTCGGGCAGGGACGGGCGCTCGACGCCGAGCGTGGTGTCCTTGCCGTGGCCCGGATAGACCCAGGTGTCGTCGGGCAGCCGGTCGAAGATCCGCTCCGACACATCCGTGAAGAGCTGGACGAACCGCTCGGAATCCTTGTTGGTGTTGCCGACCCCGCCGGGGAAGAGCGAGTCGCCGGTGAACAGGTGGCCGGGGTGGTACAGGGCGATCGAGCCCGGCGTGTGCCCGCGCAGGTGGATCACGTTCAGGGTGACCTCGCCGACGGTGATCTCGTCGCCGTGGTCGACCTGCAGGTCCACCGGCACCGGCAGAGCCGGGGCGTCGAGCGGATGGGCGATCACCGTGGCGCCGGTCTCCCCGGCGACCTCCTGCAGGGCCTGCCAGTGGTCGCCGTGCTGGTGGGTTGTGACGATCTTGCTGATCGGCTGTTCGCCGATGAGTGCCAGCAGTCGGTCGGCCTCGGCGGCGGCGTCGATGAGCAGGCCGTCGCCGGTCGCGGTGCACCGGAGCAGGTAGGCGTTGTTGTCGAACGGGCCGACCGCCAGCTTGGCGATCGTCAGGGCGGGCAGTTCGCGCACGTCGGCGGGGCCGCCGACCTGCACGTCACCTGTGTACGTCACGGATACTCCTCGGGCGGATTGGCGGGAAGGCGAGGGGCGCGAGCATGACCGGTCGGGGCGGGCGGCGCGGGCAGCGGCCCGTGTCGGCCGCGGCGGGCCGGTTGCTCTTGGTCCCCGTGCATCACCCTAAGCCCGGCCGGTGGCCGACGGTCGTCCGGCCGCGCTCCGCGGCTGTGGCGAGCCCTCGGCGAGTTCGCCCGCGAGTTGGAGCCGAGGGGAGCCGGCGTGACGCTGGGACGGCCGGTGGAGGCGGCTGGTCCGGCCTGGAGTGTGTCCGGGACATCCGTCTCCACACTTCGTGATCCCGTCCAAGGCCGTGTGGCAGGGTGTGTTCAGGCGCCGGTCAGGGCATATCCGGACGTTCAACGTGGGCAGTATGTGACAGTTATGCCAGGGTGTGGGGGGTGTGCCGGGCATAAACGGCGGTGTTCACGTGGTTGAAACCACGAACGCCCCGTCGCGCTCCGGGGAGGACCGTAGTCTGGAGATGGCGGGGAAATCCTGAGCCCCGACGAGGCTCCGGAAAATGTCGGACCCCATCGCTATCCTTCCCGCGACTGCTTTTGACCCTTCTACATCGACGTCGGGACTGCCGTGGCTGACCGCCTCATCGTGCGTGGCGCACGTGAACACAACCTCAAAGACGTCTCGCTGGACCTGCCGCGAGACTCTCTGATCGTCTTCACCGGACTGTCCGGTTCGGGCAAGTCCAGCCTGGCCTTCGACACTATTTTCGCCGAGGGGCAGCGTCGCTATGTCGAATCGCTGTCGGCCTACGCCAGGCAATTCCTCGGGCAGATGGACAAGCCCGACGTCGACTTCATCGAAGGGCTCTCGCCCGCGGTGTCGATCGACCAGAAGTCGACGAGCCGTAACCCTCGCTCGACCGTCGGCACGATCACCGAGGTCTACGACTACCTCCGCCTGCTCTGGGCGCGCATCGGCAAGCCGCACTGCCCGCAGTGCGGGCGCACGATCGCCAGGCAGAGCCCGGAGCAGATCGTCGACCGGGTGATGGAGCTTCCCGAGGGCACCCGCTTCCAGGTGCTCGCCCCGGTGGTCCGGGGCCGCAAGGGCGAATACACCGAGCTCTTCGGTCAGCTGCAGGCCAAGGGCTTCGCGCGGGCCCGCGTCGACGGCACGGTGGTCCGGCTGGACGAGCCGCCGACGCTGAAGAAGCAGGAGAAGCACGACATCGAGGTGATCGTCGACCGGCTCTCGGTGAAGGAGAGCGCGAGCAGCCGCCTCACCGGCTCGGTGGAGACCGCCCTGCAGCTGTCGGGCGGCACGATCACGCTGGAGTTCGTCGACCTCCCCGAGGACGACCCGAACCGCGAGCGCTTCTACTCCGAGCACCTCTACTGTCCCTACGACGACCTGTCGTTCGAGGAGCTGGAGCCCCGCTCCTTCTCCTTCAACTCGCCCTTCGGCGCCTGTCCCGAGTGCACGGGTCTGGGCGTCCGGATGGAGGTCGACCCCGACCTGATCGTGCCCGACCCGGAGAAGACCCTGAGCGAGGGCGCGATCTCCCCGTGGGCGGGGGGTCACACCAGCGATTACTTCATCCGCCTCGTCGAGGCACTCGGCCTCGCGATGGGGTTCAAGATCGACACCCCGTGGGAGCGGCTCCCCAAGAAGGCCCAGAACGCGCTGCTGCACGGGCACGACGAGCAGGTCCACGTTCGCTACAGCAACCGCTACGGCCGTCAGCGCTCCTACTACACCACCTTCGAGGGGGCGATCCCCTGGGTGCAGCGCCGCCATTCCGAGTCCGAGAGCGACGGCACGCGCGAGAAATACGAAGGCTACATGCGGGAGATCCCGTGCCCGGCCTGCAAGGGGGCCAGGCTCAAGCCGGTCTCGCTGGCCGTCACGGTGGACGACCGCTCGATCGCGGACGTCTCGGCCATGTCGATCGGTGACTGCGCGGCATTCCTGTCGAAGCTGAAGTTGTCCGACCGTGACATGCACATCGCCGAGCGGGTGGTCAAGGAGATCAACGCCCGGATGAGCTTCCTGCTCGACGTCGGCCTGGACTACCTGACCATGAACCGCGCCTCGGGCACCCTCGCCGGTGGCGAGGCTCAGCGCATCCGGCTGGCCACCCAGATCGGCTCCGGCCTGGTCGGCGTGCTCTACGTGCTCGACGAGCCGTCCATCGGCCTGCACCAGCGGGACAACCATCGCTTGCTGGAGACCCTGATCAGGCTGCGCGACATGGGCAACACGCTCATCGTGGTCGAGCACGACGAGGACACCATCGCCGCCGCCGACTGGGTGGTGGACATCGGCCCCGGCGCGGGTGAGCACGGGGGCCAGGTCGTCGTCTCCGGCACGGTGGCGGACCTGCTGGCCTCCGAGGACTCGCTGACCGGCGCCTACCTGTCCGGCCGAAAGAACATCGTCATCCCCGCCCACCGTCGCAAGCGCGACAAGAAGCGGCAGATCACGGTAAAGGGCGCCCGCGAGCACAACCTCAAGGGCGTTGACGTGGAGTTCCCCCTCGGGGTGTTCACCGCGGTCACCGGCGTGTCCGGATCCGGCAAGTCCACGCTGGTCAACGACATCCTCTACAACGCCCTGGCCAAGGAGCTGAACGGCGCGCGCACCGTTCCCGGCCGCCACTCGCGGGTCAACGGGATGGACCAGGTCGACAAGGTCGTGCACGTGGACCAGTCGCCCATCGGCCGCACGCCCCGCTCGAACCCGGCGACCTACACCGGGGTCTTCGACAAGGTGCGTGATCTGTTCGCGCAGACCACCGAGGCCAAGGTCCGCGGTTACCAGAAGGGCCGGTTCAGCTTCAACATCAAGGGCGGCCGCTGCGAGGCCTGCTCGGGAGACGGCACCCTCAAGATCGAGATGAACTTCCTGCCGGACGTTTATGTACCGTGTGAGATCTGTCACGGAGCGCGATACAACCGGGAGACCCTGGAGGTCCACTACAAGGGCAAGACGATCTCCGAGGTGCTCGACATGCCGATCGAGGAGGCCCTCGGCTTCTTCGACGCGATCCCGGCCATCAAGCGCTTCCTGAAGACGCTCAACGACGTCGGCCTGGGCTACGTCCGGCTCGGCCAGCCCGCCACGACCCTGTCCGGCGGAGAGGCCCAGCGGGTCAAGCTCGCCTCCGAGCTGCAGCGCCGCTCCACCGGCCGGACGATCTACGTGCTGGACGAGCCGACCACCGGTCTGCACTTCGAGGACATCCGGCGGCTGCTGAGCGTGCTCGGCAAGCTCGTGGACGGCGGCAACACGGTCATCGTCATCGAGCACAACCTCGACGTGATCAAGACCGCCGACTGGGTGATCGACATGGGCCCCGAGGGCGGTTCCCGGGGCGGCAGCGTGCTCGCCGTCGGCACGCCCGAGGAGGTCGCCCTGGTCGAGGAGAGTCACACCGGTCGCTTCCTGCGCAAGATTCTCGGTAGCTGAGACCGGATTCGGGACCGGGTGCCCAGGTCAATACCCTTGACCTGGGCACCCGTCCCCGACGGGGAGACCTTGCGAGAAAAGCCGCGATGAGCGGCGAAGACGGTTCCGGCCTGCCCGCACGAGGGCAGGTGACCGGCGCTGCGAGGGCCGTGGTGCCCGAGGGGCGCTCACCGGGTGCGGCGGCTGAGGCCCTGCGTGCGGCGGGCAGCCGGCGCAGACCGGGGCCCGGGGATGCGGGTCGGGTCTCCGCCGGAGACAGCGGCTGAGGCGTTAATTTTTCATAGTCACCCAACAAGCCTTGCGACAGGCTGAACCGTCATCGGGGTTTTAGCCGTACTAAATGATGATGAACCTGGGAGGGTGACCATGACAGATACAACACGTCGTGCGGTAATGCTGGGCGCTGGAGGCGTCGGGATGGCCGCTGTGCTGACCGCATGCACGGGCTACGGCGATACGTCCGCGAGCAGTGGGAATGACGGTGCCGCGGCACCTGCGACCTCGGACGCCCCCAAAGCCGACTCGGGCGCGGGAGACGCCGCGGCGGAGGGTTTCGCCAAGACCGGTGACATTCCCGAGGGCGGCGGCAAGATCTTCAAGAGCGAGAAGGTCGTGGTGACCCAGCCGAAGGCCGGGGAGTTCAAGTGCTTCACCTCCGTCTGCACTCACCAGGGATGCGACGTCGAGGCCGTCGAGGGCGGAACGATCAACTGCCCGTGTCACGGCAGCAAGTTCAACATCGCCGACGGCTCCGTGGCGAACGGCCCGGCCAGCAAGCCGCTCGCCGAGAAGCCGATCAAGGTCGACGGCGAGTCGATCAGCCTCGCCTGAGGACGGCCGTGCTACCGCCGCCGGGCTGTGATCCCGGCGGCGGTGCCGTGCGGATCTCGCGAACCGTGGTGCCGTTGGATCTCGTGAAACGAGGAAGGGATCCTGTCGGTGAAGGCCGATAGGCTTGCAGGGTGGCGAGATCTATGGGCGGCCCGGTGGGTTTCCGGCCGAAGTCGGGGTCGATCCCCGAATCGCCCGGCGTCTACCGGTTCAAGGATGCCGGTGGCCGGGTCATCTATGTGGGCAAGGCCAAAAGCCTGCGCCAGCGGCTCAACTCCTACTTCGCGGACTTCGCCGGACTGCATCCCCGCACCCAGACCATGCTCACGACCGCCGCCGCCGTCGACTGGACGGTCGTCGGCACCGAGGTCGAGGCCCTTCAGCTCGAATACTCCTGGATCAAGGAGTACGACCCGCGGTTCAACGTCAAATACCGCGACGACAAGTCCTACCCCTACCTCGCGGTCACCATGGGGGAGGAGTTTCCCCGGGTCCAGGTGTTACGTGGAGCCAAGCGCAAGGGCACCCGTTACTTCGGCCCCTACTCCCACGCCTGGGCGATCAGGGAGACGGTCGACCTGCTGCTGCGGGTGTTCCCGATCAGGAGCTGCTCGTCGGGGGTGTTCAAGCGGGCCGCGCAGATCGGCCGGCCGTGCCTGCTGGGTTACATCGACAAGTGTTCCGCGCCCTGCGTCAGCCGCGTGACCGCCGAGGAGCACAGGGCGCTGGCCGAGGACTTCAGCGACTTCATGGCGGGCAACACGGGCCGCTTCATCAAGCGGCTGGAGCGCGAGATGCGCGAGGCCGCCGTCGAGCAGGAGTACGAGAAGGCCGCCAGACTGCGCGACGACCTCCAGGCCCTGCAACGGGCGATGGAGAAGCAGGCCGTGGTGCTGGGCGACAACACCGACTGTGACGTGGTCGCGCTGGCGGAGGATCCGCTGGAGGCGGCCGTCCAGGTGTTCTACGTCCGCGGCGGGCGGATCAGGGGCCAGCGCGGATGGGTCGTCGACAAGGTCGAGGAGGCCGGGCCAGGCGAGCTGGTCGAGCATTTCCTGCTGCAGATGTACGGCGACGCGAGCGCCGAGACGCTGCCCAAGGAGGTGCTGGTGCCCGTCCCGCTGCCCGAGGTCGAGGCGGTCACGGAGCTGCTCAGTGAGCACCGCAAGGCACGGGTGGAGATCCGTGTTCCGCAGCGCGGCGACAAGAAGGCGCTGATGGAGACCGTCGAGCGCAATGCCAAGGAATCCCTCAAGCAGCACAAGCTCAAGCGCGCCAGCGACCTGACCGCGCGGAGCAAGGCGTTGCAGGAGGTCGCCGACGCGCTCGAGTTGGACCAGGTGCCACTCCGCATCGAGTGCTACGACGTCTCCCACATCCAGGGCACCAACGTGGTGGCCTCCATGGTGGTGTTCGAGGACGGCCTGGCCCGTAAGAGCGAATACCGCAGGTTCGCCGTGCGGTCCACCGAGGGTGACGTCGCCTCGATCTACGAGGTGATCTCGCGCCGGTTCAAGCGCTATCTGGAGGAGCGCTCCGCTACCGGGGAGCTCGATGCCGAGGCCGGACCCGGGCTTGACGCCGGATTCGGACCCGAGCTCGACGCGGAGGCCGGACCCGTGCTTGAGAGCGGGCCTGACGCTAAGGTCGGATCCGGGCCGAACGCCGAGGTCGGGCCCAAGGCTGACGTCGAGGCCGGAGCCGAGTTCGAGGTCCAGCCGGGCATCGACCCGGAGACCGGCCGACCACGTAAGTTCGCGTATCCACCCAACCTGGTTGTCGTGGACGGTGGGCCCGCGCAGGCGGCGGCGGCTCGGAGGGCGCTGGACGAGCTGGGCGTGGACGACGTGGCGGTCTGCGGTCTGGCCAAGCGGCTGGAGGAGGTCTGGCTTCCCGGTGAGGATCTGCCGGTGATCCTCGCCCGGTCCAGCGAGGCCCTTTACCTCCTTCAGCGGGTGCGTGACGAGGCTCATCGCTTCGCCATCACCTACCATCGTTCCAAGCGGTCGAAGAGCGTGAAGGAAAGCGCTCTGGACGAGGTTCCCGGCCTTGGTCCGGCCCGCAGGCAGGCGCTGATCAAGCATTTCGGGTCGGTAAAACGGCTGCGGGAGGCGACTGCGGCGCAGATCTGCGAGGTTCCCGGGATCGGCCCATCGACGGCCGAGACGATCGTGTCGGCCTTGAAAGGGCAGAGCACATGAGCGAAAGAGAGCCCGCGTTCGTCCTCGTCACCGGAATGTCGGGGGCAGGACGGAGCACCGCCGCGAAGGCCCTGGAAGACCTGGGCTGGTTTGTCATCGACAACCTGCCACCGGGCCTGCTGTTCGCCATGGCCGAGGAGGCCGGGCGGGTCAAGCTGGCCGCCGACAAGGTGGCCGCCGTGGTCGACGTACGCAGCCTGGCCTTCACCACCGACCTCAACGCCGCGATCGAGGAGCTGGAAGGGCGCGGCGTCGCCGTGCGAGTGGTCTTCCTCGAGGCCAGCGACGAGGAGCTGGTCCGCCGGTTCGAGAACGTCCGCCGCCCGCACCCGCTCCAGGGAGACGGCCGCCTCGTCGACGGGATCGCCCGCGAGCGCGGCATCCTGCGCGAGGTCCGGGCGAACGCCGATCTGGTCATCGACACCTCCAACCTCAACGTCCACGAGCTCCGCGGCAAGATCGTCGCCTTCTTCGGCGGCGAGGACCGGCCCGGCCTGCGCGTCAACGTGGTCTCCTTCGGCTACAAGTACGGCCTGCCCGTCGACGCGGACCTGGTCGTCGACTGCCGGTTCCTGCCCAATCCCCACTGGGTTCCCGAACTTCGCCCCATGAACGGCCTCGACGCCCCCGTACGGGAGTACGTTCTCAACCAAGCGGGTGCAAAGGAGCTCCTCGACGCCTACGACGAGGTGTTCGGCATCATCGCCTCCGGCTACACCCGCGAGGGCAAGAGCTACGCCACGCTCGCCGTCGGCTGCACCGGCGGCAAGCACCGCAGCGTCGCCATGGCCGAGCAGATCGGCGGCCGGCTGCGGGACCGGGGTGGCATGGAGGTGCAGGTGAGCCATCGGGATGTGGGCCGGGAGTGAATGAAGGTCTCAAGATCGTCGCGCTGGGTGGCGGACATGGGTTGTACGCCTCGCTGACCGCGCTTCGGAGGGTCACCTCCCGACTGACGGCGGTGGTCACCGTCGCCGACGACGGGGGATCGAGCGGGCGGCTCCGCCGAGAGCTCGGCGTGCTGCCTCCGGGAGACCTGAGGATGGCCCTGGCCGCGCTCTGCGGTGACGACGAGTGGGGACGGACCTGGAGCGAGGTCGTCCAGCACCGCTTCCGCAGCGAGGGTGACCTGCACGGGCACGCGATCGGCAACCTGCTGATCGTGGCACTGTGGGAACGGCTGGGTGACACGGTCGCGGGGCTCGACTGGGTCGGGCGACTGCTCGGCGCCCACGGAAGAGTGCTGCCGATGGCCTCCGTACCGCTCGACATCGCCGCCGAGGTGGAGCTGGACGGCCAGGTGAGCACGGTGCGCGGGCAGGTGGCCTGCGCACTCACCCCCGGCCGGGTCCGGGCCATCTCGCTGCTCCCTGAAGATCCGCCCGCCTGTCCCGAGGCGGTCCAGGCGGTCCTGGACGCCGACTGGGTGATCTTCGGTCCGGGATCCTGGTTCACCAGCGTGCTGCCCCACCTCAAGGTGCCCGAGTTGGCCGAGGCGCTGCACAGCACCCGCGCGCGCCGCCTGGTGGCGCTGAACCTGGTGCCCCAGGCAGGGGAGACGGACGGTTTCTCCCCCCAGAAACACCTGGAGGTGCTGCGGCAGCACGCCCCCGGCCTGGAGATCGACGTGGTGCTCGCCGACACCGGGGTGGCCGACGACCAGGAAGAACTCGAGAAGGCCGCGGCCGAGCTCGGCGGGCGGCTCGTCATGGCCTCCGTTGCGGACGAGGACGGTTCGCCGCGACATGATGCACAACGTCTTGCCTCCGTCCTGGACGAGATTTTCCGTGAGAAGCGTTGATCCTGGTCAGCGGTGCTCAGGAGTGCGAGAAACTTCTGTGAGCCTGATTTTTATCTCGGGCCGCATGGGGGTCTGTATGGGGGAGGACGAACGCACATGGCGATGACAGGTGTGGTGAAGGACGAGCTGAGCCGGCTGCCGGTCCTGAAGCCTTGCTGCCGTAAGGCCGAGGTGTCGACGCTCCTTCGGTTCGCGAGCGGGTTGCACCTCGTGAGCGGGCGGATTGTGATCGAGGCGGAGCTGGACACCAATGTCACGGCCCGGCGGCTCATCAAGGACATCAACGAGGTGTTCGGGCACAAGGCCGAAGTGCTCGTCCTGGCCCCTGCGGGACTGCGCAAGGGGTCGCGTTACCTGGTGCGCGTCTATCGCGACGGGGAGGCGCTGGCACGGCAGACCGGGTTGATCGACAACCACGGACGTCCGGTCCGCGGGCTGCCCCGCCAGGTCGTCGCGGGAGCAACCTGCGATGCCGAGGCCGCGTGGCGTGGGGCTTTTCTCGCGCACGGCTCCCTCACCGAGCCGGGGCGTTCGATGTCGCTGGAGGTCACCTGCCCGGGACCGGAGGCGGCGCTCGCGCTGGTCGGGTCCGCTCGGAGATTGAAGATCCACGCCAAGGCCCGCGAGGTCCGCGGTGTCGACCGGGTGGTGGTCCGTGACGGCGACGCCATCGGCGCGTTGCTGACCCGGCTGGGCGCCCACGACAGCGTGCTGGCCTGGGAGGAGCGGCGGATGCGCCGTGAGGTACGGGCGACGGCCAATCGCCTGGCCAACTTTGACGACGCCAACCTGCGCCGTTCGGCTCGTGCCGCGGTCGCCGCGGGTGCCAGGGTCCAGCGCGCCCTGGAGATTCTCGGCGAGGAGGCTCCCGAGCATCTGGTGATCGCCGGTCGTCTCCGGGTGGAGCACAAGCAGGCCTCCCTGGAGGAGCTCGGCCAGCTGGCCGACCCGCCGCTGACCAAGGACGCCATCGCCGGCCGTATACGCCGCCTGCTCGCCATGGCCGACAAGCGCGCCCAGGACATCGGCATCCCCAACACCGAGGCCAACCTCACGGTGGACATGCTGGCGCCGTAGGCGGGGATCCGTAAAAGAGTCGGTGAACGACGGAGAGCCGGTGCCCCTTCCCGAGGCGCCGGCTCTCCGCTCGTAGGGTGCACACCTGATTTTCCGATGGTTACCCGGAGGACTACGCCTGCTTCCTCGGGGCGAAGTTGTCCACGTACTCGGTCTCGTCCCGCTGCGGGAGGGACGAGGCGGCGAGGGTCTCGCGGGCGGACTTGACACGGCTGTTCACGAAGCCGAAGCCCACGTAGGCGGCGATCACCCAGAACAGGATCCAGATGGGCTGCTCCTTGAGCTGCTGGGGGAAGGGCCCGAGCACCTCGCCGACGGCCGTGCCGTAGTCGACGCCGGACGCCTGGGCCCAGCGGATGGTGTCTCCGGCGATCTGTCCGAGCACGGCGCCGGCCAGAGAGAAGAAGGCGGCCAGCGGGGGCAGCACCCGGCTCGCGGGCCTGACCGCGATCATGGCGAGCCCGACGAGGACACCGACGCCGACGGTGGCGTATCCGAGCCCGTAGCCGCTGAAGCCGAGGAAGGCGCCGTAGGCGGCGGCGCCGACGACCATGGCGACGAGGCCCGAGAGGACGCCCGGTAAGAGCCTGTTCGTTGAGTGAGGATCGTTGTCCGTCATGGCTGGTCCTTGAGGTGATGAAGGCGTTTACAGTGACGAGTCGGGCACTTTACTTGAATGGTGCGATACCTGTCCGTGGGTTAAGGAAGAACCGACCCGACCCTCCCAGTGGTCTAAACCAATTTGGGTCCGATAAGGTTTGTGGTTGAGGTTTCAGCCTGCTCTCAAGACGCCGGTCCTGTGGACCGGCGCATCGACGTACGAGGAGATCTGCACGTGAGCATCCGCGTAGGCGTCAATGGATTTGGCCGTATCGGCCGTAACTTCTGGCGTGCGGTCGCTGCCAGCGGCAAGGACATCGAGATCGTTGCCGTCAACGACCTGACCGACAACGCCACGCTCGCCCACCTGCTCAAGTACGACAGCATTCTGGGTCGCCTGCCGTACGAGGTGAAGAGCACCGCCGACGAGATCATCGTGGACGGTAAGACGATCAAGGCCTTCGCCGAGCGCGACCCCGCCAAGCTGCCCTGGGGCGACCTGGGAGTGGACGTCGTGGTGGAGTCCACGGGCTTCTTCACCGACGCCAACAAGGCCCGGGCACACGCCGAGAACGGCGCCAAGAAGGTCATCATCTCGGCTCCGGCCAAGAATGAGGACGTCACCATCGTGATGGGCGTCAACCACGACAAGTACGACCCGGCCAATCACACGATCATCTCCAACGCGTCCTGCACCACCAACTGCCTGGCGCCGATGGCCAAGGTCATCCACGACACCTTCGGTATCGAGAAGGGTCTGATGACCACGATCCACGCCTACACGCAGGACCAGAACCTGCAGGACGCCCCGCACGCCGACCTGCGCCGCGCCCGCGCCGCCGCGATCAACATCGTGCCGACCTCGACCGGTGCGGCCAAGGCCATCGGCCTGGTGCTGCCCGAGCTCAAGGGCAAGCTCGACGGCTTCGCGCTGCGCGTGCCGATCCCCACCGGCTCGGCCACCGACCTGACCGTCGAGGTCGGCCGCAACACCACGGTCGAGGAGGTCAACGCCGCGCTCAAGGCCGCGTCCGAGGGCTACCTCAAGGGCTACCTCAGCTACACCGAGGACCCGATCGTCTCCAGCGACATCGTCACCGACCCGTCGTCCTGCATCTTCGACTCCGGTCTCACCAAGGTGATCGACAACCAGGTCAAGGTCATCGGCTGGTACGACAACGAGTGGGGCTACTCCAACCGCCTCGCGGACCTCATCGAGCTGGTCGGCGCCGACCTCTGATGAAGGACATCTCCGAGTTCGACGTGGACGGTCGGCGCGTTCTCGTGCGCGCCGACCTCAACGTTCCCCTCGAAGGGGACGTCATCACCGACGACGGCCGGATCCGCGCCTCGGTGCCGGCGATCGAAGAACTTGTCGGCAAGGGCGCGCGGGTGATCGTCGTGGCGCACCTGGGACGCCCCAAGGGGCAGCCGAACCCGAAATACTCCCTCGCTCCCGTCGCCAAGCGGCTGGGTGAGCTTCTGGGCGCCGACGTCGCCTTCGCGACCGATGTCATCGGGGATTCGGCGCAGGCCGTCGTGGAGGCCCTGCAGGGCGGCCAGGTGGCACTGCTGGAGAACCTTCGCTTCGAGCCGGGCGAGGAGTCCAAGGACGACGCCGAGCGTGCGGAGTTCGCGGCGAAACTGGCCGCCTTCGGTGACGTCTACGTCGGCGACGGCTTCGGTGCGGTGCACCGCAAGCACGCCAGCGTCTACGACGTGCCGAAGCTCCTGCCGCACGCGGCGGGCCCGCTGGTCCTGGCCGAGGTCACGGTGCTGAAGAAGCTGACCGAGGATCCCCCCAGGCCGTACGTCGTGGTGCTGGGCGGCGCCAAGGTCTCCGACAAGCTCGGCGTCATCGGCAACCTGCTCACCAAGGTCGACCGCCTCCTCATCGGCGGCGGCATGGCCTACACCTTCCTCAAGGCCCAGGGCTACGAGGTCGGCAAGTCGCTGCTCCAGGAAGACCAGCTCGACCAGGTGCGCGGCTTCCTCGCCGAGGCGGCCAAGCGCGGCGTGGAGCTCGTTCTCCCGGTCGACGTGCTGGCGGCCACGCACTTCGCCGAGGACGCCGAGTACGAGGTGGTCGACGCCACCGCGATCCCGGCCGACAGGGAGGGCCTCGACATCGGCCCGCGGACCCGCGAGCTGTTCGCGAGCAGGCTGGCCGACGCCAAGACCGTGTTCTGGAACGGCCCGATGGGCGTCTTCGAATTCGAGGCGTTCTCCGGCGGAACACGCGCGGTCGCCGAGGCGTTGATCCGGTCGGAGGCGTTCACGGTCGTCGGCGGGGGAGACTCCGCCGCCGCGGTGCGACGGCTCGGTCTGCCCGAGGACGGGTTCTCCCATATCTCCACCGGTGGCGGGGCCAGTCTGGAATACCTGGAGGGCAAGACCCTGCCCGGACTCGTCGCCTTGGAGGAATAGGTGCGCAAGCCGCTCATAGCCGGTAACTGGAAGATGAACCTCAACCATCTTGAGGCCATCGCCACCACCCAGAAACTGGCGTTCGGACTGAACGACAAGGACTTCGACAGGGTCGAGGTGGCGGTGCTTCCGCCGTTCACGGATCTGCGCAGCGTGCAGACCCTGGTGGACGGCGACAAGCTGCGAATCGAGTACGGCGGGCAGGACCTGTCGCCGTACGACGGCGGCGCCTACACCGGAGACATCTCCGGGACGATGCTCGCCAAGCTCGGCTGCACCTTCGTCCTGGCCGGGCACTCGGAGCGGCGGCAGTACCACCACGAAGACGACGATCTCGTCAACGCGAAGGTGCAGGCCGCCTACCGGAACTCGCTCACGCCGATCCTGTGCGTGGGGGAGGGACTGGCGATCCGTCAGGCCGGTGGTCAGGTGGCCCACGCCGTCTCCCAGCTCGACGGGGCGCTCCGCAAGGTCACGGCCGAGCAGGCCGCGTCCATCGTGCTCGCCTATGAGCCGGTCTGGGCGATCGGTACCGGCGAGGTGGCCACTCCGGCCGACGCGCAGGAGGTCTGCGGAGCATTGCGTGTCCGACTCGCCGAGCTGTATGACAGCGAGGTGGCCGCCGCTGTCCGTATCCTTTACGGTGGGTCGGTCAAGTCTGACAACATCGCAGGCATCATGGCTCAGACTGATGTCGACGGTGCTCTGGTCGGTGGCGCGAGCCTCGACCCGGGAGAGTTCGTCAAGATCTGTCGTTTTGGCGAAATGTCTGCCTGAGTCGGCCATTCGGGGGGTGTGACTTGACAACAGGTCATACCCTCGTAGAGCAAGTTTGAATCGTCACGCCGTAGGCGTCATAACAAGGGTCGCGCCCGGACGCGGGCCGCGCGAAATAGGGAACAGGTCAACCGTGACAATCGGAATTTCCATCGCCCTCATGTTGTCGAGCTTGCTGATGATGCTGCTCGTCCTGCTCCACAAGGGCAAGGGCGGCGGTCTGTCGGACCTCTTCGGTGGCGGTTTCTCGTCGTCGTTCGGAGGGTCCTCCGTCGTGGAGCGCAACCTCGACCGACTCACGATCATCACCGGTGTGGTCTGGTTTGTCTGCATCATCGCGCTGGGCCTGCTCCTGAGGCCCTGACCCGGCTTCGACAGGCGTGACAGTGGTTCAGCCCCCCGCATCCATCCTGAGCGGCGGGGCCATCGAGCAAGGAGTTCATCCGTGGGTAGTGGCAACGCGATCCGTGGCAGCCGTGTCGGCGCCGGCCCTATGGGGGAGGCGGAGCGCGGCGAGGCGGCTCCCCGTGTAAGGGTCCCCTTCTGGTGCGCGAACATGCACGAGACGCGCCCCAGTTTCGCCAGTGACGCGGCCGTCCCGGAATTCTGGGACTGCCCCCGGTGTGGTCTCCCTGCCGGTCAGGACGAGGCCAATCCGCCCGCGCCGCCGCGCAACGAGCCGTACAAGACGCATCTCGCCTATGTGAAGGAGCGTCGTAGCGACAAGGACGGCGCGCAGATTCTGGCTGAGGCACTGGAGCGCCTGCGCTCCTCCTCGCGCCCGATCTACTAGGTACGGCCACGTCACAGGGGCCCTCGTGGAACTCGTCCACGGGGGCCTTCCGTATGTCCGTGTCCGGTCCTTCTTGATCGATCCTGGGCGACGGCGGCGTGTTCCGCGGAGGCAGGCCGGCCTCAGGCGTCGGCGATGCCGCGGCGATAGGCGTAGGTGACCGCCTGGGCGCGGTCGCGGACGCCGATCTTGGCGAAGAGATTGTTGATGTGGGTCTTGACCGTGGCCTCGCTGATGAACAGGCCGGCGGAGATCTCGGCGTTGGAGTCGCCCCGGGCGATGAGGCGCAGGACCTCGGTCTCCCGCCGGGTCAGACCGTCGGGCAGATCGCCCTCCGGCCGCCCCGGATCCCTGCCCCGACCGGATGAGGCCGGCGGGGTCATGGTCTCGAGGAGACGGCGCTGGACCGTGGGATCGAGCTGGGCGTCGCCTCTCATCACGGTGGCGATGGCCCGGGAGATCTCCT
The DNA here is from genome assembly GCF_900188345.1 of Streptosporangium subroseum. Classification (GTDB taxonomy): domain Bacteria; phylum Actinomycetota; class Actinomycetes; order Streptosporangiales; family Streptosporangiaceae; genus Streptosporangium; species Streptosporangium subroseum. Next base: position 12,965 of record NZ_FZOD01000072.1, on the reverse strand, counting down.
CCGCGCCGGCGCTCTTGGTGAGGAAACCCCTGGCCCCGGCCTGCAGAGCGGCGAACACCGACTCATCGTCGGAGTAGGTGGTCAGGACGACGACCTGGGTCTCCGGATACGCGGCGCGGATCCGCCTGGTGGCCTCGACGCCGTCCATCCTGGGCATCCGCAGGTCCATCAGGACCACGTCCGGCCGCTCAGCCTCGATCAGCCGCAGAGCGGCTTCGCCGTCGCCCGCCGAGCCGACCACCTCGATGCCCGGCAGCAGTCCGAGCAGCAGCGTGAGCCCCTCGCGCACGACCGTCTGGTCGTCGACCACGAGCACCCGGGCGGTCATACGGACCACCCCGGCGCGGTCCGGCCGCCGGCCATGACGGCGGCTTCCCCACGTGCCGGGTCAACCGTCACGGGCAGTCTCAGCCGGACCCGGAACCCTCCGTCCGCGTCTCCGGCCTCCAGGACTCCGCCGAGCAACTCGGCCCGCTCCGCCATTCCCACGAGTCCGTATCCTCCGCCGGGGGTCCCGGGGCCGTCACCGGCAGGGTTGGTCACCTCCAGCTCGCACGCTCCTTCTTCGAAGCTCAGCCGTACGAAGGCGGCCGCTCCCGGGGCGTGGCGGCCGACGTTGGTGAGGGCCTCCTGCGCGGTCCGGATCATCGTCAGCTCGGCCTTGGGGGTGAGGCGGCGCTCGGGGCCCGTCACGGTGAGCGCGCACGCCTGGCCGTTCGTGGAGCGGAACTCCTCGGTCAGCGTCCTGAGCGCCACGGGCAGCGGCGGGCTGTCCTCGCGCAGCGCGGACACGGCCCTGCGGGCCTCCTCCAGGCCGGTCTTGGCCAGGTCCCTGGCGCGTTCGACCCGGTCCAGAGCCTCCTCGGACCGGTCGGCCTGCAGCAGCAGGCGCGCGCCCTCCAGGTGGACGATCTGCGCGGACAGGGAGTGGGCCAGGATGTCGTGGATCTCCCTGGCGATCCGCGCCCGCTCGGCGAGTACGGCCTCCCTCTCCTCGGCGTTCCTGACCGCTCGGCGCTGCCGGATCGAGTAGAAGGCCAGGAAGACCATGCAGACGCTGAAGCCGAGGCTGAGCTCCTGGTCCCAGCGGCGGTCGGCCACGCCGACCAGCAGCAGACCGGCCAGGGAGAGCAATCCCACCGGGAGCGCACGGACCAGCGAATATCTGAGGGCCGCCACGCCGACGGAGACGAGCATGGCGACGATGGCGGGACCGCCGTCAGGGGAGACGGCGAGGAGCCCGGCCGAGGCCAGCACGGCGGCGCCGAGCCTGATCGGAATCCCCAGGAACGTGACCGGGGGGCGCGTCCCCGACGTTCTGAGCAGGGGCGCGACGGCCAGAGATCCGACGATGGTCACGCTCAGCCCCGCGACGAGGAGTCGATGCCTGATCGGGGTCGAGCCGGCCTCCTGCGCGACCTGGGCTGCCACGAATACCGCGATTATCGCGAGGCGTACGGCGACCTGGATGATCGCGGCCTTTCTGCGAATCGCGGTCATGTCAGAAAGATACCGAGAAGGCGGGATGCCCCCCGTTCCGGGCCGCTCGCCGTACGGCGAGGCCGGGGCGGGAGGGGCGGCGGACGGCGGCCGTGAGGGGGCGCGGCCGTACGGGGACGGAGGTCTGAGTCGCGATCACGCGCCGACCGGGGTGACGGGGGAGGGGGCGAGCGGCAGGGCGTGGGCGCGCCGGGCGACAAAGAGGGACTGGGTGCCGATGGTCAGACCGACGAAGACCAGGAGGGCGGTGGGGGTGAAGGCGAGGTCGAGGCCGAGGAGGGGGCCGGCGGCGAGCAGGGCGAAGCGGGTGGCGAGTGAGGCCAGCCAGCCCACCAGGGTCCAGCCGGTGGCCCGGGACCACGGCACTCCCGCCTCGTCCCGCCAGACCCGTACGGTCGCGGCGCGAACGATGCCGAAGGCCACGGCCAGCGCGGCCTCCACGACCAGCAGCGTCACGCTGAGGGCCAGGTTGTGCGGGTCGACGAGGCCCCCGGAGAGCAGGCCGATCGCGATCATGGCTACGGCGGTGTAGCGGAGGCCGTATCCGGTGGCGATCCGGGTCCTCATCTGGCGGTAGAGAACGAAGACGATCAGGACGATGGCGAGGGCTGCGGTCTGTATCGGGTCCATGCGTCAGACGGTAGAAAAACACGGGTCGGAGCGGATCGGCGCGGTGGTGGAGATTCGTTTCTCCACCCCCGGATGGAGTTCGCGGGTGCGGGACGCGCTTTCAAGGCGTCCGGCTTCGTCCGGCGAGTGGTCAGGGGCGGCCGACTCCGTTCAGCAGGTTCCTGACGAGAGCTTCGGCGAACTCGTCGGTCAGCGGCTGGTCGGGGATGAGGAGCCGGTGGTAGCAGGCGCCCCAGAGTTGGTCGACGATCACTTCGAGGTCGAGGTCCTCGCGTAGCTCGCCGCGCCGCCTGGCCCGCTCCAGGATCTCGACGGCGAGTGCTCTGCGCGGGGCCGAGTAACGCTCGCGGAAGGCGGCCATGAGCTCGGGGTCGGTCTGACCCTGTCCGATGAGCTCGGGCATGACGCGCCCGGCCTGGGTATGACTCATCAGGTGGACGAAGGCCCGCAGCTGCGCGGTGAGGTCGGCGGCGAGGTCGCCGGTGTCGGGGAAGGCCAGGGTGGGGCCGACGACGTTGAAGTAGCCGTCGAGCGCCAACGCCCCCTTGGACGGCCACCACTTGTGGAGCGTCACCCTGCTCGCACCCGCGAGAGCCGCGACCTTCTCGATGGTGAAGCCGGCCATTCCCTCCGCGAGTAGAAGCTCCCCGGCCGCTTGCAGGACCTCCCGGCGCACCTCGTCGGCCGGGCGGCGTCCACGCCCGCGGCGGACCGGCTCCGTGGGCTGGGTCACCGTCTACCTCCAGAATTTATATGGACACTGTGTTCATATTCGTGTATATGTACATAGGGTACACATATTTGCGAAGGAGCACCTCATCATGAGCACCACCACAGCTCGCGTCGCCATCGTCACCGGAGGTTCGCGCGGGATCGGACGCCAGGTCGTGAGGCGGCTCGCCGACGACGGATACGCCATCGTGGTCAACTACGCGAGCAACGACGCCGAGGGCCGAGCGGCCGCCGAGGAGGTCATCGCCAAGGGCGGGCAGGCGCTCGCCATCCGGGCCGACGTCAGCGACGAGGCGGCGATCGCCGCGCTCTTCGACGCCACCGAGGAGGCCTTCGGCGGCGTCGACGTCGTCGTCAACGCGGCCGGGGTCATGATCCCGGGCACCCCGCTCGTCGATCTCGACCTGAGCGTGCTGGACCGCGTGATGCGGGTCAACATGCGCGGGGCCTTCGTCGTGGCCCAGCAGGCCGCCCGCCGCCTGCGCCGGGGAGGCGCCCTGATCACCTTCTCGACCTCGGTCACCAAACTGGCCCACCCCGGCTACACCGCCTACAACGCATCCAAAAGTGCCGTCGAGGGAATGACCCTCATCCTGGCCCGCGAGCTGCGCGGCAGGGACGTCACGGTCAACACCGTCGCACCCGGGCCCACCGCCACCGACCTCTTCCTGGGGGCCAACACCGAGGAGGCCATCGCCAGGCTGGCGGCCCAGCCGCCGCTGGAGCGACTGGGGCAGCCCGAGGACATCGCCGAGGTCGTGGCCTTCCTCGCGGGTCCGGCCCGATGGGTCAACGGACAGGTGTTGTACTCCAACGGCGGAATCATCTGAGGGGCCGGGCATGAACAAGATCATTCTCATTACCGGTGCGTCCAGCGGGTTCGGCGCGCTCACTGCGCGCGCCCTGTCCGACGCCGGGCACACCGTCTACGCGAGCATGCGCCAGACCGGGGGCAGTGGCGCGCCCCACGTCGCCGAGGCGGCCGCCTACGCCGCCGAGCACGGCGTCGACCTGCGCGCGATCGAGCTGGACGTCCTGTCCCAGGAGTCGGCGGACGCCGCGGTCGCCGCGATCATCGCGGAGCACGGACGCATCGACGTGATCGTGCACAACGCCGGGCACATGGTGCTCGGTCCCACGGAGGCCTTCACCCCCGAGGAGATCGCCCACGTCTACGACGTCAACGTGCTGGGCACCCAGCGGGTCAACAGGGCCGCACTGCCACACCTGCGGGCCAGGGGACACGGCCTGCTGGTATGGAACTCCAGCTCCAGCGCCAGGGGCGGCACCCCGCCCTACCTCGGGCCCTACTTCGCGGCCAAGGCCGCGATGGACTCGCTCGCGGTCGGTTACGCCGCGGAGCTGGCCCGTTTCGGCATCGAGACCTCCATCGTCGTGCCCGGCGCGTTCACCTCGGGGACCAACCACTTCGCACACGCCGGACACCCGGCGGACAAGGAGACGGCCGGCGCCTACGAGGAGCACTACGCGGGACTGCTCGACCAGGTGGGACAGCGCCTGGCCGCGCTCGCCCCGCCTGACGCCGACGTCTCGGAGGTGGCCGAGGAGATCGTGCGGATCGTGGACCTGCCCCATGGCAAGAGGCCGTTCCGCGTCCACATCGACCCGGCCGACGACGGTGCCGAGGTGGTCAACGCCGTCGGCGACCGGATCCGCGCCGAGTTCTACCGCAGGATCGGGATGGAAGATCTGCTCAGCCCCCGGTAGGAGACGGTAGCCGCCCAGCCGGGCGCCCGCCGGTCGGCTCCGGCCGTTGACGCCGCCCGGCCCATGGTGATCGGGCGGAGCCGGACGGACGTCGGCCTGGCCCGGACCTCCGCGTTACGTGTATCGGTTACCTGTATAAGGTATTTCTTACTCATGCCAGCAAAAAGCTCCGCGGATCCCGAGAGCCGTTCGTTCACGGCCTCGGCCCGTCGCGCCCAGATCGTGGCGGCTACGATCGAGACGATCGCCGAGCTCGGCTACCGGCAGGCGTCGTTCGCGCGGATCGCGGAGCGGGCAGGGCTGTCCAGCACACGGTTGATCTCGTACCACTTCGCCGGAAAGAACGATCTGATACGCGCGGTGCTCGCCGACGTGTATACCGTGATGGGCCAGTTCATGGCGGAGCGCATGCGGGATCAACCGGATGCGAGGAGCACCCTGCGCGCCTACATCCGGGCGCTGGTCGAGTTCATCTCGGCCCACGGGACGCAGATGCAGGTGTTGATGGCGATCTTCCTCGACTTCCGCGACCAGGACGACAGCCGCTCCTACGATTCGGACACCGAGCGCGACGTGCTCGGGCACGTGCAGGACATCCTGCGAGCCGGACAGCGCAGTGGCGAGTTCCGTGCTTTCGACACCTATGTGATGGCCACGACCATCCAGCGAGCCATCGACGCGCTGCCTTTCCTGCTGCAGACCCGCTCAGACCTCGATCTTGATGCCTACGGTGAAGAACTCGTGACCCTGTTCGACCTCGCCACCCGGAAGCAGACGTAAGCGGCGGTCACGGACCTGCCCGGGGAGCCTGCCGGATGACCTGCGGCGCCTGGCCGGTGTGAAAGTTTCAGGGTCCCCGGCTTGGGGCGTCGGCGGTATCGCGGGCCGACGTGCGTGGGCGGGCGTCTGTTCGGAGCGGGCGGAGTGGAGAGGGTTGACGCTGGTAAACGCTCTCCGTACGGTGCAGTCAGTCCACTACATGCATCGTAATTCCATGTTAAGAAACATGGTGGGCCGATGTTACCGAACGTCACGGGGCCGATGGTGCTCGCGGGTCCCGGTTCGACCGCCGCTCCCGCCGCTCCCGCCGCACTCGACAGCCGGTACGCCCCCGCCCGGCGGCAGCGGGAGAGCGCTCGACCTGGTGAACCGCGCTGCGCGAACCTCCGGCCACGGAGCCGGCCGGACGGCCTCCGCCGGTGGTTCCTTCTGACCCTGGCTGCCCTGGCCTGTCTTCCACCGGCCCGGTCCCGCCTGGCCACGAGCTGAGTCCGGCCCGCCCCCCTCCAGGCCGGGGAACGGTATACCAAATCAAGATCAGGATGTGATGACATGAAACGTCCGGCCCGGGGGCTGATCGTGACGTGCGTGTTCGCCGTCGCCACTCTGGGAGCCCTGCGACCCGCGGTCGCCATGGCGGGTCCTTCGGCAGACGCGGCCGTCGCTCAAGGCTCCGGGGGCGCGGCCGCCGTTCAGGGCTCCGGTGGTCCGGCGTCCGGGGCCGCCGGCGCCTCGCTCGCGGACTATCCGGGGCCGGGCCGTGTCACCGGGGACGTCCTGGTCCACGACCCCTCGATGGTGAAGACCCCCGCCGGCGGCTACATCCTGGTCCACACCGCGGACGGCCTCGGCATCAAGACGTCCACCGACCGGACGGCCTTCCGCAACGCCGGAGTCGTCTGGCCGAACGGGGCGCCCTGGACCACCGCCTACACCGGCGGAAGCCGCAACCTGTGGGCACCCGACATCTCCTACCGCAACGGCCGGTACTACCTGTACTACTCGGCCTCCAGCTTCGGGTCGTCCCATTCGGCGATCTTCCTGGCCACGAGCACGACCGGAGCCTCGGGATCCTGGACGAACCAGGGAATGATCATCGAGACCACCTCCGGCAGCGGTTACAACGCCATCGACCCCAACCTCGTCGTCGACGCCCAGAACGTGTGGTGGCTGTCCTTCGGCTCCTTCTGGTCCGGCATCAAGATGATCCGGCTTGACCCCGCGACGGGCAGAAGGTCGGCCTCCGACACCACCATCCGCGCTCTGGCGCAGCGGACCACCGCCTCGGGCGCGGTCGAGGCGCCCTTCATCTACCGCCATGGCGGCTACTACTACCTGTTCGTCTCCTTCGACCTGTGCTGCAGGGGTGCTCAGAGCACCTACCGCACCATGGTCGGCCGTTCGGCGTCGATCACGGGCCCCTTTGTCGACCGGAACGGAACCCGGATGACATCGGGCGGGGGGACGGAGATCCTCGCGGGCCATGGCGGCATCCACGGTCCCGGACACAACGCCGTACTGTCCGATTCCGATGGTGACGTCCTCGTCTATCACTACTACGCCGACAACGGCTCAGCCCGGCTCGGCATCAATCTGCTCGGCTGGGACTCCAGTGGCTGGCCGTATGTCTACTGAGAACTGACACGACGGTCGTCGGTCTCGTGGTCACCGAGGCGCGGGCCGGTTCTCCGGTTTCACGCCGGTGGGGAGGGCCCGGGGGCGGCGCGATCGTGCTTTTGATGAAACCCCTCGAAGGGGAACGGCCGCCGTCTTTGTCGTGCGAGACGGCGGCCATACGTCATTCGGGGGCTTCCTGCTCTCCGAGGCCGACGGGGAAGACGTCGAAGTGGACGATGACGCGGGCGGTGTCCGGCGTCTTCTCGTCTCGATCCCTGGCCCTCTCATGGTGCGCGTCCAGGACCTGGGAGACCTCCCGCGTCAGGTCGGCGAGTTCCTCCCGGGTGAGGCGCAGCGCCATGTGCTTGTGAGCTCCGGCCTCGAGCCACGGCCGGGGGGTGGCTCGTGACTCCTCCATCCAGCGGGTGAGCTCGGCGCCTCGCTGGCGGATCATATCCGCGAGCAGGGACTCGGCGGCCTCTGCCGTCTCAGGATCGCGACGGAACCGGTCGACGTCCAGGTCGAAAGCGCGGCTGCGCCACCAGCGCTCCTTGCCCTTGCCGCGCCCCGGAATGTCCTCGATGAGCCCGTGCCGGGCGAGCTGACGCAGGTGGTAGCTCGTCGAGCCCGTGTTCTCGCCGATCTGGGCGGCGAGCTGGGTCGCCGTCGCGGGACCGTGGTGATCGAGAAGCCCCACCAGGCGGAGACGTACGGGATGGGCGAGCCCCTTGAGCGCTGAGGCTTCGAGATTGTTGGTCTTGTCATTCATCTTGTGCAGCCGTATCTTTGCAAAGGAATATTTGCACACTTTCCTTTACACGATACCGGAGGCGTCGCAATGGGACGATCGTTTCGTTGGTTGTGGACGGCCTCGGGCCTGTCCAACATCGGGGACGGCGTCGCGGTCGTCGGCGTGGCACTCATCGCGGTGACCCTGACACGCTCGCCGCTGCTGATCTCGCTGGTCAGCGCGGCGGCGGCGCTGCCGTGGCTGCTGCTGACGCTGCACGCGGGCGCGCTCGCCGACCGGTACGACCGGCGGCGGATCATGGTCATGGCCAACTGGACGCGTGCGGGCGTGCTGACCGCGGTGACCCTGACCGCGTGGCTGGGGGTGTTGAACCTGCCGGTGCTGGTGGCCGGAGCATTTCTGATCGGCATCGCCGAGGTCTTCGCCGACACCTCAGCACAGTCCGTGCTGCCGATGGCGGTACCGCGTGACCGGCTCGCCAGCGCCAACGGCAAGCTCATCGCGGTGCAGACGGTCGGCAACAACTTCCTCGGGGCACCGCTGGCCGGGCTTCTCATCGGATTCGGCGCCGCCGCCACGCTGGGGGTGCCCGCCCTGCTCTACGCGGTGGCGGGACTCGCCCTGCTTGGCATGCGCGGACGCTTCCGCGTCGAGAACCCGTCCACGCGACCTCTGCGCGCCGACATCGTCGACGGCCTGCGTTACCTGTGGGGCCATCGGGTCCTGCGAGCGCTCTCCGTCTTCGCGGGTGTGCTCAACTTCGCGAACGCGGCCTACTTCGCGGTCTTCGTCCTGTGGGTCGTCGGCGAGGACTCACGGGTGGGGCTCTCGCCCAGCGGCTATGGCGTTCTCGCGGCGACGCTGGCCTTCGGGGCGGTGGCGGGCTCCCTGCTGGCCGAACGTCTGGCCCGGCGCGCCGGTCAGGTGCGGGTGCTGATCACCGCCGATCTGGCCAACAGCCTTCTGCTGCTCGTGCCCGTTCTTGTCCCCACCGTCGCCGCCATCGGTGTCACCGCGGTGCTCCTCGGCGCGACCAACGCCGCCTCCAACGTCCTCCTGGTCTCGCTGAGGCAGCGGCTCGTCCCGGAGGAACTGCTCGGCCGCGTCCACGCGACCAACAGGTTGATCGCCATGGGGGCCACACCCCTGGGGGCGGCGTCCGGAGGGCTCCTCGGCGCGGTTGCCGGGCTGCCCGCCGTGTTCTGCGCCGCCGCCGCCCTCTGCGTCGTCGCCGTCGTCGTCGTCTCCCGGCCTGTCACGACACGCTCGGTGTCCGCCGCGGAGGCCGCGGCCCAGCCCACGACGGACTCGACCTCGACGCCGATCCTGACCTCGGCCCCTGCCCCTGCTCCTGCTCCGATCCTGACCTCGGCTTCGGCCCTGACCCCGACCTCGGACACGGAGCGGGGCTGAACTCGGCTGACCGAACCGGATGTGGATACGGGAGCCGCTCTCGGGCCGGAGTTCCCAACGGTGGGATCCCGCCCCTCCCCTGAACCTATGACGGGTACGGCCGCCCTTTTCCACAGGGAGGCCGTACCCGTCGACGCTGTCCACAGGAGGCTTCTCCCATCGAAATCGCTCCTCCGAACGTGGCTATTTTTGCCATCCGGACGAGAGGAGCGGGGATGGGTAAGAAGCGCAGACGATCCTCACGGCGCAGACCGGCGAGGCGTCGCGTCCTCGGTGTGGCGTTGCTGATGGACGAGCTGGATCTCGAAACGATGCGCGAGTACGACTCGTTCGAGTTCAGCGACTACGACACTTATCTCGCCACGTGTGAGCGGGAAATGCGGATCATGCGCAGAGCCGGACGTGTCGTGGCCGAGACGTTCGATCCCGTTGAATATCGTGAGTTCTGCCGGGAGATGGAGCTGGAAGCCGATGATCCCGGCAGCCGGGCTCGATACGCCGCTCTGGTGTGCGAGGAGGGTGATCCGCTTCCCTATCGGGGCGAACCCATCGAGGAGTTCGTGGCCGCGCTCGCCGGCCGGGAAAGGCTCCGGGCGATGTCCTTCCGAATCGAAGCACTCCTGCTGGACGTCCCGGTTGGACGTGTCATGGAGGCAGAGGACTACGCGACCGACATTTTCCTGTGGTTACTGAGCCGGGGAGGAGCCGGCCTGCATGTATTCACCTGTCATGTGGGAGGCGAAGAAGGCGACCCCTTGGAGATTGTGGCCGAGGTCGAGATCCGTCGGAACGAGATGATGCTGCACGGGGAAGCGCCGTTGGTGCTCAGCCAGATGCTCACACTCGCGCGTGCCACCGGGACACCCGGCAGTCTGATCATGCGATCCATGACCCGACGGATCGACCCGGCCACCGGATGGCCCGTCAAAATCGTTCGCGGCTGGTTCATCGGGAACGGTGAGATTTCTCCGCTGAGCGGTAAGGAGATTCGCACGGCGTCCTGCACCGACCAACGGACCGGAGACGCGTTGCCCCCGGAGCCCGCTGTCGAGTATGTCGACGCTCCCCATTATCGACCGTGACGGCCGTGACCACCGACGGCTCTCACCGGCGTCACCATCAACTCGGCCACCGGCCACCGGCCACCGGCCACCGGCGGATCTGCGGGCCAGGGGAAGGGAGGGACGGTGGACTGCCGCCGTTGGTTGTGCTGCTTCTCCTATCCGTTCCTCCCTTATCCGTGCGTCTATCCCGCCAGTCTCAGTGTCCAGCGGCGGGAGGGGTGGGTATCGCAGTTGTATTGGAGCGCGGTGACGTTGTTGTCGGTGCTCACCCCTCCGGCGATGGTCAGGCACTTTCGGGTCTGTGCATTTCGTATTTGGTAGAGGCCGGTGCCGGTTACGTCGGTCAGCGTCCAGCGGCGGGAGCGGTGATTGTCGCAGTTGTACTGAAGGGCGGTGACGTTGTTGTCGGTGCTCACCCCTCCGGCGATGGTCAGGCACTTTCGGGTCTGTACGTTTCGTATTTGGTAGAGGCCGGTGCCGGTTACGTCGGTCAATGTCCAGCGGCGGGAGGGGTGGGTATCGCAGTTGTATTGGAGCGCGGTGACGTTGTTGTCGGTGCTCACCCCTCCGGCGATGGTCAGGCACTTGCCGGTCTGCACGTTTGCCAGCATGAATGCGCGGGGAAGCGCGGCACGCGGGCGGTGTGCGGTGTCCTCCGAGGGTGAGGCCTTGCCCGCGTCTGTCGCCGCGTAAGCCCCGGCCGGAGAGAGGACACCGGGCGTGCCCGCCGTGATGACGGCGGAAGCTACTGCAAGGCTGAGCACGTGACGAATGGAGCGGTTCATGCGGTTCTCCTTCTGTTCGTCCCCGGCTTTCTGTACTGCTCCGAGGCTTATGCCTGAATAAAATGACCGAATGAAATGAGTGTGGTTCTCTGCATATTAGCGATTCGTCCGGATTTGGTTTATTTCATGATGCCGAGAAGCTGATGGTGGCTAGTTTAATTCACCAAATGGAGCCACTCCTGGAAATCGACGATATTGGCTTTATCTGATCTCGAGGGGGAGGTCGCCATTCATGATCCGGTCGTTTTGTCCTGGATTTTTCGCGATCCTGATGTAATCCACGTGAGAAACGTGAGCCTTCGCGCGGGGCCGGGGCGTCGAGAGAAGGGCATGCCAAACCGCCCGCCGTGTTCACGCGCCGCGAGGGGAGAGGCGCCCAGCTGAGGCGGTCACGCCGCTCCTCGGTCAGGTGGCGGGCGCGGTGGCCTCATGGTCGACGGTCGACCTCATGCCGGGTTACCTCTGAGACGGAGATCGCGGGGGAGGCGGGTGTTCGTTTCGGCGGCTCCGAGGATCATTCCCGTGGGGCCGTTCAGAACGGATCATTCCTGTGGGAAGGCGTCAGGGCGGATCATTCCCGCGAGGGTCGTCCGGGGCGGATCATTCCCGCGGGGGTGGTCCGGGGCGGATCACTCCTGCGGGGAGTCGTCCAGGGCGAAGGTCAGGTAGCGGTCGGCGGAGCGGCGGACGGCTTCGGCGCCGTCGGTGTGCACGACCCTCTTCCACCAGCCGCCGTAGACGCGTTCGAAGGAGTACGGCTCCAGAAGGGACAGGGCGCGGCGGACCGTCCGAGGGCGTTCGGGGATGAGGTTCGGGTAGCTGTACATGAAGCTGACCCAGCGGCGGTCCTGCACCACCTGGAGGATGTCGCCGGAGAACAGGGCGCCCCGGCCCTCCTCGCCGTCGCGCCAGTGCATCACCTGGCCGCCGTCGAAGTGCACGCCCGCGTTGATCAGCGTCAGTCCCTCGAGGATCTCGTGAGTGTCGCCCTCCCAGAACACGACGGACTCGTCGGGGCGGGCCACCCACTCGCGGTCGGCCGCGTGAATGTGGATCGGGGCGTCGAAGGCGTGCGCCCACTCGACCATCGAGCCGTAGAAGTGCGGGTGGCTGATCGCGATGGCGTCGATCCCGCCGAGCTCCCTGACCTCCTTGATCACGTCATCGTCGAGGTGGGTGACCATGTCCCCAGCACGTTGCCCGCGGGCGTGCGGACCAGCAGCGCGCGCTGCCCGATGGCCGTGGCGGGGTCGGTGCCGACCCCGACCACACCGGCGCCCTCTTCGGCGATCTTCATTCTGTGCCCGGTCCGGCGCAGCTCGTCAAGGGAGGTCCACCGCTGGCCCTCCCACCCGACATATTGCCGCTCGTCATCGCAGATTGGGCAGTTCTCCCGTGGGGCGTCGTACTGGACGCCGCAGGTGACGCAGATGGGCAGATCGTTCACGGCGTTCTCCGTCGGTCATAGGGCGGTCGGCGTGGCTCGGCGCGGTGGGCGTCCCGAGGTGGGCCTCACGGGGGAGGGACCACCCGAGACGGTCCGGGTTTCGCGGGAGCGATGCTACTGGTCGGTGAGCAGCGCGTGGCCGGTGCGGAGCAGGCTTCGCAACTCGTCGCGGGAGGCGATCCCGAGCCGGGGAAAGGCCTTGTACAGATGGTTCCCCACGGTCCGCGGGCTGATGCCGAGCCGGGTGGCGATCTCACGATTACTGGCTCCGCCCGCGGCCAGCCGTATGACGCGCAGTTGCTGCGGGGGCAGCCCGGGCGGTTTCCGGCCGGTGACGTAACCGGCCGTTCCGACGACGACGAACGGGGCCCGCGTGTGAGACGCGGGCCCCGTTCGTTCATGCCTGGTAGACCTGCTCCCCATCGACGAAGGTCATGGCGACTTTCGCCTGCCAGATGTCGGCGGCGGGCTCGGTGAACGGGTCGCGGTCCAGGACGACCAGGTCGGCGCGGTTGCCG
>NZ_FZOD01000014.1 GCF_900188345.1 Streptosporangium subroseum | reverse complement strand
CATCGTGGCCTGGCCCGACATGCGCGAATACACCCACACCTACCCCACCGCCTACGCCAACCTCAACAACGGCCAGCCCGCCACCCTGTTCTCCTCCTACGACCAGCAAACCGTCGACACCCACTTCCGCTGGATGCGCGAAAACAACATCGACACCGCCGCCCTGCAACGCTTCAACCCGATGGGCGGCGAAGGCCCCACCCGTGATGCCATGGCCACCAAGGTCCGCACCGCCGCCGAAGCCAACGGCCGCAAGTTCTACATCATGTACGACGTCACCGACTGGACCACCATGCAGTCGGAGATCAAAACCGACTGGACCACCAAAATGAAGGCGCTGACCGCATCGCCGGCCTACGCCCTGCAAAACGGCAAACCCGTGGTCGGCATCTGGGGCTTCGGCTTTAACGACCCCAAACGCCCCTGGGCCCCCGCCCCCTGCCTGGAGGTCGTCAACTGGTTCAAAGCCCAAGGCTGCTACGTGATGGGCGGCGTGCCCACCCACTGGCGCTCCGGCAACGAAGATTCGCGCCCCGGGTTTTTGGACGTCTACCACGCCTTCAACATGATCTCCCCCTGGATGGTCGGCCGGATCGGCAATATCGCCGACACCGACCGCTTTTTCGCCAACGTCAACACCGCCGACCAGGCCGACTGCGCCGCACACGGCATCGACTACCAGCCCTGCGTGCTGCCCGGTGATGTGACCGGCAACCAGCGCGCCCACGGCGACTTCATGTGGCGGCAGTTCTACAACATGGTCAGAGTCGGCGCGGCCGGCATCTACATTTCCATGTTCGATGAGTTCAATGAGGGCAACCAGATCGCCAAGACCGCCGAAACCCTGGCCGGTGTCCCGGCCAATTCCGGGATGCGGGCGCTGGATGCCGACGGCACCGCGTGTTCGTCGGATTATTATCTGCGGCTGACCGGTGATGGCGGGCGGATGCTCAAGGGGCAGATCCCGCTGACGGCGACCCGCCCCACCCCACCCATGATCACCAGTGGTGACAGGCAGGCGCCCAGCGTGCCGGGCAACCTCACCGTGACGGCGAAGACGGCCACCAGTGTGACGCTCTCGTGGACCGCCTCCACCGACAACGTGGGAGTGACCGGCTACCAGGTGCTCCGTAACGGCACCGCCGTGGCGACCGCGCCCAACACCCCCTACACGGTGACCGGCCTGACCCCGGCCACGGCCTACACCTTCACCGTCACCGCCCGCGACGCCGCCGGCAACACCTCGGCCGCCTCCAATGCCGTGAGCGTGACCACCGCCACGGCGCCGGCCTCCTCGGTGATCGCCCTGCGCTCCCGGGCCAACAGCCGCTACGTCAGCGCCGCCAACGGCTCAGCGTTGATCGCGAACGGGACGTCCGTCGGCGCCGCGCAGCAGTTCGAACGCGTCGATCTGGGCAACGGCAACGTGGCGCTGAGGGCGAAGGTCAACAACATGTACGTGTGCGCCGAAGGCGCGGGAGCACAGCCATTGATCGCCAACCGGGCCACGGCCGGCGCCTGGGAGACCTTCCAGGTGATCACCAATCCCAACGGCTCGGTCAGCCTCCGGGCCCAGGTCAACTCCCAGTACGTGTGCGCTGACGGCGGTGGGGCCCAGCCGCTGATCGCCAACCGCACCGCGATCGGCCCGTGGGAGCAGTTCGACCTCGTCGCCGGCTGAGCACCGGTATCCGCGTCCGAGTTCGACCCCGTCGCCGACCGAACACGGTCGTCCGCGCCGGGCGAGCCGACAGGCTCGCCCGGCGCCCCGTCGACCGCGGTGAACAGCGGATCCGCCGGCGACACGAGCGACCGGCGCCCCTGACCTGACGCCTCAGATGTGCTCCATGATGATCACCGCGGTGGTGTCCGGTTCGAGGGTCTTGAAGATGTGCGGCACGTCACCGGGATAGGCCACGTAGTCACCCGGGCCGAGTTCGACCGGCTCCTGGACCGGGCCGACCAGCGCCCGGCCGGAGCCGATCACGATGTGCTCCGTCGTGCCGGACATGTGCGGGTCGGAGGTCCGGGGCTCGCCCGGCTGCGTCGCTATCCGGTAGATGTCTCGCCGCGCCTGGGGCGGGCAGGAGGCCAGCAGCGTGGCCGCGTAGTCGGCCCGCTCGGAGTAGGTGACCGGCCCCTCGCCGGCGCGGACCACCCGCACGTTCGGCCGCGGCGGGTCGACCAACCGGCTGAACGGCACACCGAGCGCGGCGCCGAGTCCCCACAGGGTCTCCACGCTCGGATTGCCCGCACCCGATTCCAGCTGGGACAGCGTGGACTTGGCGATGCCCGCCCGCTTGGCCAGTTCGGTCAGGGAGAGGCCCGCACGGTCGCGCTCCCGGCGGACGGACGCCGCGATCAGCGCGATCAGGTCGTGAGAGGACCCGTCGCCCTCGCCCCGTGAGTCGTCTTCCATGCGTTCGCTCCAGACGTCGATTCGTTCGATTTGACGAACCCTGACCGATATGTTCATTCTAATGGACATGTATTCGTTATGGCGAACGCTTGATCGCGACACGCGTCGCGACATCGCCCTGGTCTGTCTCGCCGACGCGATCGTCGGCGCCTCCTTCGGCGCGATCGCCGTGTCCGGCGGCATGCGTCCGTGGGTGCCGGTCGTCATGTCCCTGCTGATCTTCGCCGGTGGCGCCCAGTTCGCCGCGGTGGGCGTGGTGCTCGCCGGCGGCAGCCCGGTCGCCGCCGTGGTGGCCGGACTGGTGCTCAACGCCCGCCTCCTGCCCTTCGGCTTCACCGTCGCCGACGTGCTTGACGGCCGCTGGTGGACCCGGCTGCTGGGCGCGCACGTGATGATCGACGAATCCGTGGCCTTCGCGCTGCGCCAGCGCGACCGGCAGCGGCGCCGCGCCGCGTTCTGGGCCTGCGGCCTCGGCTTGTTCGTGGTCTGGAACCTCGCCGTCGTTCTCGGCGCACTGGCCGGCGGGGTCATCGGCGACACCGGCGCCCTCGGTCTCGACGCCGCCTTCCCCACCGTGCTGCTGGCCCTGGTGCTGCCCTCGCTGACCGGTCGCGGCACGCGCAACGCGGCCCTGCTCGGTGCGGTCGTCGCGGTCGCGGCCACGCCGTTCCTGCCCGCCGGCCTGCCGGTACTGCTCGCGCTGGCCGGGCTCGTCCTGGCCGGCCGGTCCGCCACCGCGACAGAGACCACCGCGACAGAGACCACCGCGTCAGAGACCACCGCGTCAGAGACCACCTCGACGACACAGACCGGCTCGACCCGGGAGGCGCACTGATGTCCCTGCTCGCCATCGTCCTGCTGGCCGCCGGAACCTACGCGTTCCGGCTGGTCGGCCCGGTGTTCCAGCATCGGCTGCAGATTCCGGACCGCATGCAACGGCTGCTGTCCGTCGCCGCGGTCGTGCTGCTGGTCGCCCTGGTGGCCACCGCCGCGCTCACCGAGGGGCACGGCTTCGCCGGCTGGGCCAGGCCGTCCGGTGTGCTGGTCGGCGGGGTTCTCGCGATCCGGCGTGCGCCGTTCCCGCTGGTGGTCATCGCGGCCGCCGCGACCACGGCGGTGCTCCGGTTGTGTGGTGTGCCGTGATCCGGCCCGGAGGTTCCGAGCCGGCCGGGCAGGCCATCCCCGGTCGCCGTCTGGACGACGACCGGTCTCGCGTCGCGGTCGAGGAGATCCTGGCCGACGACCACGGCGACCTCTTCAACGGGCAATCCGGGGAAGCCGGGAGAGAGCTCCGCGGGAGAACGCGGCTCCGCGCCTACGGTGGCGGCGCGTGCAGCGCGGGCTGTCCGAAGGTGTCGGGGATGGACAGCGTGGTGGCTCGCGAGAACGGCCAGACGATGACAAAGGCCCGGCCGAGCACCTCGTCGATGGGAATCGTCCCGCCTCCGGCGTCGCTGCGATGCATCCGGGAGTCGTAGGAGACCGAGCGATGATCGCCCATCACCCAGAGGCGACCCTTCGGCACCGTGACGGTGAACTCCTTGTCCGAGGGGACATCGCCCGGGTAGAGATAGCTCTTCTCGTCCAGCGGGACGCCGTTGACGGTGACCCGTCCGGTGGCGTCACAGCACTTCACGACGTCGCCGGGAACTCCGATGACCCGCTTGATGTAGTCCTTCTCCCCCGGAACGACGCCGAAGGCCACGCCGACCCAGCGGGCGAAAGCCGTGACGGGGTTGGACGGTTCCTCGACCTGGACCTCGGGGTCCCAGGACTCGACTCCGGAGAAGACCACCACGTCGCCCCGCTCGATGTCACGGACGCGGTAGACGAGTTTGTTGACGAGCACCCGGTCGTTGACGAGGAGGGTGTTCTCCATCGACTCCGACGGGATGTAGAACGCCTGAATCACGAAGGTCTTGATCACGAGCGCCAGGACGAGCGCGGTGATGACAAGGACCGGCATCTCTTTCCAGAACGACCCTCGCTTTCCCTTCCCCTCTGCGGCAGGTTGCTGCGCCTCTTCTGTGACCACGCCTACCCCATCCCCGACAGGCCGCCCCTGGATGCGCCCGTGATCTTCATTGTTGCCGCTTATCACTGAAGAGCCTAGTCCCGAACTCTCGTGATCTACGCGCAGTCGGTCGGGTTGACGCTCCGGTCGGCCTGACAATTCTGATGTCACGCCGGCCGGGTGAGGCATGTGGTCCGGAATGCCGGGATCAGCGGGCCGCCAGGTTCAGGCCGATGTCAGCGAGGTAGCGGGTCAGCGACAGGCGCTGAGCCAGGGTCTCCCGGAGCTCGGCGGTGACCGGCTCCGTCAGCCGTTCGAAGGGGACGACCATGAAGCAGCTGCGGACGACCATGGAGGCGTCAAAACCGTAGGTGATGTCGGCCGGGTCGGCGTCGTACCCCTCGTCAAGGAGGCCGGCGCGGTAGGCGGGAATCAGCGCGGCGTGGATCGGGGGGAGGTCCTGCGGGCGCAACGTGCCGAAGTCGGTGAGACCGACGAGGAGCTGTCCGAGGTCGAAGCCGATCGGGTGCGGATGCTGCCAGGAGATGTCGATCGCGACGAAGGTGTCCGGAGCGTCGGCGGGGACCAGGAGGTTCTGCGGGCAGGCGTCGCCGTGCCCGACGGTCTGGGGAAGCGCGTCGAGCCGGTCGAGAATGTCTGGCACCCGTGCGGCCAGCGTGAGCAGATCGGCGCGCAGCATGGGATCGGCGGCGCCGGCCACCAGCGGGTGTGCCCACAGTTCGTCGTCCCTCAGTCGAGGGAAGGCCATGTTGGTGAGGGGGCCGGCGAGTAACTCGCGCAGGAAGCTTCCGGTTCTGGCACCCATCTCGGCCGAGGTGGCGTCACCGCGTCTGCGGCCCGCCCAGCGCCCGAGCAGCCGGGCCGCCCGGATGAACCGTTCGAGGTCCCAGGGGGTGTCGGTGGGTGTGATGTCCTCAAGCCACATGGCCAGCCGGTCGTCGCCGAGGTCGTCGACGCGCAGGAGCCGGGGGGTGCGCAGTCCCGGCGGCAGCCGGTCGGCCAGGTCGGAACGGAGGATGTCCGCCTCGTCCCGCCAGGGGAAGGTGTCGATGATGCCCTGCCGGAGCTCGGGAGGGACCATGTCGATGAGCGGCCAGTGTCGTGGGGATTGGAGGATCTTCACGAAGATCGACCATGGTTCCTCCCCGTGGGTGGTGCCGCGGATTCGCAGCAGCGCGCCCGTCGCGATCGAGCGGGCCTCGTAGCCGGCGGACAGGACCGTCCAGTCCTTCGGGCGTGCGGGATGGCCGAGGACGTCGCTCACCACCGCCACGAGGACCTCGTCGAGAAACTCCGCGGAACCGAGCAGCGAGGACACCGCAGGCTCGGCGGCCGCTTCCTCGACGGGCCTCGCGGGCGCACCCGCCGGTTTTGCGTTCATGGGGATCTCCGTGTTTGTCATGGTCGTACGGGGGGTGAGCGACCGGTCGGACCACGTGTGCCGGACCTCGTACACCTGGTCGGTCTCGAGCGTGACGGGACGCGGGCCGCGTACCGCGGCGCTGTGCTCCGGTGCGAGCCTGGCGTCCTCCTCGGTCTCCCACGGGGAGAGCCCCGTGCCGCCTCGCCCGGCAAAGACCGCATCCATGCTCAGCACCATAGGTCGACGAGCATGAAAGCCGCTTGGGATGACCACAACGTGCTCGCCTCATCGCCCGGGGAACGCCTGACTCATCCCCTCCTGTCCGGACAGAAACCCCCGGGCCCACCGCCGGGAGAGGTGATCGGCCGTCGCCCGCGCCGTTCTGTGTCCGCGCGTTGACGGACGATCCGGCATCGCCCGTTCGCCGTTCTTAAAACATCGAACGACGTATCATGACCCCATGAAGCACCCGCAGCAGCATCCCGATCTCGACCAGATGAAGCTCACAGAGGTGATGGCGGCGCTCAGTGATCCCATTCGGGTAGGGCTGGTCCGCCTGCTGTCCGACGGTGTGGAGCGCGGGTGGGGAGAGCTGCGGGCTCCGGTGGCCAAGTCGACCCTGAGCCACCATCTGCGGGTCCTGCGGAACGCGGGGATCACCCGCACCCGCGAGGAGGGGACGCGCTGCTTCGTCACCCTCCGTCGCGCCGACTTCGACACCCGCTTCCCCCACCTCATGGACGCGGTGCTGGACGCGGCCGGCAGTGAGGACGTGGGACACCACGTCGGGCTGGCGTCGGCGGAAAAGCTCTCCGGCGTCCGCGCCGGAGAGGAGGTCAACGCCTAGGATCCCTGGTTGGCGGGCTCCGGCCTCTCATGTCGGGAATCGTGCTGGTCCTTGCGTCTCACGGGACCCGTCCCGGTCCTTTTCCTGACGCAGGACCTGCCGGTGGACGGGCAGATCACGGAATCACAGGAAGAGCGGCGCCGATCAGCAGCGTGCCGACGACGATTGTGAGCGCGTACGCCTCAAGCGGGGCGAGATCACCCTCTCCGGAATGCGAGCGGCTGCCCGCGAACAGGGTGAGGAAGCACCGCATCACCGTCATCCCGTTCATGGCGACGGCCCCGATCGGCGCGAGCCAGAGCAGCGGAAACTCGACGACCGAGCTGTGAACCAGCAGATGCACGCCCGCGAATCCCAGGGACAGCGGAAATCCGGCCGCGGCGAGCCCGCACAGAAGGAACGCGACGGCCAGCCGCGGGGTCCGGGAGAAGTTTCCGCCGGGCGTCGCCAGCGACAGCGTGCCCCGGCGCGCTTCCAGCGCGGCGAGGGCCATGGCGAAACCTGACAGTGCGAGCGCCGACGCCTGCCAGGTCAGCACCGCGCCGGACGCCGCGAGCGGCGAATCACCGCCGAGCCCGAATGTGATCAGTCCGGTCTGGCTCATCATCAGGAAGGCCAGCGCCCGTCTGGCCCCGTTCTGCACCACCGCGAACACCGCGGCCACGACGGCGGTCAGGCCGCCGAGCAGGGCGACCTCGTGCGCGAACGACGCGGGCAGCCGCGTGGACAGCAGTTCGAGCTGGGTGAGCATGCCGATGGGCGCGGCGCCGAACACGACCACCACGCCCATCGGAGCCCGCTCAACGAATCGTGGATACCACCCGTGTACGGGCACGACCGCGAACCGGATCACGATCCCCAGTACGACGAGGACCGTTCCCACCTCCCGCGAACCGGTCGCCGTCAGGACGGTGCCCGCGCAGAAGAGCAGAACGCTGGGCACGTGATACACGGCGAACAGGCGGTCGAGCCCGTCGTCACCGTCGCGCCGGCGGAGTTCGGCCCACACCAGCCAGGCCGAGAGCGACCACAGCACGGCGGCCGATCCCCCGTGCCGGACGGCCAGGAAACCACAGGAGATCGCCAGCAACCGCAGGACCCCGGCCAGGGTCGCCGGTGGGTGGGAGGCGAGCGGGCTCATCGCGACCACCAGCAGGCCGACCACGCAGGTCACGGTGACGACGTGCCGGGCGGGGCCGTCCGGCACGGCCACCACGACCAGGCCCCCTATCCGCCCGCCCGTGAACGGGGCGAACCGCTGCGTCAGGGAGAGCCCGATCGACAGCGCCGTGGCCGCCGTGGCGCAGGCCACCGCGGTACGGCGCGCGGCCCGCCGATCGGTGATCCGGGCGACGACGAAGGACACGGACAAAAACAGGATCGCCACCGGCAGCGGGACCAGTGCGATCATGACTCCTGGCCCTTCCGCCGCGTGCCCGGCGATCCGCCGTGGCCGGCGGTCACCGCCTCGCGCCGATCCGCGAGGCCGGTACGGGCCGGGGCCCGGCCGGCACTCAGCCGCTGCGCCCACCGGTCATCCAGCGAGTCCGCCCGCCGGACCAGGCGTACGAACCCCCCGATCACGTGGTCCCGCAGCCAGGCGTCGAAGTAGCCTCGTTCCAGCGCGTACCGGTACAGCCACCCCTGCGCCGGCCCGGGGACCAGGCGCTCCAGGTGCGCTCCGGTGCGGGGCAGCGGCCGGTTCATCGCCCGCTCGAGGTGGTGGTAGTCGTGGATCAGGCTGGGCGACCGCAGGATCTGGACGCTGCGCAATCCCGCGTGCGCGACCAGGTGTGCCAGCGCGAGATAGCGCAGACCGAGCCCGATCTCGACCAGGATCAATCCGACCTGGGTCATCGAGGCGTAGGCCAGCGCGCTCTTGATGTCCGTCTGGACGCGTCCCACCAGGGCGACGTGAACCACGGTCAGCGCACCCACGACGCCGATCGCGATCCGCACGGCAGGTGCTCCCGCCCAGATCGACTCCGTGCGCAGCAGCAGGTACGGGCCCAGGCTGACGGAGATCGCGCCGTAGAAGATGGCACTCGACGGCGTCGGCCCCTCCATGGCGCGGGGTAGCCATCCGCCCAGGGGCACCTGCGCGGCCTTGCCCATCGACGCCCATAGCAGCAGGACTCCGATCAGGACCGCGTTCCCCGTGGCGGCGGGCGCCGCGAACCCCGCCGTGCCACCTGCGGTGGACGTGCCGGTGGTGTGGTGCAGCCACACCACGGCCGCGAGCAGCCCCACATCGCAGGCCCGATAGGTCAGGAACGCTCGCAGGGCGTGCTCCACCGGTTTCCTCCGCTCGTGGAAAAACGAGATCAGCAGCGCGGAGGTCAGGCCGGCGAGCTCCCACCCCACGAAGAGAAGGTCGAGGTCACCCGCCAGAGCGACGACTTCGACACCGGCGCCGAACAGGGTGAGAAGCAGGTAGAACCGGAGGTAGCCCGGTTCCCTGTGCAGGTACCGCTGCGAGAAAACGCCGATGATGCATGCCAGGAGCGCCGTGAGAACGGCGAAGGAGATCGACAGCCGGTCGCCCACGAGCAGCAGGTCGAACCTGTACTCCCC
Organism: Streptosporangium subroseum; assembly: GCF_900188345.1. GTDB lineage: Bacteria > Actinomycetota > Actinomycetes > Streptosporangiales > Streptosporangiaceae > Streptosporangium > Streptosporangium subroseum. Next base: position 185,097 of record NZ_FZOD01000014.1, on the reverse strand, counting down.
CGGGCTGGACCAGGTGCCCGCCGATACCGTCAGAACCCGCTCTCCGCCGCACGCCATGACGCCGGCGAGCACGAGCGCGGACACCGTCGCGAGCCCGAAGGCCAGCGTGACGACCGTTGAGATGGTCCGCTCGGCCCATCTCCGGCCCCACCACGCGAGGACCGCGAGAACCAGGAACGCGCCGAGGGGCAGTCCGGTGATCGCGATCAGGAGATACCGGTGCACGGCGGCGCTCACGGCAGCTCCTGGATTCGCACCGCGCGCCTCGCGAGCTCGCCGGCACTCGCACGCCCGTTCCCCGCACCGCTCGCACCGGAGGAGGCCGTTTCGGAGAAGGAGGCCGCACCGGAGGAGAGGGTTTCAGAGGGGGCCGCTTCGGAGGAAGCCACCGGACCGGAGGAGGCCACCGCATCGGAGGGAACCGCTTCGGAGGAGACCGCTTCGGACGCGGTCATCACGTGGGCGCAGCCCAGATGCCCGCGCTTGCCCGCGTAGAACTGCGCGGAACGGCCCACGACTGGAAACTCGGTGATCTCCGGGGTGTGCGGCTGGAACGCGTTGTGGCGGAAAACGTGCATCGCGCCGGAGCCGGGGCTCCACGCCACCAGCTGGATCCAGCCGTTCACCACGAGCCGGCTCAGAGCGGGATGCTCGCGCAGGATCGCCGCCAGGCGCTCCGGCTCCGCCTCGACGATCAGCAGCAGCCGTACCGGCTCGTGGATCTCGACCATCTGCCAGGGAAGTCCGGTCCGCAGGTCGGAGGCGTGCCCGTCCATCACCCCGAGCAGGCCGACGATGTTGTGGGGAAGCTTCGTCCCGCATCCGTAGCCGGCCGGATCCACGTAACTGAAGTAGTACTCGAGGTTGATGCCGGCGCAGACCGGTCCGGCCGCGAGGAGCAGGTTGGTCAGCAGCTCCCCCGTGGGGTCGCCGTCCGGGTCGTAGGAGACGAGGAAGGCCCGCCGGTCGAGGAAGAGCCCGCGGGTTCGCGAGCGCCGTCCCACCACGCACGCCGCGTTCGTGGCGTGTCCGTACTCGGGCCGGGGCTGCCCGAGGTCGACGGTGCGGGTTTCGACGTGGGTGAGCGCGCCGCTGAGTGGAAGGTCCGCGGGCGCGGACTCGAACCGGCGGGACCGCTCGTGCGCGGCCAGGACGCACGCGGCGGCCACGGCCCGCTTCGCCCGGTCGGCCGTCGGGCGGCACCGCTCCGGTATCAGGTCCTCGTCGTAGTAGGTCATCGAGTCGTCGCAGGTGTTGTGGTACGCGCCCAGGAACCACGCGCTCTCCGGCACGTCGATCCCCCGGTCGCGGAGTCCCGCGCGTACCGCCGCGTGGTTGGCCATGACGGCGAACGCGCGCGCGTTCGGGCCGCCGCGTCCGCCGCCGGTGGCGCCGCAGTCGTGCGCCGACTCGTGCGGGTTGTTGAGGCTGGACGAGCCGTGCCCGACGATCAGCACCAGAGAACGCGGGTTCAGCCCCATCGTCCGCAGGGCGGCCGACACCAGGTCGACCATCTCCGGCACGGAGTATCCCCGGAGCAGGCCGTCGCCGTGCTCCTCGGCCGAGGTCCGTTCGACGGCGAGGCGGGTGACGGGACCGGCGTCGGCGCCGTGCTGGAGACGGCGGAGGCAGCGGTGGAATCGGAGGGGAAACAGGCAGCGGCCGATCAGGGAGAAGAAGGAGGTGAACCCGACGCCGAACGTGACCGCACTCCCCCGCGCGACGGTCCTGCCGCCCACCGCGATCAGCCGGCTCCAGGCACCCCTCCGGCGGCGTGCGACCGTGTGCCGGCGGGACCGTACGGTGTTCGCCGCACCCACCGCCTCCTCCACGACCAGGTGCCGGGACGTGACGCCGACCGGGCACAGCGGGCGGGCGCGCACCTCGTCCAGCCCCCGGTAGGTCATGGCGACTCCGAAGAAACCGGCGTACCCGAAGGTCTCCACCTGCGGAAAGTGCTCCTCCAGGTGCCGTCGCAAGGACTCCTCCCGCTCGTCGATGCAGAACACGGCCTGAAACCGCGAACGCGGCGACGGCCGCGTCGCGACCCGCTGATGCGCGGCGAGCGCGTCGAGCACCCCGACCCGGTGGCGGCGCTCGTACGCGAGGTGCAGCAGGCGGCGCCGTTCGATCGCGTCGCACGACCTGACCGCTCCCAGCCAGGCCGTCGCGTGATGGGCGTCGGCGAGCACCGCCGTGTCGACCGGCATCACCTGGGCCAGGACGAACGCCTCGTACACCAGCTCCAGGCTGACCTCCGCCGGGGCGGCCGTCGCCTCGCCGTGGGCGGAGAGCCGGTCGAGGTCGGCGAACGTGGCGTGCCCGCCGAGGTGCTCCGCCACCGCGTGCCGTGCCGCGTACACGTCGAGGATGAGCTGCACGGCCAGGTAGTCGATCAGCCGTGCGGGATGCGCCTCGACCGGCGAGCGATCGGGCCGATGCTCGAACTGGCGCATCATGCCCGCCCATCCGCGCAGCGACAGCAGGGTCGCCTGGATCGTGTCCGCCCAGTCGCGTTCGGGGAGGTCCAGCTCGGTGAGGGCCCATACGACGGTCCGCTCGGCCGTCCAGGACTCCGCCTCCTGCCGCCTCAGCTCGGCGCCCAGACCCCGGAGAAACCGGTCGGGCGGACCGCCGGGGCGGCCGTAGAGCCGGCGGAAGGCGCCGAGGAAGCCCCTATGTCGTCCCGGCATCGGCCAGTAGGCGATTCCCTGGTCCAGGAACGCCGCCGAGAGCCGGATCAACAGCGGATGGACGAGCTCGTCGGGATCCAGGCCGGTGACGGCGAGGATCTGGTCACGTCGGCGCGGCGTCGAGCGCTCGACGACCTGTACGCGGGGCGCCATCTTTTCGAGGTGGCTCCAGAGCCGGCCCAGCAACTGTTCCTGGAGTGCCCGCGCGGCCGGTTCGGGCGCCGTGGGCCCGGTCCAGTCCCGCCGGGCCTGTCGCAGCAGCTCGGTCCGCCGCCGCGTGCTCAGGCGAGCGGTGAACCGGACCCTCTGGTCCGTCTCCTGGAGCAGCAGGCTCAGCGCGGGGCCCCGCGGAACCTCGAGCAGGAACCGGAGCCGGATGGCATGGAACTGACGGCGTGTCGGGCCGCCCGGCACGAGGGGGACGTCATCGTCGGCGGCCATCGGCTCGATGACCGCGTCGAGATCCTCCTGCTGGATCCGCCCCGAGTCGACGCAGCTGTGGAAGGCGGCCTCGCTTTGGAACGGTTCGGTGCCGAACAACCGCGCCGCGTGAACGACGGCGTCGTCGAAGGGGAGGTGCTCGAAAGCGTGCAGGGTGTTGTGGTGGACGAACGCCTGCAGGGGCGGCTGCTCGGGTAACAATCTCGCCGCCCGGGCCACCAGGTCGGGTATGTCCGTCCGCCGGTCCTCGGTGGTCTCTCTCATCGGGCGCGCGGTGGCTTTCATGCCCGCCTCCTGCGTCGGGTGGCCTGCGGATGGGGTGAGACGGGCCGGAGCCGGTCGAGCCCGAGGAAGGTGAGGGTGGCGGTGGGCCACTGCCTGGCCATCGCGTCCATCCCGGCCAGGAAGGTGTGGTCGACCACGGCGGCGTTCTCGACGTCGATGACGATCTCGCTTATGTCTCCACCCGCGCTGTTCACCGCGCGTCGTACGGGCAGCAGGGCGGGGAAGACCGCGGCGCCGGGGATGCGGATGTGCAGTACGGAGCCGGTGCGGGTGGCCTGCGCGCGGGGGTGGAAGAAGGCGGGGACGGGCACCCCGCGGAGCAGGTGCAGGACAAATTTGAGGACAAGCCCGGCCCCGACGCCCATGAGCAGGTCGGTGGCGAGCGTGACGAGCAGGGTGGTCAGGAACAGGGCGAGCTGGTCGAGACCTATTTTTCCGACGTGAAGGAGTTCGCGGGGCGAGGCGAGCCGGGTGCCGGTGTACACGAGCATGGCGGCCAGGACGGCCAGGGGGATGGTCTGGAGGAGGCCGGGGACGAGCGTGACGAACAGCAGCAGGAAGGCGCCGTGAAAGAAGTTGGACCAGCGGGAGGTGGCGCCCGCGTCGATGTTGGCTCTGCTCCGGACGATCTCGGAGATCATCGGCAGTCCGCCGACCAGGGAGGAGAGGAGGTTGCCGCCGCCGACGGCGAGCAGGTCGCGGTTGAGGTCGGAGGGCCGCTTCCGAGGAGCGATGGAGTCGACCGCGAGCACCGTGAGGGTGGACTCGATGGTGCCGACCAGGGCGAACATCGCCACGTACTTCAGCGACGCCATCGTGAGGATCATGGAGAAGTCGGGGAAGGCGACGGCGTCGAGCAGGGTGTCGGGGAGCCGGACGAGATACTCCGGGCCAAGGTGGTAGGTCGTGGACAGGAACCGGTAGTCGTGCGGGTGGTCGAGGTGGAACCACAGGTCGATGGGCACGGTCACGGCGAGCACGATCAGCGGGGCGGGCACGGCACGAGCCCACCCGGCGCGGATCAGGGGCAGGCCGAACAGGATCAGCAGGGACAGCGCGCCCAGTAGCAGGATGCGGGGATTGGCGTGGACGAGACTGTGGGGGATCTCGGCGAGCAGGCCGAAAGGGCGTTCGGCCTGAGGTTTGACGCCCAGCACGACGTGCGCCTGTTTGGCGATGATGATGACCCCGATCGCGGCGAGCATGCCGTGCACGATCGAGGGGGGCATGGCCACCCCGGCGGTGGCCACGCGGCACAGGGCGAAGATGATCTGTATACCCGCGGCGACGACACCGACGGCCAGCGCCCGCCGGTATCCGATGGCGAGGTCGCCCTGGCCGAGTTCCTGGACCGCGCCCAGCGCGATCACGATCAGGCCGGCGGCCGGACCCTTGATGGTCAACCGCGCGCCGCCGAGCAGGCCGGCCAGCGTGCCGCCGATGATCGCCGTCAGAATGCCGGTGACCGGCGGGAACCCGCTCGCCAAGGCGATTCCCAGACACAGCGGGAGCGCGATGAGAAAAACCAGGAATCCGGACTTCAGATCTGCTGCGGGAGAAGCGCTACGGCGCGGGGTCGATAAATCGTTATGGATCTTCAGATCGTCTCGTTCGAGCATCGGCATGATCCTCACGGGTGCATGGGCGGTCCACTCCGGCCGGATTCGGTCGGAGGCGGTGCGGACGAGGAACGCCGGGAAAAAGGCGTTCGGTACGCACGGGTGGACCGCGGGCCGTGCCCGCTCTTGGATTGGCCCCGGACGACCTGGTGCGATGGACCACGACGACCGCGCCCGGTGCGGGGCGATGGAACCTGTTCGTTCCGACATCCGAAAGATCGTCTATCTCATCTGAAAGGCCGTCTTCAAACGCGCACGGTTCGTCGTTGAGAATCGAGACGAAGTGCGGACCGGCCGCCAGGGCCATTCCGGGCATCGCACCGCCGGCACCGAACCGGCGGAACGGGTCCTCAGGACCGAGCTGAGCGCTCGTGATCTCGCAGCGGGCGGGAATCGCCCTCGACGCGCAACCCTCCGGTGCGGCGTCCGGCACCTTGACCGGTCCGTTCCGCGTCTCCGTCTCTTCCGCACCGGCCCGTGGCGCCGTATCCGAACCGTTGACACCGGTCCGGGACGCCGAGGACGGAGCCTCCGAACGAGGAAGCGCCTCCCGGAGCACTCCGGAGGCAAGGACGTCCGCACGGACGGTGGATTCGGCCTCGGCCTCGGGGCGCGTGCTCCCGGTGGCCAGCAGGGCCACCGCCATAACGCTCGCCAGCGCCGCTCCCACCGCGCGACGCAACGTTCCGCGCCTGCGGTTCGAAAGGGCCCTGGTGATCCGGAGAGACGGAGATTCTTCAGGTGATGGCATCATTCTGGCTCCAGGCCAAAAAATCCTGGCGGGGGCGGGATAAAGCCCGGCGATTGATTCGGAAATCAAAAAGATCAATATTCGTGAAGCGTGATCGATTTTTGTATCCGCTTCCGTACTTCCCGGGCGACTTCCCGCCGGCCGCAGAGATTCGGCAGACGCTCGCCTTACTCCATCTACCCTCGATGTAACTTTCCGCAAACAGCGCAGCCCGATAACAATGAAGCGTTATCGAAGAGTTACGAAAATCCACTTACTCGTTGAGCTTTTCATGGCATTTAACCAAGCATTTGTGACAAACGCGCCGACAGGATCATGAAAAATCCATTTTTATAGGTAGACGTCTAGATTTGTCAGCATTCTTCTATACGGTGATTTTTGATCAGCGGGCTTTCCGTCGCTCGGTCCGCAGGCGGACGCGGGCGGGAATCCGGGGTCACGGTCCCGGCGGAACCGCACCGCCCCCACGGGCGGCGCACCGGGCAGGCGCAAGGTCGTCGATCACGGTGACACTCCTGCCACACCACTCACGAGGGGCGAGCCTCCACCCCCGAACGATCGGTCATGGACACCAGGTCGTCGCAGGTGAAGACCTGCCGGGCGCGTCACCCGAGGCGCTCTTCCCGACCCCGGGCAGGATCATCGTCACACCGTCCCGCCCGGCCGCCGGCAGGATCACGCGGAACGACAGGTGCGGGATACGTTGACCGATCGCCGCATGCCGGTCCGGCTCGATCCGGCGAGACGGCCGTTCACGGCAGCGCCGGATCCCGGGCCGAGGCCACCGCGGTGCCACGCTTTGCCAACTCCTTACATTCTCCATACCAACGATGAATACACTTCCTCCCAAAGGCCTGGCTCTGCCTGCCGAGAGGGATCTCCTATCGCGAGGGCTCTCTGTCACCCCGTGCCCGCGGAGCCACTCGGGCACCTGCGCGCACGCGGGATTCAAGACAGGAGATCATCTATGGCCGACCTCGGACTCCCTGAGGTGCTCATCATTCTGGCGGTGCTCATATTGCTCTTCGGCGCGAAAAGGCTGCCGGACGTCGCCCGTTCGATGGGCCGCTCCCTGCGCGTCTTCAAAAGCGAGATCAATCGCCCGCAGGACGACGAAGGCGCACCGCCCACGCAGCCCTGAACAAGCTCACTCCGACGCGGGCGCCCGGTTCGGGCACACAGTAAAATGCCAGGAAAGGTAAGTACTCTGCTCAGTCATGAGCTGGCAGCGTACGGTCAACAACGCCCTTGTGAGGTTCACTGGATTCCAGTTTAACCGGGTAGGGAAAGCAGGATTTTCGCCCATCGTGACCCCCGTCGGCCCGGCGAGGGAGTCGGCCGCGAAGGAATTGGTCAGGCCACCGGCCGACCCGGGGGCGGACCGGCTGCTGACCGCACCGATCTTCATCCTCTCGCCGGTCAGATCGGGCTCCACGCTCCTGCGATCGGTGCTCAACGCCCACTCGATGGTGCACGCCCCGCACGAGCTGCACGTGCGCCGGCTGACCGTGGGCTTCGGCACCCCGCTGTCGCGCAAGGCGATGGACGCGCTCGGCCACAACCAGGCCGACCTGGAACATCTGCTGTGGGACCGGGTGCTCCACCGGGAGCTCGTCCGCAGCGGCAAGACCTTCATCGCGGACAAGACCCCGGCCAACGCCTTCGCCTTCGAACGCATCGCCACCTGCTGGCCCGATGCCCGCTTCGTCTTCCTGCTGCGCCATCCCGCCTCCATCGCGAAGTCCTGGCACGAGGCCGGCCCGGACCGCCGCACGCCGGAGGAGGCCGCGCTCGACGCCCTGCGCTACATGAAGGCCGTGCAGCGGGCCCGCCGCGCGCTCACCGGCCTGACGGTGCGCTACGAGGACCTGACCGAGGAACCGGAGACCCAGATCCGGCGCATCTGCGACTTCCTCGGCGTCCCATGGGAGCCCAAGATGCTCTCCTACGGCGAGCAGACCGTGATCCAGAAAGGTCTCGGCGACTGGAAGGACAAGATCCAGACAGGGGCCGTTCAGCGAGGACGTGATCTTCCGACGCCCGACCAGATACCCGACGTCCTGCGGCCGATCTCCGTCACCTGGGGATATCTGGCGGCCGCATGAAGATCCGCTACGTACTCCTGCACGCCTACGGCATGGGCGGCACGATCCGCACCGTGATCAACCAGGCCAACGCGATGGTCGCCGCCGGACACGACGTCGAGATCGTCAGCGCGGTACGCCGCCGCGACAGACCCCAGTTCCCCGTCGATCCGCGAGTCGAGATCACCGCTCTGACCGACCAGCGCGACGGCGTACGGCCCGACTCACCGGCCCGCAAGGTCTGGCGGCGGGTCCGCGGGAAGATCGTGCCGTACGGCGAGTTCGCGGCGGCCTATTTCACCGAGCGGGTGGAGAGGGCCGTCATCGACTACGTCTCCGGGCTGCGGGACGGCGTCCTGGTGACCACCCGCCCCGCGCTGAACCTCATCTCCGCCCGCCGTACTCCGAGAAGCGTCGTGCGCATCGCCCAGGAACACATGAACCTCGCCACCCACCCCGAGAGTGTCCAGCGGGAGATCGCCCGTCACTACGGCCGGTTGGACGCGGTCGCGGTACTCACCGCGACCGACCGCAAGGACTACCAGGCACTGCTGCCCGGGACCCCGGTCGTACGGATCCCCAACGCGATCCACACCCTCGATCAGAAGGCCTCCACGCAGGACAGCCAGACCGTGATCGCCGCCGGCCGCCTCGTCCCGCAGAAGGGCTTCGACATGCTCATCCCGGCGTTCGCGCAGGTCGTGCGGCGCCATCCGGACTGGCGGCTGCGCATCTACGGCACCGGCCCCAAAAAAACCGCCCTGCGCACGCTCATCAAGGAACACCGGCTCGATGACAACGTCACCCTGATGGGCCGGAGCAACCGGCTCGACGAGGAGCTGGCCCGATCCTCGCTGTACGTGCTCAGCTCCCGGTTCGAGGGGCTGCCGATGGTGATGATCGAGGCCATGTCCCACGCCCTGCCCGTCGTCGCCTTCGACTGCCCGACCGGCCCACGTGACGTCATCACCGGTGAGATCGACGGGCTGCTCGTGCCGCCCCAGGACGTCGACGCGCTGGCCTCGGCCGTCAGCCGTCTCATCGCCGACCGGGAGCTACGGCAGCGGATGGGCCAGGCGGCCGTACGGACGGCGCGGGACTACTCCCCCGACACCGTCACCCCCATGTGGGAGAAGCTGTTCGCGGAACTCCTGCGGGCCGATCCCCCCGCCTCGAAGCCCTGACCTCGTCTCGCCCTTCTCCTCCCCGTCCAGGCGAGGAGGAGGGCGAGCAGCAGCAGCAGGGATTTGGCGATCGTCATGGGCACGAAGCCACCGGGCATTCCCCGCCCTTCCGCCGACCACCTCGTACGCCGGTGAGGTGACGTGCCGCTGCGATGGCGTGGCCCAACGGGCCCGGTCTGCCGGGTCGACGGCTGATCCGCGGTCGTCCGGCGGCGGGGTGATCGCGGTGGCCCGGGCCATGCGATCGAACGGCATGAGGGGCCCGGCTCAAGCCGGGCCCCTCATGCGTGTCCACGGAGTGGTCAGTGCGCGAACACCGGGATCGGCACGTCCTCCTGCCCGTCCTCACCGGACGAGGTGATCGGGTCGCCACCCTGGTGACCGGTGTTGACGAGGGTGATCACGATGACGGCGGCCAGTATCAGGATGCCGACCGCCCACCAGATCGCGGTGGCGTAGCCGTGCACCGCCGTCTGGTTGGCGAAGGCGATCTTGCCGAGGGTGCCCGCCTCGGCGGCGTGCGAGGTGGCCCAGGCGGTGGCGGCGCTGGCGGCGATGGTGTTGAGCAGGGCGATGCCGATGGCGCCACCGACCTGCTGCGAGGTGTTGACCATCGCGGAGGCGACCCCCGCGTCACGCGGCTGGACGCCGTACGTGGCCAGGCTCATCGCCGGCATGAAGGCCGTGCCCATGCCGAGGCCCAGCAGGATCTGCGCGGGCAGCACCAGGCCCACGTACGAGCTGTCGATCGCCATCTGGGTCAGAATCAGCATGCCGACCGCGGCGAGCAGGAAGCCCGGCGCCATCAGCAGTCGCGGCGGGACGCGGGTCATCAGGCGGGCGCCGATCTGCGTCGAGCCGATGACCATGCCCGCGATCATCGGCAGGAAGGCGAAGCCCGTCTGCACCGGCGAGTAACCCTTGATGGCCTGCAGGTAGTAGGTCAGGAAGAGGAACAGGCCGAACATCGCGATGATGGCCAGGCCCAGCGACATGTACACGCCACCGCGGTTTCTGTCGGCCACCACGCGCAGCGGCAGCAGCGGAGACCGTACCTTGCTCTCGACCAGCGCGAACGTGGCGAGGAGCACGACGGCGGCGACGAACAGGCCGATGGTCACGCTCGCGGTCCAGCCGTCGGACTCGGCGCGGGTGAAGCCGTAGACCAGGGAGACCAGGCCGAGGGTGGCCAGGACGACGCCGGGGATGTCGAGGCTGTTGCCGTTGCGGGTGCCGGCGGGCTCACGGATGACGAGGAAGGCACCGGTGGCGGCGACGACGGCGAAGGGGATGTTCACGAAGAACGTCCAGCGCCAATCGAGGTATTCGGTCAGGAAACCGCCGAGGATCAGGCCCACGGCGCCGCCACCGCCGGCGATGGCGCCGTAGATGCCGAAAGCTTTGGCACGTTCCCGGGACTCGGTGAACATCACCGCGAGCAGCGACAGCGCGGCGGGCGCCAGCAGCGCGCCGAACGCGCCCTGCAGCGCGCGAGAGCCGAGCAGCATCGCCTCGTTGACCGCGGCGCCGCCGAGCGCGGAGGCTCCCGCGAAGCCGATCAGTCCAATGGTGAAGGCACGCTTGCGGCCCCACAGGTCCGCGATACGGCCGCCGAAGAGCAGCAGTCCACCGAACGCCAGGGCGTAACCGGTGATCACCCACTGGCGGTTGCCGTCAGAGATGCCGAGGTCCGCCTGGGCGGAGGGCAGCGCGATGTTCACGATCGTCGAGTCGAGCACGACCATCAGCTGGGCTATGGCGATGAATGCGAGCGCTTTCCAGCGTCGGGGGTCCGGTTGGACCTGGGCTGTTTCAGACATGGGTGAACTCACTAACGGTATGGAGGAAACGAATTCAGCGCGAAATCGGCGCGAAAAAGTAAGGGGTGATGCGGTGTCTGGAAGTACGGGGACTCAGCAGGTCGCCGTGATCGTCATTAGCGACGCCGTTGGAAGTCCTCGAATGTCGCGGCGGTTCCCGGCAGGGGGGAGCGTCCCGGAGCACGCAGGCCGTCGAGGAAAAGTTGCAGATGACGATCCACGAACCGGTCGAGGTTCAGGTCCGTGGTACCCGGAAGGGGCCGGGTGAGCTGGTGCACTGCGATCACGATGTCGGCGGCGGCCACGTCGGGGCGGAGCAGCCCCGAGCTGTGCGCCCGGTCCACGATGTCCTCCAGAGCGTGTTCAAGGCGGATGCGTTGTTCGGCGAGCTCTGCGGCGATCAGCTCACAACCGTCGGACAGAATCGGGCAGAGAGCCCCGATCCGCTCTTCGGCCGCGCCGTGCACGAAACGCTGCAGCGCCTCGAACGCGTCCGGTGCCTCGGCGAGCGCCGATTCGGCCAGCGCGACGATCCTGTTCATGACCTCCAGCGTCACCTGCCGGATCAGATCCGAGCGGTCGACGAAGTGCCGGTAGATGGTGGCGTTGCTCACCCCGGCCCGCCGTGCGACCTGGTCGAAGGCAACCTCGGCGCCGTACTTCACGAACTCCTCGCGCGCGGCGGCCACGATCCGCTCCCGATTGCGTGACGCATCCGCCCGCAGCCGGGGAACGTGGCTCGGCTCGACGGTTGTGCTCGTGATGCTCACGGCGGCGCTCCCCTCTGTCGCCCGTCATACAAATCGGGGAATGACTCCCCGTTTTCCAAGGCGTACGTGTAAACGGGGAACTCATCCCCGGATATTTCGCAAGGCCCTATGAGCTGCATCACAGGCCACCTGGCTGGGCCGGTGTCATGTCACCGGCCCAGGGTATCCGGAACTACATGGACATATGGGATAAAAGGGATGACATGGTGGTGCACGGGACCGATCCATACAACGCCGAGCCCTCGCCGTGCGTCCTGGCCGATCGGACCCTCACCCCGCTCGACGCCTTCTACAGCCGCAACCACGGCCCCATTCCCGATCTGGATCCGGCCTCCTGGCGCCTGACGGTGGACGGCCTGGTCGGACACCCGCTGACGCTGTCCCTGGAGGATCTGCGTTCCGATTTCTCCGAGCACGCCCTGGTGGCGACCCTGCAGTGCGCGGGCAATCGCCGCGCCGACCTGATCAAGGTCCGCGACATTCCCGGCGAGGACCCCTGGGGACCCGGCGCCATCTCCACCGCCCACTGGAACGGCGTCAAACTGGCCGACGTGCTCGCCCGCGCCGAGTTGTGCCCCGAGGCCGCGCACATCGCCTTCGCCGCCCCCGACGTCTCCGACATCGCCGATCCGCCCCAGCCCTACGGCGGCTCGATTCCCGTCGCCAAGGCCATCACCGGGCAGGTCCTGCTGGCCTGGGGCATGAACGGCCGGCCGCTGCCCCGGGCCCACGGCGCCCCGGTCCGCGCCATCGTCCCGGGCTGGATCGGCGCCCGCAGCGTCAAATGGCTCCAGCGCGTCACCGCCCAGGCGGAACCCTCCGACAACTACTTCCAGGCCACCGCCTACCGCATGCTGCCCTCCGAGGCCGACCCCGCCCGGACCGGCCCCTGCGCCGGCATCTCCCTGGGACCCGTCACCCTCAACACCGCCATCCTGCGCCCCGACGACGGCGCCCGCCTGCGACCCGGCCTCACCCAGATCGCCGGCTACGCCTACGCCGGCGAGAACCGCGCCGTCGCCCGCGTCGACGTCTCCCTCGACGAGGGCGGCACCTGGATCCAGGCGGATCTCGACGAGCAGGTCAGCCCCTGGGCGTGGCAGCACTGGCGCACCACCGCCGACCTGGGCGAAGGCGAAACCGTGATCACCGCCCGCGCCTGGGACACCGCCGGGGCCACCCAGCCCGAATCGGCCCGGCACCTGTGGAATCCCAAGGGTTACGCCAACACCTCGTGGGCTCGCATCCACGTCACCTGCCACTCCTGAGGAAAAAGTCATCGGCCACCCGGCGCCGGGGCCGGGGCCGAAGGCGTGCGCGAGTTCGGCATCCCCGCCGGGGCGGGCGGGGCGGGCCACGGCCATCGGCGCATCGAAGGAGAATGATAACTAATTTGACAATCATTTTCATTCGATGAAGAATCCGACCGAATCCTTACATCCATGCCTAAAAGGGATAATCTTCCGTGTTCTCATCTCGAAGCGGTCTTGTAGCGAGCGCCGGATTGATCGCGTTGCTGGCCACGGCCTGCGGGCAGGCCGACACCGCTCAGACGTCCTCGGCCGCATCCGACCAGGCCGTGACCTCGACGACGGCCGACGGCCCGCTCAAGGTGGTCGCCACCACCACGCAGGTCGCCGACTTCGCCCGCAACGTCGGTGGCGACAAGGTCACCGTCACCCAGATCCTCAGGCCGAACGTCGACCCGCACGACTACGAGCCCTCCCCCGCCGACATCCAGGCCATCGCGGATGCCGACGTCGTGGTGAAGAACGGCGTGGGCCTGGAGAAATGGCTGGACCAGGTGATCTCCTCGGCCGGGTTCGAGGGTCAGGTCGTGGACGCCAGCCAGGGCGTGACCATCCGCAAGGGTGACGGCTCGGAGGAGGAGAGCGCGGGCGACCCCCACATCTGGCACAACCCGCAGAACGCCAAGATCATGGCGGCGAACATCGAGAAGGCTTTCGCCGCCAAGGACACTCCCGACGCCGCCGCGTACCAGGCCAATCTGGACACCTACGGTGCCAAGCTGGACGCCCTGGACACCGACATCGCCCAGCGCATCAACACGATCCCCGCCGCCCAGCGCAAACTGGTGACCAACCACGACGCGTTCGGCTACTACATCGACCGCTACCACCTGACGTTCATCGGTTCGATCATCCCCAGCTTCGACACCTCCGCCGAACTGTCGGCCAAGCAGATCTCCGATCTCGTCGCCAAGATCAAGGCAACCGGCGTGACCGCCGTCTTCTCCGAGTCCTCCCTGCCGCCCAAGACCGCCCAAGCCATCGGAACGGAGGCGGGGGTGAAGGTCGAGGCCGGCGAGGACTCCCTGTACGGGGACACGCTCGGCCCCGAGGGTTCGGCGGGCGCGACCTACCTGGACATGGAGAAGCACAACACCGAGGTCATCGTCGGCACGCTCAATGGCTGACACCGCCCCCCCGGCCTCTCCTCCGGACGGCGTTCCCCCGGACGCCCCGCCCGAAGCCGTCCCGCCCGATGCCGCCGGACCCCAAGCCGCCACGTCCGAAACCGTCGGACCCGAGGACGGCGCGCCCCGGGAGCGGGACGTCACGCTGCGGATGGAGCACGCCAGCATCGCGTACGGCGACGTGCCGGTGCTGGAGAAGATCCACGGCATCGTCCACCCGGGCGAGGCCGTCGCGCTGATCGGCCCCAACGGGGCAGGCAAGTCGACCCTCATCAAGGCGATCCTCGGCCTGGTCCCGGTCGTCCGAGGCAGGATCGAGGTGCTGGGCCGTACTCCCGCCCTGGCACGTCGCGACGTCGCCTACGTGCCCCAGGCCGACACTCTCGACCCCGACTTCCCCGTCTCGGTCGAGCAGGTCGTGATGATGGGCCGCTACCGGAAGATCGGCTGGCTCAGGCGTCCGGGCAGGGCCGATCGCACGGCGGCGGCGGAGGCGCTGGAGCAGGTGGGCCTCACCCAGCGGGCGCGCCACCGGTTCGGCACGCTGTCGGGTGGGCAGCGCCAGCGAGTGCTGCTGGCGCGGGCGATCGCCGCCCAGCCGCGGCTGCTGCTGCTGGACGAGCCGTTCAACGGCGTCGACGCCGTCAGCCAGCACGCCCTGCTGGAGGCGATCTCCGTCCTCAAGGGCCGGGGCGCGAGCGTGGTGATCAGCACCCATGACCTGGCCATCGCCCACCTGGCGTGCGAGGAGGTGTGCCTGCTCAACCGGTACCAGTTCGGCTTCGGCCCGGCCGAGGAGGTCCTGACTCCCGAGTGCCTGCGGGCGACCTACGGGGGGCACGCGCTGGAGCTGCGCGGGGACCGGGTCATCGTGGCCCAGTCATGAACCTCTTCGAGCCCTTCGCCACCCCGTTCATGGCCCGCGCGCTGATCGAGCTGATCATCCTCGGCGCGCTGGCGGGCACCGTCGGCGTGCTGGTCCTGCTGCGCAAGCTCGCCTTCGTCACCGACACCATGACCCACACCGTCTTCCCCGGCGTGGTCATCGGCTATCTGGCGGCGGGTGAGGGCGGCATCTTCTGGGGCGCGCTCGCCGCGGGCATGGTGACCGCGGCGCTGCTCACCCTCCTCACCCGCAGGCGCAAGGTGAGCGAGGACGCCGCCCTGGCCATGCTGCTCACCTCGCTGTTCGCGCTCGGCGTGGTACTGGTCTCCCGGCAGAGCGGCTACACCACCGACCTGACGGCCTTCCTGTTCGGCCGCGTCCTGACCGTCACCGGGGAGCAGCTGGCGCAGACCGCGCTGATCTCCGTCGTCGTCATCGTCATGCTGGCCCTGCTGCGGCGCCCGCTCCTGCTGCGCGCCTTCGACCCCGAAACGGCCGAGGCGGCCGGCTACCGTACGGGGCTGCTCGATGTGGCGACCAACCTGCTCGTCGCGGTGGTCATCGTGGCCGCCGTACGCGCCGTGGGCACCATCCTGGTCATCGCGCTGCTGATCGTGCCCGCCGCGGCCGCCCGCGCGCTGTCCGACCGGCTCGCGCTCATCGTGCCGCTGGCCGTCGTGATCGGCGTCCTGGGAGGCTGGTTCGGCCTCGCTACCAGCTACGAGGCCTCCATCCACCACGGGGTACGGCTGGCCGCGGGCGGCACCGTCGTCCTCGTCCTGACCGGCCTCTACCTGCTGGCCGGGCTCGGCGGTGTGGCCCGCCGCCGAATCGTCCGGAGACGCGCGGCGGCCGGACCCCTCGACCAGGCCACCGCCGGGATCTCGACGGGGGTGACCGGATGAACTGGTTCGACTCCGCCATGCACCGAGCCCTGCTGGAGGCCGCCCTCGTCGGAGCCATGGGCGGGGTCGTCGGTGTCTTCGTGGTCGCTCGCAGGCTGTCGTTCTTCACCATGGCACTCACCCATGCCACCTTCCCCGGCATCGTCATCGCGGCGCTGCTCGGTATCAACCTGCTCCTCGGCGGCGGCGTCTTCGGCCTGCTCATCGTGGCGGGGGTCGTGATGCTGGGCCGGGGCAGGGGGCAGGACTTCACCGCGGCCACCGGGGTCGCCCTGGCCGGCGGCTTCGCGCTCGGAGTCGTCCTGATCTCCGCGCAGTCCGGCTTCACCAAGGACCTGACCGCCTACACCGTGGGTGACATCCTCACCGTCGACACCTTCGACCTGGCCACGACAGCCGCCGTCACCTGTGTGGTCCTGCTCACTCTCGCGATGCTGGGCAAGGAGCTGCTGCTGCGGGCCTTCGACCCCGACGGCGCCGCGGCGGCGGGGCTGCCCGTGGTGCTGCTGGACCTCGCGTTGCTCGCGCTCGTCGAGATGGCCGTGGTGGCGACCGTCCCCGCGCTCGGCGCCATCCTGACCCTCGCCCTGCTCGTCGGACCCGCGGCCACCGCCCGGCTGCTCAGCGACCGCCTCGCCCTTCTGTTCCCGCTGGCGGCCGCGATCGGCGTCGCCTGCGGGCTCGCCGGAATCTGGATCTCCATGGTCGCCGACGTCGCCGCGGGGGCGTCCATCGCGCTGCTCGTCGGCGCCGTTTTCGCCGTCGCCCTGCTCCTCCGCCGCGGCGTGCGAAGACCACGACGATCCACGGCCCTCAGCGGAGCCGACTGATCGTTCCACCCGGTGCCCATGCCGCGCCGACCTGGGCACCTCCCCTGCGGGAGCGTTCCCACCTGGGAGTAATACGACCACCCTGCCAGTTGATTTCTGACGTAACGTGCCGAAATGGACAGTGACAATCTCCTTGGTGAGTTCCTGCGTGCGCGGCGCGAGGTCACCACTCCCCAGCAGGTGGGGTTGCTGCACTCCGGTCCTCGCCGGACGCCGGGGCTGCGCCGGGAAGAGCTGGCGATGCTGGCCTGTGTCAGCACCGATTACTACGTCCGCCTGGAACAGGGGCGCGAGCGCCACCCCTCCGAGCGGGTGCTCGCCTCGCTGGTCAAGGCGCTGGGCCTCGGGCCCGACGCCGCGGCGTATCTGTACGAACTCGCCCACCCGAGGCCGCGGCAGCCCAGGGCCGCCGACAAGGCCCGGCAGGTCAGCCCGGACCTGCTGCGGCTGATGCGCAGCTGGCCCGACACCCCGGCTCTCGTGTGCGACCGCTGGATGGACGTGCTGGCCACCAACTCTCTGGCCGACGCTCTCCACAGTGGCCACGAATACACGGACAACCTGCTCCAGCTGGTCTTCCTGGAACCCGCCGCGCGCGAGTTCTACCGGGACTGGGAGGAGGTCGCCCACAGCAAGGTCGCCCACCTGCGCGCCGCCGCCGGTGCCGACCTCGACGACCCGTACCTGACCGAGCTGATCGATGAGCTCTCCGACGGAAGCTCGGAGTTCCGCCGGCTCTGGGCCCGCCACGACATATCCGGCAAGACCCGCGAGACCAAGCGACTCCGCCACCGCGAGGTCGGCGACCTGACCCTCACCTGCGAGGTGTTCGACATCAACAGCGCCCCCGGCCAGCAGCTGATCGTTCTACAGGCCGAGCCCGCCAGTCCCTCCGAGCACGCCCTGGCCCTGCTGAGCAATCTCGCGGCCACGGCCTCGTGACGACGTCCGGCCGGGAAGATCCGGCCGGCGGCTCGCCGTACAGGTCGTCCTCACGAGCTCGAACCTGATCGTCAGGGGCGGCGTGCCGCCGCGACGAACAGCGGAATCGCGAGGAAGAGCCGCCCGTTCCGTGCGCGGCCGGTCTGCTCCGCGATCCACGCGTCGGCCCGGCCCTGGGTGATCACCCCGGCGGAGCGGGCGGCGTGGGCGAGCCCGGAGAGCATGGGCATCATCAACCCGTCGGTGAACACACCGGTGCGCACCTCCACCTCGACGTCGTCGAACCCGGCGTTGAGCAACAGGTTGCGGTAGCCACGGGCGGCCCGAGGGTTCGGGACGCCGTCGGCGCGGGAATGCACGATGGTCCGGGTCAGGGCCGGGTCGTCGGAGTCGATGACAAAGGTGTCCCAGTCCTGGCCGATGAGGACGATGCGCCCGCCCGGGGCGAGCACCCGCCGCGCCTCGGCGAGTGCTCTGGCCGGGTCGTCGAGCTCGTGGTAGACCCTCTCGGCCCGATATCCGTTCACCTCTCCGTCCTGGAACGGCAACGCGTAGGCGTCGCCGACGCGGAGATCGGCCTCGGGCCGGCGCTGCCGGCCAATGGCGATCATCTGCTCGCTGATGTCGACGCCGATCGCCCTCACGTCGCGTTCGGCCATCTCCCCGACGGCCCATCCGGCGCCGCAGCCGACGTCGATCACGTGCGCACCGGGCACCAGGTGAAGCAGCTCGTAGGAACGGACGCGCAGCTCGACCGAGTCCGGAAGGGCGTCGACCATGTCGAGCAGCCGGATCAACCGGTTGGCCGGATCATCTTCATGGCCCGTGCTGTGGCCTGTAACGGTGATGTTGGACATGTCATCGAGGATGCGACTTAATGTCGACATGAAGTCAAGTGGAGACGTCACGTCGATGGCCATCGGTCAGATCGCGGAGCGGTTCGGCCTGGCGGCACATGTGCTGCGGCACTGGGAATCCATGGGCCTGCTGGCACCGGCACGGGTGGAGGGCGATCGCCGTCGTTACGGCCGCGATGATCTTTACCGCGTCGCGGTGATACTGCGGGCGAAGGAGGCCGGATTCAGCCTCGACGACATCAGGGAGATGATCGCCACCGGCGATCCGGACGGGCGACGCGACATCCTGCTCCGCCGGCACGCGGACCTGACCCGGCGCATCGCCGAGGCGCAGTCCTCCCTCCACCTCATCGAATGCGCCCTGGACTGCGACCACGCGGACTTCACCGGCTGCGCCCACTTCCAGGACATGGTGGCCGAGCGGATCGGAGTCGGCTCGCCCCTGCGGGTCCGGGCGTGACGGAATGCCAAGCCGGCCGGAGGCGGTACGTACCGCCTCCGGCCGGCTTGGCGCTCTCCTAGGTGAAGCGGCGCAGGCGCAGGCTGTTGCCGACCACGAAGACCGAGGAGAACGCCATCGCGGCTCCGGCGATCATGGGGTTGAGCAGGCCGAGCGCGGCCAGGGGCAGGGCGGCCACGTTGTAGGCGAAGGCCCAGAACAGGTTGCCCTTGATGATGCGCAGCGTCCGGCGCGACAGCCGGATCGCGTCGGCGGCCACCCGCAGGTCACCGCGGACCAGGGTGAGGTCGGAGGCCTCGATGGCGGCGTCGGTGCCGGTCCCCATGGCCAGGCCGAGATCGGCCTGAGCCAGCGCCGCGGCGTCGTTGACGCCGTCACCGACCATGGCGACCCTGCGGCCTTCGGCCTGCAGCCGCTTGACGACGTCGACCTTGCCGGCGGGCAGCACCTCGGCGATCACCTCGTCGATGCCGACCTCGTCGGCGACCGACCGGGCCACGGCCTCGTTGTCGCCGGTGAGCAGCACCGGGGTCAGCCCCAGCGCGCGCAACCGCCGGATCGCCTCGGCCGAGGTCGGTTTGATCGTGTCGGCCACCACCAGGACCGCGCGCGCCTTGCCGTCCCAGCCGACCGCGACGGCGGTACGGCCCGCCGCCTGTGCCGCGGTGAGCGCCTGTTCCAGCTCGGCCGGCAGGTGCTGTGACCATTCGGCGAGCAGTGCGGGA
The DNA here is from genome assembly GCF_900188345.1 of Streptosporangium subroseum. Lineage (GTDB taxonomy): Bacteria > Actinomycetota > Actinomycetes > Streptosporangiales > Streptosporangiaceae > Streptosporangium > Streptosporangium subroseum. The sequence continues at coordinate 165,408 of NZ_FZOD01000014.1, read as the reverse complement.
CGGCCGACGAGCACGGCGTGCCCGTCAACGACGCCCTGGACGCCGAGGCCCTCGATGCCGGCGAAGTCCTCGACGGCGGGCAGCGCGCCCACGCGCTCGGCGGCTCCCCGGGCGACGGCCTGGGCGATGGGGTGTTCGGAGGCGTGCTCCAGGGCGCCCGCCAGGCGCAGCACCTCGGCGGCGTCCTCACCGTCGGCGAGGTGGACGCCGGCGAGGGTCATCTTCCCCTCGGTGACGGTGCCGGTCTTGTCGAGCACGACGGTGTCGACGGCGCGGGTGGACTCCAGCGCCTCAGGACCCTTGATCAGGATGCCGAGCTGGGCTCCGCGGCCGGTGCCGACCAGCAGCGCGGTCGGGGTGGCCAGGCCCAGGGCGCACGGGCAGGCGATGATCAGCACGGCGACCGCGGCGGTGAAGGCCGCCCCGGCGCCGCCACCGGTGCCCAGCCAGTAGCCGAGCGTGCCGACGGCCAGTGCGATCACGATCGGGACGAAGATCCCGGAGATGCGGTCGGCCAGCCGCTGGACCTGGGCCTTGCCGGTCTGGGCGTCCTCGACCAGCCTGGCCATCTGGGCGAGCTGGGTGTCGGAGCCGATGCGGGTGGCGCGGACGACCAGGCGGCCCCCGGCGTTGACGGTCGCGCCGGTCACCGTGTCGCCGGGCCGTACCTCGACCGGCACCGACTCACCGGTGAGCATGGAGGCGTCGACCGCTGAGGAACCCTCCTCGACCACGCCGTCGGTGGCGATCTTCTCGCCGGGCCGGACCACAAATCGATCTCCGACGGCCAGTTGATCGGACGGGACCCGCGTCTCGGATCCGCCGCGCAGGACGGTGACGTCCTTGGCGCCCAGCTCCAGCAGGGCTCGCAGGGCGGAGCCCGCGCGGCGTTTGGCCCGGGCCTCGAAGTAGCGGCCGGCCAGGATGAACGCGGTCACGCCCGCGGCCGCCTCGAAGTAGATGTTGCCCGAGCCGTCGGTGCGCTCGATCGTGAACGAGAACGGATGGATCATGCCCGGGGTGCCCGCGCTGCCGAAGAACAGCGCCCACAGCGACCAGCCGAGAGCGGCGAGGGTGCCGAGCGAGACCAGGGTGTCCATGGTCGCGGCGCCGTGGCGCAGGTTCGTCCAGGCGGCCTTGTGGAACGGCCAGCCGGCGTAGACCACGACCGGCGCGGCCAGCGTGAGCGACAGCCACTGCCAGTTGGTGAACTGCAGCGCCGGGATCATCGCCATCGCGATCACCGGCACCCCGAGCACCACGGAGGTGATCAGTCGCCGTCGCAGCGGCTGGAGCTCGTCCGCAGGCTCGTCCCGCGTCGTGTCGCCCTGCTGCTCCGGCTTCGGCGGGAGCTCGGCGGTGTAGCCGGTCTTCTCGACCTCGGCGATCAGCTCCTGCGGATCAATGCCCTCGCCGAAGGTGACCTTGGCCTTCTCGGTGGCGTAGTTGACGGTCGCGGTCACACCGTCGAGTTTGTTGAGCTTGCGCTCGATCCGGTTGGCGCAGGAGGCACAGGTCATGCCGCCAATTGAGAGTTCGACCGTGCTCTGCGGCCTGTCATCGGTGAGGGAGGACATCACCTGCTCCTTTCGCTCATCGTACCGGATTCCTCTCGTCGCACCGGGCGTCAATGGTCGTGCTCGCCGTGCTCGGACGGGCCGGTCGAGGGGGCGGGGGTGGGTGCCGCGCCCTGACCGGCGTGGAGGGTGAAGTCCGCGGTGCGCACGACTCCCCCGTGCTGGAAGTCCAGGAACAGCCGGTAGTCGCCCCGGCTGGGCACCTCCGCGTAGAAGGTGATCTCCGGACCCGGCTGGGTCCTGCCGTCGCCCGGCTCCCCGTCGGGGTGCACGTGCAGGTAGGCCAGGTCTCCCGCGCGCAGCGCGACCAGGTGGCCGTAAGCGCCCAGGTAGGGCTGCAGGTCGGTGACCGGGCGGCCGTCCCTGCCGACCCTGAGGGTGATCCTGCTCGACTTTCCGGGGACCAGGTCGCCGTCGAGGGTGACGGTGTAGCCGTCGACCGTGGACGTACGGCTCAGCTCGGGCGGTTGCCCGGGTTCGTAGGCGCCGCCCGCCCGCAGATCGGCGCCGAGGGTGAGGTCAGGGCCTCCCTCGGGGGCGAAGTCGGCGAACGCCCGGTAGGCGCCCGCCTCGGGCAGGGTCAGCTTCACCGACCACACGCCGTCACCGGTCAGCTCGGGGTGCAGGTGCTGGAAGCCGCCCAGGTCGCGGGAGACCACGATGAAGTGCAGCTTCTTGTCATGTTTCGTCTGGTAACGAGTGACGGGCCCGCCGTCGGGTCCGATCACGCTGAACCGGAAGTCCGTGGCCTCGCCCGGCGTGATCTCCGTCGTCTCGGGGGTCAGGGTGTAACCGTCCTGGGACACTTGAAGCCCTCCTGGGGCGGGTGCCTCGACTGCTGCCCGGCTCGGAGCCGTTTCCGCGTGGGCTCCATGATCGTTCGTTTCCCGGCCCGGGGACGGGGCCGCGTGGGCGCCGTGATCGTCCGCGATGGGCACGACGCCGGCGGAGCCCACCGCGTTGCCCGCTCCGAGCGCTCCGCCGAAGATCACGGCGAGACCCAGGGCGTAGGCTCCGAGCTTGGCGGGCGTGTTCACGGCACGGCCACCACTTCGTATCCGGCCTCCTTGACCGCGGCCGCGACGGCGTCGTCGTCGATCGGGCCGTCGCTTCCGACCGTCACCAGGCCCGTGGCCAGGTCGACCTCGACGCCGGTGACACCCGGGATCTCGGTGACCTCCTCGGTGACCGAGCTGACGCAGTGGCCGCAGGTCATACCCTTGACGGTGTAGGTGGTGGTGGTCATGATGATCGCTCCTCTTGCGTGGTGGTTACGTGTTGATCCATGTGACGGTCAGGAGCGGACGAGGCGGGCGATGGCGTCGGAGGCTTCCTTGATCTTGGCCTCGGCCTCTGCGCCGCCCTTGGCGGTGGCCTCGGCCACACAGTGCGCCATGTGCTCTTCCAGCAGGGAGAGGGCGAAGGACTGCAGCGCCCGGTTGGACGCCGACACCTGGGTGAGGATGTCGATGCAGTATTTGTCCTCTTCAACCATCCGCTGCAGACCGCGGATCTGACCTTCGATCCGGCGCAGCCGCCGCACGTGGTCCTGTTTGTTGTCGGCGTATCCGTGCATCTCTCCCCCTGTGCGCAGCTTCTTCTCCTATAACACGGTACCCCCCTATGGTATTCCGCCCTCGACGACCGAATCATCGGCCGACTCGATCCGAATACCGGTCACACCCGTCACGCCGCCGGCCCCGCCGATCCCGGCGGAGACCAACAAGACGCGGCGTCCGCAGGTCATCCCGCCAAGCTCACAGGCACCCCCGCCCTCGGTCCCAACCCGCGAGGGTCGTTGCCCGTGACGCCGCACACACACGCCTTCCCGCCCTCATTGATACCAGGGCGGGGTATCCCGACGCGATGACCCTAACATACCCCCATGGGGTTCATTTCTCCGATAGAAGTCCCAAATTTCACCGACAAGCGGGGTTGGCCACGGCGCGCAGGCCCATATCGATCTATTCGCGGAAACGGGCGAGCGGACGCCTGCCCCTCGTTCCTTTACGGTGGAGATCCGCATGTCGCGCCCGTCTCCGCAGATGACCCCCGGCCCCGCCATCGAGCACCCGATGACAGTGAGTAGCGTAAAGAACACTCATCGCATTCTCGTGGCTGGAGTGTTCATGCGCATGCCCATCTCCCTCGCCTGCGGCGCCGCCACCGCGTTCCTCGCCTTCGCGGCGCCCTCCCCATGACCGTTCCACGGCCATGGGCCACCCCGCTGCCCGGAAAGACGGCACAGGAGTATGCCGGGACAGCATTGATCAAGTCCGGCGACCTCGCAGGCGTGGGCCGGTCCGCCTCACGGACGTGGTGATCCAACGCGTTCCGGCCGGGCGGCGTGACACCGCCCGGCCGGTGGGAGACGGGTCAGTTGTGGACCGCCACCTTCGAAGCCTCCCCGTCCAGGTGCACGCGGAGCTGCTCACCCTCGATGTCGACGTTGGGCAGGACCCGCGACAGCCAGCGGGGCAGCCACCACGCCTTGTCGCTCAGCAGGGACATGACGGCCGGCACGATCGTCATCCGCACCACGAACGCGTCGATGACCACGCCGATGGCGAGGGCGAACCCCATGGACTTGATGATCGGATCGTCGAGCAGCACAAAGCCGGCGAAGACCGAAATCATGATCAGCGCGGCCGCGGTGACGACGCGGGCGCCGTGGCCCATCCCCGAGATGGTGGCCTGCTCCGCGGTGTTGCCGTGGACGAAGTCCTCCCGCATCCGGGAGACCAGGAAGACCTGGTAGTCCATCGCCAGGCCGAACAGGATGCCGATGAGCAGGATGGGCAGGAAGCTGACCAGCGGCCCCGGGGTGTCCAGCCCGAGGAGGCCGGCGAGCCATCCCCACTGGAAGACCGCGACGGTGATGCCGAAGGTGGCGCCGACGGTGAGCAGGAATCCGAGCGCCGCCTTGATCGGGACCAGCACCGACCGGAAGACCAGCATCAGCAGCAGGACGGACAGTCCGACCACGAGCAGCAGGTAGATGGGCAGGGCGGCGGAGAGCTTCTCGGAGACGTCGATGCCGATCGCGGTCTGGCCGGTCAGCGCCACCTCGGCGCCGTCGAGGTTCGCGACCTTGGCCCTGATGTCCTGGACCAGAGTCTCCGTGGCGGCGTCGGTGGGTCCGGTGCTCGGGATGACGGCGAGCAGCGCGGTGGTTTTCAACGCGTTGAGCTGCGGCGGGGTCACCGCGACGACACCCTTGGTGCCCTGGATGAGGGTGGCGGCCTGCTTCGCGGCCAGGCCGGTGGCCTCGGGCGAGTCGCCGGTGACCACCGCGGCCAGGCGGCCGTTGAAGCCCGGTCCGAACCCCTCGGCGATGAGGTCGTACGCCTTGCGCGCCGCGCTGTTCTCCGAGGCGGTGCCCGCGTCGGGCAGCGCCAGCCGCATGTCCTTGGCGGGTACGGCGAGCGCGGCCAGGCCCAGCACTCCGGCGATGATGAACACCGCCCGCCAGCGGGTGACGAGGTAGGCCCAGCGGAAGCCGAAGCCCGCACGTCCCGAGGCTCCCGCCTCCGGGGCGGCACGGTGCCGGCGGGCCAGGATCCTGCGGCCGGCGAAGCCGAGCAGCGCGGGCTGCAGCGTGATCGCCACCAGCACGGCGACGGCGACGGTGGCCGAGGCGGCCAGGCCCATCACGGTCAGGAACGGGACGTTGACCACCGACAGCCCGGCGAGCGCGATGACGACGGTGGCGCCGGCGAAGACGACGGCCGATCCCGCCGTGCCGACCGCCCGGCCGGCGGCCTCCTCGGGCTCCAGCCCGTCGAGCAGGTTCTGGCGATGCCTGGAGGTGATGAACAGCGAGTAGTCGATGCCGACGGCCAGGCCGAGCATCAGCGCGAGCACCGGAGCCGTGGCGGTCAGCTGCACGGCGCCGCTGAGCGCGAACAGCCCGGCCATGCCGACCCCCAGGCCGATGAGCGCGTTGAGCAGGGTCATTCCGGCGGCCACCAGCGAGCCGAAGGTGACGATGAGCACGACCGCCGCGACGGCGACGCCGAGCGCCTCGGTCGAGCCGATCTCGGGCTCGCCCGACATGATCTCGCCGCCGTGCTCCACCCGAAGGCCGGCGCTCTCGGCCGCGCCGCCCGCCTTCTCGTACGCCGCGCGCTGGGCGTCGGTCACGTCGTCGCTACGGCCGGCGAACTGCACCTGGATCAGCGCGTAGCGGCCGTCAGGGGAGAGCGCCCCGATCTTGAACGGGTCGACGGCGGCCACCACGCCCGGGAGCGTTCCAGCCTCCTTCGTGAGCGCCTGGACGGCGGCCTGGTTCTGCGGGGCGGTCAGCTGCGCGCCCTCGGGGGCGGCGACGACGATGGTGCCGGTGGCGCCGGCGGCCTGGGGGAAGTGCTTGGCCAGGGAGTCGAGCGCCCGCTGCGACTCCGTTCCCGGCATGGTGAAGTTACTGGCCGTGGGGCCCATGAAGACGACGGCGCCGATGCCCGTGACGGCCAGCACGGCGAGCCAGAGGGCCAGCACCAGCCGTCTATGGCGGAAGGAGGCACGGCCGAGCCTGTACAGCAAAGTAGCCAATGGAGTGTCCCTGTCAGGGTCGAGGGGAGTAGAACGGTCGCCCGATATCAGGCGCCGCGCGCATTGAGGGCCCCGGCCGCGCTGCGGACCAGGACGTCGCGTAACTCGTCGTCGTTCATGGCGACGGGCTTCATGCAGACGATGGGGATGGCGCCCAGGACCATCAGCGCCGTGACCTGCGCCGAAGGATCGGGCGAGCGGGAGGCCAGCGCGTCGAGCAGGCGGTCCACCATGCCCTGCACGTCGGCCAGGGCGGGATGCCTGAGCAGGCCCGGGATGTCGCCGTGGAGAACGGTGACCTCTCGCCGGAAGGACAGCACGAGGTCGACGTAGCCCTTCACGGCCGCGAGCTGGACGGTGTCGTCGGCGAGCCCGGCCAGCTGCCTGTCGAGCACGCCGAACGCCCCGACCGCGGGGGCGAGCATCTCGACGAGGATCGCGTCCTTGCCGTCGAAGTGGTAGAGCAGCGTCGCCTTGGAGCAGCCCACCTCGGCGGCGATGTCCTGCAGGGAGGTGCCTTTGAAACCCGCGACGGCAAAAAGCCCGGATGCGGCGTCGAGAATCTCTCGACGCGTGCGCGAACGGACGTTTCTCGACAAGTCACCCACCCCCTCACCCAGCCTAGCTGACCGATCGGACAGCATTTGACCGATCGGTCAGTTTTTGTGACGTCGATCACGTGCCAACGTCATGGAGCGCTGGTAGGCGTTGGGTAACCACCGGGCCAAGAGCCGAGCACTGCGGCGTTTCCCCGCACCGGACCGCGGGATCACCGCAGATAGTTGATCTCGGTTGACGGGGACGGAGGTTCCGCGGCCGTGGCGAGCGACCGATGGGCCCGTCAGGGGCGCCTCCTGCCGCCCCCAAGGGCACGGCCGGGCCGTACAACGCCCGTCTTGAGTGCTCATGAGACGCCCGGTGTCGTCACGCCGGACCCGAGCTGGAGAGGAAGGGGGCGTGATGGCGACCGGATCGGCCGAGACGGACAGGGTCAGGCGGCGGATCGCCGTGCCCGGCACGGTTCTGGGCATCGGGCTGGGTGGGTTCGTCGACGGCATCCTGCTCCATCAGATCCTGCAGTGGCATCACATGCTGTCCAGCACCGACACCGACAACATCGGCGTGAAGTACTACCCGGTGGACACCGTTCCGGGGCTGCGGATGAACACGCTGTGGGACGGGTTCTTCCACGCGTTCACCTGGCTGGCGGTGTTGATCGGCCTTGGCCTGCTCTACTCGCGCGTCGTCCACTCTCGCGGCCGGGTGTGGAGGTCACGGATGCTGTGGGGCTGGATCCTGGTCGGGTGGGGGGTGTTCAACCTGGTGGAGGGCGTCATCGACCATCACCTCCTGGGCATCCACCACGTGCGCACCGGCCCGTACCAGATCTGGTGGGACCTGGGATTCCTGCTCCTGGGCGCCGTGCTGGCGGCCGGGGGGTGGCTGCTGCAGCGCGGCGGCGCCCCGATCGACCTGTGCCGCGCGGACGGGCGCGTCTCCGGAGCGCCGGCGCCATGACCGCCCTGGCGCACGAGGCGCATCATCACGGCGGCGGCATGCAGGCGCTGCTGCCGCTCGTCGTCCTGGCCGTGGTGCTGGGCGCGTACGGGCTGCCGGCCGCGCTCCGGAGCAGGGAGGCGAAGGGCTGGAGCCGGTGGCGGACGGCGAGTTTCGCCGCCGGCGTCGCCCTGGTCGCCGGGGGCGTGACCGGGCCGGTCGCCGCCTTCGCCGAGACGGACTTTCGCGGGCACATGCTGCAGCATCTGCTGATCGGGATGCTGGCGCCGCTGGGCCTGGTGCTGAGCGCCCCGATGACGTTACTGCTGCGCTCGCTGCCGCCCGCGAAGGGGCGGCGCGTCGGCGCTCTGCTCCGCAGCCGGGTGATGCACCTGCCGGCCAATCCGTGGATCGCGCTCGTGCTCAGCGTGGGTGGCATGGCCGCGCTGTACTGCACCCCGCTGTATCGAATCGCCTCCGCCAACGCGCCGCTGCACCACCTGGTGCACGTGCACTTCCTGCTCGCCGGTTGCCTGTTCGCCTGGGTGATCGCCGGTCCGGATCCGGCGCCGCGGCGCCCGTCGGTGCCGGTCCGGCTGGTCGTGCTGGGGGTGGCGGTCGCCGTACACGCCACGTTGTCGCAGCTGATGTACGCCGGGCTGTTCGTTGACGTGCCGGTGCCCCCGGAGCAGCTGCGCGGGGCCGCGGAGATCATGTACTACGGCGGCGACATCGCCGAGCTGCTGCTGGCCCTGGCTCTGGTGAGCGCCTGGCGTCCCGCGCGAGCCACCGTCCCGCGTTCCGCGCCTGCCGTCTCCGCCCTTCCCTGAACCCCTGTGCGTGCCGCACACCGTCTCCGGCCCCGACGCGTTCAGCCGAGCCCGACACCGCCTTCGACCATGCCGTTCGCCCAGATCCACCGCGTCCGCGACGGGAAGATCATCCTGCTGCGCGACCGCTTCTCGCCGGAGCCCGCGAGCTGAACTTCTTTCCCGCTTCCAGCTGGGCGATCATCTCCTGGAGGCGGACTGCTCGATTATCGGGTGTCCTCGCCGTCATGAGGCGGAAGAACACGGCATATTGATTTGTCCTGTCGAGCGTTTCGAAGAAGGCCCTCGCCTGCTCGTTCCGCTCCAATGCGGCCGCGAGGTCGGGCGGGACCGTGGCGTTCTTCTGCGATTCGTATGCCGCTTCCCATCTTCCGTCCGCCTGGGCGGCCAGGATTTCCGCGAGACCGGGTTCTCTCATGTGCCCAGCGGCGACAAGCACCTCGGTTCTGTCGACGTTCACCCTCGACCACCGGCTCTTCGATCGGCGGCGCGAATACTTCTGCAGAAAATACGCCTCGTCGTAGGACTTTCTGTGGCTGTCGATCCAGCCGTAACACAGGGCGACATCGAGCGCTTCCGTAAGCGCCACCGAGGCAATTCCCGAGCCCTTCTTCGCGATCTTCAGCCACACACCGGTCGGCAGTTCGTAATGGTCGGCCAACCAGGCCTCCCACCGGGAGGCGTCCTCGAAGACGATGATTTCCGCGCCGTTGAGTTCTGCCATGGCAGTCAGGGGCACGGCGCCGTGAAGGCCCGGGCTCCCCTCCTCCTTTCAATCGCTTACGTCGCAGGTCTTCCCGCGCTTTTCCCCTGACCGATCGGGGAGGTCGAGTCCTTGCCGGGCTCCCGAAGATCAGCTTGTCCGGCCCCGATGATCCGGCGGCGACCCCGAGGAGGGGCTCAGGGAACCGTGTGGCTTCCCGAGCCCCGGGAGCCCACCGCGACCGGTCGCTTCCCGCCGGTTCTCGTCGCCTTCAGCCGGCTCTCACCGGCGGCCACTCGTCACCTCGTCACCGGCGGCACGCCCCCGGCACGGGTCACGCCGGTCCGCTCGCGCCCAGGACCTCCAGGTAGTGAGGGTTGTACATGATGCCCAGGATGTTCCCGAACGGGTCGACCACGGAGGCGGTGACAAATCCGCTCTCTCCGCGAACTGTGAGCGCCTCGTACTCCTTCGCCCCCATGGACAGCAGCCTCTCAAGAGCCGCGGGCACATCGTCGACGTGCCAGAACATGACGGCACCACCCGTACCGGGCACCGCACCGTCCGGGGCGTAGCGCCTGTCGATCAGGCCCAGCTCGTGCTGGTAGTCGCCGAGGCGAAACTCCACGTACGCCGGCGGGCCCTCCACCGGGCGCTGGAAGTAGGGATCGATACCCAGCAACTCGGTGTACCACTTCTTCGCCGCCTCCAGGTCGTCCGCCCAGAAACTGACGGTGGCGAATCCTCGCAACATCTGTGTTCCCTTCGCTGCCGCGGACACCTGCCGGCTGTCGCCGGTGTGGTGCGTCATGGTGAGTACACTACGGACCCTTGTGGAACCTCCGGTTCCTCAATGCCTGGCAGACTTGAGCGATGTTGGAAACCTCGACGCGGCTGCTGCGGCTGCTGTCATTGCTGCAGGCGCGACCCGACTGGTCCGGCGCCGAACTGGCCGACCGGCTTGCCGTGACCACCAGGACCGTCCGCAACGACATCGAACGGCTGCGCATCCTCGGCTACCAGGTCCACTCGACCACCGGGACGGCCGGCGGCTACCGGCTCGGCGCCGGAGCGGCCCTGCCGCCGCTGCTCCTCGACGACGAGGAGGTGATCGCGGTCGCCGTCAGCCTGCACGCCGCCGCCGGCGGCACCGTGACCGGCATCGAGGAGACCTCGCTGCGCGCGCTCACCAAGCTGCAGCAGATGCTGCCGTCACGGCTGCGCCACCGGATCGACGCGGTACGCGCGGCCACGATCTCGGTGGCCGGACGCGGTCCCACCGTGGACGCACAAACCCTGACGGTGATCGCCGCCACGATACGTGACCACGAGCAGCTGCGTTTCGACTACCGCGGCCACGACGGGACCGCGAGCGCCCGCACCGCCGAACCACACCGCCTGGTCTACACCGGGCAACGCTGGTATCTGCTGGCCTGGGACAACGACCGCCGCGACTGGCGGACCTTCCGCGCCGACCGCATCCGCCCCCGCACCCCGAACGGCCCCCGCTTCACTCCTCGCGAGCCCCCGGGCGGCGACGCCGCCGCGCACGTCGTGCGCGGGTCGAGCTCGACGGTCTGGAAACACCAGGCCCTCATACGGCTGCACGCCCCCGTCGAGACGATGGCCGAACGGCTGACCCCGCTGGCGGGCCTGTTGCGGGGCGTGGACGATCAGAACAGCATCCTGGAGACCGGGGCCGACTCGCTCCACAACCTGGCCGCCTTCCTCGGCAGCCTCGATGTCGCCTTCACCGTCATCGACCCCCCTGAACTACGAGCTCTCCTGCGCACCCTCGCCGACCGCTACACAAACGCGGCCCTCTAGACCCGGTGCCCGGGTGCGACGGCATGATGTGCTGACGGCCGGGGAGGCAGGCGGCGGTGTGCCGGGCCTTGATCGAGACCCCGAGGTAAGCAGCTGCCCGATCAGGCAGAGCACCGGTGGCGGGTCTCCGCTCGTGTTCGGGGCACGCGCAGACCGGCGGAATCCTATGGGCGGGCGGCGAGGATGGATTCGGCGACGGAGGTGCGGGCGTAGAGCACCGAGCGACCGGCTCGGTGGGCGCTGACCAGGCCCGCGTCGCGCAGCGCGGTGAGGTGCTGGGACGCCCCGGCCGGGGAGAGCCCCGTACGGCGGGCCAGTTCGGTGGTGGAGGCAGGGGTCTCCAGTTCGGTCAGCAGCAGGGTCCGCGAGCGGCCGAGCACGGCGGCGATGGCGCCGGTCCTGGTGATGGGCCGGGGTTCCCACAGGGAGCCGACGCCGCGCGCCGGGTAGGCCAGTTGCGGCGGCTCCGGCGGCGTCACCCGGGTGAGCGGGCCCGGTCCGGTGAAAGCCGAGGGAATCAGCAACAGCCCCGCGCCCGCCGTCTTCCGGGACAGGGGTCGTTGCCGGCGGGCCAGCCGTAGCGCGTTGTCGTCCCAGCTCACCGAGGGGTGCAGATCGTTGAAGAGATGGCCCGCGCCATGCTCGGCGACCTGCCGGGCCCGGTAGAAGACGTCGGCGTCGAGCACCGCCCGGATCCGCGCCCAGTAGGGGGCGAGCGCCAGCTCCCAGTAGGTCTCGATCTCTTCCGAGACCCGGACCAGGCGGGCCTGCGGCTCGGCGTACAGGGTCCGCAGCCGGAGGCCGCGACGCCCCTGCTCGCGTCCCAGGCGATCAAGGTCCTGGCATACCCGGGCGACGGGAGCCGCCAGGATCCCGGCCAGCTCCTCCGCCAGTGTGGGGGCCGGCCCGGCGGGCGCCGGGTTGAGGAAGTCGGGAACGTAACCCGAGGGCGGGATCAGCTCGGCGAGCCAGCCCCGGTCAAGGCCGGCGGCCGCCACCCGTGGCCGTACCTGCTCGAGCCAGGGCCGGTGCACGGGATGCGCGGAGACGGAGCTCAGCAGCCGGAAGCTGGTCCCGACCTCCCACATCGGCGAGACGGCGAACCGCGTCTGCGCCAGATCGCTCGCGGAAAACGCCAGCTCCTCCAGAGGACCACTCCAAGGATTCAGATATACCTTAATCAATGGCGACCATCCTATATCGGGGAGATCATTCGACCATGACCCTGCAGATGATTACCGCGGCCGCGTCAGGCACCTGGAAGCTCGACGACCTGGAGGTCAACCGGATCGGTTTCGGCGCGATGCGCCTGACGCAGGACGGCGCGGCGCTCCGGGCCGACGCCGTTCCGAGCGACCGTGGCCGGGCGATCAGCGTGCTGCGCCGCGCGGTCGAACTCGGTGTGAACCACATCGACACCGCCGCGTTCTACTTCTCGCCGCTGCGTTCCGCCAACGAACTGATCAACCAAGCACTGGCCCCCTATCCGGATGATCTCGTCATCACCACCAAGGTCGGGCCGGGCCGAGGCCCGTCGGGCGAGTGGCTGCCCCATGCCACCCCGGAGCAGCTGCGCGGCCAGGTCGAGGAGAACCTGCGTCAGCTCGGCCGTGACCACCTCGACGTGGTGAACCTGCGCGTCCTCGGAACCGACTCGATCGCCGAGCGTTTCGGCGCGCTGGCCCAGCTCCGCGAAGCCGGGCTCATCCGACACCTGGGCATCTCCAACGTCACCCCCGAGCACCTCGCCGAAGCCCAGGCCATCGCACCGGTGGTCTGCGTGCAGAACCAGTACGGCATCGGCGTGCGGCCCGAGTACGACGAGTTCCTGCGCGCCTGCGGTGAGCAGGGTGTCGCGTTCGTGCCGTTCTATGCGATCGCCGGTACGGGGCGCGAAGCCGGCGCGGGTGGCACCGCCAGCGACGAGGTGCTTGCCGTCGCGCGGGCGCATGGGGCGAGCGCGGTGCAGGTACGGCTGGCGTGGACGTTGCACCGCGGGCCGCATGTGCTGGCCATCCCCGGTACCGGCAACCCGGATCACCTGGTCGCGAACGTGGCCGCCGGCGCGCTGCGCCTCTCCGAGGACGAACTGGCCGTTCTGGACCACCTCCACCGGGGCGAGGCCCGAGCTTGAGAATTCGGTTACCGGTATGACGTACCGGCGCAGGCGTTCGACCATAAGGTGTCTCTCTCCCGCCCAGGCCGGTGTGACGATGTGGGCCGTTCGCCACTACCACCAGCGCGGCCTGCTCGCCGAGCCGGGCATGGTGTCCCAGGCTCGGCGAACCCGGCCCGGTTACTCCTCGTCCGCGTCCTCGTCGGGCCCCTCCCCCGCCTCCAGCAGCCCGGCCTCGATCGGCACGCGCCGGGTCGGGGCGAACCCCAGCAGCTCCTTGGCCAGCTCGTCGTTGCCGGAGAACCCCGCCCCGGAGTCGATGAGCTCGCCGCCGTCCCACAGGACGAGCATCGCCGAGACCGTGTGGGAGGCCTTGTCGCTGTGCATGTCATAGTGCGCCGCCGCGGGGACCGTGGCATACCGGACCCACAGGTCATGGCCCGTCATGAACACGTCCAGGTCGTAGCGGACGGTGAGCCCGAGCAGATCCGGCTTGTAGATGTCGTCGATGCCGGCGAACGCCTCATCGAGCGCGATCATCCGGGGGCAGGTGCCGGAGGCGGACGAGTAGATGGCGTTCGCCGCGGCGAACAGCGGCAGATGGATCGCGGCGGACTTCTCCCCGCCTGACATCTGGGAGTGACGCTTCTTGCTCAGCTTCACGTCGTCCTCTCCGGGAACCTTCAGCCGCAGCTCGAAGGACCGCCAGGTCCTGTAGTCCAGGACCGTGGAGAGCACCTCCTTGTAGGTCGCCCGGGGATGACCGGCCCGATACTCATGGATCATCTTCCGCAGGATGCGGCGCAGGCCGGCCAGCTGCTCGGGGCCGAGGCCGTCCTGCCCGAGGAGCTCGGAGACCTCCCTCTGCAGGTCGGTGATCCCGTCGGACACGACCCAGCGAATGCCCACCGTCGTACCGGTCGACATCGGCCTGGACCTGGTGTCGGCGTCCATGCCCCTGACGAGGTCGCGGGCCACGAGGACCCGGTCGAAGATCTGCTGCGCCAGCCCGGCCAGCAGCTCGTCCTCCAGGACCGTCCGCTCCCGCTCCTCCAGGAGGAACCCCTGTTCGGCCGCGCGCTCGGCGATGCGCCGCGCGAACGCGGCCACCGGGTGGCGGCCGTCCGCGTCGAGGACCTGCACGACGACCACGGAGTCTCCGGGCTCCCAGTCCAGCCGGTAGTCCTCCTCGCAGGCGTTGAGCGCGTCGTTGAACTCCTTGAGCGCCTCCGTCATCCGGTCGCGAACGCCCTTGCGCGCCGTCTCCCCCGCCGGCCGGCCCGCGGTGGCCGCGTCGTAGAGGCCGAGGAGCTCGGCCACGCCGTCCGGCAGGACGGCCTGGACCGCCGGGGCGGCCTCCTGCTCGGACAGCCGCTCGATGATCTCCGCGGCGATCTGCTCGGACCCGGCCCACCGGGTGCGGTCCGGCCAGGACGGCGCCGCGGTGATCTTGAGAACCGGCCGCAGGTCCGCATGGGCGAACGGCGCGAACGACGCGAGCTGATCGAGCAGCTCCTCCAGCGCCGCCAGGAGGGAGATCCCGCCGTGCTTGTGCGCCGACTCGGCCTCGACCAGGGCGTCGTGCTCCCTGCGAGCCCGCTCGTCCTCCGCCTGCCAGGTGGCCTTCGCCTCTCTCAGCGACCGCTCCGCCTCGCTGATCTGACCCAGGATCTCCTGGAGGGGCGCGCTCAGCGTCTCTTCGAGGGCGGCCAGCCGCTCCGCCGCGCTCAGGTGTGCCTCCTCCTTCTCCACGAGGGCCTCGGCCGCGCCCCTGTGCTCGGCGGCCAGGCGCGCGATCGTACGGCGGCGCCCGGCGAGGTCCTGCCTGAGAGTCTCGATTCCGGTGAGCCGCTGGCTGAGCCCCTCCGCCGCCCTGGTGAAATCGGCGATCGCCCGGGCGACCACCTCGACCTCCGCCGCGACGGCGGGCATGTTCCGGTCCGCGGCCGTCTGCCGGAGCCGGCGCCGCTCGGCGTCCGTCTCGGCCGTGGCGCCGTCCAGGGCGGTCGCGGCCTCGGAGCACTCCGTCCGGGAGGCCGCCAGCAGCGTCGACTTCTCGGCCAGCGCCGCCACGGCCCGGGGAATGCCCTTGGCGATGGGCCGGAGTTCGTTTCTGGCCCGGCCGACGTCGTCCAGGCGCCGCCGGAGCGCGTCGCGCTCCGCCTCGCCGTCCGACCGCTCCTGGGAGCGGGCCCGCGCCTGCCGTTCGTACTCGGCGATCCTCGCCCGCCGGCGAGCCGCCCGATAGGTGGCGCCGATGTACTCCGGTGCGGTCTTGGGCTGCGCGCCCAGGTGAACCCCGGAGCTGAACTGGCCCCGCCTGCTGATCGCGGGCGCCGGGGAGGCGACGGTGAGCTCGTCGGTCAGCGCGATCGAGTCGAGGACCTCGGAGATGACCTCGGCGGGGACGAGGTCGTGCTCCTCGGGAACCAGGATGCCCGACAGGGTCGGTCCCGCCGGCCGCCGTTCGGCCGGGACCGGAAGCAGGTAGGCGTCGGGGTCGGCCTGCTCCAGGGCGACCGCGGTGAGCCGCGGATCGGGGTGGATCCAGGAGGTGAGCAGCCCGGCCGCGTCCAGGGCCCCTTCCACGGCGGCGGCCTCTCCGTCCGAGACCCCGTCGGCGAATCGGACGAGCTGCCAGAGCGCGGCTCCCTGCCGCTCGGTCCGGGCGGCCTGCCGGGTGGCGGCGAGCGGCGGCGCGTCGTCGCGCTCGGCGGCGATCTCGTCGCGCAGCGCGGTGAGCCGTTCGAGCTCCGCCGCGGACTCGCGCAGCCCGGCCTCCAGCCCGGCCACGTGGGTGACGAGCGTCGTGCGCCGCGCCTCGGTCAGGTCTCCGAAGACCTCGGCGAGGCTCGGGGCCCCGGCCTCCCCGATGCGGGCCAGGCTCTCGCCGAGCACGGCGACGTCATCGACGCCCACCACCGGATCCGGGTGGTCCCCCGACCACCTGCCGGCCCAGACCCGCAGGTCCTCCTCCGCCTGGGCGCGGGCCTCGCCGAGCTCCCGATCGGCGGTCCCGCAGGCCAGCTCGCCGGCCTCGATCCTCTTGCCCGCCTTCTGTACGGCCTGCTCCGCGCGCCCGCGCTCCCTCTCCGCCGCGTCGACCTTCTCCAGCCGGCGCCGTACGTCCTCGACGTCCTCCAACCGGGCGGTGACCTGCGCCCGGACCGCCTGCGGGTCGCCGTCGTCCGGGGTCGTGAGCCCGGCGAGCCCGGCGGCCTCCGCCATGTCGGAGGCCTGCCGTTCGGCCGCCTCGCGAGCGTTCTTGAGCTGCTGATCGATCCCGTCGGCCTCGCGGCCGAGATCCACGATGTATTCGGCGGCCCTGGTGTTCGCCTCGCGCTCCCGGGCGATCTCCTGGGCTCCCTGGGCGACCTGCCCGCGCAGACTGTCGAGCTGCCCCTGGGCGGTGTAGGCCTCGTGCTTCTTGAGGCCCTCCAACCTGCCGGCGAACCTGTTCTGCTCGATGCCCGCGACCTTGCAGGCCTCCCTGGCCTCGTCCTGGGCGGCGCCCGCGCGGCGCATCTCGGTCCGTGCCTCGCTGATCGCGGTGGCGTGTCTCACCACCTGCTCGGTGCGCGCCGCGATCCGGTCGAGGTGGAAGCGCGCGCCGACCTGGAGATAATCGGCGTAGCAGTCCAGAAAGGCACGGGCGGCGCCGTCCGCCGCCGTGAGGTCGTCGACCAGCCGCTGGACGGCCGCGAGGTTCTCGAAGTCGCGCGCGGCCTGCTCGACGAGGTCCTCGGTGACGGGGCTCAACCCCGAGGTGAGGGTGTCGGAGACCTTCCCGGGGTCGAGGTCCTTGGCCAGCAGCGGCCTGCGCAACGCGAGCAGCAGGTCGAGCAGCTGGGTGTAGCGCTCCCGCCCGAGGCCGAAGAGGGCGGCGTCGACGGCGTCCCGGTAGTCGGTGGCGCTGTCGTGCCACGCCTCGGGTTCGAGCGCCCGCTTCAGCTGCTGTTCGGTCAGCGGCCGGGAGTCCTCGGAGAGCAGTCCGAAGTCGAGGCCGAGCCGTTTCGCCGTCACGAAGAAGGACGTCTTGACCGCGGGCCGATCCTTGTGGGCGCGCAGGGCGATGATCAGCGTGACGGTCCGCTCGCCCGCCGCGAACTCCATCCAGACGAATCCGTACTCCGACTCCTGCCCCCGGTACAGGAGGTTGGACTTCATCGTGCGGTTCTCACCGCTGAAGGGGTCGAGCCGGCGGGCGTCGACCACCCCGTCCAGGACGAAGGGGAACAGCACCTCCAGCGCCTTGGTCTTCCCGGAGCCGTTGTGCCCGCGCAGCACCAGCCTGCCGTCCGCGAACACGAACTCCTCGTCCGTGTAGTCCCAGATGTTGATCAGACCGGCTCGGGACGGCTTGAACCGCGTCATACTGAATCCTCTCTTTCGAAGACGTCGAGTTGGCCCTCGGGCGGTGCCGGAATCGCCAGGGTGATGTTGCGGTAGCGGACCGCGGCCGGAAGCAGCAGCACTCCGCCGGGAACGGGGCGTATCAAGCGCAGATCCGTGAGCAGGACGACCGCGGCGTCGAGCAGTCCGTACGGGTCCTGCTGCCAGGCGCCGGTGAAGGAGGCCGCGCCGAACTGTTCGTACAGCTCCTCGATCAGGGCCTCCAGCCTGTGCCGCTCCACCAGGACCAGCCGTTCGGGACGCTGCGGCGGCGCGGGAGGCCGCTCGGCCGACGACCAGGCCAGATCGTGGACGACACCGGCCTGCGGCAGCGCGGAGTCGATCCGTGCGAGCAGGTCCCGCTGCACCTCGGTCTCGACCGGCGGCTCGACCTCCGCGAGTGCGCCCGGTTCCTCAAGGGCGTCGGCGATCTTGGCGATCAGGAGGCCGGCCGCTCGGTTGACCGCCCCGCCCCTGCCCGGGAAGGGTTTGTCGGTGAACCTTCCCCCCGGGTCCGCGAGCAGGACGCCCTCCGCCCGGCGTTCCACGGCCAGGCCGGTGAGCCGGGCCAGGTTCTCGACGACGTCGTCGCGCCGGAGCACCGCGGCCGCCTCCGCGTCGAGGTCGGCGTAGTAGACCACCGGGTGCTCCAGCAGCAGCCTGCGCACCCGCCTCTCGGCGGAGGCACTGAGGCCGTCCAGCAGCCCCGCCGCGCTGGTCAGGTGCTGTACGGGGCGAGCCGGTCTGAAGATCGCCGTGCAGATGTCGTGGTCGATGTCGTACAGGGCGTCGCCGCCGTCGCCCCGCGCCCACGCCTCGGCCGACCCGTCGGACAGGCGCAGCGCTCCACGCTCCACCAGCCAGCCGAGCACGTCCACCACCGCCCCCTTGTGACCGGGGACCACCGGATCGAAGCCGAGGCCTTCGATGGAGTTGGCCACCGGCCCGAACAGGCGGACCAGGTCGGCCAGGCTGATCTCCACCCGTGACCTCTGGAAGGAGCCGAGCACCAGGCAGAGATAGGCCAGCCGCCTGCGGTCGAACGCCTTACCCGCCCTGTTCGTGAAGATCTTCACCCGTGACGGGTTCAGGGTGTCGAGCCGGCGGACCAGCCGCACCTGGTGGGTCGTCGCGATCAGGGTGTAACCGAACAGGTCGCGGAAGTCCCGGGTGAGCTGATCGGCCCAGAGCAGCACCCGGTCCAGGAGTCCCGGCCGGGGATGAACCGCTGTGATCAGGTCGCTGGTGAGCACCAGCCGCACCGCGTCCTGGTAGGAGCCGAGGTCGCTGACCGGGACGTCCGCCGCCGCACGGGGCTCAGCCATCCGTCCTCCCGACACGCGAGACGATCTCCAGGGCGAACCCGGGCAGGTGCAGCATGCCGTGCCGGGTGCGGACGCTGCTGCCCTTGGGTTCCGGCACCAGGCGCATCACCACGGTGTCGTCGCTGCCGGATCCGGAGGTCAACCGGCCGGCGACCACCGATCGGGCTTCCAGCGCGCGGGTCAGCAGGGCCAGCAGCACGCGGGTCTCGGCCTCGTTGAGGATCCGGTCGTGTGCTCCGTTGCCGGCGAGGTCCTGGGCGGCCTCGCGCTCGGCGGCCCTGGCCTCGAGCTGCCGCCGCCGCAGATCCGCCCGCACCCCCGTGTCGGTGCGGACCGGCTGCGGAAGACCGGGACCGGCCTGCCTGCCCGTCCGGAACGGGGTGAGGGCGACTTCGATGCCTGGCGCGTTCCACCAGGTGGCCCGCGGCGAGATCTGCTCGGCGTCGTCGTGGGCTCCGCCGAGATGCCGCGCCGAGCTCAGGTTGAACGCGGCCGTCGTCAGCGCGTAGGCGGCGTCCTCGTCCGGCGTGTTGTAGATCCATTCGGCGAGGTGCCGCAGCTCGGAGGCCCGGTTCACGCCACCGCGCTGAGCCTCGGTGAGCTGCCGGAGCAGCGCGATCACACCCGACACCGCGGACCTGGTCGCGCGGCGCAGGTCCGCCGCCCCGGACGCGGAGCCGGGCGTCGCGGTGAACCATACGCGGAGCGCCTCCCACCGGCGCTTCCAGTCGTCGATCCGCTCGATGCCGCTCAGAAACGGCCTGTCGTCGGCGTCGGCGGCCCTGATCAGCATCGTGTTGACGCCGCTCGCCTCGACCTCCCGCACGGCCCGGTCCAGCCGGGGCAGGTAGCGGTCGAGCTCCGCCATGAAGTCGCTCATGTGCGTCAGCAGGGCGTTCTTGTAGCGGAGGAACAGCTCGGGCGAGGCCTCGGTCGAGGTGACGATCTCGCCGAGGGTCACGTGGAACCGGGCGGACCGGCGGACCATGTCCTCCATGACCTGGTCCAGCCGGGAGAGCCGCCGGTAGACCTGGTCCTCGTCGCCGCCGCGGTTCGCGGTGGCCAGCGACCGGAGGTCGTCGAGGATGTCGGAGAACACCAGCCGGGACAGGTTCACGTCACGGACCCTGACGGCGAGCACGTCCTCCACCGCGGTGAACGCCCGGTAGCCGAGCTCGCTGAACTGGTAGACCGACTGCCTGTTGCGGTAGCGCGCCAGCGTCCCGGCCCGGGAGGCGTCCTCGAGCCGATGGATGATCTTGTCGTCGGCCAGCGCGTCCAGCCGGTTCCGCAGGGCCGCGTCCAGCTGGGGGACCTCGTCGTGGGCCGCCGCCAGCTCCCGTAAGGCCGCCGCGACGTCCTCGCTGTCCACCTGGACCCGGTGCACCGCCCGCAGACGGTCCATGGCCCGGAGCACCCACAGGTAGGCGACGTGATCGTCTCTGCGCGTGAAGTTGAACAGCTGGAACCTGTCGCCGACCGCGAGCGCGTCCAGATCCAGCGCTCTGCGGCTATCCGTTGAGTCTGTCATGTCAGCCAGCAAGTATTCCGTAACCGGAGGGCGTGCGGGGCCCGTACGCCTCCATCGGCGAACACACATTCGAAAAATAGAGAGCATACCAAACGCCCGCATCTCTGGCGGCGAACTCGCATTCGAATCGTGGCCGGGGGCAGGAGTATGACGCCACAGCGAATGAAAGGATGCGCCACATGAGTGCAAGGAGCAGAAACAACGTCGTGCTGACCGGCAAGGAAGACGGTCCGGTGGTGATGCTCGCGCACGGGTTCGGCTGCGACCAGAACATGTGGCGCCTGGTGACGCCGACGCTGGCCGAGGAGTTTCGCGTGGTGCTGTTCGACCACGTGGGGGCGGGCCGGTCGGATCTGTCGGCCTGGCAGGCGGAGCGCTACGCGGCGCTGGACGGCTACGCCGACGACGTGCTGCGGATCTGCCGGGAGCTGGACCTGCGGCAGGTGGTGTTCGTGGGACATTCGGTCAGCGCCATGATCGGGGTGCTGGCGGCGATCCGGGAGCCGGAGCGGTTCGCCAAGCTGATCCTGCTCACCCCCTCGCCGCGCTACGTCGACGACGGCGACTACCGGGGCGGCTTCAGCCGGGCCGACATCGAAGAGCTGCTGGAGTCGCTGGACAGCAACTATCTGGGCTGGTCGGCGGCGATGGCACCGGTGATCATGGGGAACCCGGACCGTCCCGAGCTGGGCGAGGAGCTGACCAACAGCTTCTGCCGCACCGACCCGCGGATCGCACGCGCCTTCGCGCGCACCACGTTCCTGTCCGACAACCGGGCCGACCTGGCCAAGGTGACCGTGCCGACGCTGGTCATCGAGTGCGCCAGCGACGTCATCGCGCCCCCGCAGGTGGGCGCGTTCGTCCACGCCCAGATCCCCGGCAGCCTCCTGGTCACCCTGGACGCCACGGGACACTGCCCGCAGCTGAGCGCTCCGGAGGCGACCACCCAGGCGATCGTCTCCTTCGCGTCGGACTGGCGGTGATGTGTGACGGCGGGCGCACCGTGAACCCGACCGAATCCGGCCTGCCCATCGGGGACGCCCGCTTCAGCGCGCTGCTGGAGGACAGCGCCGAGGACCTGTACGAGCACGCGCCCTGCGGCTACCTGTCCACGCTCCTGGACGGTCAGATCGCCAAAATCAACACCACGCTGCTGACCTGGCTCGGCTACACCCGCGAGGAACTGGTGGGCCGGCGCCGCTTCGCCGACCTGCTCACCGTCGGCGGCAAGCTCTACCACGAGACCCACTTCGCCCCCCTGCTCCGCATGCAGGGCCAGATCGGCGGAGTGGCCCTGGAGCTGCGGGCCGCCGACGGCACCCGGCTGCCCGTCCTGGTCACCTCCACGCTCAAAACCGGCGCCGACGGCGAGCCCCTGCTGATCCGCACCACCGTCTTCGACGCCCGTGACCGCCGCGCCTACGAACGCGAACTGCTCCACGCCCGCCAGGAGGCCGATCGCGAACGCGAACGCCTGCAGCGCCTGGTGTCCACCCTGCAGCGCAGCCTGCTGCCCCCGGCCCTGCCCGCGGTGCCGGGGATGGAGGTCGCCGCGTACTACCACACCGCCTCCGCCGACCAGGTCGGCGGCGACTTCTACGACCTGTTCCGCCTGGCCGACGACCGGTGGGCGTTCTTCCTGGGCGACGTGTGCGGCAAGGGCGCCGAGGCGGCGGCCATGACGTCGCTGGTGCGCTACACCCTGCGCGCCGCCGCGCACGGCGACCCCGACCCGGCCCGCGTGCTCGACAGCCTGAACGAGGCCCTGCTGGCGGAGTACAGCCCCGCTTTCCCCTTCTACTGCACCGTCCTGTTCGGCCTGCTGACGGTCGCCGCTCCCGGCGCCGGGACCGGGACGGTGGAGATCACGCTGACCGGCGGCGGTCATCCGCCCGCCCTGGTCATCCGCGGCTCGGGCGCGGTCGAGCCGGTCCATCCGGCCGGCGGGCTGCTGGTCGGGCTGATGCGCAAGCCGAACTTCGCCACCGTCGCCGTCCGCCTGGAGCCCGGCGACGGCCTGCTGCTGTACACCGACGGGCTGACCGAGGCACGGATGCCCGACGGTGACCTGTTCGGCGACGACCGCCTGGAGGAGCTGGCCGCCACCCTGTCCGGAGCCCGCGCCCCGGATATGACCGAGGCCGTCGCGCGGGTGCTGAGCGGTTTCGGACCCGGCCTGAACGACGACACCGCCCTGTTGGCCCTGACCGTCCCGTCCTCACCGCCGAAGGCGTCCTCGTGACCGACGCCGTCCGACTCGCCCCGCACCCCGAATAACACGGTGCCGCGGACGCCCATCGTGGCCCCGGACCTCCCGCGCGCCCAGCCGCCCGCCCCGTAGACACCCCGTGGACCCGCTGCCCCCGTGATCGGTGTCCGATCACTCGCCTGCCGCGAGACGGGGTGCGGGTGCGTCCGGGCATGGGATCGCCCGCCCCCTTTCCGCGAATCCACCGGGCTTCCGCGATGCCCCGTCACGGGTACGGCGCCCGCGACGGACGGCGTTCCGTCATCCGACGCGGTGCCCTGATGGCACGTAATCGACCGTTTATTTATGGTCGTTTTGATCTCAAATGATCACGCCAGAGACGATCATTTTGGTGCTAATGTCGCCCACGCCCTTATGTCACCTTTATGCGGACGGGATCCCTCCACTCTCCGCAAAAACCCCATTCGGTGACACCCTTGTATGAAAGGCCCCCCTTGCGTCATCGTCTTGCCCGGATGGCGGCGGCCGCCGCTCTTCCGCTTCTCCTCGTCGGATCCCCCGCTCCCGCACAGGCCCAGGACAGTCCCCGATGCCACAGCACCGGGACCGACGAAGCCGTCGAGAGCCCCATCGAGATCGACCGTTCGGCCGCATGCCCCGGCAACCGGTCCACACTCTCCATCCACTATCCGCACAGCGTCGACGGGACGGTCCTCTTCCAGGACAAGCCGCCACTCGGCGGCCGGCCGAGCGAGCATGACGACGTCCGGTTCGTCATCGCGAGCCAGGGCCCCCAGCCGTACATCACCTTCAACGGCGAGCGGTACAACCTGAGCAACGTGCACTTCCACGGCCATGCCGAGCACAAGTTCGCGGGTCAGCCCTTCGCTCCCCTGGAGGCGCACCTGGTCCACGAGAGGGCGACCCTGCCGAAGGCCTACGTGGTCTTCTCGGTCCTCCTCGACGCCAAGACGCTCTCCGAGCCGTCCCAGCACGACCGCCTGATCGCGTCCCCGCCCGTTCTCGGCGCGTCCAAGGACGTCTACCACATCAACCTCAACGCCCTGCTGCCCGCCAGTCACAGCACCTACCGCTACACCGGCTCGCTCACCACCCCGGACGAGAACGGCGACTACTTCAAGCCGGTGAACTGGGTGGTGTTCGATCATCGGGCGCAGGCCGGCCAGAAGAACGTCCAGGCGTACAGGTCGCTGTGGGACTCCGCAGGCAACCACAGGGAACTCCAGGTCAGCGTTCCGGCCCCCAAGGTCTACGCCTACCGGTAATGCCGGGCCACAGTCCGGATCGAACCGCTCCGCGAAGGCGTACGTCATGAGGGCATGAAGCATCGGCTGCTCGTCATCCTGCTGCTCGTCACCGCGACCCTGGTGATCGCTCCCGGTACGGCGTGCGCCTGCAGCTGTGCTCCCCTTCCCCCCGCGGAACAGATGAAGAAGGCGGCGGCGGTCTTCACCGGAACGGTGACGGCCGCCCGCCGGCTCGACGGCGGCCCTCTCGGCCCCACGCCGCCGGTCGTCCACACCTTCCGGGCCGACCAGGTCTACAAGGGGAAGGCGAGCGCCGAGTTCGAGCTGGCCACCAACGCCGACGAGGCCGCGTGCGGGTACCGCTTCGTCACCGGATCGCGGTATCTGGTGTTCGCCTCCTCGGGCGAGTCCGGCCTGTTCGCGATCGATCCCGGTGTGGCCCTGCACACCTCGCTGTGCGCCGGCAACCGGATGCTCCGTCCGGGCGGCGGCCCCCTGCGCGCGAGGGACCCGATCCCGAACGGGGAGCCGCTCACCGCCGAACTCATCACCGCCCTCGGTACGGCCACCCGCCCCGCGGCGGCACTCCCCGCTCCCTCACCCGACGCTTCCGACAGCGAGCCGGCCCCGCTCTGGGTCTACGCGGGAACGGCCGTGGCAGGCCTCGGGCTCGCCTTGGCGGGATGGCGGTTCTCCAGGCGACGCAGGGCGTGACTCTCCGGGCGACGATGAGGCGTGAGAGTGCCGGCCTGGCAGCGGGCCGGGAACGGCCCCCGGCTACAGGTGATCTTTCATTCGGCCCGTTTAGCTGGGCCGCGACGGGTAGGCGGACAGGTGTGAGGTCCCTTCCAGGTGAGAAGAGTTTGAACATGACGAGCGAAAATCTGTGGACCTACCGTTCAGATGTCTATGGCGGCGACCAGACGCTGGACCTCATCGGCTTCGACGTTGAGGCCACCGACGGGAAAATCGGCCTGGTGGAGGAGGAGAGCACGGTGGTGGGCGACAGCTACATGGTCGTTGACATCGGCTTCTGGGTCTTCGACAAGAAAATCGTGCTGCCCGCCGGCCTGATCACGGGGATCGACCCGACGGAGCGCAAGGTCTACGTCGGGTGCACCAAGGAGGAGATCGAGGAAGCTCCGGAGTTCAGCGTGACCACCTACAAGGAGCCCGGTTACCGCGAACGGCTCGGCGGCCACTACGGACGCTTCACCATGAGCTGATCATCAGGGTGGCCAGAAAGGGACCGTTCCGCACCGGAACGGTCCCTTTCTCGTTCCCCGGCCTCCAGCCCCAGCGTTGACGCGACAAGACCGCGAAGGGTTCGCGAGCAATGCCGCCACCGGGATGAGCGCCGAAGGCGACTCCACGGCCTGCTGAGATCAACGACCTGATGCGGTGCCGGGTACGGCGAACGGGTCAGCCGGCCGGCCGGGAACGGTAACCGGGGACGGTGGCCATCGGTGGGCGTTCCGCGATGGCCACGTCGCGGACGGTCGCGTGGTGGCCGCCCGATCCCTCCGGGCCACTCGCACCGTCCGGGCCCCTGCGAAACTGGGCCAGGCGGGTGGAGGGCGTGTGCAGGGAGATCATCTTGTTCTGGCGTTCCAGCCGGAACCAGGAGGTCTGCAGGATCTGGGCGGCCATGCCGCCGAGCGCCTCGGTGGACTGGTGGGAGTGGACCCGGCGGCCCAGGTCGACCTGGGCCAGCGCGTCGAGCCCGGCCAGGTCGAGCAGGTCGATCAGCAGGCCCAGCTCCACGCCGTAGCCGGTGACGAACGGGACCCGTTCCAGCACGGACCTCCGCCCGGCGTACTCCCCCGCGAGAGGTTGCACGAACCCCGCGAGCAGTGGCCAGTGCAGGTTGAGCAGAGGCCGCGCGACGAGCTCGGTGACCCGGCCGCCCCCGCTCTGCACGTTCTGCAGGGGCCGGTCGTAGCAGCCCTTGACGTAGACCACGTCCGGATCGTCGAACAGCGGGCCGAGCAGCCCGGTCACGAAGGACGTGCGGAACTCGCGCAGGTCGGCGTCGATGAAGACCAGCAGATCACCGGAGGTCACGGCGAGGGACTTCCAGAGCGCCTCCCCCTTGCCGTCCAGCGGCTTCAGGTCGGGCAGGATCTCGTCCTGCGCGATCACCCTGGCCCCGGCCCGCGCGGCGCGCGCGGCGGTGTCGTCGACGGAACGGGAGTCGATGACCACCAGTTCGTCGACGAGAGGCGCCGCTTCCATCAGATCACGCCGGATCGCGGTGACGATCTCCCCGACCGTCTCCTCCTCGTCGCGAGCGGGGAGCACGACGCTGACCGTCATGTCTCCCTTGGCTTCCAGCAGCCACGCCAACGACCAGTCATCCGATGATGATGTACGCCCACGCAGCCATGCCCCCACTTCAGGCAGCACGGCTCATCCTTCCCATCACCTCGGAACTTACGGGTATCACCTTATGTGGCGCCGATTCGCACTGAGCACCGGCTCCCGTCCCCCTCGGAGAGGTGGGAAGATCGGTCTATATCGCAGCAAGGGGGCGGGATGAACCCGGTAGCCGTGGTGAGGGCGGCACACACTGTCCGTGACGAGCTCGACCATTTGATGGGCGGCGCGTCCGAGGAGCTCCGCGGCCGGTTGGACCTTCTCCTGGCGGAGGAGGGCAAACAGCCTCCCGGGTCGCTCGCCGACGCCGTCATCATGCTCATCGCCCAGTACGGTCCCGCCTGGGAACGGCTCGCCATGCTGCTCCGCCTGAACAACCACGTCACCGCCGAGGAGCTGGTCCCGTCGCTCGCAGATTCCGCCGGTCCCGACTGGCCACCGGCCGCCCCGAGCCCCGGCTCGCCGTCGGCCGCCTCGTCATCGACCGGACCGTCATCGGCCGGGTCCACCGACCCCGGCCTGCCCCATGCCGGCTCCAGAGGCGCCGACTGGCTGCTGTCCAGCGGTCCGCACGCGTCTTCGCTCGAGCAGCCTCCCTCCGCGCCCGCGGCTCCGGCCACCGATCGCGGCCCCTCCATGATCGGCCGGCTGACCGACGCCTTCCGCAGGCGCCGGGGGGAACGGGACGCGGCCCCCGCCGATCGGCGGACGCAGGACGCGTTTCCGCTGATCGAGAGCCTGGCCGAGGTGGTCGGGGGCTGGGGCGTCGAGGTGGATGTCGGCCTCTCCCCCGGACAGGGCGGCGGCGGTGCGGCGGCCTCGCCCTCCGGTGAGCCCGTCGACCTGGACGTCCAGATCATCGCGGAGGGGTTCGAGGCGCCCGGCGGGTGGCGGGTGCGACTTCTGGCCGACGGTGCCTCGCCGTACCCGAAGGCGACGCTCAACCTGATCGCCCTTCCGCAGGAGCAGCCGGAGACGGTCCGGCAGATCCAGACGATCCACTCGGTGCACGGCCAGGTGACCGGCTTCGGCGTGCGTTCGATCTCGGTCCTCGACTCTCCCGGCAAGCTCGGCCAGAACGTCCCTCCCGAGCCGGTCGCGGGCACCCGGGTCCGGCTGACCGGCTTGGAGGAGCCCGCGGACATCACGGTGGTCATCGTCCACGGCGACCGGCCGGGGCGGCTGTGGTGGACCTACCAGTCCCCGCACTTCATCACCCCCGACCAGGCGGAGAGCAGCGATCTCGGCATGCGGACCTCGGAGTTCGGCCGGCGCCTCACGGAGCGGGGCCACCTCTCCGAGGACGTGGGCCGGCGGGTCGCCTCGAAGATCCCCCGGGGGTTCTGGGACCTGCTGAACGCGGTGGCCGGGCGGGTGGCGCCGCGCCGGCCGAGCGTGCTGATCCTCTCCCAGGAGCCGCACGTTCCCTGGGAGCTGGCCGTTCTGGAGCAGCCGGTCGACCCCTCCGTTCCCCGCTACCTGAACTGCCAGACGATGACCGGCCGCTGGCCCATCGGCGGGCGGCGTCCCGAACTGCCCCCGCCCGTACGGGTGAGGGGCGACAGCATGGCGGTCGTGTACAGCGCGGCGGAGGCCCACTCGCTGGTCACCGCCTACGGCGCCACACAGGTCGCTCCCCTGTTCGGCGACATCCTGAACATGTTCGGCCGGTCACCGGACATCATCCATTTCGCGGCCGCCGACTCGACGCCCTCGGCCCCGGGCCAGGGTCTGGGCGGCGCGCCGTTCGTCTTCCTGGAGGGCAGCGGCGATCCCCAGGCGTTCCTGCTGGCGGGCGCGAGCGGGGTCGTCGCCCCGCTCTGGTCCGACGGCCCCGTCGGCGGACGCCTGGCGCAGGGGTTCTACGGCCGTTGCTTCGGCGGCGAGCCCCCGGCCGAGGTCCTGCGCTCCCTGCGCTCCCAGTCACCCGCCACCTTGGCGGCCTACCAGTTCTACGGCCATCCATCGCTCAGACTGACACGCTCCCAGCCGCCGGGCGCGTGACGGCTCAGAGAAGACATGTCGGGCGTGCGATGGCTCCGGAAAAGGCCCGTCACGCTTCCGCCGGGCGTGCGGCGGCTCCGGGAGGATCCGTCGCACGCTCTAGCTGAGCGCGTGACGCTCCAGGAAGGTGTAGACGTCCGCCTCGTCCACGCCGGGAAAGGACCCGGGCGGCAGCGCGGCCAGGACGTGCGAGTTGCCGCGGGCCGACGGCCAGGCGTACCCCTCCCAGCGCTGGGTGAGCTCGGCGGGCGGGCGGCGGCAGCAGTCGCCGGTCGGGCACTCCGACTTGGTGCGGTTGGTGGTCTCCCGCCCGCGGAACCAGCGTGACTCGCGGTACGGCACGCCCAGCGTGATGGCGAAGTCCCGCTCCCTCGAAGGGTCGACGTGGGCGACGCAGAAGTAGGTGCCGGTGGGTGAGTCGGAGTACTGGTAGAGGACGGAGAACCTGTCGGGCGACAGGAAGACCTGCCGTCCCGACCACTGCAGGCACATCCGCTGGCCCTCGATCGCGCCCTGCTCGTCGGCGGGGAAGACGATGCCGTCGTTCTCGTAGGCCTTGTAGATGATCCCGCCGGCGTTGTTGCGGACGAAGTGGCAGTTCAGGTCGAGGAACTGGGTGGCCAGGTTGGTGAAGCGGTGCGCGGCCATCTCGTAGGAGACGGCGAAGACGTCCCGCAGGTCCTCCACGCTCAGCGCCCGGTCCTGCTTGGCCTCCCTCAGGTACGGCACGGCGGTGGCCTCGGGCACCAGGATGGCCGCGGCGAAGTAGTTGGCCTCGGTCCGCTGGCGCAGGAAGTCGGCGAAGTCGCGGGGCTTGTGGTGGCCGAGGGAGAGGTGACCGAGCGTCTGCAGCAGGATCGTGCGCGGGGTGTGCATGCCGACCTGCTCGTGCTTGACGTAGATGCGCCGGTTGCGCAGGTCGGAGATGGAACGGACCGTACGCGGCAGGTCCTGGACGGTCTGCACGGTGTAGCCGAAGTGGGTCACCAGCGCCTGGACGGTGCTCTGCGACAGCGCGCCCGTACGGTAGCCGACCGCGGCGAGCGCCTCGGCCGCGGCCTGTTCGATCTCGGCGAAGTAGTTGCCCTGCTCGCGCTGCTTGCGCCGGAGCTCGGCGTTGGCGGCCCTGGCCTCCTCGGGGGTGGCGGTCCCCCTGGCCTGGCGCGCCCGCAGCTCGCCGTAGAGGCCGAGGATGTGTTCGAGCACGTCGTTGGGGACGCGGGCGGAGACCTTCAGCCTGGCCAGGCCGAGCCCCGCGTACAGCGGGTCGCGCTGCGCCTCCTCCAGGGCCATCTCCAGCTGTGCCCGCCGGTTGGGAGCCTGGCGGCGGAGTAGTTCCTCGACCGGCACGCCGAGGGCGGTGGCGAGGGACTTCAGCAGCGACAGCTTCGGCTCGCGCTTGCCGTTCTCCAGCAGGGAGAGCTGGCTGGGTGCGCGGCTGACGCGTTCGCCCAGGTCGGAGAGGGTGAGACCGCGTTGCTTGCGCAGGTGTCGGAGGCGCTGGCCGAACGCGATGAGATCGAGCTCCTGGGTCAAGGACAGCGGTTCTTCACCGACCAAAGATGCCATACCACGATGCTAAGCGAAATTTCGGGAGAAATTTCAAAGCCCCGCGAGCACCGGCGCCCGTCTCCCTCGGATTGGTCTAGTCCATAGCGAAAACTCTTACTTTCTTCTCCGCTGAATACCAGACGGTATTGCCGCAGGAATAAAAATTTCGCTTCTTACGCGAAAATTGACCTATTCGCCCCTTTCGATGGGGGCACACACTCAGCACAAGGCACCCAGGGGACGAAAAGGAGTCGGCACATGAATGATCGCCTCAAGGGAGCCGCAGACGAGCTGCGGCACGAGTGGGAGACCAACCCCCGTTGGAAGGACATCGAGCGGACCTACACGGCCGAGGACGTGGTCCGGCTCAGGGGGTCCGTCCAGGAGGAGCACACCCTCGCCCGGCTCGGCGCCGAGCGGCTGTGGGACCTGCTCAACAACGAGGACTACGTGCACGCGCTCGGCGCGCTGACCGGCAACCAGGCCGTGCAGCAGGTCAAGGCCGGCCTCAGGGCGATCTACCTGTCCGGCTGGCAGGTCGCCGCCGACGCCAACCTCGGCGGGCAGACCTACCCCGACCAGAGCCTCTACCCGGCGAACTCGGTCCCGGCCGTCGTGCGCCGCATCAACAACGCGCTGCTCCGCGCCGACCAGATCACCTGGTCGGAGGGCGAGGAGAACGCACCGTACTGGCTGGCCCCGATCGTGGCCGACGCCGAGGCGGGCTTCGGCGGCGTGCTGAACGCCTTCGAACTGATGAAGGGAATGATC
The DNA here is from genome assembly GCF_900188345.1 of Streptosporangium subroseum. Classification (GTDB taxonomy): domain Bacteria; phylum Actinomycetota; class Actinomycetes; order Streptosporangiales; family Streptosporangiaceae; genus Streptosporangium; species Streptosporangium subroseum. Next base: position 134,880 of record NZ_FZOD01000014.1, on the reverse strand, counting down.
GCCGCGGGTGCGGCGGGCGTGCACTGGGAGGACCAGCTCGCCTCGGAGAAGAAGTGCGGCCACCTGGGCGGCAAGGTGCTGATCCCGACCGGCCAGCACATCAAGACCCTCAACGCCGCCCGCCTCGCGGCGGACGTGCTGGACGTCCCATCCCTGATCATCGCGCGGACCGACGCACAGGCCGCGACCCTGCTGACCAGCGATGTCGATCCCCGCGACCAGGCCTTCACCACCGGCGACCGCACCGCGGAGGGCTTCTACCGCGTCCGCAACGGCGTCGACGCCTGCATCGCCCGGGGCCTGGCCTACGCGCCCCACGCCGAGCTGCTCTGGATGGAGACCTCCACCCCGGACCTGGATGTGGCCCGCGCGTTCGCCGAGGCCATCAAGGCCGAGTATCCGGACCAGATGCTGTCCTACAACTGCTCACCCTCCTTCAACTGGAAGCAGCACCTGGACGACGCCACCATCGCCAAGTTCCAGCGCGAACTCGGCCACATGGGCTACAAGTTCCAGTTCATCACGCTGGCGGGTTTCCACTCGCTCAACCACTCGATGTTCGACCTTGCCCGCGGCTACGCCGAGGAGGGGATGAGCGCCTACGTCGAGCTGCAGGAGGCCGAGTTCGCCGCCGAGGCGCACGGCTACACCGCCACCCGCCACCAGCGTGAGGTCGGCACCGGGTACTTCGATCTGGTCAGCACCGCCATCGCACCGGACTCCTCCACGACGGCCCTGCGAGGCTCCACCGAGGAGGAGCAGTTCGCGGAGGCCCACTGAGGCCCATCGAAGTCCCTTCCCGGACCCCGAGACTCACCGGACGTTCCCGGGGAGCCTGAGGCGACTCCTCGGGCGAGTTCGATGACCGGCCGGTGACCGAGGCCCCGCCCACGGATTCTCAGATCTCCGAATCCGTCCGGCGGGGCTTCTCGTGTTCCGCGGGCCGCTCCCGAACCCGTCACGGGAGCGAGGGCACGGCCCGCGAGAACGGTGTGCCCGGCCATCTCAGCTGGTGACGGCCTCGATCAGCTTGCGGCGCTGCTGCGTGCCGAGTCCGCCGAGACGGCGGGCCTCGTCCACGTCGGCCTGCTCCATCAGCTGGGCAGCCTTCACGTTGCCGATTCCGGGCAGGGCCCGCAGTGCCTGGGACACCTTGATGCGCTTGGCGATGTCGTCGTCCCGGCCAAGCAGCTGTTCGAGGCTGAGCGCGCCTGCCTTGACCTCGGCCAGAAGCTTGGCGCGGGCCGTACGGGTCTCGGCCGCCTTAGCCAAGGCAGCCTGACGCTGTTCGGGGGTTAGCTTGGGCAAAGCCATGTTGATTTCTCCCTGATTACGTGAATTACAGCATTCTGTTACCCACAGCGACCCGATTAATCATCCCGGCTTGTGGGGAAGGCCGGACCTGTACAGAGCATCACGATATGCCCGTTTGGTTACCCCCGTCTTACCTGTCTCTCCGTAGCCTCGTGCTCATGGGTATCTGGCAGGGGCCGGGAGGCATCGAGGTGGAGGCCGTCGTCTTCGACGACGGCCCATGTCTGCGGGTCACACGGCGCATCGGCGGGGAGCGGATTCTGATGGCCTACTGCGCGGACGTGCGCGAGGTCGACAAGCTCGTCGACCTGGCCGAACTCGTGAAGACGCCGTGAGACGGCCGCCTGGACGATCAAAGTCGGGTCACGGCTGAGTCTTGTCGAGGCTTGTTCGGTACACATGTGAACTTCTGAGCTCCTTGGGGCGTCCGAGTATGCAGGGAGGCTCGATGGAAGTTCTGGTCGGCCTCGTTGACGAAGACCTCCGTCTGGAGCTCATCCTCGTCGAGGCCCTACACACGGAGGCGGAACGGCTGGCCGCCCAGTCCGACCGCTGAACACGAGGGCGAGTGCCTGTCACCTCACCGCAGATGACAGGCACTCGCCAAGCACGACGGCCCCGGCATCGCACCTCCCCGCTGATCGTCGCCCACCCGGAACACGCCTCGAACCCGCCTGAAATCCGGCGCCGAGCCGTGCGACATCACAACGCGTTTCCTCCATAAGCTGATCCTGAGGTCTTCATGCCGGAAGGATTCAGATGAACAAGCGCGAGCTGATCGAGAAGGCCGCGGCCGAGGCGGGGCTCAGCCGGCGGCAGACCGCCGCGGCTCTCGAAGCGATCCTGGGGACCATCCAGACGGCCGTGGCGGCCGAGGACAAGGTGGCGCTCCCCGGCTTCGGATCCTTCGAGATCGTGCACAAGCCCGCACGGACCGGACGCAACCCGCAGACCGGCGAGCCCCTGGAGATCGCCGAGACCTGGACGGCCAAGTTCAAGCCGAGCCCCGGGTTCATGGGTCTCATCCGGCAGCGCAAGAAGGACTGACGGTCCGATCCCCGTCAGGCCCCGTCGGTCGGCTCACCGCGACTTACCATGAACGATCATCTCATGATCACTTATCGGACACGCTCTAGCGATCACGTAGCGCACGGGCGGACCAGCGGCCGTCGTGGGCGTCGATCCGCAACGGCCTGCCGAAGCACTCCGACAGGCTCTCATCTGTCAGGATCTCCGTCACCGGACCGCTCGCCTGGATGCGGGCGTCGCGCATCAGCAGGGCGTGGGTCGTGGTGGCCGGGACCTCCTCCAGGTGATGGGTGACGGTGACCGTGGTCAACGCCGGGCGAGTCGTGGCGAGATCCTCCACCGCGCTGATCAGGTCCTCACGCCCGGGCAGGTCGAGCCCGGCGAACGGCTCGTCCAGCAACAGGATCACCGGGTCGACCATCAGCGCCCTGGCGATGCGGATCCGGGCCCGCTCGCCCTGGGAGCAGACGCGAAAGGGCCGGTCGGCGAGGTCCTTGCAGCCCATGTCGGCCAGCAGGCGGTGAGCGCGCTCGTGCTCTGCGGGGCCGTACCGGCCCCAGAGCGGGGCGCTGGTCCCGGTGTGGCCGGTCAGGACGACGGTGTGCGCCGTGGCGCCCTCCTCCTCCATCAGCTCCTCGTCGACGAGCCGCTGGCTGGCGGCGACCAGGCCGATGTGGCGGCGGAGCTCCCTCAGATCCACCCGGCCCAGCCGCTGGCCGAGCACGGTGACGGCTCCCTCGGTGGGATGCCGCACGGCGGCCACCAGCGACAGTAGCGTGGTCTTCCCCGCGCCGTTGGGCCCCAGGATCACCCAGTGCTCTCCGTAGTTCACCCGCCAGTCGATGTCGTCCAGCAGCGTCCGCCCGACCACTCGGACGCCGACACCGCTCAGCTCCACCGGACCCCGAACAAGCTCGCCCATCGGTCTCCCCCTCCGCCTCGACCTGCGGCGTTCACTTTAACGGATGCACCAGTTTGTCCCACCTGGAACCGCCCGAGTAAGTGATCAATCTCCTATCTGTATCGAGGGGCCGGAGCTCGGCGGCGGCGTGATCACCGTCGACGAGGGAATCGGGGTGGTCGGCGTCGGGGACGGGCTCTCGCCGTCGCCGGTCTGCGGGATCTGGGTGAAGGAGGGCCGGGGGGTGCTCGACGTCGCCGGGCAGTCGTTTCTCCGGGCCTTGGGCTTGTTCTTCGCGTTCGCGCCCGCACAGGTCTGCGGCTCGTCGTCGCCCCCGCCCCCGTTGCCGCCGCCGTTGCCGCCCTCGTCCTCGTTCTCGTCGGGCCGGCCGTCCGGTCCGTACGGCTGCCCGGGAGAGAGATCCTCGCGGTCACCAGCGTCCGGGGTGGGCGCCGAGACGGTCTGGGTCGTGGTGACCAGGACCGTGGCGGGGGTCACCGGAAGGGGCATCTGCGGCCTGCCCTCCGGCGGAGGGTTGCCACGGAGGACCGAGCTCGGGGTCGTGCCCTCGCTCTGGATCACCATCGGCATCCGCTGGGGAACGCCCGCGCCCTCGTCGGTGCCGGTCCCGCTCGCGGCGGCGACCACGGTGACGGCCGCCATGGAGACCGTGGCCAGCGCCGCGAAGCTCGCCTGCGACAGGTGCGCGCTCCTGCGCGGCGCCCGGCGGGAGACCTTCGAGGGGACCGAGAGCTGATCTCGCACCGACTCGGCGGCCGCCGGTCGCACGTGCCCGGCTCCCGGCGGGTAGGGCACCGGCGTCCAGATCTCGGCCAGCACCTCGGCGACCGCGACGCGGTGATCCCAGGGGTCGCCCACGCCACCTGCCGCGAGCAGCGCGCCGAGCAGTTCGTCGGCCCGGGGCCGGTGGCCGGGGTTCTTCGCCAGCGACGCCTCGACGGCGGGACGCAGCAGCGCGGGCACCGAGGCGACGCGCGGCGGCTCGACCAGGATGCGCCGGGTCAGCGCGTCGAACTCGCCGCCGCCGAAGGGATGGTGACCGGTGGAGGCGTAGGCGATCAGGCAGCCCCAGGCGAAGACGTCCGAGGCGGGAAGCGCGGGACCGCCCGTGAGCCGCTCGGGGGCGACCCAGCCGGGGCTGCCCATGACCTGCCCCGCCTGCGTGTGCGCGGCGAGGGTGTCCACGTCCCTGGCGATGCCGAAGTCGATCAGCCGTGGCCCGGTGTCGGACAGCAGCACGTTGCCCGGCTTGAGATCACGATGAACCAGTCCGGCCTCGTGCACCGCCATCAGCGCGGCGGCCACCCCCAGGGCGGCGCCGTACGCCAGGTCCGGGGTGAGGGGACCGTGGGCGGACACCACCTGGGACAGCGCGGGACCGCGGATGTATTCGGAGACGAGATAGGGCCGGTCCTTGTCGGTGCCGTCCTCCACCACCGCCGCGGTGCAGAAAGGCACCACTCGCCGGGAGAATTCCACTTCTTCCGCGAAGCGGGCTCGAAGCGTGGCATCGTTGAGATGCATGGGATGTGGCGTCTTGAGCGCTACCACACCACCTTGCGGGTGTTCGGCCAGGTAGACGATGCCCATCCCGCCGACCCCGAGGCGGCCGAGCAGAAGGTAACGGCCGATGATGACCGGGTCCCCGACGGTCAGGGGCCGCACACCGGGCGGCATGCCGTTCATGGGGCCGTTTCCGCCACGTGCCATCCTGGTTGAGCCTCTCGTGTGCGAGCTATGGCAAGCACACTGTGGCGGGAATCGAGGGGCCTTCGCTCCCGACCGCTCACAAGGGATATGACAGGTAAGGCGAATGATCCCTCAAGGTAAGGCACCCGTGGTGCGAAGAGTGCTTTCTGGTACGGGATGTGACGCCGTGACCAGCTATGACAGCCCCCTGTCGGCCTCCGTCACCACACCGGTGAAATCCGGTCGCCGTCACGACATCGGCGAAATTCACCGACTTCGGGGATTCCGCCGCACCGGACGGCGGAGGCGGCCTCAGGCCGCGGCGGAGCCGGGTCGCGCGGTCGGATCCTGGACGGCGGACGCGTCGGACCGCGCGCCGGGATCGTCCGCGGCGGGGTCCTGGACGGCGGGGTCGTACGCGACGGGCTCCCCCGCGAGGTCCTGACCCAGGGGACCGTACATGTCGGGGTCCTGGACGGCGGGGTCGTACGTGGCGAGATCCCGCACCCCGGGATCGTCCGCGGCGAGGACCTGGGCCGCGCTGAGGAACCTGGCGATGTGCAGGAAGACCCGGCGGGCCTCGGGGACGACGTCGGCGAGGATGGCGAAGGCATGGGGCATGCGGGGCCACTCCTCGTAGGTGACCGGCACCCCGCCCGAGCGGGCCCGCTCGGCGACGCGGCGGCCCTCGTCGCGGAGGACCTCGGTGGAACCAGTGACGATCATGAGGGGCGGCAGCCCGGTGTAGTCGCCGAACACCGGGGAGACCAGGTGATGGCGGGTATCGAGGCCGACGGTCCAGCGGCGGGCGAGCCAGTCGACCCGTCCGGCCGAGATCATCGGGTCGAGCAGGCTGTTGACCTGGTGGGGCACGTCGGTGAGGTCGGTCCACGGCGACAGGCACACGGCGGCCGCGGGCAGCGGCAGGCCTCGGTCGCGGAGCGCCAGGAGCGTGGCCAGGGTGAGATGGCCACCGGCGGAGTCACCGGCGAGCAGGATGTCTGCGGGGGCGTAGCCGCGCTCCAGAAGGCACAGGTAGGCGGCGACCGCGTCCTCAAGGGACTCGGGCAGCCGGTGGACCGGGCCCTGGCGGTAGTCGACGGCCAGTACGGGACGCCGGGCCGCGGCCGACAGGCGCCAGGTGATCGGTCGATGGGTCGCCGGGGAGCAGGCGAAGTAGCCGCCGCCGTGGAAGTAGAGCAGCACCTTGCCCTCGTCCAGCTCCTGCCCGGCGCGAACCCACTCGCCGGAGCACGCCCCGACCTCATCCCGCACGACGCTCACGTGGGCGGGCAGGCGGAGCGGCACCTTTCCCGCGAGCGCGGCGATGCGGGAGACCGCCATGACGCCGATACCGGTCCTCAGGAGAATGCCGGACATCGGCTTGAAGGTGCGGCGCATGATCGCGCTGAGCGCCGCAGCCTGCCAGCTGAGCGGATAGTCAGGACAGACGTCCACATCGATCTCATCGTGCATGAGCGCCCCCGCAGAGGGTTTTCCCTAGCCAGAACATGATTCTATCTGAATAGGACATTTCATGACGATTACGGATATATATCAACCTTCCCCAGTTTTAACTTGCCTCTCCTCCGTCAGCCGACCGGATGCCTAAAAATCCATTGCCCGGGCAAGGTGCACCGAGGACGATAGGAGGGTTGTCCTAGCGCCCTCAGGAGGAAGTCTTCCTGCTCTACATGCGTATCGCCGCGTATGGTTTCCGCCGCCACTCCACCTACCGCGCCGCCGCCATCGCCGGAGCCTTCACCAACACCGTCTTCGGGATCCTGCGCGCCTACGTCCTGATCGCCCTGTGGGAGGCCCGCCCGGGACTCGCCGGATATGACATCGCCGACGCCGTCACCTTCTGCTTCCTCAGCCAGGCCTTCATCGGCCCCATGCAGGTCTTCGGCGGCGGCCTGGAGATCTCCGAACGGGTCCGCACCGGCGACGTCGCCATCGACCTCATCCGCCCGGCGTCACTGCAGATGTGGAGCCTCGCCGACGATCTCGGCCGGGCCGCCTACCTGTTCCTGCTGCGCAGCCTGCCGCCGACGATCGTCGGCGCCGCGCTGTTCGGTCTCGTCGTGCCGATCGACCCGGCGACCTGGGCCTTCTTCCTCGCCAGCTTCGTACTGGGAGTGATCGTCAGCTTCGGCTGGCGCTACCTGATCGCGCTGTCCGCCTGCTGGATCATCGACGACCGGGGCGTCCAGTCCCTGTCGCTGGTGATGACGTTCTTCTTCAGCGGCATGGTCCTGCCGCTGAACCTGTTCCCCGGCCGGCTCGGCACGGTGGCGGCCGCCCTCCCCTGGTCGGCGATGGTGCAGGTCCCCGCCGACGTCTATCTCGGCAAGCGGGACGTCCTCGAGGCCCTCGGCTTCCAGAGCGCCTGGGCGGTGGCGCTGCTGCTCCTGGGCGCCCTCGTCACCCGCTCGGCCCGCAGGAAGGTCGTGGTCCAGGGTGGTTGACGACGTGAGCGTCCCCGAGCCGGAGACCGCGGGGGTGGGCGCCTGATGGTCAGAACGTATCTCCTGCTCGCCTGGACCTGGCTGAGGGCCTCCGCGCAGTACCCCGGCCCGCTGATCATGATGGTGATCGGCTCGTTCATCGTCAGCGGGCTTGACGTGGCGGCGATCTGGGTGATCTTCGAGCACGTCGGATCCCTGGGCGGGTTCGACCTGGCCGAGGTGATGTTCCTGTACGGCGCCGCCGGCCTGTCCTTCGCCCTGAGCGACATCCTCTTCGGCAACGTGGAACGCCTCAGCCAGCACATCAAGGCCGGCACCTTCGACACCATGCTGATCCGCCCGGCCGGCGCGTTCGTCCAGATGGCCACGGACCGCTTCAGCGTGCAGCGCCTCGGCAGGCTGGCCCAGGCCGCCGTCGTGCTGGCCATCGCCCTGCCCCAGCTCGGCCTGCCCGCCGGCAGGGCCTGGATGATCCCGGTGATGATCCTGTGCGGGACGGTCATCTTCGCCTCGATCTTCACCCTCGGCGGGGCGATGCAGTTTCTGCTGACCGACGCCCCCGAGGTGGCCAACGCCTTCACCTACGGCGGCAGCGCGCTCACCCAGTATCCGCTGAGCGTGTACGGCAACGAACTCGTCAAGGGCGTCACGTTCATCGTGCCGCTGGCCTTCGTGAACTGGCAGCCCGCCCTGTTCGTCCTGGACCGGCCGGACCCCCTCGGCCTGCCGTACTGGCTCCGCTTCGCCGCGCCCCTGGCGGCCGTCGTCCTGTCCGTCGCCGCCGCCCTCGCCTGGCGGGCGGGCATCCGCCGCTACCGCTCGACGGGAAGTTGAACATGATCGAACTCAACCGGGTCGGCCGCTCGTTCACCGTCGGCCGCCGCAAGGCCAGGAAGACCGTGCACGCCGTACGGGATCTGTCGTTCACCGTGGAGGCCGGGGAGTTCGTCGGCTACCTCGGCCCCAACGGCGCGGGCAAGTCCACCACCATCAAGATGCTCACCGGCATCCTGGCGCCGACCTCGGGCCGCATCCAGGTGGCGGGGCTCGACCCGACGCGCCGCCGCATGGCGCTGGCCCGCAGGATCGGCGTGGTCTTCGGGCAGCGGACGACCCTGTGGTGGGATCTTCCGCTCAAGGACAGCTTCGAACTGGTCCGCCATCTTTACAAAGTAGATCAAATCGACTTCCGGCGGCGGCTCGCCGAGCTGACCGAGCTCCTCGGCCTCGCGGAGTTCATGAGCACACCGGTCCGCCAGCTCAGTCTCGGTCAGCGCATGCGCGGCGACATCACCGCCGCTCTCCTCCACGACCCCGCCGTACTGGTGCTCGACGAGCCCACGATCGGCCTCGACGTGGTGAGCAAGGCCGCGATGCGCGAGTTTCTCCGCCACCTCAACGCCGACCGCGGCACCACCGTCCTGCTCACCACCCACGATCTGGGCGACATCGAGAAACTCTGCCGCAGGGTCATGGTCATCGACCACGGCCACCTCGCCTTCGACGGCACCCTGGACGACCTGCGCGCCACCGCCCCCGACGAGGAGTCCATGGAGGGCGTCGTCACGCGCCTCTACAGCGGCTGAACGCCGCGATCCTCGACGGAGGCTCCCGGCGGGGAGGCGTCCTGCGGGAGGGTGTGCTGAGGGGAAGCCTCCCGCGGAGGGGTTTCCTGGGGGGAGGTCTCCTGCGGAGAAGGCGGAACGGTGCGCTCGGCGTCCATCAACGGCAGCCGGAGAACGAACCGGGCGCCTCGCGGCGAGTCCTCGATCCGCAGGGTGCCGTAGTGGGAGCGGACGATGTCGCGGGAGATGGCCAGGCCGAGCCCGCTGCCGCCGGAGTCGCGGCGTCGCCCGTCGTCCAGACGGGTGAAGCGTTCGAAGACCCGTTCGCGATCGGCCGGTGCGATGCCGGCGCCGTCGTCGACCACCGCCACGACGGCCTGGCCGTCGACGGACTCCACGGAGATCCTGACGCTGACGTCGGCGTGACGCCGCGCGTTGCTCAGCAGGTTGCCCACCACCCGGATCAACTGGATCTGGGAGCCGCAGACCCACACGCCGGAGGAGGCGTGAACGTATACCGGCACACCGTTGGTCTGGGCCTCCGCCTCCTCCTCCACGAGTTTGCCGATGTCGACCAGCTCGCGCGCCGCCGGGTCGGCGACACGTAGCCGGGCCAGCAGCAGCAGGTCGTTGACGATCGCCTCCAGCCGGCCCGTCGCCGACAGCGCCCCCTGGATGGTCTCGCGCGAATCGACGTCGTCGGGGTAGAGCAGCGCCTCCTCCAGCTGCGTGCGCAGGCCGGCGATGGGATTCCTGAGCTCGTGGGAGGTGGTGGAGGCGAACTGACGCTGCTGCTCCACCGCCTCCTGCAGCCGGGCCAGGGTCTGGTTGGCGGTGCTGGCCAGCAGCGCGAACTCGTCCTCACCCGGCGGCATGGGCACCCGCAGGCTCAGATCGCTCACCGTGATCTCCGACATCCGCTCGCGGATCGCCGCCACCGGACGCAGCGTCCGGCCCACCACGGCCCACGTCATCCAGGCGGCGAAGATCAGGAGGATGAGGGCGCTTCCGGCGAAGAAGTACTCCAGGCGGTGCTTGCGAAGGATGGACGGTTCCTCGATGCCCGCGTAGACGACCGGAGCGTCCGCCGTGGGAGAGACCCGGATGGCCATCAGTATGAGACATCCGTCGGTCAGCCTCTGGAACCGATCGTCGGCGGGAGGCCGGATCACGCTCAGCGGCGGCTTGCCCCACGCCTCCCTGCTGGCTCCGAGGACCTTGCCGCGGGCATCCACCAGCTGGATGAGATTGACGCCCGTGGAGGTGGGGATCAGGCTCGGCATGTTGCCGTTGCGCACCGCCGCGCTCCACTGGCTGGCGACCCGTTCGGCGTCGTTGAAGGCGTCGTCCTGGATTCTGTATCGGATGGCCAGGTCGGAGCTCGCGCTCACCGCGATCAGGACGATCAGCAGGAGCGCGGTCGCGGTCGTCGTGTAGCGCGCTTGGATCGAACGCAGGCGCGGCACGAACCTCACTATGTCTTCCTTCCAGGATGTGTGCTGCTCACCACGGTCAGGTCATTGCGCGGCAGAGGCCTGATCCGCGGAGGCACCTTCATGTTCACTCGTCGCACGAGTCCCAAAAGGGGTAGAAGATGTGCAATGCATCAAAATGAACAGTTGTCTGATCCAGGGGCGAGCCGGGAGCCGGGAGTCGCGGCGTGCGGATACGGCGTGTCATGCCGTCATGACGGAGAGGCTGCCCAGCAGTGCCAGGGCCTGCTCGGAGGGACTGGCGGGCTCGGCCTGGAAGATGAGCAGCTGCTGGCCGGGGGCGCTGTTGACGTTGAACACCTCGCCGATGAGGGTCAGGTCGCCGACGTCGCGGTGATGGAAGCGCTTGGCTTCGCGAGTCTTGCCGGATATGTCGTGGCGGGCCCAGAGCCGGCAGAAGTCCGCGCTGTTGAACGAGAGTTCGTCGACCAGCTCGGTCAGGTACGGGTCGTCGAGGTCCGCTCCGGCGGCGGCGCGCAGGTGGGCCACCTTGCCTCGGGCGACCTTCTCCCAGTCGCGGTAGAACTCGCGCGCGGCCGGCTCCAGGAAGACCAGCCGGAGCAGGTTGTCCGCGTGCTCCAGCCCGTCGTAGAGTGCCGCGGCCAGCGGATTGGTGGCCAGCACGTCCATCCAGCGGCCGAACACGAGCGCCGGGGTGTCCGGCCAGCTGCGCATCAACCTCAGCAGGTCCGGGCTGACCCGCTCCACCTCACCGGCCGCTCTGCGCTGCCGCGGCCTCGGATGAGCGAGTTCGTACATGTGTGCCGCGGCTTCGGGGCCGAGGCCCAGCACCCGCACCAGGGAAGCGAGGACCCGCTCGGAGGGATGGCGCTCACGCCCCTGCTCCAGGCGGATGTAGTAGTCGGTGCTGACCCCCGCCAGCATCGCCAGCTCTTCCCGGCGCAGTCCCGGCGTCCGGCGAGGACCGGAATGCAGCAGTCCTACCTGCCTGGGGGTGGTGACCTCACGCCGCGCACGCAGGAACTCACCGAGGAGATTGTCACTGTCCATTTCATTACGGTATGTCAGAAATCGGTTGACAAGGTGGCCGTATCACTCCCAGGGTAAGCCTTTACTTTGACAAAAGCCCTGGCCAGCGTGGTCTCGCCATGACACACCCGGTGCCTCGGCCGCCCGTATCGGCGCCTCGCCGGGACGCCGCGGCCCCTGTCTCACCCCCGGCCGGCGATCACATTTCCGCCAGGATCTTCGCCTTCGCCCGCTCGAACTCCGCGCGGGACAACGCGCCCGCGTCGAGCAGCGCCTGAAGCTTCCGGAGCTGGTCGAGCGGATCGGCGCCGGACGCGGCGTTCCGGCCGGACCCCGACGACGCAGCTCCCCGCTCCTCGGGGATCAGCTGCCCCCGCATCACGACCACTCTGCCACCGAAGAGGTCAGCCTGGCCAGACGGCGCCGCACCGGTGGCCGTACGGGCTTCCGTCCCGGCCGCGAACCCGGCGGGGCTCGCGTCGGCCGTGGGCGGCGGCCCGAAACCCTTGAACGTGCCCAGGAAGAAGCTGAGGAGCCCGCCGATGATCGAGCCGGGCAGCACCCAGGCCCACTTCTCCGAGCCCGGCGCGCACTGGCGCACGGAGACGTAGTTGCCGCCCGAGGCACAGCTACCGCCGCGGACCAGTTCATACAGCGCGTAGAGCGCGAACCCCAGGCAGACCAGGGAGATCAGCGAACCAATGCAGACGCGGACGTAGTACCTCACATCGCGAACCGTACAGCAGCGGCAGGCGCGGCATCAGGCCCATCTCCGGCACGGGTGCGGTGATCCGTTCCCCCCACGGAGCCGTGGTCACATCCGCGTCGTTCCCGCCGGGGCGCGATCCGGTCGAAGACGGAGCCCAGTGGTTAGTAGTACCCCTGGTTGCCGGGCTCCTCATACGCCTCTTCCTCATCCGCGCGGACCCGGGAGGCCCAGCGGGAGGGCATGAGGACGGGCAGGAACAGGGCGATGCCGAGGAGGGCGTAAACGCCCGTGGTGAGGAGCACGCCCATGCCGCGGCCGGCCTGCAGCAGCTCCTCGTGGAAGGCAGGGTCGTCGGGGATCAGGCCCATGGCCCGCCTGACGTCCAGGGCGTAGACCACGGTCCACGCGAGCAGGACCATCGACGGGATGAAGGCGGCCAGGGGGGAGACCCGGCCGGCGATCACCAGGCCGAACAGGAGCCCGATCACGGCCATGACCCCCAGCGCGATCCAGGTCTTCGAGCCGCTCTCCACCGGAAGCGGGGTCAGGCTCGCCCCGGCCTCCTGCACCGCCCATCCGCCGCCGAACAGCAGCACGGCTGTCATGACCAACCCGATGAGCAGCCCAAAGAAGTGCCGCATAGCCACCACCTCGGCTTGAAGCGCTTGTCGTGGGCTTGAAGCGCTTGTCGCGGCAACCATAGCGACAAAAACCTCAGAACGGCAGGCGTCGAAAAGGCATGAGAGCATATGGGTCACCATGCGCGCCCATCTCCCCCTACGCCTCATGCGTGCGGCCGCTTTCTCGGCCGTTTGCGTGACGCTTGCCGTCCTCGGCCACGTGGCCGCGGGCGGTTCGGGGCCCGCGCCGTGGGCGGTGGCCGCCGGCGGGTCGGCGGTCATGTTCATGACGATGCTGCTCGCCGGGCGCGAACGCTCCACCGCGACGATCAGCGTCGGGCTCTCCGCCCTGCAGCTGGCCCTGCACGAACTGTTCGCCCTCGACGGCCCCGCCGGGGTCTCGCTGGTCCCGCACTCACACGGCAGGGGTTTCGGCGAGAGCCTGGGCATGCTCGTCGCGCACCTCACCGCCACGCTGATCACCGGTTGGTGGCTGGCCCGCGGCGAGGCCGCCCTGTGGGCGCTGCTCCACTCGGCGCGGCACCGCCTCAGCGCGATGTTCCGGCTGCTGAGGCCCCCGCGCGTGGCCGTCGCCCTCCCGCGCGCCGTGCCCTCCCCCGTCACGCCCGTCCCGGTGCGTGACGTTCTCCTCCGTCACTCCGTCAGCCGGCGCGGTCCTCCACTGCCCGCCGTCTGACCTCCGTCACCGCTGTCACCGCTGTCACCGATGTCGCCACTGTGACCGCTGTGACCGCCGTGGGCCGGCATACGGTCACGGTCGCCGCGCGCTCCGGCGTACGGCCATCGCCACCGCACAGCCCGGCGCCGGTCCGGCATGCCTGATCCTCCCCGTCCAGCCCTGCCCGCCCCCCGGAGACCACGGTCTCCCGGAGCGCCGGGAGACCGGACGGCCCGGCCTGCCGTGATCGCGCAAGCCCAAAATCCCCAGATTCCGAAGTACCGAAGTGGAGAACTCCCATGTCGCTTTCCCATGCCTGCCGCCGCCTGGTGGCCGTCACCGCCGGTGTGACCGCCCTCACCCTCGGCCTGGCCCTGCCGGCCCTCGCACACGTCACCATCAACCCCGGCACCGCCGTGCAGGGCAGCTTCACGAAGGTCGCCTTCCGGGTCCCGAACGAGCGTGACGACGCCTCGACCAACAAGGTCGAGGTCTCCTTCCCCCTCGATCACCCGCTGCCGTTCGTCTCGGTCAAGCCGGTTCCCGGCTGGAAGGTCAAGGTCGTCGAGGGCAAGCTGCCCAAGCCGGTCACCACCGAGTACGGCGAGGTCACCGAGGCCGTCACGACGATCACCTGGTCGGGCGGGAAGATCGAGGCCGGTCAGTTCCAGGAGTTCGAGGTGTCCATGGGCGCGCTGCCCAAGGACACCGACCAGCTCGTCTTCCCCACGACCCAGACCTACAGCGGCGGCGAGGTCGTGAAGTGGGCCGATGAGCCCAAGGCCGACGGCTCGGAGGCCGAGCGCCCCGCCCCGACGCTGAAGCTCACCCCCGCGCCCGCCGAGGGGAGTGAGCCCGCCGCCTCCGCGACTCCGGCGACGGCTCCCGCGGCCTCCACCAGCACGACGGCCCCGTCGGTGGCCCCGGTCGCCCTCGCGGCGGACAGCTCCGACGGCACCGCCCGCCTGCTCGGCGGCGCCGGCCTGCTGGTCGGGCTCGTCGGCGTTGTGATCGGCGCGCTCGGCCTGCGCCGTGGCCGTACCTCCTGATCGATCCGATCGGCGAAGGCCCCGCGGAAGGAATCCGCGGGGCCTTCCCTTTGAGTCAGCCCCTGTGATTCGGTTCCGGCATCGGCGATCGCCGCCCTCATGCGCGGAAATGCCCTGCTCTGACGGCCGAATGAGCTTATGGAACGGTCCTTAAGAATAATTTAAGTCTTATATTTATCCTAGTATTGACACCTAAACTTGACAGTCATAGCTTCCTCTCGGTGGACGTACCGAGATCCCCGGTCGCCGGCACACCGATCACGGGCCGGAACATCCCGGCATAAGCGGAGCCGGGTCCACCGGCGCGCCTTTCCATCAGAGGCCGCACCGGCGTCTCCGTCCGGAGACGGACGCTCCGCTCGCCGATGGACCTTCGACGTGCCTGCCCGCCCTGGCCGGCCCGTGCCGTTCGCGCGCGGGAAGACGGGACGAGTCCACCACCTACGCACCGGCTACACCACTGGACAGCGATGCCGCACCGCGGCAGAGGAGGGTTTCGTGACTCTGGGACACAACGAGACAGG
The DNA here is from genome assembly GCF_900188345.1 of Streptosporangium subroseum. Classification (GTDB taxonomy): domain Bacteria; phylum Actinomycetota; class Actinomycetes; order Streptosporangiales; family Streptosporangiaceae; genus Streptosporangium; species Streptosporangium subroseum. The sequence goes on along the minus strand of NZ_FZOD01000014.1, from coordinate 119,829 downwards.
CGTGGTCCACCGCACACCACGCCGCAACCGGCGGCTCATCACGCTCACGTTGGTCTCGGCGGCGCTGGCCGCGGCGGGCCTGACCTCAATGCCGATGGCGAGCGCGAAGGCGGCCGCCCTGCCCACCGGCTGGACCACCGTGGTGAGCAACAACAGCGGCAAGTGCGTGGACGCGGCGGCCGCGGCCTCCGCGAACGGCACCGCCGTACAGCAGTACGCGTGCAACGGCACGACGGCCCAGCTCTGGCAACTCCAGGCGACCAGCGGCGGCTACTACCGCGTCAATAACAACAACAACGCCGCGCAGGTCTGGGACGTCACCGACGTCTCGACCGCCGACAGCGCCCCCGTCCAGCTGTGGACCTACTCCAGCGGCAACAACCAGCAGTGGCAGCCGGTGGAGGAGGCCAATGGCTCCTACCACTTCGTCAACCGCAACAGCGGCAAGTGCTTGGACGTGGCCGCAGCGTCGACGGCTGACGGCGCGCGGGTCCAGCAGTACGCCTGCAACGGGACCGCGGCCCAGTCGTTCACCCTGGGGTCGGGCGGCACCACCCCGCCGACCGACCCGCCGCCGGCCGGTACCCCCGACCTCGGCCCCAACGTCAGCGTCTTCGACCCCTCGACGCCGGCGTCGACGATCCAGAGCAGGCTGAACTCGGTGTTCAGCCAGCAGCAGACCAACCAGTTCGGCGGCAACCGCTTCGCGCTGCTGTTCAAGCCCGGTTCCTACAACGTCGACGTGAACGTCGGCTTCTACACGCAGGTGCTGGGTCTGGGCCTGTCGCCCGACAACGTCACCATCAACGGCGGCGTGCACGCCGAGGCCGACTGGTTCCAGGGCAACGCGACCCAGAACTTCTGGCGCGGCGCCGAGAACCTCTCGGTGAATCCCTCCTCGGGCACCGACCGGTGGGCGGTCTCGCAGGCGGCGCAGTACCGCCGCATGCACGTCCGCGGCAACCTCCAACTGGACGACGGCGGCTGGTCGAGCGGCGGCTTCATCTCCGACTCCAAGATCGACGGCCAGGTGCGGTCGGGCTCGCAGCAGCAATGGCTGTCGCGAAGCTCCCAGTTCGGCAGCTGGAGCGGCTCCAACTGGAACATGGTCTTCGCGGGCGTCGTGGGCGCGCCGTCGAACAGCTTCCCCAACCCGCCGTTCACCACGGTCGGCACGGTGCCGGTGGTCCGTGAGAAGCCGTTCCTCTACATCAACCAGGCCGGCGCCTACCAGGTGTTCGTCCCGGCGCTGCGGACGAACAGCCAGGGCACGACCTGGGCGAACGGCGCCCCCGCCGGGTCGTCGATCCCGATCGACCAGTTCTTCGTCGCCAAGCCGAACAACACGGCGGCCGACCTCAACGCGGCACTCACCCAGGGCAAGAACCTGCTGTTCACCCCGGGCGTCTACCACCTCACCGACACGATCAGGGTCACCCGTCCCGACACCGTGGTGCTCGGCCTCGGCCTCGCCACCCTGCAGGCGGACAACGGCGTCATGGCCATGTCGGTCGCCGACGTCAACGGCGTCAAGATCGCCGGGCTCCTCATCGAGGCCGGCACGACCAACTCGCCCCTGCTGATGCAGGTCGGCCCGACCGGCTCCAGCGCGAGTCACGCGGCCGACCCGACGTCGCTGCACGATGTGTACTTCCGCATCGGCGGCCCGATCGCGGGCAAGGCCACCAGGAGCCTCGAGGTCAACAGCTCCGACGTGATCGGTGATCACATGTGGCTGTGGCGCGCCGACCACTCCGACAGCCAGCACCCCAACACCGTCGGCTGGACGACCAACCCCGCCGACACCGGCCTGGTCGTCAACGGCAACAACGTCACGATGTACGGCCTGTTCGTCGAGCACTACCAGAAGTATCAGGTGATCTGGAACGGCAACGGCGGCCGGACCTACTTCTACCAGAACGAGCTGCCCTACGATCCGCCCAACCAGGCGGCGTGGATGAACGGCGGCACCCAGGGCTACGCGGCCTACAAGGTGGCCAACTCGGTCACCAGCCATGAGGCCTGGGGTCTGGGCAGCTACGCCTACTTCAACGTCAACCCGGGCGTGGTCGAGGCGCACTCCTTCGAGGTGCCGAACACCCCCGGCGTGAAGTTCCACAACATGGTGACGGTGTCGCTGGGCGGCGTCGGAACCATCAGGAACGTCATCAACAACACGGGAGGCCCGTCGAACTCCAGCACCAACGTCGCCAACCTCGTCAGCTACCCCTAGTTCCACGGACCCGCTCCATCGAATGCCCTGTGCCCTTCCCCGTCATAGGGAGCGGCCACCGGAGCGGCCGCTCCCGGTCCCCCGATCCCCGCGCGGTCCGGAGCCCCGTCTCACTCCGGGGCTCCGGAACTCGTCCGGCGAAACGGGGACCGAGCGTGAGGAAGGCCTTTCCCGACCACGCCATGGTCGGGAAAGGCCTTCCTCACGTCCTGGCCAGGACGGGTGGCCCAGGTCAGGACCAGGGCGAAAGTCAACGTCCCGACCCTGCTCCCGGCCCGATCCAGGCACCCTGATCTCACGATATTTCGGCATCTCAGACCCACAACGGACCATGGAATGGTCAAGTGCTCGTCGGCGAAAGCGGAGATAAGCCGGAAGGACGAGTGGGTAGGAGAGCGCCCGTGAAAAGCGAACCGAACACCCCAGGGCAAGAAGTCCCGGTCTCGGCTCCGGTCATGGTGGATCTCCGGCTGTCGGTCAACCGGGACAGCTATCCGATCACCGTGGACACCCGGGAGACCCTTCTGGACACGCTGCGTGAGCGGCTTGACCTGACCGGGGCGAAAAAGGGCTGCGATCACGGACAGTGCGGCGCCTGCACGGTGCTGGTGGACGGGCGGCGGATGAAAGCCTGCCTCGCACTGACGGTCACCCTCGACGATCGTGAGATCACCACGGTCGAGGGACTGGCCGACGGCGACACACCGCACCCCCTGCAGGCCGCGTTCATCGAAAACGACGCCTTCCAGTGCGGGTACTGCACGCCAGGGCAGCTCTGCTCGGCGGTCGGCATGCTGGCCGAGGCCTCGGCCGGGTGGCCGAGCAGCGTCACCGCGGACGTGACCGGCGAGCCCCGGCTCGACGACGAGGAGATCCGCGAGCGGATGAGCGGCAACCTGTGCCGCTGCGGCGCCTACGTCAACATCGTCGCGGCCATCGGGCAGGTGGCGCGATGAGACCCTTCGACTACAGGAGAGCGGAAGACGCGCGGTCGGCGGTGGCCGCGCTGGACGAGCGTCCCGACGCCATGTATCTCGGCGGCGGCACGAACCTGGTCGACCTGATGCGCCTGGGCGTCGCCTCACCCGAGATGCTGGTGGACGTCACGAGGATCTCCTCCTCTGCCATCGAGGAGAGCGCGGACGGCGGCCTGCTGATCGGCGCGGGCGTGCGCAACAGCGACCTGGCCTGCGACCCGCTCGTGCGGCTGCGCCACCCGATGCTCGCCGAGTCGGTGCTCGCGGGAGCCTCGGGCCAGATTCGCAACATGGCCACGGTCGGCGGCAACCTGCTGCAGCGCACCCGCTGTTCCTACTTCCAGGACATCTCCAAGCCGTGTAACAAGAGGCAGCCCGGCTCGGGCTGCCCGGCCCGCGAGGGCGACCACCGCAACCTGGCGATCATCGGCCATTCCAGCGACTGCGTGGCCACCCATCCGTCGGACATGGCCGTCGCGCTCGCCGCGCTCGGGGCGATCGTCCACGTGGAGGGACGGCGGGGATCCCGGACCGTGCCGATGCCCGGGCTCCACCGGCTGCCCGGTGACGAGCCCGACCGCGACACCGTGCTGGAGGCAGGCGATCTGATCACCGCGGTCGAGGTGCCCGCGCTGTCGTTCGCGACCCGGTCGCACTATCGCAAGGTGCGGGACCGGGCGTCGTTCGCGTTCGCCGTGGTGTCGGTGGCGGCGGCGCTCGACGTGGCCGACGGTGTGGTGCGGGACTGCCGGATCGCGCTGGGCGGCGTCGCCCACGTGCCGTGGCGGGCCGAGATCGCCGAGGAGGCGCTGCGCGGTTCGGCGGCCACGGCGACGGAGTTCACGCGGGCCGCGGATCTCGAACTGGCCCAGGCGCGACCGCTGCGGGACAACGGGTTCAAGGTGCCGCTGGCCAGAAACGTCCTGGTCCGCACCCTCATAGATCTCACGGAGGCATCATGACCACCGCGGCCATTCCGTACGTCGGTTCGACGATGGACCGGATCGAGGGCCCGGAGAAGGTCACGGGCCGGGCCCGGTACGCCTTCGAGCACTCCCCGCAGGACCTGGCCTACGCCGTACCGGTGCCGGCCACCATCGCCCGCGGCGAGGTCCGCTCGATCGACATCGACGCCGTGGTCCAGCTCCCCGGGGTGATCGCCGCCATCTGGCACGGCAACGCGCCCCGGCTGTCCACGCCGGAGAACGCCGAACTGGCCGTGCTGCAGTCCCCTCGGGTGGCCTACCGCGGCCAGTACATCGCGGTCGTGGTGGCCGAGACGCTCCAGGATGCCAGGGAGGCGGCCCGGCGGCTGCGGGTGGAGTACGACGCCGAGCCGCACGACGTCGAGCTGCGCGTCGATCATCCGGGGATGTACCGGCCTGACCAGGTCAATCCGTTCTACCCGACCGACACCGAGATGGGCGACCCGGACTCCGCGTTCGCCGCCGCCCCGATCGTGGTGGACGCGACGTACAGTACTCCGGCCGAGCACAACAACCCGATGGAACCGCACGCCACGGTCGCCCTGTGGGACGGCGACGGGCTGACACTCTACGACTCCACCCAGGGCGCGTCGACGATCCGCGACACACTCGCGCCGCTGTTCGGCCTGCCGCCCGAGAACCTCCGGGTGATCTCGCCGCACGTGGGCGGCGGCTTCGGATCCAAGATCAATCCTATGCCGTCCGTGGTGGTCGCGGCGCTCGCCGCCAAGCAGGTCGGCCGCCCGGTCAAGCTCTCGGTGACCCGGCAGCAGATGTTCGCGGTGACCGGCTACCGCACCCCGACGATCCAGCGGGTACGGCTCGGCGCGGACGCCGACGGGCGGCTGACCACGATCGTGCACGAGGCGTTCGAGCAGAGCTCCAGGATCTACGAGTTCGCCGAGCAGACCACCACGCCCACCCGGGTGATGTACGCCGCGCCCAACCGGCGCACCAGTCACCGGCTGGTCCGGCTCGACGTCCCGACACCGACCTACATGCGCGCGCCCGGCGAGGCGCCGGGCATGTTCGCGCTGGAGTCGGCGATGGACGAGCTGGCCGTCGCCGGCAAGATCGACCCGGTCGAGCTGCGGATCCGCAACGAGCCGGCCGCCGACCCGGAGAGCGGCCTGCCGTTCAGCTCGCGGAATCTGGTGGCCTGCCTGCGCGAGGGAGCGCGGCGGTTCGGCTGGGCCGACCGTGATCCCGCTCCCGGAGTCCGGCGCCGGGGCAGGTGGCTGATCGGGACCGGGGTGGCGTCGTCCACCTACCCGACCTACCGCCGTCCCTCCCAGGCGAGTGCCAGGTGTGATCCGGACGGCATGTTCACCGTACGGATCGCCGCCTCCGACATCGGCACCGGCGCCCGGACGGCGCTCACCCAGATCGCGGCCGACACGCTGCGCACCTCACCGGGCCGGGTCCGGGTGGAGATCGGCGACAGCGCGATGCCCAGCGCCATAATGGCGGGCGGATCGATGGGCACCGCCTCGTGGGGCACGGCCGTGGTCCGGGCCTGCCAGTCGCTGGCCGAGGAGCTCGACCGGCGGTATGGCGAGGTGCCCGCGGCGGGCCTGGAGACGAGCGCCGACACCACCGAGGAGATCGACGCGCAGCAGCGGTTCTCGCGGCACGCCTTCGGCGCCCAGTTCGCCGAGGTCGCCGTGGACTCCGACAGCGGGGAGACGCGGGTGCTCCGGCTGCTCGGCGGATTCGCCGCGGGCAGGATCATCAACCCGAAGACCGCGCGCTCGCAGTTCATCGGCGGCATGACCATGGGCCTGTCGATGGCTCTCCTGGAGGAGAGCATCATGGACGACGAGTTCGGCGACTACCTCAACCACGACTTCGCCCAGTATCACATCGCCGCCTGCGCGGACGTCCGCGACATCGACGCGTTCTGGATCGAGGAGGACGACCCGCACCTCAACCCGATGGGGAGCAAGGGCGTAGGGGAGATCGGCATCGTCGGCACCGCCGCGGCGGTGGCCAACGCGGTTTACCACGCCACCGGCGTCCGGATCCGCGACCTGCCGATCACCCTCGACAAGCTGGTGCGCTGAGCCCCGGCGCGGTTGATGCCCCGGCTCTTCCGGCGAGCCGCCGACCAGCTGGCCGGCGCCGCTCCGGGCTGGCTCGTGGAGACCGTACGGCCGGCGCCGGCGCCGCTGCGGTGGGGGCCGATGCTGCGCACGGCCGTCGCCGTGACCACCCCCCTCATCCTGGGGGTGGCCGCCGGGCAGGTCGTGGCGGGCCTGCTGCCGGCCATGGGCGCCATGACCGCCTCGGTGAGCGACCGGGGCGGGTCGTACCGGGCCAGGACGATCCTGATGGGCGCGGCGGGCCTCGCCGGGGGGTTGGGATATCTCGCGGGGGCACTGGTCCACGGCCACGGCTGGTGGACCGTGCTGTTCCTGGTGGTCGTCTCGGTGGTGTCCGCGCTGATCAGCACGGTCGGGGCCACGGGTTCGATGGCGGGGCTCCAGCTGCTCGTGATGGCCGTGATCGGCGCCGGCATAGAGGTGCCGGGATCACCCGGCCAGAACGCGCTGATGTTCGTGCTCGGCGCGGGGTGGGCCGTCGCACTGGCGGTGACCGGCTGGCTGGCCCGTCCGCGGGCGGCGGAGGAGGCCTCGGTGATCGCGGTCTACCGGACGCTCTCCCTGCTGTTCTCCAGCCGCGACCCCGACACGCTCGTCGCGTTCGACATCACCCTCAAGAACGGCTACGAGACCGTGCTCGGCGCCCGCTCCAGGGCGGCGGGGACGGATCCCGAACGCCGCCGCCTGGTCGCCCTGCTGAACCAGGCGTCGCTGATCCGCAATGCGCTGATCTCGCTGGACCACGAGGGACGCGAGCCGCCCCGGGAGGCGGCGGAGACCGTCGAGGATCTCACGGAGGCGATTGCCGGAGGGCGTGAGCCCTCCGAGCCGCGGCCGTGTGAGTGCGACTCGCCCGCCCTCCGCGCCCTGTGCTCGGCCGTGCGGGAGGCCGTCGAGCTGGTGTCCGGCCGCGAGGTCGCGTCCGACCAGCTGCCGTACGAGCCGGTCGGGCACGCCCACCGGCTCCGCGCGATGTGGGGGAAGATGTGGTACGGCCACCTCACCCGCGTCTACACGGCCCGGCTCGCGCTCTGCATGGGGGCCGCCGCCGCGATCAGCGAGCTCGACCTGTTCGAGCGGTCCTACTGGACGTCGCTGACCGTCGCGCTGGTGCTCAAGCCCGACTTCGGGTCGGTGTTCGCCCGCGCCGTGCAGCGCGCGCTCGGGACCTTCGCGGGCGCGCTGATCGGCACCGCGGTGCTGCTCGTGGTGCCGTACGGCCCGGCGATCCTGATCCCGATCGCGGTGTTCGCGGCGCTCCTGCCGTACGGCATGCAACGCAACTGGGGCCTGATGTCGACCTTCCAGGCGCCGCTGGTCCTGCTCCTGGTCGACCTGCTGACCCACGGCGGGCCGAAGCTGGCGGAGATCCGGTTGCTGGACACCCTGATCGGGTGCCTGATCGTTCTCCTGCTGGGGTACCTGCCGTGGTCGGCGAGCTGGGAGGCGCCGGTCGGGCCGCAGTTCGCCGAGGTGCTGTCGGCCGTCGCGGGCTACCTCCGGCACGCGTTCGACCCGTGGGACGGCACGAGGTCGACGCACCTCCGCAAGGCCTACGACGCCCTGGCCGACCTGCGGACGGTCTTCCAGCGGGCGGTGACCGAGCCCCCCGCGATCAGTGGGCGCATCACCACCTGGCTGCCCGCGCTGGTCTCGCTGGAACAGCTGACCGACGCGTCCGCCGCCACCGCCGCACGCACCGACCACGGCATGCCGCCGCCTTCGGAGGAGGCCGTCCACGCCGTGGTGGCGGCCCTGGAGGACATCGCCGCCGACATCCGCGCGGGACGGACGCCGGATAAGCCCGAACTCCCCGAGGAGGAGGCCCTCGAACGGGTGAACTCCGCTCTCTACCGCCTGCGCGACACCGTGTCGGAGAACCGTCCCGGCTGAGTCGCGGTTTCTTTACCCGGAGGAACGACGCCCCGATCCACGCTCCTCCACCGGCCGTTACGAGGGTGCGGGGTTGCGAAAGTCTTACCCACAAGGGGAAACCGGCGGCCGATGGTCACGGCATACCTACCGAGGGGCTACCTACGCATTACGCAATAGGTATGAATGGGGGGGTTTATCCCGTTACATCCCCATCCCTCGGAGACCATTCTGATGAGTGGTGAGAACTTCCACAGCAGTCATCGAAGGATCACAGGTACGAGTGATGTGTCAACACCAACCGCAATGCCCCCCCGCCGACGCTCCCGACCATGAGGCCGCGTTCCTCGTGGCCTTTCACCCGGAGCAGGGATGGGGTCTGCTGTGCAACGGTGTAGTGATCTTTGACGACACCGGCGAGCTCATGCCCGACGGGCGCAGCATCCCCGCTCACCATGACCCCTACGGGCAGGCCGCATGAACCGCGCCTCCGTTCCCGCCGACCTGCGAGCGGGAACGACGCGCCTGCGAACCGGCCCACCCCCGCCGATCGCGCCCGTCTTCGGAGGACGTCCCCTCTCCCGGAGCGCCCCCGAAGACGGGCACGATCAGGTGCGTGCCTGGCCCAGGCTCAGGGCGATCATCAGCCGCATCGGTGAACTCATGTTCGGCTCCTCCCGGGAAATCTCCTGGCGGTTCTCCCCCCGGCCCTGCTCCGTGGGCAAGGCACGACGCCTGGCCCGCTCCCAGCTGTCCGAGTGGGGGGTCGACGGCCAGAGCGGGATCACCGAGCTGCTGGTCAGCGAGCTGGTCACCAACGCGTTGTGTCACGCGCACGGGACGATCCGGCTCACCCTCTCCCTCCAGGACGGCCTGCTGCGCTGCGAGGTCGAGGACTCGGATTCCGCGCTGCCCTCCGTGTACCAGGCCCGCGAGGACGAGGACAGAGGGCGCGGACTGCACCTGATCGACCTGTTGTCCTGCTGCTGGGGCAGCATCCGGACCGCCACCGGCAAAGTCGTCTGGTTCGAGCTGCCCGTACGCGCCCACCCCGAAATCTGAGCTCCCCCCGCCCCTCCCCCCGAACGGGCCTCCGCCTTTCGATGATCGGGTCAGGTGCCCTCGGGAGGACGCTCGTCGTCGGCGGCGCGGTTCCGTTCGCCCACCCAGACGGCGATCTGAGCGCGTGAGTGGAAACCGAGCTTGCTCAGGATGTGCTCGATGTGGCCCTCGGCGGTGCGCTGGGCGATCACCAGGGACGCCGCGATCTCCTTGTTGCTCAATCCCTGGGCGACGAGCTGGGCGATCTCCGTCTCTCTGGGGGTCAGCGGCGACGGCCGCTCGGCCTCCTCGGACTGTTCGCCCGCGGGCGCCTTCTCCTGCAGGGCACACGCGAGCGCCCCGTCGAAGGTGAGCCCCACCCCCTTGCGCAGGGCGGCGTCGAATTTCTTCGCACCGAGATGCTCGCGAGTCACCGCCTCGCACTGCGAGTGGTATCCGGCGAGGTAGCCGAACAGGGGCCCGCCGACGGAGCGCCAGATCCCCCGCAGCGCGCCGAGCAGCTGGGCGGCGCATTCGTAGTCGCCCCTGCCCGCCGCGATCCAGGCCATCACCTCGACGCACAGGGCGAGGCCCAGCCGATCGTTGAAGGGCTGCTTGAGCCGGATGCTCTCGCCCTCCATCTCGATCGCCCTCGCCGTGTTGCCCTGCTGCCACATCTCGATCGCGAAGACGGACAGCACGTAGGACCTGAACCAGTGTTCGCTGCGGGTCTCACACATCGCCAGACACGTCTCGAACAACGTGACGGCCCGGCGGGAGTGGCCGAGGCACGAGTGCGCGGTGGCGAGGTACATCAGCGAGTTCACCTCGCCCACCTGATCGTCTACCGCCCGGTGACGGTCGAGTGCCTCCTCGAGAAGCGTCGCGGCCCTCGTCAGGTCCTGCCGGACCAGCGCGGCGAGACCGGAGACATACGCGATCTGAGCGAGGGTCGCCGCGTCGCCGAACCCCTTGGCCAGCGACCGGCTCTCCTCCAGCATCGACTCCGCCGCGGTGAAGTCGCTCTGGAGGACCGCGAGCCGGGCGTTGACACACAGGGCCCGGCCACGGAAGACGCTCCGCTCCGCGCCGGCGGCGAGAAGCGGGTTGAGCCAGCACCGCCCCTCGTGCAGGAAACCGGCCGCGATCCAGTAGAACCGCATGGCCGTGGCGATGGCCAGCCCGCGCTCGACCTCGCCCGGTGCCGTGAGGCAGAAGTCCAGGGCCGTGCGGAGGTTGCTGTGCTCGCCGCGCAGGCGCGTGAACCACATCACCTGATTCGGTCCGAACCATTCCCGTTCGGCGCGGGTCACCAGATCCTGGCACCAGTCACGGTGCCGGCGCCGCAGCCCCTCCTCCTCCCCGGACTCCCGCAGCCGGTCACGGCCGTACTGCCGGATCGTCTCCAGCAGCCGGTAACGCACCCCCGACGGATACTCCTCCCGGATCAGGACGGACTTGTCCACCAGCCCGATCACCAGGTCGACGATCTCCTCGCGGTCGATGCCGTCCCCGGAGCAGACCGTCTCGGCCGCCTCCAGGCCCAGACCGCCCGAGAACACCGAGACGCGCTCCCAGAGCAGTCGCTCCTGGTCGGTGCAGAGGGTGTAGCTCCAGTCGATCAGGGCACGCAGCGTCTGGTGGCGGGGCAGCACCGCCCGCGAACCCGCGGTGAGCAGCCGGAACCGGTCGTCCAGCCGGTCGAGCAGTTGCTGGACGGAGAGCGCCCGCAGCCGTACGGCCGCCAACTCGATCCCGAGGGGAATGCCGTCCAACCGGCGGCAGATCCCCTCCACGGCCTCCCGGTTGTCGTCGGTGACGGCAAAATCGGGCAGGACGGCCCCGGCCCGCTCGGCGAACAGCCGCACCGCGTCGCACTGCGCGAGCGCCTCGACGGACGGCCTCGGGACATCGGAGTCCGGCAGCGCCAGCGGCGGCACGGCCAGTGTCTGCTCACCGGCGATCCCCAGCGGCTGCCGGCTGGTGGCGAGGATCCGCAGGTCGGGGGCAACGCGTATCAACGTCTCCGCGAGCACGGCGCACTCGTGCAGCAGGTGCTCGCAGTTGTCCAGGATGACCAGCGCCTGCTTCTCCCGCAGGTGCTCGACGAGCACCTCGAGGCGTGGCCGGGAGGAGCGGTCCCGGATGTCCAGGGCTCCCGCCACAGTCTGGACGAGCAGCTCCGGCGTGTCCAGCGCGGCGAGCTCGACCAGCCACACACCGTCTCGGAAGGCCCGCCGCACGTCGGCCGCGACCCGTAGGGCCAGCCGGGTCTTGCCGACCCCGCCCGCGCCGGTGAGCGTCACCACGTGGGCCCCGGACAGGAAACGTTTGACGTCGGTCACCTCGTGCCGACGCCCCACGAAACTGGTCACCTCGGACGGCAGCCTCTGTGCCGGCGGCCGGTTCAAAATCGTCACATCACTACTCATCAGCACCCCGTGCCGGCGTCGATCAACGGTTCGCCCTGCGGCGAAGCGGATCACCATTCGGTGAAATCGGGCCGACAAAGAACACATTATGCCCGGGCCGTTTCAAGGGCCATACTGTATACGAAATCAGGCGGTCAGCAGGTGATGTCCTTGCTGGTGAAGCGGGCCCAGGCGACCGAGCCGAAGACCACGACGTAGGCGGCGAAGGCCAGCAGCCCCTGCCCCATCTCCCCCGTGGCGACCGGATCGCGCAGCACCCCGTCGAAGCCGTTCCACCAGCTCGTCAGCAGGTACGGCTGGAGCGCGGAGAGCTGGGGGAAGGCACCGAGGACCTGAGCCACGATGACCAGCACCACGGTCCCGGCGACGGCCCCGATCGCCACCTCGGTCAGCGTCGAGAGCGCCATCGAGACGGCGGCCAGGGCCGCCATGCCGGCCGTGACGTACAGCACGACGAGCCCGATCCTGAGCACGCCTTCGAGCAGGGAGATCGTCCCTCCCGACAGCAGGGTTATCGGGCCGGCCGGGAACAGCATCAGCCCGACGAGCAGCGAGGACAGCGCGACCACGGTGACGGCCGCCAGGCAGAAGACGACCACGTTGGCGTATTTGACGGCCAGCAGGCGGGTCCGGCCCGCCGGTGCCACGAGCAGGTAGCGCAGCGTTCCGATGCCCGCCTCTCCGGCGACCGAGTCTCCGGCGACCACCGCGACGGAGACCGGAAGCAGCAGCTGCACCAGGAGCGAGAGCGCGACGAAGGTGAGGAACAGCCCGTTCCCCGTCACCTGCTCGAAGATCGCCGTACCGCCCCCGCCCCCGCCCGGCCCGCCGAACGTCCGCAGAGCGATGCCGATCAGCACCGGGACGAGGGCGAGCACGGCCAGCATGACGATGTTCCTCGGCCGCCGGAAGGTCAGGCCCACCTCGGAGCCGAGCAGCCGCAGCCACGCCCGGGGGGCGCCCATCACCCGCGCGGGGGAGACCGTCCTCACGCCCCCGGCCGTCCTCACGGCCCCGGCCCCCACGATCCCGGCTCCCACGCCCGCGCCTCCATCCGCGGCCGCCCCCACGCCTGTGTCTCCATCCGCGGCCCCGCCCACGCCCGCGCTTCTATCCGCGGCCGCCCCCACGCCCGTGTCTCCATCCGCGGCCCCGCCCACGTCTCCGTTCACGTCCTCGCCCGCGCCCCTGCCCGCGCCTCTTCGCGTGATCGGTTCCCCGCTAACCGTCGACATCGAAACCCTTCCCTGTCAGGCCTACGAACACGTCTTCGAGGCTCGGTCGCTGGACGGCCAGGCCGCGCACGGCGACGCCGTCCGCCACCAGCGCGGCGCAGATCCGCTCCGGGGCCTCGGCTCCCAGCTCGGCGCTGACCTCGGCGTCGCCGAGGCGGATCTCGTCCAGCCCGAGAGCCGCCAGTACGGCCGCCGCCTCGGCGGTGTCCGGGCTCTCCACCCGGATCCTGACCGCCTCACCGGCTCGGAGCTCGCGGAACTCGGCGATCGGGCCCTGCGCGACCAGCCTTCCCGTCCGCATGACGGCGACGTGGGAGCACATGTGCTCCACCTCGGCCAGCAGGTGGGAGGAGACGAACACCGTCGTCCCCTCGGCGGCGATCTCCTTGACCAGCCCCCGCACCTCGCGGGTGCCCTGCGGGTCCAGGCCGTTGGTCGGCTCGTCCAGGATCAGCAGTTCCCTCGGGCCGAGCAGCGTGGCCGCGATGGCCAGCCGCTGGCGCATGCCCAGCGAGTAGGCCCGGTAGCGTTTACGCGCCGCGGCGGCCAGGCCCACCCGTTCCAGGGCGAGCCCTATCCTCATCCCCGCCGTACGGGGATCCGCCGACGGGCCGGCGGCGTCGTAGCGGCGCAGGTTCGCCTCACCCGACAGGTACGGGTAGAACGCCGGCCCCTCGACCAGCGCCCCCACCCTCGGCAGCACGCCGGACACCCCGGCCGGCATCGGCGTGCCGAGCAGCTCCCAGCTGCCCGAGGTCGGCGCGACCAGGCCGAGCAGCATGCGGATGGTCGTGGTCTTTCCCGAGCCGTTCGGGCCGAGGAAGCCGAAGACCGACCCCCTGGGCACGGCCAGGTCGAGGCTGTTCACGGCCACCTGCCCACCCTGGAACCGTTTGGTCAGCCCTCGGGTGACGATCGAGCAGTCCCCGGCCGAGGCCGTACCGGCCGCCGACGGCTCGTCGGCGGTCAGCACGGCTCCCCCGGTGTGTCCCGGCATCCCACTCATTTCTGCCCGGCCGCCTCGGCCAGCTTCTCGGGGGTGACGGCGCCGACCAGCAGACGGCCGTCGTCGGTCAGCAGCGCGGAGGCCAGCTTGGTCTGGATGACCTTGCCGCTCCCCCACGTCCCGCTGATCGGCTTGGCCGACTTCAGGAGAGCGTCGACGATGGCGTTCGCGTCCTGCCCACCGGGGCCGCCCTGCTCCTTCGGCGCCTGGCCCTTGAGGTCCTGCGCGGAGAAGGGGAGCACCGCGACCGTGGTCCAGCTGTCGCCGACGGTCCTGACCTTCTCCCTGAGCCCTTCGGCCCCCATCTGCTCGGCCTTCGCCCGCTGGGCGGCGAGGGCGTCCAGCGGCTTCTCCTCGACGACCTTCGAGCCCGCGGGCGGAGTGAAGGCGAAGTTTTCGGCGGAGGGCGGGGTGAACGTGACCGAGGTGAAGCCGACCTCGAAGGCCGGCTCGGCCGCGCTCTTGGCGTAGACCTGAACCCGCAGCGGGACCAGGGTCTCCCCGTCGAGGGCCAGCCTGACCTCCTTGACCAGGGAGGAGCCGTCCTTGGGCGCGAGGACGAGCTGGTAGGCCGCGCGGTCGGCGACCTTCTCGGTGTTGGTGACGCTGACCACGGTGTCGGCGCCGGTCTCCTTCAGCAGCTCCTGGGCGAGCTGCTGCGGGGTGGTCGCCATGGGCAGCGCCTTCTGGGCCTTCTGGACCTCCCCCATCCTGGCCTGCGCCGCCTGGGCGTCGATCTTGATCCGGGTGGCCTTGTTCTCCGCGCTCTCCCACAGCCAGGCCTGGTCGCCGTTGACGATCAGGTCGGTCTCGCTCATCCGCCCCGGCAGGGCGAGCCGGATCTGGTTCGCCCCGCCGTACCAGAGTTTGAGCTCGTGGGAGCCGGCCAGCAGCGCCACGGGCGAGGAGCCCCCCATGCCCGGCACCGCGGGCAGCCCGGGAAGGCCGAAGGAGGCGGTCTGCATCACGGTGCCCGACATGGGCTTCAGCCCGGCCCGGGTGGCCTGGGCGGCGTCCGCGAGCAGCTGCTCGGCGGTGCGCTCGGGCAGCACGGGATCCCCCTGAACCGCCGCGATGACCGGTCCGGAGGCGATGGCCCCGGCGACCAGCACGACCGCGGCGATCGGCACGGCCCACTTCATCGCGTGGCCCTGTCTGCCCTGTCTGCCCTGACTTGCTTGGTCCGGCATCTCATTCCTCCACGCTATGGCGTAAACCCTGTCACTCCTCAGCTTGCGCGACCGGTCCTGTGCCGAAGCTGAGACAGACTGAGAGGGCTCACAGGGTTCTCAGCCGCCTCTCAGGTCGGCTGGTCGAAGATGGGCGTCCACGGTGAAAGGGGCAGCTATGCGGGTTCTCGTCGTAGAGGACGAGCGGCGGATTGCCGCGGCGCTCCAGCGCGGGCTGCAGGCCGAGGGGTTCGCGGTCGATCTCGCGCACGACGGCGAGGACGGCCTGCACCTGGCCCGGCAGGGTGAGTACGACGTGGTGGTGCTGGACATCATGCTGCCCAGGCTCTCCGGCTACAACGTCTGCAAGCAGTTGCGGGCCGAGGAGAACTGGGTGCCGATCCTGATGCTGTCGGCCAAGGACGGCGAGTACGACATGGCCGACGGGCTCGACCTGGGCGCCGACGACTACCTGACCAAGCCGTTCTCCTACGTCGTGCTGGTCGCCAGGCTGAGGGCGCTGCTACGGCGAGGGGCCAAGCAGCGCCCCTCCGTACTGCGGGCCGGGGACCTGTCGCTGGACCCCGCGCGGCGCCGGGTCGCCAGGGGCGAGACACCGGTGGAGCTGACGCCCAGGGAGTTCGCGCTCCTGGAGTATCTGATCCGCCGCCACGACGAGGTGGTCTCCAAGACCGAGATCCTGGAGCACGTCTGGGACACCTTCGACACCGATCCCAACGTGGTCGAGGTCTACGTGGGCTACCTGCGCCGCAAGATCGACGTGCCGTTCTCCAAGAACGCGCTGCAGACCGTCCGGGGGTCGGGATACCGGCTGGTCGGCGATGGCGGCTGATCCGGCCGCCCACGAGGCGCGTCGCACGGTCGGCTGGTGGCGGCGTAAAAGCCTGCGCTTCCGGCTGACCGCGGTGGCCTCGGCCGTGCTCGCGGTGGCGCTGGTGGTCTCGGCCTACGTGATGCTCGGGGTGCTCGGAAGATCGCTGATCGACACCATCGACGAATCGATCTACCAGCGGGCCCGGGAGACCGTCTCGCTCGCCGACGCCGGGCGGCTGCCGGACGGGATGACCTCGCCCGACGGCACCCTTCTGCAGGTGCTCGACGCGGCCGGGTGGATCACCCACGCCACCACCGGCACCGACAGGCTGGTCCCGCTGCTGGACGCCGAGGAGCGGCGAACCGCGATCGGCAGGGGCGAGGCTCAGTTCCTGGACGGCGCCCCCTACGGGATCCCCCACGTGCTGCGGGTCCGGGTGCTCAGCGCCGACCGGGGGCAGGCGGTGATCGCCGCGCGTCCCTTCAGCGAGGTGCAGGCCAGCATCAGCACGGCCGGCCACGTGCTGATCGTCGGCACGCCGCTGCTGCTGATACTGCTCGCCGGAGCCAGCTGGGTGATCATCGGTGGCACCCTGCGGCCCATCGCCGCGCTGCGCCGGGGCGCGGACGAGATCACCGGCACCGCCCGCTCCCGCCGCCTGCCGGTGCCCGAGTCCCACGACGAGGTCCACAGCCTGGCCACCACGCTCAACGCCATGCTGGCCCGGCTGGAGAAGGCCGACGCCCGGCAACGGGCTCTGGTCTCCGACGCCGCGCATGAGCTGCGCAGCCCGCTGGCCAGCATCCGGCTCCAGCTGGAGGTGGCGCTCGGCTATCCGGAGGGGCAGGACTGGCGGGAGACGGCCGAGGGCGTGCTGGAGGACACCATGCGCCTGGCCCGGCTGGCCGAGGACCTGCTCGCGCTGGCCCGCCTGGACGAGCGCGGCGGCGCGCTGGCGCGCAGGGAGCCGGTGGAGCTGGATCGGCTGGTCCCGCAGACCGCCGAACGGTACGGCGAGACCGTCACCGTGAAGATCGCGGGCGCCCCGACCGGCCGGCTCCCCGGGACGATCGAGTCACCGGGAGAGGTGGAGCGGACCCACGAGGCGATCGAGCCGGCAGAAGACCCTGAGCGGGCGACCGGAGCGATCGTGGTGACGGGGGACGCGCTGGACCTGGGTCGGGTGCTGGTCAACCTCGTCGACAACGCGCTGCGGCACACCACCGCCCCCGTGGTGGTCGAGCTGCGGACCGAGGGGGCCGACGCGATACTGACCGTCACCGACGACGGCCCCGGCATCCCCGAGCCCGACCGGGAGCGGGTCTTCGACCGGTTCACCCGGCTGGACAGCGCGCGCAGCCGCGACGAGGGCGGGGCGGGGCTGGGGCTGGCGATCGTCCGCGAGACGGTCCACGCCCACGGCGGCGCGGTCCACCTGGAGGACGCCTCACCGGGGCTCCGGGCCGTCGTACGGCTTCCGCTTTCTTGACCGAGGCTTGCCCATCGGGTTATGACCGCTCTACGTTTCTTGACCTAGCTTCTAGTCCATGACTTCCGCTGACATATCCGGCGGGCAGCGGGAGACGACCCTTCGTGTCGGCGTCGCGGCCCGGCATCGAGGCGGGCTACCCCCGCAGCTTGGCGACGGTGGCCAACGCGGTGCGGGCGGAGGCGGCGTCGTGCACCCGGAAGACCCGGGCACCCTGCCAGGCGGAGACCGCGAGGGTCGCCAGCGTGCCGGCGTGGCGCTCGTCGACCGGGAGTCCTCCGAGGGTCTCGCCGACGAAGTCCTTGTTGGAGACCGCGACGAGCACCGGCCAGCCGGTGGCGACCATCTCGTGCAGGCGGCGGCTCACCTCCAGGGAGTGCCAGGTGTTCTTGCCGAAGTCGTGCGCCGGGTCGATCAGGATCGACTCCCGCGGAACTCCCGCCGCGACGGCGCGATCGGCCAGATCCGCGGTGTGGGCGACGACATCGGCGACTACGTCGGCGTAGGCGATGCGGTGCGGGCGGGTGCGGGGGGCGACGCGTCCGGCGTGCGCGCAGACCAGGCCGATGCCGTGCTTGGCGGCGACCCTCGCCAGATCGGGGTCGACTCCGCCCCAGGTGTCGTTGAGCAGGTCGGCGCCCGCCTCGGCGACGACCTCGCCGACCTCGGCACGCCAGGTGTCGACACTGATGATCAGTTGAGGGTGGCGCTCCCTGACCGCCGCGACCAGGTCGGCCACCCGGCGGATCTCCTCCGCGGGGCTCACCTCGTCACCGGGGCCCGCCTTGACGCCACCGATGTCCACGATGTCCGCGCCGTCGTCGACGGCCCCGTTCACCGCGTCGAGTGCCGCCGCGAAGCCGTACGTCCTGCCTCTGTCGAAGAAGGAGTCGGGGGTGCGGTTTACCACAGCCATGATCGCGAACTCGCCGGGCCGGAACTCACGGCCACGCAGGCGCAGGATAGTCATCGAGACCGAGCCTATAACCCGGTGTCGGAGAGGCCGGCGCTCCCACCTGCGCCGCCTCTGGGGAAACAGAAAACCAGCACGTTCCTAGGCGGCCGACCCACTTTCGGCCACGGTCAGGAACTCCTGGGCGATGGCGGGCAGCCGCCGTCGCGCGTGGACAATGGCGATCACCCGGCGGACCGAGGGATCGAGGGTGCGAACCACCAGCCCTGCCCGGGTGGCCTGTTCGGCCATCCCCCGGTACCAGAGCAGCGAGGCCGTACCTGAGCGGACCGTGTTCAGCCAGTTGCCGCGCTCGTCCAGCTGTGCCGCCACCACCGGGGTGACGCCGTGCTTGGCGAACAGCGCGTCGAACTCCCTGCGCCGTGAACTGCCGGGAGCCGGCAGTATCAACCGCATGCCGTTGAGCCTGCTCATCGGCACCGGGTCGGGCAGGTTCACGCCGGGCGGGGAGATCAGGACGATCTCCTGACGCTCGAGCGGGTGACTGATCAGGTCGGTGGGGACGGGCAGGTCCGTCAGGCCGAGATCGGCCCTCTGGTCCCTGATGGCGCTGATCACGCCGTCCCGTCCGTCACAGCGGACGATGTGGACACGAACGCCGGGATGTTCGGCGGTGTAGGCGGGAAGGAGACGTCCGGCCAGCCCCGGCTCAAGGCTGGGGGTCGAGGCGATGCGAAGTTCCGCATCGGACGAATGGCCATGCGTGGACAGTGCCTCGATCTCGCGAACGGCGTCGAGTGCCTCCCGGGCCAGCTTGACGACCCGGCGTCCCTGTGCCGTGACAACCACGCCACGTCCGGAACGGGCGAACAACGTCATCCCGAGCTCTCGTTCCAAGTCCCTTATCGCACGTGAAAGTGCAGGTTGTGCGATGTACAGCGACCTGGCCGCGTCGGTCATGGTGCGATGCTCCGCCGTCGCGACCACATAGCGGAGCTGCTGCAGATTCATGACTTTGAAGCTAGGACACAGCACCTGGCTGGGTCCCGCACATCGCGGAGATCACCTCGGATGATTTCGGAATGTAACCGAATGCAGCGACATTAGTGACGTATGAGAAATCAGTATCCTTACGCCCTAAATTCGACAAACGTCCAAGCCTCTGCGGCCATATCGGACGTCTGGGGTAACAGGGAGACAGCACGGCAGGCGGTGGACGATATCCCCCACCACCGCTTCCACCCTCGGGCCGCCCATCTCCCGCGCTCCGCCCCTCGTCAGGACCCGGCCCCGGCGACGCTCGGACCCAGCCTCGGCGACCGCGTAGTGTAAGGGGCCATTAACCACAAATTGGTCATCTGTCTTCCATGTCCATGTATGAGGGCTAGAATCCTGACAATTCCGTGGAATCAGGGAACTTTGGCTGTTTTGCCAGGTGGACCGGGATAAGACGTAGTAGGAAGCGGTGTGACGATGCGCCTTGGGCAAGACTCGGGGGATCTCGCCAGTGAAGGTGGGAAACGGCGCCCCCGGCGGCGCAGCGCGGGCCACGGCCCGGATCCCGACGGCACGGACGGCTCATCCGACGCGCAGGGACCATCTGAGGTGCGAGGATCGGCCGACGCGCAGGACCCGTCTCACCCGCGAGCCCCCCGGGACGGGCAGGGCCGACAGTCCGCGCAGGACCCGCAGGAGCCGCCTCCTTCGCGAGCCCCGCAGGACGGCGAGCAGGGCCGGCAGCCCGCGCAGGACCCGCAGGACGGGTCCCCCGAGCAGGCACCGGGGGCCGCGGGGGACCCGTCGGCCGAGCAGACACGGCGTCACGCGCAGGATCCGGCGGACGTACAGCCCGAACAGGTTCGGGAGACCGAAACCCGGCCCTCCGGCCACGCCCCCAAAAGCGGTCAGATTCCCAAGGGGCGGATGCGGTTCGCCAAACCACTGACCACCCCCGCGCTCGTCGGCTGGACCGCCCTGTCCGTGATCCTCCCGGGCGCCGCCCACCTTCGCGCGGGCCATCGCCGTACCGGCTACATCCTGCTCGGGATCTTCGGCGCGCTCCTGCTGACCGCGCTGATCGTCGGACTCGTCCTGGGCACGGACATCGCCGCCTTCGCCGCCCAGGACGGCGCGCTCCTGGGCGGGACGGTCCTGGCCGCGGTCGGCGCGCTCTGCTGGTTCCTGCTGGTGCTCTCGTCCTACATCTCCCTGCGGCCCAACCGGCTGAGCGGCAGAGGCCAGATCGCGTCCGGCATCGTGGTGGGTGTGCTCTGCGTGTCGGTGACGGCGCCGTTCGCGCTGGTCGCGAGCACCGTGCTGACCATCAAGGACACGGCCAACAGCATCTTCCTGAGTGCCACGAACAACCCGGCGGTGGCCCCGGTCAAGGACGAGGACCCGTGGAACGGCCGCGACCGGGTGAACTTCCTGCTCGTCGGCGGCGACGGCGCCGGCAACAGGGAGGGCGTGCGGACCGACAGCATGACCGTGGCCAGCGTGCAGACCAAAACCGGCAACACGGTCCTGTTCAGTCTCCCCCGCAACCTGCAGCACGTCCGCTTTCCCCCGAACACCCCGCTCGGCAAGCAGTTTCCCGACGGCTACATGAAGGAACTGCCCAACGGCGGCCTGCTCAACGAGATCTGGCAGTACGCCGAGGAACACCCCGACGTCGTACCGGGCAAGACCGGGCAGCGAGGCCCCAAGGCCCTCATGGACGCCATCGGCTACACGCTCAACCTCAAGATCGACTACTACGCCCTGGTCAACATGTTCAGCTTCGCCCACCTGGTGGACGCCATCGGCGGGCTGAAGATCCGGGTGGACAGCGACGTCAAGTGGGGCGGCCACTTCGGCACCGCGGGCACGATCAAGGCCGGTTACCGGACGCTGTCGGGCGAGGAGGCGCTCTGGTACGGCCGTTCCCGCGTCGACAGCGACGACTTCTCCCGGATGGGCCGCCAGCGCTGCGTCATCGGCGCCTTCGCCCAGCAGGCCACTCCCCAGGTCGTGCTCACCAACTTCACCAAGATCGCGGGTGTGGCCAAGCAGGCCAGGACCGACATCCCCCGCGAGTTGCTGCCGCACCTCGTCGAACTCGGCCTCAAGGTCAAGGACGCCAAGATCTCCAGTCTCCAGTTCGTGCCGCCGGACTTCTGGCCCGGCTCCGCCGACTGGCAGAAGATCCGCACCGCGACCGCCAAGGCGCTGCGGCAGCCCGTCCGCCGCCCCCAGGCCGCCGGTGTGACGGCCTCCCCCGGCGCGAGCGGCGTGACGCCCACTCCTAAGCCCACCAGGACCGCGACGGCGCTGCCGAGCCAGACCCCCACCCAGAACGGCAGCAAGGCCGCCGCCCAGTCCCTCACCGACCTCTGCGGGTTCTGAAAACCCGTTCCCCCGCCACCGGCACCGGGCCCCGGCCCGGATCCCTGTGGCCCGCACCACCGCCCGAAAGCCCTGTGGCCCGCACTCCTCGGGAGGAGTGCGGGCCACAGGGCTTTCTCATCGGAACTCCGGTCCGCCACCGGCGCTCGCCGTACAGCCGGCGGGACCCCGTGACGGCGGGATGCCCGTGCTCAGGCGATCCGGGCCGTCCTGGGCAGCAGGGCGAAAGCCATGAGATAGATCAGGCCGGCCACGATCAGCAGGGCCTGGTAGCCGACGACGAGCGCCAGATACTCCAGGCAGCCGCCGACCATCGCGCCCAGCAGGTTCGCGCCGAAGGCCAGCGTGCCGTTCTCCGAGTCGGCGAAGCGCTTGGCGAACACCACGTTGGCCGCGAAGATCGGCAGGAACGCCACGACCACGGCGACCACCGCGCGCACCGGCAGCGGCAGGCCCAGCAGCCAGGAGTTGGGCACCAGCCAGGCCAGTACCAGGCCGCCGAGGAGCACGCCGTACATCACGGGCAGGGATGGGACCCGGAAGCGGCGCGTCACCTCCACCGCGGCGAGCACGGCGACCAGCACCCCGCCGAACACGATCGCGTTCACCACCCAGGTGGTGCCGAACAGCAGCGCGAACCCGGTCACGTTCTTGGTCTCCAGCAGCAGGAACGCCACGCCGAGCAGGAAGAGGTCGGCATAGGGGCGCATGCGCCTGTACGGACCGGCGACCGCGCGGACCGCGAGCATGCTCACGATCAGGATCAGGCCGAGGGTGATGATGTAGATCTGCGGGATCGTCCGGTCCTTCAGGTAGAGGAAGGGCCGGTCGTCACCGGTCGGCGGCGGGGTCTCCGCGGTCGCTCCCGCCCACTCGGCCGCGCACTTCTGCGTCCCGGTGGTGAGCCCGGCGGTGATCACGGCCTGCTGGCCGGCCTCGCTGACGACGTCCACGCACGGCTTGTGGCCGAAGGCCGCCTGCATGGTGGAGCCGAGCCGGTCCACCAGCCAGGTCTCGCGGTAGTAGTTGTACATCGAGAAGACGCCGTCGGGCTTGAGGTGGTCCCTGGCCGCCTCCATCGCCTGCTGGGTGAACAGGTAGCTCTCCAGGCGCAGCGAGCTCGCCCCGGAGACCAGGGTGAGCGAGTCGGGCAGCGCGAAGAGGATCAGGTCGTACTTCTTGTCGGAGTTACGTTCCAGGAAGGCGCGGCCGTCGGTGACGTGGGCGGTGACGCGCGGGTCGTCGTAGGGCTTGTCCGGGTGGTAGGTGCGGCCGAGTTCGAGCAGTTTGGGGTCGATCTCCACGGCGTCCACCCGCTTGGCGCCCTTGGACAGCGCGATCGACACGTCGGTGCCGCTGCCCGCGCCCACGATCAGCACGTCGTCCAGCTTGCCCGAGGCCGACCGCGCGTACGGCAGGCCGTACTGGCCCTCCCACTCCAGCTTGCTCTTGGCCGGGGTGGCCTGCTGGTGCGGGATGCCGTTGACGCTGATGTCCATCAGCGGCACGCCGTTCCACAGGGAGTTCTTGTAGGTCACCTTGTAGTAGGGCGACCACAGCGCCCCCGCGGTCAGCGTCTCCATGCCGAGCGCCCCGACGATGACCAGCGCCGGCACCGCCAGCGCCACCCGCGCCCAGACCGTACGGGGCCAGAGCAGCACCGCGTAGGCGATCGCGGCGATCGCTCCCCACACCACGGGCGGCGCGCTGAGGAACGACAGCGCGGTGAACAGCCCGATGCCGGTGAGGCTGCCGATCAGGTCGTAGCGGTAGGCCTCCAACCGTTCCAGCTCGGGGAAGCACCGCCCGACCAGCTCCGCGGGGCCCATCAGCACGATCGCCGCCGCCATGAAGATCACGGGCAGGATCAGCCAGGCCGGCGGCCCACTGGTGCTCAGGCTCGTCCAGTACAGGATGCCCTCGGCCTGCCGGTCCACGGTGACCGGGAAGAGCAGGATGATCGGCACCAGGATGGCCAGCACGATCGGCGAGTAGTAAGGCTGCCGTGTGGTGCGCCCCACGCGAAGAAAACCGAGTCCGATGCCAAGGAACGAGCCGAGCAGGACGAAGTTAGTGAAATAGCTCAGGTGCACGATGTTCGATCCGGTCCACCGGATCAGCGCCAGCTCCAGGAAGAGCATGAAAGCGCTGGCCACGATCAGCCTTGGCCGGGTGCTCAGCCAGTGCGTGTGCCGGACATCGGGGTGTGGGGTTGGCGTCGTCTCCGCCGCTGCGGTCATGCCGTACAACGCTAGTGATCGTCACCTCCTCAGGGAAGGAAATTCACGCCTGTGGTTTGTCATGTTTGAAGGACATGAGCACTGGTAGACGCTGAAATGGATGGGTGGACATGATCGATGCCGATGAAGGAACGTAGGGGAACTGCTATCCCCCTGAATCCCGGTGGTGCGTCATGCGTGTCCTGATCCAGCTCCGCCCCTCTCCGGATGTCGTCGCGGCGGTGGCCGACCCCACCGTGACCATGACCACGGCAGACGTCTCCTCTCCCCTTCCCGGCGTCGTCCTGGACCCCTCCTTCGCCCCGGTCGCCGTGCCCCGCCCCGTGCCCGGCGCCGGAGGCGATCCCCTCTCGCTGCACCAGCCGCTGACGTTCTCCTTCGCCGGCGACCAGGCCACGGTCCTGGTCCGCGGGGAGATCTCCGACGACGAGCTGTCCACCCGGCTCACCCTTCTTCCCACCCGCCGTCGCGAGGTGGTGGGGGTGTTCGCCGATCCGGTGATCGAGCCGATCCTCACCTGCGGCGGTGACGCCCCGGTGGGCGACTGGCGCGACGTGGAGCGGTTGCTGCACGTCGCCGAGCTCGCGAGCGAGGGCATGGACGGGTCCGGCGTGGCGCTCGCGGTGCTGGACACCGGCATCAACGCCGCACACGTCGCCGAGCACCTCGGCCGGGACGTGATCCTGGACTCAGGCCGCAGCTGGAACCCCGGCGGAGTGAGCGGCACGGCCGGCAGATTCAAGGTGGACCACGGCACGATGTGCGCGTTCGACACGCTCATCGCCGCCCCCCGGGCGACACTGATCGACATCCCCGTGCTGCTCTCCGAGCGCCCGGGCGGATCGGCCCTGGACGGCCTGCTGTCCGACGCGGTGGCGGCCCTCGCCCACCTGCGCACCGTCCTTGAGGACCAGCCCTTGGAGTCGCGCTCCCTGGTGATCAGCAACAGCTGGGGCTCCTTCTCCCCGCGCTGGGACTTCCCCGTCGGCCATACCGGCAACTACTCCGACAGCCTGGCCCACCCGTTCAACCTGATCGTTTCCAGCCTGGACCAGGCGGGAGCCGACGTGCTGTTCGCCGCCGGAAACTGCGGACGCGACTGCAAGGACGGCCGGTGCGCCTACCCCGAGCGCCCGATCGGGGGCGCCAACTCCCACCCGAGCGTCCTGTCCGTCGGCGGCGTGGACACGCTCGGCAGGCGGGTCGGCTACTCCTCCCAGGGCCCCGGCCGTCTCACCGCCAACAAGCCGGACATCTGCTCCTACACCCACTTCTCCGGCTCGAAGGCCTTCGGCGACGGCGAGCCCGACTCGGGCACCTCCGCCGCCTGCCCGGTCGCCGCCGGCCTCGTCGCCGCCATCCGCACCCAGTGGCCTTCCTCCCGCCTCTCTCCCGCCCAGCTCCGCACCCTGCTCCGCCGTACCGCCGACGACCGCAGCGACGTCGGGTTCGACTACGACTACGGCTACGGGATCGCCGACCCCCTGGAAATGATCGACTCGTTGCGGCGCACGGCTCGGCGCGTAGCGTGAAATCATGCTTCTTGTCACCGTAAGACTCCCGCCCGGGGCAACACTCGCGCAGGCCATGCGCCACCTGGGGCTGTCGGAGAAGGAGGTCGACACCGGCTACGGCCTGGTGCTCATCGACCGCGTCGACCCCGGCCAGAGTCTGTACGGCTTACGCGTGAGCGAGGCCGCCGCCCGCCGCATCGACCCCGCGGCGGGCGAGGGCCCCTACTCCGACCCCAGAATCGAGCCGTACGGCCCACCGAGCTGAGAGCGTCACCCGGCCCGCCTGTGGAGTGGCTGACCGGTCAGGACGTGGGGCCGGACTGCGCGGCAGGACCATGGATGATCTGTTCCAGACAGTCGCGGAACAGGTCGTCGACGGTGTGGCCGGGTCGGAAGTACTCGGCCACGCCGGCCATCACGGTGGGGTACGCCGCGGCGTAGGCGGCCATGTCGAAGCCGTCCAGGGCGTCCGCGTCGGGGGGGCCGAGCTGTTCCTCCAGGACGTAGCCGACGGTGAAGCGCAACACCGTCAACACGATCAGGCGAGCCTGCCGCAGGGGAATGTCCCGCCCGACCAGTGTGCTCATCGCCAGTTCGGAGATGGCGGCCATCTTCAGGGACAGCTGGGAGGCCGCGATGATCCGGGCTCCGTCCGGGTGGGCCAGCAACGCGCGGCGCAGCCGCCCGGCCAGGCCGATCAGCCAGTCCTGCCAGCGCTCCTCCGGCGCGGGCGGCTCCATCTCGGGGAACTGCTGCTCAAGAATCGCCTCGGCGATCGCGGTGACCAGCGCCGCCTTGTTCGGGATGTGCCAGTAGAGGGTCGGCGACTGTACGCCGAGCCGGGCGGCCAGTTTGCGCGTGGTCACGCCGTCGAGCCCCTCGGCGTCCAGTAGCGCGACGGCCTCGGTGACGATCCGCTGCTTGTCCAGAGCCAATTCCGGCACCTCCCTTCCGCACTCTATCAGTGGTAGGTTACTCTATCGGTGATAGAGGATTATGCGTCAGAGGAGGCAACGATGAGACACCGGCACTCACTCCGCGACCTGCTGCACGGGGTAACCCATCGCATTCCGGGGATTCCCCCGCACACCGAGCGGCCGACCGGGCACCAGGGCCAGGCCCGTCACGGCCATGGGCAGCGGCACTCGCTCACACATCACCGTTCGCACCACCACGGGTTCAACCACTCTCCGGCCCGTCCGCCTCGCGTCCTGGCGGCGTGGCAGACGCGGATCGCCCGCTTGTTCGGTCAGGAGCTGGGATGAAGGCAGCGGTGCTCCACGAGGCCGGCGGCATCCCGCGCTATGAGGACTTCCCCGATCCGGTGGCCGGCGACGGCGAGGTGATCATCGACGTCAAAGCGGTCGCCGTCGAGAACGTCGACAGGGCTATCGCGGCCGGCACGCACTACGCCAGCGAGAAGTACACCGGCCGGTTCCCGGCGATCCCCGCCTTCGACGGCATCGGCGCCCTCCCGGACGGCACGCTCGTCGGGTTCGGCAACATCCGCCTGCCCTACGGCGCGCTCGCCGAGAAGACCGTGGTGCCCCAGGGCTCCTACATGCCGATCCCCGACGGCATCGACCCGGCCGTGGTGAGCGTGATGGCCTCGGCCGTCACCGCGATGTCGATGAAGACGGCCGCGGGGTTCGTCCCCGGGGAGACGGTGCTGGTGCAGGGCGCCACCGGGGTCGCCGGGCGGCTCGCGGTCAAGGTGGCCCGGCTGCTGGGCGCCGGCAGGATCGTCGCCACCGGCCGCGACGACGACCAGTTGCGCGAGGTACAGGCCATCGGCGCCGACACGGTGATCAACACCGCGGTCTCCGACGAGGCGCTGGCGCAGGCGTACCTCGACGCCAAGGGCGACGGCTACGACGTCGTCGTGGACTACCTGTGGGGCAGGCCCAGCGAGATCCTGCTGCGCGCGCTGGTGCCGCGGTCGTTCGCGTTCGGCAAGCCGACCCGGGTCGTCCAGATCGGCGAGTCGGCCGACACCGAGATCGCCCTCGCCGGGTCGAGCCTGCGCACCTCCGGCGTGGAGATCTACGGCGCGGCCAAGGGCCTCGACCCGCAGACCATGGACGAGGCGTACCAGCAGATCGTGACGTGGAAGCGGTCCGGCGAGCTCACCTTCGACGTGGAGAAGGTCCCGCTGAGCGACATCGAGACCGCCTGGCAGCGAACCGACCTCAAAGGCAGGCGACTCGTCGTGATGCCATGACCGGCCCGCGCCCACGACACACCAGCGATGATCACCGGTCAGCGTTCCGTCACCGCCCTCACCCACGACGGCGACGGAACCGTCTCGAGCGGCGATGCCTGGCCCCAGCGGCCGCAGGCCCCGCTCCGGGGCCCACGAAACGATCACGATCCAGGCTGATCAATACCGCGGACATGACGTCCCGAAGGAGTGGATTGAGACCGGTGCGGGTGAGCGGTCGTTCGCGCGAACGACCGCTCACCCGCACCTCACTCCCTGCCCGGTCAGTGAAGAGGGTCTTTGGCCGGGCACCCGGCTACCGCCGCCAAGGAACGTCCGCACATCTCTCAGGTTGATTTCAGCTTGACGGGCGCGGGACGAAGGTCAGGCGTTCTCGCGGTTGAAGACCCGGGTCCCCACGGCGACGCAGATCCCCGAGAGGACCAGGGTCACGGCGACCCCGATGGTCACGGTCACGGTCGCGTAGTGCCCGTCGAACAGCTCGCGGATGGCCTCGAGGACGTAGCGGAACGGGGTCGCCCGCGACAGCGCGTCCAGCCAGCCGGGAGCCATGGACATCGGCAGGAACGCGCCCGACAGCAGGAGCAGCGGGACGATCGCCGTGCTCATGACCGGTGCGAACAGCTCCGGGTTCATGGTGAGCGCGATCGCGTTGGACAGCGCGGCCAGGCTGACCCCGAGCAGCGTCATGAGGACGAGCCCGGCCAGCACCCCGGGGAACCAGGCGCGCATACCGAAGACGTAACCCATGACGATCAGCATGACCGACTGGATCAGCAGTGTGAGGGAGCTGCTCAGCACCCGGCCGAGCAGCAGGGAGACGCGGTGGGCCGGGGTGACCCGGAGCCTCTCCAGCACGCCGGAACGGGCGTCGAAGACGATGCCGAACCCGGCCAGGCCAGCGCTGAGCAGGCTCACCTGGATCAGCAGGCCGGGGACCAGCGTCTCCCAGGTGCCGATCGTGGCGAACAACGGGCCGAACAGGATCAGGTAGAGCATGGGCTGGAGCACGCCGAAGATGATTCCGGCTCTTTGCCGCAGGGAGATCCTGGTGTTGTGCCGGAAGACGAGCCATGTGTCACGGACGATGTCCATCGGTTCGTTCACCCCTCCTCATCCGCCACGCGGGCGACGCGTACTTCGCCGACCGCTCCGTCCACCACGCCGAGCCCGCTCCAGCTCGCCGGATCGCTCACCATGTCGAACTCGCTCCTGCTCGTCGAGTCATTCACCATGTCGAGCCTGCTCCTGCTCGTCGGGTCGCCCATCGCTCCTCACCCGCCACACGGGCGGCTCGCCGCTCGTCCGCCGCTCCGTCGGCCGTCTGGGGTTCGCCGGCCGCGTCGTCCCTCAGGGAACGGCCGGTGATCGACAGGAAGACGTCGTCGAGGGTGCCGGTGCCGCCCTTGAGCTGGGCCGGAGTGCCCTCGGCGACGATCACTCCGTGGTCGATGATGAACAGGCGGTCGGCGAGCGCGTCCGCCTCGTCGAGATAGTGGGTGGTCAGGAAGACCGTGAGACCGTGCTCCCGGCGCAGGCTTCTGATGTGGTCCCAGAGGTTGGCCCGGCTCTGCGGGTCCAGTCCCGTGGTGGGCTCATCGAGAAAGAGCAGGGACGGCCCGTGGACCAGGCCGAAGGCGAGGTCGAAGCGGCGGCACTGGCCGCCGGAGAGCGCACCGCCGGGCCGGGTCTCCAGACCTCCGAGGCCGAGCCGGTCGAGCACCTCGCGGACCCGCTCGCGGGCCCGTGCCGGGTGCATGCCGTACAGCATGGCGTGGAGTTCGAGCTCCTCCCCCACAGGGGTCGCCGGGTTGATCCCTCCGCCCTGGGACACGTAGCCGATGCGCCGCCGCACACCCCGCGGATCGGCGAGCAGGTCGTGCCCGGCGACGGTGGCGGTGCCTCCCGTAGGGCGGAGCAGGGTGGTCAGCATGCGCATGGTGGTCGTCTTTCCGGCTCCGTTCGGGCCGAGGAATCCCACGATCTCTCCGGCCTCCGCGGCCAGATCCACGCCCCGGACGGCCTCGACGCCGCCGGGAAAGGTCTTGCTCAAACCTGATGTCTTGATCACTTGATCGCCTCCATTTTTAAAGTAACATCAATTTTGGTGTCAGTCCAAAATTTACCTGGCACCATAGAATGAGCCCATGAGCGAGGGCCTGCGCGAGCGCAAGAAGCGGGAGACCAGGGAGCGCATCTCCGACATCGCGACGGGGCTGTTCCTGATGCGAGGCTTCGACAACGTGACGGTGGCCGAGGTCGCCAGGGCCGCCGACGTGTCGGTCAACACGGTCTTCAACTACTTCCCGACCAAGGAGGACCTGCTCTTCGACCGGCAGGAAGAGGTGGAGTCCCTGCCCGGCAAGGTCGTGCGGGAACGGAAACCCGGAGAGAGCGCGCTCGAAGCGCTGCGCCGCGACTTCCTGGACGCGCTCGACACCCGCCACCACAGGTACGGCTTCCACGAGGGGAGCGACACCTTCAACCGCATGCTCAGCGCGAGCCCGTCGCTCGGCGCCCGGCTGCGGGAGATGGACGAGGCACGGGAGAAGTCCCTGGCCAGGACGCTCGCCGACGAGATCGACGCCGATCCCGACGACCTCGTTCCCGCGTTCGTCGCCGCCCAGATCTGCGCGGTGCTTCGCCGGCTGACGGCGTATGCCGTGCGGCGCATGCTCGCGGGCGAAGCCGTCGACGCCATCGCTCCGGATCTGAGACACCGGGCCGATCAGGCCTTCGGCCTGCTGGAGTCGGGCATCGGCGACTACGGTGCCCGCCGGGAGAACGCCTCGCAGGCCACCGGATCGGGGAAAGGAACTTCAGCGCTTCTTCCCCGGCCGTGACCTGTGAGCCCTCCGGCTCTTCCCTCAGCCGTGACCGCAACCGGGTGAGAGAGTTCGACGTTTCTCCTCCGGCCGGGCTCGGAGTGTCGACGGCGACCGGGGCGTCCCCGCCCGCCCGGTAGCACCGAGGCGATCCCCGGCATTTCGGTCATCCGTTATGATCTTCACCTGTACTCGGCCCTCCGACCCCCGGGAGTCTTCGTGCCGGTGCGCGAACGCGTTCGTGCCGCCCTCGAGACCTCACGTTTCCAGCGACTCATCATTGCGGTCATCGTGATCAACTCGGCGACTCTGGGCCTGGAAACCTCCGCCACCGCCGTCGAGAACTACGGCACGGCGCTCATGATCGTCGACCACCTGGCGCTCTACATCTTCGTCGCCGAGCTGTGCGTCAAGATCTACGCCTACGGCTGGCGGTTCTTCCGGAACCCATGGAGCCTGTTCGACACCGCGATCGTGGCGATCTCGCTGATGCCCATGGCGGAAGGACTCTCGGTGCTGCGGGCGCTGCGCATCCTGCGGGCGCTGCGGCTGATCTCGGTGGTGCCGAGTCTGCGCAAGGTGGTCACCGCGCTGCTCGTCGCGGTGCCGGGGATGACCTCGATCGTGTTGCTGCTCGGGCTGGTGCTCTACGTCACGGCGGTGATGGGCACGAAGCTCTACCACCTCACCGCGCCGGAGTATTTCGGGGACCTGCCCACCTCGCTGTTCACCCTTTTCCAGATGATGACCGGGGACGCGTGGTCCGACATCACCCGAGAGGTGATGGCCCAGCACCCGTCCGCCTGGGTGTTCTTCGTGGTGTTCATGCTGGTGTGCACCTTCGTGGTGCTGAACCTTTTCATCGCGGTGGTGGTCAGCGCCATGGAGGAGGAGCACGCGGAGGAGTCCGCGAAGGCGACCCAGGATCTCGGGGTGGCGGTGCTCACGGAGTTGGCAGAGCTCAGGGCGGAGATGCGGGAGCTACGGGAGAAGGTCTCCACGACGGCCGGCGACAGTGAGCAGCACCTGAACGGCTCGTCCCTGCCGGCGACCCGATCCAGCCGCGAACGGCCCCGGCAGAAACGATCCCGCTGACCCGCCCTCCGGGGTGGGCCCGCCGCTCGGGTGCGCGGCGGGCCGGCGCACCGGATCAGCGGGAGTAGAACTCCACCACGAGCTGCTCGTCCACCGGGACCACGATCTGCTCGCGCAGCGGGCGGGCGAGCACGGTGAACCGGAGCTCGGCGTGGTTGACGTCCAGGTAGGACGCGACCCGGTCGTCGGCGTAGAGACCCTCGGCCGCGGCGACGAACGGCTGCATACCGCGTGACTTCTCCCGGATCGCGATAACCTGACCGGGCTTGACCAGATAGCTGGGGATGTTGACCTTGCGGCCGTCCACGGTGATGTGGCCGTGCGTGACGAACTGGCGGGCCGCGTAGATGGACGTGGCGAGGCCGGACCGCAGGACGAGTGAGGCGAGACGCGTCTCCAGCAGCACCACCAGCTCGGCTCCCGAACGGCCGGTGCTGCGCAGCGCCATGTCCCAGTAACGGCGCATCTGCCGCTCGGAGACGTCGTAGTACCAGCGCAGTTTCTGCTTCTCCATCAACCGCAACCCGTAGTCGCCGGTCTGCCTCCGGTTCGTCTTGCGACCGTGCTCACCCGGCGGATAGGGCCGCTCCTCGAAGTGGCGGACGGCCTTGCGGGTCAACGCGACGCCCGCTCGGCGGGACAACCGCACCTTGGGTCCGGTGTAGCGCACAGTCACTCCTTTATGGTTAGGTTCACCTTAGTGAGGCAAGCCTAACCTTATACATAGGAACTCCACGACCTCAAGGAGAGCCGGTCCATGCCGCATCCCGTCACCGCCGCGCCCACCCCCGAGCGGGTCCGCACACTCGCCGCCACCGCCGCTCCCACCCACGTGTCTCTCGTCGGCACGTCCCGACCCGCGATGCCTGCCAAGGGCGGAGTGGACGGCGCGGGCCGTCCGGTGCTCCTCGTTCTGCCGGAAGACCCGCTCTACGGCATCTCGGATGAGTCGGTGGTGACCGTGGACCTGACGGCGAGCCGTTCCCTCGGGGATCACGAGCTCTCGCGTGGCCTGCTCAAGGTGCAGGGCTGGGTGCAGGCCGTACCGGCGGACGAGGCGAGAGAGACAACGGTGGCGATCGCCGAGCGCTGCCCGGACGAGGCGCTGTTCGAAGCGCTGGAGACCTTGGAGACCGCTACCGGCCCCCGGCTGCTCCGCGTCGACGTCGGCCGGGTGATCTATCTCACGGGACCGGAGTCAGGCGTGCTGGACGCCGAGGAATACCTCGACGCCACCCCCGATCCCCTGTGGGGCGAGGCCGAGCGCATGCTCCATCACGTCAACAACGCCCACCGCGGCCAGCTGGAGACCGCCCTGGGCTCCCTGCTCTCCGCCCCCGTCACCGAGGCGTGGCTCTGGGAGCTCGACCGCTTCGGCGCGACCGTCCGCTCCGGCATCGACGACCCGACCCTGATCCGGCTCCCCTGGCCGGCCCCGATCACCGATGCCCGGTCCCTCGAACACGCCGTACGCTGCCTGCTCTGCCACCACTGAAGGGATCCGTCCTCCAGCGCCCCCCGCCACGTCCACAACAAATAGGCGTGACGCGACGCTCCCTCCCCCGGGGGGAGACGGCCCGCCACGCCCTTGTCCGCGTCGCCTTCATGCTGCGCGACGAACTTTCCCCATAGCTCCCAGAAAAACTCCGCACCGGTTCGGCATGTGCCGCGTTGGGTGCGGAGCTCTCCTGGGAACGGGGAACCACTAAACGTGTGACGCCACCTCGTTGGTGTTCTGGATGACCTCGTCGACGAGTCCGTAGTCCTTCGCCTCGGTGGCCGTGAACCAGCGGTCGCGGTCCCAGTCTTCCTCGATCCGCTCCAGCGGCTGACCGGTGTGGAAGGCGATCCGCTCACGCATCATCTGCTTGGTGTAGAGCATCTGCTCGGCCTGGATGGCGATGTCGCTGGCCGTACCGCCGAGACCACCCGAGGGCTGGTGCATGATGACCCTGGCGTGCGGCAGGATGTATCGCTTGTTGGGCGCACCGGCGCAGAGCAGGAACTGCCCCATCGAGCCCGCGATGCCCATGCCCACGGTGGCGACGTCATTGGGGATGAACTGCATCATGTCGTAGATCGCCATCCCGGCGGTCACCGAGCCGCCGGGCGAGTTGATGTAGAGCCATACATCACGCTCGTCGTCGTCTGCGGAGAGAAGCAGAAGCTCCGCGCAGATCCGGTTGGCGACCTCGTCGTTCACCTCGCTGCCGAGCACGACGATCCGCTTGCGCAAGAGCCGCTGGTAAAGCTGATCCTCAGGCACGAACTGTGGTGAGGTCATCTTTTCACCTACCCCGAATCAAGAGTTTACGAATAGCGAATACCAGCGACCCTAGCCCCGTCCGGCGCCACCGTTTCGGTCCGTTCGCTGTCAGCGCGTTCCGCTGTCAGCGCAGGGCCGGTAAATTTATTTCACGTCCGGGACACGGCCCGGCTCCTGCGGGAAGTCGCCCCCGCCGTGTGTGATCATTGCCGGACCATGCCCGTGACCTCGCCTTTTCGTCTCACCCGAGCCTCGGCCTTCGCCACGGTGTGCCTCGGGTCGAGCGTGACCGCTCCGGCGCTCCCGCGCGCCTGTCGAGCACAGCTCCGAGCGCGGCGCCGTACATCCGGAAAGGCCTTTTCATGATCGCTCAACGTGCTCTTTCCGCCGGGCTCCTCGCGGTCCTCACCACCGCGTCGGTGAGTGCCTGCGGTGACCGAACGGAGCCCCAGTCCACCCAGCGGCCTGCCCAGCAGTCCACCGAGTCCACCCAGCAGGCTGCCCCGCCCGCCGCCGGGAGTCCTGCCGCCAAAGTTCCCGCGCTGACGATCACCGACCCGTGGGTGAAGGCCACCAAGCGCGGGATGACCGCCGCCTTCGGCACCCTGGTCAACAACACCGACGCCGACGTGACCGTCGTCTCCGGCGCCTCTCCCCTCTCGCCGGAGATCGAGCTGCACGAGATCGTCGGCTCCGGCGACAAGGCGGTCATGCGTCCCACGAAGGGTGGCTTCGTCATCCCGGCCCGTGGCACGCACCGGCTCCAGCCCGGGGGCGACCACATCATGCTGATGGGCGTCACCAAAGCGGTGAAGCCCGGTGCCAGGATCCCCTTCACGCTCACCCTCACCGGTGGCCAGACCCTGGAGTTCACCGCGGTCAGCAAGACCTTCGCCGGCGCCAGGGAGGACTATCGCCCCGGCAAGAACAAGAGCGACCACGGAACGGGCGAGGACGATAACTGAGCGGAGCGCTCCCGCGAGAACCGATCTCGGCCATGTGCGCGGAGCAAGCGGCCCCCGGGACGCCGTGGCCCCAGACAACGGCATGAATGATCGGGGGCCAGACGAACCGGACTCGTGCGGCCCTCAACGGCAAACCTGTCGTTCGCGCGTCGGCGCATCCGCGACGCGTTCGCCGAGCAGTAGCGCAGCGACCGCCTCCGGGGCCTCATTCATCGCGTCATGGCCGGTGGGAAGGTCGTGGACCTGCCAACCGGGATCGGCGTGGAGCCGGGTGCGGAGTTCGGCGAACGGCGTCCGATCCTCCCATCCCGAGCAGTAGACGAACTCCCGGCGAGGGACCCGGGCGAACGCGCCCGTGAGCCGGATCGTCTGCAGGAACGAGGCGAGGGGATGAGGACGGCGGCGAGGATCACCGCCGTCCGGCGGTCGAACGGCATAGCCGGTGGCCACAGCGCCGGCAGCAACCACTTCCCGGAAGTACTCGTTCGTTGACGACCACCACGACTCGCCATCGCGCGGTACGAAGGCGTCGAGATGCACCAGCCGCGAGATCCGGCCGCCGGCGCGATCGGCGGCGGCGGCGATCACCATCCCGGCGTAGCTGTGGCCGACCAGCGTCGCGCCGGTGATGTCGTTGCGATCGAGGTGCCGCAACACGTCATCGGCGTGCGTGTCGAGGTTGGCGGTCGCGACCGTCGCGTTGTCGTCGTCCGGCCGCAGACCGGTCAGGGTCAGGGCGTGAACGGCATGACCGGCGCGCTCCAGCAGCGGAACCACCGCCTCAAACGACCAGGAGCCTTTCCAAGCGCCGGGCACGAGGACGAACGTCGCCATGCGTTTCTCCTTCTCTTTCAAGCCGCGGCATCGAGGCGCGCTGCCTCGATGGCAGGTGGTGCGGTCGGGCGCTCTACGCGACTGAGGACCGCTTCGCATGGAGAAAGTGTCACCGGATCCCGGTGTGGCGTGCTACCGATAGGATGCCAACTGATGCCCGTTCGCCGCCAACCTTCCCTGACCGCCGGTGTGACGTCACATATCTGGCCCTCCGGCGGGCGCCACCTGTGGCCATCCGGCCAAGCAAGTGCGCAGCAGTCGCACGCACGGGGACACCTGGTATACGCAGCCAGCGGCGTCTTGGCAGTTCACACCGAGCGCGGCACGTCGGTCGTTCCCGCCAACCGGGTCGCCTGGACCCCCGCCGAATTCACGCACCACCACCGCGCCCACGGCGACACCGATATGCGGATCGTCTTTCTCGCGCCATCCCTGGCCCGGCTCCTACCCGAGCATCCCGCCGTGTTCCTGGCCTCCGACCTCGCCCGTGAGGTTCTGCTCGCCCTGACCGGCTCCCGCAACTACGACGACACCGCACCCGGCTACAGCCGCTCCGCGCGCTCTCGCCTCCTTCGGGTCCTCGTCGAGGAACTCCGCGAAGCACACGAACAGCCGCTGCACCTGCCCGAACCACGGGATGACCGACTGCAGGCCATCGCCCGGATGCTGTACGAGAGGCCGGCGGACAACGCCACGCTGGCCGAACTCGGGAAGACGATCGGAGCCGGCACCCGCACCCTCAGCCGACTGTTCCGCAACGAACTCGGCATGACCTTCTATGAGTGGCGCACGCAGCTACGCGTCTACCACGCGCTCGTGCTCCTCGCCGACGGCCACGACACCACCCAGACCGCCTCCGCCTGCGGATGGGCCAACCCCAGCAGCTTCATCGCGGCGTTCACCAACCTCATCGGAACGACCCCGGGCCGCTACCGAACCGGTCGCCAGTCCGCCGCCCACGCATCTCAACTCCCGACCGTGGTCAAGCCCTCGGGGTGATCCGTACTCGCGCCCCGGGCCGATGCGGTCCGCGATCGGACAGGAGATGATCCCCGTGTGCCTCGCGATCCCCGCACAACGACAGCGGCCGCACCAGCCATCGGCCTGACCACGCGACAAGCCAGGACCGCACGATCAGGCCCAGAGCGTTGCCCCACGACGACCCCACCGAGACTCGTCGAGCCCGGCGACCAGCCGGCAACGTCTACACCCTCGACTGCGAAGAGCCGGGAAACGTCTCTTCTCCTCCCAGCCGCCAGGACCTTGTGGAACCCCCGCAACCGGCCGGGAGTTTCGCACGTCATCGGCTGGTCCGGCCCATCTCCGCTCAGAACCCGGCGGCAGGTTTCCCACCTGCTCCGACGGCACGCGAGGTTCGCCTTCGGCACCTGCCGCAGAAATGTCGGTGATCGCGGCTACCGTCCCGATC
Source organism: Streptosporangium subroseum (assembly GCF_900188345.1). GTDB lineage: Bacteria > Actinomycetota > Actinomycetes > Streptosporangiales > Streptosporangiaceae > Streptosporangium > Streptosporangium subroseum. The sequence goes on along the minus strand of NZ_FZOD01000014.1, from coordinate 82,766 downwards.
ACGATGGGCAGTCGCCTGCCGTACACCCCCCGAAGGGAACCCCGACGTGACCGCCTGGGACGACGTCCGCGACCTCATCGGCAAGTGCGACGCGGATGGCGTCACCGCGCTGGTGCTCACCCTGGATGCCGACGGACGGCGTGAGATCGCCAGGCAGTTGCCCGGCCATCTCAAGGAGATCCGGCGCTATCTCGACTCGTGGCGGGGCACGGGAGAGCACGCCGAGGCACTGCGCGCGGCCGGTGCGGGGACGATCGCCACCGCCACCTCGGTCGCCTCGTGGCTGACCCGCCGTGGCCTCGTCGGAGCCGACTCCACCGTTGACGACACCCATCGCCTGCTCCGCCTGGTACGTATGCGACCACCTACCTGGCAGGCCGACCTGGCACAGCGGCTGGCGGGCAGGCTTCGCGGCCGCGATCCGAGTTACGAGCTCACGGCGGCGCTGATCCGCGAGACCGGGATCGAGGTGCCCACCGATGACGGCTTTGTCGTGGGCTGGGTCTCCAGGAGAACCGCCGGCCGGCCGCTGGCCGACGTGCTGGCCGACGATCCGCTGCTGGACGCGCTCCTGCCACGCATTTTCGAGGCCCAGGGCGTGGGCGAGGCCCTGAACCGGGAGGGCATCTACCCCTGGCCGAGCGTCCTGCACACGCTGGCCACCAATGGCAGAGCCGACCGGAGCATGATGCTCGACGGCTGCCTTCGATGTTTCCTGCGCGGCGGCACCGCGCTCGAACTGCGGTTCTTCGTCCGTCTTCACGAAGCCCTCGATCCGACCGTCAACGAGATCGAGCCCCACGCCCGTGACTACCTGCGGCTGCTGCCCTCCTCGACGGGCACCGTCGCCGAGCTTGCCCTCAACCATCTGCGGCGGCTGGACCCGCCGGAGCCGGAGGGCTTCGGCGAAGCCGCCACGGCCCTGATGTTCCGGCAGGAGAAGAAACTGGTCCGCGCGGGACTGTCCTGGATCGATCAGGTCGTACGGCATGCGCCCGGTCATGCGGAAAAGGTGTCCGAGGCCTTGGTGATGATCTTCAGCCACGAGACGCACGACCTTCGGGAGCGTGCCGTACGGCTGGCGGTCAAACACGCCGCCGGCATGAGCGCCGACACTCTCCGCGACGCCGCCGGGGCCCTTCCCCCGGACCTGCGTGCCCAGTTGGCCACGGTCGTGAGCGGCATCGAGGTGAAGGCCCAGGCTCCTCAGGCCTCCCGGCAAGGCGCCGCCCTCACACCCGGCAGGCGTGAGCTACCGTCGCCCATCGGCACGGCCGCGGAACTCGCCGCGTCGGTCACGCTCTTCGCCCGCGACACGGAGCACTGGGACGACTGGATCGCCATCGAACGGATGATGGCCGGGCTCGTCGAGCTCGCCCACCGTGACCGCGACGCCGTACAAAAGGCCCTGGCCCCCGTGATGAACCAGGAGTTCCCCTGGTGGGTCGCGGGAGATCCGGGAATCCACCCTGTCGGATGGCTGCTGACCGCGTGCCGGAATCTCGTCTCCCCTGGCTCCCGAGAACGGTGGACGAAACCGCTCCTGCCCCTTCCGTCCCACGTACATCCTCTGCATCGGTTCGTCCTGCGCAGGGCGGCGGAGGTCTTCACCGCACTACAGAACGGGGACCTGTTTCCCCTTCTGCTCGCCACCCCGACGTCCGTCTCGGGTCACATCAATCCCGCCGAGTTAATCGCCCGGCTGGAGCGCCTGGAGGCCTCCGGGGCCGAGCCCTTCCCCGCCGACCTGGACCAGGCGCTGCTCCGCATCCCTCGTTCCGTCGAGCCGGAGACGGTGGCACGAGCGGAGCGCCTGTCCTCACCCGCCGGGCGGCTCGTGGCCCGTTGGATGGCAGGTGCGGGCCGGGTGACACCGCAGGTCGCCATCCGGCACAGATACCTCGACGGTGCTTCCCTCCGCTGGTCCGACGACGGCGTTCCCCCCGTATACAGCCGCAGCGACCCTCAGATCGTGCCTTTTGTCAGCGCGCCCGCCACCGGCTTGGAAGGGATCGACGCGCTCTTCCACGTCCCCTCCTTCCGCTACGCCGAATGCATGACGTGGTGGCTGGGAATCATGCCCTCGGAACCGGAGGCCGCTGCCGCCTACCTGCTGGCCTTCTCCATGGTCGGCCGGCGCCTTGCCGCTCCCGAATCGGCGAGCCTGGGCGAACTAGCCGGGGCGACCGAACCCCTCGGCCCCGTGGCGGCGACCCTCCTGCTCGCCCGGCTGAACAGCGCGGATCCCGCCCAGCGAGCGAGCCTGCTCGGCACGCTGGCCACCCTGGCAGCCGCCGGCCACCTGCCCGGACATGACTTGGGCGAACAGCTCGGCCTCCTGGTCACGTACGACCTCGTCACGCTCAGCCGGATCACCTCCGCTCTGGTCGAGATCACAAACGCCGGGTTCGGAGCGCAGGTGTGGCCCATCGTCACCGCGGCCCTTCCCCACCTTTTTCCCACCGGCAGGGAGCGAGGTGTTCACGGCCTGGCCGCCCTCATCGCACTCGGCGCCGATACGGCTCCGCCGGGCGCGGGCACGGAGATCCCCGGCCTGGCGGCGGTCGTCGCCCGCGGCGGATCCAGCCGCATGGTCCGCGAGGCCACCCGCCTGACACGTCTGCTCCGCGAATGACAAGGCCACCGGATTACCTGCGGCTCCTCACCTATCCACGCGAATCGACTGAGCCTCGCCTCCGGCTGCCCCTGGGCGACGCAGATCATCACCGCCATCACCCGGTTGCAGACTCTGTGGGCACCGCCAAGACCAGTGTCAAGCCGTCCAACCGACCAAGAAAGGACATCCGCGGGCTCGTGGAACCCCGCCCCCCGGCGCGACAGCCGGTCCATCACGCTGACCAGGAAGCGAAATTGTCTCTCAACCGAATACCTCAGCCGACCACACGAAGATCGTGACCATACCGCACCCATGTCATTTATGTGTCACCGAATTTTCTGCAGAGGGCAACGGAGCAACTGCTGAAGAGTTCCACGTTCATGTGGGGCGTCGTCACAGAACCAACCGAGTCGTAACGCCAGCCGACAGTGAGGCTTTTCCATTCTGATCGTGCTGGTCACGATAAGTGCGCGTAGCCCGGAGATCGATGGAGACGAGGCTCCCGGTAAGACAGCAGTCGACCAAATCCGATGCCCCCACCGGGAGCCGCGCAGCGCTGGAAGATCCTGACCAAGCTGCGCTGCTGTCCGCGCGACCGCGCTCGTGCAGGCCATCCCCGTCCTGCACGAGGCCGGGACCGACCGCTACTCGCGATGAGAAAGGCTCAGTGCGTTGGTTACGCTTCAGGCATGTTCCGTGAGGCTCGGCCTGGCGACTTCGAGCAGATCATCCGCCTCTACCGGCAACTGCAGCCCGACGATCCGGTTCTCAAGGACGGATCCGATGTAGCGGCTTTCCAGCAGATCCTGGACTCTCCAGCGCTGCATCTCTTCGTGCTCGAACTGGATGGGGTTGTCGTCGCCACGACGTACCTCAACGTGATCCCCAACATCACCCGATCGGCATCGCCCTACGCCATCATCGAGAACGTCGTCGTCGAGGAACCGCGGCGAGGCACAGGTCTGGGTAGGCAGATCATGGCCGACACGCTCCAAGCCGCATGGGATGCCGGCTGCTACAAGGCGATGCTGATGACGGGCTCGCGCAAGCCTGCGACCCACGCCTTCTACAGAGCCTGCGGGTTCTCGGCCGACGCCAAGGCGGCGTACGTGGCTCGACCATCGTGACGTGACGCACCGGAGAGCACACCCGAACCATTAGAGTCACGACGATCCAGCACCCTGACCAAACAGCACTGAGCGTTTTCATCCCGCTTCGCGCATCTGAAGGATGAGGATGGCTTTGACCAGCCAACCTGCGTAAAAAGGGCAGAAGTGGAATTTCCGCAGAATGCGCCAGGTCTTCAGCATGGCATTCGCTCGCTCGCCAGGACCGCGAAGCTTGGCATGGGCGGAGTTGGCCGTCTTCTGCGAAGCCGCTGATCCCGGCCAGGACGGCGATGAACAGCACACCCAAACCGAGCGGGTCGATCCGGATCCGATCCAGGACGCTCAATCCCGCAACACAATCCGCCAGAATCCACGAGACCGACCCGCGGAGCGGGGTCCCGGAGTTCCGGCCACCCTGCTCATGGAGTTCCGATCTCCGCGTGTTCCTCGCCTTTAATAATCGCTTCACATGACCATCTGCCCAGGTCATCGGATGGTATGGGCGTCGACCACCAGCGTGGGAGGCATGTTTACCCCTCCCTTTCACGGACAGGAAGTACCCCTGCACGGAAGCAGACTTCAGATCCGGGGAGGAACCGCATCATGGGCGCTGACGACAAGATCCGTAATAAGGCAGAAGAGGTCAAGGGCAAGCTCAAGGAGGGGACGGGGCGCGCCACCGGCGACAGGTCGATGGAAGCCGATGGCCGGGCCGACCAGGCCGAGGGCCACGTCAAGCAGGCCGGCGAAAAGGTAAAGGATGCCGCGAAGAACGTCAAGGACGCCTTCAAGAAGAGCTGACTAAACCTGACCTGTGGTGGGGCTCCGAAAATCGGAGCCCCACCGCCGCCGTTTCAGGAGGCGGATCTCTCAGGACGCGGGGCCGACCTCGGGTTCGGGTGCTCGCTTCCCCGACGCCTCGTCTCCGCCGCCTCCGTCTCCGCTGCCGTCGTCCGCGTGCGTGGAACGACGCTCGTTGTCGGGGTCCGCCAGGAGCGGTCGTTCGGGGAAGGAAGTGTCCGCCCCGGATCTCTCCGCCACGACACGGCTCTCGCCGTCGATGCCTCGTGGAGCCGGGGGCATCGAATCCTCCTCCGGAAGGTCGTCCCTGGCCGTTTCTTCGCTCACTTCACCCTCGTCGATCATGCCCACCTCCTCCCCCGTAAAAGGGCAAATATGTGCCGACCAGGCATGGAGCCGGGCGACCGGGTAGGGAGTCTCTCAGAGAGATCGAAGAGGGGAGCACAGTCATGACGGTGACGCAGTTTCACGACCTGCCGCTGGCCGACCGGGACAGGGAGTGGGACGGGGCGGCGGCGGAGAAGCGCGTCCGCAAGTGGGCGGGCGCCGAAAAGGAGCCGAACGCCAAATACCGCGACGCCCACGTCTGGTACGACAGCGACGCGCCCGAGAACTTCGAAAGCTACAAGCTGCCGATCGCCGACGTGATCGGAGGCAGGCTCATGGCCGTACCGCGTGCCGTGATGGCCGCCGGGGCGGTCATGCAGGGGTCCCGGGGCGGGGTCGACGTGCCGAAGAAGGACATCGACCAGATCAAGTCCTACCTGGCCAAGTACTACGACAAGATGGGCGACTCGCCTCCTTGGAAGGCAAAATGAGCGGCTCATCTCCAAGTGACTCCCCTCCGGGGGAGGGCTGATCCGTGCCGCGTTTCGCGTTCGACATCGATCCGGCGTGGAGGATTCCTCTCCTGCTGCTGGGTGTGAGTCCCGCCCGCGCCTTCGCCGCCGTCGAGGAGGACGGGTTCATGGTCCGATTCGGCCCCTGGGTGCTTCGCACGCCCCTGTCCAACATCATCGACGCCACCGTGACCGGCCCCTATTCGCCGCTGAAGGTCTTCGGGGCGCGCATGTCGCTGGTCGATCTCGGGGTGAGTTTCGGGACCAACGCCCGGCGCGGCGTGTGCGTCCGCTTCCGTACCCCGGTGCCCGCGCTGGCGCCCGGCGGGTTGCTCACCCATCCCGGTGCAACCCTGACCGTCTCCGATCCCGAAGGACTGATGAAGGCACTGACAGGTTCGCAGGACGCATGACGGCAAGGCATCCGGGTACAGGGTGCGCCTGATCGAAGGAGGGGAAGATGGCTCCCGAAGGACAGCCGGAAGAGACGGACGCAAGGGGAAGGCCGATGGTCCCCGCGACGCCGCGAGATGTCGTTCACATCCGCCTGGGCTCGTTCGGACTCATACCGATCATCATCCTCGGCGTGTTCGGCTTCGCGACCGGCGCCATCTGGCTGGTCGTCGCGATGGCGGTGCTGGCCGTGGTCGTGATCGTGGACATCGTCCTCGCGGTTCGCCGCCAGTCACGGAGCAACCCGGGCATGACAACGGAAGCGGGCTGAGGGTTCGGACCCGGACCAGGGCCGGGGGCCCGAACCAGCCGAAGGTCCGGGACCGGCCCGTACCACGGCCGGTGGACCCGGCCGACGGACTCGGTCCGGGTCAGGGCCGGTGGACCGGGTGCCTCTCAACGGCCAGTGACCCGGCCGGGGATATGGCCGACGGACTCAGTCTGGATCAGGGCCGGTGGACCGGGCGCCCGTCAGAGGAGGGAGTCGATGGCGTCGGGAGACAGGATGTGGTCGAGGACCATGTGCGCGCAGCCGATGATGCCCGCGCCCGGGCCGAGGCGGCTGCGCTCGATCCTCAGGTTACGGGTGGCCAGGGCGGTCGATCTCCGGTGAACGACCTCCCGGACCCCTGACACCATCGGCTGGAAGGTCTCGGCCACGTCCCCGCCGAGAACGACCACCGCGGGGTTGAGCAGGTTGACCGCGCTGGCGACGACCTCTCCCAGCATCCGGGCGGCGTTGCGGACCACGGTCATGGTCTCGGCGTCGCCCGCCCTGACCAGCGCCACCACGTCAGCCAGGTTCTTGACGTCGTGCCCCCGGGCGCGGAGGTCGCGCAGGATGGCGGTGCCGCTCGCCACGGAGTCGACGCAGTCGATGTTGCCGCAGCGGCAGAGCACTCCCCCGCCGTCCCTGACCGGGATGTGCCCGATCTCCCCGGCGGCGCCCAGCGCTCCTCGCAGGATCTCGCCGCCCGCGATGACGCCGGAGCCGATCCGGGTGGAGATCTTGATGAACAGCAGGTCGTCGGCCTCGCCCGCGTAGATCTCGCGGTGCTCGCCGATCGCGATGACGTTCACGTCGTTGTCGAGGAAGACGGGGGCGGGAAAGCGCGCGGCGATGATCGGCGGGACGGCCACGCCGGTCCAGCCGGCCATGATGCGGGCGCTCTCGGTGCGGCCCGCCGCGAACTCCACCGTGGCCGGAACGCCCATGCCGACGCCGCGTACCGCCGAAAGCGGCCGGTCGCCGAGCAGTTCGCTCCAGGTCTGCATGACCAGGGGAAGGACGACGTCGGGCCCTTCCTCCACGTCGACGGGCAGGCCCGTGCGGGCCAGCACGGTCCCGGCGAGGTCGCAGACGGCGATCTGCGCGCGGCTGGCGCCCAGGGAGGCGACGAGCACCACGCCGCCGGAGGCGTTGAAGACCAGGCGGGTGGGCGGGCGACCGCCTGTGGAGGGGCCCTCGCTGTCCTCCACGACCAGGCGCCGATCCAGCAGTTCGGTGACGCGCAGGGAGACGGCCGGCCGGGACAGACCGGTGACGCGTCCTATGTCCGCCCGCGTGGAAGCCTCGCCGGTGCGAATGAGGCGGAGCACCTCACCGCTGGTGGCCAGCGCGGTAGCGGGACGTCGAGGCATCGGCCAAGTGAACCACACCTACTTATGAAATGAAAACTTCGCACTTTCTCATCTCAGATTACAAAACTCGGCTTGTGTAGAGCGCAAGATGTAGCTAGTGTCCGATCTATCCCCAATTCCGGTAGATCAACGGAGCAATCCCCATGTCCGAGACCCCGCAATCCGCCGATCTGATCGTCTTCGGCGGCACAGGTGACCTCTCCATGCGGAAACTTTTTCCCGCGCTCTATCACTGCGACCGTGACGGCCGCCTGGCCCCCGAGACCCGGATCATCGCGATGTCCCGCGGCGGGCTCGACGACGCCGACTTCCGCGGCAAGGTGGACGCGGAGGTACGCGGCTCCGTACCGGTGGACGACCTCGACACCTGGCAGCGCTTCCTCGACCGCCTGCACCACGTCTCCGTGGACATCAGCGGCGAGGACGCGACGGGCTGGGCGGCGCTCACCGCCCTGCTCGCCGGGCACGAGCAGCGCAGCCGGGTGTTCTACCTGGCCAGCCCGCCCATGACGTTCGGCCCGTTCTGCAGGGAACTGCACCGCGCCGGTCTGGTCACCCCCGCCTCGCGGGTGGTGCTGGAGAAGCCGCTCGGCCGTGACCTCGCCAGCGCGCAGCGCATCAACGACGAGGTCGGCGCCATCTTCGACGAGGAGCAGATCTACCGCATCGACCACTACCTGGGTAAGGAGACGGTCCAGAACCTGCTCGTGCTCCGGTTCGCCAACGCGTTCCTGGAGCCGATCTGGAACTCCCTCTGGATCGACCACGTCCAGATCACCGTCGCCGAGACCGTGGGCACTCCGGGCCGCCGCGGCTACTACGACCACGCCGGCGCGCTGCGTGACATGGTGCAGAACCACCTGCTCCAGCTCCTGTGCCTGGTCGCGATGGAGCCGCCGTCGCGCAACGACCGCGAATCCATCCGCGACGAGAAGGTCAAGGTCCTGGAGTCGCTGAGGGCGATCACCGGCGGCGAGGTCGACCGGTTCACCGTCCGCGGCCAGTACACGGCCGGTGAGTCCGGCGGCGTCCAGGTCCCCGGATACCTCGACGAGCCCGACAACACCGCGCCCACCGACGCCTCGCACCGGGTGGAGACCTTCGCCGCGATCCGCGCCGAGGTGAAGAACTGGCGTTGGGCGGGAGTGCCGTTCTACCTGCGCACCGGCAAGCGCATGCCGGACCGGTACTCGGAGATCGTGGTGCAGTTCAAGGACGTGCCCCACTCGATCTTCCCCGGCAGCACGCCCAACCGGCTGGTGCTCCGGCTGCAGCCGAGCGAGGGCATCAAGCTGCACATCATGGCCAAGGAGCCGGGCGCGGGCGAGGTGGCGCTCAAGCCGGTCCCGCTCAGCCTGAGCTTCGCCGAGACCTTCACCACCCGGGTTCCCGAGGCCTACGAGCGGCTGCTCATGGACGTCCTCACCGGTAACCCGACCCTGTTCATGCGCCGCGACGAGGTGGCGGCCGCCTGGCGGTGGATCGATCCGATCCTCGGTGCGTGGGAGTCGTACGGCACGGCGCCCGAGCCGTACCCGGCGGGCAGCTCGGGCCCGGCGGGTGCCCACGAGCTCGTCAGCCGCAGCGACCGCGCCTGGCACGAGGAGTACCCCGCATGAGCGACCGGATCACGAGTGGCCAGGTAACACACCCGAACCAAGCAGACCAAGCAGGACACGTCGATCGAGCAGAGCAGCGGGGCCGGGCGAAGCACGCAGACCGGCCCGGCGACAACGGAGGAGGCCGGGTGGATCCCGTCATCCAGGAGGTCACCGACCGCCTGATCGAGCGCAGCCGCGGCAGCCGTACCGCGTATCTGGCACGGCTCCACGCCGAGGCCGAGGCCGCACGCGAGCGCGGACCGGCCAGGGCCAGCCTGGGCTGCGCCAACCTCGCCCACGGCTTCGCCGCCGCGGGAGCGGCCGACAAGCTGGACCTGCGGGCCAACATCAAGCCGGGCGTGGCGATCGTGTCGAGCTACAACGACATGCTGTCGGCGCACCAGCCGTACGAGACCTACCCGCCGATCCTCAAGGCGGCCGTCCGCAAGGCGGGCGGCGTCGCCCAGTTCGCCGGCGGCGTGCCCGCCATGTGCGACGGCATCACGCAGGGCCGCGCGGGCATGGAGCTGTCGCTCTACAGCCGCGAGGTCATCGCGATGGCCACCGCGATCGCGCTCTCGCACGACATGTTCGACACCTCCCTCCTGCTCGGCGTCTGCGACAAGATCGTTCCAGGCCTGCTGATCGGCGCGCTGCACTTCGGCCATCTGCCGGCGGTCTTCGTCCCCGCCGGGCCGATGGGCTCGGGCCTGCCCAACAAGGTCAAGGCCCGCACCCGGCAGCTGTTCGCCGAGGGCAAGGTCGGCAAGGGCGAGCTGCTCGAAGCCGAGTCGCAGTCCTACCACTCCGCGGGCACCTGCACCTTCTACGGCACCGCCAACTCCAACCAGGTCATGATCGAGGTCATGGGCCTGCACCTGCCGGGCGCGACCTTCGTCAACCCGCGCACCGAGCTGCGCGAGGCCCTGACGAAGGCCGCGGGCAAGCGTGCGGTCGAACTGACCGTGCACGGCGACGAGTACACCCCGGTCGGCGAGGTCGTCGACGAGAAGGCGATCGTCAACGCCTGCGTGGCCCTGCTGGCCACCGGCGGCTCGACGAACCACACCATGCACATCGTCGCCATCGCCGCGGCGGCGGGCATCGAGCTGCTCTGGGACGACCTGGCCACGCTGTCGAAGGTGGTGCCGCTCCTGACCCGCATGTACCCCAACGGCCAGGCGGACGTGAACCACTTCCATGCCGCGGGCGGCATGCAGGTGCTCATCGGCGAGCTGCTGGACGCCGGGCTGCTCCACGGCGACGTGCTGACGATCGCCGGGCGCGGGCTCGACCACTACCGCTCGGCCGTCGAGCTCAAGGACGGCGAGCTGGTCTGGGAGGAGCGCACCGAGGGCAGCACCGACCCGGACGTGCTCCGTCCCGTCTCCAACGCCTTCTCCTCCGACAGCGGCATCCACATGCTCGACGGCAACCTGGGCCGCGCGGTCAGCAAGGTCTCCGCGGTCAAGGCCGAGCACCTGGTCATCGAGGCGCCCGCGAAGGTCTTCGACGACCAGCTGGAGCTGCTGCGCGCCTTCGAGGCGGGCGAGCTGGACGGGCAGGACTTCGTGGCGGTCATCCGCTACCAGGGGCCGAGCGCGAACGGCATGCCCGAGCTGCACAAGCTCACCCCGCCGCTGGCGGTGCTGCTGGACCGGGGGCAGCGGGTGGCGATCGTCACCGATGGCCGCATGTCCGGCGCGTCCGGCAAGGTTCCCGCCGCCATCCACCTGTCGCCCGAGGCCGCGGACGGCGGCCCGATCGCGCTGGTCCTGGACGGTGACCCGATCCGCCTCGACGCCGCCGCCGGCACCCTGGAGCTGCTGGTCCCGGCCGAGGAACTGGCCGCCCGCACGCCGCAGGGCGCGCCGCTCACCGACGCCCAGTGGGTGGGTACGGGGCGCGAGCTGTTCTCCGCCTTCCGCCGTGCGGCGGGCCCCGCCGAGCGCGGCGCGGGCATCTTCGCTCTGAACGGCCACGCCGAGAGCGTCTCGAACCTCCTGGTGACCCAGGGCGCCTCCGGCGCCTCGGCGAAGGAGGTTCTGTGAGCCTTCCCTGGCTCGTCGCCGACGTCGGCGGCACCAACGCCCGGTTCGGGCTGATCACCGAACCGGGTGGCCGGCCGGAAGCCGTGGCCGTACTGACGGTCTCCGATCACGATGGCCTTCCCGAAGCCGTAGCCGCCTATCTCGCAGAACATGCGGGCGGAGTTCAGCCGGGAGCGGCATGCGTCGCGATCGCGGGTCCCGTCAAGGGCGACCACTACCGTCTCACCAACGCCGAATGGTCGGGTTCGGTGCGCGACCTGGGCATCCCGAACGCCTGGCTGCTCAACGACTTCGAGGCCCTGGCGGCCTCCCTGCCGCACCTGCGGGGAGACGACCTGGTCTCCCTGGGCGGGCCGGAGCCCTCGCACGGTGTCAAGGCCGTGCTCGGTCCCGGGACCGGCCTGGGCGTGGGCGGTCTGGTGCCCGCGGCGGAGGGCTGGGTGCCGGTCCCCGGCGAGGGCGGTCACGTGACGATGCCGGTGCTGGACGAGCGGGACCACGAGATCGTCCAGGCCCTGCGCGCGGACGGACTCGGCCACGTGGAGGCCGAGCATCTGCTGTCGGGACCGGGGCTGTCCCGACTGCACCACGGGCTCGCACTGGTCCGCGGCGTCGGCGCGCCGCGACTGTCCGCCTCGGAGATCGTGAGCAGGATGGACGACTCGCTGTGCGAGGAGACCGTCGAGGTCTTCTGCGGCATGCTCGGCACCTTCGCGGGCAACGTCGCCATGACCCTGGGCGCCCGCGGCGGCGTCTATCTGGGCGGCGGCGTGTTGCCGCGTATCGTGGACCGGGTCCTCTCCAGCGACTTCCGCCGCCGGTTCGAGGCCACCCCCACGTTGAACGATTACCTGTCCGGTATCTCCACGGCGCTGATCGTGGCCCCCCAGCCCGCGCTCGTCGGCGCGGCCGCGTGGCTGAGCCGGCGCCTGTCATCGGATACATCAGATATGTCGAATATGGAGTGCGCATGAGTCTGCTCGGCATCGCCCCGGTGATCCCGGTCGTCGTGATCGACGATCTGGAGGCCGCGGTCCCCCTGGCACGGGCCCTGGTGGCGGGCGGCCTGCCGGTCATCGAGGTCACCCTCCGTACGGTCCACGCCCTCAAGGCCATCCAGCGGATCGCCGCCGAGGTCCCCGAAGCGGTGATCGGCGCCGGAACCATCCGTACCCACGGCGACGTGCTGGCCTCGGTGGAGGCCGGCGCCAAGTTCCTGGTCAGCCCGGGGAGCACCCCGACGCTGCTGGACGCCATGGAGGCGAGCGGCGTGCCGTTCCTGCCCGGGGTGGCGACGGCGTCGGAGGTCATGGCACTCGCGGAGCGCGGGCTGACCGAGATGAAGTTCTTCCCGGCCGAGGCCGCCGGCGGCCTGCCGTACCTCAAATCGCTCGGCGGCCCGCTGCCCGACGTCCGGTTCTGCCCGACCGGCGGGATCAAGCTCTCGACCGCCCCCGACTACCTCGCGCTGCCCAACGTCGGCTGCGTGGGCGGCACCTGGCTCACCCCCGCCGACGCACTCGCCACCGGCGATTACTCCCGGATCGAGAAGCTGGCCGCCGAGGCGGCCGCACTCCGGTAACCCACGGACCTCGGACAGATCACGGCCCCGCTACGGACCGTCTCCTCCCCCGGCCCGTACGCGGTCATGAGGCACCGTGACCCGGTGTGACGCTCATGGACTCCGGCCCGTGGCCGCCCTACCCGGCGGCCGCGGGCCGTCTTTTCGCCTGCCTCCTCGAAGGTGCCACTGAACCGCACCGGGATCCCGCGCGTATCTCGCGGCGACAAGCACTCCCGGTACAAAGGAGGCACGAATGCAAGTACGCATCGTCGCGATCGGCGTCACGGCGCTGGTTCTGGGCGTGGCCGGTACGGCGTCGGCCGGAACGACCGGCAAGGCATCGGCCGGTAAGGCCGATACGTCATCGACGGGTACGCCCTCGGCCGCGACCTGGAACACGCAGAGCCGTTTCACGGTCACCAACCTGGTCTCGGACGTGAAGGGCCGGGCCGCGGTCACCGACCCCGCGCTGGTCAACCCGTGGGGACTGGCCATGGGCAAGACGCTCTGGGTCTCGGCCGCCGGCACCGGCCTGGCCACCGTCTACTCCGGTGGCGCGGGCACGGTGAAGCAGGAGAAGACCCAGGTCCGCGTTCCCGGCGGCAGGCCCACCGGACAGGTCGTCAACTCCGGCGACGAGTTCGTGGTCAAGGGCCCGGGCGGTTCGGGACCGGCGACGTTCATCTTCGCCAGCCCCAGCGGGGCGATCACGGGCTGGAACGCCGAGGCCGACCCCGACGACGCCATCATCAGCGCGTTCGTCAAGGGCGCCGACCTCAAGGGCCTGGCCCTGGCCCAGACCAACCGCGGGCCGATGTTGCTGGCCGCCGACTTCGCCAACAACCGCGTCCACGTCTTCGACGGCGACTTCGACCGGCTCCAGATGGGCCGCAACGCGTTCCGCGACCCGGGCATGCCCGCGGACTACGCGCCGTTCAACGTGGAGGTCGTCGGCCGTTCCATCCTCGTCGCCTACGCCAAGCGCGATCCGCAGACCGGCAAGGCCGTGGCCGGCAAGGGCAAGGGGTTCATCAGCCACTTCGACGGATCGGGCCGGTTCGTCGACCGGTTCGCCGCGCGCGGCGCGCTGAACGCGCCCTGGGCCATGACGCTGGCCCCGAAGGGCTTCGGCGCCCAGTCGGGGGCCCTGCTGGTCGGCAACTTCGGCGACGGCTGGATCAACGCCTACAACCCGCGCAACGGCCGCTCGCTCGGCCCGCTGCGCTCCGCCGACGGCAAGCCCATCGTCCTGGGCGGCCTGTGGGACCTGGAGCGGGGCACCGCGACGGTGGGCGGCGAGAACGCCCTGTGGTTCAGCGCCGGCAGCGACGGCGGCACCCACGGCGTACTCGGTGTGATCCGTCCGGCGGGGGCCTCCACCTCCGCCCCGGCGGCGTCCCCGTCCGCCACGCCCGCGCCGTCGGCCTCCCACCCCGGTTCCCACTCCAACTCGAACTCCAACTCGGGTTCCGGCTACTGAGAAAACTCGGGTTCCGGCTACTGAGAACTCGGCGGCGCCGGCACCCCACCCGGCAGGCGCGGGGCCGCGTCCGCCGGGTGGGGTGCCGGCCCCACGGTCAGCGCGGGCACCCTCTTACACCAGCTACGGTCCTCGCTCCCCGCCCGCGGTCATGACGCGGGCCAGGGGGCCGTCAACACCGGCTCAAGTGCTACCGGAGCTCGGTAGCCGCGGACGGGCGATGGGTAACCCCATCAGGGAAATTGCCCGTTTTAGGAGGCTGGAGTATGAAACCTGTCCTTGTGGGCGCGACCGCGCTGGCGGGCATGGGGGTGGTGCGATGGCTTCGGTCGCGTCGCCCCCAGGCCGGGCCCCAGAGTCAGCGGGGAATGCACCGCTGGCTGTCGGTCACGATCAACCGCAAGCCCGAGGACGTGGCGCCGGACGGACTCCTGCCTGAACCGCTCGCGATGCTGGGCGACGCCGTCGAGGTGCGGATCCGCGAGGCGCCCGGCGACAGGGGCACCGAGATCGCCGCGCGGTTGCGCGCGCCGCTGTCGTGGGGATCCGGCGGGATGATGGGGCGCCTCAGCGGTGACGACCCCCGCCAGGCGGTACGGAACGCCCTCCGCGAGAGCAAGTCCCTGATCGAGACCGGGGAGGTGCTGCGCCCCGACGAACCGCCGGCGACGCGACCTGCCCCGCAGGGAAACCTGCTGGACCTGGTGACGCACCGCGCGAGCGGGGAGGGGCGGCCGTGAAGGCGCTGTGCTGGCAGGGCGTCAACCGGCTCTCGGTGGAACAGGTGCCCGATCCCGGGATCCTCAACGCCCAGGACGCCGTCGTCAAGGTGCGGCTGAGCACGACGTGCGGATCCGACCTGCACCTGCTCGGCGGATACATCCCGGCGATGCGCGCGGGAGACGTGATCGGCCACGAGTTCATCGGTGAGATCGTCGAGGTCGGCCCCGAGGTCCGCAGGCACAAGGTGGGCGACCGGGTGGTGGTGTGCTCCTTCGTCGGCTGCGGCCGGTGCTGGTACTGCTCGCACGACCTGTGGTCCCTGTGTGACAACGGCAACCCCAACCCGGAGATCGCGCGGATGCTCCTCGGTTACGAACCCGGCGGCGTCTACGGCTACTCGCACGCCATGGGCGGGTTCAGGGGCAGCCACGCCGAATACATCCGGGTCCCGTACGTGGACTACGGCGCGTTCTCCGTACCGGACGGGGTTGACGACCAGAGCGCCCTGTTCGCCTCCGACGCGGCGCCCACCGGCTGGATGGGCGCACACCTGGGCGGGGTGGGCCGCGGCGACGTGGTGGCGGTGTGGGGCTGCGGCGCGGTCGGCCAGATGGCGGCCCGCGCGGCGATGCTCCTCGGCGCCGAACGGGTCATCGCGATCGACCGGTATCCCGAGCGCCTGGCGATGACCGAGCGCCACATCGGAGCCGAGACGATCGACTACTCCAGCACCGACGTCGGCGCCGAGCTCCGGGAGCGGACCGGAGGCAGAGGACCCGACGTCTGCGTCGAGGCCGTGGGCATGGAGGCGGACAGCCTGGGCCCGCAGCAGATATACGACCAGGTCAAGCAGCAGCTATGGCTCGAGACGGACCGCCCGGTCGCGGTGCGGGAGGCGATTCACGCCTGCCGTAAGGGCGGATCGGTCTTCATTCTCGGAGTCTTCGCGGGAACGGTGGACAAGTTTCCGCTCGGCGCGATGATGAACAAGGGCCTGACGGTCCGGAGCGCGCAGCAGCACGGGCAGCGCTACATCCCGATGCTGCTGGATCGGATGGCGAAGGGCCAGCTGGCGACGTCCCATCTCGCGACGCACTCGATGCCGCTGGACGAGGCTCCCAGGGGCTACGACCTGTTCAAGAACAAACTGGACGGATGCGTCCGAGCTGTATTCCGCCCTTGATTGTAGGTATTTGTGTGGAATTGTCCGGTGATCCTTGGGGCGCACCGGACAATTCCATGAACGGCTCCCCCGCACGGCATCGTTCGCGGAGCGCCCAATACCGCCTCGACGTGACGTCATGCGCCCGGATCCCTTAGCCTGGAGCAACGAGGGGAGTACTTCCCAAGAACCGACCCGGTCAATACGGATGCTTTACAGGCATCCCCGGACGGTCGCCCGCGAGGTGCGGGTGAAGGAGACCTCGAATGGCTCAGCGCATTCGAGGAGTACGCATGTCCGCTCACATATCCCCTTCTTTCTCCTCCCTCCGGGCTGCCCCGCTCCCCTGCCGATCCGACGTCCGCGGACGTGGCCGTGCCCGCATCGGGAGCCCGGCCGTTCTCGCCACCTGGCGCGCACATCGGCTGCCGCATACCTGAACGCGCGAAATCGCACCACGAGTGGTCCTCGGTTCGATCTTTGCCAGGTTCGTCCTTCCGCCGTTCCACCGGATCTCCGACGAATTCGTTTTCGCCACCCGGAAGGCCGTGAGACGCATTATGAGAGAAATCCCCCACCCCTGCGAGGTGCACGCAATGGCCACCACACCGGCCAGTCAGGCTTCCGTCGAAGACCTGAACTATCCAGCCGGGTCGCTGGTACTGCTCGCGGGACTTCCCGGCGCGGGCAAAAGCACACTGCTGGACCGGCTGTACGGATTACACGGCGACGAGCGAGAGCCGGTGCACACCGGCGAGGCATGGGTGATCGACTCACGCCAGTCCCGCAACTGGTGGGCGCGCTATCTCGGCCCGATCCCTCCGCGGGCCCGCATCCCGATCGTGCACGCCACCCACGTGTGGCGGATCGCCCGCGCGCTGCTCGGCGGCCACAGTGTCGTCGCGCACACCCGGGGCACCTGGCCGCACATCCTGTACGGCTTCGCCTGGCTGGCCCGCCGGGTCGGCAGCGAGGTCCACCTGATCATGCTCGACGTGGAACCGCGGATCGCGCGCGAGGGGCAGCGGTCCCGCGGCCGGGTCGTCACCGGCGCCACCTTCGCCCGGCACTGCCGGCGCTGGAGGGTGCTCATCGGCCGTGCCCGCGGCGGCGCCCTCCCCCCGGCCACCGGGGTCGTCGTTCTGGACCGGCCCGCGGCGAACCTGCTCCGGGCCATTCGCTTCGACGAGCGGCGGGGCGGGGAGCAGGACGAGCGATAGATCGGGCGGTCGCGCCGAACCGCCCGCGACGTCCGCGGGTCAGGGCCGGCGCCACCCCGGCGAGGGCTCCGTCCAGCCGCGTCCCGCCGGGTCGGCGGCGCCGGCTCCGACGATCGGCGTGACCGCCGGCTCCGCGCCGGCCGTCCCGCCCGCCGGGATCACGACAGCGCGCTGACGATCAGCTCGGAGCGCGGGTGGCTGTCCCGGAGCTCGGCGTAGCGGAGCGCCACTCCGCGTGCGGCGGTGGCCGGGTTGTCCACTCCGTAGACCGCGTAGAGCCGCCATCCGGTCCTCAGCGACACGCGCCCGGCCCACCAGCGGTAGACCATGCCGTCCGTCCAGACCACCAGATCGGCCCAGACCGAGACCAGGGCCAGGCCGTAACCGTCGTGGACATCACTCTCGACGCCCTGCAGAGCCAGCTCGTCCCTGAGCAGGCCGGCGGCGTGCATGGCGGGCGATCCCAGAAGCACCCCTTGGATGATCATGCCGTCCGCCCCCTCTTGGCATTCCACGGAAACGTTCAGCCGTTTCCCCTCCCAGAGTGCTTCCGAGTGATTACTTTTAGTAGTCGCACGGCTACGACGAGATACGTTCATCTCGATTCAGGTCGGCTGTGGAACCCACCCCGAAACATGTAGGACCGCGAAGGACGGGACCCCCCATGCCCGCACCGAAAGAGCTGGACCCGAGCACGAGCGTCACGGCCTATTGGGGCTCTGAGCTCCGCAGATTACGAGAGGCGATGGGCTGGAGCCAACAGGAGCTGGCGAAACGGACCTCTTACTCCACCTCCCTGGTCGGCCTGATCGAGACGGCCGCCCGCGCGCCGACCAGAAAGTTCGCGCAGAGGTGCGACGAGGTCCTGGAGACCGGCGGAGCACTCATCAAACTATGGCCGCTGATCGTCCGGGAGTCCTCACCCGCCTGGGTCCGCTCGCTCTTCGAGCTGGAGTGGGAGGCGCAGATGTTGCGCAACTACCAGTTCGCGGTGGTTCCGGGGCTGCTGCAGACCGAGGACTACGCGCGGGCGCTGACCCGGGCGGGCCGGCCGTTCGACACCGACCAACAGGTGGAGGAGATGGTCACCGTCCGTATGCAACGGCAGCGCCTGCTCGAGCGGCCGGACCCGCCGATCCTCTTCGTCCTGCTGGACGAGGCCGTACTGGCCCGGCCCATAGGCGGCCCCCTGGTCATGCGCGAGCAGCTCGAGCACCTCCTGAGGGCGACGACGCGCCCGCGGATCACCGTCCAGGTGATCCCGTTCGAGGTGGGCGCCTACGCCGGCCTTGCCGGGCCCATATTGGTGCTCTCCTTCAAGGGAGCGCCCAATATCGCCTACATGGAGAACGCGGAAGACGCGCAACTCCTCACAGACCCCTCCAGAGTCGACTCCCTGTCGGCTCAGTTCGACGCCCTGCACTCCAGTGCACTGCCACAGGCCGCCTCGGTGGCCTTGATCGAAAAGAGGATGAACGCATGGACCTGAACGGTGCCCAGTGGCGCAAGAGCAGCCGCAGCAACGGCAACGGTGGTGAATGCGTGGAAGTCGCCGCCAATCTCCCCGGCGTCGTCGCCGTCCGCGACAGCAAGAACCCGGCAGGATCCGCCCTGTTGTTCGACCCCGAGGTATGGGCCGACTTCCTGACCCGGATCAAAGCCGACTCCGTCTGACGAACATGCCGACCGGCCGGGGCACCCTCGGCCGGATCGTGCGCGGTCAGGCCACGCATGGCCCCACCCGGCCATGCTCGGCCGGAGATCGCCGTGGTGGTAGTGCTTCGAGGCCGCCGTCACGGTGTCGCCGGCTCAGGCGAGCCGCCGCGCGGCGGTTGACGGCGCTCGCCGACGGGGCGAGGCTCCGCGCTATGACCAGGGTCTCGCGGCCATATGTCCTAATCTGTTGTTATATGGATCTGATTAGGCACTAGTGCGAACTCATGCCGGTCCGTGCGAACGGCCCGGCCAGGGAGCCGCGATGGAACCTGTCCGGAGGAAAAGGTCCAGCGGTCTGGGCCTGAAGGTGTTCGATCCAGCACCGGTCGCCGTGACGGTCAGTAGGGGACATGACCACCGGCTGATATACACCAATGCCATTTTTAGGTCGATCTTCGGAGACAGACCGCTCGGAATTCCCCTTCGCGAGGCGTTCGACGACCTCATCGAGGAAAACTTCTCCGCTTACCTCGCGCTGCTCGACGAGGTCCTGCGAACCGGGAAACCGGTGAACGTCTCGGAAGCCTCCGTGACCATGGTCTACCCCGGAACGGAGCGCCAGGAGCGTTTTTTCACCTTCGGGCTCTCAAGGATCCTCCTCGACGGCAACGCGTTCGGGGTCCTGCAGGTGTTCATGGAGGTCACCGCGCAGGTCACCTCCGCGCGGCGCGTCCAGGCGCTCTCCGAAGAACGGTTCCGCCTGCTCCAGCGCTACCAGAGCCTGGGGAGGGTCGGCACCCAGATGGTGTGGGTGGTCGGGCCCGCGACCGGGGCCACCGAGCCGAGCCCCGGATGGCAGCAGGTGACCGGGCAGTCGTGGGAGGAGTCCCGCGGCGACGGGTGGCTGCGGGCCGTTCATCCCGATGATCGCGAACGGACCGTCGAGTCGTGGTCCCGGGCGCTCGAGGAGGTGCCCCCTCTCTGGGAGCACGTCTACCGGTTACGTCTCGTGGACGGCACCTACCGGCACTTCCAGGCGCGGGCCGTGCCCGTGCGCGAGGGCGACACCGTCGTGGAGTGGGTGGGCACCTGCGCCGACATCGAACAGCGGTGGCAGGAGGAACGGCGCCAGGAGCTGCTCAACCGCGCCGGCGCGGCCACCGCGGACATCACGCGCCTGGAGGAGATGCTCGCCGCGCTGGCCCACGTGATCGTGCCGGAACTGGCCGACGGGTGCGCCATCTACCTGCTCCCCGAGTCCATGGACCGCCCGGCGTACGCCCCGCTCATCGTCAACCGCGTCGCCGGCGCCGTACGGCCCGGTCTCCCCGAGCGGCCGGGGCGGCGCGAGGAGACCCTGGGTTCCAGCAGCGCGATCGCCGACGCGGTGCGCCGACGCCGCCCCATCCATCTCCTGTTTCCTCCGGGACGACCCCCGGAGGGGGTCGTGCCCGCGGACACCGAGTCGTGGCTGATCGCCGCCGCGGCCAACAGCATCGTCCTCGTGCCGGTCATCGTCGACGGCACCGTGGCAGCGGTGGTGTCCGCCTCCGTCTGCGGTGGGCGTCCGGCGATCAGCGCGACCGACGCCTCCCTGATAGGCCAGGTGCTCGACCACGGGCACACCCCCCTCAGCAACGCCATCGAGTTCCGGCGCACGCAGCGTGTGGCACTCGCGCTCCAGGACAGCCTGCTCCCCGATCCCCCGATCCTCCCGGACCTCCAGATCGTCGCCCGCTACCGGCCGAGCCCCGCGGCCGCCGAGGTGGGCGGAGACTGGTACGACTGCTTTCTCCTGCACGACGGCACCGTCATCCTGACCATCGGAGACGTGGCGGGTCACGACCTGCCGGCGGCCGTCACCATGAGCCAGATACGCAACATGCTCAGAGGGCTGTCCATCGACCGGCAGGAGCCTCCCGGAGAGATCCTGAGACGGCTGGACGGCGCCATCGGGACCCTGTACGGCGAGGAGACCGCGACCTGCGTCCTGGCACGCGTCGAGAGGTCGGCGAACGGCCCGCGGCGGCTGAACTACTCCGTGGCCGGACATCCACCGCCGCTGCTGGTCACCCACGACGGCGGCGGCCGCTTCCTCGAGGAGGCACCCAACCACCTTCTCGGGCTGCTCTACGATCGGCCACGCCTCAGCGCCGTCGAGCCGCTGCCGCCGCGCGGCACGCTGCTCCTCTACACCGACGGCCTCGTCGAGCGACCGGGGGAAGATCTCACCGACGGCCTGGAGCGACTGCGCCGCTACTCCGCGTCACTGGCCCGCGAGCCTCTGGAGACGTTCTGCGACAAGCTGCTGGCCGGGCTGGCCTTCGGGGGCAAGGACGACATCGCCATGATCGCGTTGCGGCTGCCCCCGTCCCCTTCCGCCGGGCTGGATCCACCCCCGTACCAGTCGACATGAGAACGGGTCGCGAGGCGGCCCTTTCACGACTCCCCTCCGGGGAGCACGGGTTCTCACCGTGGTCATGGGCTATCGCTGCGTTCCTGAGCCAATGGAAGGTTCCAGGTAGGCGGACGGCCGTAATAAACCAGTCAGTACGTCACGTTTCTCCCAGGGAACATATACGACATATCACCGTAATGGATGATCTATAGCGTCACGTGCAATGCCGGGTTCCTCAAGGAGCACGTGGTGCGCAAAGTCCTGATCTCCCTCCTCTCCCTCTCCCTCACTCTCGTCGCCGTGCAACCCCAGCAGGCCAACGCCAAGGTCGAACTCGACCTTGAGACGTTGACCGGTGCCGAGGCCATCTCCCTCATGGCCGCCGGCAAGCTGACCTCGGTCGACCTGACCAAGGCGTACATCGACCGGATCACCGCGCTGAACAAGCGCGGGCCCGGCCTGAACGCCGTCACGGGCCTCAACCCCAACGCGTTAAAGGAGGCCGAGGCGTACGACCGCCTGCGTAAGAAGGGCAAGTCGCTCGGCCCGGCCATGGGGCTGCCGATCCTGCTCAAGGATTTGATCGACGTCGAGGGCATGCCCACGACGGCGAACAACTGGTCGCTGCGCCAGTCCTTCCCGGCCTCCGACGCCGGCATCGCCAAGAAGCTGAAGGAACGCGGCGTCGTGATCCTCGGCAAGGTGGGGCTCTCGGAGTACGCCAACAGCTTCGGCTCGCAGCCCTCCGGGTTCGGCAACTACGGCGGCCAGGTCATCAACGGCATCGACGCCGACCAGAACCCCTCCGGGTCGTCGTCGGGCACCGGCGCGGCCATGGCCGCGGCGCTGTCGACGCTGGGCATCGGGACCGAGACCTCCGGTTCCATCATCTCGCCGTCGAGCACGCAGTCGCTCGTGGGTCTGCGGCCGACCGTGGGTCTCGTGCCCGGTTACGGCATCGCGCCCATCTCGGCCTCGCAGGACACCGCCGGTCCGATGGTCCGCACGGTCTCCGACGCCGCGCTCACACTGGCTTCGATCGCCGGGCCCGACCCGGTGGCCGACGCCGGGTACAAGGCCATGTTCGGCGACGACTACATCGCCAAGGGCATCATCCCGCCGCTCCCCGCGACGCTGCCCGACTACACCAAGGCCATCGATCTCGACTTCGTGCGCGGCAAGAAGATCGGGTACAACGGCACCCTCACCGAGGGCAGCCCGCTCAAGATCGCATACGACGCCCTGACCGCCGCCGGCGCCATCCTGGTGCCCCGCCCGCAGGCGACGATCCCCTCGCTGCCCGCGCTGCCCAACGGCTATGAGCAGCACAAGAGCATCGACTCCTACTACGAGCGGCTCGGCCCGCAGGCGCCGATCAACTCGCTGGTCGAAGAGGTGCAGGTCAACCAGACCGAAGCTCACCAGGCGCTCAAGTTCGGCAACGTCAACCACCTGAACTCGTCGCAGGCGGACGTGACCCCGGGTGGGGCCAACGAGCAGGCGTACCGGACGAACCTCGCGATCCGTAAGGCCGCCTGGCACAAGGCCATCGACGACATGGTGACGTACACCAACTCGGACCCGGCGCAGCCGGCCGACCCGGTGATCGCCATCCTGGGCAGCACGCCGAGCGCCCCGCAGGCCGGTTACCCGTCGATCACGATCCCGATGGGCTACACCGCGACCCAGCGGCGCGCCCAGAACGTGCAGGTCCACGGCAACGCCTACAGCGAGTTCAACCTGCTCGGCGTCGCCTACGTCATCGAGCAGGCCACCAAACTGCGCCAGCCGGCCAGCTTCGTGAACCCGAGCATGTACCGCTGCGCGAAGACGACCCCGGCTCCGCCGTTCGCCGAGCGCGGCGCCTGCAACCCCGGCTACGACGCCGTCCTCAAGGTGACCGGCTACGACTCCCGGCCGCTCGGTTTCTCGCTGGAAACCGAGACGGCGCAGAGCCTGATCCAGAAGCTGAACAAGGACGAGGTCTCGGCCGAGGAGCTCACCCGCGCCTACCTCGACCGCATCGCGCTGACCAACGCCGAGGGCCCGGCCACCCAGGCCGTCCGCGAGATCAACGCCGACGCGATCAAGGAAGCCCGCAAGCTCGACCAGGAGCGGTGGAAGTACCGCACCGGCGAGCCCACCAGCCCGAACGACACGCGCCCGCCGCGTCCCGCCCTCTGGGGCCTGCCGGTGCTGGTCAACGACACCATCGACGCCAAGTCGCTGTCGACCACGGGCGGCTCGATCGCCCTCCAGGGTCTCAAGCCGGCCAACGACTCCGCCCTCGTGGCGAAGCTGAAGGCCGCCGGCGCGATCGTGCTCGGCAAGACCAACGTCACCGAGCTGAACGGCGTCTTCGACGCCAACCTGCCGAAGGGCTACTCCTCGCTCGGCGGCCAGGTCCTGCTCCCGAACGACACCGACAAGACCCCGGCGGGTTCATCGGCCGGCGCCGCGGCGGCCACCGCCTCGGGTCTGGCCGCGATCACGATCGGCATGGAGACCTCGCTCGACTCGGCGCAGCTCCTCGCCCCGGCCGACGCGGCCGGTGTGGTGGGCCTCAAGCCGACCGTCGGCCTGGTCAGCACGACCGGTGTGCTCCCTGTGGCCAAGTCGCAGGACGTCCCCGGCCCGATCACCCGCAGCGTCGGCGACGCCGCGACGATCCTCAACGTGATCGCCGACCCGGCGAGCCCGGTCGACTACGCGAAGGACCTCAAGGCCGACGCCCTCGCGGGCAAGAAGATCGCCGTGGTGTCCAGCACGAGCGCCCCCTACCAGGAGGTGATCGCCAAGCTCCAGGGCCTCGGCGCGACCGTCACCCAGGTCTCGATCGCCACACCGGCCGCAACCGACAGCGTCGTCGCCACCGAGTTCAAGCGTGACCTGAACGCCTACCTCGGCGCGGCCAAGCCCGGCACGACGCTGCAGAGCATCATCGACTACAACAACGCCAACCCGGTCGAGGGCCTGAAGTACCAGCAGGGTCAACTGCTGGCCGCCCAGGCGATCGACCTGTCCGACCCCGCGACGAACGCCAAGTACACGGCCGACCTGGAGGCCGGCAAGGCCGCCAACAAGGCCGTCCTGGACAGCGTCCTGAGCGGGTATGACCTGATCCTGGTCCCGAGCGGCAGCAACGTGATCGGCTACGCCGACCGCGCCGGCTACCCCGCGCTCACCATCCCCGCCGGGTATGGCGCGCAGCAGAGCTCGTCGGGCCGCAACCCCATCGGGGTGACGCTGATCGGCGGCGCCTTCTCGGAGGCGAAGCTGCTGGCCGGCGGCTACGCGCTGGAGCAGGCGATCGACGACCGCCTCGCCCCCAGCTACACCAACCCCAGCATGTGGCGCTGCGTCCCGGAGAGCACCTTCTTCACGGGCGAGTTCTGCCTGCCGGGCGACCGCCTGGCTCCTCGTTACAAGGGCTGACCACTAGTTGAAGAGAAGGGCCCGCGGTCTCCTCCGCGGGCCCTTCTCTCGTTGCGGGGGTACGACCTGAGCTGCCCGTCTACTGCCTAACTGCGGGTGGAAAGGGCGCGGAGTCACCGGCCCCGGTTCGTCGGCGCAGATCACCGTGGTGCCTGGCGGCGGGTGGGTATAAAGGCCGACGACCTCGGCCCTTTTGGGGCGAAGTCCGGATCGGTGGAGGTGATCCACGAGCGGGTGTGCCGCCGGCGCACATGTTCCTTGAGCAGGATTCGGCGCAACCCTCAATCAGGAACGCAGCACTGTCACGGTGGTCATGAGCTCTCACGGTGGTCACGGGTTGTCGCGGTGATCACGCTCCGGCGAGTTCGCGAACCACCGCCATGTCGCTGAAGGGGAGCAGTTGCTCGCCGACGATCTGGTGGGGTTCGCTCCCCTTCCCCGCGACCAGGACGACGTCGTCCGGTCCCGCGGCGGACAGGGCGAAGGCGATCGCCCGGCGACGGTCGACGAAGCGCCTGAACGGCGTGCCGGTGCTCGTGAGGCCCGGGGCGATCTGGTCCAGGATCGTCTCGGGGTCCTCGTCGCGCGGGTTGTCGGAGGTGAGGACGCACAGATCGGAGTAGGTTCCGGCGATCTCCCCCATCTCGGCCCGCTTGGTGGTGTCACGGTCACCACCGCACCCGAAGACGGTGACAACCTGGCCGGAGGCGTAGCTCCGGATGGTCGTCAGGACCTGCTCCAGAGAGTCCGGGGAGTGCGCGTAGTCCACGATCACAGATGTGCCGGCCGGGGTCTCGAAGCGTTCGAACCGGCCGGGGATCGGCGGCATCCGCTCCAGCGCGGCGATCAGCCCGTTCAGGTCGTGTCCCAGGGTGTGGCAGGCCGCCACGGTGGCCAGGGCGTTGGCCACCGAGTAGCGGCCCGGTACGGGGATCGCCGCCGGATACTTGCGGCCGTCGTGGTGCAAGGTGAAACGCGTGCCGTACGCGTCCACGGTGAGGTCGGTGGCCCGATAGTCCGCCTCGGCGTCGAGGGCGTACGTGGTCACCTCGCCCGGCATGAGCGCCTGGATTCGCGCGCTCACCGGGTCGTCGGCGTTGACCACCGCGCGGCGGCACAGTCCCTGGAACAGGCGCAGTTTGGCTGCCTGGTAGTTCTCCATCGTCCCGTGGTCGTCCAGGTGGTCCTGGGTCAGATTGGTGAAGACCCCGACGTCGATGAAGGAGCGGTCCACCCGGTGCGTCAGCAGAGCCATCGACGTGGCCTCCAGCACCACGCTCGCGACCCCGCTGTCGCGCATGCGTCCCAGGAGATACTGGAGGTCCGGTGACTCCGGCGTGGTCAGCACCGACCTGGGCATCGGGATCGGCTCGTCGCCGATCCGGCTGCCGGACGTCCCGATGACCCCCACCTTCGCGCTCTCGGAGATCCGGAGCACGGACTCGACCATGTACGACACCGAGGTCTTCCCGTTGGTGCCGGTGACCGCGATCATGTCCATCTGCCGTCCCGGCTCGCCGTGGTAGCGAGAGGTCAGGATCGCGGCCGTCGTACGGACGTCCGGCACCTGGACGACGCACACACCCGCGGCCGACGCCGGAAGCGCCGGCGCCTCGCCGTCGACGATCACCGCGACCGCGCCGCGGGCAAGGGCCGGTCCGATGGACTCAGGACCGCCCTCGCGGTGGCCGGGCACCGCGATGAACAGCGAACCCGGTGTCACCCGGTCGACGTCGAAGCAGGCACCCGCGGTGATCGGTGTCTCCGGGTCGCCCCGGAGTACGTGGTGGTCGTGCCCGGCCAGTAGTTCGCTCAGCCTCACGGCGATTCCTTCGAAGATGCGCTCGGCCCGGTCGCATGGTCGGCAGCGCCGACGGCTTACCGGAAAGTGCGGGGATTACGGGAGATGGGCACTCCGCTGCGAGCCGGAGAAGACGGCTCGGCGTGGTAGACGGAGTCCTGCTGTGTTCTCGAAGAGGAGCACGCCGGAGACAGACGGCGGGGAGAGCCGTTGAAGATCGCTAACCGTGGCCGTGCAACACGCGGTGACCGGCCTCCGGCGTCTCCGCGTCGGCCGCGGTCGCCGGGCCGACACCCGTCGGGCCCGTAGTGGCCGAGCGCAGCGTGAAGGCCGCCTGCTGCGGGCACCCTCTCACGACGCTTGTACGACCCATGGGCTCAGTGTACGGCCGGGCGAGCGGATGAGGTCATATTCGGCCCGTCTGCCGGGGAGAAGCCGTCACACCTCGGGTGGGCCTCCGCCGGAATCTCAGCACGGCCGGCGGAGCCCGGCCCACACGGCCGGCATGGCGTCACCGCGGCAGGACGGTCCTCCATGGTCGGCATGGCGTCACCGCGGCAGGACGCCCTATATGGCCGACGCGTCACAGGGGCAGGACGCCGCCGGGCTTGAGGGCCTTCATGGCGATCTGGGAGGTGAGCTTGTCGAGGCCGGGCAGGCGGCCGAGCTCTTCCAGGCAGAGCTGGCTGTAGGCCTCCATGTCGGGCACTGCGACCCGCAGCACGTAGTCGGGACGGCCGAACATGCGCAGGCACTCGATCACGTCGTCGATCTCCATGACGGCCGCCTCGAAGGCCGTGACGGTCTCGGCGTCCTGGCCCACGAGCTCGACGTAGGCGACGACCTGGAAGCCCCGCCCCACGGCGGCCGGATCGACCACGGCACGGTAGCCGGTGATCACTCCCGACTCCTCAAGGTTGCGGACCCGGCGCAGGCACGGCGAGGGAGTCAGCCGCACGCGCTCGGCCAACTCCAGGTTGCTCAGCCGTCCCTCCACCTGGAGTAGGCCGACAATTGCGCGATCCGTCATATCCATGGCATCAGATGCTAACCGACCCCTTTCGGGCCGCAAAGATTGACATCGAATTTTGTTCGGTCTGACATAACCTTGCGGCAATCGAAGCTTGGCCGACCAGACGGGACAACGATCATGACGATCTTCGCCGACGCTCGCGAGGTGATGCCCGACGATCGGTACTCACTCGACGAGGGCCAGGTCTTCATGACCGGCACCCAGGCGATGGTCAGGGTGATCTTCGACCAGATGCGCGCCGACCGCCTTGCCGGCCGCGACACCGGCGCGATGGTGTCCGGTTACCCCGGCTCCCCGCTCGGCGGCTTCGACCAGGAGCTGGCACGCTCCCGCAAGTACGCCGAGCCGCTCGACGTCGTCCACCGTCCCGGCCAGAACGAGGAGCTCGGCGCCACCGCCGTGTGGGGCAGCCAGCTCGTGCCGTCCCTCCCCAGCCCGCGGAAGGCCGGCGTCCTGGGCGTCTGGTACGGCAAGGCTCCCGGAGTGGACCGCGCGGCCGACGCGTTCCGGCACGGCAACTTCGTCGGCGCCCACCCCGAGGGCGGCCTGATCGCCCTGTGCGGCGACGACCCGACCTGCAAATCCTCCACCCTCCCCTCAGCCACCGAGAGCGCACTCGCCGCTCTCGGAATGCCGGTCGTCCACCCCGGCAGCGTCCAGGAGCTGCTCGACCTGGGTCGCCACGCGATAGCGGCGTCCCGGGCCAGCGGCCTGTGGGTCGCGGTGAAGGCCGTCTCCAACGTCGTAGACGCCACCGGCACCGTGAACGTCGGGCATGACCGGGTCATCCCGGTCATGCCCGTCGTCGAATACGAGGGCAGGCCGTACCGGCACGCGCCCAACGCCACCCTGCTCACCCCGTGGTCGCTGGAGATGGAGCGCACGCTCGTCGGCCCGCGCCTGGAACTGGCCCGCGCCTACGCCCGTGAGAACGGGCTCAACCAGATCACCGCGGACCCCCGCGACGCCTGGCTCGGCATCGCCGCCTCCGGCACCGCCTACTACGACGTGCGTGAAGGACTCCGCAAGCTCGGCGTCACGCCGGAGGAGCTCGGCATCCGTCTCCTCAAGGTCGGCATGCTCTGGCCGCTGGAGCCCCAGATCGTCCGGACGTTCGCCCGGGGGCTGGCGGAGATCCTCGTCGTGGAGGAGAAGACCCCGCTGCTGGAGGGTCAGGTCAAGGAGATCCTGTACGGCACCGCCGACGCCCCGCGCGTCCTGGGCAAGCTCGACGAGAACGGCGCCCAGCTGATCCCGTACGCGGGGGCCGTCGACGCCGACCTGGCGGCCAAGGCCGTCGCCTTCCGCCTGCGCCGCAGAGGCCTCACCGGCCTGATCAGGACCGGGCCGGACGGAGCCACGACGGAGCTCGCCGTCCGCACCACCGCGAAGCTCACCGGCCTCGCCATGGCCGGGCCGGCCGGCTCGGTCACGGCGGAGCTCACCGGTCCCGCCGGAGCGGAGCCGGGCACACCCGTGGCGGAAACCAGCGGTCCCGCCGGTGCGGAGACGGCCGGGCCGTTCACGGCGGAGCTCGGCGACCGGGTCGCCAGGGGCCTGTCCGTGATCTCGCGCCCGGCTCCGCTGAAGCTGCTCGGCCCCGCCCGTACCCCCTTCTTCTGCTCGGGCTGCCCGCACAACCGCTCCACCGCCGTCCCGGACGGCGCGCTGGTCGGCGCGGGGATCGGCTGCCACACGATGGTGGTGCTCAACCCCGAGAGCAAGGGCACGCTCACCGGGCTGACCCAGATGGGCGGCGAGGGAACGCAGTGGATCGGCCAGGCGCCGTTCACCGACGTCCCGCACATCTTCCAGAACCTCGGCGACGGCACCTTCCACCACAGCGGCTCGCTCGCGGTCAGGGCCTCGGTCGGCGCGGGCGTCAACATCACCTACAAGCTGCTCTACAACAGCGCGGTCGCGATGACCGGCGGCCAGAAGATCACCCCGGCCCTCTCCGTGCCCGAGCTCACCCGCTGGCTGGAGATCGAGGGCGTCCGCCGGATCATCGTCACCACCGACGAACCCGAGCGCTACCGAGGCGTCAAGCTGTCGAAGATCGCCGAGGTCCGTGACAGGACCGCGCTGGACGACGCGCAGCGCGAGCTGGCCGCGATCACCGGCGTGACCGTGCTGATCCACGACCAGCAGTGCGCGGCCACGAAGCGCCGGGAGCGCAAGAAGGGCAACCTGCCCGATCCGGCCAAGCGAGTGGTGATCAACCAGCGGGTCTGCGAGGGCTGCGGCGACTGCGGGCAGAAGTCCGAGTGCCTGTCGGTGCTGCCGGTGGAGACCGAGTTCGGCCGCAAGACCGAGATCCACCAGTCGTCCTGCAACAAGGACTACTCCTGTGTGGAAGGCGACTGCCCGTCCTTCCTGACCATCCTGCCCGCCAAGGGCAAGGTCAAGTCCGGCAAGCGCGCCGCCGTACCCACTCCCCCGACTATGCCCGCGCCCGAGGCCCGCGCCGGGGAGACCATGATCAGGATGGTCGGCATCGGCGGCACCGGCGTGATCTCGGTCGCGCAGATCCTCGGCACCGCCGCGATGCTCGACGGCAAGCGGTCACGCGGGCTCGACCAGACCGGTCTGGCCCAGAAGGGCGGCACGGTCGTCTCCGACATCCTGATCTTCGAGGGTGACGGCGACCGTTCGGCACAGGCCGGTACGGCCAGCGTGGACGCCTACCTCGCGCTGGACCTGATCGGCGCCACCGATCCCAAGCACCTGAGCGCCGCCGACCGTGACCGGACCGTCGCCGTGGTCTCCACCAGCCTGATCCCGACCGGTTCCATGGTGCTCGACCCGTCCACGCACGTCACCGAGGTCGGCTCGCCGATCGGCGCACTGGAGTCGCGGACCCGGCGCGAGCTGAACGTCTACCTCGACGCCGAGGAGGTGGCCCAGGCGCTGTTCGGCGACCACATGCCGGCCAACACGATCATCCTGGGAGCGGCCTGGCAGCGCGGGCTCATCCCGCTCAGCCTGGAGTCGATCGAACGGGCCATCCGGCTGGGCGGCGGCAAGGCGGCCGACAGGACGATCGCCGCCTTCCACTGGGGCCGCGCCGTCGTCGCCGACCCCGAGGCCGTGGCGCGGGAGACCCGTCCCCCGGCGTCGGCCGAGCAGCCCCCGAACCCCGAGACGACCCGCCTCGCGGACTCGATCGCCGCCCCCGGCACCGAGCTGCACCGGATCCTGACGGTCCGGATGGCCGACCTCGCCGCCTACCAGAACCACGGCTACGCCACCCGCTACGCCGACGCGGTCCACGCGGTCCACGCCGCGGAACGGCGGATCTCCGCCGAGCGCTCCCCGATCACCGAGGCCTACGCCCTCCACCTGCACCGGCTGATGGCCTACAAGGACGAGTACGAGGTGGCCCGCCTGCACCTCGACCCGGCCGAGCGGGCGAGGATCGCCGCCGAGTTCGGCCCGGGGGCGAGGGTCTCCTACAACCTGCACCCGCCGGTCCTGCGCGCCATGGGCATGAAGCGCAAGATCCGCCTCGGCGCCTGGTTCGATCCGGCCTTCCGCCTGCTGTACGGCATGCGCGCGCTGCGCGGCACCCCGCTGGACCCGTTCGGCCTGGGCGGGGTGCGCAGGACCGAGCGCGGTCTCGTCGACGAATACACCCGCGACGTGCACCTCGCCCTGGCCCACCTGCGCCCGGAGACCGAGGAGCAGGTCCGCGAGCTGGCCGAACTGCCCGACGTCATCCGCGGCTACGAGCACGTGAAGCTCCGCAACGTGGCCGTCTACCGCGCCTCCGCCAAGACCATCCTCGATCGCCTGACCGGCGCCTGAGATCCACGCACCCCTGGCGGGCGTTGATCTCAAACCATGGGCCCCCGACCTCATGCGCCGATCGGCAATCCTCGATCCTGACCTACAGGGCATCATGAAGGCGTGGAGCTCGCCAGCCCGTACGACGTCTCGCCCCGGACATGATCCGGCTCCCGGGCGGTTACGTGGAGGTCATGCTCGCGGCACTCACCGCCGACATGTCCACGTTCGCCTACCGCTTTCCCATCCCTGACCAGGACATCCGTGCACATCACCTATGAGACCGCTGCGGCGCCCGGCCGGCCGCGTAACGAGGACTATGTGATCGGCGGTCCGACGTGGGTCGCCGTGCTCGACGGTGCCACCGCCCCGGCCGGGGTCGATTCCGGCTGCTTCCATGACGTCCCGTGGCTGGTCGCCCAGCTCGGCGGTGCGCTGGCCCGCCGGATCGCGACGCGGCCCGGGGAAAGCCTGCCCGACATCGTGGCCGGCGCCATCCGAGCGACGATGGCGGCCCATGCCGGCACCTGCGACCTGGCCAATCCCGACAGCCCGTCGTCCACGGTCGCCGTGCTGCGCGAGCGGGGAAAACTGGTGGACTACCTGGTGCTCTGCGACTCGCCCATCGTGCTCCAGCGCACCGATGGCACGCTCACCCTGGTCGACGACGACCGGACCGACCACCTGCCCGGCGGACGTCCGTACAGTCTCGAACTGGTCCGGGCGTCGCGGAACCGACCCGGCGGATTCTGGGTCGCCTCCACCGCGCCGGAAGCCGCGTACGAGGCGCTGACGGGGTCGGTCGGGCTGGACACGGTGAGCGGCGCGCTACTGGCCACCGACGGCGTGACACGGCTGGTGGAGTGGTACGACCACACCTGGGAGCAGATGGTGTCCACGGCCGCCACCGCCGGACCCGGGGAACTGATCGGACTCGTGCGGAAGGAGGAGCGCGAGCGAGGCGCACCCGGCTTCGCGAAGCGGCACGACGACGCGACAGCGGTGTGGCTCTCCTGGTGAAGCCCCCGCCATCCGGCGGCGAGGGATGGCCCCGGACAGCGGAAAACCCCGGCATCGCGTCCGGGGTTCTCGTACGTTCGGGGGCCAAGCGCTGAAACCGTGATCCACAGAGCCTCGACCCGTGGATCAGCCGCCGTGGATGACATCGAATTCACCGCGGGTGATCGCCAGGACCCGCACCGGCTGCCCGTGGGCCGGGACCACCGTCTCCCGTTCCCGGCGCATGCCCAGCTTCTCCATGACGCGGGCGGACGCGTGGTGGTCGACGTGGCAGATGCTGATGATCCGATCCAGGCCCGCCTCGGTGAATCCGAAGCGCAGTGCCTCTCCGGCTGCCTCGGTGGCGATACCCCGGCCCCAGAAACGCCGTCCCAGCCGCCAACCGATCTCCACCGCCGGCAGCACCTCGGGCAGGAAGCCGGGGACCGCCAGCCCGGCCCAACCGGCCAGCTCCCCGGTCTCGCGCAGCTCCACGGCGAATATTCCGAAACCACGCTCGTCCCACCCCCGCTCCATGGACGCGAGCGCGGTCGCGGTCTGCTCCCTGGTACGGACCGAGCCGTCACCGATGAAGCGCATGACCTCCGGATCTCCGTCGATCACGGCCAGCGGGTCCAGATCCTCCTCACGCCAGCGACGCAGCACCAGCCGCTCGGTTCCCAATTCCATCGCCGATCGATCTCTCCTCAGCCGGGCCGCCTTCGGGCATCCGATCCCGCAGATACGGCGAAGGCGCCCAAGACCCGTTTGTGGCGACGGCCCTGGACCCCTCTTGATCGCACTATATGTGGAGATCGACGACCAGATCGAAGGAAATTGGCGCATGGACAGGCCACCGCCGAGCTGGTCTGCCCGCCGGCGGCCTAGGTGCGCTCGGCTACCATTCCGCGGCCCGCCCCGGCGCGCTCCCAGGCCATGACGGGCCTCGCCGATCCGAACCAGAGAAGTCTCCTACCGTTGCTGACCCATTACCCACAACGATGGATCATGGGTGCGTAGTGATCACCCCTCCAACCCCACGGGCATCGAAAGCCGCGTAGCCGACAGTGCGGCCTTCGGTCGGACACGGCTTTCGGTGCCCTCTTACTCTCCGAGGGGATTCGGCCGCTGCCCGAATGCCGGGACAGCATTGGGGCATGGACCCGGATAAGGGCACACGTGACGAAGGATCGAGAGAAGGAGATCGTCATGCCTCGGGGATCGAGTCCCAAGCGGGAACGGCAGTACGAGCACATCAAGGACAGCGAACGCGAGCGCGGCGTGAGCGAGAAGCGGGCGACCGAGATCGCGGCCCGCACGGTGAACAAGGAGCGGGCCAGAGCCGGTGAGTCGCGGACCGCGAGCCGTACCTCGACCCAGGACATCTCCTCATCGCGGCGCGGCGGGCTGCGCTCGCACTCGGGCGCCGGCGGCCGAACGCGGGACCAGCTGTATGCCGAGGCCAAGCGTCGCGGCATCGAGGGCCGTTCGAAGATGACAAAGGCCCAGCTGGAGAAGGCGCTCAGCTAGAGCATCCGACGGTGTGGACTCCTGTGCGCCCGCCACCGGTCGTACGAACAGGCCGTCATCCCCGCCGGTCGAGCGGCGGGGATGACGGCCGAGGTGAAGCGCTCGGCAGGGCTGTCGGCCCGAAGGCAGCGCCGCGCTTACCGTGTCCGGCCCCATTCATGAGCGGCGGTGTGCCGGCGCGCGAGAGCACCAAAGCGCAGGGCTACCTTCCGCCAGACCGACGTGGAAGCCGGCTCGTCGCAGACCGCCCGGGCATACAACTCGGCGGGATCGATTCCCAGCGCGCACAGAGGCTCGGCGTTCCACCGCCGGATGCGATCGGGGCCGATCTCGGGATGAAACTGCAGCCCCCATGATCGTGGCCCGACGCGAAAAGCCTGGTAAGGGCACTGTTCCGTCTCAGCCAGCCAGACCGCCCCCGGAGGCAGCCGGGTGATCGAGTGTTTGTGGTGCTGGATCGCGTGAACGACCTCGGGCAGGGCGTGAAACAACGGATCCTCATCCGCCGCCGGCCTCAAGTGGATCGCGGTGCTGCCCTGCTCCCGCACCTCACCTGCCAACGCGCCGCCGGCCACCTTGGCGAGCATCTGGCCGCCGAGGCAGATGCCGAGCGAAGGCACCTGGTTCTCGATCGCCTGTTTCATCAGCCTCATGACCGGCGTCAACCACGGCGCACGTTTGTCGTCATCGAGCCGAAGACCGCCGCCGAGCACGACGATCGCGTCGTGCTCAAGCCTCTCAGGGACGGGCGCCCCGGCGAAGGCGGCCACCAGGTCCACCTCCAGACCCGACTCGCCCCACCACTCGCCGAATCGGGCAGGGCCGCTGCCGGCGGCGTTCTGTATGGCGAGCATGCGGACCGCGCGAGGCTTCCGGCGTGAATCGACGCGCATGTATCGGGGCACCTCCACTCGGGCACAGCTGATCGAAATATCCCCTGAGCTGGTCCGAGAAACCGTCTGGCAGGGAATCAGGTCGCGCGCTCAGGCCCTGGGAGGGGCGGTGAGGCCTCCCGCGCTGCGCCCGGACGGTGTCCGTTTCAGCGGGCGCGGGTTCGCTCCCGAGAACGGCCGAGTTATCCTGCACGCATGCCGATCATGGACGCGAGAACCGATGCGGAGCTGGCCGTGGCCGCGGCGCAGGCGGGAGCAGCCGTGGTTCGCGGCATGTACGGGACACAGCTGACGCGGTTCGAGAAGTCCGCCGGTGACTTCGCCACGGCCGCCGATCTCGAAGCGGAGAGGGTCATCCTCGACCTCCTTCGAACCGCACGGCCAGGTGACGCCGTGACCGGAGAGGAGAGCGGGCGAACGGGCGCGGATGACACGGAGCGCATGTGGCTGGTCGATCCTCTGTGCGGCACGCTGAACTACGCCGTACGGAACATGCTGGTCGCGGTGAACGTCGCCCTGCGCGTGGGGTCTGACATCACCGTGGCGGCATCGGCCGACCCGTTCGCCGAAGAGGTGTTCTGGACGGACGGCGAACGCGCCCACGTCCGCGCCGGCGGCGTGGATGAGAAACTCACGCCGTCGTCCGATTCGCGGCTGGTGGATGTCAACCTCGACCCACCGTTCCCGAACGGACCGGGCTTCCGGGCGGTCCGCCTTCTCGCCGACGCCGAGTTCGCCGAGCGGTTCCAGCCGCGGGTCGTCTCCACCACCCTGGCAGTGGCCTGGGTTGCCGCCGGCCGCAGAGCCGCATATGTCACCGACGGTCACCTTCGTGACAGCGTGCACTTCGCCGGCGGAATCGCGCTGTGCCAAGCCGCCGGATGCGTGGTGACCGGCCTCCACGGCCAACCGCCGCACACCGGTGCGGGCGGGCTTGTCGTGGCCGCCGACCAGGAGACGCACACCGCGCTGCTGCAGATGATCGGCAATCAGGTCTCATCCGATCGATAGCCGGCCGGACAGCGAATCGCGCCGAAAAAGATCTTGTGGTTACGGCGAGGAAACACCCTTGTAATGTACGAACTAGTGAGTTAGTTTCTACCGCACGAGCTCTGATGGAGGAGCCACCCGGCAGCCGGCATGCTGCGATCGCGAACGCAGGGTGCGACGCCGGACAGGTGGCGACCTCCATCGCGAGATTCGCCGTCCTCATAGTTAACTATCTAGTTCGTCCCTCACTGTCGCAGGTCCGTCTGACGAATCCGCTCACGCGGGAGAGCCTCGCGGCCGAGCGATCGAACGGCACCCCCCGTCGCCCCCCGCACCCGGTCCGTGGAGGCTTGACCTGGTCATGCCCCCGCCACGACATCAAGCGGGCGTCCGCCCCCCGGCACCGATCGTCTCGCCGTCGACGCATCGGAGCATTCGCAGAGGAGAACCACCTTGACCACAGACCCAGCCGGCTCCGGCGCGGCCGCTCCCATCGCGCAGGGCAAGCCCCGGAAGGCGGCGCTCGCCGCCTGGATCGGGAGTGCGCTGGAGTACTACGACTTCTTCATCTACGGCACCGCCGCGGCCCTGGTCTTCAGCAAGATCTTCTTCCCCTCGTCCTCCCCCGCCACCGGGACCCTCCTGGCTCTGGCGACGTTCGGCGTCGGCTACCTCGCTCGCCCGGTCGGTGCTTTTGTCCTCGGGCATGTCGGCGACAGATTCGGCCGCAAGAAGGTCCTGGTCTTCACCCTGGTGCTGATGGGGATCTCGACCTTCCTCGTCGGCTGCCTGCCCACCTACGACCAGGTCGGGGTGCTCGCGCCGGTGCTTCTGGTCGTTCTCCGGCTGATGCAGGGCTTCTCGGTGGCCGGCGAGCAGGCCGGCGCGAACTCCATGACGCTTGAGCACGCTCCGCCGAACCGTCGCGCGTACTACACGAGCTTCACCCTCAACGGCACCCAGGCCGGTCAGATCATCGCGACCGCGATCTTCCTGCCCATCGCCGCCCTCCCCGAGGAGCAGCTGCTGTCCTGGGGCTGGCGGGTGCCGTTCTGGCTCAGCATCATCGTCGCCGCGGTCGGGCTCATCATCCGCCGCACACTCGAGGAGACCCCGGCGTTCGAGCAGGAGGTCGCGACCAACCGCGTCGCCAAGCTGCCCCTGGCCGCGCTGTTCCGGACGCACAAGGTCGATGTCCTGCGCGTGGTCGTGGCCGCGGTGATCGCCTCCGTCAGTACGATCTTCACGGTCCACGCCCTGTCCTACGCGGTCAACACGATCGGGCTGGAACGTTCGCCCATGCTGTGGGTCGGCGTCCTCGCCAACGTCGCGGCCGTGATCACGATCCCGCTGTGGGGAAGGTTGTCGGACAGGATCGGGCGCAAGCCGGTGTTCATCGGCGGCTCCCTGGGCTGCGCCGTGCTGATGTTCGCCTACCTGGGGTCGATCGCGGTCGGCGACTACGTCCTGATCTTCCTGGTCGGGATCCTCATGTTCGGCGTCGTGCACAGCGCGACCAGCGGGGTGTGGCCTTCCTTCTACGGCGAGATGTTCAGCACCCGGGTCCGCCTCTCCGGTATGGCGATCGGCACCCAGATCGGCTTCGCGATCGCCGGGTTCGCCCCCACGATCGCGACCGCGATCGCCGGAACGGGTGAGGACAGCTGGCTCGGCGTCTCGATCTTCATCGCGGTTTTGTGCCTGATCAACGTGGCCGCGGTGGCGACCGGGCGCGAAACCTACAAGGTTCCCACCGAGGATCTCGGCGTGAAGCCGGGAAGGATCTCCTCGGAGCCTGCGGCGGCCTCCGCCTGAC
Organism: Streptosporangium subroseum; assembly: GCF_900188345.1. Lineage (GTDB taxonomy): Bacteria > Actinomycetota > Actinomycetes > Streptosporangiales > Streptosporangiaceae > Streptosporangium > Streptosporangium subroseum. Next base: position 45,168 of record NZ_FZOD01000014.1, on the reverse strand, counting down.
GACGGAGCCTGACACCGCCGTCCGACGAGCGGGGCCTGACGACCGGAGATTGATGTGAGCAGCATCGGGGCAGATGACGAGTTCCGCGTCTACGCGATCCTCTACGCGCGGCGAGACGGGCGGCGTGGCCAGCACTTCCACGGCTACGACGCCCGGTGGGACGAGCCGCATCCGACGGCCTACTACGTCTGGCTGGCGGTCTCCGCGAACCACACGGTCCTCGTCGACGCCGGGATCCATCCCGACCGGGCCGCCGGCGTCGCGGACCTGGAGTATCTCGCCTCCCCTTCCCAGACGCTGGCCGAGATGGGAGTGGCCGCGGAGTCCGTCGACCATGTCGTCCTGACCCACCTGCACTACGACCACACCGGCACGGCCCGCGAGTTCGAGGCCGCACGTTACGTGCTCCAGCGGTCCGAACTCGACTACTGGACCGGGCCGTGGGCGGAGCGCATCGCCAGGGAGCGGTGGCTGGCCTCCGAGAGCGACCTGGCACACCTGCGGACCGCCCAGCAGGAGGGCCGGGTACGGCTCGTCGACGGGGACGCGTCCGTCGTCCCGGGGTTGAGCGTCCATCTGGTCGGCGGGCACACCGCGGGCATGCAGGTGGTCCGGGTGCGGACGGCGCAGGGGCATGTGGTGCTGGCCTCGGACGCGAGCCACTTCTACGAGAACATCGAGGACGACCGGCCCTTCGCGATCCTGCACAGCATGACCGGCATGTACGGAGCGTTCGACCGGATCAAGGAGTTGTCCGACGGCCCGCACCTCGTGGTCGCCGGCCATGATCCGGAGGTGCTCGACCGTTTTCCCCCGCTCTCGGCCTCCCTCGCGGGCCGGGTCGCGGTGATCGCATAAGGTCCGCGCCGGCGCGGATCCGAGGCGATGACGCCGGTCGGATCGGAGGCCGGCCGGCGTCCCGCCGCCACGCCTCATCGAACGTGACCCGGGCGGAGCGGTTCTTCCCAAGGGACCGACCGGCGTTCTGCCGTCGCGCCTCATCGGACGCGACCCGGGCGGGGTAGTTTCTTCCCAGGGGCGAATCGCTGGCTATAAAGTAACGTACTAGTTCGTACATTCAGGAGTGGTCAATGTCCCGCGCCCCCGGCGCTCGCGTACTGGTTCTCAACGGACCCAACCTCAACCTGCTCGGCCGACGCGAGCCGGAGCTGTACGGCACCGTCACACTGGACGAGATCGAGTCTCTGTGCCAGGCGTTCGGCGAGAGGAACGACCTGCCGATCGACTTCCTGCAGAGCAACCACGAAGGCGTGCTCATCGACGCCGTCCAGGAGGCCGGGCAGCACGCCGCGGGCATCGTGATCAACGCGGCCGGCTACACGCACACCTCGGTCGCCCTGCGCGACGCCCTGGCCACCGTGGGCATCCCGATCGTCGAGGTGCATCTGACCAACATCCACCGCCGCGAGGCGTACCGTCGCACGTCGTTCGTCTCCGAGGTCGCGGACGCCCTGATCTGCGGCGCCGGAGCGCACGGCTACGTCCTGGCCCTCACCCATCTATCCCACCTGCTGGAGAAGCTGGAGAAGAAGGACCGATGACCTCCCACCTGGTCGGGCTGATCGGTGCGGGCGTCGGCCCCTCTCTCAGCCCTCCCCTTCACGAGCGCGAGGCGGACCTCCACGGCCTCCGCTATCTTTACCGCCTCATCGACATCGCCGATCTCGGGCTGGACGCGGAGGCCGCCGGCGATCTCGTGCGCGCGGCCCGGCAGCTCGGCTACACCGGGCTCAACATCACCCATCCGTGCAAGCAGACCGTCATCAAGCACCTGGACGAGCTCTCGCCCGACGCCGCGATGCTCGGCGCCGTCAACACCGTCGTGTTCGACGGGGACCGCGCCATCGGGCACAACACCGACTGGACGGGATTCGCCCGGTCCTTCACCCGGGGGCTGCCGGACGCGTCCACGCGCCGGATCGTGCAGCTCGGGGCGGGTGGCGCGGGCGCCGCGGTGGCGCACGCGCTGCTGACCCTCGGCGCCGACCGGATCACCCTCGTCGATGTCCAGCCCGGCCGGGCGGTCTCGCTGGCCGCCGAGCTGGCGGACCGGTTCGGCGCCGGGCGCGCCGGGGCCGCGACCGCGACCGAGCTGGCCGGGCTGCTGCCCGGCGCGGACGGCCTGGTCAACGTGACCCCCACCGGCATGGCCGCGCATCCCGGGCTGCCCCTGCCCTCCGATCTGATCCATCCGGCGCTCTGGGTCGCCGACGTGGTCTACCGCCCGCTGGAGACGGAGCTGCTCCGCCACGCGCGGGCGCTTGGCTGCCGGACCCTTGACGGCGGGGGCATGGTCGTCTTCCAGGCCGCCCACGCCTTCCATCTCTTCACCGGATGCGAGCCCGACGCCGAACGGATGCTCGCCCACCTGACCGATCTCGTCAGTGCCTGAGAGGGAGAAACGACATGCGCAAGTCCATCGCCACGGTGTCGCTCAGCGGCACGCTGGCCGAGAAGCTGACCGCGATCGCCGGCGCGGGGTTCGACGGCGTGGAGATCTTCGAAAACGACCTGCTCGCCAGCCCCCTGTCTCCCGAGGAGGTGCGCGCACGGGCTGCGGACCTCGGTCTGAGCATCGATCTCTACCAGCCGTTCCGTGACTTCGAGGCGGTCCCCGCCGACGTCCTCGACCGGAACCTGCGCCGTGCCGAGCACAAGTTCGACGTGATGGAACGGCTCGGTTCGACCCGGCTGCTCGTCTGCTCCAGCGTCTCTCCCGATGCCGTCGACGACGACGCGCTCGCCGCCGAACAGCTGCGCCTCCTTGCCGAGCGGGCGGCCGAGCACGGGATCAGGATCGCCTACGAGGCGCTCGCCTGGGGCCGCCACGTCAACGAGTATCTGCACGCCTGGCGGATCGCACGGATGGCCGACCATCCATCTCTGGGCGTCTGCCTCGACAGCTTCCACATCCTGTCGCGGGGTTCCGACCCCGGTGGCATCGAGGCGATCCCCGGTGAAAAGATCTTTTTCCTGCAGCTCGCCGACGCCCCGCTCCTCGCGATGGACGTCCTGCAGTGGAGCCGCCACTACCGCTGCTTTCCCGGGCAGGGAGGCTTCGACCTGGCGGGTCTGGTGGCTCACGTCCTGCGAGCCGGATATTCCGGGCCGCTGTCGCTGGAGGTGTTCAACGACGTCTTCCGGCAGGCCGACACCGCCCGCACCGCGGTCGACGCCATGCGGTCTCTGATCGCCCTGGAGGAGTCCGTGGCGAGGCGCCTGCCGCAGGCCGCCGCCCTCCCCGTTCCACCGCGCCCCGTCGTCCCCACCGGATTCGCCTTCGCCGAGCTGGCCGTCGCAGGCGGCGACGAGGTCGGCGCGTTGCTGCGCGCCCTCGGACTCGCGCGTACGGGTGTGCACGGCGGCAAGCCGGTCGAGCTCTGGGAGCAGGGTCAGGCCAGGATTCTGCTGAACGCGGGAGAGCCGGCGGAGGATCCGTCCCTCGCCGCGATCGGGCTGGAGACCCCCGATCCGGCGGGTTCGGTCAAACGCGCGCAGTCGCTGCTCTCCCCGACCCTTCCGCGCCGGCGCGCTCCGCACGACGCCCCGCTGGACTCCGTCGCCGCCCCCGACGGCACCGCGCTGTTCTTCTGCCGTACGGCACAGCCGGACCACACCAGCTGGACCGATGACTTCACCGGCGCCTCCGTGGAACCGGCGCCCGGCGAGATCACCCACATCGACCATGTGGCGCTCACCCAGCCGTGGCACCACTTCGACGAGGCCTCGCTCTTCTACCGCAGCGTCCTCGGCCTGCGACCGCAGGAGAGCCTGGAACTGGCCGACCCCTACGGCCTGCTCCGGAGCAGGGCGATGACCAACTCCGACGGCACGGTGCGCATAGCGCTCAACGTGGCCTACGTCGGCTCGCACGCCTCCCACCCCGACGTCTCCTGGCAGCACGTCGCCCTGGCCAGCCGGGACATCATCGCCACGGCCCGCAGACTTCACGCTCTCGGCGGCGTGCTGCTGCCGATTCCCGGCAACTACTACGACGATCTCGAAGCCCGCCACGACCTGGGGCCCGAGCGGCACCGGATGCTCAGGGAGCTCGGGCTGCTCTACGACCGTGACGCCCGCGGCGAGTTCCTCCACCTCTACACGGTCACCGTCGGGCGCGTGTTCTTCGAGATCGTCCAGCGCATCGGCGGCTACGACGGCTACGGCGCGCAGAACGCGCCCATCCGGCTGGCCGCCCAGCACGCAACCGCTGATCGGTGACTTCGTGGCAATAAGATGAGGCCCGACCAGGACTCGTCATCCCCGTGGAGCCTCATGCCCTCGCAGCCCGCGACCCGCGCAGCCGGGGAACGTCAGCGTGACCCCGACCGTACCAAGGCGGAAATCCTCGCGGTCGCCCAGCGGGAGTTCGCCCGGCACGGCTACGCCGGCGCAAGGGTGGACGAGATCGCCGACCTCACGCGGACGACCAAGCGGATGATCTACTACTACTTCGGCGGCAAGGAGCAGCTCTACATCGCCGCCCTGGAGAATGCCTACTCCGAGGTCCGGGCCGTCGAGCGCACGCTCGACGTGGAGCATCTGGCGCCGATCGAGGCGATCCGCACCCTCGCGGAGCTGACCTTCGACCACCACGACGCCCACCGCGACTTCATCAAGCTCGTCAGCATCGAGAACATCCACCAGGCCGAGCACATCCGCAAGTCGGAGGCACTGGCGAACCTGGGCACCCCCGTGCTCGACGTGATCTCCCAGATCCTCGACGCGGGCCAGGCCTCCGGCGACTTCGTCACCGAGGCCGACGCCGTCGACGTGCACATGATGATCAGCTCGTTCTGTTTCTTCCGCATCGCCAACCAGCACACCTTCGGCGCGCTGTTCGGGCGTGACCTGACCGCTCCCGAGCACCGGGACAGGCATCGCACGATGATCGGCGAGATGGTCGTCGCCTACCTCACGGGCGCGGGCGAGCGCACCCCGTCCTCCTGACAGCGCCGAGGTCGGCGAAGCGGAAGCCCCTCTCCTCCTGAACGGCGATGCCTCGGGTGCATGTCGGCGCTCCCCCGCCGTCCGATCGGGTGAGCAGAAGCGGCCGGCCCGGCATGGTGGTCAGGCGTTTCGGGCCTGGGCGACTCCGGCGGCGTCCATGTAGTCGCGGCAGTGGACGATGTGGCCGTCCCTGACCCGGAGGACCAGCAGGCCGGGCACCCGGAACCGGCCGCCGGTGGTGTCCACGACGCCCATCGTCTCGTGCTCGACGACTATCACCTCGGAGTCGGTGGTCTCGTAGGTGACCACGTTGCGGATCTCCTCCACCCGCGCCGGACTCGCGCCCCACATGACCCGGTATCCGGCGCGGATCTTTTCGCGGCCCTCGAACCGGGGCGGCAGGCATCATGCTCGGTGTCACCATCGGCCACCAGCTGCTCGATCTCGAACCCCTGCGCGACGCGCCCCAGGAGGAGATCGACCGTCTCATGCGCCCCTGCCTGCTCGCGCTCCTCCAGGACCCCGTCTAACGACCTCCGGGCTACTTCGTGGCCGCCGACAGGGGCGGGGTGAGGTCCTCCAGGGAGACCCGTTCGGCCTTGACGCCGAGCAGGATGGTGACGAGCCCGGCGACCACCATCATGGCCGCCGCGACCAGGTAGCCGTAGAACAGGCGGGTCGGGTCGGGGTTCTGTTGATTGCCGATCAGGGCGCCGAAGATGGTCGGGCCGAGCGCGCCGAAGCCCTGGGCGATGGCGAAGAACACCGCGATGGCCAGAGCCCGGATCTCCAGCGGGAACAGCTCGCTGACGGTGAGGTAGCCGGAGCTGGCCGCCGCGGAGGCGACGAAGAAGATGACCGACCACAGCAGCGTCTGGGTGGTCGCGGTCAGCAGGCCCTCCTTGAACAGCCAGCCGGTGCCCGCCAGCAGGAGGCCGGAGACGATGTAGGTGGAGGAGATCATGGGTTTGCGGCCCACGGTGTCGAAGAGCGGGCCGAGGACGATCGGGCCGAGCAGGTTGCCCGCGGCGAAGGCGAGCAGATACAGCGCCGCATCCGAGGGGCTCACCCCGTAGAACTGCGAGAGCACCAGCACGTAGGTGAAGGAGATCGCGTTGTAGAGGAACGACTGGCTGATCATCAGGGTTGCGCCCAGGATCGACCTCTTCGGATATTGCCTGAAGGCCACCCGGAGGACGTCGCGGTAGCCGACCTCGCCGTGCGGCCGGACGACGAGAGTCCGGCTCTCGTCCACCGGCGGCAGCTCCCCGCCGGACTCGCGCACGTGCTCCTCGATCTCCCGGACCGCCAGCTCGGCCTCCCGCTCCTTGCCGTGCATGACCAGCCAGCGCGGGCTCTCCGGCAGGTGCCGCCGCAGGCTCCAGACCGCCAGGCCGAGCAGCGGGCCGATCAGCAGGCCGAGCCGCCAGCCCAGGTTGACCGGGAGCAGGTCGGGGTTGAGGAGGACGTACGTGGAAGCCGTTCCGATCATGGCGCCCAGCCAGTAGGTGCCGCTGACCGCCAGGTCGACCCGGCCGCGGTATCTGGCGGGGATGAGCTCGTCGACGGCCGAGTGGATCGCCGCGTACTCCCCGCCGATGCCTACGCCGGCGAAGAACCGGAACAGCAGCAGCCACCAGTAGGAGAAGGAGAACGCGGTGATGCCGTTGGCGATGAGGTAGAGGCCGAGCGTGATGATGAAGAGCTTGCGCCGCCCGAACCTGTCCGACAGGCGCCCGAACACCAGCGCGCCGACGACCTCGCCGATCAGGTAGATCGAGGCGGCGAACCCCACCTGGACCGTGGTCAGCCCGAGGGTCTCCCTCTCGCGGAGGACGTTGCCGACGGCGCCCGCGATCGCGATCTCCATGCCGTCGAGCACCCAGGCCACCCCGAGCGCCACCACCATCCTGGTGTGGAACCGGGACCAGGGCAGCCGGTCGATCCGTGCGGGGATGAGTGTTCGGATGATCTGGTCCTTCGGCGCCCCCATGGCCACTCAGTGTAGTGATCCATCACGTGGAGTCACGTGTGGCGGGCGCTGCGGCAAGTGGTCGACGCTCTAGCGGCTTACCAGGGGGCCCGAGCCCGTCGAGCGGCGCACGACCAGCTCGGGCTGGAACATCAGCTCGACGTGCTTGCCCCGCACGCCCTTGATCTCCTCCAGCAGGGTCGCCACGGCCGCCGAGGCCATCGCGCCGATGGGCTTGCGCACGGTGGTCAGCGGCGGGTCGGTGAAGGCGATCAGCGGCGAGTCGTCGAACCCGACGACCGACACGTCGCCGGGCACCGACAGCCCTCGGTCCCGGCACGCCCTGATCACGCCCAGCGCCATCAGGTCCGAGGCGCACACGATGCCCGTGCACCCCCGCTCCAGCAACTGCGCCGCCGCCGCCTGGCCACCCTCCACCGAGAACAGCGAATGCGAGATCAGCTCATCCACCTCGCCGACCCCCAGCAACTGCGCCATCGCCTTGCGATAGCCCTCGATCTTCCGGATCACCGGCACGAACCGGCCCGGACCCACCGCCAGACCGATCCGCTCATGCCCCAGATCCACCAGATGCTGTACGGCCAGCCGCGCCGCCGCCCGATCATCCGGAGAGATGAACGGCGCGTCGATCCGGTCGCTGTAGCCGTCGAGCAGGACGATCGGCAGCCCGCGGTCGGTCAGGCGGATGTAACGGTCCATCTTGGCCGTGACGTCGGCGTGCAGTCCGGAGACGAAGACGATGCCGCTCACCCCGCGGTCCATCAGCAACTCGGTGAACTCGTCCTCGGGGGCCCCGCCGGGCAGTTGGGTGCAGAGCACGGGGGTGTAGCCGTGCTGGGTCAGCGCCTTCTCGATGGCCTGGGCGAAGGCCGGGAAGATCGGATTGTCCAGCTCCGGGGTCACCAGGCCGACCAGGCCGTTGCTGCGCTGACGCAGCCGCTGCGGACGCTCGTAACCCATGAGGTCGAGCGCCGTCAGCACCGCCTGCCTGGTCACCTGTGACACGCCCGGTTTGCCGTTGAGCACCCGGCTGACCGTGGCCTCGCTGACCCCGGCCTGCGCGGCGATGTCGGCCAGCCGGATTCCCGCCCCGTCAGGGCGGGGACGAGGGGTCCGCTCGAGTCCACGGTCCATCAGAAGCTACCCCACCATGCGCTGAATCGGGCGCGAACCAATCCGCGTTCGACACCCTCGCGTGAAACTCATTTCCGAAACTTTTCGCAAACTGTAACATCCCTGGGTCTCGGGCCAGAGCTGCCACGTCAAACCGCGCATTCCTTAACCCACCCACACAGCATGGAACTCGAAAGTAACCGACAGATGTGCGATTTCTAACGACATCTATGGACACATGGGCAAGTGTCGCGATGTACTACCTCATCAATTACACGGCTGGGATCCGGGCAGCGGAGTCCGGGAGGAACGAGCGCGCATGAGTACCGTCGTCCTCGATAATGTGAGCAAGGTTTACCCCGGGGGGTTCCTTGCGGTTGACCGCATGAATCTGCGCGCCGAAAATGGGGAGTTTCTCGTCCTGCTGGGACCGTCCGGCTGCGGCAAGTCCACGCTGCTCCGGATGATCGCGGGGCTGGAGGACGTCACCTCCGGAGACCTGTGGCTGGGCGGGGAGCTCGCCAACGAACTCGCTCCGCGCGACCGCGACGTCGCCATGGTCTTCCAGAACGGCGCGCTGTACCCGCATCGCACGGTGCGCGGCAACATGTCCTTCCCTTTGGAGATCGCCAAAGCCGACCCGGCGATGATCAGGGAACGCGTGATCGAGTTATCCAAGGCCTTGCACATCGACGAAACACTTGATCGCCGCCCTGGAACACTCTCCGGCGGTCAGCGCCAGCGCGTCGCGATGGGCCGCGCGATCGTCCGCCAGCCCTCGCTCTTCCTGATGGACGAGCCGCTGTCCAACCTGGACGCGGGCATGCGCACCGAGCTGCGCATGGAGATCTCCTCGCTGGTCCGCTCTCTCGGCGTGACCACGGTCTACGTGACACACGACCAGGTCGAAGCCCTGACCCTGGCCGACAGGATCGCCATAATGAACCGCGGCGTCCTGCAGGACGTCGGCACCCCGGGCCAGGTCTACAACGACCCGGCCACCGCCTTCACCGCGGCCTTCCTCAGCTCCCAGCAGCTCAACCTTCTCGCGGCCACCGTACGCACGCCGCAGAACCAGTTCATCCTGCTGGACTTCGGCCCTCACCAGATAATGATTCCCTGGACCGACCCCAGGGCCTACGTCATCTCCCAGCACGTCGGCAACCAGATCATCGTCGGTCTCCGCCCCGACTGCCTGGCACCGGTTCCCGACACCTTCGAGGGTCCGACCTTCATGGGCCGCGTCCGTGCCCTGGAGTATCACGGCCACGAGTGGCTCGCCTATGTCGAAAGCGGCCTGACCGCCGTGGCCGTGCCCGAGCCACCGGATCCCCGCCACCGGGCCAACGGCCTGGCGTCCTCCGTCCCGGGCGGCCGCACCCGTGCGATCATGCGCCGCCTGATGCCCCGTTCCGTCCCCGAGGAGGCCGAGCCCCACCAGACGCAGGAACAGGTCGGCGGCGGCACCCACCGCCGGGCCGATCTCATCGTCCGCGTGGGGTCCCGTCCGGTCTGGCGCTCCGGCGAGCCCGCCCGGGTCGGCATCGACGTCACCCGGCTGATGCTCTTCGCTCCCGACGGCTCCCGTATCGACCCTCCCCACCGCTGACTTAAACAATCAACGCAATTCAACAAGCGGTTGTCAGGTTGGGTGGATCGTCTTACCAATGCTGTCGAACAGTTCCTGCTTGCCATCCTGATCGGTGCTGAGGGTGACAATGCAGGTCTTATCCTGCGCGGGAACGTAATACTGCGTGCCTTTAACGGTGAGGCCGTTGGTCGTGAACGAATATATGACCCGCCCCGCCGAACCGGAATCGATCGGCATCTCCGCCGCCTCGGAGACCTTGGCGTTAAGCTGCTCCAACTCCGTTCTGGCGGAGGTCATCAGCTCGTTCACCGTGGTCCTGGGACCGGACTGGCAGTAGCCGTTGAGGTTGGTGGCGAACCTGTTGGGTGACGTCTCGGTCGACGCGGGATCGGACGCCCAGACGGCCTTGTTGTCCACCAGTGTCTGCAGGCTCTGCTTGGCCCGCTCCAGTGAGGGACCCGACAGCCCGCTGCTCCGCAGACCCTGCTCAAGATCATCCTTGCTGAGGTCGAGCGCGATCCAGTTCTCGGGGACCGCGACGACGAGCCCGCTGGCGACGCTGCCCACCGGCTTGAACCCCTCGGGCATGTCGGTGGTCGCGGGGGTCTTGGGTGCGGGGGTCTCGGGCGCGGGACTTTCCTGCGTGGAGCTCCCCGGTGTGGGGGTCTTCGTCTCCACGCTTCCCATCGGGATCATCACGGTGTCGGCCCAGTAGGCATCCCCGCAGGCCGTGGTCGTCATCAGGCACAGCCCCAGCAAGCCCGTGGTCACGATGAAGTGGCGCTTACGCATCACGCTGTCCTCCTCACGGCCCGGTGAAGGCCCGATCCCGATATGACCTGCGGCATCTATCGGGGGGACATCGGATGAGCCATCAGGGTGTCGCGATGGCCGTCCTGCCTGACGGGTCGTGGTGAGCCGCTCGTGGCGGGCGGCGCTCCGGCATCGGTCACGAACCGCCCGGCAGCCAGGTCATGGGGAGCGGCGCGGCGCCCCTTGATCTCCCATACCCCATGACCGGCATGCCGGAAACGTCCCAATTAGAGAAGGTCCGGGTCAGCGGCCGATGATGGAGACGATCTCCAGGACGCGCATGACACGGTCCAGTTCGGCGCGGTGGAAGGCCGGCCCCTCGGTGCGCGCGAGGATCAGGTGCAGGCTCGCGCCCGGAACGGGCAGGCTCATCAGCTGGTGACGGCCCGAGCTGAGCGTCGAGGGGCGCAGGGAGGTGAGGTCGGCCATCTTGACGCCGACGAGACCTCCCGACTCCTCGAAGGACGGAGCCTGCCAGCTGTGATGGACGATCTCGTTCCGCTCCGAGGACACGATGACCGCCCACTCGGCACTCGCCAGGTCGGACACGGCGTCCACGAGGGTGGCGAAGGCCCGGCCCGGATCGGCGGCGACGTGCTTGAGCAGGTCGTAGTCGGGCGCGGTGCCGGGGATCTCACGGGTGGGCCAGACGCCTTCGACCCGCATGCCGGGCACGACCGACAGGCGGTCCCTGACGGTCTCCGCGTCCGGGGTGCCGGGCCAGGAGACGGTGAAGTCGTCCACCGCCCGGCCCGTCTCGCGTTCGAGCACCGTCACCTGGAGGATGTCCGCGCCCAGTGTGCCGAGCACCCGGGCGGCCTGCCCCAGAGCACCTGGTCTGTCGGGAAAGGACACCCGTAATCTCAACATCATGCCGATCACCTCGCTCTGGACACCAGGGTGTCCTAGACAGGTTTCACAGAGGTTCCGAGGAGATATCCAGGATAAAACCCACTATCGGTAAGGGTCATTTTTGATATGCGCCCGAGGCGGGAGCGGCGGGCAGGGGTGCGCCCGACAGATCGCGGGCCAGCGCGGCACCGCCGAACCACTCGGGGCCCAGCTTGAGGGCGCGGCCGAAGGCCGGGGAGCCGGGACTCAGGTGCAGGTCCTCGCGGCTGCGGAAGCGGGGATCGGCGATGATCGACCGGGGGCCCAGCTTGAACCTGTGGGAGCGGCCCTGATAGACGTTGCCGCCCTCGTCGGCTCCGCCCTTGCCGTCCTCCTCTCCGATCCGCCCGCCGACCATGATGACGTTGTTCCTCAGTCTGAGGATGGCGGGCGAGCAGCCGTCGCCGCAGGACCAGCCGATGGTGTCGCGAGCGGGCAGGTAGACGGAGTTGTGCACCGCGATGGTGCCCTTCACCGGGCCGATGGGACTCCCAGGGCCTCGGGTGATCAGGAAGGAGCCCCTCTTGCGGGAGGAGGTCACCACGTTCTGGGCGAACACGTTTCCGTCGGCGGTCTTGCCCTTCCTCGCGCCCAGCTCCACGAAGGTCTCGTTGTCCCTGGAGACATTGCGGGCGACCCGGTTGCGGTCGCCGTTGTACACCTCGACGGCGGCGCCGTCGGTTCCGTAGTCCTCGCTTCGCGCGTAGCTGTCGACGATCACGTTTCCGACGACGAGGTTGTCGTCGCCGTTGAGCAGCACACCGAAGGCTCCGGAGTCGTTGTCGCCTCCCTTGTCGTTGACGCTCATGCGGTTGTTGGCGCTCAGCACGCTGTTCCTGACGGTGTTGTGGGCGCCGATGAGCTGGACACCGGTGACGTTGTGGTCGGCGTGCACGCCGACCAGCTCGTTGTGGTCGCCCCTCACCTCGAAGCCGGCCCACTGGCAGCCGCCGGCCCGCAGCCCGGCCACCCGCACATACGCGCCCGCGATCACCACGCAGGCGGTGCTGCCGGTGATCCTCGGGTCCGCACCCTTGCCGTACGGCTCGACGGAGATGGGACTGGCGGCCGTGCCGCTGCTCCTGAGCCTCAGGGTTCCCTGCCAGTCACCGCCGCGTTTGAAGCGCACGGTGTCGCCGGCGCGCAGCCCGGTGGCGTTCACCTTGTGCAGGGAGCGCCAGGCCGTCGCCTCCGAGGTGCCCGCGGCGGAGTCCTTGCCGCCCCTGGAGTCCACGTAGTAGACGGTGCCCGCCGCGGCCGTTCCGGTGGCCGCGACAGGCACCGGAACCGCCGCGGCGGGCGCCCGCACGGCGCCGAGGGGTGCCGGCACGGCGAGGAACATCCCGCTCACTGTGAACGCCCCCAGTACGGGAACGGCCCATCGCCTCGTCGAGTCCACCTGCACGCTCCATCGCCGTCACCATCAGCACGTCAGCGGGGATCGTCGCACGTCGACGGCGCTCGCCACGAGCTACAGGGCGGACCCACGGCAAGCCATTACACCTCTTTCACCTGGACGAACACCGGAGGCGGCGCGCCATCCGGGTGATCCACCGCGATCCGGGCGTACCGCCGGAAGGCGCCGGCGGTCAACGAACGATCTTGGGGCCGGAGCCCGTGGAGCCCCGGACGATGAACTCCGGCTGGAAGATGAGCTCGGAGTGCTTTCCCGGCGCACCGGCGATGGCCTCCAGCAGGGTGTGAACGGCGGCGGTCACCATCGACTGCACGGGTTGCCGCACGGTGGTCAGCGGCGGGTCGGTGAAGGCGATCAGCGGCGAGTCGTCGAACCCGATCACCGACACGTCGCCCGGCACCGACAGCCCTCGGTCCCGGCACGCCCTGATCACACCCAGCGCCATCAGGTCCGAGGCGCACACGATGCCCGTGCACCCCCGCTCCAGCAACTGCGCCGCCGCCGCCTGGCCGCCCTCCACCGAGAACAGCGAATGCGAGATCAGCTCATCCACCTCGCCGACCCCCAGCAGCTGCGCCATCGCCTTGCGATAGCCCTCGATCTTCCGGATCACCGGCACGAACCGGCCCGGACCCACCGCCAGACCGATCCGCTCATGCCCCAGATCCACCAGATGCTGTACGGCCAGCCGCGCCGCCGCCCGATCATCCGGAGAGATGAACGGGGCCGGGACGTCGGCCGCGTGCCCGTTGAGCAGGACGATCGGCACGCCCTGGCCGATCAGCTGGGTGTAGCGGTCCGAGCGCGCGGTGACGTCGGCGTGCAGGCCGGAGACGAAGATGATGCCGCTCACCCCTCGCTCCACGAGCAGTTCGGTGAACTCGTCCTCGAGTGCCCCGCCGGGGAGCTGCGTGCAGAGCAGCGGGGTGTAGCCGTGCTGGGTCAGCGCCTTCTCGAAGGCCTGGGCGAAGGCCGGGAAGATCGGATTGTCCAGCTCCGGGGTCACCAGGCCGATCAACCCGTTGCTGCGCTGACGCAGCCGCTGCGGACGCTCGTAACCCATGACGTCGAGCGCGGCCAGGACGGACCGCCGGGTGACGGCGGAGACGCCCGGCTTGCCGTTGAGCACCCGGCTGACCGTGGCCTCACTGACCCCGGCCTGCGCGGCGATGTCGGCCAGCCGGGCGGAACCGTTGCCGAGCGGGCCACCGTTAGGCGTCATCGCGTTCCCACCAGACGGCGGAGTCGGGCGCGAGCCGTACCAGGTCGCCCCCGGCGATCGGTCCCGCACCGGGCGCGCCACCCCGGGCGACCGGCTCCGCGCTGGCCAGCAGGATCCGCCCGGGGGCGGGCAGCTCGACCGGCTCGCCGGTCAGGTTGACCGTGCAGACGAAATCGTCGCCCCGGCTGAAGGCCAGCGTGCCCTCGGGAGAGTCCAGCCAGGCCAGGGGGGCGTCGCCGAAGGCCTGCCGGTGCCGCCTGATCCTCAGCGCCTCCCGGTACAGGTGCAGCGTGGAGGCCTGGTCGTGGAGCTGGGACTGGACGCTGAGCGGCCCCCAGGAGGAGGGCATCGGCAGCCAGGACTCCTCGATGCCCGGCAGGCTGAAGCCGAAGTGCGGCCGGACGTCGGCCCACGGGATCGGCACCCGGCAGCCGTCCCGGCCGTGGTCGGGATTGCGCAGCCGCTGCGGGTCGCGCAGAAACTCCTCCGGCAGGTCGAGGACCTCGGGAAGGCCGAGTTCCTCGCCCTGGTAGATGTAGGACGAGCCGGGCAGGGCGAGCGTCAGCAGGACCGCCGCGCGTGAGCGGCGCAGGCCGAGCTCGCCGCCGCCGTAACGGGTGAGGTGCCGCTTGACGTCGTGGTTGGACAGCACCCAGGTGCTGGATCCGCCGACCAGTCCGACCGTCTCCAGCGACTCCTGGATCACCGCGCGGAATCCGTCCGCGCTCCAGGGGGCCGTGAGGAACTGGAAGTTGAACGCCTGGTGCAGCTCGTCCGGTCGGATGTAGTTGGCCAGCCGCTGCGCGGTGGGCGCCCACGCCTCGGCGACGCCGATCCGCTCGCCCGGGTAGGAGTCGAGCAACGTGCGCCAGGCCCGGTGGATCTCGTGCACGCCGTCCTGGTCGAAGAACGGCATCACCTCGGTGCCGAGCATCCGGACCTGGTCGGCGTGGCCGATGTCGGGCAGTCCCTCCGCCTTGACCATGCCGTGCGCCACGTCGATGCGGAACCCGTCCACGCCCAGGTCGAGCCAGAACCGCAGGACCGACTCGAACTCCGCGTGAACCTCGGGGTTCTCCCAGTTCAGGTCGGGCTGCTCGGGGGCGAACAGCCGCAGGTACCACTCGCCGTCGGGCAGCCGGGTCCACGCGGGGCCGCCGAAGACCGACTGCCAGTCGTTCGGCGGCAGCTCCCCGTCGGCGCCCTTGCCCTGGCGGAAGATGTACCGTTCCCGCGCGGCGCTGCCGGGTCCCGCGGCCACGGCCGCGTGGAACCAGGCGTGCCGGTCGGAGGTGTGGTTGGGGACGACGTCGACGATCACCCGCAGGCCGTGCCGGTGGGCGTCGTCGATCAGCGCCTTGGCGTCGGACAGCGACCCGAAGATCGGGTCCACGTCCCGGTAGTCCGCCACGTCGTAACCGAAGTCGGCCATCGGCGAGGTGAAGAAGGGGGTCAGCCAGATCGCGTCGACCCCCAGGTCGGCCAGATACCGCAGCCGGCTCCGCACTCCCAGGAGATCCCCGATGCCGTCGCCGTTGCCGTCGGCGAAGCTGCGCACGTAGACCTGGTAGATCACCGCGTCCCGCCACCATCGGGTGGCGGTCACGGCGGCATGGTCCATGTGGACGAGCCCGGTCATATTTGTCCCCCGATCAAGCGACATTTCAGATATGTCAGGACGTGATAGCACGGTGGTGTTACGACTTCGTGGCGCCGGCGGTAAGTCCGGCGACCAGATGGCGCTGCACGAGCAGGAAGACGATCGCCGCGGGCACCGCGATCAGCACCGCCGAGGCGGTGAGCAGGCCCCAGTCGGACCAGTGCTGCCCCACGAACTGCTGCAGGCCGATGCCGAGCGTGCGTTTCTCCTCCTGCGACATGAACACCGTGGCGTAGGCCACCTCTCCCCAGGCGGTCATGAAGCAGTAGAAGGCGGTGACCGCCAGGCTCGGCCTGGCCAGAGGCAGGATAACCCGCCAAAACGCGCCAAACGGCGTCAGACCATCAACCATTCCCGCCTGGTCGATCTCGCGCGGAATGGAGTCGAAATAGCTCTTCATCATCCACGCGCAGAACGGCACGGCCACGGTCATGTAGGCGATGACCAGCCCGGCGAGCTGGTTGAGCAGCCCGAGGCCCGCCATCAGGTTGTAGAGCGGGACGATCAGGATGGCCACTGGGAACATCTGGGTGATGAGCAGCATCCACATGACCCCGCGGTGCCCGGGGAAGCGGAAGCGGCTGATCGCGTATCCGGTCGTGGAGGCCAGGAACACCCCGATGATCGTGGTCAGTCCCGCGACGATCACCGAGTTGAGCAGCCAGGTCGGGAACTGCGTCTCGGTCAGCACCCGGGCGTAGTTGTCCAGTGAGGGCCGGTTGAAGAACTCCAGCTCGCTGGAGAGCCAGCCGTCGCGCGGCTTGAGCGAGGTCAGGACCAGCCAGACGATGGGGAACAGCGAGACGGCGACCGCGCCGAGAAGGGTCCCGTGCAGCAGGATCGACCTGCCGACGCTGCGATCCTCGCGGCGACGGGGCCGCTTGGCGGAAACGGCGGGAGCAGTAGTACCTGTGGGACCGGCGGAACCGGCGGTGACGGAGCTCACCAGACCTCCCCCTGCCTGCGCAGCGCGCGGCGGTAGACCAGGGCCAGCACGACGAGGAGCATGAGGATGATCACTCCCCAGGCGGCGGAGCCCGAGTAGTTGCGGATGCCCGTGAAGGCCTCGCGGAAGGCGTAGGTCACCAGGATCTCCGTGGAGCTGCCCGGACCTCCCCCGCTGATCAGGAAGATCACCGGGAACATGTTGAACGTCCAGATCGTGCCCAGCAGGATGACCGTGCTCGACACGGTGCGCAGCCCCGGGACGGTGATGAAGCGGAAGCGCTGCCACGGCGTCGCGCCGTCGACCTCCGCCGCCTCGTAGAGCTCACCGGGGATCGACTGCAGACCGCCCAGGACGGCGACCATCATGAACGGCACGCCCATCCAGACGTTCACCGCGATCACCGCGATCTTCGCCGTGGTCGGGTCGTCGAGCCAGCCGACCGCCCCGAGGCCGGCCGCCTTCAGCATGCCGTTGATCACGCCGTAGTCGCTGTTGTAGAGGTAGCGCCAGATGAACGCCGAGACGAATCCGGGGATCGCCCACGGCAGGATGAGCAGCAGCCGATAGACCGAGCGGAACCTCACCTTGCGGTTGAGCAGCATGGCGAGGCCGAGACCGAGGCCGTAGTGGAGGGCGACGCACGCCACGGTCCAGGTGACCGTCCAGGTCAGCTTCTCCCAGAACAGGCCGCTGGTCAGGATCGAGATGTAGTTGTCGAGCCCGACGAACTCGTAGGTCGACGGGATGACGTTGACACCGATCGTGCGGCCCATGGTGGCCTCGGTGGCGTCGGTCAGGGACAGGTAGACGCCCCGGGCCAGCGGCCAGCCGATCAGCAGGGCCGTGACCAGGATCACCGGGGCGACCATGGCCCAGGCGTACCAGTGCCGGCTCATCGTGCGCCTGAGCGGACCGGTCCCCTGGTGGCGGCCCTGACCGCGGGTGCCTCCCGAGCCCGCGGTCCGGTCCCTGGCCGTGCCGTTCACACGTCCAGTCGAGAGCGCCACGGATCAGCTCCAGTCCTTGAAGATGCCGTGATACTGGCCGTCGACCTTCTTGAGCATGTCCTCGGGGGTCGTCTGGCCGCCGACCAGCGACTGGTAGCCCTCCAGCAGCGGCTGGAAGAGCTGGCCGCCCTCGGGGATCCACGGCCGCGCGGTCGCGGTCTCCATGATCGGCTTGAAGACGGAGACGGCCTCGTTGGCCTGGACCTCGGGCTTGTCGTAGGCGGAGGGACGGGTCGGCAGGAGGCTGATCTCCTTGGCGACCTTGGCCTGGCTCTCGGCGGTGCTCATGAAGCGGACGAACTCGTAGGAGGCGTCCAGGTTCGCCGAGCCGGCGTAGATCGCCAGGTTCCAGCCGCCGGTGGGGGCGCCGGCCTTGACCGAACCCGCGGGGACGGGCGCGATGCCGAGATTGGCCTTGTCCTGGAACTCCTTGCCCTGGTAGATCTCCGACAGCGCCCACGGGCCGTTGTAGATCATCGCGGTCTTGCCGTCCTTGAGGGCCGTCATCGCGTTGGCGTAGCTGTCCTGGATGGCGGGCTTGGGCGCGGCGCCGGAGGCGACCAGGTCCACGACCGTCGCCATGGCCTTCACGTTGGCCGGGGAGTTGACGGTGATCTTCTTGTTCTGGACGTCGAGGAGGTCACCGCCCTCGCCGTACATGAAGGGCAGCAGGAAGTAGGAGTCCACGTTGAGCGCGAGGCCACTGGCGCCGGTCTTGGCCTTGACGTCGAGCGCGGCCTGCTTGAGCTCCTCGACCGTGGTGGGAGCCTTCTCGTGCCCGGCCTCTTTGAGGAGCCTCTTGTTGTAGATGAGCGCCAGGGTGTCGGTGACCTGCGGCACCGCGTAGGTCTTGCCGTTGTACTTGGTGCTGCTCAGGGGACCGGGCAGGAAGTCGGCCTCGTTCTCCACGGCCCGCGAGCCGTCCAGCGGCTGGAGGTAGCCGAGCGAGGCGAACTGGGAGGTCCAGGCCACCTCGGAGCGGATCACGTCCGGGGCTCCCGTACCCGCCTGCGCCGCGGTCTGGAACTGGTTCTGCGCCTGGTCGGAGGGGACGTTGACGTATTTGACCTTGATATTGGGGTACTTCGCCTGGAAGTCCTTGATGAGGGCCTGGAACGTCGGGCCCTCGCTGTCCGGCCGGACGGTGTCCCACCAGGTGATCTCACCGCTGATCTTCAGCGGGTCCGCCGCCGCGGACTGGGCGGGGGTCGCCGTGCCGCCGTCACCGGCGTCACCGCCGCCGCAGGCGGAGACCGCCAAGGCGAGGGCCGCGACGATCGTCGCAGCTGAGAAGGCTCGCCGCATGTTTTCTCCTTGTGTTCAGGGGGGTCCGGCTTGATGTGCAGGCCGAGGTCCGGAGTACGCCGGACGTTACGCCGCCGTGAACCTCATTGGAAGAATTTTCTGCAAGAGTCTGCAAACTCGTTACAAAATTGCCCAAAGGCCGGGACGCAGGTCGCTCCCACCCCGCATTAACGGGGAAGGGTAACTGCAGGTCAAGCAATATATGACGTTCTTTGTATGGCTTCGGACGCTGCAAAAACCAGCTTCCGGACATCGAGGAAACGTTACGATTCAGAAAGTTTCGGTAAGGGATTGCATAGATCATGTCCAGTGAGTAACTTCCGGGCAACACCCTCGAAACAACTTCCGTGGAGGCCTCCGTGGTCTGGCCACTCCCCCCACGGCGCGCGAGATCGACCCTCCTGACGGGCGCCGCCCTCGCGGCAACCCTGATCGCCGCACCCCTCGCCGCGCCACTTCCCGCCCCCGCCTCCGTCTCCCCCACCTCCCGCCTCGCCGTTCCGGGCCTTTCCGGCGCGACAGGCGTGACCGGGGCGGCGCGACAGCCGTCCGCCGAGCCCGTGGTCTCCGCGCTGAGCCGTACGGCGGAGCCGTCCGACCGCGACCTCGCCCGAGACGCGCTCCGCGACGACCTGACCCGCGAGCGCTTCTACTTCGCGATGACCGACCGGTTCGCCAACGGCGACACCGGCAACGACCGAGGCGGCCTGAAGGGCGACCGGCTCACCACCGGCTTCGACCCGACGCACAAGGGCTTCTACCAGGGCGGCGACCTCAAGGGGCTGCTCGGCAGGCTCGACTACATCAAGAACCTCGGCAGCACCGCGCTCTGGATCACCCCGGCGTTCCAGAACCGGCCGGTCCAGGGCACGGGCGCCAACGTCTCGGCCGGCTACCACGGTTACTGGATCACCGACTTCACGAGAATCGACCCGCATCTGGGTACGAACGATCAAATGAAGCAACTGGTGCGGGAGGCACACAAGCGCGGGATGAAGGTCTTCTTCGACATCATCACCAACCACACGGCCGATGTGATCGACTACAGCGAGAAGACCTACTCCTACCGGTCGAAGGGGGCCTACCCCTACGTCGACACCCGCGGCGTGCCGTTCGACGACCGCCGGTACGCCGGCAAGGACGACTTCCCCGCGGTGAACACCGGGTCCTTCCCCTACACGCCGGTCGCGCCGAAGGGCGTCAAGACCCCCGCCTGGCTGAACGACCCGACGATGTACCACAACCGGGGCGACTCCACCTTCAGCGGCGGCGAGAACGACGAGTACGGCGACTTCTTCGGCCTCGACGACCTCTGGACAGAACGGCCCGAGGTCGTCAAGGGCATGACCGACATCTACCGGACGTGGGTACGGGAGACCGGCCTCGACGGCTTCCGCATCGACACCGCCAAGCACGTGAACATGGAGTTCTGGGAGAAGTTCTCCCCCGCCCTGCACGGCTACGCGGCCCGAAGCGGCAACAAGCGGTTCTTCATGTTCGGCGAGGTCTACTCCGGCGATCCCGCCCTCACCAGCCGCTACTCCACGCGCGGCGGGATGGACGCCACCCTGGACTTCCCCTTCCAGGAGGCCGCCCGTTCCTTCAGCGGCGGTACGGCGGGCGCGGCGCGGCTGGCCCAGCTGTTCACCGGTGACGACTACCACACCGACGCCGACGGCAACGCGGCGTCGCTGCCGACCTTCCTCGGCAACCACGACATGGGCCGCATCGGCCGCTTCCTCCAGCAGGACGTCCAGGCCGGCGCGCAGGCCACGCCGGAGACGGACGCGGAGCTGCTGCGCAGGGACCGGCTCGCCCACGAGCTGATGTATCTCACCCGCGGCCAGCCGGTCGTCTACTACGGCGACGAGCAGGGCTTCACGGGCAAGGGCGGCGACCAGGACGCCCGCGCGTCCATGTTCGCCTCCGCGACCGAGAGCTACCTGAGCGACGACCTGATCGGCACCGAGGCCACCCACGCCCAGGACAACTTCGTCCAGACGCACCCGCTCTATCAGAGCATCTCCGCCCTGGCCAGGCTCCGGGACGCCCACCCCGCCCTGGCCGACGGCGCCCAGATCGAACGCCTCGCCACGGGTGGCGTCTACGCCTTCTCCAGGATCGACGCCAAGGCGCAGGTCGAGTATGTCGTCGCGATCAACAACGCCGAGCAGCCGGCCACGGCCAGCGCGGCGACCTTCTCGGCGAACGCCCCCTTCACCAGGGTGTACGGCGAGGCCGCCGCGAAGGTCACCACGGGCGCGGACGCCAAGCTGGCGGTGACCGTCCCGGCCCTGTCCGCGGTGGTCTACCGGGCGCCGGGCAGGCTCGCCGCCCCGCAGGCGGCCCCCGCGGTCTCGATCACGCTCCCCGGGACCGAGATCAGAGGCACCGCCGAGGACGGCCGGATCCCGGTCACCGCGACCGTGCCCGGAACCGGCTTCGATCAGGTGACCTTCGCCGCCAAGGCCGGCGACGGCGCCTGGAAGGTACTGGGCACCGACGACGCGCCCAACGTCTCGGCCGCCGGCCGTACGTTCCGGGTCTTCCACGACCTGAGCGGCCTCGCGCCGGGCACGAAGATCGCCTACAAGGCGGTCGTGAAGGACTCGGCGGGCCGGTTCGCCTCGGCGACCGCGGAGGCCGTGGTCGGAGCCGAGCCCGTTCCCGAGGAGCCCGGCGCGGTAAGACGCGACTGGCTGGTCGTGCACTACCAGCGTGAGGACCCCGAGGACTACGACGGCTGGGGCCTGCATGTCTGGGGCGACGTCGAGAACCCCACCGAGTGGGCGAAGCCGCTCCCTCTGACCGGCGAGGACTCCTACGGCCGGTTCGCCTGGATCAAGCTGAAGCCCGGAGCCGCCAGTGTCGGGATCATCGCCCACAAGGGCGACGAGAAGGACGGCGGCGACCGGATCGTCAACCCCTCGAAGACCGGCGAGGTCTGGCTGGCGAAGGGCGATCCCACGACCCATGCCTCCCGCGCCGCGGCCCAGGGCTACGCGACCGTCCACTACAGCCGCCCCGGCAAGGACTACGAGGGCTGGGGACTGCACCTGTGGGGCGACGGGCTCGGCGACGGGGTGCCCACCGAGTGGGCCACGCCGCGTCCCCCGGACGGCACCGACTCCTACGGCGCGTTCTGGAAGGTCCCGCTGAAGAACGCCTCCGCGTCGTTGAACTTCATCATCCACAGGGGCGACACCAAGGACCCCGGCCCCGACCAGGCGTTCACCCCGGCGCTCCGGCCGGACGCCTACGTCGCCTCGGGGGTGGCGAAGGTCCATCCGACCCGGGCCGCGGCCGAGAACGTCGCGATCCTGCACTACCACCGCCCCGACGGGAACTACGAGGGCTGGGGACTGCACCTGTGGGGCGACGTCGCCACTCCCACCGAGTGGGGCGTCCCGCTCCGGCCCGCGGGGCAGGACGGGTTCGGGGTCTACTTCCGCATCCCCCTGACCGAGGGGGCGAAGACCGTGAACTACATCATCCACAGGGGCGACGAGAAGGACCTGCCCGACAACCAGTCCCTGGACCTTCCCACCGTGGGCCACGAGGCCTGGCGGATCGCGGCCACCGAGGGCTACCTGCTCCCCCAGCCCGCGTCCCACGAGGCCGACGCCGACCTCGGCGCCTCGGCGGCGCACTGGATCGACCGCGCGACCGTCGCGTGGAAGGTCGAGCCGTCCGCCTCGCTCCACCACTCCCTGGCCTTCTCGGCGAAGGGTGACATCGCCTACGCCAAGGGCGACCTGACCGGCGACCTCCGGATCATCCGCCTGAACCCGGGCACGCTCACCGACGCGCAGAAGGCGAAGTGGCCGCACCTGGCCGCCTACGCCGCGTTCACGGTGGACCCGCGCGACGCCGACCTCGTCACCGAGGCCCTGCGCGGCCAGGTCGTGGCGGTCGAGCGGGATGCCTCGGGCACGCTGCTCACCGCCACCGGCGTGCAGATTCCCGGCGTGCTCGACGACGTCTACGCCAAGGCGGCGGAGGCCGAGCTGGGCCCCGCGGGGGGCGCGACGCCCAGGCTGTCGGTCTGGGCGCCGACCGCGCGGAAGGTGGAGCTGGCGCTCTACTCCGGCTCGACGGGCGCGGGCCGTACGGTGCACGAGATGCGGCGCGACGACGCGACCGGCGTCTGGTCGGTGCGGGGCCAGCCGAGCTGGAAGGGCCGCTACTACACCTTCCTGGTCACGGTCTACGCGCCCGCCGCGGGCAAGGTCGTCACCAACGAGGTGACCGACCCCTACAGCCTGTCGCTCGCCGCCGACTCCGTCCGCAGCCAGCTGGTCGACCTCTCCGACCGATCGCTGCAGCCCGGAGGCTGGTCCTCCCTGGCCAAACCCAGGCCCGTACCGCAACAGAAGGCGTCGATCTACGAGCTGCACGTGCGTGACTTCTCCGCCTCGGACTCCTCGGTCCCGGCAGCCCAGCGCGGCACCTACGCCGCGTTCACCGGGAACGGGGACGGGATGAAGGAGCTGCGCAAGCTCGCCCAGGACGGCCTGACCCACGTTCATCTGCTGCCGGTCTTCGACATGGCGACCGTTCCCGAGAGGAAGGCCGACCGCGTCGAGCCCGACTGCGACCTGGCCTCGATGCCCGCCGACTCGGAGCTGCAGCAGGCCTGCGTCATGGGATCCGCGGCCAAGGACTCCTTCAACTGGGGGTACGACCCGCTGCACTACACCGTGCCCGAGGGCTCCTACGCCTCGGAGCCGGACGGCTCCGCCCGGATCAAGGAGTTCCGGAGCATGGTCGGCGGCCTGAACGGGGCCGGGCTGCGGGTGGTGATGGACGTGGTCTACAACCACACCCACGCCGCCGGCCAGGACCCCACCTCGGTGCTCGACCGGATCGTGCCCGGCTACTACCACCGGCTGCTCGACGACGGTGCCGTGGCCGCCTCCACCTGCTGCGCCAACACCGCGCCCGAGCACGCGATGATGGGCAGGCTCGTCGTCGACTCCATCGTCACCTGGGCGAAGCAGTACAAGGTGGACGGCTTCAGGTTCGACCTGATGGGCCACCATCCCAAGGCGAACATCCTCGCGGTCCGCAAGGCCCTGGACGGGCTGACCCTCGCCGGGGACGGCGTGGACGGCAAGTCGATCATCCTGTACGGCGAGGGCTGGAACTTCGGCGAGGTGGCCGACGACGCCCGCTTCGTCCAGGCCACCCAGGCCAACATGGCGGGCACGGGGATCGGCACCTTCAGCGACCGCCTGCGCGACGCGGTGCGCGGCGGCAGCCCGTTCGACGCCGACCCCCGGGTCCAGGGCTTCGGCTCGGGCCTGGCCGGAGCGCCCAACGGATCACCGGCCAACGGCACCGCCGAGCAGCAGCGGGCCCGCCTCCTGGACTACCAGGACCTGATCAAGGTGGGACTCACCGGCAACCTGCGCGACTACGCCTTCACCGCCTCCAGCGGCAAGCAGGTCAAGGGCTCCGAGGTGAGCTACAACGGCGCCCCCGCCGGATACGCCGCCTCACCGGGCGACGTCGTCACCTACGTGGACGCGCACGACAACGAGACGCTGTTCGACGCACTGGCCTACAAGCTGCCGCAGGCGACGGCGATGGCCAACCGGGTGCGCATGCAGTCGCTCTCGCTGGCCACGGCCGTGCTCGGGCAGGGCACCTCGTTCGTCCACGCGGGCAGCGAGCGGCTCCGCTCGAAGTCGCTCGACCGCAACTCCTACGACTCCGGTGACTGGTTCAACCGGCTGCTGTGGAACTGCTCCGCGGGCAACGGCTTCGGCGCGGGACTGCCGCCCAAGCTCGACAACGAGGGCAAGTGGCCCTACGCGAAGCCGCTGCTCGCCGATCCGGCGCTCAAGGCGGACTGCGCGGCGATCGGTTCGGCGCGGGCCGGGTACGGCGACCTCCTCAAGATCCGTTCGTCCTCCCCGGCCTTCGCGCTCGGCTCCCTGGCCGAGGTGCAGAAGCGCCTGACCTTCCCGACCAGCGGCACCTCGGAGACCCCGGGTGTCGTGACCATGCACCTGGACGCCTCGGGCCTCGACCCGCGCTGGAAGTCGATCACGGTGGTCTTCAACGCGACCCCCGAGACGCGGCCGCAGACCGTGACCGCGCTGAAGGGCGCCCGGGTAACGCTCCACCCCGTCCAGACGGCCGGCGACGACGCCGTCGTGAAGCAGTCGACCTTCGACCCCGTCAGCGGCACGCTGACGGTCCCGGCGCGCACGGTCGCCGTGTTCGTCCAGCCGTAGAACGCGCACGGTCCGTGTCCTCACCGCCGAAGTGAGCTCACGGTCCCGTGTCCATACGACCGTGGAAAACGCACGGTCACCGTGTCCGCACAGCCGCGGAGGCCGCGTTCGCGCAGCCGTGCAAGCGGTTCTGGAGAAACGCCGGGCCGGGTGTTACAGCACCCGGCCCGGCACAAGGGAATCCGTCCATCGATCCTGGAGGCCCCCACCCATGAAATCCTACAAAGTCCTCGTCACCACGGTGGTAGGCGCTCTGGTGAGCGCCGCCGTGGTGGTGCCCATCGCGTTCGGCGCCCCCGCCCAGGCGGCCCCGCCCACCCCCGGCCCGATCGTCAAGCTGTGGAGCTGGAACTGGAAGTCGGTCGCGAAGGAGTGCACCGACGTGCTCGGCCCCGCCGGATACGGCGCGGTCCAGGTCTCCCCGCCGAACGACTCCATGAGCATGGGCGGCTCGGTCTGGTGGGACGTCTACCAGCCGGCCCGCTACACCCTCACCAGCAAGTTCGGTGACGAGACCGCGTTCAAGAACATGGTGAACACCTGTCACGCCGCGGGCGTCAAGGTCCACGCCGACGCGGTCATCAACCACATGACCGGCCAGGGCAGCACCAGCTACGGCGGCTACGGCTTCGGCAAGTACAACTACCCCGGGCTCTACTCCGCGGCGGACTTCCACTCCCCCACCTGCACGATCAACGGCTCCGACTACACGAACGACGCCTCGCGGGTGCAGAACTGCGAGCTGGTCGGCCTGTCCGACCTCAACACCGGCTCCGAGTACGTCCGCACCCAGATCGCCGGCTACCTCAACAAGCTGACCTCCCTCGGCGTGGACGGCTTCCGCATCGACGGGGCCAAGCACATCAACCCGAACGACCTGGCGGCGATCAAGAGCAAGCTGACCGGCTCGCCGTACATCCACCAGGAGGTCATCTACGGCGCCGGCGAGCCGATCACGCCGAGCCAGTACACCGGGATCGGCGACGTGCATGAGTTCGTCTACGGCCGCAAGCTCAAGGAGCAGTTCACCGGCCAGATCAAGAACCTGCAGTCCTTCGGCCAGAGCTGGGGCCTGTCGGTGCCCAGCGACAAGGCCGTGGTCTTCATCGACAACCACGACACCGAGCGCAACGGCTCCACGCTCAACTACAAGTCCGCCGACGCGTACAAACTGGCCAACGTCTTCATGCTCGCCTGGCCGTACGGCACGCCGCGCGTCTACTCCGGCTTCGCCTGGAGCAACAGCGAGGGCGGCCCGCCCTCGGCAGGAGGCGGCTTCGTCACCGACACCAACTGCGGCAACGGCCAGTGGACCTGCTTCCACCGCCAGATGAGCGGGATGGTCGGCTTCAACCGGACCGTCGCGGGCACCTCGGTCGGCAACTGGTACGACAACGGCAACAACGTGATCGCCTTCAGCCGGGGCAGCAAGGGCTGGGTCGCGATCAACAACGAGGGCGGCGCTCTCACCCGCGCCTTCACCACCGGCCTGCCCGCAGGGACCTACGCCAACGACCTGGGCTCCGGCTCGGTGACGGTGGACGCGAACGGCACCGCCTCGGTGACCGTACCCGCCAAGGGCGCGGTCGCGATCCACGTGGGCGGCTCCACCCCGCCCGGCCCGACCCCGACGCCGACCCCGACCGTCAACCCGGGCAACGTGGCCACCTCCTTCAACGCGAACGTGACGACGACCTGGGGCCAGAACGTCTTCGTCGTCGGAAACGTCGCCGCCCTGGGCACCTGGAACCCGGCGAGCGCGATCGCGCTGTCGTCGGCGGCCTACCCGGTCTGGAAGGCCACGGTGAACCTGCCGCCCGGCACGGCGATCCAGTACAAGTACATCAAGAAGAACCCCGACGGCTCGGTGACCTGGGAGAGCGATCCCAACCGCTCCTTCACCACCCCCTCGGGCGGCACCGCGACGCGCACCGACTCCTGGCGCTGACTCCTGCGACCCGGCACGACCACGCGGCCGTGCCGGGTCACCTCACCGCCCGGGGCCCCGGTAGGCATCCGGGCACCCCCTTCCCTCGATCGAGGAAGTGCCATGCGCTCATCCCCCCGCCGCATCGCCAGATTGCTCGTCGCGGCCGCCTTCGCCCTGACCTCCGCCACCGTCCCGTTGTCCGCCGCACTGGCCGCGGGCAGCGTCACCGTCTACTACGCGACGAGCTGGACCACCGCCAACCTCCACTACCAGCCCACCGGCGGCGCCTGGACCACCGTCCCCGGCGGCGCCATGAACGAGACCGCCTGCGCCGGCTGGAAGAAGAAGACCGTCGACCTCGGATCCGCCACCGGGCTCAGGGCCGCCTTCAACAACGGCTCCGGCACCTGGGACAACAACGGCGGCGCCGACTACACCCTCGGCACCGGAGTCGTGAAGGTCTCCGGCGGCCAGGTGAGCACCGGAGACCCCTGCTCCGGAGGCGGCCCGACCAACCC
This sequence comes from Streptosporangium subroseum, assembly GCF_900188345.1. Taxonomy (GTDB): domain Bacteria; phylum Actinomycetota; class Actinomycetes; order Streptosporangiales; family Streptosporangiaceae; genus Streptosporangium; species Streptosporangium subroseum. The sequence goes on along the minus strand of NZ_FZOD01000014.1, from coordinate 17,546 downwards.
GCCCGGCAATCAGGCCGTCGTCTACTTCTACAAGAAGACCAGGGGCTGGACCGCCGCCAACCTCCACTACCAGCCCACCGGCGGCGCCTGGACCACCGTCCCCGGTCTCGCCATGAACGAGGCCTCGTGCGCCGACTGGGCCAAGAAGACCGTCGACCTCGGATCCGCCACCGGGCTCAGGGCCGCCTTCAACAACGGCTCCGGCACCTGGGACAACAACAACGGCGCCGACTACACCCTCGGCGCCGGCCTGACCACGGTCAAGGACGGAGTGGTCCGGGCCAACGCCCCCGAGCCGTGCGTCCCCGAAACCCCGGACACCGCCGCCCCCTCCACCCCCGCGGGACTGACGGCCACGGCCGACGGCACCACCGTCAAACTGAGCTGGGGCGAGGCCGTCGACAACGTGGCGGTGACCGGGTACGAGATCTTCCGTAAGAAGGGGTCCGAGGCCGCGGTGACGCTGCCGACGGGCACCAACACCGTCTACACCGATGCCCGCCTCGACCCGCAGACCACCTACTCCTACACGGTCAAGGCCCGCGACGCCGCGGGCAACAGGTCCGGGGCTTCCGCCTCCGCCTCGGCGAGGACCGGCGACGCCCCGCCCACGCCGGCCCAGGGCTCGCCGCTGGGCGGCGACCCGCGCGAGGACTCGATCTACTTCGTGATGACCGCCCGCTTCAACGACGGCGACTCGAGCAACAACCGGGGCGGGAGCCAGAACATCAGTTCCGGCAACGCCGCGAACAACGACCCCATGTTCCGGGGCGACTTCAAGGGCCTGATCGACAAACTCGACTACGTCAAGGGCCTCGGCTTCTCCGCCCTGTGGATCACCCCGGTCGTGCTGAACAGGTCCGACTACGACTTCCACGGCTATCACGGCTGGGACTTCTACCGGGTCGACACCCGCCTGGAGACTCCCGGCGCCACCTACCAGGACCTGATCAACAAGGCGCACGCCAAGGGCATCAAGATCTTCCAGGACGTGGTCTACAACCACAGCTCGCGCTGGGGCGCCAAGGGCCTGTTCGTTCCCCCGGTGTGGGGCGCGCGTGACGGGCAGTGGAAGTGGCTCTACAGCGAGAAGGAGCCGGGCCGCGAGTATGACCCGATGCAGGAGCACCAGGGAAACGACCCGGCTCTGACGCCCGCGCAGAACCAGCTCGCCAAGGGCCGGCCGTACAACGGCGACCTGTGGTCGACCACCGCACCGGCCGGCAACACCTGCAGGGACTACGGCACGCCCACCCAGTACAAGAGCCCCGAGGGCTTCACCATCTACAACTGCCAGTGGCCGAGCCCGACCTCCGGAATGTTTCCCGCGGCTTACTATCACCAGTGCTGGATCGGCAACTGGGAGGGCTCCGACTCCAAGAGCTGCTGGCTCCACGACGACCTGGCCGACTTCAACACCGAGAACAAGGTCGTCCAGGACTACCTGATCAACGCCTACAACAAATACATCGACATGGGCGTGGACGGCTTCCGCGTCGACACCGCCGTGCACGTCTCGCGCCTCATGTGGAACCGCCGCTTCCTGCCCGCCCTCCAGCAGCACGCGGTGGCCACGCACGGGGAGAAGGGCAGGGACTTCTACGTCTTCGGCGAGGTCGGGGCGTTTGTCAACGACAAGTGGAACCGCGGCTCGGTCAACCACTCAGCGCAGTTCTACACCTGGAAGGAGCGCAGGGAGTTCGACCCCGACGACGCCAAGGCGGTCGTCGAGCAGTTCGACTACGAGAACCTGATGGGCACCGGCGGCCAACCCGTCACGGACAACGCCTTCCTGCGCGGCAACGCCTACCACGCGCCCGACCACTCCAAGTTCTCCGGCATGAACGTCATCGACATGCGCATGCACATGAACTTCGGCGACGCGCCCAATGCGTTCAACAACGGCAAGGACTCCGACGACAGCTACAACGACGCCACCTACAACACCGTCTACGTCGACTCCCACGACTACGGCCCCAACAAGTCGGCCTTCCGCTACACCGGCGGGACCGACGCGTGGGCGGAGAACATGAGCTTGATGTGGTCGTTCCGGGGAATCCCGACGCTCTACTACGGCTCGGAGATCGAGTTCAAGAAGGGCGCGCCGATCGACTGCGGGCCGACCTGCCCGCTGGCCACCACCGGCCGCGCCTACTACGGCGACCAGCTGGCCGGCTCGGTGACCGCCTCCGACTACGGCGTCGTCTCCTCGGCGACCGGCGCGGTGGCGCAGACCCTGGCCAAGCCGCTGGTCAAGCACGTGCAGCGGCTCAACCAGATCCGCCGGGCCATCCCGGCGCTGCAGAAGGGCCAGTACTCCACCGAGGGCGTCACCGGCCAGATGGCCTACAAGCGCCGCTTCACCCAGGGGTCCGTGGACAGCTTCGTGCTGGTCTCGGTCACCGGGGGTGCGACCTTCACCGGCATCCCGAACGGCACCTACGTCGACGCCGTCACCGGTGACAGCAAGGTCGTCACCGGTGGCTCCCTGACGATCGCCGCGGGCGGCAAGGGCAACCTGCGGGCCTATGTCCTGTCGCTGCCCGGCAACCCCGCACCCGGCAAGATCGGCGTGGAGGGGCCGTACCTGAAGTAGACCTCGGAGTCCGGGGGAGCGCGGTGGAACAGCCCCGCCGCGCTCCGCCTCCCGATCCAGGCCTCGGTGAGCGCGGTGGACGCCCCCAGCCCCACCGCGCTCTCACCGGTCCACCACATCGCGTACGGCGCCGGCCCACCGCGCTCTCGCCCGATCCACCACACCGCGTACGGCGCCGGCCCAAGTGCACTCACATCCCGGCGGCTCCGCTCACGCAGGCGGGCCCCGCCGTCTCCCGTTCCCGGCGAAGGCGCGAAAACCATGCCGGTTCCCGTCGCCCGGACCGCGAGTCCTCAGGACAGCGTCCCGCCGAACTCGCGCATCGCATCCTCGACGATCGAGCTGAGGCGGGCGTGGTGCGCGCCGCGCCAGTAGACGCGTGCGCAGGCGGTGCACTGGGCGAAGGCGTCGTACGCGCGCCGGGTGCCGTCCTCCAGGCTCGGACGGACCGCGTCCTTGCCCACCTCTCCGAGGATTCCGTTGCACGCCGTACACCGGGTCCACGGCGCCAGCACCGGTGCGAACCGCCCCAGCACGTCGCGCAGCTGGTCGTCCGGCCGGTGACTGTAGACGTAGGCTCCCGCCCAGATCTCCCGCCGCTTCAGCAGGCCCCGGTCCCGGGAGAGCAGCACCCGCCTCTGCCCGGCGGAGAGCGTGGCGAGCGCCGGGTCGCCGATGTCCTCGCTCTCGTAGAGCGCGTCGATCCCGAGCAGGCGCATCCGCCGGGCCAGCGTGCCCAGGTGCACGTCGAGCAGGAATCGCAGCGGCGCCCCGGGCACTTTCTGGGGCCGTTCGATCCCGCTCACCTCGATGTGTTCGCCGCCGCGCGGCACGTAGGAGACCGGCACCTCCCGGCCGTCGGCGCGGAGCCGTCCCGACTCGGTGAGCGGAACCCCCAGCGACTCGACGATGTGCCCGAGCGTCGAGGACCCGTCGACGGCGACCACCGTGCTACCGGCGCGTCTCCGAGCCGCGACGAAGAGGTGCAGCTCGGGGGCGAAACTCAGGTGAATGCCGGGACCGTCCATACGGCCAGCATGCCAGCGTCCGACGATCACCGGCCATCGGTTTCGTTCCCGCCGCCCCGGGGGCCGGGGCTCATCCCTCCGCCCGGTTCATCGGACCCGGACACCCGCGCGGAAGACCGCCCGGACATCCCGGAGCCGATCGAGATCGTCGAGGGGGTTTCCGGTGACGACGAGCAGGTCGGCGTCCGTGCCCACCGCGATCCGTCCCTTCCGGTCGGCGACCCCGCACGCCTCGGCGGCGAGGCCGGTCGCCGCGACAAGTGCCTCCAGCGGTGACGGACCGTCCGCGGTGCTCTGGGCGATGGCGTACGGCAGCACGTCGTGTGGCTTGAGCTGCGCGATGCCGGCGTCCGTACCGCGCACGATCCTGGCGCCACGCTCGTACAGGTTCCTGAAGGCCTCATGCACGGCCCGCACACGCTTGGCGACCTCCGGCGGCAGGACCGGCGTCGAATCGCCGGGGGCGATTCCGGTCGTCAGGCTCACGAAGACGTCGCTTTCGGCGATGGCGGCGAGCAGGGCGGGGTCGGCGTCGACCCCGTCCGCCGTCATGAAGGTCGCGTGTTCGATGCTGTCCACTCCCGCCGTCAGGGCGTCTCTGATCGCCGGCGTGCCGTGCGCGTGGGCGGCGACCGGCAGGCCGAGCCGGTGCGCCTCGTCCACGACGATCCGCAGGTCGGCCAGGGAGTACTGGGCCTCGTGCGGCGCCGAGCCCGGCGTCATGAGGCCGCCGCTCAACATGATCTTTACCACCGCGCAGCCCCGCTCGTGCCGGTCCCGCACCGCGTCGCGCAAGGCCGCGGCTCCTTCGGCCGCGCCTCCCATGAAGTGGCAGTGGCCGCCGGGCGTGGTGATCGGGGGCCCGGCTGCGAGGATCTCCGGGCCACTTCCGGGGTGCCGGTCCGACTCCGTGCCCAGTGTCAGCGCCAGGTAGTTGCGGTCGCCGAGGTCGCGCACGGTCGTGACACCGGCGTGGAGCGCCCGGCCGGCCGCGATCCGCATCCAGGCCAGCAGTTCCGCGTCGCCGGCGGTGGTGAACGAGGTCACCGGGTCGGGGCCGGCGTCGAAGCCGAGATGCGTGTGAGGGTCGATGAGACCCGGCATCAGGAACGCGTCCGCCCCGAGGTCGGCCAGGGCCACTCCCTCGGGGGGAAGCGCACCGGAGGTGTCCACCCCGGTGATCCGCCCGTCCTCCAAGAACACCGTCGTGGGTCCGGACACGCTCGTGCCGTCGAACATCAGTCCGGCGTGAATCGCGAAAGGCATCATGATCGGGGGGCTCCTGGTCGGGTTTCGGCAGGCTGGGATGGGAGGTCACGGTGCGGGGCCACGGAGTCTCGGGCCCCCGGCACACAGCGTGGCCGGGTGCGGAGCCGGTAGGACACGGCGGCGATCGCGAGGGCCCATCCGTACCCGCCGAACGCCGTCATGGCCGCCGCGGCGAGCAGCAGCGTCTCGGTGTCATAGTGGCCGACGACCCCGGCGGCGGCCAGGATCGTGTAGATCCCGCCTCCCGTGCCGTACACGGCGAGCGTCGGGGCCACCACCCACACCGGTGTCAGCGGCAGGAACCGGGGCACTCGCCTGCCCGCCGCCCACAGTGTCCAGCGCGGGAACGTCATTCCCCACGGTCGTACCAGGCCCAGCAGCAGAAAGACGGCGAGCGCGATGAGGACGCCGAGGAGGAACCAGCGAGACCAGGTCAGAGCGCCGCTCGATGGGAACCTCGAGCCGTCCAGGGCGTAACCGGCCACGTGAACGCCGTGGATGGCGTAGTAGGGAACGAACACCGCGCAGCCGGCGTAGGCGATCCGGCGCACACGACGCGACGCGGCATGCGCCGCCGGATGCTCCAGGGCCGTCACCGCCCACGGGGAATGTGCCCGGCCGCAGCGAGGGCAGGTGCCCGCCGTACGGTGGCGCCACGACAGCGCGGTGGCGACCAGCAGGACGGCGCCCACTGCGAAGCACAGGCGCTCGATGAAACCCGGCCAGTCTCCGTCGCCGTGGCGGTCGCGGACGGTACCGGTCGTGGCCAGCTCTATCAGGTTCAGGAGCACGAAGGCGCTGCTCCCGAGGGCCAGCACGGCCGCGGTCCACACGGCGGCCGACACGGCACGACGCGGAAGTCGCCGCCCCCACGGGCGGACGGTGGCGGCCGCGGCGACCGCGGCGGCAAGCAGGAGGGGGGCGGCCACCCATGCGCTATGCGGAAGGCCGAACAGCGACCCGCCGTCGAGGGCGATCGCCAGCAGTACGCAGCCGTACAGCACGGCCCATCCGCACGCCGCGTATCCCGCCCACACCGGCCATCGCCACCTCCCTACCGGCGGCACCTCCGCGCGGACGGTGAACGAGTTCGTCATGGCGACCTCCAGATGAGCCCGGATAAGCCGGACAAGCGCTGCGTCACTCGTCAGCCTCGCTCGTCATCGCCCACGCCTGCCTCCCCCTTGCGAGTGAGGTCTCGACGAAGTTCGTGGATTAGCCTCGCCGTAAGAGAGGAACCGCGAACGGCGGCTCGATCGTGGCTCGCCCTGATCACCGACGCGGAGGCGCCACATGAGGGATCGCATCGTCCGCGTGCTGAAAGCGGGGCTGTACCAGTTGCTGGGAGCCGCGTTGCTGACCCCCGTCGCCGCGGCTCTCGCCCTCCTGTTCCTGGCTGACCCGTCCCTGACGCGCATCCTGCTGTTGTGGGTCGCCTGCCTGCCCGCCGCGGTTCTCGTCACGTCGGTGCCACTCGTCCAGCGCATCGAGGTCATCGCCCTGTCCGAGCTGCTCCGGGTGGACGTGCCGGAGCGCGTGGACCGTCTCTATCTCTGGATTCTCACGACCCTGCACCTTTTCCTCGGCGCCACCTTGAGCGCGGTGGCGCTCGTTCTGCTGCCCGGCTTCGTCCAGGTGGTCGACATCGGGCAGTGGCAGGAGGATCCCGCGCCGGTGGTCCAGTTTCTCGCCGTCCTCGCCGTCGCCGTCGCCGTGATGGTCACGGCCGGAGTCGCCCAGCGATGGGCTGTGCGAAGACTCCTCCGATCCGACCCCTCGCACGCGATCGAGGCCCTCGATCGCCGGCAGACCCTCGCCCTTGAGCTTCATGACTCCGTCGGTCACGCCCTCAGTGTCGTCCTCGTTCAGGGGATGGCCGCCCAGGCGGTTCTCCAGGGACGGGACGCCGGGGAGGAGGTGACCCGGTCCCTCGACCATCTGGTCACCACCGCGCGTGACGCGCAGCAGGATCTCGACGTCCTCCTGGGCGTCCTCGACGACGCGGACACGGCGGGGGCGCCCACGCTGCGCTCTCTCGGCAAACTGACCCGCGGGCTGGATGTGGAGTGCGACATCGGCCCGGTCGGCGAGGTCCCGGAACATACGTCGCGGGTGGCCTACGCGATCGCCCGGGAGGCTGTCACCAACGCCCTCCGGCACGGCCGCGGACGGGTCAGGATGCACGTCACCGTCGGTACGGAACTTGTCCTGTCCGTCGAGAACGATGCCGCCGGCACTCCGTCCGCCTCCCCTCCCCGGGAGGGGCGCGGGCTGGTCGGGATGCGGATGCGGGCCCGCCTGGTCGGTGGGACCTGCGAATGGAGGGAGGTGGACAACACATGGGGCATACGGGCGACGCTGCCGCTCCGGTCGAAGTGATCCGCGTTGTCGTCGCCGACGACGAGAGACTCATCCGCTCCGGATGGTCGACGATGCTCTCCGTCCATCCGGACATCGAGGTCGTCGGCGAGGCCTCGGACGGGCGCGAGGCCGTCGCGCTGGGTATCGGCGCCGGGGTGGTCCTCATGGACATCCGGATGCCGTACATGGACGGACTCACGGCGACCAGGGAACTCTCCCGCAGGTCCCCCGGGACCCGTGTCATCGTGGTCACCACATTCGAGAACGACCAGCTCGTCTGGGGCGCCCTGCGAGCCGGAGCCGCCGGGTACCTCCTCAAACGGGCTCCCGCGAACGAACTGGTGGACGCCATCCGCCTGGTGCACGGCCGGGAGGCGGTCCTCTTCCCCGACGCGCTGCGCCGCATCGCGGCAACCCATCACGGGACGGCGACGTCACGGTCGTCATCGGACCTCACCCCGAGGGAGCTGGCCGTCCTGCGTCAGATCGCCCGCGGGCAGAACAACGCCGAAATCGCGGCGACGCTGTTCGTGTCCCGGGAGACGGTCAAGACGCACGTGCGCAACGTCCTCGACAAGCTCGACGCCCGCGATCGCACCCAGGCAGTGGTCCGGGCCTACGAACTGGGGATCGTGTTCGCCGGCGTGGAGCTTCCATGATTGTCGACGGAGGAGAGCCGTAGGTCACCGGCGAAAACCCATGAAGCCCCTCAATCGTCTCGCATGCGGCATGCGGCGACGACGCGCGTCGTCACGGACCGATCAGCTTCGCCAGGCCCGGATAGTCGGCGACGATCCCGTCGTGGTCGAAGGCGAGGTCCGCGCTGAAGCCCTCGCTCTCGAAACGCACCGATCCGGGGCTCAGATGCGTGTAGCGCTGGGTCTCGCGGGTCACCTGCAGGTGGGGAACCCGGACCCAGGCCATGACGAAGTCCATCCGCCCCTCGCAGTCGTTGAGGCCGTGCCGGAGCACCGGCATGGTGTTCGTCAGCGGCGAGAGCCCGAGGTCGCAGTCGAGCGCGTCGTTCAGGACGTTCATGTCCCCGCCGGGCGGCGGCCCTTCGAGGTCGCCCTCCGCCTTCGTCTCGCACGACCAGGTGCCGTGCGCCGAGCGGCGCAGGTCGAGCGCCCGGTGCCAGCCCGCGCCGTGAGCCCGTACGCAGAGCAACTCGGTCACGTATCCGGGAAAGGTCCGCAGGGTGTATTCCAGCCGGTAGGGCACGGGGTCCGTCCCGAGCGCCACCCCGACCGCCGTCAGCTCCGACGCGAGGTCGACTTCCGCGTATTCGGCGCCCTCATCCTTCATCCACACGAGCCCGCGCATCGGCCTCTCCTTTCGTCTGCCCTCTCTCCTCCCCATGAGATGGCCGGAGATCCCCGATCACCCCAGAAAATCCACACGAACCCCTTCACCTTTCCGGACATTACCCACCGAGGCGGATCACTCCCGGGCGCTTCCAGGCCTTTCCAGATCGCTCTCCCCCGCCGGGCGAGTTGTGATCCCCTGGTTCCTTCGGTCGTCACGATCCTGCCCCTGGCTTCTCCGTCCGTCGAAAACCCTCAGCCGAACAGGTTCTGCTGGTGAGCCATGGCCGCCGCCTCTCCTCGTGAGGCGACGCCCAGCTTGGCGAGGATGTTGGAGACGTGCACGCTGGCCGTCTTCGCCGAGATGAACAGCTCACCGGCGATCTCACGGTTGCTGCGGCCGTCCGCCACCAGTCGGAGCACCTCGTGCTCGCGTGCGGTGAGCCCGAGCCGGGCCTCCCCGGTGGACGGCTCGCCGGCGACCGGAATCCTCGCCCGTTTGGCGAGGTCGCCGATCTCGGCGGCCAGCGGCGCGGCGCCGACGTGATCGGCGAGCTCCGCCGCCCGCGTCAGGTATCGGGCCGTCTCCTCGCGCTCTCCTCCGGCGACGGTGACCCGGGCGGCGCCGAGCAGGGCGCGGGCCTCCGCGTACGGCTGGCGCAGGGCCGCCCAGGCGGCGACGGCCGCATCCCACGCCCCCCGGTCGGGCGCCCCGGAGGCACGGGTCGCCTCGGCGGCGAAGGTGAGGCTCCAGGCCTCCTGGAGCCCTCCGTCCACCTCGATCTTGCCCGCGAGCGTCCGCAGCTCGGGCAGCAGCGGCCCGGCGGCCCGGACGCTCGCGACGAGCATCGGCCAGGCGTAGCGAGGGGTGATCGTCAGATCGTGCTCGGCCAGGATCCGCTCGACCAGTGCGAACGCCTCGTCTCCGCGATCACGTGCCAGCAGCAGCTCGATCTCCCTGCAGTGGTGAGGCAGCGTGTTCTGGTCTCGGAAGTTGCCACGGGCGAGCACGGTCCACGCGCTCTGGAGGAGTGACTCGGCCCGGTCGAGGTCGCCGCGGGCCAGCGCGATGTCGGTGGCCAGACCCTGCAGGCTCGCCCGGTACGGCAACGGCGGCGCAGTCTCCAGGGCGTGCTTGACGACCTCAAGCGCCTCGCTCCAGCGCCCCAGCGAGATCAGGGGCTCGGCCAGGTTGATCGCCAGGAAGGCGCCCGACGTGCGGGCCAGGCCGTACACATCGGCGTCCGCGATGCCCCTGCGGGCGACCTCGGCGGCCTCCGCGTGCCGCCCGGCCCCTTCGAGCGAGTCGGACTCGGAGATGGCGGTCCGCAGCAGCGCGCTGTAGTTGCCGGCCCGGCCCGCGATCTCCCGTGCCCGTGTGTACGCCACGACCTGGGACTCAACTTCGGAGTAGCGGTAGCGAGACCAGGCGAGCGTGACGAGCGCGTGTGCCTCGGTGGCGGCGTCACCCACCTGATGGGCGACGCGAATGGCCTCCTCGGCCAGGGCTCCTCTCTCCTCCCAGGTGTCGGGGGCGTGGAGCACGCGGGCGAGGCTCTCCAGCACCCGGGCGCGTAGCGACGTCGGCGGGTCGGTGGGCACGAGCGGAACGGCGGTGCGCAGGTCGTCGACAAAGCCCGGTCGGCTGAGGTCGTATCTGACGAGCCCTCGCTGTCTCAGCAGCCGGGCCGCGCGGATCGGGTCGGTGCCGGTGTCGATCTCGCGCAGGGCCGCCTTGGCGAGGGAGAGCCCGTGTTCGAACTCTCCCGCCAGGTGCGCCACGGTGATGGTCTGCCGCATCACGTCGACGTGGTCGGTCTCGATCCTCTCCGCCGCGTCGGGCACCCGCTCCCACAGCTCCAGCACCCTGTCGAGCATCCGCAGCTGCTCACCGTAGGCCACCGACTTCCTGGCGGCCGCGGCCGCACGCCACGCGCTGACGAGCGCCCAGAGCGCGTCGTGCGCGGCATGCCAGTGATGCGCCAGCTCGATGGCCCCCCGAGGGGCGGGCAGGATGGCGAGATCCCTCTCCAGGGCCTCGGCGAAGCGGGTGTGCAGGCGAGTGCGCTCACCGGGCAGCAGGTCGTCGTGGACGGCCTCGCGGATCAGGGCGTGCCTGAAGGCGTAGCCCTCGCCGTCGACCACGAGCACGTTGCCCGCCACCGCCGGGCGCAGCGCGCGGGAGAGCGCGTCGTCGTCGACTCCGGCGACCGCGGCGAGCAGCGCGTGCTCGATCCTGGCTCCCCCGGCGCTGGCCACCCGCAGCAGCTCCTGGGTCTCCTCCGGCAGTCGCTCGACGCTGGCCAGCAGCAGGTCGCGCAGCGAGTCGGGCAGGGTCTCGTCCGCGTCGCCCTCGCTCAGCAGCGCCTCGACGAACAACGGATTTCCCTCGCTGCGCGCGTAGACGACGTCCATGTCGACGGTGTCCGGCATCCTGTCGAGAATGCTCGCGGCCTGCTCCGCCACCTCACGCCGGCTCAGTCTGCGCAGCTCGAACCGGGTGACCTGGTCGACCCGGCCGAGCTCGGCCAGCAGCGGGCGCAGCGGATGCCTGCGGTGGAGCTCGTCGGACCTGTAGGTGACGAGGGTCAGCAGACGCGCGTCGGAGCGCAGGTAGCGGACCAGGAACGACAGCAGGTCGCGGGTGGAGCGGTCGGCCCAGTGGGCGTCCTCGATGATCAGAACCGTCGGCTCGATCTCGGCGAGCCGCTCCAGCAGGCCCAGGACCTGCTCGAACAGCCGGGAACGAGCCTCGGCGCCGTCCTTGTCGGGCTCGCCGAACTCCGGCAGCAGCCGGGCGAGACCCCCCGTCGTGCCACCGGGCAGCAACGCGGCGATCCCCTCCTGCCCGAGGTCGCGCACGAGCTTGCGCAGCACCGCGGTGAACGGGGCGAACGGCAGGCCGTCGGTGCCCAGCTCGAGACATCCGCCGATGAGCACCCGGCAGTCACCGGCCTGTCCGGCGAACTCCCTGATGAGACGGGTCTTGCCGACGCCGGCCTCGCCGCCGACGAGCACGGTCGACACCGACCCGGAACGCGCCCGGGCGAGCCTCTCCTCCAGAACGGCCAGCTCATCCGCACGCCCGACGAACAGGGGGCTCACCGCATGGATCGTCACGTCCCCAGAATGCCACCGAGCACCGACAGATCATCACGTCCGCGGTCACCGGACCGGTGCCCATCGGCGATTCCCCCACCCCGTCGCCCAGGCAGGGCCGGCCTCCGGTCGACGGTGTCCGACGCCCCTCGCCCCGGACCGTGACCGGTGCCCCGGATCCTCATCGTGGTTTCGAGGTGCCGCCCGGTTACCGGACGGTCGCGGGCGGTGCCGGCCGGCGACCGGGTTGACCCTGACACGGTGGTAAAGCGTAAAACTGGATCATGAACAGCCACACACTCGCCGACCGCCTCGCCCTGGCCGTCGAGCAGGGCCGGGTGCCCGGTCTCCATGCCGTCGTCGCCGTCCGCCGCGGCCAGGTGATCCTCGAACACTACGACCAGGGCGAGGACTTCAAACTGAACGAGCCGCTCGGCCACATGCGCTTCACCCCCGACACGCTCCACGACATCCGCTCGGTCACCAAGAGCGTCGTCGGCCTCCTGTACGGCATCGCCCTGGCCGACGGCCGGGTGCCGGAGCCGCACGAGCCGCTGCTACGGCATTTCCCCGAGTATCCGGACCTCGCGGAGGACCCCCGGCGCGCCGCGCTGACGGTCGAGCACGCGCTCACCATGACGCTCGGCCTGGAGTGGAACGAGGACGTCCCCTATACGAGCGCGGCCAACAGCGAGGTCGCGATGGAGCTCGCCCCCGACCGCTTCCGGTACGTCCTGGGGCAGCGGGTCGTGGACGAGCCCGGCGTCCGATGGTCCTACTGCGGAGGCGCCTCGGCGCTGGTGGCCCGGCTCATCGAGAAGGGCACGGGGTCGGCGCTGGCGGACTACGCGCGCGCCAGGCTGTTCGAGCCGCTGGGGATCACGCGCTTCGAGTGGTCGACCGGCGAGGACGGGGTGGCCATGGCGGCCTCCGGGCTACGGCTGACCCCTCGTGACCTCCTGGCGATCGGACGGCTCGTGCTCGACGGGGGCGGCGGCGTCGTGCCCCCGTCCTGGCTGGCGACGGCGCTGCGCCCGCACGTGCGGATCGACGAGGGCTTCCACTACGGCTACCAGTGGTACGTGGGCGACACCTGGACGGCCGGGTTCGGCAACGGCGGCCAGCGGATCTACGTGGCGCCCGCGCTGGACCTCGCGGTCGCCATCACCGCGGGACAGTACGACCAGCCCGGCCAGCCGACCGCCGCGGTCGTGCTCGACGAGGTGATCCTGGCGGGAATCGAGCGCTGAGACACGCTAACGGCACCCGGGCGGCCGTCGGCAGCAGCGCGACGCCGCCGCCGACGATCGTCAGGCCGATCAGGAACGGCGGCGGCGACCGAGCCGGGTACGGGTGCGATCGCTGAGCATCCCGAACAGCGGCGCCGCCAGCACCGCAGCGATGATGTAGCCGAGATACTCCTCGTGGCCCGGGGCCAGCTGCGTGACCCGGATCGCCAGCGAGATCGCGATCGGCGTGACGAACGCCATGAGTACCTCGCGGGGTGATGAGTATGCGGCATTCGGAGAAGGAGCAGGAGCCTTGAGCAGATCAAGGGCGGATGGGACTGTGGCTCCGAATGGTGATCCGGTCGAGGTAGGCATGCAAGGTGTGATCGGCAGGGGCGTGCGCGAGGAGCCCGATGTAGCCGTCCGGCCGGACGACGACGAGGGTGTTCTCACGCGCGCCGTAGCCGTGCCGGATGAGGCCGTGCGGATCCTCCAGGGCGGTGGTGCCCGCGGGGACCTGCCACCCCGGCGCGACGACCGCGTAGGCGTGCAGGTGATCACCCAGGCCGTTGACCGCGCGCTGAACCGTTTCGGCCCGGTGGGGGCCGAAGGTCAGGACGGTGAAGTGCGGTCCGCGGAACAGATCGAACAGGCGGGTGAGGGCCGCGCCGGTGCCAAGCCGGACGGGTCCGTCGGGGGCGACGTCACCGGCGCGAAGAGGACTTCGGCGATCGGCCAGGTCCTGGCTCAAGGTGCTGGCGCGGTAGGTGGGGTGGTCGTTTCGGTCGCCACGCTGCTGCCGGGCGAAGAACGACCTGAGGATGAACCGTAACAACGGCCGGACGAACCGGGGTGGGGTCGCGGCGGAGAATCGCCTGTCGCTTTCGGCCAGGACCGCACGTGCGACGGGCAGCCGTTCGGTTTCGTAGGTGTCGAGCAGGGAGTCGGCAGCGCTGCCCCGGAGGACGAGACCGAGCTTCCAGCCGAGGTTGTAGGCGTCCTGGATCCCGGTGTTCATGCCGAATCCGCCGAACGGGCTGTGCACGTGAGCGGCGTCGCCCGCGAGGAACACGCGGCCGACGCGGTAGGTGTCGACCATTCGCAGGTTGTAACGCCACGCTGAGAGCCAGGCCGGGTCGGTCAGGCGGATGTCGTCGCGGCCGGTGCGCTCGGTCACCGCCTGCCGCAGATACTCAAGTGAGGCCTCCGGCCAGTCGCCGTCGGCGTCGGGGGCGAGAGAGGCCACGATCTGCCAGGTCTCGGCGTGGGGGATCGGCCTGAGCACGAGGACGTGCCCGCCGTCGGTCATCCAGAAATGCACCGCGTCGTGGTGGTCCAGCCCTTCGACGTTCACGTCGGCGATCAGCGCGCGGGTGTCGTCGTCGGTGGAGCCGGAGAAGGCCAGGCCCAGGCGACGGCGGACCGTGCTGCGCCCCCCGTCCGCGCCGACGAGATAGGCGGCGTGAACGGTCTCGGTGACACCGTCGCGCTCCAGCGTCGCGATGATCTCCCCGCCGTCGGTGGAGTCGTCATCGGAACGGAAATCGACCAGCCGGCAGCCGAACTCGACGGAGCCACCCAGCTCGGTCAGCCGCTCGCGCAGGATGGCCTCGGTCGAGCACTCGGGAATGGCCAGGGAGTTGGGGTAGGGGCGCTGTTCGCTGGGCGGTGCGGGTGGCACTCGCAGATCGAACAGCAGCGGCCGACCCAGATGGAACCGGGTCCGGGACTGCACCTGGGCGGCCGCGACGATGCGGCGGGCGGCACCGAGGTCATCGAGGATCTCCAGGCTGCGGGGCTTGAGGGTGAAGCCCCGGGAGCCGATCTGGGGGACGGGACTCCGCTCCACGATCCGGCAGTCGATGCCCCGTCGGATCAGATCGCAGGCCAGGGTCAGGCCGGTCGGCCCGGCACCCACGATCAGCACTTCGGTGTGGCTCAACGATCTCCCCTTAACGCTGTTCGATTTAACGTTGTTAAGGGTGCATTGAACGTTGTTAAACTGTCAACATGGCACTGGAACGCGACATGATCGTCGCCACCGCGCTGCGGCTGCTGAACGAGGTCGGCCTGGAGCGGCTGACCCTGCGCCGGCTGGCCACGGAGCTGGGGGTGCAGGCTCCGGCGCTGTACTGGCACTTCAAGAATAAGCAGGAACTGCTCGACGAGATGGCCGACGCGCTGACCCGGGAGGTTCCCCCGCGCCCTCTCGGCAAGGGTGAGCCCTGGCAGGACTGGCTCGCCGAACGCATGCGGGATCAGCGGCGCATGCTCAACTCCCACCGCGACGCCGCTCGGCTCTTCGTCGGCGCCAGGCCCGGGCCCGGCACCCACCCGGCCCTGCAGGTCGCTCTGGAGTCGCTGGACCGAGCCGGCCTCTCGCCGCGCGAGGCCCTGCGCGGCCTGTTCACCCTGGACCACTACGTCACCGGGTTCGTCCTGGAAGAGCAGGCCCGGCCCACGCGAGAACCGGAAGAAGACCTCGACGACGCGCGCCGATGGCTCGCCGATCGGCCGGACCTCCTCGCGGCCGTCATGGAGAGCGGCCCCCCGCACGGCGACGAGGCCTTCGAGCACGGCCTGTCCCTGATCCTCGAAGGCATCCGCACGCGGAACATGGCGACGGCACCCTGAGGCGCGGAGGCGTCACTTCGGCGGTGCCGAGCCCTTCTCCCTGGAAAGGCCCGGCGCCGATCAACGCCGATCTCCACCGGCATCCTGTGTGGTGGCGGTCGCGAGGGTCGCTTCGCCGGTGACGGTCGGTCCGCTGTGGACGACCTCCCGTTCCCATCGGTGTCGCGGCTGGGTGTGCAGCCGCCAGTAGTGCTCGGCGATGTCGTCCGGATCGAAGGCCGTACCCGGGGCGACGGGGCCGGCCACGGTCACGGTGGCCACGTGGACGCCGGACGGCCCGTACTCCTTGTCGAGGAGCGTCACCAGCGCCCGGACTCCGGCCTTGCCGAGCGAGAGGCTCACGTACCGCGGCTCCGGTTCGGGCATCCCGCCGGTGAGGATGAACGAACCGCTTCCGCGCCGTGCCATCGCGGGCGCGACCTGTGCGGCGGCGGTGAGTGCTCCGACCACGTTGACCACCCAGGCGTCCTGGTGAGCCCGTACGGACAGCTCGCCGGGCGAGTCGGGCTGGATGATCGCCGCGTTGTACACCACGACGTCCGGCGGGCCGAACTCGTCGGCCGCCGCGTCGAGGGCTGCCCGCAGCGCCGTCTCGTCGGCGCTGTCGGCGGTCAGGGAGACGACCCGCACGCCGGAGGGGGCGACGGCCTCGGCCACCGCTCTCACCGTTTTTCCGGTACGGGCCACGAGGGCGACCGGCATGCCCTCTCGCGCGAACCGCAGGGCGACCGACCGCCCGATTCCCGGGCCCGCCCCGATGATCACTGCTCCCGACATCGCCGGCTCCTTCACCTCTGTCAACGGCTGGCGAAGGGAGGTTAAGGTCTCACATCAATGTGAAGGTCAATCGGCGATGGGGAGGACGCATGCGGATCAGTGCCGTGGCCCGCAGGACAGGGGTGAGCCAGCGACTACTGCGCTACTACGAGGAGCAGGGGCTGCTCCGGCCGGTACGGCTTGCCAACGGCTACCGCGAGTACACCGAATCGGACGCCATCGCGGTGGGTCACATCCGTGCCCTGCTCGCCGCGGGCCTTCCCACCGCCGTCATCGCCCAGGTCCTGCACTGCGTCCACGACGAGGACGAGCGGCCGGTGCCGTCGATGTGTCCGGGCATGATCAGCCATCTGCGGCGGGAACGCGCCCGCACCGCCGAAGCGATCACGCGGCTTCAGGCGTCCCAGCAGGCGCTCGACACCCTGCTCGCCGCCGCCCTGCGACAGCCTGACGTACGCGACGAGGTGGAGCGGGGAGCGTCGGAAAGATCTCCGGGTCGGCGAGAGCCGACGGGCTGAAGGCCCGCTCTGCGGATTGAAGGCCGATCCCGGGACCATCGGCCTCCATCCCTTCGAAAAACTCCCCTGGGAACTGCCGGAACGGATGGGCTGCGGGACCCGGACCAACTGGGGAGCCGCTGCGGACCACAACGGCTCTCCGAGCTCGGGTCCTCACATGGCACGCACCTCGAGGCCCAGTGCGGTGGCGAGCATGGCCGCCTGCTGAAGGTCGATCACCGCGCCTTTCAACGTGACGGTGGACGGGTCCAGTGCGGACAGCTCGCTCCCCCGGAGGTCGCAGCGGGAGAGGTCGGCGCCGTGAAACCACGCTCCGGAAAGGTCGGCCTGACGGAGCGAGGCCCCCTGGAATCGGGCGCCCGTGAGATCGGCCTCACGCATCCGGACGTCGCTGAAGGAGGCGCCGCGCAGGTCGGCCCCGGGAAGCCCGACGAACGACCAGTCACCGCCGACGACCTTCAGGAGGTTGAAGGCGCAGTCGCTGAACACGCTGCCCACGAACTTGCATCCCGTGAAGGTGGCGTCGAAGAACGAGCACCGGATGAAGGTGCAGTTCGCGAACGCGGCGTCGGAGTGCACGGAAGCGTTGAATCGGACATTTCGAAAGGTGCACTCGGAGAAGGCCGCGCCCTGACCCGACGCCTCGGTCATGTCCACGTCGATGAAGGCGACCTGGCTGTGGCTCTCCCCCGAGAGATCCCGGCTGTCCCAGTCTTCGGACCGGATGGTCG
>NZ_FZOD01000011.1:78251-214535 GCF_900188345.1 Streptosporangium subroseum | reverse complement strand
CCGAGGAAGACGTTCTCGCCGCCATCGACAGGCACGGTCTCACCGCCGCCAACGTCAACGGCGCCGGGCAGATCGTGGCCGGTGGCACGCTGGAGCAGCTGGAGGCCTTCAAAGCCGAGCCGCCCGCGCGGGCCCGGCTGATCCCGCTGTCGGTCGCCGGCGCCTTCCACACGGTGCACATGGCCCCGGCGGTGGACCACCTGCGCGAGGCCGCCGCGGACATCACGCCCGGCGACCCCGCCATAACGCTCCTGTCCAACGCGGACGGCGCGGTGGTCGAGAGCGGCGGCGAGTTTCTCACGCGCCTGGTCAACCAGGTCGCCAACCCGGTTCGCTGGGACGCCTGCATGTCCACCATGGCCGACCGCGGCGTCACCACCATGATCGAGTTAGCTCCCGGTGGCACGCTCACCGGCCTGGCGAAGCGTGCGCTGCGCGGGGTGACGACCGTCGCCCTCAAGACACCCGATGATCTGGACGCCGCACGAGAGGCTCTCAAATGAAGACCACACAGGGCTCACCCGGCGCGAAGATCCTTTCCTTCGGCCACTACCAGCCCTCCAACGTGGTCACCAACGACGAGCTGTCGGCGACCATCGAGACCAACGACGAGTGGATCCAGAGCCGGGTCGGCATTAAGGAGCGCCGGATCGCCCTGGAGGGCGAGTCCGAGATCGATCTCGCGGTGCAGGCGGGCGGCAAGGCCCTCGCCGCGAGCGGTCTCGCGGCCTCCGACATCGACCTGGTGATCGTCGCCACCTGCACGCTGGAGACGCAGATTCCCAACGCGGCGGGCCGGGTGGCCACCCGGCTGGGCATCGACGCCCCCGGCGCGTTCGACGTGAACACCGCCTGCTCCGGCTTCTGCTACGCGCTCGCGGTCGCCAACGACGCGATCCGCGCGGGCTCGGCCACCAACGTGCTGGTCGTGGGCACGGAGAAGCTCTCCCAGTGGATCGACTGGACCGACCGGGCCACCGCGGTGATCTTCGCCGACGGCGCGGGCGCCGCGGTCGTCGGCCCGTCCGACACCCCCGGCATCGGCCCGGTGGTGTGGGGCAGCGCCGGCGACAAGTCCACCGCGATCATGATCAAGGACCGCGACTCCTTCCTGCAGCAGGAAGGTCAGACCGTGTTCCGCTGGGCCACGACCGCGCTTCACCCGATCGCCAGGGAGATCTGCGAGCGTGCAGGCGTAGACCCCGCCGATCTCGCGGCTTTCGTACCCCATCAGGCCAACTTGCGCATCATCGAGGCGATTGCCCGTAAGATCGGCGCCGACAACGCGGTGATCGCCAAGGACATCGTCCTGGCGGGCAACACCTCCGCCGCCTCGATCCCCCTGGCACTGTCCCGGATGATCGAGCGCGGCGAGGTCCGGTCGGGCGGGCTCGCCCTGCTGCTGGGTTTCGGCGCCGGCCTGACCTATGCGGGCCAGGTCATCGAAATCCCCTAAAGCTTGTACGGCCCCGCCGTGCAAAACCAGAAAAATCCGCGCAAGACCATTAAAGATCGAATCCAAGGAGAACACGAGACATGGCCCTGACCGAGCAGGAGATCCTCGCCGGCGTCGGCAAGATCATCAACGAGATCACCGGTATCCCGGCGGACGAGGTCACCCCGGAGAAGAGCTTCGTGGACGACCTGGACATCGACTCGCTGTCCATGGTCGAGATCGCCGTCGCCGCCCAGGACGAGTTCGGCGTCGAGATCCCGGACGACAAGCTCAAGGACCTCAAGACCGTCAAGGACGTCATCGGCTTCATCCAGGGCTGAGAAGTCCGCGCACCTCCCAGCATTGACCCGCGATTCACAAGGAGCGTAGAACGTGAGTACAGACCAGGTACGTGTCGTCGTCACCGGGCTCGGCGCGACAACGCCTCTCGGTGGAGACGTCGCCTCATCCTGGTCGGCGCTCCTCGCCGGTCAGTCTGGGGTCCGCAATCTCACCGAGGACTGGGTCGACTCCGTCCCAGTGAAGTTCGCCGCTCGCGCCGCCGTGGACCCGACCGAGGTTCTGCCCCGGCCGGAGTCGCGGCGGCTTGACCGCACCGAGCAGTTCGCGCTGATCGCGGCGCGCGAGGCCTGGGCGCACGCCGCGATCGACAAGGTCGACTCCGAGCGCCTCGGCGTGGTCGTGGGCAGCGGAATCGGTGGCATCACCACCATCCTCGACGCCTACGACACCTTCAAGGAGAAGGGCTGGAAGCGGCTCTCTCCGTACACCGTGCCCATGCTGATGCCGAACGGGGCGGCGGGCTGGATCGGCATCGAGATCGGCGCCCGGGCCGGCGTGCACGCCACCGTGAGCGCCTGCGCCACCGGCGCCGAGTCGATCGGCTACGCCATCGAGATGATCCGTTCCGGCCGGGCCGACGTGGTCGTGGCCGGCGGCACCGAGGCTGCCATCCACCCGCTGAACATCGGCTCCTTCGCCGCCATGCGCGCCATGTCGACCCGCAACGACGAGCCGCAGCGCGCCTCGCGGCCGTGGGACAAGAACCGTGACGGGTTCGTCCTCGGCGAGGGCGCGGGCATCGTCGTACTGGAGTCCGAGGAGCACGCCCTGGCGCGCGGCGCCAAGATCTACGGAGTCGCCGCCGGCGTCGGCTACTCGGCCGACGCCCACCACATCGCCCAGCCGGAGCCGACCGGAGCCGGGGTCATGCTGGCCATGCGCCGCGTCCTGGAGAATTCCGGCCTCACCGGCCAGGACATCAAGCACGTGAACGCGCACGCCACCTCCACCCCCGCGGGTGACGTGGTGGAGACCAGGGCGATCAAGGAAGTCATCGGCGACCACCCGCTGGTCAGCGGCACCAAGTCGATGACCGGTCACCTGCTCGGTGGAGCCGGTGGCATCGAGTCGGTGTTCACCATCCTCGCGCTGCACGAGCGTATCGCCCCCGGAACGATCAACCTGGACGATCTCGACGACGGCATCGAGGTGGACATCGTGCGCGGTGCGCCGCGCAAACTGCCCGACGGACAGATCGCCGCGATCAACAACTCCTTCGGGTTCGGCGGACACGACGTCGCTGTGGCCTTCACCAGCGTCTGACAGGAGCTCGTGATGACTGTTCTCGAGAACAGGGTGGTGAGCGATGCCTCCGACCAGGAGGTCGCGGATCCTCGTGATCCTCAGGTGCGCCTCGCGGCCCTGCTGGACGAGGGTTCGGTCAGGCTGATCTCTCCTGCGGACCGCAGTGGCATCCTCTCCGCCATGGGCCGCGTCGAAGGCGTGCCGGTCGTGGCGTTTCTCAGCGACCCCCGCTTCCAGGGCGGCGCGATGGGCAGCGAAGGCTGCGAGCACATCGTGCACGCCTACGACGTCGCGGTCCGCGAGCGGGTTCCGATCATCGGGGTGTGGCACTCCGGCGGCGCCCGGCTCGCGGAGGGCGTCGAGTCGCTGCACGCGGTCGGCCGCGTCTTCGCCGCCATGACCCGTGCCTCCGGGGTGATCCCGCAGCTGTCCGTGGTGGTCGGCCCCGCGGCCGGCGGTGCCGCGTACGGCCCCGCCCTGACCGACATCGTGATCCTGGCGGACGAGGGCCGCATCTTCGTCACCGGCCCGGACGTGGTCCGCAGCGTCACCGGCGAGCAGATCGACATGGCCGCCCTCGGCGGCCCCGAGCCGCACAGCAAGCGCAGCGGCGTCGTCCACGTCGTCACCAAGACCGAGACCGACGCCTACGTCCAGGCACGGCGCCTGGCGGTTCTCCTCGGACATCAGGGCCGGGTCCGCACCGAGGTCGAAGAGGTCGACTTCTCCGGCCTGCTGCCGGAGAACGTGCGCCGCGCCTACGACGTGAAGCCGCTCGTCAACGGCCTGCTCGATGAGCCCGGCGTGGAGCTGCACGCCAAGTGGGCGCCCAACATCGTGACCACGCTGGGCCGCATCGGGGGCCGGACCGTGGGGGTGGTCGCCAACAACCCGATGCGCCTGGGCGGCTGCCTCGACTCCCTCTCCGCCGAGAAGGCCGCGCGGTTCGTCCGTATGTGCGATGCGCTCGGCGTGCCGCTGGTCGTCCTGGTGGACGTCCCCGGCTACCTGCCCGGCGTTGGCCAGGAGCACGACGGCGTGGTACGCCGCGGCGCCAAGCTCCTGCACGCCTTCGCCGAGGCCTCCGTGCCGCGGATCACCCTGGTGACCCGGAAGGCGTACGGTGGCGCCTACGTCGCCATGAACTCCCGCTCACTGGGCGCGACCAAGGTCTTCGGCTGGCCGACCACCCAGATCGCGGTCATGGGCGCGGTCGCGGCGGTCCGCATCCTCAAGCGCCGCGAACTCGCGGCGGCCTCCGACGAGGATCGGGCGGCCCTGGAGACCAAGCTCGCCGAGGAGCACGAGATCCTCGCCGGCGGGCTCGACCGGGCCATCGAGCTCGGCGTGGTGGACGAGGTCATCAAGCCCGAGGAGACCCGCGGCGCCATCGCCAGGATCCTGGCGACGGCGACCCCGGCGCGAGGCGCCCACGGCAACATCCCGCTCTGATCTGATCATCGCCTCGCGAGCCCCCACCGGTCCACACCGGTGGGGGCTCGCCTGGTTTCGGGCTCCGGACGCGCTGGAGCCGTCTCCAGGCTCCGAACGCGCCCTGGAACGTTCCAGGGCGGCGAGCAGCTCCGCCCGGCGAACCCCGGCCGGCACCGCTCGCCCGGCGCGGGACCAACGGCTCAGACGGCGGCGTGCAGCCAGCGGACCGGAGCGCCCTCCCCCGCGTAGCGGAACGACTCGAGCTCGGCATCCCACTGTTTGCCCAGCAGGCGGTCCAGCTCGTCCTCCAGCACCACACGGCCCTGCCTCGCCATCAACATGACGGAGCGCAATCGGTCCTCGGGCACCAGGATGTCACCCGTGGCCCCGATCACCGCCGTGAAGGCGCCAAGACTCGGGGTGTAGGCGTGCCGGGACCCGTCGGCACCCGGTGAGGCGTCTTCGGTGATCTCGAAGCGGATCCGCTGCCAGCCCATCAACGACGAGGTGATGGCAGCCGCGGTCCCTTCACGAGCTTCCCACTCCGCCTGTGCGCGCACGTGTCCCGGCGCGGCGGGTTGTGGAGTCCAGGTCAGGTCTACGGGCACGCCAAGGACACCTGCGACCGCCCATTCGATATGAGGGCACAGCGCAGGCTGAGCTGAGTGGACGTAAAGCACGCCACGAGCAGACACCGGACCTCCCGTTTCGTACGAGGTGCGCCTTCCCCAACGGCCTCGTCCCCGGATGATCACAAGTGACTGAAGGAGAGACTACCGTCGGTTGCGACGTCGCACCAGAGGGGGGTCATACCGAGATGTTGCAAGAACGGCACTTGACCGGTACATCCTCGGGAAGGAACAAGACCCAGCGAGCTGGTGATCGATCCCGGAGGACAGATGGACGCGGAAATCAAGCGGGTGGAGCCCGTGCCCGGAGCGCCGGCTCTGATCAGAAAGAACCAGTTGCTGATCGACGCCGCCGGCATGGAGGCCGTCGCCCGGTGGACCACCGCCGTGTCCGAGGCCGACGGGATCTTCCGCATACGGCTCTCGCCGGGTGTCGACGTCTGCGAGCTGGTGACGACACTCCGCGACCAGGGTTACCTCGCCTCCCCCAACCACGTCCTGATCGGCCAGCCGCTCTACTTCGGCGGTCCGGCGTCCCGCCCCTTTCCCGCGGCCCCCCTCGCGGCCCCCCGCACGGCGCCCGAGCCCGGCGAGAGCGGCGTGACGGTGGCCCTGGCCGACACCGGCCTGGCCGCGCACCCCTGGTGGCAGGAGCACCCCTGGTTCCTCGAACAGAGGCGCGAGGTGGCCGAGGTGCCCGATTCGGATGGCGACGGCGAGCTGGACGGCCAGGCCGGGCACGGCACCTTCATCGCCGGGCTGGTCCTGCGATCGGCTCCGGGGGCACGGGTGCGCCCGCTCCGGGTGCTGGACGGCCACGGCGTCGGGGACGAGGCGGGGCTATTGCGAGTCCTGGCCCGGATCAGAAGCGAGGTGCCCCAGGTGCTCAACCTCTCCTTCGGCGGGCACACCTTCGACGACCGACCCTCCCCGCTGGTGGAGGCGGCGCTGGCGGAGCTGCCCGGCACGGTCGTGGTGGCCTGCGCGGGCAACACGGCCTCCGACCGCCCCTTCTGGCCGGCGGCGTCGACCAAAGTGATCGCCGTCGGGGCGCTGGACGCGGCGGAGGAGGCCAGGGCGCCGTTCTCCGCGCACGGCCCGTGGGTCGACGCGTGCGCGCGAGGCGAGTGGCTGACCAGCACCTTCCTGAGGCACGGAGCCTTCCGGGGCTACGCGCGCTGGAGCGGGACCTCCTTCGCGACGGCCGTGGTGAGCGGGGCGATCGCCGCGGCGGCCAGGACCCGGTCGCCCGAAGATGCCGCGAAATGCGTCCTCGACCCCCTCGGCGCCCGCCAAATCCCCGATTTGGGGGTCGTGGTGCCCGCGCCAGGCTAAAGTCTCACCCAAAGTCTTCGCCCGAACACCCAGTGTGTTCTATGTGGTCTCGGAGGTGCCGGTGAGTGACCAGCACACGGTCGACGCCCCGCTGACAGGCGATCAGGTGGCCTGGGACGTGCTGGTCAGCCGGTTCACGGGTCCGCTGTGGTCGGCCGTCCGCGCTTACGGCCTGAGCCCGGCCGACGCCGCCGACGCGGTGCAGGGGACATGGCTGCGACTGGTCGAGAGCCTGCACACCATCCGCGACCCGGACCGGATCGGTCCCTGGTTGTTCACCACGGCCAAACGCGAGGCATTCCTCCTGAGCAGGCGCAACCGAGGCGAGCGGCTGATCGCCGACCCCGGAGACGCCGAGCATGCTCGCTTCGACCCGGCCGACGCCGGGCATGTCCACTCCGATCCGGCGCTCACCGTGCTGACCGCCGACGAGGGCCGCCGCCTGTGGCAGGCCGTCGAGGAGATGCACGAGCCGTGCCGGTCGCTGTTCCGGCTGATGGCCACGGCTCCCGACGCGGGCGTCCATCAGCTGGCCGGGCGCCTGGACATGCCCAGCGGCAGTTACGGTCCTACCCGGGGCCGCTGCCTGAACCGACTACGCACCATGCTCACCGCCCGGGAGGCGACACCGTGACACGACATCCCCCGACGATCGACGACGAGTCCCTGATAGCCGCACTGCGCCTGGCGTCCGGGCACGACCCGGTCCCCGCCCACGTGTCGGACGCCGCCCGCGCGGTCTTCGGCCTCCGGCTGCCCGGCGCCGCCACGGCCCGGCCCGTGGCCACGCCCGCCCCGAGCGGCGTCCGCTACTCCGAGGAGACCCGGCTGCTCAAGTTCACCGCCGCGGATCTGACGGTGGAGCTGGAGGTCACCTCCCTGGACGGTCTGGTCGCCCTGGCCGGCCAGGTGTCCCCCTGTCCCGAGGCGGGCACGCTGGTCGAGATCCGCACCCTGCACCTCACCCAGTCGCGCGAGCTCTCCCCAACGGGCCAGTTCGCCGTCACCGGGCTGCCTCCCGGCTGGTTCAGCGTGGTGTGCCACCGGCCCGAGCACGCCCCGGTGGCCACCAGCTGGACCCGGATCCGCCCGTAAACGGCCCCTGAGTGGCTCCCGACGACATGCTCGCGGCTGCCGAGCAGGCGGTGGGCCTCTCCGACAGCGACCCGGCGCAAGCCCGGGCACTCGCTCGCAACGTGCTCCGCTCCGTGTCTCCGACCGGCCCTCACCGTGAGGCCATGGCGGTGGCGCACCGGGCTCTGGCGGTGGCCGCACGCAATCTGGGCGACCTTCCGCTGGCCGAGGAGCACCTGCACCGGGCCGTGAGCGTCGCGGTCTCCGCGGATCTGCCTCACCGTGCCGCCCAGGCGCGGCTGTCGCTGGTCCACGTCCGCACGGAGCTCGGCCACCCCGAGCAGGCCCTGGCCCTCGCCGCGACCGCCGAACCCCATCTCACCTCCGTCGAGGTGGCCAAGCTCGACGTCCACCGGGCGGTGGCCCTGGGCAGGCTCGGCCGCCATCGCGAAGCCGTCGACCGCTGTGACCGCGCCGTGGGCCTTCTCGGAGAGGATGTCGGTTTCCTGGCAGGAGCGATGCTGAACCGAGGACTCGCCCGGGCCTTCCTCGGGGAGTTCGAGGCCGCGGAGGCAGACTTGGCACAATGCGCGGAGCTGGCAAGAGGAGCGGGCCTGGACCACCTGCTCACGCTCGCCGAGGGCAACCTGCCGTTCTTGGCGGCGCGGCGCGGCGACCTGCTCGCCGCGTTCACCGCCTACCGGCGCGCTGAGAGCAGCCTGTTCGGCTACCCGGAGCGGCTGGCCACGATGCGCTGCGACCTGGCCGAGGCGCTGATCGCCGCCCACCTGCCCGGCGAGGCGCGGGTGCTGCTCGACCTCGCGGTGCCCGAGCTGACCGCCGCGGGCGCGGAGGTGGCCCTGTCCGAGGCCCGCCTCCTGCTCGCCAAGGTCGAGCTGCGCACCGGCGACCCGTGCCGCGCCCGCGAGAGCGCGGAGCTGGCCGCGACCGGCCTGGCCGCCCAGGGCCGTACGCTCCTGGCACCGCTCGCCACCGAGATCCTTCTGCGGGCACGGCTCATGCTGGGACCGCCCTCCGGAGAGCTTCTCGCCGAGATGCTCACGTGCGCGGACGCCCTCGACGGCGCGGGACATCCGGACGCGTCCGCGGCGCTCCGGTTCACCGCCGCCGACGTCTCCCTCCAGCTGGGTGATCGACCGGCCGCGGACGACCAGCTCGGCCGTCTCGCCTCCTGCGGCCGGAGCGTGGTGACCCGCCAGGCGACGGCGCTGCGGCGGGCGCTGGCGGGAGATCGGCGCGGGGCGTTCGCGGCACTGCTGGCCGGACTGGCGGAGGTGGGCGCCGAGGCGAAGGTGTTCGAGAACCCGATGATGCGCGCTCAGGCCGTCAGGGACGGTGAACCGCTGGCCAGGCTCGGGCTGGCCCTCGCCCTGGAGACCGGGCGGGGCCGTACGCTCCTGGCCTGGACCGAGCGGTGGCGGGCGACCGTCGGGGGCACGGGGCAGCCGGTCGCACCCGACCTGAACGAACTGCGGGCCGCACTCGGCGACGGGGTCCTGGTGGAGTTCGTCCGCCACGGCGATGAGCTGGTCGCCGTCGCGGTCACCCCGGATCGCGTGATGCTGCGCCGTCTGGGTCCTTTCACGGCCGTCACCGAGGCCACCGTCCGCCTCCGGTACGGCCTGCGCAGGACGCACCTGCTCGACGGGAGGGTGCCCGAACCGGCCACGGAGGCCGTGGCGCTGGAGCGGCTGCTCTTCGGTCCGCTGCGCGGCCCTCTGCGAGAGCGGCGGGGCGGCCGGTCCGGTGAGCGGCCTGGGAGCCGGTGTGACGACCGGCCCGGCGACCCGCATGGGAGCGAGCATGATGAGCAGCCCGGCGACCCGCGTGGGAGCGGGCATGATGACCGGCCCGGCGACCCGCGTGGGAGCCGGCACGGAGGCCGGCCGGACAGCCGGGGTGGCGACCGGCTGGGCGACCGGCCGCTGGTGATCGTGCCGACGGAAACGCTGCACACCCTGCCCTGGCCCCTCCTGCCGATGAACGCCGACCGTCCGGTGACCGTGGCCGCCAGTGCCGCGACCTGGCTGGCCGGGTGCCGGACACGGTCCTTACCCAACCGGGGGATCATGGCGGTGGCAGGTCCCGGGCTGCGGTGCGCGGAGGCCGAGGCACGCATGGTCGGCAGGTGCCACCCGGGGACGGAGCGGGTGGTGGCGCGGCGCGCGGAGGTGACGGCGGCGCTGGACCGGGCCGACGTCGCGCACCTGGCCACCCACGGGATGTTCTCGCCCCGCAGCCCGCTGCTGTCCAGCATCCATCTCGACGACGGCCCGCTGATGACCTATGACCTGCTACAGCTGCGCACGCCGCCCCGGTTGGTGGTGCTGTCCGCGTGCGACGCGGGGATGGCGCACGCCCCCGCGGACGGGGCTCCGCTGGGGCTGGCGGGCACGTTCCTGTCGCTGGGATCGCAGTGCGTGGTGGCCAGCCTGGTGCCGGTGCGCGATGAGGAGACCCTGACCCTGATGACGGTCTTCCACGGGCTGCTGGCCGCCGGGCACCCTCCCGCCCAGGCACTGACCATGGCGAGCGGAAAGACCGGGGTGGCAGGTTTCGTCTGCTTCGGGTACGGAGGTCAGCCGGTGGCGACCGGCCGCGAGGGGTCGGCGACCCAGTTGGACCAGGATCCGACGTAGAGGGCGGCCGGGATGCCGGCCACCTCCAGAGCCAGCACCTGGTGGGCGGCCGTCACACCGGAGCCGCAGTAGGCGCCGACCTCCACGCCGGGGACGGCGCCGAGGGTGTTGAACCGTTCACGGAGGAAGTCGGGCAGGTGGAAGCGCCCTGACGGGTCGACGTTGTTGCCGGTGGGGGCGCTCACCGCGCCGGGGATGTGCCCGGCGACGGGGTCGATCGGCTCGACCTCGCCCCGGTATCGCTCGGCGGCCCGGGCATCCAGCAGCACCCCGTCGGCGGCGAGCTCCATGGCCTGCGCCGCGTCGAGCACGGGCATTCCGCCCGGGCGCGCGACGAGGTCACCGGGTGCCGCGATCTCCTCTCCCTTGGAGAGGGGCAGTCCCTGCGAGGTCCAGGCGCGCAGCCCGCCGTCGAGGACCCGGACGTCGGCGTGGCCGAAGTAGCGCAGGGTCCACCAGGCGCGGGCGGCGGCGCTGGAGTCGGCTCCGTCATAGACGACGACGGTCCGGGAGCCGGACACCCCGAGGCGGCGCGCCGCCTCCTGGAACGACTCGGCGGAGGGCAGGGGGTGGCGGCCTCGCGGTCCCGGCGGGGCGGCGAGATCGGCATCGAGGTCGCAGAAGACCGCGCCGGGGATGTGCTCCTCGCGGTAGGAGTCGATCCCGGGCGGCCCTCCGAGCTTCCATCGCACGTCGAGAACCGTCACCTCGGGCAGGTCGGCCAGTTCGGAAGGAGTGATCAGCGGGCTCATCTGGCACTTACCTCCAGTAAAGGGACGTACTGCTCGGCGGGGGTCAGCGCGCCGTGACAGCCGATGAACGACGACTCGATCGGTTCGGCGACCGAGGCGACGATGGCGCAGTCGGTGTAGGGCACGGCGAGGACGTCGCCGATCCTGGGCAGCCATTCGGGGCGGACCCGCGGCCCGAACCAGCCGGACTCGACCGCCTCCTCCCGGGAGACCACCCACGCCGTCCCGGCCAGGATGTCACGCCAGATGTCGAGAACGGCGTCGGCGGCGCCGGGAGCGGCGTAGACGTGCCTGACCCTGGTCTCGCCGCCGAGCAGCGCGACGCCCTCACGCAGCGCGGGGACGGCGTCCACGTCGACCCTCTCGGTGACGTTGACCATGCCGTGGTCGGCGGTGACGTACATCGCCGAGCCGGGCGGGAGCGTTTCGGCCAGCCGCTCGGCCATCAGATCGACCAGGGCGAGCTGGGCGAGCCAGGGCTCGGTGCCCCAGCCCTCCACGTGGCCCGTGGAGTCGAGGTCTCCGTAGTAGACCGACACGTGGGCGCGAGGTTCGGCCAGCGCGCGGCGGACCCCCTCGATCCGCTCGTCGACCGTGTCGGCGCCGACGAAGCCCACGCCGCGGTAGACGGCCCGGTTGAACCCGCTGGTCTCGAACTTGGCCGGACCGACGTAGCTGATGGGGATCCCGGCCGCCGTGGCGCGTTCGTAGACGGTCGGGGCGGGCTGCCACAGGTCAGGATCGACCGGCGGGCCCGGGGCGGTCCAGCGCAGGCAGTTGAGCAGGTAACCGGCGCCGGGCACCGCGAGCTGATAGCCGAGCATGCCGTGCTCTCCGGGGGGCACGCCGGTGCCGAGCGAACCCAGGCTGGTCACGGTGGTGGCCGGGAAGCCCGCGGTGAGCACCCTGCCCGGCTGCGCGGACAGGAACGGCGCCGTCCGCGGGTGGGCACGGAGCAGCTCGGCGCCCATGCCGTCGACGAGGAACAGCACGACCCGCTCGGCCGGGGCCAGGCCCAGGGGGTTGTCCCCCTCCATCCCGACCGCGGCGAGCAACGAGGAGGACAGGTCCGCGAGCGACGACGCGCCGTACGCGGGGATCAGGGGCTTCACGACGCGGCGCGGGCGGTGGCCTCCGACAGTGCCTTGGCGAAGGCCAGCACGTGGGAGACCGCCTCCGGTCCGTCGGCCGCCTCGCTCACCCGCAAGGAGAGATCGTCGGCGGTGATGGCGCCGGTGTATCCGTGGTCGGCCTCGCAGTTCTCGTCGCCGCAGGTGGCCGGTTCCAGGTCGACGTGGGAGATGGCTCCCCAGCCGATGGTGAGCGTGACCTCCGTGGGCGGCACGCCCGGCACGTAGGAGGCCGGGTCGGGAACGACCCGGGTGACCGCGACCGACTGGATCCGGCTGAGGCGTACGGCCTCGGTGGTCGTGGACGCGTGGGACGCCGACACTCCCTCCACGGGCGGGTGCTCGTCGGTGTGGCAGACGAGCAGCCTGGTGGGCGAGAGCACCAGCACGGTGACGTGCCTGCGAACTTCCATGGCCGGGTCGAAGGTGGCTTCGTGGTGCACCACGTAGGCGCCCACCTGCTCCTTGCCCAACGCGGATTCGACGGCGTCGGCGACCAGGTCTGGATAGTAGCCACTGCGGTCGATGGCGTCACGCAGGCCGGCGGCCGAGAGTCGGGTTTCCCTCATGGGTCCATCCTGCCCTGTCCGGAGCAGCGCTTTCGCCTGGAGTGCGTGAGGTTTCGCTACCGGGGCAAATCGTGACCCTGTCCGGGTACGGCTCTATTGCGCCCCATAAGCAGTTACCCAAGCGGCCGGCGCTTAATGACATACCCGCTCGACGACGCGCCTTTTGATTCGGACCAGTTTGCCTCGGCCTTTTTGAGGCTACCGACAGTAGTGGCGGCGGCACGTCCGGCGCACCTGGACGGCCGAGGCGAGCCGCGCACCAGCGCGTATTCGGCGGGTGTCTCCCCTGAACGGGGATGCTCTCCGCCGCTCCAGAAATAGAAGTGGTGAAAAAATAGCGAAATCGGGGGATGAGTAATTATGACTCGTGGACGTCTGCGTTCGCACAGACGGCCCAAGAGGGCACGGCGCATCGGCTTCACGCTCGTCATGGCAACTTTCACGGCGACCGTCGCGGGCGTCGCCCTCGTGGCCTCGATCCCGTCCGCCTCCGCGAAGGAGCTTTACTCGGAGCTTTACGCGGAGGGGTTCCACGGCACGTCGACCTCGGCCGATCTCTGGAACGCGAGCAGCCCGGGAGGCGGCCACGCGCCGTGCCTCACCGCCGCCACCGCTCCGACACCGCCCGGCTCGCTCCCGGCGTGCGCCGAGGGTCCGTACGACCGCGCGGGGAAGGGCGCCCTCCGGCTCACCGACGACACCGGGCAGGAGACCGGATCTCTCCTGCTCGCGAGACCGATTCCGACAGACCGCGGCCTGACGGTCGAGTTCGACATGTACATGTGGGGCGGGACGAAATACACCGACAGCAACGGCTCCCGGGCCGGTGACGGCATCTCGTTCTACGTCGTGGACGCCGACCGGAGCCAGACCGCGGCCGGCGAGCCCGGCGGCGCGCTCGGTTACAAGGGCCTGGCCGGCGCGTTCGCCGGCGTCGGCTTCGACCAGTTCGGCAATTTCTCCAACCCGCGCTGGGCGGGCGTCGGCGGCCCCAGGGGCTGCCCGGCGGGAGGGGGCAACGCCTGCGCCAGACCCAACAGCGTCGTGGTCCGCGGCTCGGAGTCCGCGGGCTACGCCTACGCGTCCGGCAGACGGCTCAACCACCCGCTGGACACGCCGGAGGCGGATACCCGCAAATACGCCAGGCGGCACGTCCTGGTCGGCATAGGCGCCGACAGCCGCATGGACGTGCTCATCCGCCACCAGGACGACGGGCCGTACGAGACCGTGGTCTCGAAACTCGACCTCGCCAGGCTGCCGGGCCAGAGCGCGCTGCCGGACGAGGTCAGGATCGGATTCGCCTCCTCCACCGGCTACGCGACCTCCGTCCACGAGATCTCCAACGTGGAGATCCGTACCCGCGACGCCGATCTGGTCCTGCGGACCGGATATGACGGCCCGTTCGAAGCGGGCGGCACCGCCACGTCCTTCCTCGACGCGGGCGCCGGTCCCGGCTTCGGCTGGATCGACCACCCGACCGAGGTCGCCTACCACCTCCCGGCGGGCCTGACCCCCACGGCTGCCTCGGGCGACGGCTGGACATGCGACACCTCGGGCCAATGGGTCGTCTGTGACACCGCCGGGGAGGCCGCTCCCGGCACCTCGCTGCCGCGAATCACCGTTCTCATGAACGTGGCGGCAGACGCCTCGGGCACGCTGACCGCCTCGGGCAGGGCCGTTCAGATCACTCCGTATCCCGACGCCGAGATCGATCCCCTGAACAACACCGTCGCCGGCACGGTCCAGGTCGCGCCCGCGGGCCCGCCCGCGACCTGGAGGACCGCCACCTCACCTCTCGGCCGAGACGGCACGGATCTCCCGGCCGGGACGCGAACCGCTTAGCCGAGACGGCAAGGACCGCCCGGCCGAGACGGCACGAACCGCTTGGCCGGGCGGGCCGTCCGGCCGAGGCGGCACGAACCGCTTGACCGGGCGGACCGTCCGGCTGGAGGTAGCGCGAACCCCTGGCCGGGCGGACCGTCCGGCTGAGGCAGCTTGAACCGCTTGGCCGGGGCTGCGGGGACCGTTCAGCCGAGGCGGCGGGGGCCGTCGTCGGGCCGTGGCCCCCGCGGACTGCTCAGTACGGCACGCGCTCCCAGCACGATCACCTCGGACTCCCCCACCAGCACCGGGTCGAGGTCGATCCTCACCACCTCGGGAAGATCCTCCGCCAGCTGCCCGAGGCGGATCAGCAGGTCCTCCAGCGCCTCGACCGCGACCGGCGGGTAACCGTACTCACCGAAGAGCAGGGGGGCGGCTCGCGGCGACCTCACCAGGGCCGCGGCATCCTCCCTGGTCAGCGGGGCGAGGCGGTACGCCTCGTCGCGCAGCAGTCGCGCGGTGATCTCGCCCAGCCCGAAGGACACCACCGCGCCGAACCCGGAGTCCTCCAGAACCCTGGCCACGGTCGGCACCGCGGGCTGCGGGACCATCCGCTGCACCGCGAGCACGGCGTCGGGCCCGAGCTGCCGCGTCAGGTCGGCGAAGGCGTCACGCACCCCGTCCGCGCCCGAGAGCCCCAGGCGCACGGTCCCGGCACGCTTGGCCGCCTCGGGATCGGCGGCCTTCAACACCACGGGCCAGCCCAGTCTCCCCGCCGCCGCGACGGCCTCCTCCGGTGATTCCACCACCTCGGCGGGCCACACCGTCAGCCCGTAGCAGGCGAGCAGTTCGGAGGCGTCGATCTCCGACGGGGTCTCACCCAGCTCCGCCAGCACCAGCCGCCGTGCCGCCTCGGTGTCGACGCCCTCGATCTCCTCGGGCGCTCCCGCGGGCCGCTCCAGCCAGCGGGCGTGCCGTACGACATGGGCCAGCGCCCGGACAGCCTCCTCCGGGGCCGCGTAGGAGGGGATCGACCCCTTCTCGGGGGCGGTGCCGACCCGCAGCTCCCGCGGCATGCCGATCTTTCCCTCGAACGTGGCCAGCACCGGCTTGCCACACTCGAGGGAGACCCGCAGCAGCTCGGCGGCGACCTCGTCGGCATGGGCGGGGATGGGCGGCATGTAGATCGCGACCACCGCGTCGACGTCCGGGATCAGGGAGGACAGTGCCGTACCGAACTCCGCGGCTCCCGCCCCCGCGCCGAGGTTGACCGGCGGCTCGGGCTCCAGGCCCGCGCTCACGCAGGCGTCCACCGCGAGCAGCGCCAGCGCGTCGGAGTTGCTCACCAGACCGACCCTGGGCCCGGCCGGCAGTGGCTGGTAGGCCAGGAGCTGGGCCACGTCGAACTGCTGGATCAGATCGTCGACCCTGATCACCCCGGCCTGCTCGAACAGCGAGCTGAGCACGGTGTCCGGCAGGCGCAGCACGGGCGCGGCGTGGCCGGTGGGCACGCCCTGGGTGGTGCCGCCGCTCTTGACGACCACGATCGGCTTGTGCCGCGAGATCCGCCGCGCGAGGCGGGCGAACTTGCGGGGGTTTCCCAGCGACTCCAGGTAGAGCAGGATCACATCGGTCTGCGGATCCTCCTCCCAGTACTGGAGCAGGTCGTTGCCCGAGACGTCGGCACGGTTGCCCGCCGACACGAACGAGGAGATGCCCATGCCCCGCTGGGCCACCCGCTGCAGCAGCGCGGTGCCCAGCGCGCCCGACTGGCTGAAGAAGCCCACCCGCCCGCGCCCGGGGATGGTCGCGGCGAGCGTGGCGTTCAGCCGCACCGCCGGGTCGGTGTTGGCGATGCCCAGGCAGTTGGGGCCGACGACGCGCAGTCCGTACGCGCGGGCGATGCGGACCAGCTCGTCCTGCCTGGCCCGCCCCTCGGGGCCCGTCTCTCCGAAGCCCGAGGAGACCACGATCAGCCCGCGCACCCCCTTCTCCGCGCACTCCTTCACCACTTCGATCACCCCGTCGGCGGGTACGGCGAGCACGGCGAGGTCCACCTCCCCGTCGATAGCCGTCACGCTCGGATAGGCCCGCACCCCCGCGACGGCCCGTGCCTCGCGGTGCACGGGATAGACGGGACCGGCGAAGTCGGCGCTCAGCAGGTTGCGCAGCACGGTCTGGCCGACGCCGCCCGGCTCCCGGCCCGCCCCGATGACCGCCACCGACCCGGGGGAGAGCAACCGCTCGATCGAGCGGGACTCGGCCCGGTGCTCGCGGGAGGCGGTCACCTCCTGGGCGGTGTCGGTCGGGGCGAGGTCGAGGGTCATCCGGACCACCCCGTCGGCGAAGCGGCTCTGCGCGGTGTAGCCGACCTGCTTGAGTACGGCCATCATCTTCTGGTTGGCGGGCAGCACGTCGGCGACGAACCGGGAGATCCCCTGTTCCCTGGCGGTCGCGGCCAGATGTTCCAGCAGCACCGAGGCGACCCCCCGGCCCTGGTGCGCGTCCTCGACGAGGAAGGCCACCTCCGCCTCTCCCGGCTCGATCCGGTCGTAGCGGATCACCGCCACCATCTCCGTGCCGATCGTCGCAATGAGCGCGACCCGGTCCACGTAGTCGACGTTGGTGAACCAGGTGATCTCCCGGTCCGAGAGACGCGGCCTCGGACCGAAGAAACGGAAGTAGATCGACTCGTCGGACAGCCGGGAGTAGAAGGAACGCAACCGGTCGGCGTCGGCGGGCCGAATCGGGCGTACATGGGCGGTACCGCCGTCCGAAAGGACAACGTCCGCCTCCCAGTGAGCGGGATACTGAGAAGCCTCCACAGACCCGAGAGTAGACGCGAATCCCATATGACTGATCAGCCGGGCAGGTTCACGCAACGCTTGTGCATCGACTATGGCCCGGTGTCCGATCCTGACCCCATACGCTTGCCGGAAGCTGTTAAGTTTTTCGCGGCTAGAGGCACGTCAGCATCGAAGGCAGCAAGGTGGTGACATCATGACGCGGGTGGTCGTGGTGGGCGATCTCATGACCGACGCGGTCGCGCGGGCTCGCTACCCGCTGGCCAGAGCCAGCGACACACCGGCGATCGTCACCATGCACGGCGGTGGTTCGGGGGCCAACATCGCCTCCTGGCTTGCCGTCGAGGGCACTGAAGTGGCTTTCATCGGGCGTCGCGGCGCCGATATCACCGGGCGTAACCGCGACATGGAGCTGATGGGTTACGGCGTCGACGCCCGTCTTGTCATGGATCCTGAGCGGCCGACCGGCACCTGCGTGGTGCTCGTCACCCACAAGGGCGAGCGCACCATGCTGTCCGATCCGGGCGCGAACGCGGCGCTCTCCCCCGAGGACCTGCCCCGCGACCTGTTCTCCCACGCGGGCCACCTGCACCTGTCGGGCTACACCTTGATCAACGAGGGCTCTCGCGACGCCGGTCTCGCCGCCCTGGAGATGGCCCGCCGCGCGGGAATGTCCGTCTCGGTCGACTGCTCCTCCTCCGCTCCCCTGGAGCGCACCGGGGCCGAGCCCTTCCTGGAATGGACCCAGAACGCCAAGCTGTTGTTCGCCAACGCCGACCAGGCCAAGGTCCTGACCGGCCGTGACGACCCGGCCGCCGCCGCGAAGGTGCTCACCGCCTGGTTCCCCCAGGTCGTCATCAAGCTCAACGACGAGGGTGCGCTGTGGTACACCAGCAATCGCCCCGAGCCGATCAAGGTTCCTGCCAAGACCGTTGAGCGTGTGGTCGACGGCACCGGTGCCGGCGACGCCTTCACCGCGGGCTTCCTGCCCCCCTGGCTCGACGGCAAGCCCCCGGCGGAAGCCCTCGCCAACGGCTGCCACCTGGCCTCCAGGGCCATCTCCCACCTGGGCGCCCGCCCCCGCCTCTGAGTCGCCGGCGCCCCCGGACACGGATCTCGGTCGGGGAGCGCCGGACGACCACGCGTCCGCTGTCTAGCTGGTGACCGCGAGGGCGAGCGGGAGGACCGCGGGAGCCCCGGCGTGGCGCAGCATGGCGGCCCCCAGGGTCATGGTCCAGCCGGTGTCGACACGGTCGTCGACCAGCAGGACCGGACCGCCCGCCGCGGCGACGCCCGCGCCCAGGGCCGCGGGCATGGCGAGGGTGGACCTGATCGCCTGGACTCGCTGAGCGCTGTTGAACTGCCGTCCGGGCCGGCCCGACCGGTAGCCCAGATCACCCAGATAGGACAGGCGGCCCACCTGGGCCAGCCGCTCGGCCAGGCTGCGGACCAGCTGGGGCCGGCTGCCCGAGGGCATCGCGACCACGCTGATCGGGCGCTGTGACCATTCCCAGGACGACAGGACCTTGATCACAGCGGCGAAGACGTCGTCGGGGACCGGGCCGTCGGGGGCTCCGTCGGAGAGAAGACCCCTCAGACGGTTGCCCCAGCCGATGTCGGTGAGCCGGCCCAGCACCCGGCCGGGCTCGGCGCCCAGCTCGGGCTTGATCCGGCCCTTGAGGTCGGTCAGCCCGGTCGGCCACTGCTTGCGCGCCTCGATCTCCACCCCCGGCCGCTGCAGGCGCTCGGCCGCGCGCTCCACGGCCCGCGCCTCGACCTCCGGCGAGCGGTGGACTCCGGTGCAGTTGTCGCAGCGCCCACACGGTTTGGCGGCGTCGTCGTCCAGGCGGTGGCGGAGGAACTCCTCGCGGCAGCCGGTGGTGTCGAGGTAGTCGAGCATGGCCTTCTGCTCGGCCTCGCGCTCGGCGGCGACCCGGGCGTAGCGGTCCGCGTCGTAACCCCACGGTTCGCCGGTCGCCTCCCAGCCGCCCTTGACCCTGTGCACCGCGCCGTCCACGTCGAGGACCTTGAGCATGGTCTCCAGCCTGCTCCGGCTGAGATCCACCCGGTTCTCCAGGGCGGCCGTGGACAGCACCCCCCCTTCCTCCAGGGCGGCGAGCACGGTCCGCACGACCGGCTCGGGCGGGAAGGCCAGCGAGGCGAAATAGGCCCAGATCTCGCGGTCTTCCGCACCGGGCAGCAGGATCACCTCGGCCCGCTCCACCCCGCGACCGGCCCGGCCGACCTGCTGGTAGTAGGCCACGGGAGACGGCGGCGCGCCCATGTGGATGACAAAGCCGAGGTCGGGCTTGTCGTACCCCATCCCCAGCGCCGAGGTGGCGACCAACGCCTTGATCTTGTTGTCGAGCAGCGCCTGCTCGGCGGCGAGCCGCTCCGCCTGCTCGGTCTGCCCGGAGTAGGCGACCACCTCGTGGCCCTGCTCGCGCAGGTATGCGGCGATCTCCTGGGCCGCGGCCACGGTGAGCGTGTAGATGATCCCCGAACCGGGGAGCTCGTGCAGCGTCTGGGCGAGCCAGGCCAGGCGCTGCTCGGCGCCGCGCAACCGCACGACCCCGAGGTGAAGGCTCTCGCGCTCCAGTGCCCCGCGCAGGACGAGCGTCTCCTCGCCCATCTGCTCGGCGACGTCGCGGGTGACCCGGGCATTGGCCGTGGCGGTGGTGGCCAGGATCGGCACGCCCTCCGACAGTTCCTCGAACAATGTGCGCAGCCGCCGGTAGTCAGGGCGGAAGTCATGACCCCAGTCGGAGATGCAGTGCGCCTCGTCCACCACGATCAGCCCCGCGCTCTCGGCCAGCTCGGGCAGCACCTGGTCGCGGAAGTCGGGGTTGTTGAGCCGCTCGGGGCTGACCAGCAGCACGTCGACCGTACCCTCGGCGACCTGGTTGTAGATCTGTTCCCAGTCTTCCGGGTTGGCCGAGTTGATCGTTACCGCGTTGATCCCGGCCCGCTCGGCGGCGGCGATCTGGTTGCGCATCAGGGCCAGCAGGGGCGACACGATGACGGTCGGCCCCTCGCCCAGTTCGCGCAGGAGCGCGGTGGCGACGAAGTAAACAGCCGACTTGCCCCAGCCCGTGCGCTGCACCACGAGCACCCGGCTTCTCTCCATGACCAGCGCCTTGATCGCCGTCCACTGGTCCTCACGCAGCCGGGCGTGCTCCCCGGCGAGCGCACGCAGTCGCTCTTCGGCCTCTTCTCGCAGCATCTGCTCTTCGCTCACCGGTCATTGGTACCAGGTCCCGGTGACTATTTCCCCCTACTACGGCATGCGGGGTCGCGACGACACCATGCGGAGTGACCTGGGTCACACTACGCTCAGAATGATTTCAAATGGTCTCGAATGGTGCCTTCCGCCGCCTTCCGCGGGCACGGAGGGATCGGCCGCGTTCCGCGCCATGATTTGATGCATCTCACTATGGACGTCACCACCTGGTATCTCGAACAGACCTCACCTGCCGATCTGCTCGCCGCGAAGCAACCGGCGATCGAGGTCGGCGTCGTGCTCGCCGAAATGCCCTCGCCCGAGTTCAGCCGGTTCCTCAGCACGGCCGTCGGCGGAGACTGGCACTGGACCAATCGGCTACCGTGGACCTGGCAGCAGTGGGCGGACTGGCTGGACCGCGGTGTGGAGACCTGGGTGGCCTACCACCGCGGCACCCCGGCCGGATATGCCGAGTTGATGCCTCAGGACGACGCGACGGTTGAGATCACCTGTTTCGGCCTCCTGCCCTGGGCGATCGGCAAGGGCGTGGGCGGGCATCTGCTCGAGTTCACCGCGGCCCGTGCCTGGGATCTGGCCGAGCGGCAGCCGGACCGGGAGCCGACCCGGCGGGTGTGGCTGCACACCTGCTCCCTCGACAGCCCGGTGGCGCTCGCCAACTACCAGGCGCGAGGGTTCCGGATCTACGACAGCAGGCTCAACGTTCCCGGGGATGAGTACGAAGGCGACGCTCCCGGGCCCTGGCCCGGAGCCGGGCCCAGGCCGGCTCAGGCCACCGGCGCCCCGTCCGATCGCCGGTAGCCGGTAGATCGGCCCGCAGGCGGCCTTGAAGTGTCGGGTGCCCTGGGTATGGTATCGAGTCTCGGCACAATGTTCGGCTACCTCTTCCCGGCCTGACGCTCCTCCAGAGCCGATGGCTACGGCTACACCACGCAGACAGAAGGAGGATGCGCTTCCCCCCGGCCTGAAGGCCGAGGTGCCCGCGCAGGAAATCAGATGGCTCGACGGACGACCACACCCCCGACTGACGAGGGCTTCGAGGAGCGGATCGTCGACATCGACGTTTCCACCGAGATGCGCACCAGCTTCCTCGAATACGCATACTCGGTCATCTATCAGCGCGCGCTGCCCGATGCCAGGGACGGCCTCAAACCCGTCCAGCGCCGCATCCTCTACTCCATGAGCGAGATGGGCCTGCGCCCCGACCGGGGTCACGTCAAATCCTCGCGCGTCGTCGGCGACGTGATGGGCAAGCTGCACCCGCACGGCGACACCGCCATCTACGACGCGCTGGTCCGCATGGCGCAGCCGTTCTCGATGCGGCTGCCGCTGATCGACGGGCACGGCAACTTCGGCTCCCCCGACGACATGCCCGCCGCGATGCGTTACACCGAGGCCCGTCTGGCCTCGGCGGCCATGGCGATGGTGCAGTCGATCGACGAGGACACCGTCGACTTCAAGCCCAACTACGACGGCCAGGAGACCGAGCCCACGGTCATGCCGTCGGCTTTCCCGAACCTGCTGGTCAACGGGGCCACCGGTATCGCGGTCGGCATGGCGACCAACATGGCGCCGCACAACCTCGTCGAGGTCATCGCGGCCGCACGCCACCTGATCAAGAAGCCGGACGCGACCCTCGACGACCTGATGCGGTTCGTGCCGGGGCCCGACCTGCCCACCGGCGGCACGATCATCGGCCTGGACGGCATCCGCGACGCGTACACCAAGGGCCGGGGCACCTTCCGGATGCGCGCCAAGTGCGCCGTGGAGCAGGTCAGCCCCCGGCGCAAGGGCATCATCGTCACCGAGCTGCCGTTCAACGTCGGCCCCGAGCGCGTGGTCACCAAGATCAGAGAGCTGGTCACCGCCAAGAAGCTCCAGGGCATCTCCGACCTCAAGGACCTCAGCGACCGGCACAAGGGCCTCAGCCTGGTCATCGAGATCAAGAACGGCTTCATCCCCGAGGCCGTGCTGGAGGAGCTCTACCGGCTGACGCCGATGGAGGAGACCTTCGGCATCAACAACGTGGCGCTGGTCGACGGCCAGCCCCGCACGCTGGGCCTGCGCGAGCTGCTCCAGGTCTACGTGGACCACCGCATCAACGTGGTCCGCCGCCGCTCGGCCTACCGCCGCCGCAGGCGTGAGGAGCGCCTGCACCTGGTCGACGGTCTCGTCATCGCCCTGCTCAACATCGACGAGGTCATCCAGGTCATCCGTTCCTCGGAGAACTCCGCCCAGGCCCGCGAGCGCCTGATGGAGGTCTTCGAGCTTTCGGAGATCCAGGCCGCCTACATCCTCGACACCCCGCTGCGCCGCCTGACCCGCTTCGACAAGCTGGAACTCGACAACGAGAAGCGGGTTCTCCAGGAGGAGATCGCCGACCTGACCGCGATCCTGTCCTCGGACGACAAGCTCCGCAAGGTCGTCTCCGACGAGCTCGCCCAGGTCTCCAAGACCTTCGGCACGCCTCGCCGCACGGTGCTGCTGGAGTCCTCCGGCGTCACCAGGAACGCCACGGCGCCGCTGGAGGTGCCCGACGACCCGTGTCTGGTGCTGTTCTCCTCGACCGGCCTTCTGGCACGCACCTCCGACGCCTCCTCGCTGGCCGGCGACGGTGAGCGCTCGGCCCACGACGTGCTGATCTCCGCGGTGAGAAGCACGGTCAGGGGTGAGGTCGGCGTGGTCACCAACCAGGGCCGGATGATCCGGGTCCAGGTGGTCGACCTGCCGACGCTGCCCCGCTCGGTCAACCCGCCGTCGCTGTCCGGCGGACATCCCGTGTCCGAATATGTCACCTTCAACCCGGACGAAACGGTTGTGGGCATCGGCTCGCTCGATCCTGACGGGCCCGGACTGGCCCTGGGCACGGCACAGGGCGTGGTCAAGCGGGTGGTCCCCGACTACCCGGCGAACCGCGACGACTTCGAGGTCATCGGGCTCAAGGACGGCGACACGGTGGTGGGGGCGGTGGAGCTGACCAGCGAGGATCACGACCTGGTCTTCGTCACCTCCGAAGCCCAGCTGCTGCGCTACCCCGCCTCCATCGTCCGTCCGCAGGGTCGTCCGGCGGGCGGCATGGCTGGCGTACGGCTCGACAACGACGCCACCGTGATCTGGTTCGGCGTGGTCGATCCGGCGCGCGAGTCACAGGTCGTGACGATCGCCGGATCCTCCACCGCGCTGCCCGGCACCCAGATCGGCGGGGCCAAGATCTCCGACTTCACCGAATATCCGGCCAAGGGCCGTGGCACCGGTGGCGTTCGCGTCCAGCGTTTCCTCAAGGGCGAAGACGTGCTGCTGCTCGCCTGGGTCGGCCCCGGCCCTGCCCGCGCGGTCTCAGCCGTCGGCAAGCCCGTGCCTCTCCCCGAGGAGCTGGGCCGGCGTGACGGCTCCGGAGTCCGGCTCACCCACACCGTGGCGGCCGTCGGCGGAGCCATCGGCGCCTTCGACGAACCCGCGCAGGACCCTCAGGCCCCGCAGAGCCCTGAGATCGCGTAGGACCGTCAGTCCACGCAGAGGCAGAACGGATGCCCGGCTGGGTCGAGAAAGACGCGGAAACCGTCCTTCTCGCCCGGCTGGTGCGGGTGTTTGACCGCGCCCAGCGCCACCGTGGCCGCTTCGGCCTCGTCAAGGTCGTCCACAGTCACGTCGATGTGAAACTGCTGGGGCCGGTCGGCACTGGGCCAGACGGGCGGCTGGTGGTCCGGGGCCAGCTGGAAGCAGAGCCGTCCCGGATTTCCATCGGTGACCGTCACCCAGTCGTCCTCGACGCCGGTGATCTCCCACCCCAGAAGGGCGCTGTAGAAATCGGCCAGGCGCTTCGGGTCGGGACAGTCGATAACGATCGACCGCATGCGGGCAACTGCCATGATTCCTCCAAATTTCGACACCGGTAAAGATCTTATGGCGGTGTCCTCGGAAGCTTCAATCGCTTTTTGCGCCCATCAGCTCGGAGTGCGCGAAACGCCCCCGGCCCTGAGCGCGCAGAACGCCTAAGCCCCGGGGCCCGTCAAACGCCTCGGCCTTGGGACGCGCAGAACGCCTGCCCCAGCGCCACCGCCGTATTCCTCACCCGATCACGCCGGTGCGCCCTGAAGCGCGAACCGGATCGCCATCAACAACTGCCAGGGCTCGCCGGACTCCCAGAAACGGATCAGCCGGGCGACCTGATCGGTCGGCTGGAACTCGTCACAGCCGGGCGGACCGAAACATCCCGCCTCCGCGAGGGCGACCACAAACGGGTCGTCGTCGCTCAACGACCGGGCGTAGACCGCCGCGTCGAGGAGGGCCAGCGCCGAGCGGGCGTTGCGTCCCTCATCTCCGGTCTCCACCCGGTCCAGCCTTCGCCTACCCTGGGCGCGCAGATAGTCGGCCAGGGATTCGGTCCTGCTCATTGCCCTCTCCACGCTTCCACACCGTGCATCACAGCATCATTACTCAGAGTGAGTATCGATGGTGGGACCTTGGTGAAGACGTCGCGGAAAGAGGACCCGGAAATTCCCACGAAATGGGCATGAGGGATTATTGGTCCCGTTCATTCCGTCGACCAAGAGGTATTCAAGTGAGCGTCTTCGACGACCTGCTGGCCGCGAACGAGGACTTCTCCGCCGCATTCACCGATGCGGAGCTGACCGGCAAGGCGGCCCGCGGCCTAGCGGTGGTGACCTGCATGGACTCGCGGATCGACCCGCTGGGACTGTTCGGCCTGAAGCCCGGTGACGCCAAGATCCTGCGTAACGCCGGAGCCCGGGTGACCGACGACGTGCTGCGGACGCTCGTCCTGGCGGTCTATCTGCTGGGCGTCAAGCGGGTGCTGGTCATGCCGCACACGGACTGTGGCATGTCAAAGGTCACCGACGACGACGTGCACGAGCTCGCCGCCCGGCACGGCGTCGACACCCGGAGCCTGGAGTTTCACACCGTCCCCGACCAGAACGCCGCCCTGCGCCATGACCTCATGCGCATCGGGACCAGCCCGTTCTTGCCCCCGGACCTGCCCGTGGGCGGCGCGATCTACGACGTGCGCACCGGAAAGCTGATGCCGATCGAGATGTGGA
This sequence comes from Streptosporangium subroseum, assembly GCF_900188345.1. GTDB lineage: Bacteria > Actinomycetota > Actinomycetes > Streptosporangiales > Streptosporangiaceae > Streptosporangium > Streptosporangium subroseum. The sequence goes on along the minus strand of NZ_FZOD01000011.1, from coordinate 188,989 downwards.
CCGGGCGGGGGCAGGATTCCCCGCCCCTCGACCCCGGCGGCACGGCCCGCTAGGCCCATTTTCCGCACGTGCCATATCGTTGCAGGTCAGCAGCTATATCTGATCCAACGCCATGGGTAATCGCCCCAGACCGATCGGGGTCACGTGCGGAATGCAGGGCTAGGCGTCGATGTGGTCGCGGTCGACCTCGGCCGCGCTGCCCACGATGAACTCCCGGCGCGGGGCCACGTCGCTGCCCATCAGGAGGTCGAAGATGCGCTCGGCCTCCTGGATGTCCTCGATCTGGACCCGGCGAAGGGTCCGGTGGCGAGGCTCCATGGTCGTCTCGGCCAGCTGGTCGGCGTCCATCTCGCCCAGGCCCTTGTAACGCTGGACCGGATCCTTCCAGCGCTTGCCCCGGCGCTCCAGGTCGCGCAGGACCCGGTGCAGCTCCGCGTCGGAGTAGCAGTAGACGTATTTGTTCTGACCGCGACCGGGGTTGGTGACCTCGATCCGGTGCAGCGGCGGGACGGCGGCGAAGACACGGCCGGCCTCGACCATCGGCCTCATGTAGCGGTGGAACAGGGTGAGCAGCAGGCAGCGGATGTGAGCGCCGTCGACGTCGGCGTCGGCCATCAGGATGACCTTGCCGTAGCGGGCCGCCTCGATGTCGAAAGAGCGGCCGGAGCCCGCGCCGATGACCTGGATGATCGCGGCACACTCGGTGTTCTTGAGCATGTCGGCGACGGACGCCTTCTGCACGTTCAGGATCTTGCCGCGGATCGGCAGCAGCGCCTGGAACTCGGAGTCGCGGGCCGCGCGGGCGGTGCCCAGCGCCGAGTCACCCTCGACGATGAACAGCTCGCTGCGGTCCACCTCGTCGCTGCGGCAGTCGACCAGCTTGGCCGGGAGCGCGGAGTTTTCCAGGGCGGTCTTGCGCCGCTGGTTGTCACGGTGCTCACGGGCGGCGACGCGGGCCTTGGCCGCTGCGGCGATCTTCTCCAGGACCGCGCGCAGCTGCTGCTTGGCACCGCGCGGAAGGTTGGTGAAGAGCTCCTTGAGCTCTCGCGCGACGACGTGGGCGACGATCCTGGAGGCCGCCGAGGTGCCCAGGACCTCCTTGGTCTGCCCCTCGAACTGCGGCTCGGGCACCCGGACGGTCACCACTCCGGTGAGGCCCTCCATGATGTCCTCGCGGGTGACCGGGGCATCGCCGTTCTTCAGCAGGCGGGTCTCACGCAACTGCTCGTTCAGCGTGCGGACGAGGGCCCGCTCGAAACCGTTGATGTGAGTGCCCCCCTTGGGGGTGGCGATCACGTTGACGAAGGATCGGATGGTGCTGTCGTAGCCCTTGCCCCAGCGCAGCGCGACGTCCACGGTGAGCTCGCGCTGGACCTCGGTGGCGGTCATGTGCCCAAGATCGTCGAGGACCGGCACGGTCTCGTGGAAGTGGCCGACGCCCTGCAGGCGCAGCACGTCACAGACCGCCTCGTCACGGGCGAGGAACTCGGTGAACTCCGAGATGCCGCCGTCGAAGCGGAACACCTCCTCGGCGGCCTCCTCACCGCGGCTGTCACGCACGGCCAGGGTCAGGCCGGGGACCAGGAACGCGGTCTGACGGAGGCGGACGTGGATCTCGTCGAGGGAGACCTCGGCATCGGGCAGGAAGATCTGGTGGTCCACCCAGAAGCGGACGCGGGTGCCGGTGACCTTGCGGGCGAGTTTGCCGCCGTCGCGCAGCCCGGACTTCTTCTTGAACTTGGCCGTGGGCCCGTTGCCGTCGAAGACGCCGGGGACTCCCCGGCGGAAGCTGATCTCATGGATCTGGCCGCCGCGGTCGACCTCGACGTCCAGCCGCGAGGACAGGGCGTTGACCACCGAGGCGCCGACGCCGTGCAGGCCGCCGGAGGCGCCGTAGGAGCCGCCTCCGAACTTCCCGCCGGCGTGGAGCTTGGTGTAGACGAGCTCGACTCCCGCCAGGCCGCTCTTGGGCTCGATGTCCACCGGGATGCCACGGCCGTTGTCACGGACCTCGATCGAACCGTCGGCGTGGAGCTCGACCTCGATGCGGTCGCAGTGGCCGGCCAGGGCCTCGTCGACCCCGTTGTCCACGATCTCCCAGAGGCAGTGCATGAGGCCACGACTGTCGGTGGACCCGATGTACATGCCCGGGCGCTTGCGAACGGCTTCGAGACCCTCCAGCACCGACAGATGACGAGCCGTATAACCCGCCTCCGCGCTAACTGCGGTCACAGCCACTCCCACTCTGCTCGAACACGTGTGCGCAGCTTACCGTTCTTCCCACCGCTGCGCGTACAAGCTTGCCATCAGGTGGCCAACAGTGTTACATCCGGCGTGATCACCCTTACCTCCGGACGCTTTCCGCTCTCGGCGTAGTGGGGGGTCGGTTGGGAACGTTCGTATCGGGTTAGATGTTCTCTCAAGTGACTGACGCCAGATCCTCCACTTGGGGATGACCTGAAAGGCGATACGTGACTGGAACTCTCGCCCCCGCCAAGCAGCTAACGGCCGCGGACCGCTGCGACCGGTGCGGCGCCCAGGCTTACATCCGCGCGACCCTGCCCATAGGTGGGGAGCTGCTGTTCTGCGCCCACCACGGGCGGCAGCACATAGCCGTGCTGAGAGACAAGGGTGCCAACATCCAGGACGAGTCGGCGCGTCTCAGCGACGCTCCTTCGACTGCGACCAACGATGAATAGGTAGGTGCAGGAGTCATCGGACCCGGTAGCGATATCGGCCCGACACCGTGAGGTCCTGCCGCTCCTAGAGCGGCCGGGTCACGGTGTTCGCCTCCACCACGACTGAATATGCCCGCCACACGTACCCTGCCCTCGCGCATACGAGAGCAGGGCACGCCATATCCCCGTTGATGGCCCGGGTGCCGCGCGCGCGGCACCACAGCCATTGAACAAGATCTCGGTTCCGCTCCACGGCCTCCTACCCCAACGAGGCGTGGACGGCAGGCGTGCCGATGAGGATGTGCGTGGCCGTCCTCAGGCCGCCGGCACCGAATCCTCCGTTCACGTTTCGCGATTTTCCATTCACGCTGCGCAGTCGTCGTAAGCGTTTTCCACCCGCGTTCCATCAGACCTTGAGCCATGCCCGGGTGAGAGTCATGCCCGCGAGAGCGCTCAGCCCGCTCGGTCACATCGCCGGCGGCGCGCAGAACCCGTCTCTCCGTATCCGTCCGGTGGATCGCCGGCCGGGAGTGGTCGACAGGACGGTCAAAAGCCCTGTTGATCATGTTGAAGGACACTGAAGGACTCCGGCTTCCGCTCACCGCACTACGCTCGGCGACTGTGCTGATTGTGCTGCCTCCGTCGGAGGGAAAGGCCGCGCTTGGCGACGGCCCCGCCCTTGACCTGCCCCAACTGAGTTTTTCCTCCCTGAACGCGTCCCGGGAGATCGTCCTGGACTCGCTCGGCGCACTGTGCGAAGGCGCCGAGGCTCAGGTCGTCCTCGGATTGTCGCCGGGACAGCTCGGTGAGATCGGCAAGAACCAGACCCTGCGGACCGCCCCCACGTTGAAGGCCGCCGATCTCTACACCGGCGTGCTCTACGAAAATCTCGGCCTGGCCTCCCTGTCCCACGAGGCGTCCGGGCGGGCGGCGGAGAGCCTGTTGATCTTCTCCGGGCTCTGGGGCCTGTTGCGGATCACCGACCGGGTGCCACCGTACCGGCTCTCCATGGGAGTGAAACTGCCGTCGCTCGGCGGGCTGGGCTCCTACTGGCGCCGGTCGATCACCCCGGTTCTCGACGCCGAGCCCGGCCTGGTCGTGGACCTGCGCTCCAGCACCTACGCCGCGGCGTGGCGGCCCGGTGACCGTGCGGTGACGGTGCGAGTGCTCAGGGACGGCAAGGTCGTCAGCCACATGGCCAAGGCCACTCGCGGTGCGATCGCCCGCTCCCTGCTGGAGGAGGGCGCCGACCCTCGGACCCCCGGCGAACTCGCCAAGATCCTGGACCACCTGGGCCACTCCGTCACCCTCGAACCGCCCCCGAGCGGCAGAGGATCGTGGACACTCAGCGTCAAAGTGTGACATATGGCGCATTTCTTAAAGCTGCTTAAAGCTGAAGGCATACGGGGCACGCCCCTGCCGAAGCTCACCGCGCGCCGCGGCGGCCTCCCGTTCCCCTCCGGAACGCCCGGAGAGCTTTCCTCCAGAACGCCCGGAGAGCGCACCTCTTACCGGAAGCCTCCACGCCGACAGGTTTCCTGGGCGCTCACACAGGAACGACGTTGAGCCGGCCGCAGGCCCGCAGAAACTGCTGAGCCGGATCGCCAAGATAGGACCATGGCAGCCGGCTCACCCTGCCTCCGGTCCGCATGAGGTGCCCGCGTGCGGGCCGCCGCAGGTCAGCCAGGTAGAAAGCGGCTCCGAACAGGTTGTGGGCCTCCACCGCCCGTGGATGTCCGCTCCTGCCCAGCCAGCGTCCCGCGTGTGAGACGACCTCGCGCAGCGCCTCGTCCGAGAACCAGCCTCCCCGCGACATCGGCGAGCGCTCGGCTGCCACCTGCTCGAAATGCGCCAGGGGCAGCAGCGCGGGCATCGGGTCGCCGTCCGGCGCCTGCGAGACGGCTTCCCTGACAAACTTCAGCATCTCCTGTGCGCTGCCTCCCCAGGCTGGGGAGAGCGTCATCAACCGGGCCACGTGGGCCGGAAAGAGTGTCGGATAACGGCGAACGGCCTCGAACCAGGCCGCGTCCTTCTCCTGACGCGGACGGTCGAGGCCGAGACAGAACCACATCATCGACTCCCAGGGCACCGGATCCGACGGTGCGAGCGCCGCAGCGGTGAGGAGCGGCCGCCTGGCCGACTCCATCGCCTGCTGGAAGGCCTGCAGGCGCTGCGCCTGCACGGCTCTCGCCTTCACATCCGGTTTGAGCGCCCAGGCCTCCTCGATGCGAGTACGGCCCAGCCACAGCCAGAGATCGGGATTACCCTGGTCACGGCTTGTCAGTGCCTCGATGCTCCGGCTGAAGCCGACGGCGGCCTTGGCCAGTGCCTCGACCCTGAGCGCCCGGCTCTCCGGATCCCCTCGGGTCGCACCGAGCGCAACCGTCCCGGCCTCGAAAATCTTCCGGCGCACCGCGGTGACCGCGTCGTCGAGCATTGCGTCCGCCCACGGGCGATCAACGATCACCCGCGGCCCCCGGGCGCGAATCCTGTCCATTTCGGCCACACCCATGGGGCGCGAGCCTAGAAGCCCGTCCCACACTCCGTGCTACCGGGCTGTTACAGCTGCGTTAACGACGGCAGGGCCCACACCGGATGGCGTGGGCCCTGCCGTCGATGAATCTCAGTCCAGGTAGTCGCGCAGAACCTGGGACCGGGACGGGTGGCGAAGCTTGGACATGGTCTTGGACTCGATCTGCCGGATGCGCTCGCGCGTCACCCCGTAGACCTTGCCGATCTCGTCGAGCGTCTTGGGCTGACCATCGGTGAGACCGAATCGCATCGAGACCACGCCCGCCTCACGTTCGGACAGCGTGTCCAGAACGGAGTGGAGCTGCTCCTGCAGAAGCGTGAAGCTGACCGCGTCGGCCGGGACGATCGCCTCGGAGTCCTCGATGAGGTCACCGAACTCGCTGTCGCCCTCCTCACCCAGAGGGGTGTGCAGGGAGATCGGCTCACGACCGTACTTCTGGACCTCGACGACCTTCTCCGGGGTCATGTCGAGCTCGCGGGCCAGCTCCTCGGGAGTGGGCTCGCGACCGAGATCCTGCAGCATCTGCCGCTGGACACGGGCCAGCTTGTTGATCACTTCGACCATGTGGACCGGGATGCGGATGGTCCGCGCCTGGTCGGCCATGGCCCGGGTGATCGCCTGCCGGATCCACCAGGTGGCGTAGGTGGAGAATTTGTAACCCTTGGTGTAGTCGAACTTCTCGACCGCGCGGATCAGGCCCAGGTTGCCCTCCTGGATCAGGTCCAAAAAGAGCATGCCGCGGCCGGTGTAGCGCTTGGCCAGCGAGACCACGAGGCGGAGGTTGGCCTCCAGCAGGTGGTTCTTGGCCCGGCGGCCGTCCTCGGCGATCCACTCCAGCTCGGCGCGGACGTCGACCGGAAGCTTCTCGCCGTCGGTGCCCAGCTGCTCCTCGGCGAACAGGCCGGCCTCGATGCGCTTGGCGAGCTCGACCTCCTGCTCGGCGTTGAGCAGCGGGACCTTGCCGATCTGCTTGAGGTAGTCCTTGACCGGGTCGGCGGTGGCGCCGGCGGCGGCGACCTGCGGCACAGGAGCGTCGTCGTCGTCGTCGGAGAGAATGAGGACCTCGTCCTCGTTCTGCTCGACGACCACGACCTTGGGCGCTTCCTCGGCCTCGGCCTCGGCCTCAACCTCTACTTCGACCTCTACCTCGACTTCGACCTCAACCTCGGCCACGGCCTCCAGGTCGAAGTCCTCGAGCTCGACATCCTCGAGCTCGACGTCCTCATCGTCCTCACCCAAGGCCGACTTCGGCTTCGGGTCGGACTTCGGGGCAGCCGCCTCGGGCCCGGCCTTCTTGGGCGGGGCGGGAACCGGCTTCTTGGCAGCCGGGGCGACCTTCTTGGCCGGGGTCGCCGGCTTCTTGGCCGCGGGTGTGGGCTCGGAGCCGCTGACGACCGCGGTGACGGTCTCCGGCTGCTCCTTGGCCGCCGCGGCGGTCTTGGTCTTCTTAACTGTGGCGGGAACGGCGGGGGCACGGCGCTTGGTCGAAGTCCGGGACTTCTTGGGAGCCGCGGAGTCCTCAGCGGTCAGTCTTACCGTGATGCCCTCTTTGCTGAGGCTGCGCAGTATTCCAGCGACCTGCGCCATCGGAATGTCCGCTTCCTCGACGGCCTTGCGGACATCCTCGGACTCGAGGAACCCCTGCGAGCGCCCCCGCTCCATCAGCTGCTGAATGACGGGCTCGTTCAGCTCGGATGGCTTCGAGCGAGTCGAACTTGCAGGCGACACGAACACCTCTCGAAGGAAAGCGTGACGAGAATGGACCCAGATGCCCAACTAGGGGCAGTTAGCTCTAGTTGTAATTAGCGAGGCCGCGCGAACCGCGACGCACCTGTCCAGCATTGTGGCATGACACCGTGATCCATACGGCCGCCTCCTGGCGGTTGTCCTCCACCCTAGGCCGACCAAGAGAGTAGTGCGTACGTAAGCGAGGCACCGATACCCGAAAGCAACCGTTATGACTGATTCATTCAGTCACTCTTCGTGGCTGGAGGAACATGAATCGCGAGCACCGTGACGTCGTCATCCTGCTCATATCCCGACAGCATCCGATCCACCAGGAAATCCAGCAACATATGCGGGCTTCCGACGACTTCGGGTGGCGCTTCGGTCACAACAGAGCAAAGTTCAGCTAGTCCGGCATCGAGCCCACGCTTCCTGTTCTCGACCAGACCATCCGAATACAGGACAGCGGTGTGACCAGGAGGAACGCAGAACCGGAACTGCCTGCGGCTCGTGGGCCAGCCGAGCGGCGTGCCCGGCTCACCGTCGCACAGCAGCGGCACGCCCTGCGGTGAGACGAGCAGGGGCGGCGGGTGTCCGGCCAGCGCCAGCGTGCCCTCTCCGGTGCCGGGCTCGACCACCATGTAGGCGAGGGTGGTGACCTGCTCTTCCTCCTCGGTGGCCTCGAAGACCCGATCCAGGCCGGTGAGGACCGCCGCGGGCGGCGGATTGGTCAGTGCCAGGGCCCGCATGGCGTTGCGGATCCTGCCCATCCCCGCCGCGGCCTTGACACCCTTGCCCATGACGTCGCCGACCACCGCCGCGACCCGGCCGTCCTGCAGCACGAACGCGTCGTACCAGTCGCCTCCGACCTGCACGTGACGGCTTCCCGAGCGGAAGCGCTGGGCCAGCACCAGACCGCGCACCACCGGCAGGCGATCGGGCAGCAGGCTGCGCTGGAGCGTCTCGGCGGTGCGGTGCTCCCGCTCGAACAGGGTGGCCCGCTCCACGGCCAGGGCGCACTGCCCGGCGAGCGCCTCCAGGAAGACGCCGTCCTCCTGAGAGATCTTCTGGGGCCTGGTGAAGGAGAAGCGCAGCGCGCCGAGCGCGCGCCCCGCGGCCAGCAGCGGCAGGCCCACCCAGGCCCGCTCATCGCTGTGGGCGATGAAGCTGGTGACGGTCTCCTCCTCGCCTCCCGCGTCCACGAGCTGGGATTTCAGGCTCTCGGGGGACTCGGCGAAGACCGGGCGGCGGCTGTTCACCGCCATGGTCATCACGCTGGAGTGCGACAGCGGGATCTCCTCGCCCGGCGCGCCGGGCACATCGGGGATGCCACCGCTGTTGACCAGCTTCAGGGCGGCCCTGTCGATGTCGAGCAGCGCCACGGCCGACCGGTCGGCCGCCAGCGCCGTACGGCCCACGTCGATGATGACCTGGACGACCTGCTCGACGGTGAGCGCCTCGGCGAGCATCGCCGTGGCGCCCTGGAGCCGCGCGGTCCGCAGGGCGGCGGCGCCAAGCTGATCGGTCAGCCGCCCGCGCATCTCCTCGGCCTCGCGCTGCGGGGTGACGTCGGTGTTCGCGCCCACCCACTCGACCACCCGGCCGTGCCGGATGATCGGGACCGCGCGCACCTCGAAGTGGCGATAGCCGCTGGACCGGGTGCGAACGCGATAGCTCCACTCGAACATGGTCCGGCCGCGCAGCGCGTCGCGCCACGCCTCCTCGGTGTGGGGACGATCATCGGGATGAACGGCCTCCAGCCAGCCGTGGGTGAGGTATTCCTCAAGGCCCTGGCCGGTGATGGCGCGCCACTGCGGCGCGTCCTCCATGACGACCCCGGTCGGCGCGGTGATCCACACGAGCTGGGACTGGGCCTCGACCAGCGAGCGGTAACGCTCCTCGCTGCGCCGCAGATCCTCCTCGACCTGCCTGCTGTCGGTGATGTTCACCCCGATGAGGCAGACCGCGCGGAGCGTGCCCTTGTCGTCGTGGACCGGGGAGAACGTCAGCGACCAGTGATGGGTCTCCCCGTCGGCCGTGCGCACCCGGATCCGCTGATCGCCATCGACCTCGGAGCCTTCCGCGATGCCACGGACCGAGCCCTCGATGAGCGCGGTGAGATCGGCGGAGAGCAACTCGCCCGGAGCCCGGCCGACCAGACGCTCGACGGAGAGCCCGACCACGTCGGCGAAGACCTCGTCGACCCGCTGGAAACGACCGGCGGGGTCGAAGAACGCGAAAGCGAACGGTGACTGCGACAGCAAGCCCTGTAACAGCCCGGAGTCTGAGATGTCCACACCCGACTCCCGGGGACGGGGCACGGAGGTTTCGGCGCTCATGGTCGGCACCTCCGTCGCGTGCCAGGGTCTCCCACGAGGCACATCTCCAAACTTGCGAATTGGCGTAGCGCGGCTCCGGGGGACCGGATCCTGCAGTACATCATCAGCGATGGGTGTGTGCGGACGGAAGCCCCGCCCATGATGAGGTCGGCGCATCCCTCGAACGTCTTCGGCCCGGGGCCCGGGGGTTCCACGCTAACGCGCCGGGACACCGGCACGGCCATCCGCCGGCCGGCACTGAGCCGGAGCCGGATGGTGACGCTGTCTCCCGCCGCATCCGCCCCCTTTCCGAGGCCGAGGCAATCTAACGCCCTGATGCGAGAAGCCCGGATCGGGATCCTCCCGCGTGCTCGGCGTCATGGCTCTCGCCGGCCTTGCGCCGCCCAGAACCTGACGCTGCTCCCACCGTGTTCGCGGCCACCGGCGCGATCATCGCCGACGCCTTAAACGTTTGCGGCCAGGACCCTAGCAGGATCGAGCCGGACCGTCCCGGCAACTGCCGACCTCGTCTCCATCGGCATCCCCGGCAAGATCAGGCTACTGACTCCTTGTCCGTTTGGCTCCCTCTTCGACGACACCGGCCCGCTCCCCTGTAGCCAAGTTGAGTCAAGTTAAGTTGTCAGCTTCCCATATCACTCCCTCGGAGGGTTGACACTTACGGGATAAGTTGTGGAATGAGAACGCACGTCCCGGCCGTCTCCCTGGGGGTCATCCCCCCGGAAAACCGGAGGAATGCGACACTCATGCCCGCTCTCGCCATCCGCTCCACCGGCGGCACGACGACGTGCCACGAGCCGGTGAGCGCCCGTCTGGCCGCTGAGTTTCTCACTGTTCCCGCGTCCACCGTGGATCGATGCGTGGCCGAAGTCCGGGCCTGCGCCGAGCACCTCGGTATCAGGGTGACGCCCGAAGTGATCGAACGTGTGGCGCGCGAGCATTTGCTCGCCCTTGTCAACTCCGCGCCGCCGCCCCGAAGTCCCCGGTAGCATCGGGGGCACCCGGCCGTCTTCTACGCACCGTTTGGCCCGGGAATGCGAGAAGGTTGGGGCGTGAGCGAGCGAAGCGAACGGGCCAATCAACGCGGCGGCAGCGGCGACAGGCTCATGCGGCCGACGGAGGAGGCTGCTTGAGCCGGCGACATCGTCGAGACCCCAGGGAGAGCCAGTCTCCGGATGAGGTTTTCTCCGAGATGTTGCTGGCGGCTCGCGAGCTGCTCGCCGTACGCAGCCCGCTGGACGCCGAGCTCATGGTCTCGGACATGATCGGAGCATGGTGGGGGCGCCGGCTGAAACGGGGAGACGCCGAGCAGGTCCTCGGTGAGGGTCTGGTCGACTACGCGGCCAAGGCCGGGTCTCCTGCCGCGCTCACCCTGCTGATCGCGCTGGCCTACCTCGGCACCGCCCGCCAGGCCGCCAAGGCGGAGGGCGCGGCGCTGGCGCTCATGGAGCGCGACGTGGCCAGGCCCCGCTGGGCCAACCGGCTGGGCGCGGTCAAGCCGACCGGCTGCTTCGTCTCCCGCGACGCCTACGGCGACCAAGACACGGTCATCTGCACCTTCGGCTACCGGGGTGCGGACAGCGGCGAGGACCGGCACGCGCTGGTCGTGATCGTGGACTACAACATGCGGGGCATCGCCCGCGACGCCTGGGTCTCCTCACACGTGGACAAGCTGCTGGAACAGGCCCGGGCCGAGGCCGAGGGCAACCCGATGCTGAGGTTCCAGGAGATCGAGCCGCAGCAGTCCAGGGCACTGCTCGAATCGGCCATGAAGGCCACCGTGGAGTACGGCGACCGCAGGACGTCCGCGCCGATCAGCGACAGCTACAGCGCCTACCACGCCTTCGCCCGGTCCCGGATCAAGGCGCTGCCGCCCGGCCGCAAGCGCCCGGCCCCGCTGCACAGCGAGGCTCCCTACAGCCGCGACCGCCGGGCGATGCTGGCCGCGGAGTTCCTGTCCTCGAGCGCGGCCGAGCACCTGTCGGACCCCTCGGCGGCCTCCCGGTGCGCCGACCACATCATCGACTACGGCTGCGACCAGGATTTCGGCCGTCCGCTCCGGGTAAGCCCGACCAAGTGCGAGACGTTCCTTCTCGACTGGCTGCCGCGCAAGGTCCTGCTCACCCCTGCCGAGCAGGAGGCGGTGCCCCACGTGCTGGGGGCATGGGCGCGCTTCGCCGCGCGCAGGACCGGTCTGCCCGACGAGGGCCTGCGCGCCACCCTCGACGGGATCTGGGAGGCGACGGCCAAGTTCGCCGAGGCCTACCGCGACCCGACGACCTTCGGCCTCGACGACAACCTGCTGGAGCGGCTGTTGCCCGACGGCGACCTGTCGGCCCTGGCCAGACGGGTGTTCGCGTTCCCATTCCTCCAGGGCACGCACGGCGAGATCAAGCTCGGCCTGCTGAATCCCGCCGACGAGACCGACCGGCGGGTCCTGCTGGGGATCGATCACGGCGGCGAGATCAACCGGCCCGACTACGACGAGCACCTCGCCTGGCACGAGGAGATCGCCGGCCGCCTCTGGGAGGGCGATCCTCCGCAGCTCTGGGAGGCCGCCCAGCGGCTGCTGGACCTCGGCCACGACCGGCACGACGTGCTGCACGTCCTGATCGAGATCGCCGAGCGGATCGGCGACGATCCGGAGGAGCTGGCCATCGCCCTTGACGACATCGCAGACATACCCGACGAACCTCCGATGTAGGTGAGCCATGGTGATCGATCTCAACGCCGACCTGGGTGAGGGCTTCGGCATCTGGCGGCTGGGCGACGACATGGCCCTGCTCGACGTGGTGACCAGCGCGAACATCGCCTGCGGATTCCATGCGGGCGATCCGGTGATCATCCGCCGCACCTGCGCGGCCGCGGTGGACCGGGGCGTGATGATCGGCGCGCAGGTGTCCTACCGGGACCTGGCCGGGTTCGGGCGCCGCGAGATGGAGGTGGATCCGGAGGAGCTCTGCGCCGAGGTGCTGTACCAGCTGGCGGCGGTCGACGGGATCGCCAGGGCGATGGGCGGCCGGGTCTCCTACGTCAAGCCGCACGGCGCGCTCTACAACCGGATCTGCCGCGATCCCGAGCAGGCCGAGGCGGTCGTGACCGCGGTGGTCGACTACGACCGGGGCCTGCCGGTGCTGACCCTGCCCGGTTCCGCCGTCCACGAGATCGCCGCCCGCGAGGGGCTCGCCACCGTCGTCGAGGCCTTCGCCGACCGCGCCTACACCTCCGCGGGCGCCCTGGTCTCCCGCCGCTCCCCCGGCGCCGTGCTCCACGACCCCGCCGAGGTCACCGCCAGGGCCGTGCGCATGGCGACCGACCAGACGGTCACCGCCGTGGACGGCTCCCAGGTCCCCGTGGACGCGCGCTCGATCTGCGTGCACGGCGACACCCCCGGCGCCGTGCTCCTGGCGCGGAGCGTCCGCGACGGCCTGGTCAAGGCCGGGGTGACGCTGAGGGCCTTCACGTGAGGCCGGTGCGATGACCCGCGAGCACGCCCCACCGGTGAGCCTGGAGACGGCCCGCGAGGGCGGCGCGCCGGAGGGCACGATGACGATCCGGCGGGCCGGAGAGCACGCCCTGCTGGTGGAGACCGGCTCGCTGGAGGTCTCCCACCGGCTGGACGCCCTCCTGCGGGCCGATCGCCCCGCCGGGGTGGTCGAGATCGTGCCCGGCCCCGCCACCGTCCTGGTCGCCGCGCCGGGCGCCGACCTGTCACGGCTGCGGGACCTGCTCTCCGGCCTGCTGGCCACGGCCCGCACCACCGGCGCCGGAGCCTCCCTGCCCACCAGGACCGTGACGGTCCCCGTGGTCTACGACGGCGCCGACCTGGACGACGTGGCCGCCCTGAGCGGGCTCTCCGTGGCGGAGGTGGTCGAGCTGCACACCCGGCGGGAGCTGGTGGTGGGCTGGCTGGGGTTCGCCCCCGGATTCGCCTATCTCACGGGTCTGGATCCGGTGCTGCACGTGGCTCGGCTCTCCACCCCGCGGACCTCGGTGCCCGCCGGTGCGGTGGCGATCGCCGGACCTTACTCCGCGGTCTATCCCTCGGCCTCCCCGGGCGGCTGGCGGCTGCTCGGCCGCTCCCCCCTGATCGTGTGGGACGTGACCGCCGACCCGCCCGCCGTTCTCACCCCGGGCACGCGGGTGCGCTTCCAGCCGATCGCCGGTCCATGATCGAGGTGATCGCTCCGGGACCGTACACCACCGTGCAGGATCTCGGCCGGCCCGGATACGGTCACCTCGGTGTGCCCCGCTCCGGCGCCGCCGACGCGCCGAGCCTGCGGCTGGCCAACCGCCTGGTCGGCAACCCCGAGGGCGCGGCGGGAGTGGAGCTGACCTTCGGCGGTGCCCGGTTGCTCTTCGCCGCCGGAGCCTGGGCCGCCGTCACCGGGGCTCCCTGTCCCGTGGAGCTTTCGCGGCCCCGCGGGACGGTCCCCGCGGGGATGTGCGCGCCGTTCTGGGTCGCTCCGGGCGACGAGCTCCGGATCGGGCTCCCCTCGGCGGGCCTGCGCACCTACGTCGCGATCAGGGGCGGCATCGACACTCCCGTCACCATGGGGAGCAGGTCGACCGACTCGCTCTCCGGTCTCGGCCCTCCCCCGCTCCGTCCCGGAACGGTCCTGCCCGTGGGGCCGACCGGCGCTCTGCCTCCGCTCACCGTGGACGCGGCGGCGCAGCCCGGAGTCATGACAGATGTCCTGCGAGCCCTGCCGGGGCCCCGCGACGACTGGTTCGTGCCCGGCGCGCTGGCCGACCTGTGCGCGGAGCCGTACGAGGTCAGTCAGGACGGCAACCGGGTGGGCGTCCGGCTGCGCGGCACCCGCCTCGATCGGATCCGTGAGGGGGAGCTGCCCAGCGAGGGCATGGTGGCCGGAGCCGTCCAGGTGCCGCCCAACGGCCAGCCGATCGTGTTTCTCGCCGATCACCCGCCCACGGGCGGCTATCCCGTCATCGCCGTTCTGACCTCGGCCGCCCTCGCCAGAGCCGCCCAGCTCCGCCCCGGTGACCGGATCCGCTTCCATATGTGATCATCTATTATCGTCACAGCGACGATTAAGGAGATCGCATGACGCTCGCAGAACTCCTGGATCCCCTCCTCCAACCCGCCTTCGTCGTCGGCGGGGCGCCCACCAGTTGGGCCGAGTTCCTTGGCTTCGTCACCGGGATCCTCACGGTCTGGCTGGTGGCCCGCCAGCACCTCTGGAACTGGCCGATCAGCGTCGCCAACGTGATCCTGCTCGGGCTGGTCTTCCTGGCCGTCGGACTCTACGCCGACGCGGCCCTGCAGATCCTCTACGTGGCGCTCGGGCTGTACGGCTGGTGGCAGTGGCTGTACGGCGGGGCGGGCCGGACCCGGCTGACGGTCCGCAGGACCGATCGCACCGAATGGGCCGCGCTGATCGGCTGCGGCGTCGTCGCCACCGCCGTGCTCACCGTTGTCCTCGCCACCTGGACCAACTCGACCGTGCCCTTCTGGGACGCCCTGACCACCGCACTCTCGCTGATGGCCACCTACGGGCAGACCCGCAAGCTGGTGGAGTCGTGGTGGCTGTGGATCGTGGTCGACCTGATCTACGTCCCGCTCTACGTCCACAAGGGCCTGTACCTCACCGGCGCCCTCTATGTGATCTTCCTCGCGCTCTGCGTCTCGGGCCTGCTGGCCTGGCGCAGGGACCTCGCGACCCGGCCGGTCCCGGTGACGGCATGAGCGCGGCTTTCGCCCATGGCCTGATCGTCGGCAAGTTCTACCCTCCGCACGCGGGTCATCATCACCTGATCGACACCGCGGCGGCGCGATGCGCCCGGGTGAGCGTGGTGGTCACCGCCTCGACCGCGGAGAGCATCCCGCTGGCGTTGCGCGCGGCCTGGCTGCGTGAGGCGCATCCGCAGGCCGAGGTGACGATCGCCCCCGTGGTCGACGACGTCGAGATCGACTACGCCGATCCGGAGATCTGGTCGGCGCACGTCACGGTGTTCCGGCACGCGCTCGCCCTCGCGCACGGCGAGGCTCCGGAGATCGACGCGGTCTTCTCGTCGGAGGGATACGGTCCGGAGCTGGCCCACCGGTTCGGCGCCGCCCACGTCGGCGTCGACCCGGACCGGGGGCGCTTCCCGGTGAGCGGCACGATGGTCAGGCGCGACCCGGCCTCGTGCTGGCGGTGGCTCTCTCCTGCGGTCCGCGGCCACCTGGCCCGCCGCGTGGTGGTCGTCGGCGCGGAGTCCAGCGGGACCACCACCCTGGCCAGGGATCTGGCCGCCCATTACGCCGCCCGGGGCGGGCCGTGGGCGGCGACCCGGTGGGTGCCCGAGTACGGCAGGACGTACTGCGAGGAGAAGCTCGCCCTGGCCCGCCGCCGCGCCAAGGCCACCGGACTGCCCGAACCGTGGCTGGACGATCTGGAATGGGAGTCCCCGGAGTTCGCGACGATCGCCGAACGCCAGCTCCTTTGGGAGGACGCCGCCGCCCGCACCGGCTCTCCCCTGCTGGTCTGCGACACCGACGCGTTCTCCACCTCGCTCTGGCACGAGCGCTATCTGGGAGTGGCCTCCCCCGTGCATCCGCGCGCCCGGCACGACCTGTGGATCCACACCTCGGTGGAGGACGTGCCGTTCGAGCAGGATGGCTGGCGGGACGGCGAAGCCGTCCGGCACCGGATGGACGCCCGTTTCCGCGAGGAGCTGGCCCTGCGGGGGTTGCCGCACCTCGTGGTGTCCGGGCCGCCGCACGCGCGGTTGGAGCAAGCCGTCGAAGCGGTCGACGCCCTGATCGCACGGGGCTGGGCGTTCACCGCACCCCTCTGAACGGCCTGCGGCCGGGCGAACCTGGGCCTGACTTATTTCATGAAACCGATGTCCTGGTATTTCAGGTCATAGAAGCCGCGGGCGCCGAAGTTGGCGATGGTGCTCTTGACGGCGACGTTCTGGGGACGCTGATAGAGCGTCACCACGTTCACCGCCTGCCAGATCAGTTTGTCGGCGGCGTTGGTGTCGGCGATGGCCTGGGCGCCGTCAAGCTCGGCGGTCGCCCTGTCCATGGCGGCGTCGATCTGGGGGGAGCCGATGCGGCCGAGGTTCGCGTTCCACCGCTTGACGCCCTTGGAGTCCTGCTTGGCGTTGGCGTACTGGCCGTAACCGCTGGAGACGGGAAAGGGCGTGCCCACGTAGGCGAACGCGGTGATGTCGTAGTTGCCGGGAATGATGTACGCGGTGAAAAAATCATCGCCGGGCACCGCCTGAAGGGTTACCTTGACCCCGATCTGGGCGAGCATGTTCTGGGTCAGTTCGGCCTCGGCCTTGGTGAGCTGCAGGCCGGAGGGCATGACAAACCGCAGGTTCAGCTCCTTGCCGTCCTTCTTGCGGGTCTGGCCCTCCAGCTTCCAGCCGGCGGCGTCCAGCATCTGCCTGGCCCTGCCGGGGTTGTAGACGCCGAGCTCACCGGCGTTGTCGCGGTATCCCCCCTGGGTGTTCATGAAGAAGTGGTTGTTCAGCAGGACGATCGGCCAGTCCAGGCCCTGCAGGTCCGACTGGGCGATGGCCTGGCGGTTGATGCCCATCGTGATGGCCTGACGGACCTTGGGGTCGGAGAGCATCGCGCTCTCGCCGTTCATCGTGATGTGCCGGAAGTCGGGCGCGGCGGCCTGCCGTACGATCGCATCCGGGGTGAGCTTGGCCCGCGCGTAGTCGGGCGCGGACGGGCCGATGTCGAAGGTGTCCAGCTCGCCGTTGCTGAAGGCGCCGATCAGCGCGTCGCTCTCCAGCGAGCGGTAGATGATCTGGTCGAGCTTGGCCCGCTCTCCCCACCAGCGGTCGTCCCTGCCGATGGTGAGCGTCTTGGCCGTCGGGTCGAACGCGACGAACCTGAACGGGCCTGCGGTCACCGGGATCCGGTTCAGCCAGTCGGTGTTGAACCCCTCGGGGGTGGCGTTGGTGGCCTTCGGATAGAGCGGGGCGAACAGCGACTGCCAGTCGCCGAAGGGTTTGGCGAAGGTGACGACGGCCCGGTAGTCGTCCTTGCCCCTCGTCACGCTCTCGATGTCCTGGTAGCCGGTGGTGCCGGCGACGCGGTAGTCGCCGTTCTTGCCGCTCAGCGCCTGCCACTGGGCTCTGTAGTCCTCCCAGGTGATCGGCTTGCCGTCGGACCACCTGGCTCTCGGATTGAGCGTCAGCGTGACGACCTGTTTGGGCCGGCTCGCCGTGATTCTGCCCGCCAGCAGGTAGTCGACGTTCGCGGAGATCTTGCCCTTCTCGTTGGAGCGGAAGGGCGAGGGCATGAGCCCGTCCATGACTCTCTTGACCGTCGCGAGGTTGCCGTCGACGTGGTTGAGGTTCCAGTTGGCCGGATACTCGTTGAGCCCCCAGCGGAGAACTCCCCCGTCCCTGACCTTCTCCCGGGCGACCGGGTTGATGTCGTAGGCCTTGATCTCCGAGGCGGACCCGGCCGGCGGCCCGCTCCGCCCGCCGCCGCAACCGGCCAGAGTCAGCGAGCCGACCACAGCCAGCACAACCAGCACGGCCGGCGCGGCGGCCGGCGCACTCACGCGCCGGATTGATATCATGGTTCCTCCTGGGTCATACGACTTCAAGCTTCTCGGCGAAGTGGCATGAGGCGCCGTGGTCCTCACCGAGAGACCGGACCTGGGGCTCCTCGTTCACGCATCGCGCCCTGTCCGTTTCGCCGAGCGTCTTGAACTTGGGGCAGCGGGTGCGGAAGCGGCAGCCGGAAGGGGGATCGGCCGGGCTGGGCAGGTCACCCTCGAGAAGGATGCGTTTCCTGGAGCGTTCCTTCTCGGGGTCGGGCAGCGGGACCGCCGACAGCAGTGCCTGCGTGTAAGGGTGCATCGGGGCGTCGTAGACCTCGCCGACCTGCCCGATCTCGGCGATCTTCCCGAGATACATGACTGCGACCCGGTCGGCGATGTGGCGGACCACGGCCAGGTCGTGTGCCACAAACAGGTATGACAGCCTCAGACGGCCCTTCAGCTCCTCGAGCAGGTTGATCACACCGGCCTGGATGGACACGTCGAGCGCCGAGACCGGCTCGTCCAGCACGATCAGCCGGGGCTCCAGGGCCAGCGCGCGGGCGATGCCGATGCGCTGGCGCTGGCCCCCGGAGAAGTCCTGCGGGTAGCGGGCCGCGTGGGCGGCCTCCAGGCCGACCAGACGGAGCAGCTCCCGGATCCTCGGCCCGGGGTCCCTGGTCCCGTGCGTGCGCAGCGGCTCGGCGAGGATGTCGTAGACGGTCATCCTGGGATCCAGCGAGGCCAGCGGGTCCTGGAAGACGACCTGCATGTCCCTGCGGATCGCCATCCGATCGCGGGCGCTCATCGCCGAGGTGTCGCGGCCCAGCACCGCGACCCTGCCCCGCTGCGGCTTGACCAGCTCCAGGATCTCCATCAGCGTGGTCGTCTTGCCGCAGCCGGACTCGCCGACCAGGCCGAGCGTCTCCCCCTCGCGGATGTCGAAGCTGATGCCGTCCACCGCGTAGACCGTGCCGACCCGCCGTTTGAAGAGCGAGCCCTTCATCAGGGGGTAGTGCTTGATCAGGTCGTCCACCGACAGGACCACGTCGCGCTCTCCGCGCGGCAGCCGTACCGGCCGCTCCTGAGGGACGACGGACTCGGTGAGCGGCTCGGTGACGGGGCCGGTGGCGGGTTCGGCGGTGGACTCGGCGACGGACTCGGTGACAGGACCGTTGGCGGGCGCGATGACGGGCGCGGCAGCGGACTCAGTGACGGGCTTGGTGACGGGGCCGGTGACGGACTCGGCAGCGGACTCGGTGGCGGGGCCCCCGCCGCTCTCGCTGCGCACGCCGTAGACCTGTGCGGGCGACCAGCCCGCCGCCTCGATCTCGCCCGAGCGGATACACGCCACCAGGTGACCGGATGAGCCCACCGGCTCCAGCACGGGCTCCGCCTCGGCGCACTCGGGGACGGCCAGCGGGCATCGCGGCTCGAACGGGCAGCCGGGCGGCAGCGCCGCCGGTGACGGCGGGTTCCCCTCGATCGGGACCAGCGGCTGCTCCCCGCCCTGGTCCAGACGTGGGATCGAGCCGAGCAGCCCCATGGTGTACGGCATGCGTGTGCGGTAGTAGACGTCGTCCACGGACCCGACCTCGACGGACCGTCCCGCGTACATGACGAGGACCCGGTCGACGAACCCCGCGACCACCCCCAGGTCATGGGTGATGATGACGATCGCCGCGCCCGTCTCCCGCTGCGCCTTCTTGAGCACCTCCAGAACCTGCGCCTGGATGGTGACGTCGAGCGCGGTGGTCGGCTCGTCGCAGACGATCACGTCGGGATCGTTGGCGATCGCCATCGCGATCACCGCGCGCTGGCGCATGCCGCCGGAGAACTCGTGCGGGAACGCCCTGGCGCGCTGCGCGGCGTTGGGGATGCCGACCAGGTCGAGCAGCTCCACGGCGCGCTTGGCGGCCTGCTTGGCGGTGACCTTCTGGTGGATCCGTACGGCCTCGGCGATCTGGTCGCCCACCCGGTATACCGGGGTGAGCGCGGAGAGCGGATCCTGGAAGACCATGGAGATCGTCTTGCCGCGGAACGCGGTGAGCGTCTTCTCCGTCGCTCCCAGGATCTCCCTGCCCAGCAGCCGCACCGAGCCGGTGACACGGGCGTGTGAAGGGAGCAGGCCCATCACGGCCAGCGAGGTGACCGACTTGCCGGAGCCCGACTCGCCGACGATGCCCAGCACCTCGCCGGGACGGACCGCGTAACCGACCCCCCTGACCGCGCGCACCGCGCCGGGGCCGGTGCCGAAGGTGACGTTGAGATCGCTCACCTCGAGGACCGGAGCGGCTCCGAGGCCTCCTTCACCGCCCCTTCCGGTCTCTCCCGTCTTCGCGGGCCGGGACCTCGCGTCCGTCGGCCGCCTGTCGCGCTCGCTCATCTGTTCTCCCTACCCCTCTGCGCGGTGGGGTCGAAGGCGTCGCGGAGGGAGTCGCCGACCAGGTTCACGGCGAGCACCATGACGATCAGCAGCCCGGAGCAGAACCAGAACGTCCAGGGGGCGTAGATGGCCGTCCTCGCCCCATCGGCGATGAGGCTGCCCAGCGAGACGTCGGGCGGCTGGATGCCGAAGCCGAAGTAGGACAGGGAGGTCTCGGTGAGGATCGCGGCGCTGACGTTCAGGGTGGCGTCCACGACCAGCAGCGAGGACATGTTCGGGATGATGTGACGAAAGATGATCTTTACCGGCGGCACGCCCATGAATCTGGCCGCCTGGATGAACTCCCGCTCCTTGAGCGAGATGGTCATGCTTCGGACGATCTTCGAGGTGACCATCCAGAGGAAAACGGCCAGTACCAGCACGAACAGCAGCCACTGACCGCTTTCGAAGAGCGGAGACATGATCGCCAGGATCAGGAAGGCCGGGAGCACCAGCATCAGGTCGGTCACCCAGGTCAGCGACCGGTCGGCCCAGCCCGTGAAGTATCCGGCGAAGGCGCCCACCACGGCGGCCAGCGTGGTGCCGATCACCGCGGCCAGCAGGCCGACGATCAGTGACTTCTGCAGGCCGCGCAACGTGACCGCGTATACGTCGGCCCCCGTCTGCAGGGTCCCCCACCAGTGCGCGAGGGAGGGCGGCTGGAGGAACGCCGTGAAGTCCTGGTCGGTGTAGGTCCACCTGCCGATGTAGGGCCCGACGAAGGCCAGCAGGAAGATCAGCCCCAGCAGCGCGAACCCGATCCGGCCCTGGAGCGAGCCGAAGAAGCGGCCCGCGACCACCCGCAGCCGCGAGGGCGCCTGGATCCGGCCGATGGCCGACTGCTGCTCGGCGAGCTCCTCGTCGGAGATGGTCATCGCCGGCTCACCCCACCCTGACCCGGGGATCGAGGACGGCGTGGAACACGTCGGAGGCCAGCGCGGCCAGCAGCACCGCCAGGGCGGCGAAACAGCTGATGGCCGCGACGGTGTTGACGTCGTTGGTGGAGATGGAGTTGACCAGCTGCTCGCCCATGCCGTGCCAGCCGAAGATCTTCTCGGTGAAGGTGGTGCCGACCAGCAGCGAACCGAACGTGAAGGCGAAGTAGGTGACCGCCGGGATCAGCGCGGTGCGCAGCGCGTGCCGGGTCAGCGCCGTACGGCGGCGCAGCCCCTTGGCCATGGCCGTGCGGATGAAGTCGGCGCCGAGCACGTCGAGCATCATGTTGCGCTGGTAGCGGCTGTAGACGGCGACAAGACCGAGCGAGAGTGAGATCGTGGGCAGGATCAGGTGCTGGAGCCGGTCGACCAGCTGGGTGAGGAACCCTCCCTGGAGGCCGGGGGTCGCCTCGCCGCTGACGAGAAAGACCTGGGTGCCGACCGCGTCGTTGAACCAGATCACGGCGATGATCAGGATGTTGGCCAGCACGACCGTGGGGACCGCGAGGACGACGAAGGAGACCGCGGTCGACAACCGGTCGAACACGCCGTACTGCTTGACGGCCGCGTAGGCGCCGATGAGCACGCCGGTGACGCTGCCGACGATCAGCCCGGTCGTGATCAGGCGCAGGGTGACGCCGATCCGCCTCGCGAGGTCGTCGTTGACCGAGCCACCCGTCACCGTCTTGCCGAAGTCTCCGTGGAGGAGGCCGCCCGCCCAGGTCAGGTAGCGCTGGAACAGCGGGGTCTCGTCGTTCAGATTCAGTTCCGTGAGGCGCGCGTCGATGACCGCCGGTGGAATCGGGGGGTTGCGTCCCTCATAGTTCGACCGGGGATTGAGCGCGCTCGCCGCCAGCATGTAGGCCAGGCTCGTGGCCACGATGATCAGCACCAGATAGTTGAGCAGCCTCCGGGCAAGGAATCCCGCCATCGTCCCCCCCTCCGGAGCCTCTTGCCGCCAGCGGCCATCCTGCTACATTGGGCGACTGGTTGAGTGCATAGAGTACTGATTCGAGGGTGCGATCTCAGCCAACGGCGGTGTTTGGTCGCTCCGCCTCGCGAACCCGGGCCCGCGGAGACTCCGCGCGGGCTCCGTAAGGGGCCGGCGTGGGATTCCGGTACGGGCTCGCTCGGCGTGAGTTCGACGCGGAATTCAGTGGGGGCCCGGCGTGGGCTCGACGCAGGATTCGGTACGGGCTCCGCGTGAATTCGGCGCGGGATCGGTACGGGCTCGCTCGGTGCGGCCTCGACCCCGGCTCAGCATGGGCTCAGCTCGGGATCAGCATGGGCTCAGCGCCCGGCGAGTTCTTCCACGGCGGCGCGCAGGTCGGCGCTGGTGATCGTGGTCAGGTCGGCGGCACTGGCGGTCCCGCCGCCCACGGCGGCCAGGCGGACATCCCTGCGCATGGCGGCGCGTTCGAACAGCGAGCGCGCGAACCGGCCGTTGCCCAGGCCGTCGATCAGGCCCTCGTCGCAGACCCAGGTGAAGACCTCGGCCAGATCCTGACGGGCGGCGTCGTCGAACCTGTCACCCGACCCCTCGGCAAGCAGCGCGGCGATCTCGGCGAGCTCGTCCGGAGAGTAGGAGGGGAACCGCACGTGCTGGTTGAACCTGCTGGCCAGACCGGGGTTGGAGGACAGGAAGGCGTCCATCTCCCGCCCGTATCCGGCCAGGATGATCACTAGCCGGTCGCGGTCGTCCTCGGCCCGCTTGAGCAGCGTCTGCACGGCCTCGTTGCCGAAGGCGTCGCCCCCGGCGTAACCGGGGTTGACCAGGCCGTAGGCCTCATCGATGAACAGCACCCCGCCGAGCGCCCGGTCCACCAGCTCGTTCGTCTTGATCGCGGTGGCCCCGAGGTGCTGACCCACCAGGTCGGCCCGCTGGGCCTCGACCACGTCGGGCTGGGCGAGCAGGCCCAGCGCGGCGAAGATGCGGCCCACGATGCGGGCCACGGTGGTCTTGCCGGTGCCCGGCGGCCCGGCGAAGACGAAGTGCCTCATCTGCGGCGGGGTGGGCAGCCCTCGCTCCTGGCGCATCTTGGCCACCCTGAGCTGCGCGGTGATCGCGTGCACCTGCCGCTTGACGGGCTCCAGACCGGCCATCCGGTCCAGGTCGGCGAGTGCCTCCTCCAGGGTGGGCGTGGCCTGGTAACCGCGGTAGCGGGCGGTGAGCTCGTCGAAGGCCTTCGTGACGTCGCGCTCGACGGTGGTCACCAGGTCCTCGGTGGTGGGTGAGCCTCCCCCGCCCACCACGCGCACATCCCTGGCCTGGGCCGCGGCCTCCACCAGGCTGCGGACGAACCGGGCGTTACCCAGCTCGTCCACCATGGCGCGCCGATGAATGTCCTCGAACCGGGCGAGCAGCACGGGCTTGGCGTCCTCGGCCATCCGGTCGCCCCGCCGCCGCTGCAGCAGCTCGGTGATCTGCAGCAGCTCGTCGGGGCCGTAGCTGGGGAAACGGACCCGGCTGGAGAAGCGGCTGGACAGGCCGGGATTGGAGGACAGGAAGGCGGTCGTCTCCTTCTCGTATCCGGCCAGAATGATGATCAGCCGGTCGCGGTCGTCCTCGGCCCGCTTGAGCAGCGTCTGCACGGCCTCGGCGCCGAACCTGTCGGGCTGGCCTTCGCCGGAGTTGACCAGGCTGTAGGCCTCGTCGATGAACAGCACCCCGCCGAGCGCCCGGTCCACCAGCTCGTTCGTCTTGATCGCGGTGGCCCCGAGAAACTCCCCCACGAGGTCGGCCCGCTGGGCCTCCACCACGTAGGGCGTCTCCAGCAGGCCGAAGGCGTAGAAGATCTTCGCGACGGTCCTGGCCACACTGGTCTTGCCCGTGCCGGGCGGGCCGACGAACACGAAGTGGCGCATCGGCGGCTCGGTGGAGTATCCCGCCTCCTTGCGGAGCCTGGCCGCCTCGATCGAGGCGGCGATCGAGCGCACCTGCTCCTTCACCGGGGCCAGGCCGATCATGCTCTCCAGTTCGCCGAGGGCCTCCTCCAGCGATATCGGAGGCGGCGCGGACGGCTCGCCGGACGCGGAGACGGGAGCGCCGTTCCCCCCGTCGCGGCCCCGGAGCCTGACCTGCTGCTCCTCGCCGGCCAGTGCGATCCTGGCCTGGCGCGCCTGGACGAAGCGGTAGACCAGCACCGCGACAGCCGCGCCGTACGCGACTCCCACGGCGACGCCCGGCGACTCCGAGGCGACCGTGGTGGCCAGCACCGCGGCCACCGCACCGGCGGACGCCAGCGCCAGGAGCGTGGTCACCCACGGGGGAACCCAGCGGATGAGGTGGGCGATCCCGGCCACGGAGAGGCCGAGGACCACCAGCGCCGTCGAGACCAGCGGCGGCCAGCCGTACGTGCCCTGGAGGAAGAACAGCGCCATCAGCCATCCGAGCACCACCACCAGGGTGGCGGCGGCCCGGGGGAAGCGCAGGGTCAGCGCGACGAAGCCGAGCAGGGTCAGCGTGGTCATGAACGTGTAGATCGGATCCCAGCCCACGCCGAGCGCCAGTCCGACCATCCCGATCAGCACACCGGCGTAGATGAGTCTGCGCAGAGGCACGGAGAGCCGGAAGTAGCTCAGCCTCACCTGTTCGAACAGATCTCGTGCCGCCGCGCGTCCCGCCGGCCGGGCCCTGCCGGATTCCCGCATCACGCCTCCCCGGTCCGCCCCCGGTTATACCGCACCGAGGATGCGTTTGCGCGCGCCTGAGCGCCACGCCACGCCGTCACACAGACACGATCAGATATACGGATGAGATCGGATTAACTCTACGATCCAGGCACCAAGTTCCGGCCCCCTTCTTCCCCTGCGGGCGAGCCTCTCTTTTCACTCTGTTCTCATACATCTCGCCAGCAGATCTCATCTGATGAAACGGGCCATTCCTCCCGCCGATCGCGCCTTCCCCCCGCCCTCGCGGAGCGGGCGCCGGACTCCGGGCAGGGGAATGTCACCGGCAGGCAAGGCGACACCGACGACGGCGATCGGGCCAAGAGCTCGCCGGGAAATCCTCCCGGCCACGACGGGACGCGGCCCGTCGCCCGTCGCCCGTCGCCCGTCGCCCGTCGCCCGTCGCCCGTCGCCCGTCGCCCGTCGCCCGTCGCCCGTCGCCCGGGATCGTACGGGCCGCAGTGGGCTCTCCTCAGCCGGGGCGGGAGCGGCCCTGGTGGCGGCCGGGGTATTCGCCGACGACGACCTGCTGGGGGGTGATCCTCAGCACGTCCGCCTCACTGTCGCCGATCGCGATGCCGCGCACCTCGGCCCAGAACCGGCGGTCCACCGGGTCGGCGACGAACACCGCCACCCTCGGGTCACGCTCGGCCGCCTCCCAGGCGTCGGAGGCGGCGATGAGGCGGAGTTCGCCGCTCGGGCCGACCGAGCTGACCGACCCCACGGCCAGCGCGCGCGGCCCACTGGAATCGGCATAGGCGAGCACCACCCCGCGGCCGTAGGTGAAGGCGTCGCGCACCTCCACGCTGAGCCCCACCGGCGGACCGACGTCGCCGGGCACGCGCCGGCCGCAGTTCTCACACATGATCAGGGATGCCCGCCACGGTCCCGGCGCACCCCGCCACCACGCCTGCACCGACCTGGTGGCGAACACCACCACCAGCACGGCCAGCATCCCGGCCCCCGCCTGTCCCGCCCAGCCGCCCACGGCCGGGGGCAGGCCGAGCACACCGGCGGCCGCCGTCCCGCCGAGCGCGAGCGAGGTCGCCACCAGCAGGCCCAGCGCGGCCACGAGCCAGCGATCCGTGGCGAGCACCTGGCCGAGGCAGGGAGCCAGTCCGCCCCGGACGCGCACCCAGGCGAGCGCGAGCGGGACGGCCGCCGCGGTGAGTGCCCATCGCGGCTCGCCCAGGATCAAGGCGGTCCCCGCGACCGCGGCCAGCACCGACCACGCCCGGCCCACCACCAGCCAGAGGGTCACGTCGATGTCCCGCCGGGCCGTACGGTCCTGGTGGACCGTGGTGAACTCGGCCAGCGCCCTGACCGGCCGTCCGCGCCACGCCTCGACCAGCACGCGCAGGACCAGCACGGCCGCGCCGTTGAAGAGGACCAGCCCCGCGAGACCCGCCCAGACACCGCTCACCATGTCCGGCGCCGAGCCGAGCGTGAGCGCGGGAACCTCGGCGGGAAGGGTGGCGATCGCCGCGACATAGGCGGCGACACCGACCAAGGTGATCGAGACGGACATGCTGAGCCAGAGATCACGGGCGAGCATGCCCGGCACGTAGGGCCAGAGCCTGACCCGGTGCGCCTGCCTCAGGGTGATCACCAGGACGACGAGGGGCATCGCCGCACCGCCGATTTTCGCCTCGGTGACCAGGCCGAACCCGAAGGCCACCACCCCCACCACGACAAACGCCAGCGCGAGCAGGATGCGGGTCTGCCGGGACCACACCTCCAGGGCGCGCCTGGCCCGCCCGGTCTCGCGAGGGTCGATCGGCCAGGCGGGATCGTGGTGGCCGCGAGGACGCTCCCAGCGCAGGAACGTCAGGCCGAGGTTGATCCTGGCACCGGGATGGTCCTCCAGGCGGCGCAACGCGTTGCGGTAGGCGGTCTCCGCGCGCCTGTGCTCTCCGCGCAGCAGTGCGAGGTCGCCGACGAGGACGTGCGCGTCGGGCTCATCGGGGGCGTAGCGCACGGCCCTGGCCGCCTGGGCCCACGATTCACGCCAGCGTCCCGGCACCCGGCGCAGGGCCGCGCCCAGGCGCAGTCGCGCGGCCCAGGACCCGGGCGCCAGCCGTACGGCCTCCTCCGCGGCGGCCACGGCCTCGGCGTCGCGGCCGAGCCGTTCGAACGAGAGACTGGCGAGGCGGTAGCCCCAGTCGGCGCCGGGATCAAGGTCCACCGCCTTTCGTGCGGCGTCCAGTGCGGCCTCCGGCTGATCATGGCCGAGCAGGGTGACGGCCGTGATACACCATTCCCGTGGGCCGTCCGGAGACGGCGGGAGCGAGACCCGCGCGAAGTCCTGTTCGTCAGGACCTCTCACCACGGTGGTTCACGGGCCTCGCGCCGGTTGACCACGATCTGACTCCCCATGATCACCATGGTCCGTGCGAGACCGCCGTTTGCCTAGATAGCGGCTATATGCCTGTATCTCTCTAGAGAGGTCGCAGATGCGGCCACAAAGTGCATATATCAGCGCGAATCAGTCATCCATTCGCCGCCGGACCGTCCCGTCACCTTGCCACGACCCGGGAGCCCCAAACGGGTGGAACCACAGCCGGGCCCCGCCCACGCGGAGCCGCGCCCGGACAGAGAATCGTCCCCGAAAGGCCGGCTCCACGACGGACGATTCAGGGCCCCGCCGACCCGCCGGGCGCAACGACATCGGGTGAAGGTTTGGATGGTCCCCGTTCGGTCAGTTATCGGTCAACCATGGGCAAGAATGGGGAATCCGACCCGAAGGGGGAACCGTGCGACGAACCCTCCATGATCTTGCCTCCCTGGCCGCCAGACTGGGAGTGGGCGGGATCTTCTTCGCCAACGGCTGGCACAAACTGGAAGCGGGCCTGACCGCCACGAGCGACCAGTTCGGGAGCCTGGGTGCCCCCGCCCCCGGGGCGTGGGCCGCCACCACGATGCTGACCGAGCTCATCGGCGGCGCCCTGCTCGTGGCCGGACTCGCCGTACCGGCCTGCGGGCTGCTGCTGTTCGCCGAGGCCGTCGCCGTGTTCGTGGTGGCCAGCGGCGATCAGGGCCTGCCCCTGACCGGGGGCGACATCAACCTGATCGTGGCTCTTGGGGCGGCCTCCATCCTGCTGGCGGTCGGCGGCGCGGGCCGCCTGTCGGTCGACCACATGGTGGTGATCAAACGGCGTGAGGCCGAGGCCGCCGAGGACTTCGCCGCCGATGCCGAGGCCGACGACGTCCTCGCCTCGCTGCGCGAGCCGGAGACCGTCACCGCGCCCGCCCCGCCCGTCACCGACCGCACCGACCAGAAGGCGGGCAAGCCGGCCGCTTCCGGATCGGGCGATCCGGGTGGTTCGGACAACACCGCCGACACCGCGGAGTTCCCCGCCGCCACCCGTCCGCGTGTACGCACCCGCAGGCCCCCGGCCGGTGACGCGACCCCGGCGACCGCACCCGCGCCGGTCGTCACACCCACCCCGGACAAGGCAGGCGACACCCTCGTGGCGGGGAAGAAGGACAAGTCCGCCGAGAGCTGAACAACCCGGCGGAACAATCAGGCGACCGGAGTGACCAGCTAGAGCGGGTAATTGCCGCGATGCTGGCGATCGGGTAATCGTCCGCATCGCGGATAAGCAGTACCGGAACGGCCCGTCGTAACAGCACAATGACCACCATGCGCCTGCCCGACTGGTTCGCAGAGCGGGTGGAACCCGCACCCCCGGAGACCGAGCTCCGCGTCTCCACCCTTGAACTCTTCTTCGATCTGGTCTTCGTCTTCACCGTCACGCAGCTCACCAACCTCCTGGTGCAAGGACTGCAGGACGGCGAGGCCTACGAGGGTGCGCTACGCGTACTCCTGGTGTTCGGTGTCATCTGGTGGATGTACGCGGGTTACGCCTGGCTGACCAACGCGGTTCCCCCGGCTCGCCCCGCCCGCCGGGTGCTGATCCTTCTGGGCATGGCCGGGTTCATGATCGTGGCGCTGTCGATCCCCGCGGTCTTCGACGGCGACGGCATGGCGTTCACCCTCGGCTACCTGCTGCTGATCGCCGTCCACGCCGGGCTGTACATGCAGGCCACCGCGGCCTTCGCCCGGGTGATCCCGTTCAACCTCGGCGGGGTCGCGCTGGTCGGCCTGGCGAGTTTTGCCGGCGAACCGTACAACTACCTGCTCTGGGGCGCCGCGGTGGCGCTGCTCTGGGGAAGCCCGTACTTCATCGGCCAGAAGGGCTTCAACCTCAGGGCCGGGCACATCGTCGAGCGCCACGGCCTGCTGGTGATCGTGGTGCTCGGCGAGTCGGTCGTGGCGATCGGCATCGGCGCCGCCGGACTGCACGTCGGCTTCGCCCTCGGCCTGGCGTCGGTGCTCGGTCTCGCGCTGGCCGCCTGCCTGTGGTGGCTGTACTTCGGCGGGGACGACGAGGTGCACGCCGAGCACACCCTGGCGGAGGCCGAGCCGGTACGGCGCACCCGCCTGATCCTCGGCGCCTACTTCTACGCGCACATCCCGATGTTGCTGGGCATCGTCGCGGTCGCCACGGGCGTCAAGAAGGCGATCGGGCACCCGGTCGATCCGCTGAAGCTCAGCGCCGCCGTCACCCTGGCCGTGGGCGTCGCCCTGTTCATGGCGGGCAACGCCTGGTTCCGCCGGGTCCTCGGCATGACGGGCAACGGGCTGCGGAACACGGGCGCCCTGATCGCGCTCGTGACGGTCGTGCTCGGGCTCTGGTCGGCCCTCGCGCAGCTCACCGCGCTGGTCGCGCTGATGGTCACGGTGATCGCGCGGGAACGGCGCTCGGTCTCTCGCTCATCCCTTCGCTGAGGGTCGTGTACGGAGGCCACCGAGATCGTCGGGCCAAGGTCATGACGAGGCCGCGTTCCGTCTAACGTGGTCTCCTGCTCCATCCAGCAGGGCGGGGACGCGGCGGTCTCGCGGGCCGTTCGGGACACGCGGACGGCGTCCCCCGCCCGCCGGACAGGACGCGTCCGCCGTACCGGAGGAGAAGACGTGATCAAGGTTCTGATCGTGGACGACCAGGTGCTGGTCCGCGCGGGCTTCCGGATGATCCTGGAGGCCCAGGACGACATGAGCGTGGCGGGCGAGGCCGGGGACGGTGAGGAGGCGTTGCGCCTCACCCGGGAACTGCTGCCCGACGTGGTGCTGATGGACCTGCACATGCCTCGGGCCGACGGGATCACCGCCACCGGCGCGATCACCGCCGAGCTGCCCGGGGTGCGGGTGCTCGCGCTGAGCACCTTCGACCTGGACGAGTACGTCGTCGACGTGCTGCGGGCCGGGGCGTCAGGTTTCCTGCCCAAGGACATCTCGCCCGAGGAGCTGGTGGAGGGTGTGCGGGTCGTGCACCGCGGGGAGGCGGCGGTCGCGCCCCGGCTGCTGACCCGCCTGATCGGCACGTTCGTCCAGGCGGCCCGGCCGCGCCATACGACCACGTCCGAGCAGCTGACCGGGCTGACCGATCGTGAGCGGGAGGTGCTGGTCCTCATCGCCCGCGGCCAGTCCAACACCGAGATCTCCAGGACCCTGCAGCTGGCCGCCTCCACCGTGAAGAACCACGTGAACAGCGTGTTCGCCAAGCTCGGCATCCGCGATCGAGCCCAGGCCGTCATCGCCGCCTACGAGACCGGGCTCGTCACCCCCGGTGACTCCTGAGTCCCGAGCCCGTACGGTCCGGGACACCGGCCGTCACGGAGTCCACGTCCCCGGCCCCGTGCCCGTACGGCGCGGGACATCGGAGGCCGACCGGCGGGTCCGGCTAGAACTCGTCCGTCAGCCGGGCGATCGCCCGCATCTTGTTCATGGCGTCGAGGGCGGCGACCTTGTAGGACTCGGCCAGCGTCGGGTAGTTGAACACGGCGTTGACCAGGTAGTCGACCGTTCCGCCGCAGCCCATCACGGCCTGTCCGATATGCACCAGTTCGGTGGCCCCGGTGCCGAACACGTGGACGCCGAGCAGCCGCCGATCATCCGGAGAGACGAGCAGCTTGAGCATCCCGTACGAGTCGCCGATGATCTGCCCGCGGGCCAGCTCCCGGTACCGCGAGATGCCCACCTCGAACGGGATCTTGTCTCGGGTCAGGTCGTCCTCGGACTTTCCGACAAAACTGATCTCCGGGATCGTGTAGATCCCGATCGGCTGCAGCTCGTGCATGTTGGCGACGGGCTCGCCACACGCGTGCTGGGCCGCCAGCCGGCCCTGCTCCATCGAGGTGGCCGCCAGGGCGGGGAAGCCGATCACGTCGCCGACCGCGTAGATGTGCGGGACGGGGGTGGCGTAGTTCTCGTCCACGTCGATCCGGCCCCGGTCGTCGGCGGCGAGCCCTGCGGCCTCAAGACACAGCTCGGCCGTTTTGCCCTGCCGTCCCGCGGAGTACATGACGCAGTCGGCGAGGATCTTCTTGCCGCTCTCCAGGATGGCCAGCGCCCCGCGCGGCCGTCGCTCGACCGCGGCGACGCTCTCACCGAACCGGAACGTCACGGCCAGGTCCCGCAGGTGGTATTTGAGTGCCTCCACGATCTCCAGATCGCAGAACTCCAGCATCCGCTCCCGGCGTTCCACCACGGTGACCTTGGTGCCGAGCGCCGCGAACATCGAGGCGTACTCGATCCCGATGACCCCGGCGCCGACGACGACGAGCGTCTCGGGCACCCGGTCGAGGTGCATGATCGCATCGGAGTCGATGACCGTCCGGTCGTCGAACTCCACGGTGGGCGGGCGGGCCGGCGAGGTCCCCGTCGCGATCACGATCTTCTCGGCCGTGACCTTCCTCTCCTCGTCCCCGGTGACTCCGACCGTGTGCTCGTCCAGGAACCGCGCGGTTCCCTGCAGCATGACCACCCGGTTACGGCTCAGCTGGCTGCGGATCACCTGGACCTCGCGGCCGATGACGTGCTGGGTGCGCATCCCGAGATCCGCGACGGTGATCTCTTCCTTCACCCGGTAGCTCGCCCCGTACAGCTCCCGCTGGTTGAGCCCCGTCAGATAGAGGACCGCCTCGCGCAGGGTCTTGGAGGGAATCGTCCCGGTGTTGATGCACACTCCACCGAGCATGTCCCGCTTCTCGACGACCGCGACCTTCTTGCCGAGTTTCGCCGCGGCGATCGCGGCTTTCTGCCCGCCAGGACCGGTCCCGATCACGAGCAGATCAAAGTCATACATGGAGACCAGTGTGGACGCCGGAGGCGTCCACGACCAGACTCCCAGGGATCTACGTGGAGACCATCTCCTACATACCCTGCCCCGCCGACACCCCGACGCGGTCCACGATCGCGTTCGCGCCCTCCTCGCGAGCGCAGTGCGCACAGCAGAACCAGCGCCGGTCCGCCTCCACCCCGTGCCCGGCGATCCGGACCCCGCAGTGTTCGCACATCGGCGCCATCTGGTGAATCGCACACTCGAAGCTGTCGAAAACGTGCACCACTCCCTGGGCGTGCACCTCGAAGCTCATGTCGTAGTCATTGCCGCAGACTTCACACTGCGCCATGTTTTCCCCCCGAAAACTCACGGCATCTTCCGTGTAGGTCTACCCAGGCATCTTCCGATCAGACAGGCATTCTCACCGCGGTCATTTCCCCGTTCAGAGCGCGCGCCGTCACCACGGCCGCGGGGAAGAAAGCCGTATTCAAGCAGGACAGACATTTCGATAGGGCACGCCGTTCAGATAGGTGCTCCACTCCCCGCGCGACAGGGTGCGACCCGCCCGCGCGCAGACCGTGCTCGCCACCAGCTCCGGATCGACCGGATAGTCGACCAGGACGCCGTCGAGGTCGACCATCATCAGCCGGGACCCGTCGGCGTTGAACGCCAGCGACCGGAGGTCACCGGTCAGCACCGTGATCGGCTGGCCGAGGCGGAGCCCGGTCTCGACGTCCCACAGCGCGACAGCCCGTTCGCCGGCCCCGGCGGCGATCACGTCGCCACGGGGCGAGTGGGCCAGCATGGATCCCGCGCCCGCACCGCTCCTGACCAGGATGCCCACCCGCCTCCTGCTCGCCGTCTCCCAGACCGAGATCCGCCCGGCCTGGTCGGCGGTGGCGAAGCGGGCACCGTCCCGGCCGAAGGCCAGCGCGGTCGTCGGGACGCCGATGCCGGGCGAGCCGTACGCGTTGCCGAACGGCTTCCCCGTCGCCGCGTCCAGCAGGCGTTGATCTCCCCCGACGGGCGCGAGCGCTTGGCCGTCCGGGCTGAACACCAGCCCCTCGACGGACTCCTGAGGCCGCGACCAGAGCGGATGCCCGCCGGGCACCTCCCACACGTGGATCTCCCCCCTCCTCCCCTGGGATGCCTTCCGGACATCCTGGTAGTTCGCGTAGGAGGCCACGAGGGAGCCGTCGGCGTTGATCGCCACGGCGACGGCCTGCGCGTCGCGCTTGACGGCGACGGCGGCGATCCGCCGGAAGGTGGCGGTGTCCCAGACCGTCAGCCGGGGTCTCTCCCCGCCCGTCTGGATCGCCAGTCGCCTGCCGTCGCCGCTGAAGGCCATCTCGAGGTGGCCGTCCCGTACCGGCCCGACCCGCAGGGCGGCGACGCGCGTGCGCCGCCGTACGTCCCGGAGCACGACCTCGCTCGTCTCCGTCTGCCTGGAGGCGAGCAGCCGCCCGTCGGGACTCAGCTCCGCCCAGCCGGTCGCGGGCCCCTTCAGCAGGACGGGCCTGGTCAGCGCGGTGATGTCGAGAGTCGTCATCGAGCTTTCCGTGAGATAGCGAAGCGTGCGCCCGTCCGGGTCGAAGGCCACGACGGGCGACAGCGCGTTGATCTTCTGGGTCAGCAGCAGCCGTCCGTCCCGGACCCGCCAGAGCTTGAGGCTCGTCTCGTTCGCGATGCTCAGGAATCGTCCGTCAGGGCTGAAGACCGGGTCACCGCTACCGCCTTCCTCGAAGAGCCGGTCCAGCTTCGCTCCGGTGAACGCGTTTCGCAGCTCGATGTCCTTGTTCCGGGCGACCGCGACGGTCCTGCCGTCCGGACTGTAGGCCACGCCCAGCGCGCAGCCGTTGCACCTGCCGCCCAGCGGGACGCCCGTGAGCCGGTCCAGTGTCCAGGCCGTCACCGTGCCGTCGATGCCGCCGACCGCGAGCCCGCGTCCGTCGGGGGAGATGTCGAAGCTCCCGGAGGTAGGCGGGGACCTCTTCTTCCCCGTGGTGAGGTTCACGATCGTGAGCGCCTCGCCCTGGAAGATCGCGAGCCGGTTCTCGGCCTGCCCGAAGGACGCTCCGGTGTCTCCGCCGTCGAAACGCCCCTGGACGGTGAGGGTCACGCCGGTCGGTCTGCCGGTCGTCACGTCCCAGACCTTCAGCTCCAGATCGCTGATCACCGCGAGCAGCCTGCCGCTCGGGCTCAGCGCCAGCGCCCGCAGGTCCCCTCCGATCCCCCTGAACCCGCCGGTGCGCCTGCCGGTCCGCACGTCCCAGACCCGTACCTCGCCCTCCCCCGCGCTGATGAGCGTCCGCCCGTCTCGGCTCAGCGCCCTGAGCGTCTGGATCGAGGTGGCCGGATCGTGGAAGGCGGCCGTCTCCCACTGGGCCAGCGAGCCGGACAGGCTCGCCCTGGCCTCGGTCACCGGGGCCAGCCGCCAGGCGGCCACGCTGAGCAGCATGGCCCTGGCCGGATCGGCGACCCGTAGCGAATCGGCGACGGTGGCGAGCCGCCGGGCCTCCGCGCTGTCGCGCTGGGAGGCGATGACGGCGCTGCGGGCGTCGGCCGCCCTGTTCTGCTGTACGGCGAGCGCCCCGGCGAGCAGCGCGACCACCAGCAGCGCGGCCAGTGTGGCGGACAGCAGCCGGCTCCGGCGGGCACGGCGTCCGGCGAGGGCCGCGCCCGCCTCCAGGAAGTCGCGTTCGACCGGGCTGAGCGTGATGTTGCGGCGGCCGGTGGCCGCCCAGTGCATGGCGTTCTCCAGGCCGCTGCCCTGGAGCAGGTCGCCGTCCTTTCTGCCCTGGCTCTGCCAGCGCCGCGCGGCGGCGAGGATCCCCCGGTGCACGATCAGGCCGTCCCGGTTGGCCTGGACCCACGTGCGCAGCTTCGGCCAGGCCTGCGGCAGCGCGGGCCGCGACAGCCAGATCTCCTGGTCGTCGTCACTGAGGAGGTAGGCGAACGCCTGCAGCAGCCGCCGGACGGCGGCGGCCTCGTTCTCGGGCCGTCCGTCGAGGAACTCGGCCCGCCGCGCCCGCCGTACGATCAGCTGGCCGTCGTCGGTCACGGTGACGAGCCGGAGGAACACCTCGGGGGCGAGGTCCCGCTCGGCCGGGCCGAGCCCGGCGTACACCTCCTCGGCGAGGGCGCCGAGCGTGGGGTCCGCGGCGGGGACCCGGACCAGGGCCCCGGCGTCGCTGCCCGCCGCCAGCAGCTCCGGGGTGTCGAGACCGTCCTCCCCGCTGACCAGGGCGAGCAGCAGATCCCTGGCCGACGGCCTGGCCTCGGGGTCCTTGGCGAGCGAGGCGGCCACGAACGGCCGGAGGCGCTCGGGCAGCATGTCCAGCTGGGGCTGGACGGAGAGCACCCGGTGCATGACCCCGCCCAGGCTCTCCGCCCGGAACGGGTCCGCCCCCGTGGCGGCGAAGACCATGATCCCGCCCCAGGCGAACACGTCGGCGGGCGTGCCGGCACGCCCGCCCATGAAGATCTCGGGGGCCATGTAGGTCGGGGTGCCCGCCACCATGCCGGTCGCGCTCAGCGACATGTCCGCCGTACGGGCGACACCGAAGTCGATCACCCGGGGGCCGTCGGGGCCGAGGAGCACGTTGTCCGGTTTGAGATCGCGGTGGATGACCCCGGCCTCGTGGATGGCGGTCAGCGCGGTGGCGATCGCGGTCGCGAGGCGATGCAGGTCGCCGCCGGTGAAGCGGCGGCCCTCCGCGACGGCCCTGCGCAGCGTCGGGCCCTCCACGTACTCGGAGACGATGTACGGCCTGAGCCCGTCGAGGTCCGCGTCGAGCACTCCCGCCGTGCAGAAGGGGGCGACGCGACGGGCCGCGGCGGCCTCGCGTCCGAACCGGCCTCGCAGCTCGGGATCGGTGCCCGCGTCACCGTGCAGCACCTTGACCGCGACCCGTCTTCCCTCGGCGTCGTAGGCCTCGTAGACCACGCCCTGACCGCCCGTGCCCAGCCGTCCGGCCAGCCAGTAGCCCCCCAGCCGCTGCGGGTCCCCGTCCATCAGTCCGGCCTTCACCTCACTCTCCGTTCGACGGTGTGCCGGACGCCCCGGCGGACGGGGTGGTTCGCCGGGGGTCGCGCACTCGGGACATGTCTCGTCCTCCTTACGTGAACGGTGACGAAGGTCGTGGCCGAGTCGGGCCTCGGCCGGCAGGGATGGTCCACGCGCCGTCCGGCGGCCTCGACGAGGTCAAGGACGTGGTCCAGGATGCCTGGTTCCGGCTGGGCAGGACGGACCCTTGGGAGATCGGGCGCGTCGCCGTCCGGCCGACGGTCCCGATATCACCGCTCGCGCCGGAGGCTCCGCGCTCGGCACGGGCACCCAGAACCGTCACCACGCGTATGGTTCGTGAATCTTTCCGTAACCAAAACGGTTGATCCCAGTGGCGATGGCGGACTAGGTTGGCTCGCATGGGCCTCCGTGCGGGCCCGCCCAGCTCGGCCGGGTCGGCCTTGCAAACGGTTGACAACCGGATGCCAAGTGACGTGGAGCACGGTGAGTCCAAGGAAAGGGGCAGACCATGCGACGCACCAGAATCACCCGGCAGGGCCGGCGCCGTCCCATCCGCACTTCCGGTCTGGACCTACGGTCACCCTCGGGCCGTCGGCTCCCCTACTGACCTTGTCTTTACGACAGTCTTATGCTGCGATCTGTAGACATCTCATATAACAAGACCATCACGCCGGGGGGCTCAATGAAGAGACTTGTGGTCGTGCCACCATATGTCGCACGGCTCAAGATCCGGGACATCCGTTCCGCGACACGCCGCAGGGCGCCCGGTGACACGAAGGTCGTCGACCTTCGCGCCTACACCGGACGAAACGTCCTGCGCTTCCCACGGACGAGCGGCCCCACCCCCGCCGCCTGATCCAGCCCGCGAAAGACCCGTCTCGTACGGGTCTTTCTCTGTGTCCGGACCCTGCCTCACGGGTCTTTCACCCGCCCGACGGCAAAAAATCACACGCCTGCCGTTGCCTTCCGGAGGCCTGTTTCACTGGCCTCTCGCAAATCTGCCGCCAAAATCGCCTTTCTGCCCTCAATGCCCGATATTCAGGGCTGATCCACAGATTTACCCTGGGCTGGTCGCCCGGCGCGTTCGTCACGGAGAGTCCATCGTCGGGGGCCCGTTTTCAATGTCTGGTTAAATATCCCTCCGTGAACGAATCATCGGCAGACTTATCAGAATTATCGGCAACGGAGCGCACCCGGCACCGCCGCCTCCGTGAGAAGGGCCGGACCGACCGCGCCGCCTTGCACGAGGTGCTGCGCGCCGGATTCATCTGCCATCTCGGGGTGATCTCCGGAGGCGTGCCGATGGTAGTTCCCACGGTCTACGGCTTCGACGCCGACAACCTCTACGTCCACGGGTCGGCCGCCAGCCGGAGCCTGACCGGGCGAGAGCCCTCACGGTCGCGAAACGGATCCGAGAGCCCGGACGCGGGCGCGGACGCCGTAACGGATGCGAGACAGGACACACCGGGCGGATCGGGAGCCGAGACGGGTGCGGCCATGGGCACGGTCTGCGTGACGGTCACCCATGTGGACGGCCTCGTCCTCGCCAGGTCGGTGTTCGAGCACGGCGTCAACTACCGCTCCGCCATGGTCTACGGCGTGCCCCGGAAGCTGGAGGGCGAGGAGAAGCTGACCGCGCTGCGGATCCTGACCGAGCACTCCGCCCCCGGGCAGTGGGACTACGCCAGGCAGCCCAGCCGCAAGGAGCTGGCGGCGACGACCATTCTCGCGATCTCCCTGGCGGAGGCGTCCGTCAAGATGAGCTCGGGCCCGCCCGACGACGGTGAGGGGCCCGACGCCGCGCTGGGGCTCTGGGCGGGCGTGCTGCCGATCGCCACCACCTGGCTGGCGCCGATCCCCGATCCCCTGCTCCCCGAGGGGCTCACGCCTCCCGATCACATCGGCGTACGCGCGGGCACGCGCCTGTCCTGACCCGCGGCACGACGTCCGGCCCAGCGCGTGCCGCACTGGGCCGCGAGGGCGAGCACGGTGAGGACCGCGGCAAGGAGCAGCGCGCGGGAGGCGCCGGCGGCCCCGTCGTGGGCGACGACTCCCATGACCGAGACTCCGAGGACCGCGCCCACCTGACGCACCGCGTTGAGCAGGCCGCCCGCCGTGCCTGCCGTACCGGGGGGAGCCATCGACACGACGTCGGCGACCAGGGCGGGCAGGCAGCAGGAGAGGCCGAAGCCCATAATGATCATTCCCGCCGTCGAGGGGGCGAAGACCAGGCCCGCGGACAGCAGGGCGAGACCCGCCAGAATCGAGGGCCCGGGACCGTA
The DNA here is from genome assembly GCF_900188345.1 of Streptosporangium subroseum. GTDB lineage: Bacteria > Actinomycetota > Actinomycetes > Streptosporangiales > Streptosporangiaceae > Streptosporangium > Streptosporangium subroseum. Next base: position 150,739 of record NZ_FZOD01000011.1, on the reverse strand, counting down.
CCGGGCGACGAGGCGGCCGGTGAGCAGCGCGTTGAAGGTCATCGGAATGGTCAGGGGCAGGAACGCCAGCCCCGCCTCCAGCGGTGTGAACCGCCGCTCCCCCTGGAGAAGCAGCGTGATCACGAAGAGCGCTCCCGAGAAGGCGAAGTTCACCACCCCTCCGGTCAGCAGGCCCGTCCAGGAGGCGCGGAGCAGCCCGCCGGGCAGCGTGGGCGCGGGAGCACGCCTCTCCAGCCAGACCAGTGCGGCGAGCGCCACGAGGGCGAGCGAGGCGGCCAGGACCGAGGCCTCGATGATCGTCGCGGCCAGGAGACCGAGAAAGGCGCAGGCCCCGGCCTGCACTCCCCAGCCGATCCTGCCCGCTCCCACGGCGGAGACCAGGCCTCCGACGGCGATGAGGCTCGCCGCGGCGAGCGGCGGGTTGATGAGGAAGATCGCGCGCCAGCCGTACGACTCCACGAGCAGTCCGCCGAGCAGCGGACCGGCCGCGAGCGCGGTACCGGTGAGCCCGGCCCACACCCCCATGGCCCGCGCCCTCTCGGCGGGGGCGGTGTAGAGCTGGGCGATCAGCCCGAGGGAGCTGCCCAGGCAGAGCGCGCCCATCAGGCCCAGCAGCGCGCGCAGGGCGATGAGGAGTCCCAGATCGGGCGCGAACGCGCACATCAGGGAGATCACCCCGAACCCGGTGACTCCCAGCCGGAACACCCGGGCCGCGCCGTACCGGTCGGACACCGCCCCGCCGGTCAGGAGCGACGCGGCGAACGCGACCGTGTAGCCGTTGACGGCCCACTGCTGTCCGGCGAACGTTCCTCCGAGGGAGGCGCGCAGGTCGGGCAGGGCAACGGTGAGCACGGTGGTGTCGAGGAGAACGAGGAAGTAGGCGAGGGAGATTCCGGCGAGCCGCCGGAAGGACGTTGTCGCGAGCATGCCGGCAACTCTGCGGAATCGAACATTTCATCTCAACAGCCGCAGCCATATGGGGCGTTCGGGAAAACCGTATGCTGACGGCATGGATTTGCGGCAGTTGCGGGGGTTCGTCGCGGTCGCCGGGACGGGCACGATCACCGGAGCCGCGCATCAGCTGGGCCTGGCGCCGGCATCGACGTCGGAGCAGATCCGCAGGCTGGAGACGTCCCTCGGGGTGACGCTCTTCGAGCGCACGCCCCGGGGCATGCGGCTCACCGGGCCGGGACGGACCCTGCTCGCCGAGGCCCGCGGCCTGCTCGACCACGCGGAGGCGGTACGGCTGGCCGTCACCGGGCAGCGGCGGAAGGTCCGGGTGGGCGCGTTGGAGATGCTGGCGGCGACCCGGCTGCCCGGCATCGTCCGGCGCCTGGCCGAGCTCCGCCCCGACCTCGACCTCGACGTCACCGCGCTCCCCAGGCACTTGCTGTTCTCCGAGATCGCCCGGGGTTCCCTCGATGCCGGGCTGCTGCTCGACTCCGGCCTGCGGATCGGCGGCCTCGGCTTCACCCCACCGCCCGAGCTGGACTTCCTCGACGTGGGAGAGGTGCGGCTGGTGCTGGTCGCGGCCCCCGCCGGGCACGACGACACCCTGCTGGTGACCGAACCCGCCTGCTCGATCCGGATGGCCTCCGACCGGATGTTCGGCCTCGGCGTCAAGCAGAGGGAGCTGCCCGGCGTCGTCACCGTCAGGGAGTGGGCCAAGCAGGGGGCGGGAATGGCCCTGCTCCCCGACTTCGCGATCGCCGAGGACCTGGCGGCCGGCACCCTGGTCCCGCTGGAGCCGGAGGCTCCCGCCCTGGCCCTGCGCCTGGTCTGGCTCAACGGCCGCGAGGAGGGCCTGCGCGACGTGCTCTACGCCATGAGCTCCTCGGCTCAGCCCCGGGCGGATCGCGACGGCTCCGGGTGAGCCCGCTCACCGACCGCTCGCAACACCCGGGCCAGCTCCTCGGGGTGCGTGAGCTGAGGATGGTGCCCGGCGCCCTCGATCTCCGTGAAGGGCCTGTCCCCCGCGATCGGATCCTCGGACCCGGCCACGATCGTCACCGGGACCTCGATCCGGTCGAGCAGCCCACGGAGCTCCTCCCTCGCCGCGTGAGCCGTACGCATCGCCCCGATCACGCGCCGCGCCGCACCCGGCCGGCGCAGGTCCGTGATGGCGTCCGCCGGAAGGCCGAGGCTGCTGCCCAGCCGCTCTCGTGACATCCCGCGCAGCATCGGCACGGCCACCCCCGAACGGGAGAGCCGTCCCGACGGCGCCTGGAGGAAGGCCGGGGCGACGAGGACCACGGCGGCCACCCGCTCCGGGCGGGCCGCGGCGTAACGCAGGGCGGGCCCGCAGCCGAGGGAGTGACCGACCAGAACCGGACGGGTTCTGACGGGGACCATCAGGTCCGCCGTCCAGTCGTCCAGCGAGCGGGCGGGCGCGGAACGGCCCAGGCCCGGCAGGTCGGCGGCGAGGACCGGCGCGCCCAGCAGGTCGCGCACGCCCTCCCACGAATCGGCGTCCACCGGCAGCCCGTGCAGCAGCACGTACTCGGGACTCTCCCGTTCACCCGTCACCCAGGTCCTGCTCCCCGCCACGCCGCGGAACCCGTACGGCCCGCGCGGCGGGAGCCCCCTGCCGAAACGGGCTCCGACCAGATCGTCGGCCCAGCGCCGGAGCGCCTCTCCGACCGGGGGCATGCGGAGCCCCGCCCGCTCCGCGAACTCCAGGGCGGGGGCGGTGTCGTAGCGGTCCGTGGAGATGAACGACAACGTCTCGGGGTCGGTCCCGGTGAGCGCGCGGGGCAGCCGCCGCACCACCCGAAGCGGGATCGAGAGACGGGGTGCGGGCACGCCCAGGTGCCCGGCGATCAGCCCGACCAGTTCGGGCAGGTTGGGCGTCTCGTCGTCGAGCACCCAGTAGGCCTTCCCCGCGGTCTCCTCGTGGACGGGCAGGGCCGCCATGAAGCGGGCGAAGTAGTCTCCGTCCACGACCGGCAGGAAGATGTCCGGCCCGCCGGGAAGGGCGGGAAGCCGCCCGCACCAGAGATCCTCGACCATCGAGGCGAGGCCGACGAACTGGCCGGGGCCGATCACGGTGCACGGGTTGGCGATCGTCAGCGGGACTCCCAGCTCGCGCGCCCGGACCCGCACCGCCCCGTCGGCCTCCTTCTTGGACGCCTCGTAGGCGCCCTCCCCTCGGTAGTCCACGGGGCCGCCGGAGACGCGATAGCCGCTGATGTGGACAAGCCGGCGCAGGCCGGGACGGGCGGCGGCCCAGTCGACCACGTTGAGCGCCCCCGTCACGTTGGCCGACCTCGCCTCCTCGACGCTCAGCCCGAAGGCGAAGCGGGCCGCGGTGTTGTAGACGTCGCGTACCTGCTCCAGGTCCTCCAGTCCCTCCAGTTCCTCCTGGCCTTCGAGGCCGAGACCGGGCACGGTGATGTCGGTGGTGACGACGGTCAGCCCCGAGGTGTCCACCTCCCGCGCGGCGAGCCACGACGTGAGCCGGTCCCCGGGCCCGCGCACGGCGGCGGCCACCCGGCGCCTCTGGCGGAGCAGCTCCGCGACCAGGGAACGCCCGATGAATCCCGCCGCGCCGAAAACGATGGAATCGATGGGATCGGCGGAGCCGAGAGGGCCGATGGTCACGTGATCACTCCAAAATAGATCGGTCTACATATTAAATGGACATGCAGGAACCCACCGGAGCGGATCCTTCAGAGCGGCGCCGTGATCTGACGGAACGCAGGGTCAGAGCGGCGCCGTGATCCGACGGAACGCAGGGTCAGAGCAGCGCCGTGATCCGACGGAACACAGGGTCAGAGCAGCGCCGTGATCTGACGGGACACCCGGTCGAGCGGCTCCCGGCTGCGGTGCGCCCTGGCGAGCAGCAGCGCCCCCTCGATCAGGGCGAGAACGGTGACCGCGACATCGGCGGCCTCGGGGTGCCCGTCGGCCACCAGTCGGTCCCGGAGCGAACCCTCCCAGGATCCGTAGACCTCCGAGCAGACCTCCTGCAGCGGATCACTGATGGCCGCCATCTCCAGCGCGACCGTGGCCACCGGGCAGCCCTTCCGCCACCCGGACGCCTCCAGCCGATCGCCGAGCAGCCCCAGCACCGCGGTGACCAGGGTCACGGTGTCGGGCGCGGTCTCGGCCAGGTCCTGCACGACCTGGCCGATCTCACGACCCGCCCGCCGTACGGACTCCGCGACCAGTTGGTCCTTGCCCCCGGGGAAGTGGAAGTAGAGCGAGCCGCGCGGCGCTCCGCTGGTCGCGATCACCTGGTTCAGCCCGGCCCCGAAGTAGCCACCGCTCTCGATCAGATCTCGCGTCGCGTCGAGCAACCGGCCGCGCGTCTCCTCGCCCTTCTGTCCCATATCCATAAAATAGACCGGTCTTCTTATTATTGGCAACCCTCTTTCCGGAGAGCGGGAGTTTCCGGAGAGAGGGAGGATCGCGGGGGCGGGCGCGCCGGACGTGAGCGCGACGGCCCGATCGGCCGCTTTCGCCCGGGAATCACCCCTCGGCGCCAAGGGCGGCCTACGCCTCGGCGAGCCTCAAGGGCCGAGATGGCTTACACGTCGGCGAGCCTCAAAAAAGGCGATAACTTATCCGGATTCAGTACGGTCCGGAGCCCGACGATCATCCCGTCGGCCACCTCCATCACGAATACCCCGATGAGCTCGCCCTCCCGCCATGCGAGCATCGCGTCCTGGCCGTTGACCTCGGCGTAGTCGAACTCCACTCCGGCCCCGAACTTGGTCGCGATCCCGATGACGTAACGGATGACCTTCTCACGGCCGATGATCGGCCGCAGGACCGCGGCGGCCTTGCCGCCCCCGTCGGCCCAGGACGTCACATCGGCGGCGAGCACCTGCTCCAGCCCGGCGAGATCGCCGCTCCGCGCGGCCGCCAGGAACCGTTCCACGATCTTCCGCCCCTGGTCGCCGGGAGCGTCGAACCTCCGGTGCTCGCCGACGTGCCGCCGGGCCCGGCCGTACAGCTGGCGACAGTTGGCCTCGGACAGGTCGAGCACCTCGGCGATCTCGCCGTAACCGTACGAGAAGGCCTCGCGCAGCACGAACACGGCCCGCTCTGCCGGGGTGAGCCTCTCCAGCAGGACCAGGAACGCCAGGGACACCGAGTCGCGCTGCTCGACGGTCTCCAGCGGGCCGAGCACGCCGGTCGGCGCGGGTTCGGGGAGCCAGAATCCGACATAGCGCTCGCGGGTGGTGCGGGCCGCGGTCAGCCGGTTGAGGCAGAGGTTGGTGACCACCTTGGCCAGCCACGCCCCGGGCGAGTCGATGCTCTCCCTCTCGGCGCCGCGCCAGCGCAGATAGGCGTCCTGGACCGCGTCTTCGGCCTCGGCCACCGAGCCGAGCATCCGGTAGGCCAGGCCGAACAGCTTCGGCCGGTGCGTCTCGAACTCCTCCGTCACGTGTACCAGGTTGCCAGAGATTCCGAGAACCTCCCTTCAACAGAACGGAACCTTATGTTCCGCAGATATATTGAGGGCGTGGAGACAACGACCCCGACGCCCATGAGCGGCCGGAAGGCTCAGGCGGCACGTAACGACCACGTGATCCTGGAGGCCGCACGCGCGGTCTTCGTCGCCGATCCCGGCGCGCCGATCTCCGCCGTCGCCGAACGCGCCGGGGTCGGCATCAGCGCGCTCTACCGCCGCTACCCCGGCAAGGAGGATCTGCTCCGCAAGCTCTGCTCGGACGGCCTGAAGCTCTACATCGCCGAGGCCGAGATGGCCCTGGCCGACGAGGGCGACCCGTGGGCCGCCTTCACCGAGTTCATGCGCCGCGTCGTGGACGCCGACATCCACTCCCTGACGATCAACCTGGCCGGGACCTTCGCTCCCACCGAGGACCTCCACCGCGACTCCACCCACGCGTCCGAACTCGCCGAGCGGGTCTTCGAGCGCACGAGGGAGGCCGGCGCGCTCCGCCCCGGCCTGACCGTCGTCGATGTGGCGATGATCTTCGATCAGCTCGCCGCGGTCCGCCTTGGCGACGAGGCCAGAACCTCCCGGATCAGGCACCGATATCTGGCCCTGCTCCTCGACGCCATGCACCTGACCTCGGCCGGACCCCTGCCCGGCCCGGCGCCCGACGCCGAGGAGCTCAACCGGCGCTGGACCGTCCGGTAAACCCTCCCGGCATGCCCGGAGCGACCGGGACGACCAAGGCGACCGGGATACCCGGGGTGACCGGGCCCCGATACCCGTACGCCCCGGCCGGACGGCGCGTCAGCCGCCGTTCTCGACCGCCCGGGTCTCTCGCCAGAGCGGACTGTCGAGGAAGTGGTTGTCGAAGAGTTCCTGCGCCTCAAGGAGCTCTTCCAGCGTCGCCTCGCCCCTGCCCAGACGCCCCAGCAGCCGGAAGTAGTCGAACCGTTCGACTCCCGGGGTGATGACGATCAGCAGATCGGCCCCGGCGCCCGGCGCGGCGGCGAAGGCATGGGCCGTGTTCGGCGGGACGACGACCAGGTCGCCCTCGCCCGCCGTCACGACACTCTCGCCGACAAGAATCTGAGCCTCTCCGTCGAGGACGTAGAACAGCTCCGACGAGGCCGTGTGGTGATGAGGGGTCGCGCCGTCGGCGCCTCGCCCCAGGGTCACCCGCTGAGTGCTCAGCGCACCGCCGGTGGCACTGGAGTCGGCGAGGAGCCGGATCGTGCTCGGCGACTGCCCGACGATCTCGGCGTCCGCGGCACGCACGATGACCGCTCCGTGCTCGACCGGCTGGATAAGTGACATCTCGCCCTCCCGCGACGAAGTAGTTATGCGTAAGACAATAAGGCGTAAAACTATCTGTTGTCGAATAAGATGTCCGAGTGGATGAAGTAGACGCGATCCTCGCCCAGTGGGAGCGGGAGCGGCCGGATCTGGACCTGTCGGGGATGGGCGTCTTCGGGCGGCTCGGCAGGCTGAACGTCATCGGTGGCCGGGCCATCGACGAGGTGTTCCTCCGACACGGCCTGCAGCGCGGGGAGTTCGACGTTCTGGCCACGCTGCGCCGGTCCGGCCCGCCGTACATCCTGATTCCCTCGGCCCTGTCGGAAACGCTCATGCTGTCGCGGGCCGGGATGACCAACCGCCTCGACCGACTGGAGACCGCGGGCCTGATCGAGCGACGGCTGGATCAGGACGATCGGCGGAGCTTTCTGATCGCGCTCACCCCCGAGGGCAGGCGGGTCGTCGACGCCGCGGTGAGTGAGCACACCGCCAACCAGGTGCGGCTGCTGTCGTCGCTGACCCCGCAGGAACGCACGACCCTGGATGAGCTGGTCCGGAAACTGCTGTCGGGAATGCCGCCTCAGTAGTCGCAGCCGTTCCGGCTCCCCCCGCCGCCAGACGCGCGAGCCCTTTCCGCCCTCGCCTCCCAGGCGCCGATGAGCGGTTCGGCCGCGTGCTCACCGGCGTCCCGGACGGACCGCGCGGCGCCGGGTGGGGCGATGGTCGCGGACCCCACCATGTGACGAGCGAACCCTGAGCAGCACAGCGCCACCGGGACCGACGACCGCCGTGCCTCCGTACGCCGGCCCCCGGTCCTCCCGTGGGGCGCGGCGTCCCCGGCGGTGGGACATTCTCACCCGTAACCCCCAGTGCTACAGCGTCGCCACCTGGCTTTCGGCAAGTCATCCGCCTTGCGGAGAGTCATTTTGCCGTTAGCAGGAACGGCCGGTGCGAGCATCGCCGGAGAGCCAGAACTGATCATGACAGCTGGGGGGAAAATGCTCCGAAAACTGATCCCGATCCTGGCCATGGTCGTGGCGGCCGGATCACCGGCCGCCACGACCGCGGCCTGGGCGGACGGGTTATCGACCGCTCCGGCGGCGCAGGCGGTCACCGCTGCTCCGGCGGCACAGACAGTCACCGCCGCCGCCCCGGCGGCACGGGCGGTCACCGCTCCGGCGGTACAGGCGGCCACCGCTTCGGCCGCGCAGGCGGCCGGTACGTGCAGCGCTCCCGGCAGTCCTCCCGGATCTCCGTGCGCGGCGGTCAACTGCGGTCCGGGCCGCGTCTGCGTGCCCTCGCCCAAGCAGTGCATCACCACGCCGTGCCCGCAGTACGACTGCGTGCCCGCGTCGGGTCCCGGGGGCCCCTGGCCTCCCCGTCCCGGCCCCTGGCCACCACATCCGAACCCCTGGCCGCCCCACCCGAACCCGAACCCTTGGCCCCCGCATCCGAACCCGTGGCCTCCTCACCCGAACCCATGGCCACCGCACCAGAACCCGAACCCCTGGCCACCGCACCCAGGCCCCTGGCCACCGCACCAGAACCCGAACCCCTGGCCACCGCACCCAGGCCCCTGGCCTCCCCACCCGAACCCGAACCCCTGGCCGCCGCATCCCGGTCCCTGGCCCCCGCGACCGAACCCCTGGCCTCCCTACTCGGGAAGTCAGCCGGGACAGGTGCGGCCTCCCTATCAGGGCTCGAACCCGGGTCAGGTGCGGCCCCCTTATCAGGGCTCGAACCCGGGAGGTCGGCCTGATCAGGGAAGACCCCCCTATCCGGTACGGCCCCTCTAGCGGACGGAAGATCGCTCAGGGAGCGCGCCTGACGGCGGTTCCCGATCCTTGAAGGCGGCGGGCGCTGCGAGCCATGGCTCGCAGCGCCCGCCCCCTTCGGCGCACCGGTCCGGCCCTGCGGGTGATGTCGGATTTCCGCTAGCCCAACGGAGCGACCACGGACCATGCTGGCAATATGCATGAGGATGTGGAGCGGTGCGTACGGGCCGTGCAGTCCAAGGACGCCCGGTTCGACGGCTGGTTCTTCTGTGCGGTGATCACCACGGGGATCTACTGCCGGCCGAGCTGCCCGGTGGTACCGCCCAAGATCAAGAATATGCGCTTCTATCCCAGCGCCGCCGCCGCGCAGCTGGCCGGATTCCGGGCGTGCAAGCGGTGCCGGCCCGACGCCAGCCCGGGTTCCCCGCGGTGGAACGAACGCGCCGACGTCGTGGCGCGGACGATGCGCATGATCGCTGATGGCGTCGTCGACCGCGCTGGAGTGCCCGGCCTGGCCACGCAGCTCGGCTACAGCACCCGCCAGATCGAACGGCAGCTGCTCGCCGAACTCGGAGCGGGCCCGCTCGCGCTGGCACGGGCCCAAAGGGCCCAGACCGCCCGGCTGCTGATCGAGACCAGCACCCTGCCGATGAGCGATGTCGCCTTCGCCGCCGGATTCGCCAGCATCCGGACGTTCAACGACACCGTGCGCGAGGTCTTCGCCCTGACGCCGACCCAGCTCCGGGACCGCGTCGCCCGCGGGCGCCCGGTGGCCACCCCCGGGACGCTGTCGCTGCGGCTGCCGTTCCGCGCCCCGCTCTGCCCCGGCAACCTGTTCGGGCATCTCGCCGCGACCGCCGTACCCGGAGTGGAGGAGTGGCGCGACGGCGCCTACCGCCGCACCCTGCGCCTGCCGTACGGCCACGGCATCGCCACCCTGCGGCCGCTGCCCGACCACGTCGGCTGCCGGCTGGCCCTCACCGACCTCCGAGACCTCTCCACCGCGATCAGCCGGTGCCGGCGCCTGCTCGACCTCGACGCCGACCCCGTCGCCGTCGACGATCTTCTCCGGGGCGACCCGGTGCTCGCCCCGCTCGTCGACAAGGACCTCGGCCGCCGGGTGCCCCGCACCGTGGACGCGTCCGAGTTCGCGGTGCGCGCGGTGCTCGGGCAGCAGGTGTCCACCGCGGCCGCCCGCACCCATGCGGCCCGGCTGGTCATCGCCCATGGCGAGCCGATCACAGACGCCGCCGGAGGCCTCACCCATCTCTTCCCCGGCCCGGCGGCACTGGCCTCGATGGACCCGGCCGCGCTCGCCCTCCCCCGGGCGCGCCGCACCACGCTCACCACGCTGGTCGCCGCCCTGGCCGCCGACGAGATCGATCTCAGCGTCGGCGGCGACTGGCATCGAGCCCGTGCACAGCTCTCGGCGCTGCCGGGAGTCGGGCCCTGGACCGTCGAGACCATCGCGATGCGTGCCCTCGGCGACCCCGACGCGTTCATACCCACCGACCTCGGCGTCCGCCTCGCCGCCGGCAAGATCGGCCTTCCCGCCACCCCTGCCGCGCTCATCCGCCATGCCGTCGCCTGGCGACCCTGGCGCGCCTACGCCGTTCAGCATCTCTGGGCCACCGGCGACCACCCCGTCAACCGGCTCCCCGCCGACTGAGCTCCCCCACCGGCCAGAGATCCCCGTGAAGGACCCTTGATGACCCTGCCGAAACACCACCCGCTGGAACACCGGACGCACACCGTGGTGGACAGCTCCGTCGGCCCGCTCACTCTCGTGGCGGTCGATGGAGTCCTCACCGGTCTCTACATGCACCGGCAACGGCACCGGCCGCCGGAAGAGACCTTCGGCGAGCCCGACCCCGCGCCTTTCACCGAGGTCGCAAGCCAGCTGCGGGCCTACTTCGACGGGCGGCGAACCGACTTCGACCTCCCCATGGTTCTCGCCGGCACGCCCTTCCAGCGGCGGGTCTGGGCCGCCCTGCGGGACATCCCCTACGGCGAGACGATCACTTACGGTCAGCTCGCCGACCGGATCGGACAGCCCACCGCGGCCAGGGCCGTGGGCCTGGCCAACGGAAAGAACCCGATCGGCGTCATCGTTCCCTGCCATCGCGTCGTGGGTTCCACCGGCGGCCTCACCGGCTACGGCGGCGGCCTGGCGACAAAACGGTATCTGCTCGACTTCGAACGAGGTGTCGGCGGGACCTCTCTCTTCTAACGAGCCGCCGCGAATGCCGCCCGTAGACCCCCGCCGACGGCACGGCCCCCTCGAACGAGCCGGGAGCCGTCGTACGCCATCGGCGGGGGGCACAGTCCACCGGGTAAGAAGGACCCCTCCGGAGAGGTCGAACAGGCCGGAGGTCGATCGCGGACGGCCCGGAGGTCAAGCCGGGCGACCGCGACTACTTCTTACTCGCGTCCTCCGGCGTCTGTGACAGCGCGCTGGCCGCGGCGGACTTCTCCGTACCGTCCGATTTCGGATCCGACAGCGTCTTGGACGAAGCCGACGCCGCCTCGGCGCCGGTCTCCCCCTCGCTCTCCGGAGCCTGCGACAGCGCGCTGGCGGCGGCGGCCTTCTCCTCCGCGGTTGACGTGGGGTCCGCCAACGTCTTGGCTGCGGCCGACGCCGCGTCGGAGCCGGTCTGTCCCGAGTTACTCGCCACGATCTCACCTTTCGTCGAACCGTATGCGCATCGCGGCCGGGAAAGTGATGCCCCGCGGTTTCCGCAGGGCACCTGACATCGCTTTCCGCGTCGCGGCGAGCAACCGGTCCTCGATGACCGGCTTTTCGCCGTTCTGAGCCGCTGATTACAGCGCGCAGCGCCTACCCCAACCGTCGCCCCCCAATCAGAGAACGGAAACGCGGGCGGCTCTCAGCCGATATTCGCGCAATACGGTCAGCGCCTGCCCGAGAGAACGTCCCGGGCGAGGGCGTCCCGCTCCGCCGCCTCCCGCTCCGTGGTCTCCTGCTCGACCGCCACGCGGACGTCGTACGCCGAACGGGCGGTGGCGATGTCGTTCTGGTGCTGCTCGGTCCAGGTGACCAGCGCGCGGATGGTGTGGTGCAGGCTCGCCCCCAGGGGCGTGAGCTCGTAGTCCACCCGCGGTGGCACGACCGGGTGCACGGTACGGCTCACCAGACCGTCGCGCTCCAGGTGGCGCAGGGTCCGGGCGAGCATCCGCTGGCTGATCCCGTCGATCGCACGGCGGAGTTCAGTGAAGCGCAGGCTGCGCTGATCGAGCAGGGCGATGACCAGTAGCGACCATTTGTCGGCGATCCGGTCGAGGATCTGCCGGACCTCGCAGTCCTCCCGCGTGTCCCACTGGAGAACGTCGTAGTCGCCGTCGGTATCCCCGCAGTAACCGGGGGACTTTGAAGTGCCGTCTTCCATGGTCATCGATGGTGTCCGAAGCTGCTGCTGGTTACAAGAGGGAACCGGCAGTCATTTGGAGAACCGGGCCGGTCCCGCCTTTCACGAGAGGAATCGACTCATGTCCACATCGAGCGGCCGGATGGACGGACGTGCTTGGGGTGTGTTGCTCGTACTGTGCGGAGCCATCTTCCTGGAGGGCATCGACGTGGCGATGCTGAACGTCGCGTTGCCGTCGATCCGGGCCGACCTGGGCCTGTCCACCGGGATGCTCAGCGGTGTGGTCAGCGCCTACGTGCTCGGTTACGGCGGGTTCATGCTGCTGGGCGGCCGCACCGCCGACCTGCTGGGCCGCCGCCGGATGTTCCTCTTCTGGCTGACCGTCTTCCTGGTCTTCTCCGGTCTGGGCGGTTTCGCCACCGAGGGCTGGATGCTGCTGGTCGCCCGGTTCGCCACCGGGGTCGCGGCCGCGTTCATGGCTCCCGCCGGGCTGTCACTCATCACCGGCAACTTCCCCGAGGGCCCGCAGCGCACCAGGGCCCTGGGGGTCTACGCCGGAACGGCGGCGGGCGGTTTCTCGCTCGGCCTGGTCGCCGGTGGTCTGCTGGCCTCGTTCGGCTGGCGATGGGTGTTCTTCGCCCCGGTGATCCTGTCGGCGGTGATCCTGCTGGCCGCCATCCCTCTCCTCAAGGATTCGAGGGCTCCGGAACGCCCGGCCGGCGGCTTCGACCTCGCCGGCGCCTTCGGCATCACCGGGGCGATGCTGCTGCTGGTGTACGGGGTGGTCCGCCTGGAGCATCCCGGCAACGGCCGGGCCGGCACGGTGGGGACATTCGCCGCGGGTCTGGCGCTGCTGGCCGCCTTCGTCGTGATCGAGCGGCGGGCGGCCAACCCCCTGGTGCGACTGGGCATCCTGCGCTCGGGACCCCTGGTACGCGCCAATCTGGGAGCGCTGTTGTTCCTGAGTTCCTTCGCCGGCTTCCAGTTCCTGGTCACCCTGTACCTGCAGGAACTGCGCGGCTGGAGCACGCTGCAGACGGGTCTGGCCATGCTGGTGATCGGCGTCGACACGGTTCTCGCCCCGACCCTGACGCCGCGGCTGGTGAACCGGTTCGGCAACGTCCCGGTGCTCTTCGGAGGCATGGTCCTGGCGACCCTGGCCTACGTGCTGTTCCTGCCCGTCGGGCTGGACTGGGCCTACACCGCCATGCTGCCGACCATGATCCTGCTGGGGCTGGCCTTCTCCCTGGCCTACGGCCCGTTGACCATGGCCGCCGTCGACGGCGTGGACGAACACGAGCACGGCCTGGCAGGCGGCCTGCTGTACACCGCGATGCAGTTCGGCACGGCCCTCGGCCTGTCGGCGGTGACCGCCGTCAACGTCGCGGCGCTCGGCGACGGCGGCTCACCGGAAGCGGGGCTGAACGCGCTCCAGGCCGCCCTCGTCGTCCCGGTCGTCGCAGGGGTCCTCGGCGCGGTCGTCACCGCGTTCGGCCTCCGCGCCCGCAAGGCGCCCCGGATCCCCGAGCCCGTCCCCGCCGAGACCGTGACCGTGACCGGATAGAACGGCGGGCCGTCGAACACCGTCCTTCAACGCGACCAAGGACGAGTCCGGTGACACCACCACCATGACCACCGTCGATGAGGAGGCGCGCCCCGTGCGCGGGTGCTGATCCCGAGTTGGAGGAGTTCCGTTCCGCCGCGAACGTAGCGAGGGGCGCCCCGGCCGTCGTGAGGGCCGGGGCGCCCCTCGCCGGTTCACCTTCTGGTGGACGCCGGCGTACGGACCGACGTCAGCGGGTGCGCGGCAGTACCTGAATCGTGTCGCCCACGGCGCGCTCGCCCGTCGCGTCCGACGGGCGGTTGACGAGCGTGCCGTTCACCGCCATGGCGGTGGAGCCTCCGCCGTCCAGGTTCAGCGCCTGCTCCGCGCCGAGGGACCGCATGAAGGCCGCGCCCTCGGCGATGGTGAAGCCCTCGCTCCCGCCGCTGAGACGACCGTCTACGGTGACCAGCAGCAGCCGGCCCCGCCGGTCGATGCCCGCCATCGTCCGGGGCTGGCGGTTGTTCGCCCACGCGTAGCCGAAGGACAGGTCCGCCGGGTCGACGACGCCCTCGGTGGCGGCGTCGATGCGGATCCGTCCGTTCTCCACCAGGGTCGGGGCGGCGCTGATGACGCTGTCGTTCGCGCCGAGCCTGACCCGCCGGCCGTCCGCGTCGCGAACGACCTCCGTCACGGAGACCTTCTTGCCCACCACGGCGTGGGCGGTGAGCCAGTCGGCCGCCGCGCCGATGCCCTGGAGCACGGTGTGACCGGGCGCGACGACGCCTCCCCGGACGCCGATCGACACCACGCGGTCCTTGGAGTCCAGCACCGCCTGGACACCGGTACCGACCGGCAGGTCGTGGGCGTACTCGGCCGTGAATGTGACCAGGTCGTCGATCAGGGTGCAGGTGGTGTCATGGCGCGGCTCCGCGGTGGGGATCCCGCCGGGCAGACCGCAGTTCCGTGCCAGTCCCGGCGTGCGGTTGATGCCCCCGACGGCACGGTCGAAGCGACCGGCGCTCGCGGTGACGGTGGTGGTCAGATCGGCGATCCGGTTGTGCCGGCCGCCGTCCCCGAGGATCAGCGCCGCGCGCGAACCCACCGCCATCGAGGCCAGCTCGCCGTTGTAGGCGCCGATGCCGGCCTGGACGCCCTGGACGCCGTCGGCGTCGGACGTGAGGAAGAAACCGCCGTTGACGCCCACCAGCGAGCCCAGTTCGGCGGCCACCGACGACGTCGTCTCCCGCTGCGCGACGTTGCCGTCGTGGGTGGCCTTGACGGAACCGGTGAACCTGCGCGGGTCGATGACCGCGACCTGGATGTTCTCCACGTCGGCCGGCTGGTCGGAGTCGTAGCCGGTCCACTCCACGACGGTACGGAATCCCGCCGCGGTGACCTGTGACGCCGTGCTCTTCGCCGCGTCCTGGGTCGGGTAGGAGCCGACCCGGATCCGTACGCCCATGAGGCCGCGCGGCGTGTCGGTGTAATCCGGCCACGGCACCCGGGTCGTGTCAGGCTCGAAGCCGGCGGCGCGCAACCGGCTCACGGTCGCCGAGGCCCAGGACTCCGTTCCCACCACGGCCCAGGCCGGGGTGCCGAACCTGGACGTGACGGCGGCCTGCACCGTGACGGTCCAGCCGGGTGTGGCCGCGGGGTTCCTGACCGTGCCGGTGCGCACCTCAACGCCCGGCGCGACGGTCCGTGTCGTCCACTGCGCCGCGGTCCCGCCGTCGTTCGAGGCGGTGGACACGGCGGGTACGGCCGGCTCTGCCGCGGCGGCCACCCCGGAGATCGACAGTGGCGCTGCGACGGCCAGCACGGCGGCCACGCCGAGCGCGAGCCGTGCACGGGAACTGCGGCCGAGGCCTGGGCGGTTGTTCATGACACATCCTTGTGGCTCGGTGAACGACCGGAGTCATCCGAAGCACGGACGATTCCGATCAAGACAATCGAGTCGAAAGTCCAACGCACCAAGACAAACTGCGGGACTGAACCAGGAATGCATCCATGGTCAGGAAGGTGAACGACTCGATCCGATGTCTCCCGGCCCTCCTCGCCCAGGATGACACCGTCGAGCCGTACGTCGCGGCCGGGCTGCGAAGACGTTGCCGTTCCCGGTCTCGCCGGCCCGCACGGACGGCCTTGCCGTGCCCGGTCTCGCCGGCCCGCACGGGCGGCCGGCCTTGCCGTTCCCGACGCCCCGCCGGCTCGCGCGGGCGGCCGACGTTCACCGCGTCGCCGCGTCCCCGAGTGCGGCGAGCAGCCCGCCGAGCGCGGACTGGCCCAGCGAGGTCTCCCGCACCGCCGCGTGGATCACCCTGAGGGGCTCCGGTCTGCGAACCTTGCGCACGACGACGGCGGGGTGGCGGTTGGCCAGTCCCATCTCCGGGATGAGACTGATCCCCAGGCCCGCGGCGACGAATCCCTGCGCCGTGGCGTAGTCCTCGCTCTCCACCACGAAGTGCGGGCTGAAACCCGCCGCGGCACAGCCCTCGAGCATGGCGTCGAGGCACGGACCGGGGCCCTCGCTGCCGACCCACGGCTCGCCGGCGAGATCGGCCAGGTCAAGGACTCGTTCCGTGGTGAGCCAGTGCCCCTTGGGCAGGACGGCGCGATAGGCATCGTCGAGCAGGTGGACGAGGTGGACACCTTCGTGGAGCCGGTCGTGGGGCCGGACCACGAGGGCCAGATCGGCCCGGCCCTGCGTCACCTCCCCCAGCGGGTCCTCGGGGTCGGTCATCTTGAGGTCGACCTGCACGCCCGGATACTCCCGGCGGAACCGGGCGAGCGCGGGCGCCACCAGGGTGGCACCGGCCGTCGCGAAGTAGCGGATCGCCAACCGCCCCGTGCGCCCGGCTCGCAGGTCGGCCAGCGCCGCCTCCGCCTCCGCCACCTGCCCGCCGATGATGGCCGCGTGCTCGGTGAGCAACCGCCCGGCCGCCGTCGGCCGTACGCCCCGGCCGACGCGCTCGAGCAGCGCGAGCCCGACCTGCTTCTCCAGCGCCGCCACCTGCTGGCTGATCGCGGACGGGGTGTATCCCAGATCCGTCGCCGCGGCGGTCACCGACCCGCTGGTGACCACCGCGCGGAGGACCTGCATGCGTCGCACATCAAGCATGTAGCACAGCTTAAAGGTGCTGAAGAAGTTTTCACTTGTCCTGTCGGGTTGTCCTCGGGCACCGTTCATGTCGAACCGAACGAGGAGGCGAAGAGTGACCACCGGCGGACGTGGCTCGTTGGCCCGCATGACCGTACTCGCGCTGCTGTGGGGATCGGGTTTTCTCTGGATCAAGCTGGCCCTGAACAACGGGCTGACCCCGCTCCAGATCGCCTTCGTTCGCTCCGCGCTCGGTGCGGCCGTCCTTCTCGCCCTGGCCCGCCTCGCACGCCAGCGCCTCCCGCGAGATCGCGTGACCTGGGGCCACCTCGTCGTGGCCGCCCTCTTCTGCAACGCTCTGCCGTTCCTCCTCTTCGGCATCGGTGAGCAGACCGCCGACTCCGGGACGGCCGGCGTGCTCAACGCGACGACTCCGCTGTGGTCCCTGCTGATCGGCATCCTCATCGGCACCGAGCGCGGACTCCGCCCAGCCCGTCTGGGCGGGCTCCTGCTCGGGTTCGCGGGTACGGTGCTGATCTTCGCCCCCTGGCACGAGGCCGGGCTTCTGAGCTGGGGTTCCCTCGCCCTGCTCGGGGCGACGGCGAGCTATGCCATCGCCTTCGCCTACATGGGACGCAAGCTCATCCGGAAGGGCGGCGCCCCTCTCGCCCTGGCCGCGGCCCAACTCGTCGCCGCCACGGGACTGAGCGCGTCGGCCCTGGCCGCCGGCGGCACGGCGCCGGTGGATCTCAATGCGAAGGCCGTGATCGCCGTCGCCATCCTCGGGGTCTTCAGCACCGGAATCACCTTCTACCTGAACTACCGGCTCATCGCGGACGAAGGCGCGACCAGCGCCGCCACCGTCGGCTACCTGCTGCCGATCGTCTCGGTGGCGCTGGGGGCGATCGTGCTCGGTGAGGAACTCGGTCTCCGTGTCATCGCGGGAATGGTCGTCGTGCTCGTCGGTGTCGGGATGACGCGGCAGAAGCGGCCGCCGTCGCCGGCCACGGAGGACCCGGCGACGCTCGCCGCACCGAGGAACTGAGAACAGGCGACGGCGTCACCCCCCGTGGCGGACAGTGTTCGAGGCATCTGACGGCCTGGGAAACGCCCGGGCCCCTGGGACTCATGACCTGGGGGCAACCCTGCCCGGCCCGTCCACAAAGAAGATCAACGGCTCGTTCGGAGAGTTCGCCGGGCTCACCGTCAGGTGACATCATCCAGCTGTTCGGCCAGCCGCTCCAGGCCACCCTTGATGAGCTGACCGTATTCGTCATCGCCAAGCGCGCCGATTCCGGCCCGCGCCTGCTGGAGGTGCTCGCGGGCGCGGCTCAGATCGCCCAGCTTGCGATAGCACTCGCTCAGGTTGAGGTGCAACGACGGATACAGGCCGGCCACAGAAAGCGGCACCCCGGCCTGCGCCACCTGCTCATCGGTGACCAGATCGGCGGCGGCGAGCGCTCGCAGATCCCACATCAGCTCCTGGTGCACGTCGTCCTGCACGTCGGCCATCGAGTGGGCCAGGACGCAAACATGCAGCGGGTCGCCTTGCTCGCCGCCGATGTCGTCCCAGATCTGCGCGAACAGGTCGCGAGCGGCTTCACGCTGACCTTGGTGGTGATGCAACTCCACCCCCTGACCGATCCGGGTCATCGTTGAGTCGGTGGTCATCGGGGGGCTCCTTCACCGTCGCGGGCGATCACGGTCAGGCTACTTGCCTGACGCGCCTTAACGACCTTCAACCGGTTCGCCTGACAACCATCGAGCGGCTGGAGCGGGTCGGCTGCCATCCGGCTACTGTTGATCCGCATGACGCACACCGGGATCGAGATCACCGCGGAGTTGGTGCGGGATCTGCTGCGTGACCAGCACCCCGACCTGGCCGATCACCCTGTGAGGCTCGGTGCGCGCGGCTGGGACAACCAGCTGTGGCGGCTCGGCGACGACCTCGCCGTCCGGTTGCCCTGGGCGACGGAGTCCGCTGACGCGCTGCTGCGCAAGGAGCACACCTGGCTGCCCGCCCTCGCCCCGCGCCTTCCTCTGCCGGTTCCCGTTCCGCAGCGCCTCGGTGAGCCCTCCGCACGGTTTCCGCGGCCCTGGATCGTCACCACCTGGGTGCCGGGCGAGCCCGCCGACCGCGCCCCCGTCACGCGCGGCGCGGAGGCGGCCGACGCCTTGGCCTCCTTCCTGACCGCTCTTCACCAACCCGCCCCCGAAGAGGTGGACACCGCCGGCCGGGGCCGCGGAGGGCCGCTGGCCGGCTCCTCCGAGTGGGTCACCCAGCAGCTCGCCTCGGCCACCGAGCTGGGGCTCGTCCCCGACCCGGACGCCGTCCGCGCGGTCTGGGACGACGCCGCCACCGCGCCCGACTGGGCCGGCCCGGCACTGTGGCTCCACGGCGATTTGCATCCGGCCAACATTCTCACCGCGGACGGCACCATCTGCGGCGTGATCGACTTCGGTGACCTGTTCGCCGGCGATCCGGCCGTCGACCTCGCCGCCGCCTGGACTCTGCTGCCGGACGGCGCCGCCGACCTCTTCCATGCCGCCTACCAGGCGACCGCGGACGCGGCGACCCTGCGCCGCGCCCGCGGATGGGCCGTGATCCGCGCCCTCGTCGGCCTCCACGTCGGCGACGCCGGCGTCCACGGCCGCCCAGGCGGCAAGCCCACCTGGGGCCCACCCGCGCACGCCGCACTGCGACGCCTCATCGCAACGACCCATCGCTGAGCAATCGCTTCCCCACGCGCCAGAGAACCGTCGCGGCGTAGACAGTGCGATCTCACGTTCGCGCACGTCAGCCGACCATTCGTCGACGCCCCGAGCAGTCCACTCCCTAGGCCAGGCGCCCGACCACACGACAAATCCAGGGAGCATCCGCAGGAGCTTGCCGACTGATCGGCGATCCCTGCGGCAATAACAAAGAGGCCCGGCCACAAGGCCGGACCTCCTCCTCCAGCAAGACGGCGAAGAGCCTTGCGCCTTGACAACGTTTGCTGAGAGGGCCTGTAATGATCTGCATGTCGCGTGTCGCCGGCCGGGAGGACGGCGGTGGCATGGAGGCGCCGTATCAAGGGATGATGTCGTGACTTCACACTTCACAGGCCGCGCCTAACCGCATCGCGCCCGCGCGCCGTCCCCGCGCCCGGTAGTGCTCAGCACCACCGCCGCATGCGAGCTCTCCTCGAACCCGACAGGCCAGTGACCGACTCACGGCCCACCGTCCTGCGTGCCCATCGAGATTCCATGCCCGCAGCCCAGTCGGCGTGCGGTGACCTCGCACCGCCCACACCGCAGTCACCCACCACCACCGCGCACACCCGCGACTTCACTCACGCCTGGAGTAGGCAGAGCATGCCCAACAACTTCAACCAGCAGATCATCGAAGAGTTCCGCGCCAACGCCGGCCGGGTCGGCGGCCCCTTCGAAGGAGGCCGGCTCCTCCTCCTGACAACCACCGGAGCCAGAACCGGCACCCGCCACACCACCCCACTCGGCTACCTACCCGACGGCGAACGCATGCTGATCATCGCCTCCGCCGGAGGCGCCCCGACCCATCCGGCCTGGTACCACAACCTCCTCGCCAACCCACGCGTCACCGTGGAAGACGGAATCTTCACCTACCCCGCGCAGGCGACCGTCCTGAAAGGCCGGGAACGAGACCACCTCTTCGCCCGCGCGGTGCAGGCCGATCCCGGGTGGGCCGACTACCAGGCCAGAGCCGGGCGGGTCATCCCCGTCATCGCCCTCACCCCCCTCGGCGGCGGACCTCCCGCCGGACCGGCCGGCGACTTCCTCACCGCGATCCACGACGCCTTCCGCAGAGAGCTCACCCTCATCCGCGGTGAACTCACCGCATCAGGACCGAACCTGGGCGCGCAACTCCGCGTCAACTGCCTGACCCTGTGCCAGGGACTTCACCACCATCACCTCGGCGAGAACGGCGGACTGTTTTCCTCCCTGGAAAAACAGCACCCCGAACTCGCCCCGGCCCTGCAACGGCTGCGCCAGGAGCATGAGGCGATCGCACGGTTGCTGACCCGGCTGCAGACCCTGATCTCCGGTGAGGGAACCGACCCCGGCACACTCCTGGCCGAGGTCGACCGGCTCACCGCGGAGCTGGAGGCCCACCTGGATGACGAAGAGCAGCACCTGGTCCCGATTCTGAACGCGATGACCACCTAAACCATCGAGCACCGCCCGCGCGTGCCGCGCGCCATCCGATGACCGCTCTCATCACCATGCCTGCCGTATCACCGGACTTCAACCACGCCGGGCAGGTGGCGGACCAGACCCCGTCACCTGCCCGGTCGAAAGGGATCGCATCTTGAACGTCACGCACATCCCCACCACACCCGACGACAGCGCCGCGGTCATGGCGGAAATGAGGACCTTGCAATCACGTCCCCCCGTCCTGCCCGCCGACGCCGACCTCACGCCCGTCCTGTCGCACACCGGAGGCATTCCCGGCGCCTGGGTTGGCGCGCCCCGCCGCCCGGCAGGCCAGGCGGTGATTGAGATGGGGGTGACGATCTACGTCCACGGGGGCGGGTTCGAATACAAAAACCCCCACCTGGAACAGGTCATGGCTTATCGCTTGTCCCAAGCGACCGGCCGGCCCGTTCTGGCGGTGGACTATCGTCTCGCCCCCGCCCACCCATATCCGGCCGCGCTCGACGACGTGGTGGCCGCCTATCGAAGCCTGCTCGACCAAGACGTGCCCGCCTCACGGATCATTCTGGCAGGTGAGTCCGCCGGGGGCACGTTGCTGCTGTCGGCGCTGCTCGTGCTCAAGCAGGCGGGCGATCCCCTCCCCGCGGCGGCGCTGGCCATCTCCCCGCAGACCGATCTCACCCTGTCCAGCCCGTCCATCGACGCAAACGACGGCCAGGACTTCGTCAACCGGGCCGTGCTCGACCACGTCCGCACCCAGTATCTGGCCGGGGTGCGACCGGACCGAGCCCCTCAGTCTCCCCTCCACGGCGAGCTCCGGGGGTTGCCGCCGATTCTGCTCGCGGTCGGCTCGAAAGAGGTGATGCTCGACGACGCGCGGCGCTTCGCCGAAGCCGTCTCCGCCGCCGGAGGAGACGTCCGTCTCGACATCTACGACGGCATGCCCCACGCCTTCCACGCGACCGTGCTCCTGCCTACCCCGCTCTCCATCGCCACCACCCTGCTGCGCCGCATCGCGGCGTGGATCAACCAAGCGCCCGTCGCGCAGGACCGGACATGATGATCATCCTGGCTCTGAACCGCGCGTTTACGGTCCCCGATGCGTCGCCAGGGCCGCTCCGGGAAACGGCCCATCCATGAGGTGACCTCGTCTCATGAGCCGCCGCCGGCAGCGCGATCGGCGGAATCTCTGTCGTCCGCGGCTGCGGGCAGCGGCTTCACCTGCCGTCGAGCAATTGTCAGATCCTGTGGATTGCGGGTGATTTACAGGGTTCGAAGCCATTGATCGAGGACTGCGAAGTCTTCGTCGGCGAGTCCCCGGTACGACTCCACGTGGTGGAGGAGAGCCCGGCCGCTATGGTGCGCGGAGACCCACTCCCTGTCGGCATCGGTGATCTCGTCGTCGACCCAGGCGAACGGGCGTCCGCCCGCCCAGTTCACCAAGGTCCGGGTCTTCCAGCAGAGCCCGAACCACTGGTCCTCACGTTCATGGTGCCGGGTTGGCTCCGGCCAGCTCACGACGGGCAGCCGCGACAGCCCAATTCGAGGTGCTATCTCGACGTTCGCCTCGTCTTCCCAGGTTGTGGCCCAGACGAGTTCGCAGGGTAGCGCCGCCAGACGACGCCCCACCCCGAAGGTGAGCCGCGCCATGTGCGAGTCCGGCGCGGTAACCCGCGATGTGCGTTGCGGGTCCTCGCCGAACGGGAGAAGCGGCCCGTCGACGTCGAGGAAGAGCAACGGACGTTCGGTAAGGCCGGTCATGCTGCGGTGACCTCGTCACGTTCGGCGAGTACGCCGCGTTCGAAGCGGGCTCCGGCACGCACCAGAGCGACCGGGTGGGGCGCGTCAACTGAGCGCCCAAGGAGGATGAGGGGTGGCGAGCGATTTGCCTCGCCACCCCTCGTGACCTGCTGCTATCGGACTATGCAGACGCAGCCGAATGCTGCATTCACCGCAACCCTGCTTGTTATCAGCTGCAGCCGCTGGTGGAGCCGCAGCCTTCGCAGACGTAGCAGCTGCCGGCGGGTCGCATCTTGGTGCCGCAGGTCATGCAGAGCGGCGCGTCGGCGGTGCGGCCCTGGTGGGACTCCAGGGAACCGACCCGTTCCGGGGCCGCCACGGCGACCACTTCCCGGCGGAGCTGCGGCTGCTCCTCTATCGGGGCGGAGGTGGCGAGCTCGGCGATGACCTCGTCGGTGTGGATCGGGGCCGGGTCCTCGCCGCGCTGCTGGGCGGAGCGCTCGGAGGCGGAGAAGATGCCGAGGGCGGCTCGATCGTCGTAGGGCAGGTGGTCCAGGGCCAGGCGACGGAAGATGTAGTCCATCACCGAGGCCGCCATGCGGACGTCCGGGTCATCGGTCATGCCGGCCGGGTCGAAGCGCATGTTGACGAACTTGCCGACGTAGGTCTCCAGCGGCACGCCGTACTGCAGGCCTATGGAGATGGCCACCGAGAAGGCGTCCATGACGCCCGCGAGGGTCGAGCCCTGCTTGGACATCTTCAGGAAGACCTCGCCGAGACCGTCGTCGGGGTAGGACGAGGCGGTCATGTAACCCTTGGCGCCGCCCACGGTGAAGCGCGTGGTGGTGCTGGGGCGCTGGTTCGGCATCCGGCGGCGGGTCGGGCGGCTGATCTCCACGACCTGGACTTCCGGCTCCGCGGGAGCGACCTTCTCCTCGTTCTTCTTGCCGGCGACGGAGAGCGGCTGGCCGACCTTGCAGTTGTCGCGGTAGACGGCCAGGGCCTTCAGGCCGAGCTTCCAGCCCTCCATGTAGACCTGCTCGATGTCCTCGATCGTCGCGGACTCGGGCAGGTTGACCGTCTTGGAGATGGCGCCGGACAGGAACGGCTGGGCCGCGGCCATCATCCGGACGTGGCCCATGGGGGCGATCGCCCGCTCGCCCATGGCGCAGTCGAACACCTCGTAGTGCTCCCGCTTGAGACCGGGGGCGTCCACGACGTGGCTGTTCTGGGCGATGTATTCGACGATCGCCTCGACCTGCTCCTCCTGGTAGCCCAGCTGCCGGAGCGCGCGCGGGATCGTCTGGTTGACGATCTGCATGGAGCCGCCGCCGACGAGCTTCTTGAACTTGACCAGGGCGAGGTCGGGCTCGATGCCGGTGGTGTCGCAGTCCATCATCAGGCCGATGGTGCCGGTGGGCGCGAGCAGCGAGGCCTGGGCGTTGCGGTAACCGTTCTTGTCACCGAGCTTGAGGCACTCCGCCCACTGCTTGGAGGCCTCCTTGTGGATGGCGCCGTCGATCGCGTCGATCGTGTGGAGGGCGTCGTTGGCCGCGCTGTGCTTGTGCATGACCCGCTTGTGGGCGTCGGCGTTTCGGGCGTAGCCGTCGTACGGTCCGACGACCGCGGCCAGCTCGGCGCTGCGGCGGTAGGAGACGCCGGTCATCAGCGAGGTGATCGCGCCGGCGACGGCCCGGCCGCCGTCGGAGTCGTAGGCGTGGCCGGTGGCCATGAGCAGCGCGCCGAGGTTGGCATAGCCGATGCCCAGCTGGCGGTAGGCCCGGGTGGTCTCGTCGATCTTCTGGGTCGGGAAGTCGGCGAAGGTGATGGAGACGTCCATCGCGGTGATGACCAGCTCGGTCACCTTCACGAAGCGCGCGACGTCGAAGGAGTCGTCGTCGTTCAGGAACTTGAGCAGGTTGATGCTCGCCAGGTTGCAGGAGGAGTTGTCCAGGTGCAGATACTCCGAGCACGGGTTGCTGGCGGTGATGCGGCCCGTCTCTGGGCTGGTGTGCCAGTCGTTGATCGTGTCGTCGTACTGGACGCCCGGGTCGGCGCACTCCCATGCCGCCTTGGCCATCTTGCGGAACAGGTCCTTGGCCTCGACCGTCTCGATGACCTCGCCGGTGAGGCGGGCGCGCAGGCCGAACCGATCGCCCTTCTCCACCGCGTTCATGAACTCGTCGGAGACGCGCACGGAGTTGTTGGCGTTCTGGTACTGGACGGAGACGATGTCCTTGCCGCCCAGGTCCATGTCGAAGCCGGCGTCGCGCAGCGCGCGGACCTTGTCCTCCTCGCGCGCCTTGGTCTCGATGAACTCCTCGATGTCGGGGTGGTCCACGTCCAGGACGACCATCTTGGCCGCGCGGCGGGTGGCGCCGCCCGACTTGATGGTGCCCGCGGAGGCGTCCGCGCCGCGCATGAAGGAGACCGGGCCGCTGGCCGTACCGCCGCTGGAGAGCAGTTCCTTGGAGGAGCGGATCCGGGAGAGGTTCACGCCGGAGCCCGAACCACCCTTGAAGATCACACCCTCTTCCTTGTACCAGTCGAGGATGGACTCCATCTGGTCGTCGACGGCCAGGATGAAACAGGCGCTGACCTGCTGCGGCGAGGCGGTGCCGACGTTGAACCAGACCGGCGAGTTGAAACTGAAGACCTGGTTGACCAGAGCGTGCTTGAGCTCATGGTCGAAGATCTCGGCGTCTTCCTCGGTGGCGAAGTAGCCGTGCTCGACGGCGGTCCTGGTGTAGACGCCCACCACGCGGTCGACGAGCTGCTTGAGGCTCCACTCGCGCTGCGGGGTGCCGACCGCGCCGCGGAAGTATTTGGTGGTCACGATATTGGCGGCGTTGACCGACCAGGACTGGGGGAACTCGACGCCCCGCTGTTCAAAGTTGATCGATCCGTCGCGCCAGTTGGTCATGACGATGTCACGGCGCTCCCAGAGCACCTCATCGTAGGGATGCACCCCAGGTGTGGTGAAGATGCGCTTCATCCTCAAACCCTTGTGCACTCGCTTGCCCCCACGTGTAACCGCGCCACTGACGGTTTCCGTCATGACTTCCCCCTTCCGGGGCTCTTGCGGAGCCCTCGAGTCGGATACATCAACAACGCGCCGCCCTGTCCCCCGGCGCACGGGGTCTGATTCAGTCCTGCTTGATGGAACGCTCTGTCCTCAACTGCTCGATCTCTGCCTCGAAGTCGGCCAGGGTCTCGAATCCGCGGTAGACGGAGGCGAACCGTAGGTAGGCCACTTCGTCCAGCTCGCGGAGTGGGCCCAGGATCGCGAGCCCGACCTCGTGAGCGGCGATCTCCGCGCATCCGGTCGCCCGGATGCTCTCCTCGACCAGCTGGCCCAGCTGGGCCAGCGAATCCTCGCCGACCGGCCTGCCCTGGCATGCCCGCCGGACCCCGGCGACCACTTTGTCCCTGAAGAATGGTTCGGTCACGCCGCTGCGCTTACTCACCATGAGCAGCACCGTCTCCTGCGTGGTGAACCTGCGCCCGCACTCCGGGCACGTGCGCCTGCGGCGGATGGCGCCGCCGTCCTCGGTGGACCTGCTGTCGATGACCCGCGTGTCAGGGTGACGACAGAACGGACAATGCACGCGGTCGCCTCCTTGACCGGCTGAGCGGCTCATCCACCTCATGCACCTCGCGGCTCTCGAATCGAGACGCCTGCGCACGCCCCTCGAATAGTCGAGATGCGGTAATGGAAACACAATCTATGGTGAAGGATGTCGCCGAAGCCACTAGATGTTGTGGTCCAACGGTAGGAGTGTCGGACCATGAACGCAAGTTAGGAAGGCCCTTTGCAGCGAAGTCGCTGATCAGCCCTCATCGCCCGGCGTGTCGCCCCCCGAAGGCCCGTCGAACGACCTCCCGACTGCCCGCGGACCTTCCGGCAATCTTTCGAACGAAACTTCGGAGACCTCTTGGGCCACCCCCTCAGGGGGCCAGGCCGTCGGGCAGGTAGAGCCGCGTCCCGGGCTGGAGCACAGAGCCGGACAGCCCGTTGAGATCCATGATCCGGCGAGCCACCCTGCCGGGATCGACCTCTCTCGTCGCCGCGTCCGCGATCTCCCGCAACGTGTCGCCCTCGTGCACCACGACCCAGGGCAGGCCCTCGTGACCGCTCCGCTCGCCCGCCGAGGCGGCGTCGATGCGGCCCCCGATCCAGAGCCCCCCCAAAGTGATCAGCGCGAGCGCCGCCACCATCACGATTCTCCCACGCCGGGTGAGGCGGAGCGGCGCGTGAGAACGCCGGGCGTTTCCCCGCGGGCCCGGCCGCGGAGGCGTCACCGCCCGGGCTCGCGGCGCCGGCACGGATCGCAGGACCCTCGCCGGTCGTGGCGTCACCGCAGGTCGTGGCGTCACGGTGGGTCGCGGCGCCTTCGAGGATCTCGATGACGGCACGGATCGCAACGTCCTCGCGGACCGTGGCGTCGGCACGGATCTCGATGACGTCACGGGTTTCGACGGTGTCGCAGATCTCAGTGGCGTCGCGGACCTCGGCGTCGGAACAGACCTCGACGGTGTCGCGGACCCCGGCGTCGGAACGGACCTCAGTGGCGTCGCGG
This sequence comes from Streptosporangium subroseum, assembly GCF_900188345.1. Lineage (GTDB taxonomy): Bacteria > Actinomycetota > Actinomycetes > Streptosporangiales > Streptosporangiaceae > Streptosporangium > Streptosporangium subroseum. The sequence continues at coordinate 123,745 of NZ_FZOD01000011.1, read as the reverse complement.
ACCTCGATGACGGCACGGCCGGCGCGACCGGCACGGCGCCCGATGGCGGCAGAGATCGCCGCACCCTCGCGGGTGGCGGTGTTTTCGATGTTTGCGGTGTTCTCGGTGTTCTCGGCGTTCTCGCGGGCTCCGGTGGCGTCGCGGATCTCGGTGACGGCACGGATCGCAGCGTCGTCGCAGTCGGCTTCAAAATGGCCCCCATCCCTTCGACCTGGCCGAACACATGTCGAAGAAAGATCGGCGAATCGAACACGATGTCGATCGAACTCCCGTACGATGTTGTACACCACGCTGGCATCGATTTCGAGGACATTCGAACAATTGTTTGAATATGATCTTCGGTCGAGGTACGGTCGCTGTGTGCGACGTAATCAATACAGACCGGGATGCGAGGAGATCGCATGAGCGAACATGATGAGAACGGTTCGGCCACCAGCGACCTGGCGGTACGTAGGCGTGACTCTCTTGGCCTCACCCCCAGACAGCGGAAGATCCTTGAGGTTATCCGCGACTCCGTGCAGCAGCGGGGCTATCCGCCGTCCATGCGGGAGATCGGCGAGGCGGTGCAGCTCACCAGCACCTCCAGCGTGTCGCACCAGTTGACGGCGTTGCAGCGCAAGGGGTATCTGCGCCGCGATCCGCACCGCCCGCGCGCCCTCGAGGTGCGCCTTCCCGGCGAGCCCGCCCTGTGGATGGATCCCAGTGCCGGCGACGACGAGGCGCCGATCAACCGCCCGACCGCGGCCTACGTGCCGCTCGTCGGCCGGATCGCCGCCGGTGGCCCGATCCTCGCCGAGGAGAGCGTCGAGGACGTCTTCGCCCTGCCCAAGCAGCTCGTCGGCGAGGGCACACTCTTCCTGCTCCAGGTGGCCGGCGACTCGATGATCGAAGCGGCGATCGCCGACGGTGACTGGGTGGTCGTGCGCCAGCAGCCCGTGGCCGACAACGGCGACGTCGTCGCGGCGATGATCGACGGCGAGGCCACGGTCAAGACCTTCAAGCGCAAGGACGGCCACGTCTGGCTGGTCCCGCACAACGCGAACTACGATCCGATCCCGGGTGACGAGGCCACCGTCCTGGGCAAGGTCGTGGCGGTTCTGCGCAAGCTCTGAGACGACGCATCCGAGGGGAGTGGGCCGCCCGGTCAGGGCCGCCCCGCTCCCCTCCGTCGTTCAGCGACGCTGCTCCCGGAGCAGCTCCACGACCGCGGTGATGTCGGAGTCGCTCCAGCCACGCCCGGCGGCTTCCTCGTAGCGCTGTTCGACCAGCCGGGCGATCGGCAGCTCAAGGCCCTTCGACTCCGCGACCTCGGCGAGGAGTCGTACGTCCTTGGCACCGAGCGGCGTCGTGAACCATCCGCGATGGTCACCCCCGATGAGGTCGTCGAGCCGGTTGTGCAGGGCGGGCGCGATCGTCGGCCACTCGAAGAGGAAGTCCCGCAGTATCGCCTCGTCAAGCTCGGCCGCCTGGCCCGTGGCCACCACTTCCGCAAGAACGGCGATGCCGGACATCATCAGATAGTTGTTCAGGAGCTTGTACGTCAGGGCGCCTCCGGGATCGCCGCCGCAGTAGTACCAGCGCGCGGTGAAGGCATCCGACCAGATCGGCTTCAGCCGGTCCACGAGGTCGCGTTCACCGCCCACCAGGCCCACGGCCTGTCCCGCGACGACGGCCTGCGGGCCTCCGACGATGGGTGCGGCCACAAATCGGCCTCCCGGCGCCAGGTCCACCAGCGCGCGGGTCGTGACCGGAGAGACGGTGCTCATGTCGGCCACGACCGGTCCGCCGGGATCCGATCCGAGATCGGCCAGCCGAGCCATGACATCACGGACCGCCTGATCATCGGCGAGCGACAGCAGCACGGCCTCGGTCCCCCGCGCGGCCTCGGCCGGCGATGGGGCCTCCGCGGCGCCGGCGTCGACGACCTCGGACGCCTTGCCCGGAGTCCGGTTCCAGACCGTGACCGCATGACCGCGTTCGAGCAACCGCAGGGCCAGCGCCCGCCCCATGTTGCCCATCCCGAATACTGATATCCGCATGTCCCATCCCTCTGTCAGCGAATGTCTTCCTCCTTTCGCGACCGGCTACGCGGGGACGGCACGAAGAGGTGCGAAGTCTTTACGACAGGGCGCCGAGGATGGGCGAGTGCGATCCGCCCGACACGCCACGACCTCGCCACCTTGGACGGCGAAGACGGCGCGGCGGGCTCGTCGTCCTCGGCTGAGATCTCAGACCGGCGGACGGAGCCGTCAGGCGTCAAGCACCCGTGCCGCGTCACGCGCCCTGCGAGACGCCGCGTGACGCGGCACGGGAAATCTCCGGAGTCCGTCCGGAGATCAGATCAAGGGACGATGTTGACCAGCTTGGGCGCGCGGACGATGACCTTGCGCGGCACGCCGGACAGGAAGGGCTGGATCTTCTCCGAGGCCAGTGCCAGAACCTCCAGCTCCGCATCGGAGATCTCCGGGGAGACCTCCAGCCGGTCGCGCACCTTGCCGGCGACCTGGACGACGCAGGTGACGGAGTCCTGGACCAGCAGGGCCGGCTCGGCCACCGGCCAGCCGGCCGTGGCGACCGTGGCGGGGTGCCCCAGCCGCTCCCAGCCCTCCTCCGCGGCGTACGGCGCGACCAGCGACAGCATGACGGCCAGGGACTCGGCGGCCTCCCTGACCGCCGGGTCGGAGGCGCCGGGGCCGGAGTCGATGGCCTTGCGGGCCGCGCTCGTCAGCTCCATCATGCGGGCCACCGCGACGTTGAAACGATGGGACTCGATCAGCCTGGTGACCTCTTCGATGGTCCGATGGACGACCTTGCGCAGGCTCAGGTCACCGGTGGCGAAGTCCGCGCCGGGAGCCGACGCCGCGCCGGCTTCGGTCATGACGCGGAACGCGCGGGCCAGGAACTTCTGCGACGCGGCCGGGGAGAGGTCGGCCCAGTCGATGTCGTCCTCGGGCGGGCCGGCGAACACCACGGTCAGCCGGACCGCGTCCACGCCGTAGGAGTCGATCTGCTCGCCCAGGTCCACGCCGTTGCCCAGCGACTTGGACATCGCCTTGCCCCGGTTGATCACCTGCCCCTGGTTCAGCAGGCGGGTGAAGGGCTCGACGAAGTCGACCATGCCCATGTCGTGCAGGACCTTGGTGAAGAACCGCGAGTACAGCAGGTGCAGCACGGCGTGCTCGACGCCACCGACGTACTGGTCGATCGGACCCCACTTGCGCAGCTTCTCCACGTCGAAAGGACCGCCCTCGTAGGTGGGGTCCACGTAACGCAGGAAGTACCAGGAGGAGTCGACGAAGGTGTCCATCGTGTCGGTGTCGCGCTTGGCCGGGCCACCGCACTTGGGACAGTCGACGTTGACCCAGTCTTCGGCCGAGGCCAGCGGAGAGACCCCCTTGGGGGTCAGGGCCTCGCCGCGCAGGTCGGGCAGGGTGACGGGCAGCTGGTCGTCGGGGACGGGGACCTCGCCGCAGTCGCCGCAGTGAATGATCGGAATCGGGCAGCCCCAGAAACGCTGGCGGGACAGCAGCCAGTCGCGCAGCCGGAAGTTGACCGTGGGCCGGCCGGTGCCCCGCTCGCTCAGGACCTCGGTGATCCTCCGGATCGCGTCGGCCTTGGTCAGGCCGTCCAGCGGGCCGGAGTTGACCATCGCGCCATCGCCGGAGGTGGCGACGCCGGTCTCCCCGGGGTCGGCCAGGCCGGTGTGCACGACCACGCGGACGGGCAGGCCGAAGGCGCGGGCGAAGTCCAGGTCGCGCTGGTCGTGCGCGGGAACCGCCATGATCGCGCCGTGGCCGTAGTCGGACAGCACGTAGTCGGCGGCCCAGACCGGCATGCGCTCGCCGTTGACCGGGTTGATCGCGTAGCGGCCCAGGAAGACGCCGCTCTTCTCCTTGTCGGTGGACAGCCGGTCGATGTCGGACAACTTGGCCACCTCGGCCCGGTAGGCCTCGAACGCCTCGCGCCGATCGTCGGTGACGATCTCCGCCGCCAGCGGCGCGTCCGGGGCGACCACGAAGAAGGTCGCGCCGTACAGGGTGTCGGGACGGGTGGTGTAGACGGTGACCGGCTCGTCACGGCCCTCGATCACGAAGTTGACGTCGGCGCCCTCGGAGCGGCCGATCCAGTTGCGCTGCATGGTCAGCACGCGCTCCGGCCAGCCGTCCTTCAGCTGCTCCATGTCGTCCAGCAGCCGGTCGGCGTAGTCAGTGATCTTGAAGTACCACTGGGTCAGCTCGCGGCGGACGACGTCGGCGCCGCAGCGCTCGCACCTGCCGCCGACGACCTGCTCGTTCGCCAGCACGGTCTGGTCGTTGGGACACCAGTTGACCAGGCCGCCCTTGCGGTAGGCCAGCCCCCGCTCGAAGAAGCGGATGAACAGCCACTGGGTCCACTTGTAGTACTCGGCGTCGCTGGTGTGCAGGCGGCGCGACCAGTCGAAGGAGACCGCGTAGCGCTTGAAGGAGTGGGCCTGGGTCTCGATGTTGGCGTAGGTCCACTCGGCGGGGTGCGCGTTACGCCGGATCGCCGCGTTCTCGGCGGGCAGGCCGAAGGAGTCCCAGCCGATGGGGTGCAGCACGTTGTAACCGCGCTGGAACCAGTAACGCGAGACGACGTCGCCGATGGCGAACACCTCGGCGTGGCCCATGTGCAGGTCGCCCGAGGGATAGGGGAACATGTCGAGCACGTAGCGTCGCTCACGCGTGTCAGCGGGGTCGTCGGAGCCCCGGAAGGGGTCGAGTTCCTCCCATCGCTGCTGCCACTTGACCTGCAGTGCCTGCGGGTCGTAGTGCTGCGCGTCACTCTGCATGTCGGCTTGCTCGCTCACGTCAATCTTCCCTCGGTATAAGTCTGTGCAGATGATCAGGCCCGTTCTGCCCCAATGGAAAAACCCTCCGCTCACGCGGAGGGCAGCCGCATCGGCGGGGACTCAGAGCCAGGAAAGCCGATGCGGCCCGGTAAGCAGCAGGGTCGCGGCATGCATATCCCAAGCCTATCGCAGTCCATCACGTCATATTCGTGGCCTGGGGAAACAAGACCGATCATGGCGAAAGGGGGACAGGCGGACCGACAGGTCGACACAATAGGAACGTTCATACATCTGGACAAGACGAGACCAGATGGCGATACACCTGTTGTGACCTCGTACGTCCCCCCGCTTACTCTCTTTACCGTGGCATATTCAGTCGAGCCAGGGCAGGGCCCGGATCCTTCGGAGGTCGGCCTGCCCATGCAGGATCCACCAACCGACCCCACCGGACTCCAGTTCAGGGGGGCGTTCGCCAGTTTCCCTGCGAACTCCCCTGTCTCACGTGAGACCATGCCCAATACCCTTAATTCGGGCACCCGCGCGGGAGGTAAGGAAAGCATGGCCTCGGAGCAGTCCAGCCAGTCCCACCCGCCTCGGGCATGGCCGGAGGCAGAAGAGCCACCGCCCACCTGGGCGCAGGATCCCCTTGGCACCAGCAGCCCCCGACTTCCTCTCCCCCAGGACGAGCCCCGAGTCGACGGCTCCTGGCAGACCTCCCCCGGCACCACTTCTCCCGGCAACGGCTGGCAGCAGGCCGCCGCACCGCAGGGAGGCAACGACGGGTGGCAGCAGACCCCCGGTCCCCAGGGAAACGGCGACGGCTGGCAACAGGCCTCCTCCGGTGCCTCTGCCCCCGGTAACGGCTGGCAGCAGGCCGGCGCCCCTCAGGGAGGCAACCCAGGCCGCCTGCCGGGAGGCGGCGACGGCTGGCAACAGGCCGCCGGCTCTCAGGGAAGCGGTGACGGCTGGCAGCAGGCCGCCGCACCGCAGGGAGGCAACGACGGGTGGCAGCAGGCCTCCGGCCCCCAGACCGACGCTTCCTGGCAGACCTCTCCCGGCAATCCTTCTCCCGGGAACGGCTGGCAGCAGGCCTCCGGCCCTCAGGGGGGTAACCCGAGCCGTCTGCCGGGAGGCAGTGACGGCTGGCAACAGGCCTCCGGTCCTCAGGGAAACGGCGGATGGCAGCAGCCCGCCCCCGGCGCTCCCTCCCCCAACGACGGCCGGCAACAGCCCTCCCCGGGCAACGGCCGGCAGGTCTCCTCCCTTGAGAACGTGTGGCTGCCGGCCACACCGGCGCAGGGAGGCAACGACGCCCGTCAGCAGGCCTCCGGCCCCCAGGGAGGTGGCCAGGGCCGCCCGCAGGCTCCCGGTTCACCGCCGGCCGAGCCCTGGCAGACCTCCGCGGCTCCGAGGGAGAACCTCGGCTCCTGGCCGCCGGCCCAGGGGGCCGAGAACGGCGCGTGGCCCCCTGCTCCTCCGGTGGAGAGCACGGCGTGGAACGCGGGTCCCCCCGCATCGCGGGATCCGCTCTTCTCCCCCCCTTCCTGGGCGAATCCTCCAGCCGAAGCCCCCGCCTCCTGGGCGAACCCCCCGGCCGAGGTCCCCGTCGCTCCGTTCGGCGGTGCTCCCTCCGGCAACGGCGCCCCTCTCGGCAACGGCAGGAGCAACGGCGGCACCAATGGCACCAACGGCGGTAACGGCGCCGGCCCCGCACCGCGGCGCAGCTACGGCGTGCCGGACAATCCCGCCATGTGGGCTCTGGCCGCCGCGACCGCCGCGGCCGCGTCGTCGGCCGCGTCGGACGTCCCCGTCTTCCCGCCTCGGGGGCCCGACGTTCCTCCCGGCAACAACCCTCATACCCAGCAGACCGTGCAGATGCAGCTCCCACAGGCTCCGCCGACACAGCCGGGCCAGCCAGGGCAGCAGGGCCAGCCGGGCCACCACCTGAGCCGGGATCCGTCCGACCCGAACAAGCCGTTTGTCACCGCGGGCCAGATCAGCGGCCCGAAGACCCCTCCGCCCGAGCGTCAGCAGGAGTTGTGGAACACGGTCTTCGGTGAGAACTACCAGGCCATGGACGAGGAAGAGGATCTCGAGGGGCAGGGCAGACCCGTCTGGGTCTTCGCCCTCGCGGGCTCCGTGGTCCTCGCGCTGATCCTCGCGCTGCTCTGGGCGTTCATCGCCGGACCGCTGGCCTCCACCGAGGAGGAGCCCACAACCTCGACGGCCAAGCCCGCGGCCACCGGCAAGAGCGCCGCCAAGCCCAAGCCGGTGGGCCGTCTGCCGCGCTTCCCCGGAGAGGCCTCGCCCGTCGCCGGCACCCTCACCGACCAGGGGGCCGGGATCACCCTGGCCAAGCTCAGCACTCCCTGGCGGCAGGACCAGCGCCCGACCGTGCCCACGGTCTTCGGATTCTCCACCCGCCAGTATCTCCCCGCGGGCCCGGACTCCACGGGCAAGACGCAGTTCGCCCAGGTGATGTCGGGGCCGCTCTCGCCCCGGCTGAAGAGCAAGTACACCTCACCGGAGAACCTCGCCCCCGTGATCAACGCGGTCGCGTCCGCCGGCCGTAAGAAGTTCTTCCCCGAGGACAACACCGCTCGCAAGACCGCCCAGCAGACCCTGACCGTCAACGGCCTGCCGGGTCAGCTCGCCGCCTATGAGATCACCTCTGGCGAGGCCAAGACCACCATGGTCGTGGCCGCCGTGAACACCGGCGCCGACCTGCCCGCGATCGTCTACATGTCGGTGCCGGACAGCAAGAAGGAGCTGCTGCCCGACATCAACACGGTCTTCAAGTCGATCAAGGCGTCGACCTCTTGACCTCCTCCCCGGTTTTGCGAACCGGGGATTCCGGCACTCGGCCTTCCAGCCGGGTGCCGGCGGGTCGCGGGTGACTCAGAACTCGCATTTCATGTGCTTGATCCCGTTGATGAAGCTGGAGTAGAGCCGTTCCGGGCTGCCACCCTCGATCTGCGGAACGCGGCGAAGCAGTTCCCGGAACATCACGGTGATCTCACGGCGGGCCAGATGGGCGCCGAGGCAGAAGTGCGGGCCCGGTCCGCCGTAGCCGACGTGCGGATTGGGGCTGCGGGTGATGTCGAAGCGGAACGGGTCGGGGAAGACGCGCGCGTCCCGGTTGGCGGCCCAGTAGTACAGGACGACCTTCTGGCCCTTGCGGTAGAGCTGGCCGTTCATCTCGTGGTCGCGAGTGACCTTGCGGCGCATGTAGTTCACCGGCGAGGCCAGGCGGACGATCTCCTCGACCGCCCCGGGGAGGCGCCCCTCCAGATCCTCCAGCAGCAGGGCGCGCTGGTCGGGGTTCTGGGTGAGGAGACGCAGGCCGTACGAGATGGCGTTGCGCGTGGTCTCGTTGCCCGCCACGACCAGCAGGATGAAAAACGAGCCGAGCTCCTGGGCGGTGAGCTGCTCCCCGTCGATGTTGGCGTTGACCAGCGATGAGATGAGGTCGCTCGTGGGGTGTTCGGCCCGCTGCGCGGCGAGGTCCTGGACGAGCTGCTGCAGCTCCATCCCCGCGGTCAGCAGCTTCTCGGCGACGGTGGACATGTCCTCGCCGCCGTATTCGGGGTCGAACCCTCCGAGGATCATGTTGGACCGGTCGAAGACCGTGCCGTAGTCCTTCTCCGGGATCCCCATCATGTCGCAAATGATCTTCAGGGGCAGCTTGGCGGCCACCTCCGTCACGAAGTCGCACCCGGACCCCTTGGCGATGAGGTCGTCCACGATCCGGGCGGCCGCCGTGTCGACGTCGGCCTCGAACTGCTTGATCATTTTTGGGGTGAACGCCCGGGAGACGATACGGCGGAGCCGGGCGTGCCTCGGGTCGTCCATATTGATCATCGAGCCGAAGTACTCGGTGAACTCCGGCGGCATGTCCGGGATGTTGGTGGCTCCGCCCTCTCCCGAGCAGAACACCTCGGGGTTGCGGCTGGCCTCCAGGATGTCCGCGTGCTTGACCAACGCGTAGTATCCGGGACCCTTCGGCGCGTAGGTGAGCTCCATCTCCTCGTAGAAGGCGGGATGCTCCAGATCTCGCAGGAGCTGGAAGGCATGCTCCCGCTCCGGCATGGGCCTGGCCCAGAAGTCGTAGTCCGACAGGTCGAAGTCGGCGGCGGAGATGATCGGCTTCCGCTCGGCTGGCGTCACGCTCATGGCGCCAATCATTTGCGAAAGCAACCACTTACGTCAATGGATCGAACCATAAGCCATGATTTAAGAGGCTATGGCTTTAGAAATCACAGTTGAGATGCTTGATGCCGTTGATGAAACTTGAACGCAGACGGTCGGGTTCACCGACGGAGCGGATCTCCGGGATCCGGGTGAACAGCTCCCGGAACATCACGGTGATCTCACGGCGGGCCAGATGGGCGCCGAGGCAGAAGTGCGGGCCCGGTCCGCCGAAGCCCAGGTGCGGGCCTTCGACACGCTGGATGTCGAAGCGGTAGGGGTCGGAGAAGACGGCCTCGTCACGGTTGGCGGCCCAGTAGTAGAGCAGGACCTTGTCGCCCTCGCGGTAGAGGTGGCCGTTCATCTCGTGGTCCTGGGTGAGACTGCGGCGCATCCAGGCGACGGGTGAGGCCAGCCGGACGATCTCCTCGACCGCTCCAGGGAGGCGCCCCTCCAGATCCTCCAGCAGCAGGGCGCGCTGGCCGGGATTCTCGGTGAACAGGTGCAGACCGTGCGAGATGGCGTTGCGCGTGGTCTCGTTGCCCGCCACGACCAGCAGGATGAAAAACGAGCCGAGCTCCTGGGCGGTGAGCTTCTCCCCGTCGATGTTGGCGCTGGTCAGGGAGGTGATGAGGTTGTCACCGCCCTCGGCGGCCAGGGAGACGACGAGGTCCTGCAGGCGCTGTCCCGCGCCGAGGAGCAGCTCGGCCGCACGGCTGATGTCCGCGATGAACTCGGGATCACCGCCCGACAGGATGATGTTGGACGCGTCGAGGACCATCTGGTAGTGCTCGGAGCCGACGCCCATCATGTCGCAGATGATCTTCAGGGGCAGTTTGACGGCCACCTCCGTCACGAAGTCGCATCCGGACCCCTTGGCGATGAGGTCGTCCACGATCCGGGTGGCCTCAACCTGCACGTCGGCCTCGAACTGTTTGATCATTTTGGGGGTGAACGCCCGGGAGACGATACGGCGGAGCCGGGCGTGCCTCGGGTCGTCCATATTGATCATCGAGCCGAAGTACTCGCCGAAGTCGGCCCCCAGGTCCTGGATGGAGGTCGTGCCCCGGCCCGAGGAGAAGACATCGGGGCGGCGGCTGGCCTCGACGATGTCGGCATGCCTCACCAGGGCGTAGAAGCCGGGCCCCGGGGCGGCATAGGCGACCGGCGGCTCGGGGAACAGGATCGGGGCCGGCTGCGCGCGCAGCAGCGCGAAGGCCTCCTCGCGTTCGGCCATCGGCCGCTCCCAGAAGGTGATGTCCGACAGATCGATGTCCGCGAGTGAAACCGTCACACCAGCCTCCGTTGGAATCTCATCCCGTTCACCGAGTCCCCCCACATGATCTTCACCTCAACCGCTCCAGGACGAGATCGCCGACCTTTCGAGGCCCCTGGGCTTGGGAGGGGCCCGGTGCCGAGAACATGTTCCACCCTGGAGCCCGGCGAAAGGAAGCCCGCCGCCCCCCGCCTGTTCCGGACACGGCGGCCCTCACGCGCTCCACGGGGACGGGAACGGCGCCGGGCGCGCTCGGTGGCATGACGACGGACGGCGGACGCCACCGTGCCGGCCCGGTCGTCACCGTCACCCGTTATCCATGATCAGATCGGCGGCCTTTTCGGCGATCATGACGGTGGGCGCGTGGGTGTGCCCGCGGTTGATGACCGGCATGACGGAGGCGTCGACGACCCGGAGGGCGTCGATCCCCCGGACCCTCAGGTCGGGATCCACCACCGAGTCGGCGTCCTGCCCCATCCGGCAGGTGCCGACCGGGTGGTAGAGGGTCTCGCTGCGCTCCCGGATCCAGCGGGCGAGCTCCTCGTCGGTCCGCGCACCCCAGTACGGGTCCATCGGCGGTCCGGCGAGCGGTCCGAGCGCCGCGGTCTCGAACAGCTCCCCGGCCTTCTTCAGCCCGGCGACCAGCCGCCGGAGGTCGGCCTCCGCCGTCAGGTACCCCGGATCGATCACGACCTCCCCGCCGTCCAGGGAGACGCGTCCGCGGCTCTCCGGCTGGAGCAGGATCACGGCGATGGTCAGGCCGTGACCCGGCGGCGGGGTGAGCCCGTGGTTGATGAAGGGACCGGGAGCGAAGATCAGCTCGATGTCGGGAGCGGGCTCGTCGGGGGAGGTGCGGATGAAGGCCACGGCCTCACCGACATTGGAGGTGAGCATGCCCCTACGGCCGACCAGGAAGCGGAGCAGGTTGCCGACCGACTCCGCGCCCGCGAGCGTGATCGACTGGGGACAGTGCAGGAAGATGCCCGAGGCCAGGTGGTCCTGGAGGTTCTTGCCGACCTGGGGAAGCTCGTGGACCGGCTCGACGCCGCCCGCCCGCAGCTCGCCGGCCGCGCCGATGCCCGACAGCATCAGCAGGTGCGGGGAACCGATCGCGCCGGCCGACAGGATGACCTCCCTGCGCGCCCGCACCACCGTGCCGTCGCCGTACTTCACGCCGGTCGCGCGCCCGTCGGCGACGAGTATCCCGTGCACGTGCGAGGAGGTCAGCACGGTGAGGTTGGGCCGCTTCGCCGCGGGCCGGAGATAGGCGTCGGCGGAGCTCCAGCGGCGGCCCCTGTTCTGGGTGACCGGGGTCTGGGAGTAGCCCTCGTTGGAGGGGCCGTTCAGCTCCGGCAGGCGGGTGAGCCCCAGCTCCCCGCACGCCTGGAGGAAGGCCGCGGTGGCGGGGTTGGGGGTGCGCAGCTCCTCGATGTGGATCGGGCCTCGCGTGCCGTACACACCGCCGTGGTTGGAGCCGACGCGGCGCTCGATCCTCTGGAAGTACGGGAGGACCTCGTCGTAGGACCAGCCGGGAACGCCCCAGCCCTCGTAGTCGGCCCTGTGCCCGCGCACCCACATCTGGGCGTTCATCGACGAGGAGCCGCCGAGCATCCGGCCTCGCGGCCAGTAGAGCTCGCGGCCGAACATCTCGGCCTGCTTGGCGGTGGTGAAGTTCCAGTCGACGTCGGTCTTGAAGAGCTTGCCGAACCCAGCGGGCATCCGGACCTCGATCTTGTCGTCGGATCCGCCCGCCTCGATCAGCGCGACCGTCACCCCCGGGTCCGCGGAGAGCCGGTTGGCCAGCACGCACCCCGCCGATCCGGCGCCTACGATCACATAGTCGTACTCCATGCCCACTGACCTTTCCTCGCACAAGACGGTCAGCTCGCCTCCCCGTAAGCGGGCTCTTACGTATCTACCCTTCCATTGCCTGCCCGTCAATTTGTAATGACAGTTACCTACCGGTAGGTATCCCGATCTGGAAATATGAGCGAAATCAAGGGCTTGCTCTGAGGAGGACGCACCATGCTCAACCTGTCGATCGTGCTGGAGGACAGCACCCGGGAGTTCCCCGACCGCACAGCACTGGTCTTCGGCGACCTGCGGCTGCCGTACTCCCTGGTCGACACCGTCGCGAACCAGGTCGCCAACCTGCTGGTCTCCCGGGGCATCGGCAAGGGCGACAAGGTCGCGCTGGCCTGCCCCAATCTGCCCTACTTCCCGTTCGTCTACTACGGGATCCTCAAGGCCGGGGCCACGGTCGTACCGCTCAACGTGCTGCTGCAGTCGAGGGAGATCGCCTACCACCTCGACGACTCCGACGCCAAGGCGCTGTTCTGCTTCGAGGGCTCCCCGGAACTGCCGCTGGGCGAGCGAGGGCGGGCGGGCTTCGAGAACGCCTCGTCGGCGGAGCACTTCTTCGTGCTGCCCGCCGCCGCGTTCGCCACGGAGTCCGAGTACGGCGAGACGCTGTGGGCGGCGCTGGAAGGCCTGCCCGGCACGTTCGAGACCGTGCAGACCTCGCCGGACGACACCGCGGTGATCCTCTACACCAGCGGCACCACGGGCCAGCCCAAGGGCGCCGAGCTCACTCACCAGAACATGCTGCTCAACGCCATGGTCTCGGATGAGATGTTCCCGCGCACCGAGGGCGGCGACGCCTACCTCGCGGTGCTGCCGCTGTTCCACTCCTTCGGCCAGACGGTCGTCATGAACGCCGGGTTCCGGCGTCACGCCACCGTCGTGCTCATGCCGCGCTTCGAGCCCGGCCCCGCCCTGGAGCTCATCCGCCGCGAGAACGTCACGCTGTTCGCGGGCGTGCCGACCATGTACTGGGCCATGCTGACGAAGATCCACGCCGACGGTGACGAGGTGCCCACCTCGCTCAAGATCGCGTCGGCGGGCGGCGCCTCCTCCCCCGTCGAGGTGCTCAGGGACTTCGAGGCCACCTTCGGCATCGGCATTCTCGAGGGCTACGGCCTGTCGGAGACCTCACCCGTGGCCAGCTTCAACCAGCTCGGCAGGCCCACCAAGCCCGGCACGATCGGCACGCCGATCTGGGGCGTGGAGATGAAGCTCGTCGACGGCGACTGGAAGACGATCGAGGGCGAGGGTCCCGGCGAGATCGCGATCCGGGGTCACAACGTGATGAAGGGCTACTACAACCGGCCCGAGGCCACCGCCGAGGTCATGAACAACGGCTGGTTCCGCACCGGCGACATCGCCACCCGCGACGAGGACGGTTACTACTCGATCGTCGACCGGGCCAAAGACATGATCATCCGGGGCGGCTTCAACGTCTACCCGCGGGAGATCGAAGAGGTCCTGATGACCCACCCCGACGTCTCCCTCGTCGCGGTGGTCGGAGTCCCGAACGACTCGCACGGCGAGGAGGTCAAGGCCTATGTCATCCGCGTCCCCGGAGCGACCGTCACCGAGGAGGAGCTGGTCGCCTGGTCCAGGGAGACCATGGCCGCCTACAAGTATCCGCGGATCGTCGAGTTCCGTGACGCGCTGCCGATGACCGCCACCGGCAAGATCCTCAAGCGCGAGCTCCGCTGAGCGCACCGCGGCCGGGGCCGTCGCCCCTCGGCCCGCGCGGACATGGCGTCGTGTTCGAGTCCCCTTTCAGCCGGTGCTCGGCACGGCGCCGTGCTCGTGGCGCCTTCTCCGCCCGTACCTGGGCGTGACATCGCGTTCGAGGACCTTTCACCCGTGCTGGGCACGTCAGCCCGTGCTGGGCATGACCTCGTGTTCGAGCCAGGTGAGGAAGTGGCCGAACCCGCCCGGTGCTCGTGCGGCGCGGCGCGCCGAGGTCACCACGGCCACGTCGGTGGTGCGCAGAACGCGTCTCCCCGCCGATTCCAGGGCGCGGACGAGAGCGTGGTCCTCACCGGTCCGCAGCGCGCTGAACCCGCCGGCCGCCAGGTAGGCGGCGGCGGTGACGCCGAGGTTGGCGCCGTGCACGTGCGGATGCCATCGGGTGGCACCGTCCGCCCCCACCCCGGCCGCCCCCTCACCGGCCATCCCGGCATCGGCCGTCTCCACGCCGACGGCGTACCGCTCGGTGTAGACGGCCTGGTACCGCGGGGAGTACTCGGCCCAGTCGGTGACCATCACGGTGCCGACGACGGCCTCCCACCCGTGGCGGGCGTGCCTGAGCTGGCGGCTGAGCCAGCAGGGCGGGACGAGGGTGTCGGCGTCGGTGGTGGCCAGCCAGACGGTCGCGGGATCCAGGGCGCGGGTCCGGTGCAGGAGTTCTTCCGCGCCCGCCCGCCGTGCCTGCCCGACATTGGCCATGGTGCCCTCCACGACGGTCGCTCCGGCCTGCGCGGCGAGGGACGCCGTGTGATCGTTGCACGTGTCGGCGACGACGATCAGGTGAACCGCCATACCGGTGATCATGCGCGCGGCCAGGTCCACCGCTGCCAGGCATGAGGGCAGCAGGTCCTCCTCGTCGCGGGCGGGTACCACGACCCCGATGGCTTGGATCACACAAGTCCTTCGGTCTCGGCCACCGAGGGAGCCGTGGAACCGCGGAGATAGACCTCGGCGAGGAAGTCCGGTTCGCGGTGGTCGACGAGGCGGGTGAGCTCGGTACGGCCGGCGAGGGCGTGGTGCACCTCTTCGCCGCTCCGCGGATACTCGGCGACGGGATGTCTCCAGTGCACCGCGAGGAGGGTGCCGCTGGGGCTCAGCGCGGCGGTCGCGAGGTCGAGCATCAGGTCCAGGTCCTCGCCGCCGAAGTAGTAGAGCACCTCGGACAGCACGATGAGGTCGAATCCGCTCTCCTGTCGCGGCCAGTCGCCGGGCATGGTGCGCCGTTCCACCCGCGTCCACGGGTAGCCGGCCGTACGCTCGGCGGCCGCCGCGACCGCGACGGGAGACAGGTCGCAGGCCAGCAGACGATCACAGCGCGGGGCGAGCAGCGCGGTGAACACTCCGATGGAGCAGCCGACCTCGAAGGCGTCGCGGTAGCGGCGGGAGGGCAGCAGCGCGGCGCTGATGGCGTATTTGCGTTCCTCGTACCAGCGGGAGGTGAACCCCCACGGGTCGGGTGAGGCCGAGTACATGTGCTCGAAGTACTCCGGCCCGAGGGTCGACGCCTCGGCCGTCATCGGAAGAGCACCTCGTGGTCACGGGTGAAGTGGGCGAGGATGCCGGGTGGGAGCACGGCTTCCAGGCCGTCGCGAGGCTCCAGCTGGCTGGCGAAGCAGCCGATGGCCGCCAGCTTGCGCGCCCGGTCCGGCGGTGGCAGGGGGATCCGCAGCGCCCGGCTCCAGGGCAGCCGCACGTCGCCGGGCCGGGCCCAGTGCCAGGTCCAGATCGGATAGAAGCAGGGCCGCAGCCCGGCCGCCACCGCGGCCCGGCCCGCGGCCTCGTGATCGGAGTGCACGTCCGCCTCCCACGGGGCCAGGCACACCTGAAACCCGGCGGCCGCCTCCTTCAACGCCTCGGTGAGCTCGCCCTCGTGGGCCGCCAGTCCCGTGTCGGGCATCCCCAGCCGCACGATCTCGACGGCGTGGGCGCCGAGCGCCTCCAGTGCGGACTCGCTCTCCTTCACCCGTCGCGCCGCCAGCGCCGGCACATCGGCGATGCCCGGGTGGGAGGCCTCTCCGTCGGTGACGGCGATCAGTCGGAGCCGTACGTCCGCGGCCGCCAGCAGCGACAGCAGCCCGCCCACTCCCAGCACCTCGTCATCGGGGTGAGCGGCGATCACCACCACGCTCTGCCAGCCGCCGTACGCGAGCGCGGGAAGGGCGCCGAGCCCCGGCCACGCGCGCCACTCGGCCTCCGGGGTCCCCGGGGCGTCGATGGGGTTGAGGGCCGGCCGGCCGGCCTGTTCCGCGTTCACCAGACCGTCCCCTGCTCGGCGATGAGCGCGCCCAGCGCGGCCAGGTCCCGTTCGGCGTGATGCTGGCGCAGATAGACCGTCAGGTCGGCGACCCTGCGCCCATGTGCCCTGTCGCGGGCGAGGGGCCCGGCTCCCAGCGCCCTGCCCACCCGGCCCATGACGTCGGTGGACACGGCCTCCACCAGTGCCTTGAGACGCAGCGAACGCAGCCTTCCCGCGTCCTTGAGATCGTGGGGATCGGCGTCGATCTCGTCGGCCGCCTCCTTCAGGGCGGCCCTGGCGGTCCGCAACGCCACGTCGGTCGCGCCCAGATGGGCCAGGGCGTGCGGGCCGACGTCCCGCTCACCTGCGGCGACCAGCAACGTCTCGGCCACTCCCCTGGCTCCTCCGTACCAGCACGCGGCGACGCCCGCACCGCCGTGGTGGAAGCCGGGTCGTTCCACGTATCCGCCCACCGGTCCTACCGGTTCGGCGCGAACCGCGTCGAAGAAGACGTCCAGGGTGTCGCTGGCGGCCATTCCCGTCGCCCCCCAGCTGTCGGCCACCGGTTCCAGGGCCTCGACCGCGACGGCGAAGAGGCGGGGGCCGTCCGGTGCCTCGGCGGTCACCAGGGCATGGGTGCACACCCGCGCTCCCGAGCAGTACTGTTTGGTCCCGCGCAGCCGCCATCCGCCTCCCTCGAAGGTCGCCGTGAGGGACGGGCCCGGAGGCTGTGCCGCCCACACGCCCCACCGGCTGTCCGGTGAGGGGCCCGGGCCGTCAAGCTCGGCGAGGATCGCGACGGCGTCGGCGTGGCCCTCGCACAGTCGCGCCAGCGACAGGTCACGCTGGGCCAGCGAGGCGAACGCCTCCCACCGCTGCATGGTCCGGCCCGCACCGGGCAACGGAAGCTCCAGCCGCCCCGACTTCACCGCGGCGACGAACTCCCCGCCGACCTCGCCGTACCGGGCGGAACTGCCTTGCTTTTCCCCGTTCACAGGCTGGGGACTACCCCGCCGAAGGCATTCCTATCACCCGGCGCGGGCGATGAAGAAGGCAGCGTTCTTCGGGTTCTCCGAATGGATCGTCAGGTCACGGGTGCGTACGGCCCCTTCCCACGAAGTCTTCGTGGGAAGGGGCCGTACGCGATCCGGGACGAGCTCGCCCGCATTCCGCCTTACCCGCTGTCCTGTAAGTCAGCGCCCTGCACGTCAGAACGAAATACGTTAAAACGCCATGTTTCAGGGCACTGTGCTTCAGGGCCAGTCGAGCGAGGGGCGGAGGGGCATGTGAGCCTTGCCTTCGGAGTCGAGTTTCACCCCGAGAAGCTGGTGGAGCTGGATCTTGTTACGTTCGAAGCCGACCACGCAGCCGGCCATGTAGAGGCGCCAGACCCTGGCCCTGCCTTCGCCGACCTCCTCAACCGCCTCGTCCCAGTGCTCGTCGAGGTTGGCGCACCAGTAACGGAGGGTCTCGGCGTAGTGCTCGCGCAGGTTCTCCTCATGGCGGATCTCAAAACCGAGATCCTCCATCTGACGGACGAGGTAACCCACCGACTCCAGCTCCCCGTCGGGGAAGACGTAGCGGTTGATGAACCCCTTGGTGTTGATGGTCTTCTCGGTGCCCGTCGGCCGGGTGATGCAGTGGTTGAGCAGCCGCCCGCCCGGGACGAGCTTGTCGTAGAGGAACTTGAAGTAGAACGGCAGCTGCTCCTTGCCGATGTGCTCGGTCAGTCCGATCGAGCTGACGGCGTCGAAGTCGGTCTCCTTGACGTCCCGGTAGTCCGTGTAGCGGACCTCGGCAAGCTCGCCGAGTCCCGCCTCGGCGATGGCCTTCTGGGCCCACTCGGCCTGCTGGCGCGAGAGGGTGACGCCCAGGGCCTTCACCCCGTACTCACGGGCCGCGTGGATGACCATGCCGCCCCAGCCGCAGCCGACGTCCAGCAGCCGCATGCCGGGCTTCAGGTCCAGCTTGCGGGCGACCAGGTCGAACTTGGCGTACTGCGCCTCCTCCAGCGTGGACTGCTCGCTGGGGAAGACCGCACAGGTGTAGGCCATGGAGGGGCCCAGCACCCACGAGTAGAACTTGTTGGACACGTCGTAGTGATGGTGGATGGCCTCGGCGTCGCGCTGCTTGGCGTGCCTGCTGCCCATCTTGGCCAGCATGCTGCGCCGCATCTCCTGCGGAGGCGGCGGCACCCGCTTCAGCAGCGGCCGTACGCCGAGAGCGCGCACCGCCGCCGCTTTCTGGCTCATCGGCAGGTCGTTCATGGTGAGCGACCACATCCGGGAGAGCAGGGCGTAGACGTCTCCGTGGATGTCGATGTGCCCGGACACGTAGGCCCTGGCAAGTCCCAGCTCGCCCGGCGCCTGTGCCAGGTAGGCTACGGCGACGGGGCTCTTCACCTCGATACTGATGTCCGAGCTGACCGGTCCAGCCTTGCTTCCGTCGTAGGCGATGAAGCGGACGTCCGCCTCAGGGCCCATGACCTTCTCAAAGATTTCTGCGAGCATCACAGAAACAACCTCCCTAGCGCCCCCGTACACACTTGTCGTAGAGGTCGAGCAACCGGCCACCCCCGTCGTATGCCCGCTTGACCGGCCAATAGGCCTTACCGTTATAAAACTTCCAGAATTCGTCCCGGGGATAGAACGAAGTGGAGTATAGAGACTTGTGCCCGTCCAGCTCGTGCACCTGGTGCTCGATGAGGCGGTTGTAGTAGCCGTCGAACTGGCCTCGGGGCAATGGGACCATCCCCCAGAAACCGAAGTTCACGTACAGCCGCCCCTGCTCCAGCGGGTAGAGAGGCCACTCGCCGTTGGACTTCAGCGGGCACATCCAGACCGGCGCCATGCCGACCTTGTCGTGGAAGAACTCCAGGAACTCGGCGCCCCGCTCGACGGGCACCTCGATGTCCTGGATGACCGACTCCTGCAGAGGCTGGCCACGCCAGCGGTCCACTCGGGCGATCACGCCGTATTTGTGGTCGAGCCCGACGAGCTTGCGATAGACGTCGGAGCGCATCCACTTGCGCGGCATCAGCGAGCGCACGAGCGCCCCCTGCACGCCGAAGGCGCGCGAGCACCAGAACCAGTCGGTGTCCCAGCGCCACAGGTAGTCGCGGACGGTCAGCCAGTCGCGAGCCCTGGTCTGGATCGACCGGTAGTAGATGCGCATGCCGGTGTAGTCCGACAGGTACGGGGCACGCTCGGCGAAGCGCCCGACGGTGATGTAGAGCTCGCCGGGGCCGAAGAACGTGCCGTCCACGAAGTCGACCCGCTCCCCCTCGTGCTCGCCGCTCTCGCAGATCTCCTTCATGGCGATCATGCACTTGTCGGCGTCGGTGAAGGGGATGTGGCTCAGCCGGACGTACGGCTGCACGGCCCTGAGCTTGATCCGGATCCGCAGCGCGTAGCCCAGCGTGCCGTAGGAGTTGGGAAAGGCGCGGAACAGGTCGCGGTGCTCGTTGTCGTCACGGGCCACGACGATCCGGCCGTCGCCGGTGAGGATCTCCAACTCCTCCACCGACTCGTGCGGCAGGCCGTCCCTGAAGCTGCTGGACTCGATGCCCAGCCCCGTCACCGCACCGCCCAGCGTGATGGTCTTCAGCTGCGGCACGACGTACGGCATGAGCCCGTGCGCCAGCGTGGCGTCCACCAGATGCTCGTAGGTCGTCATGCCCTGGACCTCGGCGGTCATGGTGATCGGGTCGACCTCAATGACCTGGTCCAGGTCCCGGGCCGACAGCTTCGCCGCCTTCGCACCCTCCCTGAACCGGAACAGGTTCGTGGTGGCCTTGGCCAGCCGAGGCACCGCGTCGGCGGGGAGGGCGGCGTAGGACTCTCTGATCTGGTCCACCGCCCGCCGGTGTGCCGACATCTGTGTCATCTGTTGCACAGTAATCACCCCCATGACCTTCATCGAAAGATCGCCCCTAGCACGGTATAACTCGGATCTCTCCGGAACCAGGCGGGGCGCGTTAAACAAGGGAAAACTCTACGGACGTGTCACTCGGGAGTGGCGCCTGACCACCGTATCCACTCCGTTGACGACGTTCGTCACCGGGCGGCCGTTCACGGCGGCCTCCAGGTTGTCCAGCACGAGGCGGATCATGCGTCCGGTGGACTGCGGGGTCACTCCGGCCACGTGTGGCGAGAGCAGCAGCCGGGGGCTGTCGCGCAGCGGATCGTCCGGCGGCAGCGGCTCGCTGTCGAACACGTCCAGCGCGGCACCGCCCAGGTGCCCGGAGTTCAGGGCGGACAGCAGCGCCGCCGAGTTCACCACCGCCCCACGCGCCGCGTTGACGAGCAACGATCCCGCGGGCATCCGGGACGGATCGACCAGCCCCCTCGTCTCCTCCGACAGCGCGATCACCACGACGAGCACGTCGGAGCCGGCGATCAGCTCGTCGAGTTCGCGGTAGGCGTAGGGCACCTCGCGTGGGGTGCGGCTCCAGTAGGAGACCTCGCACCCGTAGCCGCCGAACATCCGCGCGCAGGTCTCCCCGATCGGGCCGAACCCGACGACGCCCACGCGCGAGCCGTACAGCTCTCTGGGCCCGAGGTCCAGCTGCGGCCAGCGGCCCGCCCGGACCGCGGCGTCGGCGTCGAGCAGCCGTCTCGACAACGCGAGCGCGGCGGCGAGACACCACTCCGCCACCCCGATCGCGCTCACACCGCCCGCGTTGGACAGCGGCACGCCCGCGTCGGCCAGCGCGCCGAGGTCGTGGCCGTCCACGCCCACCGAGGGCTGCTGCACGAACGCCAGGCGCGGAGCCGCGTGGACGGCCTCGGCGTCCAGCGAGAGCTCGGCGGTCCAGTCGCCGACCACGATCTCGGCCTCACCCAGGGCGTCGAGCAGGGCAGCGCGATCGCGAGCGGCCGGCACCGACAGGCTGATCCGCTCGCCCAGCGGGCCGAGCAGTCTTCTCAGCCCCTCCTCGGGAAGCGGGGGTAGGGCGACCACCTTCCAGGCAGGGCCGGCTTCCAGGGACACGTCACTCGCCTCCGCGGGGGTGGAAACTGTTGAACACGCGGTTCATCAGGCCCTGCTGTCCGGTCCACGCCGAGGCATGGGTGGTCCAGCTGAGCACCATGATCTTATCGCCGACCGCGATGAACCTTTGCTTCTCGTGATATGTCACCCCGGCGGTGGCCCACGGCGCCCCGCCGCTGTCCTTCATCGTCCAGGTGAACTCCCACTGGAGCCCGGAGCCGTAGGCCAGGGGGATCTGCGCCGTGTCCTCGGACAGGATGTCGCTCCACCGCGCCACGTTGTCCCTGACCCCCGCCTGAAGCGACTCCATGGTGTCGAGCGAGCCGTCGAGCACCTCCACCGACATGTGCGCGGCTCCGTCGGGACGCAGCCACTGGGTGTAGCCCGTGGGAGCCCAGTCGCCGGTCCAGTCGGCCGGATACTGGATGGACCAGTTCTCCGGCGCCTTGGCCTGCCACACCTTCAGCTGCGGCCCGGATTCGGCGACCACGGTCTTCGAGGGCTTGGGGGTGGGAGAAGGACTGGGCTTCTTCGTCTTCGTCTTCTCGGGCTCGGCGGTGGACGGGGCCGTGGCCGGTTCGGTCTGCGCGACGGGCTGCGACTCCGGCGACGACACCGCCATGGCCACCGCCCCGCCTCCCACCGCCAGGACCACCACGGCCGCCACGATCAGCGGGATCCGGCTCCGGCTCCGGGGCCGCCGGCGACCGTGCCCCGAGGTGGCGGGGCTCGCCGTCGTGCCGGTGGTCCTGTCAGCCCTGTTAACCCTGGTGGCGCCGGTGCTCCCGACGCTCCGTCTCTCCCAGTCACCGGTACGGCGAGCCGGCGCCGACGGGTCACCGCTCGCCTGCGCCAGCAGCATGTCGGCCTGATCGACGGTCAGCCGGTGGGCGGGATCCCGCTGGAGCATGCCCGAGAGCACCTCCCGCATCGCCGGAGGCACCGGGCCGAAGTCGGGCTCCTCGGTGAGCAGGGCGCCGAGGGTGGAGATGGCGTCGCGGCGCTCGAAGGGACCGTGGCCCACCAGGGCCGCGTAAAGGGTGGCGCCGAGTGCCCACAGGTCGGACCAGGGACCCGCCTCGACGCCCATCGCGCGTTCCGGCGGCAGGAAGCTCGGCGAGCCCGTCACCATGCCGGTCTGCGTGAGGGAGCTGTCACCCTCGATGGTGGCGATGCCGAAGTCGGAGAGCACGGCGCGGCCCTCGGCGTCGAGAAGGATGTTGCTGGGCTTGACGTCCCGGTGCAGGATGCCCGCCTCGTGCGCCGCCCGCAGGGCCGACAGCACCTGACGGCCGATGTCGGCGACCTGCTGTACGGGCAGCTGCCCGACCTCGTCCAGCCCGCGGGCCCTGACCAGCTCCATGATGATCCACGGGCGGTCGTCCTGCTCCGCCACGTCGTAGATCGCCACGATGCCCCGGTGATTGAGCCGGGCCGCGGTCCTGGCCTCACGCGAGGTGCGAGTCAGCTGAAGCTGGTGCTCGGCCGGGGAGAGATGCGGCGGGAGCAGGACCTCCTTGACCGCGACCGAGCGGTTGAGGAGGGTGTCGTATCCCTCCCACACCACCCCCATGCCGCCTCGGCCAAGCTCTCGCAGCAATCGATAGCGCCCAGCGACCACCCGTTCACTGTGCGGATATGTCATCTCAATTACCCCTAGACCTCGTTCAGAGAGGGCGCAAGTTTCCCATACCACCTGAGCGTCACGTGGCCTCAAGACAGATGTCTTGCCAGGGAAAGCCGAATGTTGTTCTACTTGGCCGTGGGGGAGGGACCGCGGATCGCCAGGCGACCGCCTGCGTACGCCGTACCGAACCGGAGTCGGAGTCGCACTCGAGGAGATGTCGATGGAGCGCGTGACCAGAAAAGGCCCGCTGGCCGGAGTTCGCGTGCTCGAACTCGCCGGCCTGGCCCCCGGGCCGTTCGCCGGAATGATGCTCGCCGACCACGGCGCCGAGGTGTTGCGGGTGGAGCGTGTCAAAACCGTCGCCGCGGCCGGGGACAGACCCCGCGCCGACGTGATGGACCGGGGCAAACGGACGGTCGGCCTCGACCTGAAGTCTCCCGATGGGGTGGCCGCACTCAAGGAACTGGTCAGAAGCGCCGACGTGATCATCGAGGTCTTCCGGCCCGGGGTCGCGGAGCGGCTCGGCATCGGCCCCGCCGACCTGCACGCGGTCAACCCCCGCCTGATCTACGGGCGGATGACCGGCTGGGGCCAGGACGGCCCGCTGGCGCCCACCGCCGGGCACGACATCGACTACATCGCGATCTCCGGCATCCTGTCGATGCTGGGCCGCGAGGGCGAGAGGCCGACCCCGCCGATCAACATCCTGGGCGACTTCGCCGGCGGCGGCCTCATGCTGGCGTACGGCGTGCTGCTGGCGCTGCTGGAGCGGGAGCGGACCGGCGAGGGCAGGGTGATCGACGCGGCCATGGTGGACGGGGCCTCGACGCTGTTCGCGATGTTCTACCACGGCGTCCAGACCGGCGCCTGGGGCCCGCGCGGCACGAACCTGCTCGACACCGGCGCGCCGATGTACGACACCTACGAGACCTCCGACGGCAAGTTCCTGGCGGTCGGCGCGCTGGAGCCGCAGTTCTGGGCGGAGATGGTCTCGCTCATGGGCCTCACGGACCTGCCCGACCGTGGCGACAGCGCCCAGTGGCCCGCACTGCGCGAGCGGCTGGCCGAGGCCTTCAGGTCCAGGACCCGGGCCGAGTGGGAGGCGGTGTTCGACGGCACGGACGCGTGCGTCTCCCCCGTGCTGGAGATGGACGAGGCCGCCGACCATCCGCACAACAAGGCCCGCGGCGCGTTCGTCGAGGTCGGCGGCGTACGGCAGCCTGCCCCCTCACCGCGTCTGCTCGGCGCGCCCGAGCAGGATCTCTCACCCGCCACCCGGCTGGCGGACCTGTCCTCCTGGGGCCTGTCCGACGAGACCGCCGCCAGGCTCCGCGCCGCGGGAGTGCTCGCATGACCTGATCCCCGCGCCATCCCCGGTCCGAGAGCGCTCACGCGCCCCGGCCCTCTGGGCCTGGAAGATGCCCGGGCCTGGCCTGGACCTCATGGTCCGGGGAGTGCTCACGGCCTGATTCTCGCAGCTCAAGGGCGGTGTACCTGGCACAGGTACACCGCCCTTTGTCATGGGGGTTGTAGATAATGTAGTAGATGTACTACATTAATAAACATGAGTACTGCGGTAGATGTTCGCGGGCCGTGGACGAAGTACGGCGCGGCCGAGCGCCGACTCGCCGCCCAGGGCTCATGAGCGCTGGGAGACTACAGACATGGCCGCGGAAGACGTATTCAACCGGATCCCGATGCTGAGAGCCGAGCGCGGAGTGTCGCGCAAGGATCTGGCAGCCGCCCTGGGCGTCCACTACCAGACGATCGGTTACCTGGAGCGCGGCGAGTACAGCCCGAGCCTGTATCTCGCCCTGCGCATCGCCGAGTACTTCGAAGTACCGGTGGAAGTCGTTTTCTCGTTGAGGTCGTTCCCACGGCTGGGAAGTGAGGCGAAGTGACGGGCAACCTGTCGGAGCGCTGGCAGCAGGCACAGGCCAAGGCCATGGAGCACGATCTCCTGCCCGGCTGGTACGCCACCCGGGGCCGCCGGCGGATGCTCGCCGCGGCCGGCACGTTCGCGGTGGGGCTCATGTGGGTCGACGCCGCCGTGTCCTGGAGCATCGGCCCGAGCGACGACGCCGCCCGTATCAGCCTCATCCTGCTCGCGGTCATGTTCGTGATCTACATGCCGGCCGTCACGCTGCTCAACATCGCCACTCGCGGTGTCAACGAGTTGGCGGAGCGCCGGCTCGACGAGCGTCAGGTGGGTGAGCGCCTGCGCGCCATCGCCCTCGCTCACCGGATCATGCTGGGCATCCTCGTCGCGCTCGTCGCCGTGGCACTGGCGGCGGGCCTGGCCCGCGGCGGTCCCGGCTCCTCCGTGCCGACGACGACGGTCGTCCAACTGTCGATCGCGCTGGCGCTGACCCACTTCGTGCTGCCGCTGATCGTCTCGGCCTGGCGGCTGCCCGACCCGCCGCCGGACGACGAATGATCGGGGCGGCGAGAACAGGATCCCGGCGTGGAGATCCCCCCGGGGGCGGACCTCCACGCCGGTGGTGAAGGACCCGCAGCGATGCGTGGTCCGAACCCGTCCCCCGCGCATCGCCGAGTACGTCGAGACGCCGGCGAAAGTCGTTTTCCCTTCGAAGCCGTTCCCGTGATTGGACAGTGAGGCGAAACAGTGAGCGAGCTAACCCCCAAGCAGCTGGAAAACCGCTATCGCAGCTGGCCTCCGCCCACCTGGTACGCCACCCGTAGGAGCCGTCGAATCCTCGCCGGCGTGGGCGCCGCATCCGCCGGAATGATCTGGGCCAGCGCGATCGTGTGTTTCTATCTCGCGCCGAGCGTCACCGCCATGTGGATCACCTTCGCCCTGGCGGGGATCGCATCGGTGATCTACGTCGTGTTCTACAGCGCGCTCATCGGGGCCACCCGCGGCACGGTCGGCCTCGCCGAGCGCTACCTTGACGAACGCCAGTCCCGTGAACGCCAGAAGATCCAGGCCGACGCCCGTCGAGGAACTATGTGGGTCCTCATCGCACTCGGTGTGTCGCTCTCGCTCGCGGTGCCCAAGGGCGAGCTCGTCGTCCAGATCCCCTCGGCGGCGATCACCGTACTCGTGTTCGCCATGATCGCGACGCATCTGATCCTGCCGTCGCTGCTGGCGGCCTGGCGGTTGCCCGACCCGCTGCCGGACGACGAGGACTGATCCCGATCGGCATGCCGTCCGGGGCAGCGCGCCATCACGATCAGCGCATCGCCCCGATCAGCTCCCCGGAGCGCCGATCATCCCATCGAGGGGAACACCGCCACGTAGAGGTCCACGCCGTCCCGGTGATGGATCTCCACGTCGGTGGTGAAGGCACGCGGCGGGGTGCCTCCGGACTCGGTGTGCTTCCACACCTGCTGCCACGCGTCGAGCAATGCGTCCGGCATCTGCCCCCGGGCCTCCAGCTTCATCGACGGCACCCCGGACACCCGGACCGCGACCATGCCCTCGGGCAGCGCGGCGGCACTGCGCACGGCCACCCCGACGATCTGGGTGTAGGAACCGTGGTGGTCGTTCTCGTAGTCGGTCAGCACGGCGTAGAGGTTCTCGTCCACTCGGCCGGGCACGTGCGCGAAGGCTCCCGGAGAACCCGCCCGCGCCCACAGCGTGCCGAGCCGTCCCCGGCCCTGCTCCATCTCGTCGGCGTTGGAGGTCCGTACGGCATGGCCCACGACGAGCATTTCAGGCCGATCAACAACGATCACAGCTACTCCTCATGGCCACACCGTTAAATTCACGCAAACCGGATCCTAGTCCCCGCCCTGGCCAGGTCGATCCCCTTCGGGGCAGCGCAGACGAGGAACATCCGGTTTTGGTTATTCACCCGTTAAGATGGGCGAACGTGAAGTTTCTTAATGAGATGGCGCCGGCTTACGACCTGACCTACAGCGACGTGTTCATGGTCCCCTCGCTGTCCTCGATCGACTCGCGGCTCGCCGTCGACCTGTCGACCCACGACGGGACCGGCACCACCATCCCCATCGTCGTCGCCAACATGACCGCGGTCGCGGGACGCCGTATGGCCGAGACCGTCGCCCGGCGGGGCGGGATCGCCGTGATCCCCCAGGACATCCCGATCGACGTCGTCGCGAACGTCGTCGACTGGGTCAAGAAACGCGACCTGGTCCACGACACGCCACTCACGCTCACCCCGCACGACACCGTCGGTGAGGCGCTCAACCTGCTGCCCAAGCGCTCCCACGGCGCGGTCGTCATCGTCGACTGGGACAACCGCCCGATCGGCGTGGTCACCGAGAGCGACTGCTCCGGCGTGGACATGTACACGCAGCTCTCCCAGGTCATGTCCGACCACCTGCTCAGCCTGCCTGCGGGGCTCGACCCGCGCGAGGCCTTCGACCGGCTTCACGGGGGCCGGCACCGGCTCGCCCCGGTCGTCGACGACGACGGACGCCTGGTCGGCATCCTGACCCGGACCGGCGCGCTGCGGGCCACGCTGTACAGGCCCGCGCTCGACACCTCCGGGAGGCTGCGCATCGCCGCCGCCGTCGGCGTCAACGGCGACGTGGCGGCCAAGGCCGAGGAAGTGCTCGAGGCCGGGGTGGACTGCCTGGTCGTGGACACCGCCCACGGCCACCAGGAGAAGATGATCAGTGCCCTGAAGGCGGTCCGCGCGCTCAATCCCGGCGTGCCGATCGCGGCGGGCAACGTCGTCACCGCCGCCGGCGTGCGCGACCTCGTCGAGGCCGGGGCGGACATCCTCAAGGTCGGCGTCGGACCCGGCGCCATGTGCACCACCCGGATGATGACCGGCGTGGGCCGCCCGCAGTTCTCCGCCGTGCTGGAGTGCTCCGCCGAGGCCCGCCGCCTCGGCCGTCACGTCTGGGCCGACGGCGGCGTCCGCCATCCTCGCGACGTGGCCCTGGCCCTGGCCGCGGGCGCGGCCAACGTGATGATCGGCTCCTGGTTCGCCGGCACCTACGAGTCTCCCGGCGACACGCGCACCGCCGCAGACGGCCGCAAGTACAAGGAGAACTTCGGCATGGCCTCGGCCCGCGCCGTGAAGCTGCGCACGGCTGACGACTCCCCCTTCGACCGGGCCCGCAAGGCGCTGTTCGAGGAGGGCATCTCCACCTCCAGGATGTATCTCGACCCGGCCATGCCCAGCGTCGAGGACCAGATCGACGCCATCGTGGCCGGCCTGCGCTCCTCCTGCACCTACGCGGGCGCCTCCGACCTGGAGGAGTTCCACGAGCGCGCGGTGGTCGGCATCCAGAGCTCGTCCGGCTACACCGAGGGTCTGCCGCTCCACCAGAGCTGGTGACCTCGGGGGCGGCGGCGCCCGGCGCCGTCGTCCCCACTCACCCGCAGGAAGGGGGCTCCATCACGCGTCTGCGGTCGCGAGGGTCGTCCGGGGACAGCGGTCTCGCCCGGTAACGGGTGAGACGGCACAGGGCGATCAGCCCCATGAGCGCGAGTACTGCCTCGATCACCACGATGAATGCGATCATTCAAGCTTCCTTCGCGGGCCCGGCCCCTGATGTCCCTTATACATCCATCGCAGGCACCATTTCGTAAGAACCTTAACAGTGGACAATCCCATTTGTCGCGTAATGTCCACTTTTGTTCTTACTGTCTTTCAAGATTTTCGCGCGACGCCAGATCCACGGTGGGACCGCGCATCGACACCCCTCCGGGGGGTAGTCCGCAAGTCGGACCATCACCCACCCTGGAGAGGCACATGGACATGGCAAACATGCCCACGAATCTGGACGCGCAGGTCGTCGTCGACCGTAGGGTCCTGTCCGGCTACGACAACTATCTGGCCGCGCAGCGGACCGTGGACACCCTCTCGGACGCGGGGTTCCCCGTCGAGAACGTGGCGATCGTCGGTAGCGACCTGAAGCTCGAGGAGACCGTCACCGGCAGGATGACCAACGGACGGTCCGCGCTCGCCGGAGCGGGCAGCGGCGTGATCTTCGGCGCCGTGGCGGGGATGTTCCTCGGGCTGTTCACCTCGACCACGCTGTCGTTCGTCGTACTCGTGCTGTGGGCGGCGCTCTGGGGCGCCGTGATGGGCGCCGCGTTCGGGTTCATCAACCACCTGTTCACCGGTGGCAAGCGCGACTTCGCCTCGCGCAGCGCGATCGTCGCCGGCCGCTACGACGTGCTGGTCGCGGCCTCGCACCTCGACCATGCCCGCGCCATCCTGGACGGGACCCCGGGTCCCGCCGACACCGTGGTCGTCGAGGTCCCGCGGTCCGCCGGAACGTACGATCCCGCGGCCGCGCAGCCGACCGCTCCAGACCACCCCTTCCCTTCGCAGCCAACCGCTCCGGACCTCCCCGCCCCCGAGCGGGGGATCACACCGGAACGCCCCGCCCCGACGCAGACGATCACGCCGGAGCAGGCCGTTCCCGCACAGCCGGCCACGTCCGACAGCCCCTGACCGTGAGGGGGCGGCGGATCCTTCACGGGCTCGCCGAGCTCAGCCCTTGACGCTGCCCGCCAGCAGGCCTCGGACGAAGTAACGCTGCATCGACAGGAAGACGGTCAGC
Organism: Streptosporangium subroseum; assembly: GCF_900188345.1. Taxonomy (GTDB): domain Bacteria; phylum Actinomycetota; class Actinomycetes; order Streptosporangiales; family Streptosporangiaceae; genus Streptosporangium; species Streptosporangium subroseum. The sequence continues at coordinate 94,506 of NZ_FZOD01000011.1, read as the reverse complement.
GGGATGATCACCGAGACGAACGCGCCCGCGGTCAGGCGCTGCCACTCGTTGCCGCGGGTGCCGGCCATCTGCGCCAGCCGTACCGTCATGGGAGCGCTGTCGGGGGTGCCGCCGGCGAAGATCAGGCCCACCAGCAGGTCGTTCCAGACCCAGAGGAACTGGAAGATCGCGAAGGTGGCCAGCGCGGGGAGGACCAGCGGAAGGACGATCTTGCGCAGGATCACTCCGTGGCTGGCGCCGTCCACCCTGGCCGCCTCCATGAGCTCGCCGGGAAGCTCGGACATGAAGTTGTGCAGCAGGAAGATGCCCAGCGGCAGGGCGAAGCAGGTGTGTGCGAACCAGACCTGGATGAAGCGGGCCGGCCCCTCCAGGTTCCAGGCGGGTGACAGCTGGAGGCCGAAAATCTCCACGCCCTGGGAGAAGAAGGACAGCAGCGGGACGAGCGACATCTGCAGTGGCACGATCTGGAGTGCGAAGACGCCGATGTAGATCCACTCGCGTCCACGGAACGGCAGCCAGGCCAGCGCGTAGGCGGCGAAGGCGGCCAGGGCCAGCGGGAAGAGCACCGAGGGGACCGTGATGACGACCGAGTTGATCAGGAAGCTCATCATCTGACCGGAGGACGAGGAGGTGCCGAACAGCACCTCCCGGTAGTTCTCCAGCGTGAGCTGCGGATCGGCGAAGAACGTCCACCAGCCGGTGGTCTTGATCTGGTCCTCGGGACGCAGCGAGGACAGCAGCAGGCCGAAGGTCGGGGTGGTCCACAGGACCGCGATGACGATCGCGACGGCGCTGGCGATCCTGCCGCTCAGACGCCACCGGACACGCTGCGGCGCCGTCGTGGTCTTCGCCCGCGCCGTGGTCTGGGCCAACGTGGTCACGCTGCCTCCTTCGTCGGCCACGTTCCCGTAGCACTGTGCCTGCCGGTTCGCTCACTCATCGGGCGGCCTCCCGGCGCTGGCGGATCTGGTAGACGACGATGGGCAGCACGAGGACGAACAGGAAGACCGCCAGCGCCGCTCCCTTGCCGGTCTCGCCGTACCGGAACGCCTGGTTGTACATCTCGTTGGCGATGACGCTGGTGTCGAACTGGCCGCCGGTCATGGTCCGGACGATGTCGAACAGCTTCAGCGTGCCGATCGACTGGGTGACCAGCACCACGACCACGGCGGTGCGGATGGAGGGCAGCGTCACCCGGAAGAACATCTGCAGCGGGCTCGCCCCGTCCAGCTTGGCGGCCTCGACGATCTCGGCGGGGATCCCCTTGATCGCCGCGGAGAGCACGACGGTGGCGAAACCGGCCTGGATCCAGACCATCACCACGATCAGGAACAGCGTGTTGAACGGAGGATCCTGGAGCCACTGCTGGGGCTCCCCGCCCACGGCGACCACGAGCTGGTTGAGCAGGCCGATCTGATCCTGGTCTCCGGAGCGGTAGGCGTAGACGAAGCGCCAGATGATGCCCGCGCCGACAAAGGAGATCGCCATCGGCAGGAAGACCAGCGACTTGGCGATCGACTCGAAGCGCGTACGGTCCACCAGGACCGCGTAGACCAGCCCGACCGAGGTCACCAGCAGCGGGACGAGCAGGACCCAGACGAGCGTGTTGCGCAGGACGGTCACGGCCTCGGGCTGGGTGAACATCCAGGCGTAGTTGTCCAGACCCACCCACTGCCTGCTGTCGCCGCTCATGAACGACAGCAGGGTCGTTCGGATGGCGGGAATCACCAGGCCGATGCCGAGAAGCAGGAGCGCGGGCAGGAGCAGGATCGTCGCGTGAATCCAGGCCCGCCGCCGCATCGGGGCGCGGTCGACCAGTATCAGGACCACCGCGACCACCACGAGGAAGGCGGCGACGCCGATCAGCAGTTGGACGAGTTTGGGTTGTTCGGCGGCGAAGTCGAAGTCCATCGGAGGGATCTCCCGGAGGGAACGGGCCAAGACGGACGATGTGTCCGGTGCCGGTCACCCGGCACCGGACACATCGCTATATATCAGGACTTAGGCCAGGAAGCTTCGATGTAATCGAGGACCGTCTTGGTGTCCTTGCCGTTGATCCAGTCGGTCATGCCCTTCCAGAAGGTGCCGGCGCCGACCGCGGCCGGCATCAGGTCGGAGCCGTCGAACCGGAAGACCGTGCTCGGGTCCTGGAGCATCTCCATGGAGAGCTTGTCGATCGGGTTCTGGGCGTTGGCCGGGTCGACGCCCTTGCGCGCGGTGACGTAGGTCGCCAGCTTCATGCGGGTGGTGGGGAACTCCGCGCCGGCGAGGTAGGCCTGAACGGCCTGGACCTCGGGACGGTCGGTGAAGGCCGCCACGAACTCACCGGCGCCGAGGACCGGCTTCTTGGAGGGGTCGTTGCCCGGCAGGTAGAACGCGAACACGTCGCCGTCCTCACCGACCTTGGTGCCCTCGGGCCAGAAGTTGGCGTAGAAGGACGCCTGGCGGTGCAGGGCGCACTTGCCCTCGGTGATCGGGACGCCGCCCTCCTGGAAGGCGGTGCTGACGATCGACTTCACCGGGCCGTAACCGCCGTTGACGAACTTCTCGTTCTTGAGGATCGCGCCGACCTTGTCCACGGCCGAGACGATCTTGGGGTCGTTGAACGGGATCTTGTGGGTCACCCAGTCGTCGTAGCCCTCGGGACCGATCTCCCGGAGCAGGATGTCCTCGATCCAGTCGGTGGCCGGCCAGCCGGTCGCGTCACCGGACTCCAGGCCTACGCACCACGGCTTGATGCCGGTGCCGGCGATCGTGTTGGTGAGCGTCATGAGCTCGTCCCAGGTCTTGGGGACGGCCCAGCCCTTCTCCTTGAACATGCCCGGCGAGTACCAGACGAAGGACTTCACGCTGGCGCCCAGCGGGGCGCCGTAGAAGACGCCGTCGACGGTGGAGTACTTGGCCCAGTCAGCCGACCAGCCCTCCTCGGCCAGCTTCTTCACCTCGGCCGAGGCCGGCTTGAGCTTCCCGGCCTTGGCGAAGCGCTCCAGCAGACCGGGCTGCGGGAAGAACGCGATGTCCGGCGGGTTGCCGCCGTCGGCACGCACCTGGATCTGAGCCTCGAACTCGCCGGTGCCCTCGTAGGTGATCTTCATTCCGGTGCACGTGGCAAATGGCTTCCAGGCTTCCTGGAAAAGGTCGGCCTCGGCATCGCGGATGGGGGAGTAAATGCTGACGGTCTTGCCCGCGTGGTTGCCGTATTGGGTGAAGGCGGCGCATTCGGGGGCCGCGCTGGCGCTGCCGCCACCCGCCGATGGCTTGGCATCCGTGGAGGCGCAGGCACTGGCGACCAGAGCGAGTCCGATGGTGCCCGCTGCCAGAGCGACGCGATGAGGCCGTGAGAGGAGTGACATGAACCTTCCTCCATATACGTTGCCGGGGAGTGTGAGAGCGCTCTCTGGAAGAATTGTCTGCACACAACGCGATGTCAATAACTGTGATATTACGGTTACGGGCCCATTTTTCTTGACACGCTCCTTACGCTAACGTGATGCTCCAGAGAGCGCTCTCACATGACTGCGAAACAGAATGGGGCGGTGAGGACATGACCATGTCCGCCCAAAAGTCCTACAATCTTCAGGACTCCGGCGTACTGAGGTTTCCCGAGGGCTTCGTCTGGGGCGCCGCCACCGCGGCCTACCAGATCGAGGGCGCGGCCCGGGATGACGGCAGGGGACCCTCAATCTGGGACACCTTCTCCCGGACCCCCGGCAAGGTGCACGCCGGCCACACCGGCGACGTCGCCTGCGACCACTACCACCGCTATCCCGAAGACGTCCGCATCATGGGCGACCTGGGCCTGCACGCCTATCGTTTCTCCATCTCCTGGCCTCGCATCCAGCCGGACGGCGCGGGCCCGGCCAACCCTCGCGGCCTGGACTTCTACGACCGCCTGGTGGACGAGCTCCAGGGCGGCGGCATCACCCCGATCGTGACGCTCTACCACTGGGACCTGCCGCAGACCCTGGAGGACCGGGGCGGCTGGACCAACCGGGAGACCGCCGAGCGGTTCGCCGAGTATGCCGCGATCATGTATTCCCGTCTGGGCGACCGCGTCGAAACCTGGACCACGCTGAACGAGCCCTGGTGCTCGGCCTTCCTCGGCTACGCCTCGGGCATCCACGCGCCGGGCCGTACCGAACCCGAGGTGAGCTTCGCCGCCGCCCACCACCTGCTGCTCGGCCACGGACTCGCCGTCCAGGCGCTGCGCGCCGCGGGCGCGAGCCAGATCGGCATCACGCTCAACCTCGCCCCCGTCCTCAGCGACGACGCCGAGGCGGCGTCCATCGTGGACGGCCTGCAGAACCGGATCTTCCTGGACCCGGTGCTCCGCGGCGAGTATCCCGCCGACGTGGTGGAACGGGCCGGCCGCTTCACCGACTGGTCCTTCGTCAAGGACGGCGACCTGGAGATCATCAGCCAGCCGATCGATCTGCTGGGCGTGAACTACTACAACCCGCAGACCGTGACCGGCCGCGCCGGCGAGCCCGCCAACCCGGTCTACCCGGGCAGCGAGGGAGTCGCCTTCCCCGGCGCCGACGCGCCGAAGACCGCGATGGGCTGGCCGGTGCAGCCGTTCGGGCTGACCGATCTGCTGGTAAGGCTGTCGCACGACTATCCGGGCACCCCACTGATCATCACCGAGAACGGTGCGGCCTTCGACGACGTCGTGGAGGACGGCCAGGTGCACGACGTCGGCCGCCTGTCCTACCTGGACGGGCACCTGCGCGCCGCGCACGCCGCCATCGAGGCGGGCGTCGATCTGCGCGGTTATCTGGTCTGGTCGTTGCTGGACAACTTCGAGTGGGCCGAAGGGTATCGCAAACGTTTCGGTGTCGTACATGTCGACTACAACACCCAGCGCCGCACACCCAAGGACAGCGCCCTGTGGTATCGCGAGGTCGTCCGCCGGAACGGGCTGTGAGGGCCCGTCCGACTCTGGAGAAAGTGGCCGCCCGGGCAGGAGTTTCCCGGGCGACCGCCTCTCGCGTGATCAACGGCTCCACCCGCGTGGCACCGCAGATCCGCGAGGCGGTGAACCGCGCCGTGGAGGAGCTGGGCTACGTCCCCAACCAGGCGGCGCGGAGCCTGGTCACCCAGCGGGCCGACTCGATCGCCCTGGTCTTCCCCGAGCCCGCGACCCGCGTCTTCTCCGACGACCCGACCTTCGCCGGGATCATCCGGGGAGTCAGCATGGAGATCGAGAAGGCCGACAAGCAGCTCGTGCTGATGCTCACCGGTCTGGAAGGCGGCTACCAGCGGGTCGAGCGCTACGCCACCAACGGGCACGTGGACGGCGTGATCATCGCGTCGATGCACGGAACCGATCCGCTGCCGGCGATCCTGACCCGGCGCGGCGTCCCGGTGGTCTGCAGCGGCCGGCCGGGCGCGCCCAACAGCCTCCCGTACGTGGACATGGACAACTCGGGGGGCGCCGAGCGCGCCGTCGCGCATCTGGTGGAGCAGGGACGCCGCCGGATCGCGACCATCGCCGGACCGCAGGACATGATCGCCGGGATCGACCGGCTCAACGGCTACCGCGACACCCTGCGTGACTCCGACCGCCGCTCGATCATCGCGGTCGGCGACTTCACCCGCGAGTCCGGGGTGATCGCGATGCGGCAGCTGCTGGCCGACGACCCCGAGATCGACGCGGTGTTCGTGGCGAACGACCTGATGGCGCTGGGAGCGCTGCGGACCCTGCGGGGTGCGGGCCGCCGGGTGCCCGACGACGTCGCCGTCGTCGGTTTCGACGACATCCCGGCCGCGGCCTACGCCGAACCGCCCCTGACCACGGTCAGGCAGTCGACCGTCGAAATGGGCCGCCGGCTCGCGCGCATGGTGCTGGATCTGGAGGAGAAGGCACAGCTGGTGCTCCCCACGGAGCTGGTGGTACGGGAGTCCACCAAGAAGCCCTGATCACGCCGGCGCGAGAACGAGAACCTCCGAAGAAACCCTGACCACGTCGGCATGGGCGGGAACCCACCAAGAGGTCCCGACCACACCGGTGGTACGGAAACCCGCCAAGAGGTCCCGTCCATGCCGGTGGTACGGAAACCCGCCAAGAGGTCCCGTCCATGCCGATGAGCGGGAACCCACGAGGAGGTCCCGACCACACCGGTGGGGCGGGAGCCTACGAAGAGGTTCTGACCACGAGCTCGGTGGGCATGATCACCGGTTCGACCGGTTCGCCATCGAGCAGTCCGAGCAGCAGGCGGACCATGGCCGCGGCCTGCTCCGCGTGCGGGTTGTGGATGGTCGTCAGCGGCGGGTCGGTGTAGCGGGCGGACTCTATGTCGTCGTAGCCGACGATGGCGACGTCGTCCGGGATCCGGCGGCCGGCCTGACGGAGCGCGTGCATGGCGCCGATCGCCATCAGGTCGTTGGCGGCGAACACCGCGTCGATGTCGGGGTCGTCGGCGAGCAGCTGCCGCATCGCGACCGCGCCGGACTCGCGGGTGAAGTCGCCGACCGCGATGATCGAGCGGCGGTCGGAGTCGCGCAGCACCTCGCGGTAGCCGGTCAGGCGGTCCTGACCGCCGATCATGTCCAGCGGCCCGGCGATCGTGGCGATCCGCCGCCTGCCTCGTTCCAGCAGGTGGCGCACGGCCGTGGCGGCGCCGTTCACGTGGTCGGTGTCGACGTACGGCATGGCGACCGGCACCGCGGGCCTGCCGTACGAGATGACCGGGACACGCAGCCGGGTCAGTGCGACGGGCAGCGGGTCGGCGCCGTGGCTCGACACCAGCATGACGCCGTCCACGTGCCCTCCCGCGACGTAGTTCTCCACCCGGGCGTGGCTCTCCGGCGACCCGGCCAGCAACAGCACGACCTGCTTGTTGACGGCCTCCAGCTCGATGCTGGCGGAACGGATGACCGTGGAGAACATCGGGTCGTCGGAGAACACCCGGTGCGGGGACTCGGAGACGACCAGCGCGACGGAGTTGGTGCGCTGGGTGGCCAGGTTTCTGGCGGCGCCGTTGGGGACGTAGCCCAGCTCGTTCACGGCGCGCATGACCAGGTCACGGATGTCGGAGGTGACCGTGGTCTGGCCGTTCACCACCCTGGAGACGGTCGAGCGGGAGACCCCGGCACGGGCCGCGACCGCCTCCAAGGTAGGTCGTCTCATCTAGTTCCCCCGCAGTCCGTTCTGCTTGATGACCTCGCGATACCACAGCGCGCTGTCCTTGAACAGGCGCCGCTGGGTGTCGAAGTCGACGTGAACGATCCCGAACCTACGCCCGTAGCCGTAGGCCCACTCGAAATTATCCAGCAAGGACCAGACCAGATATCCCCGGACGTCCGCACCGTCGGCGATCGCGGCGTGCACCGCGCGCAGGTGATGGTCCAGGTAGCCGGTCCTGCCGACGTCGTGGACGCGGCCGTCCTCCACGACGTCCTCGAAGGCCGCGCCGTTCTCGGTGATGACCAGGCCTGCCTCCGGGTAGTCGTCGGCCAGCCGTACCAGCAGGCGGGAGAGCCCGTTCGGCACGATCGGCCAGCCCATCGCGGTGGCCGGCACATCGTCGACCGAGCAGAACCGGACGTCCTCGCTGCCGGGCCATGCCTCGTCGGCGGCCTGGCCGGGCCCCGACTCGACCACGCACGGGTTGTAGTAGTTGATGCCGATCACCTCGATCGGCTGATTGATGATCTCCAGGTCCCCGTCCCGGATGTGGGCCAGGCCGCCGTTGCGCTCGATCATCGCGAGCAGTTCGGCGGGATACTCCCCGCGCAGCGCGGGGTCGAGGAACTGCCGGGTGAGCAGGGTGTCGATCCGGCCGACCGCCTCCGCGTCCTCGAGCGACGCGACGGCCGCGGGGTCGCCCACCTGGGCAGGAGTGATCACCGGTGAGAGGTTGAGGGCCAGTCCGATCTCCTCGGCCCCCGCCTCGCGCAACGCCCGCGCCGCCAGCCCGTGCCCCAGCAACAGGTGGTGGGCCGCCCGGAAAGCCGCCGCCGGCTCTCGCCTGCCCGGTGCGTGCACCCCGTTTCCGTAGCCGAGAAAGGCGGCCACCCACGGTTCGTTGAGCGTGGTCCAGTGCTGGACGCGGTCCCCCAGCCGCGCGTGCACGGCCCGCGCGTAGTCGGCGAAGCGGTAGGCGGTGTCGCGCTCGGGCCAGCCGCCGGCGTCCTCCAGGGCCTGGGGCAGGTCCCAGTGGTAGAGGGTGACGTAGGGCGTTATCCCCGCTTCCAGCAGCTTGTCGACCAGGCGGCTGTAGAAGTCCAGGCCGCGCGAGTTGACGAGACCGGTTCCGTCGGCCTGGATCCTGGGCCAGGCGACGGAGAAGCGGTAGGCCGCCAGGCCCAGGTCGCTCATCAGCCGGACGTCGTCGGCATAGCGGAAGTAGTGGTCGCAGGCCACGTCACCGGTGTCTCCCCCGGCGACCTTGCCCGGCGTGCCGGAGAAGGTGTCCCAGATCGAGAGCCCCCGGCCGTCCTCCTTGGCCGCGCCCTCGATCTGGTAGGACGCGGTGGCCGCGCCCCAGACGAAATCGGCAGGGAAGTCCGCACGCCCCTCTGTAAGGGTGGCCCCCCGTGTGCTGACGACGGTCATCCCTTCACAGCTCCTTGCATGATTCCTCCGATGATCTGCTTGCCGAGAAGAGCGAACACCAGGACCAGCGGCAGGGTGCCGAGCGTGGTGCCCGCCAGGCCGAGCACGTAGTCGTTGACGTATCCGCTGGCCAGTGTGGACAGGGCGACCTGCACCGTCGGATCCTCCGGGGTCAGGACGACCAGCGGCCAGAAGTAGTCGTTCCAGACCGACATGAAGGTGAGCATGCCGAGTACGGCCGCCGCCGGGCGGGCGGCCGGAAGCACGACGTGCCAGAACAGGCCCCAGGTGGTGCAGCCGTCGACCCGGCCGGCCTCCAGCAGTTCGGTCGGCAGCGCCCGGGAGAGGTACTGGGTCATGAAGAACACGCCGAACGCGTTGACGAGCGCGGGCACGATCAGCGCGTACATGGTGCCGGTCCACTCCAGCTTCACCATCAGCATGTAGAGCGGGATGATGCCGAGCTGGGTCGGCACCATCATGGTCGCCACGGTGAGCAGGAGCAGGGCGTTGCGTCCGCGGAAGCGCAGCTTGGCGAAGGCGAACCCGGCCAGCGTGGAGAAGAACATCACCGCGATCGCGACGGAGCCGGAGACCAGGACGGAGTTGAACATCGCCAGGGCGAAGGGGACGGTGTCGAAGACGCGGGCGACGTTGGCGAAGAAGTTTCCGCCGGGCACCAGCGGCGGCGGGATGTCCGCCAGGGCCGCGTTGTCGCGGGAGGCCACCACGACGCTGTAGTAGAGCGGCAGCAGCGAGAAGAACGCCACCGCGGTCAGTGTGAGGTAGGTGAGCCTGCGAGCGGCGCCGGAGCGCCGGGCCGAGGAGACGGCGGTGCGGACGCTCACGTCAGCCCTCCCTTCCCGCGACGGGTGAACAGGTAGTTGACGCCAGCGACCAGGACGATGAAGAGGAACATCATCCAGGAGATGGCCGAGGCGAAACCGAAGTCGAGCTTGGTGAAGTTCTCGTAGATGAACAGCGAGAGCGTCTGATACTGCCGGTCGGCCCCGCCGGTGATGCTGTAGGAGCCGAACAACAGCGGCTCGGCGAGGACCTGCATGGCGCCGATCGTCGAGGTGATGACGACGAAGATGATCGTGGGCTTGATCATCGGGATGGTGATCTTGCGAAGCTGGGTCAGCCCGTTCGCGCCGTCGATGGTGGCCGCCTCGTACAGCTCACGCGGTACGGCCTGCATGGCCGCCAGGAAGATCAGGGCGTTGTAGCCCGTCCACCGCCACATGATCATGGTGGAGATGGCCGCGTGGGAGGTCAGCACCCCCTCGTTCCAGGCGACGCCCTCGACGCCGAACAGCGACAGCACCCAGTTGATCATGCCGAAGTCCCGGCCGAACAGCTGGCTGAAGATGACCACCACCGCGACCACACTGGTCACGTTGGGCAGCAGCAGCGTGATGCGGAAGAAGGTCTGCGCCCGCAGCGGCCGGTTGAGCAGATGGGCCAGCCAGATGGCCAGCAGCAGCTGCGGAGCGGTGGACAGCACCCCGATGGACAGGGTGTTGAAGGTGGCGTTCCAGAAGTAGTCGTCGGCGAGCAGCGTCCTGAAGTTGTCCAGGCCGATGAAGGTCTGCTCGTCCGACAGCAGTGTCCATTCGTGCAGGCTCACCCAGGCGGTGTAGGCCAGGGGAAACAGCCCGAACGCGGAGAAGAGCAGGAAGAACGGGGCCACATAGGCGTACGGCGAGCCCTTGACGTCGAGCTGGTACGCCAGGTGGCGGTGGAGGCGACGGCGAGGTCGCACCGGCCTTTTCGGGGGGACCGCCGCCATGCGATCCGGTGCGCGGGTGGCCATGGCAGCTCCTTTCGGCGATTCGTCGGGCAGGATTCTTCGGGCGAAGGGCGAGGGGAAGCAGGTGGCCGGCCGGTGCGAGACCGGCCGGCCGGAGGGCGACTACTTGATCCTGCTGACGTCCTTGAGCACCTGCGCCCAGGCTTCCTCGGCGTTCTGCTTGCCCTGGTCGACCCGCTGGAGGCCGTTGTTGAACGCCTGCAGGACGTCACCGGCCTTGGGGCCCGCGGGCTGCGGCTGGAGCGCCTTGGCGGCGTCGGTGAAGATCTTGCCGATCGGCGCGTTGCCGAAGTACGGGTTGACGTAGTCCTTCACCGCCGGGTCGTCGTACAGCTCGGGCAGCGACGGCAGTGCGCTGGCCTCCGTGAAGAGCTTGATCTGGCTCTCCTTGTTGGTCAGCAGGTCGATCAGCTCCGCGGCCTCCTTGGGGTGCTTGCCCTGCTTGGGCAGCGCCAGGTGGGTGCCGCCCTGGTTGCCGCCGCCGCCGGGCACCGCGGCGATGTCCCAGGTGCCCTCGCCGGGCTTCTGGTCCTTGATCGTGCCGGTCTTCCAGGCCGGGCAGACCATGGTGGCGAAGGTGCCCTTGGCGATTCCGGTGTTCCACGGCGGGGAGAAGGCCAGGAGGTTGGCCGACAGACCGCTGTCGATCATCTTTATGCCCATGTCGTAGGCCTTGCGCACCTCGGGGTTGGTGCCGGCGACGATGTTGTACTGGGCGTCGTAGAAACCGACCGGGGCCTGCTCGACCATGGCGCGGAAGTGCTCACCGGCGCCGTCGGTGAACTTGGCTCCCTCCACCTTGGCCGCGACGAACTTCTTGCCCGTCTCGATGTAGGCGTCCCACGTCGGCCAGAGCGCCGACACCTCGTCGCGGTCGGCGGGCAGGCCGGCCTTCTTGAACAGGTCGGGGCGGTAGCACATGGCCAGGCCGCCGACGTCGGTGCCGATCCCGATGAGCGAGGTGCCGTCGTTGGAGACGCCCAGCTTCCACTTCCAGGGGAGGTACTCGCTCTCACGCTTGCCCAGGCCGTAGTCCTTGAGGTTGTAGAACTTGTCGGGCACGGGCGTGAAGGAGCCGATGTAGCCGCCCTCGATGGCGACCACGTCCGCGGCCCCCGCTCCGGTGGTCAGCTGCGTGATGAGGTTGGTGTGGTGGTCGTTGAACTGCGCGCGACGCTCCACGATCTCCACGTTGGGATGGGTCTTCTTGAACTCCTCGTACAGCGGCGCGTAGTGGAAGTCGCTGAACAGCCCGACGGTCAGTTTGATCTTCTCCGCCGGCTGGGAGGCCGCTCCGCTGCTCGCCGGGGCGCCACCGCCGCTGCCGCAGGCGGTGAGACCCAGGGCCAAGGCGGAAACGGCGACCATCGGGACAAGGAACCGGTGGCGTAACTTGCGCATGGAACCCTCCTAGGGTCCTCATAAGTGATCATGAAGAGAGCGCTCCCTGAGCAGATTGATGGCATCCGGGTAACGTGTCAACGACCTTCCAGATAACGATCGCCGTTATCCACCGCGACCTATCGGGAGAGCGCTCTCCCAAAAAAGACAATGTTTTCGCAGCTCAAAGGGCTATTAATAGCCCCAGAATGGAATTAATGGAGCGCTCCCACGGTGAAAAGTCACGTTAAGGTCGCGTTTCGGTCAGGTTCCACAGGCCGGATAAAGGGCCTTGACAGCTCACCCACGCCCGGTCAATCTCTCTTTCAGAGAGCGCTCCCCAACGTCTCTCCTCAGGGCTCCACGCGCCGCCAGCCGCCTGCGGCGTGGATGCCGCCGTCCACGTGCAAGGTGGTCCCGGTGATGAATCCAGCCATCTCACTCGCCAGGAACACCGCGGCGGCCCCGGCCTCGGCGGGATCGCCGAGGTAACCGAGCGGTGGCAGCCGTACCGGCTCGAAGGGCAGCTGGTCCTCCAGTACGCGCACCCGGACGCCCTCCTCGCCACCCGTGGGCAGCGCGTCGGGCGCGATGGCGTTCACCCGGATCCCGCGCGGGGCCAGCTCCAGCGCGAGTGAACGGGTCAGGCTCTCCACCGCCGCCTTCATCGCCGCGTAGACCGCGAACCCGGGTGCCGCCTGGTGCGCCTCGCTGGAGGTCAGGTTGACGATCGACGCGCCCGGGGACATCAGCGGCAGAAATCGCCGGATCATGGCGGTGACCTGAGTGAAGTTCTCCGCTATCAGCGTTTCCTCACCCCTGGGCGAGGTCTCGGCGAATGCCGCGTGGAACGTCCCGCCGACATTGTTGACCAGCAGGTCAACCCGTCCGAACCGCTCCCGCACCGCCTGGGCGAACACCTCCAGTGCCGCCGGATCCCGCACGTCGACGGTCAGGGTGAGCGTGTCGAACCCGTCGATCGCGTCCCTGTCACACAGCGCCAGCTCGGCGCCGAACTCCCGCAGGGTCTCCGCGATCGCCCGCCCCAGCCCCCTCGCGGCCCCTGTGACGACGGCGACCTTCCCCGTGAGAAGGATGTCCTCCGGGGTGTACGGCTTGCGCATAGCGCCTCCAGTCGGTCTCCCCGAGTGGTCTTTTCGAGCGTACGACGTGAGGGCCGCCTCGTCCCGTTGTCTCTCACACTGCCCCGGGACCACGTAGAGTCATTCGGCCGGTCGGAAAGCGGCCGGCGCGCATCCAACCAAGGAGAACCACGTGGCACTGGAGAAGCCGGAGATCGACTTCCCGGAGGGCGACCCTCCCAAGGATCTGCAGATCGTCGACATCGTCGAAGGAGACGGACCGGAGGCCAAGCCGGGTCACCAGGTCAGCGTGCACTACGTCGGTGTGGCCTTCTCCACCGGCGAGGAGTTCGACGCGTCCTGGAACCGCGGCGACGCCTTCCAGTTCCCGCTCGGTGGCGGCAGGGTCATCGCGGGCTGGGACCAGGGTGTCGCGGGCATGAAGGTCGGCGGTCGTCGCCGCCTCACCATCCCCGCCCACCTCGGCTACGGTTCCCGCGGTGCGGGCGCCGCCATCAAGCCGGGCGAGACCCTCATCTTCGTCGTCGACCTGCTCGGCGTGAGCTGACGACCCGACAGGTTCCGTCGAACGGGCCGTCCCTCCCCTACGGGGCGGCCCGTTCGACTTCCCCGTGACCCGTCCACCGTACGGAGCGGGGCGGCCCACCTGAGTTCCTCCGTGGCCCGTCCACCGTACGGAGCAGGGCGGCCCCGTGGCCCATTCACCGTACGGAACACGGGCTTCCACGGCGCCCCGCCGATCATGCGGAACACGGCCCTCACGGCGCCCCGGTAGCGGTAAGAAACGTGAATCGCTCCGAAGTGAGCGTTCGCTTTTCCGAAATGTCACATGTAGCTCCTAAGCTGGCCCTTGTGTTGTTGATCGACCTTGCGCGCACCTCGGCGGCCGTGACCGCCAGCTCCGCCCGGCTGGCGAAGATCGTCCATCTCGCGGAGCTGCTCGGCCGGGTCGAACCGGACGAGGCGGAGATCGCCATCGCCTATCTCTCCGGCGAGTTGCCGCAGCGCAACGTCGGCGTGGGCTGGGCCGGCCTGCAGGACCCTCCCGAGCCCCGGCTGGCGGCGACCGCCACCCTGCGCCAGGTCAACGACCTCCTGAGCCGTATCAAGGCCCAGGCCGGGCCGGGCTCCCAGACGGCCCGCAAGGCCCTGATCGTCGAGCTGTTCGGCGCCCTGACCCGCCAGGAGCAGATGTTCCTGTCCCGGCTGCTCCGCGGCGAGCTGCGGCAGGGAGCGCTGGACGGCGTGATGATCGAGGCCATCGCGAAGGCCGCCGGGCTTCCGGCCGCCGAAGTACGGCGGGCGCTGACCCTCCGCGGCTGGCTGCCCGCCGTCGGCGCCGCCGCCCTGAGCGACGGGATCGCGGCGCTGCACGCCTTCCATCTGGAGGTCGGCCGTCCGGTGTCGCCGATGCTCGCGCAGAGCGCCACCTCCATCCCCGCCGCGCTGAGCAAGCTCGGCGGGCCGGTCGCGGTCGAGTGGAAGCTCGACGGCGTCCGGATCCAGGCCCACCGCTCCGGCGACGAGGTGTCCGTCTTCACCAGAACCCTCGACGACATCACCGCGCAGGTGCCCGAGCTGGTCGAGGCGGTCGGCGCCCTGCCCTCCCGGGACCTGGTCCTCGACGGGGAGGTCATCGCGCTGCGCCCCGACGGGCGCCCCGAGCCCTTCCAGATCACCTCCGGCCGCGTGTCCAGCCGCACCGACGTGTCCGGCGTGCGCGGCAAGGTCCCGCTGAGTGTGTTCTTCTTCGACGCGCTACGGGTGGACGGCGCCGACCTGCTCGACCTGCCCGGTGAGGTTCGTCACGCGGCCCTGGCCGGGGCCGTGCCCGCGGAGCTGGTGACCCCGCGGCTGGTCACCGACGACGTCGCGGAGGGTGAGGCGTTCTTCAAGGACGCGATCAGGAGTGGCCACGAGGGCGTGGTGGTCAAGTCCCTGCAGACCCCCTACGCCGCCGGCCGCCGCGGAGCGGGCTGGATCAAGGTGAAGCCCAGGCACACCCTCGACCTGGTCGTCCTGGCCGCCGAGTGGGGTCACGGTCGCCGCGAGGGCAAACTCTCCAACCTGCACCTGGGCGCCCGTGATCCGGGGACCGGCGGGTTCGTCATGCTGGGCAAGACCTTCAAGGGGCTGACCGACGAATTGCTGGCCTGGCAGACCGAGCGCTTCCTCGGGCTCGCGGACGGCCCCACCGACGGCTGGACGGTCGCCGTCCGCCCCGAGCTCGTCGTCGAGATCGCCTTCGACGGAGTCCAGCAGTCCAGCCGCTACCCCGGCGGCATGGCGCTGCGTTTCGCCAGGGTCATCCGCTACCGCCCTGACAAGAACGCGGATGAGGCCGACACCGTCGAGATGGTGCGCGCGCTCCTGCTCTGACCGGCAGCTCCGAGACGATCCACACACCCCTGCTCTGACCCGCACCTCGGAAACGATTCGCGCACCCCTGCTCTGACCAGCACCGCGGAGAGGATCCCCGCGCTCCTCGACGAACACCTTGGGACATGGCGAGCAGCCCCTTGCATGACCGGCGCTTGGAAGACAGCGCTCGTCTCCCCCTCTGACCTACCGTTTCTTTGCCAAAACATGCCCCACCTTTGCGATATAAACATACCTTTACTAGCTGTTTGTCGCATATTGTCAACCACATTCTGACGGACAGCACCCCCTGTGCTCCGTCGATGGGACCGGTCGGCGCGGATCCCCGCTCTCCCCCGCCCCGCGCGGCCCTCCCATGCCTTCTCCCGATTTTGGATCGTGGTTTCCCTTGGGCCGACACATCTTCACTCCCTCTTCCGACGCCACTCCCTCCCCCGACCGGTCCACCCCGAAGAAGCCGATGCCGGCCAGGCGATACGTGATCGCCCTGGCCGCCGGTTTCACAGCACTGACCGTGGCCTCGATTACCGTCGGAATAGTCTCGAGCGGAGGAGACAGCCTCTCTCAGACGGCCGCGTCCGCCGCCCTCATCGGCGCCCAGCAGACCGGCGACCCGCTCCCCTCCGCCGCCCCTGATGACGGGCTCTCTGAAGATGCGACGGTCGCCACCGAGACGATCGAGCCGTCCGACGCTCCTGAGACCGCGCCGCCACAGGCCACCGCCGAGGCGAGCGCCACGCCGGACGACACCGCCGCCCCGGACGACACCGCCACCCCGGACGAATCCTCTACGCCGGACGACCCCGCGCCGTCTGATGACCCCTCCACGCCGGACGACCCCGCACCGTCCGACACCGCTACCCCGGACGACCCCACGCCGTCCGACGACCCCTCCACGCCGGACGACCCCACCACACCGCCGAACGATCCCTCGCCATCCGACACCGCCACCCCAGGCGACCCCACGCCGTCCGACGACCCCTCCACGCCGGACGACCCCACCACACCGCCGAACGACCCCAC
>NZ_FZOD01000011.1:47261-78186 GCF_900188345.1 Streptosporangium subroseum | reverse complement strand
CCAGGCGACCCCACGCCGTCCGACGACCCCTCCACGCCGGACGACCCCACCACACCGCCGAACGACCCCACACCGTCCGACGGACCCACCACCCCAGACACCAGCACACCCAATACGAAGCACCCGTCCAAGAACGACAGGCCCGGCTCTTTCAACACGAAGAACCCGTCCAAGAACGACAGGCCCGGCTCTTTCAATACGAAGCACCCGTCCAAGGGCGACAGGTTCGACTCTCCCAACACGAAGAACCCATCCAAGAACGACAGATCCGACTCTCCCAAGACTGAATTCAAAGCCGTCACCAAAACCGCTTCCACGTCGAAGGCCCGCGTGCTCTCGACCGGGACCTGCGGCGCCTCCTTCTACTCGGAGGGGCAGATGACGGCCAGCGGCGAGCGCTTCAACCCTGACGCGATGACCGCGGCGCACAAGAGCCTGCCGCTGAACAGCAAGGTCCGGGTGACCAACCCCAGCACCGGTAAGTCGGTAACGGTCCGCATCAACGACCGCGGCCCGTATGTCGGCGGACGCTGCCTTGATCTGTCCGAGGCCGCCTTCTCAGCCATCGGCGACATCGACGCCGGATCGATGCGGGTCAAGTACGAGGTTCTCCGCCCCTGATCCGGCCTGCTACATCGGGCGCGGAGACGCGCGAGCACTCGAGCTCCGGCCCGCCACGCCGGGCGGCATGCGAGCGCTCAACGGTCCGGTCTGCCGCACGGACATGGAAATGTGCGAACACCCGCTACGGTCCCCCAACGTGCCCGAGCTGCGTCTCGCCTACTTCACCAGACGCAGCGTGAACGGGTAACGGAAGTTGCCCTCGCCCAGTGCCGCCAGGCCCCCGACCACCGACAGCACCAGGCCTCCGATCCAGAGCAGGGGCGTCAGCACCACGCCCACGAACGTGATCGTCAGCAGGATGGTGGCTCCGAGCATCGTCAGCTGGAAGTTGAGTGCCTCCACCGCGTGCTTGCGGACGTAGGGCGAGGTCCTGCCCGCGGTGAGCAACATGATCAGCGGGCCGATCGCCAGCAGACCGGTCAGCGGTAGCAGGTGCGCCGCCGCCGCGCCCACACGCTCCCCTCCCGTGTCCGCTCGCCCGTCGAGATGACGGCCGGTCGCCACCCGGCTCATGACCGGAGGGTATGAGCCGGGACCCGCCGGATGTGCGCCGTACAGCTCGTCCATGATCGGCGTGAGGTCGCCGTGGACGCGGGCCGTCATCGCCCGCTCCAGGCGGTCATCGAACTCGAACCTGTCGAGTCGTCCCTCCGCATAGGCGGCCTTGACGTGATCGACCACCTGCTCCCGATCCTGGTTGCTCACCCGGAGCTCGGCATGATCGGGGCGCGGATTCGGTTTCGGCACATTTCCGTGCCACGAGCTCGCCGCTGGTGTCGCTGTGCCTGCCATGGGACCGATAACCTTTCGTCGCCGTTATTGATCTCAATGTTCGTCGACGGCATTGTCCTTGGTCTATCCGGATAAACCCCTACAAGCCCCTGAGAGTCATCCCTGGCTCCCGCCACGGAGCGAGTACGAGAGGTATACAAGGACGTATGAGATGGCGCGATCGTTATGGGTTGAGGCGTCTGCGTGGGCCGAAGATCGCCAGGTTCGACCGTCCCGCGACCGACGCTGACATCGAGGCGCTTATCGCCTTTGCAAAGTCACGTCGCGGTGTTGAGTTCTATGTTGAGCCGGAGACATTCGCGACGGACACCACCGCGATGGCGGTCGCGGATGACGGCGAGTGGACCCGGCGTCGGGTCGGCTCACCGGCGGTGATCC
Source organism: Streptosporangium subroseum (assembly GCF_900188345.1). GTDB lineage: Bacteria > Actinomycetota > Actinomycetes > Streptosporangiales > Streptosporangiaceae > Streptosporangium > Streptosporangium subroseum. The sequence goes on along the minus strand of NZ_FZOD01000011.1, from coordinate 76,392 downwards.
GCAAGGTGGCCCGCGACCTGGCTCTTCCGGTCTACGACGTGCAACTCACCGGCTATCCGCCCCGGATGCGCGCTTACAACGAACGTCAGAAGCGCGCCGGGAGCTGAGCGGTCACTCCGCCATGATCGCCGTTTCCTCCAATAAGGAGATCATGGGGAGGAGCCAGGCCATCGTGGGGCTGCCCATCTCCTGGTCCAGCTCCTCCGGGCTGGGCATCCTCTCCTTGAGAACGTGCGGCGGGAGCAGGTGCCGCAGCGCGTGCATGAGCAGATTCGCCATCGAGTAATCAGGGGCGATCTCGCATGCCCGGGTCAGGGCGATGCCCGCCAGCGCGGCGTCGCCCTGACGCCAGGCGGCCATGCCGAGCAGGGAGGCGGCCGGCGGAACGAATCTGGGCTCCAACCGCCGGGTGAGGTCCTGCCACAGCCTGAGGTGGGCGTCGTCGGTGTCATCCGTGATCAGCGTCCACGCCTCGTCTCTGATCCGGATCACCGCCAGGTCCAGCCCCAGTCTGGCCACCTGCTCGTCATCCAGTCGCCCGCCCGAGGCGTAGGCGCCGATCGCCCCGCGAACCCTGGCCATCCCGTCCGCGACGAACTCCGCCGCGAATCCCTCGTCGTCCTCGCATCCGGTGAGTCTGCCGCGCAGCTCTTCCGTGACGCGGGCCGTGACCTCGCGCATGGCCGCCCGCGCGGGTCCGTCGACGGGGTCGAGCGAGCGCTCCAGGGTTTCCCTGTCCGGCAGGGCGACCAGTCCGTGCACGATGGCCTGGGCCGCGATCGCGTTGGCTTCCTGCTCGTACGGAGTGCCGTCGCCGGGACAGCAGTCGGTCCGCGAGCAGATGTAGGACCAGTAACGGCCGTCCTCCACCCGGAGCGCGTCGACGAGTGTGAGGTCGCTCTGGCGGAACAGCGCGATGGCCACGTCCACGGCCGGGGTCACCAGCGGGCCGGGACCGTAGCCGATGACGACGACCTGGGTGATCCCCTCGTTGCGGAACAGCGGGATGATCTGGCCGAGGCCCGGGGCCGCCAGCGGCAGGTCCCACCGGACCGTGAGGTGCAGCCGGCCCTTGGGGGGCTCTCCCTCCAGGCCGATCACGATCAGACTCTCGGCGGGGTGGAAGCCGAGTAGATAGGGCACGGCACCAAGGATGTCCTCGGTGGAGCCGAGCAGCAGGCGCGGTTGCGGGGCGGATCGCGGAACAGGCCGGCCGGATGGGGGCTGGTTGTCGGTTGTCATGGCCGAGAGCTTCGCCGGATCTCCGGCCCCGCTCGCCCCCAGAACCGCATTCTGTGGAGAGATCCGGGGCTATCCACAGGCCGGAGGGCGGAGGGCTCCGGCGAGCTCAGGCCCAAGTGCTCCCGGCGGGCTCAGACCCGGGGGTGGAATGCCCCGGCGGGCGCCAGCCTCGTCCGGACCATGATGGCCGCGCCCGCCACGGCGGCGGGCATCGCGACCACCGCGACCAGCGGGATGAGGAAGAGCAGGAAGAGCAGGACCCCGAAGCCGAGCGCCGGGGCCTTGTTACCCCGAAGCAGAGCGAAACGGCTCTTCCGCACCATGCCCCTGCGCTCCATGGCCAGCGTGGTGAGCTCGACCGTGAGGAAGAAGCCCGAGACCAGGGCGCCCAGCACCGGCACCACCGTCTGCCCGATCACCGGCACGAATCCCAGGAAGAACAGCGGGATCGTGAACAGCAGCACGTATCCGAGGGTGATCAGGCTGTCCTTGACGGACCTGAGAATCGACCTCCAGAGCGGAAGCCCGTGCCCGGTCGGCACGTCGCCGTGGGTCTCCTCGACCTTCTCGGAGAGCTTCTCGTAGAAGGGCTCTCCGAGGATCAGGGTCACCGCGGTGAAGGTCACCACGGACAGGATCAGTCCGGCGCCGAAGATCGCCAGTCCGACCAGGCTGTGGAGAGCCGTCTGCGCTCCCTCACCCCATGTGTCGGCGAACGGCGTCGCCCAATCGGCGAGGTCGAGGGCGTTCGTGCCAAGCAGGTAGAGGCCCACGGCGTAGAGGACAAACACGATCAGGGCCGGGATCAACCCGAACAGCCACCAGCGGGGGTACCGCGCGACCCAGCGCAACCCCTGGAAGAAAAACCCGATGCCGTCCAGAAAGGAGCGGAAATGACCCATGACGGAACATTATCGGGATCAAGGATGCTCGGTGACCCCATCGAGGACCCCCGGCCCCCGCTCCGCCGTACATGCGGCGAGTGGGTGGCCTCCGGAGCATGAGGAGTGCGCGCAGGAAACGGCACCGGCAGCACGGGACACGCGCAGGGCCACATGGTGCACGGGACATGCGCAAGGCCTGCATCGGACACGCGCGGGGCGCGCACAGGGCGGAGACGGATCGTCACGCGGGAGAGAACGCGCGAGGGAAGACGCGCGGGAGAAGCGGATCAGGCGCGCTGCCAGAGGGCTGGGACGGAGGCGACGTCCAGGGCGGCGAAGAGGCGGCGGAGAAGGGGCAGCGAGATGCCCAGGACGTTGCCGTGGTCACCGTCGATGCCGTCGACGAACCAGCCGCCGAAGCCGTCCAGGGTGAAGGCGCCGGCGACGCGGAGGGGCTCGCCGGTGGCGACGTAGGCGGCGATCTCGGCGTCGGTGGGGGTGCCGAAGCGTATGACCGTGGCGCCCACCTCGAAAACCTCCCGGCCGTTCGCGACGTCGATCACGCAGTGGCCGGTGAGCAGGCGGCCCTCGCGGCCCCGCATGCTCTGCCAGCGGGCAACGGCCTCCTCGGGTGTGCCCGGCTTGCCGTAGGCCCGGCCGTCGAGCTCCAGCATCGAGTCACAGCCGATGACCAGGCCGTCGTTCAGCTCTCGCGCCACCACGGCCGCCTTCGCGCGGGCCAGCGCGAGGCAGAGCTCGCTCGGGCTGTCGGCGGTGATGGCATCCTCGTCCACACCGCTGACGATCACCTTGGGATCGAGTCCGGCGCTGCGGAGCAGGGCGAGGCGGGCAGGCGAGGCGGAGGCGAGAACGATCTGGGTCACACCGATCGAGCCTAGCGGCTCCGTTTCGGTGGTCGGCCGTCCGGAAGATCATCGGGAAAGCACGGACCGGCCGACGGGTCATCGGGAAAGGCACGGGACCGGCCGACAGGTCATCGGGAAAGGCACGGGGCCGCTCGGAGTCCAGGACCGAGATCAGGACCGGCGCCGGCGCCAGGCCAGGACCAGGGCCACAACCAGGGCTAAAGCCAGGAGCAGGACCAACAGCAGGGCCACGACCAGCGCCAGAGCCAGAACCAGGGCTAGGCCCAGGACAAGGACCAGCGCCAGAAGCAAGACGACGGTCAGGACCAAGGCCAGGACCAGAGCCAGGACAAGGATCAGGACCAGCGGCAAGGCCGCCCAGTTCGCCCAGGTAGGCCAGGCCAGGAGCGGGACCAGGAAGGGTGTCGGCTTCATGACGGGACCTCACTCGAGGGCGGCAGCCCGGGAGGAGCTTCGGGAGGGGGCGGTGGCGGGATGACGCCGCGGGGAAGCCCCGCCGCGGCGTACACCTCGGCCTCGCCCAGGGTCTCGTGCTCCAGCAGGGCGGCGACGATGGTGTCCAGGCGCTCCCTGTTCGCCGCCAGAACGCGCAGGGCGATCTCGTAGCACTCGTCCACGATGCGCCGGACCTCCTTGTCCACGGTGGCGAGGGTGTCAGGAGCGGCGGTGAGCTGGCCGTCGGCGGAGCCGGGCAGGATGGTCAGCGGGCCGATGCTGGAGGACATGCCCCAGCGGCCGACCATGCCACGGGCGATCATCGTGACCTGCTCCAGATCGTTCTCCGAGCCGGTGGTGATGACGCCGTAGACGACCTGTTCGGCTGCCATGCCGCCGAGGGCGCCGACGATCCTGCCGCGCAGATACTGCTCGTCGTAGGCGTAGCGGTCGGTGTCCGGCGTGGAGAGTGTGACGCCGAGCGCCCGGCCGCGGGGGATGATCGAGATTTTTCTGACCGGGTCGGCGCCGGGCTGGAGCATGCCGAGCAGCGCGTGGCCCGCCTCGTGGTAGGCGGTGCGCCTGCGCTCATCCTGCGAGATCACGACCGTGCGGGCCGTACCGAGCTGGATCTTCTCCAGCGCGTCGGCGAAGTCGGGGGGGAACACCTGCCGCCGGCCCCGCTTGGCGGCGAGCAGCGCGGCCTCGTTGACCAGGTTGGCCAGGTCGGCGCCTGTCATGCCGGGGGTGGTCCTGGCGATGTTCTCCAGTTTCACGTCGTCGGCGAGCGGTACGCCGCGGGTGTGCACCTTGAGGATCTCCGCCCGTCCCTTGACGTCGGGCGCGGACACCACGACGGTCCGGTCGAACCGGCCGGGTCGCAGCAGTGCGGGATCCAGGATCTCCGCCCGGTTGGAGGCGGCGATCACGATGACGCCCTCGGAGCCGGTGAAGCCGTCCATCTCGGTGAGGATCTGGTTGAGGGTCTGCTCCCGCTCGTCGTGACCGCCGATGACGCTGCCGCCGCGCGCCCGGCCGATCGCGTCGATCTCGTCGATGAAGATGATCGACGGGGCCACCTTGCGGGCCTCCGAGAACAGCTCGCGCACCCGGGAGGCGCCAACCCCCACGATCATCTCGATGAACTCCGCGGCGCTCGCGGAGAAGAACGGCACGTCGGCCTCTCCGGCGACGGCTCTGGCGAGCAGGGTCTTACCGGTGCCGGGCGGGCCGGTGAGCAGCACACCCTTGGGCAGCTTGGCTCCCAGGCGACGATACTTTTCGGGCTCCCTGAGGTAGTCGACCACCTCGGCGACCTCGTTCTTCACCTCGTCGATGCCCGCGACGTCGTTGAAGTCGACCCGCACCTTGCCCGCCTCCAGCGGCGTGGCCGACTTCGACCTGCCGAGACCGCCGAGGCCGCCGAGGCCTCCCCCCAGCCCTCCTCCGCTCATCGCACCGGCCGCGCGCCGCATGAGCCAGATCCACAGGCCGGCCAGCACCACCACGGGCAGCAGGGACAGCAGGAGGTTCCCGAGGAAGCCCCGGCCGTTGCTGACGGGTTCGGCCTTGATCTCCGTGCCCGTCCCGGTCAGCTGCTGGTAGAGCTGCTGCTGGTTGGCGAAGACCGGCATCTCGGTGGAGAACATGGTGTAAGCCTGGTTCTGCCTGTCGGGATCCCGGGCCGTCTTCTTCAGGTTGCCCTGAATCGACGTGCCCGTGGCGTAGATCTCCTTGACGTTGCCCGCCTGCACCTGCTGGGTGAACTGGGTGTAGGAGATCGGCTCGGGCGACTTCTCGTCGAAGAACGACGAGATCAGGAAGATGACGGCGTAGGCGAACACCAGGGTGACCACAAAACGTCGCCAGTTGATCTTCGGGCGCTGCGGAGACGTGTCGCCCGGCAGGCCTTCCGACCGCCAGGGCTTGGGCTCGTTCTCCTTGCCGTCCCCCTCCGGGCCGGCCACCTTGCGATCCTGAGGTGTCGGTCGCTCCACGACATCCCCCTCCACGACTGGGGGAGTCTCCCTGGAACGAGCGCCCTCCAGGAGTGCGTCCGGACGGCCGGCTCGGTCGCGTCCTTCAGGCCGTGCCGCTCGCTTCCGGAGCCTCCCCGCTCGGCGACGGCGGGATCATCGCCCGCGACCGCGGAGAGGACGGCCGTGAGATTCCCCCGGGTTTCATCACGCCCGCGAACAACGCCATTCCTGCCCAGGGGGGAGCTACTTCAATCTGAGAGACGAAACCGCCGTGTTGATGTCACGCCAGTGAGAGCGCTGGACGTCGGGGATCGTCACGAAGAGCATGGCGGGCTTGGCGTCGGGGACCTCCGTCACGGTGACGGCGGCCTGGGAGAAGTGAGGCTTGCCCTTGACCTCGTATTTCACCCGATAGGCGAGCAGCCAGCCGCCCTTGATCGGCTGCGAGGCGGTCCATGCGATCTTGCTGCCCTTGGGGTGGTGGTTGAGCGTCCAGCGGGCGGCCAGCAACGCGGTGTCCTTCGGGTCCTGCTGTACCTGGATCGGCACCGGGCAGCTCACGATCATCGCCCGGTGAGCGGCGCCCTTCGCCGCCGGCAGCACCTGCTTGGTGGAGAACGGCGACGCTCCGTAGAGCTTCCACGGCTTGCCGAACCGGGCCAGCGACACACCCGCCTTGTTGTCCTGCAGGCGGGCCTTGCCCTTGTACGGCTTGCCCGGCAGCAGGGCGAGCCGCTTGTCGCGCGGCAGATCGGGAACGCGCGGGTCGGCCAGTGCCGCCACCACGGCGCTCCGGTCCGGCGCGGGGGTGGCGAGCGCGGCGGTCTGCGAGGGCGACGCCGACGAGGAGGTCGACGGAGACGATGAGGACACAGCGGAGGAAGCAGGGGCGGACGGCGGCGGCGAGCTGACGCCGGACGAGGGCGTCGCGGCAGATGGCGCGGCAATCGGCCCCGGCGGCCCCTCGTCCGGCTGACCTGAGGAGCCCGACATCACGAAGCCGACCACGACCGCGACCGCGGCCAGGACCACCACGATGACCGCCGCCAGGATGCGGTAGATCACTCGCATCGGCAGGTCGCCGATGCGGGATCGCTTCACGGGGGACGACTTCGGCGGGTCTTCACCGAAGACTTGCGGTAATTCCGACGTGGCCGCCTCGGCAGTCACATATGTCGGCTTAGAACCCGTCCCCCGGGTCCCCTGAATCCCACCCAACCCATCGAGCACGATCGGGAGCGTACGACAAATCCGGTTTTCCCGTGCGGGATCCCCATCACACTTCGGGAACGAGTGCCTACCCCTTTACCCTCCTTACCATCGGCGAACCCCTCCTGCGATGATCCGTGGATGCTCGTAGAACGCCAGGTAGAGCTCCGGTTCGACATCCCCTCACGCGAGGCCGCCACGCACACCAACCTGTCCGCCGTCCGCGCCGACGCCCTCGGCCTCTGGCTCGCAGGTGACGAGACCGCCACCATCGAGCACCTGAGCCTGCGCGACGGCCGCTACGACGACCAGCGCACCTTCTTCCTGGCCGACTTCGTGGACCTGCCCGCCGGGCGCACGGAGGAGGCCGACATCGAGGGCCTGGGCCGATCCGACGGCTGGCTCTGGGCGGTGGGGTCGCACAGTCTCAAGCGCAGGCGGATCAAGAAGGAGCACTCCGGCCAGAAGGCCCGCCGCCGGCTCGCCACCGTGGTGCGCGAGGAGAACCGCTACATCCTCGTACGGTTGCCGCTCGTCGGGTCCACCCCCGTCCGCGAGGACGGCCGGCGCAGGGCGGAGATCCTGTCGGGCCCCGGCCGGAACCTGGCCGACCTGATGGCGGACGACCCGCATCTCGCTCCCTTCGTCTCGATTCCCAGCAAGGACAACGGCCTGGACGTCGAGGGCATCGCGGTGCTCGGAGGCCGCCTGTTCATCGGCCTGCGCGGCCCGGTGCTGCGCGGCTGGGCCGTGCTGCTGGAGATCCGGCCGCAGAGCGATCCCCGGCGTCCGGGCCGTCTCAGGCTCGCCCCCATCGACGGCAGGCCGTACCGGACGCATTTCCTGAACCTCGGCGGGCTCGGTATCCGCGACCTGTGCCCGCACCGGGGAGACCTGCTGATCCTCGCCGGGCCGACCATGAGCCTCGACGGCCCCGTCCGGGTGCTGCGCTGGCGGCCGGAGGACGAGCCGTCGGTGGAGCACGATCCCGAGCTCGTCACGGAGCTGCCCCACGGGGACGGCCGCGACCACGCGGAGGGCATCGCCACGCTCGACGACGAGCACCTGATCGTGGTCTACGACAGCCCGTCCGAGGCGCGCTTCACCGCGGAGGGAGGCGTGCTCGCCGACATCGTCAGGATGATCTGAGCGGCCCGGAGCCCGCGGGCCTGAAAACGCCCTCGCGGAGCCAGGGGGCGTCCGCGACGACCGTGCGGGACCCGGGCTCGATCTCGGTGAACCCCGCGTCCCTGACCACCGGCAGGCCGGTGCCGGCCAGCGCGGCCCATCCGGCGGGGTCGGCGGTCCGTACGGAGACCGCCAGGTCCTTGTCCCGCCACGCCCGCCGGGCGCGCTCGTCGCTTCCCCACCAGGCGAGCTGGGCCGCGTGCCCGGCCTGGGCCATGGCCTTGCCCGCCGACATCTCCAGCTCCGGATTGAGCCAGAGCACCACGTCCCCGGGTGGTCCCGGCTCGGCGGAGTCGATCAGCTCGGTGCCGGAGACCTGAAGCCTGGACAGGTCCTTGGGCCAGTCGTCGAGCGGGACCGGCGGGTGAACGCGGACCTCGGCGGTGCCCGAGGCGACGGTGATGCCCGGCAGGTCGAGCACCCGGCGCCACTCGGCCCCGCGCGCCCGCCGGACGACCTTCCTGATCCCGATGCTCTCCCAGGCCCGCATCTGCCCGGCCCACTCGCCGTCGTCGAGGGCCCGGGGATCGTTCAGCAGCGTCAGCACGGCCAGTGCCGCCGCCTCCAGGGCGTCGGACCGCTCGGGCGGCGTCGCCCGCTCGATCCGCACCACCAGGGGGAGCACCTTCTTGTCCGTCGTCTCGGGAGCCTCGTCCGTCGCGCCCGCCAGGTCGCCCGTCACGTCGGTCACGCGATCTCCCCCGCTTCTCCGCCATCGGTACAACGTGCCCGGCGGCTCGCCCGCCTTCGTTCGTTCACGCCTTCAAGGATGCCTTCTTCGTGATGGCGACCGACATGAGGGCGGCAAGGAGGCAGAGGGCCCCGGCGACGTACCAGGCGAGGTCGTAGGCGCCGAAGTGGTCACGGGTGAGCCCGGCGCCGACGGCGGCGATCGCGGCGCCGACCTGGTGGGAGGCGAAGACCCAGCCGAACACCACGGCGCCGTCGGGACCGTAGATCTGTCGGCACAGGGCCACCGTGGGCGGAACCGTGGCCACCCAGTCGAGACCGTAGAAGACGATGAAGACCAGCATGCTGGGTTCGGTGGAGGCGGCGAACAGGCTGGGCAGGATCATCAGCGACACGCCGCGCAGCGCGTAGTAGACGCCGAGCAGGATCCGCGAGTCGACCTTGTCGCTCAGCCAGCCCGACGCGATGGTCCCGACGACGTCGAAGATCCCGACCAGCGCGAGCAGTCCCGCGGCGGCCGGCTCGGCCATGCCGTGGTCGTGTGCGGCCGGGATGAAGTGGGTGCCGACCAGGCCGTTGGTGCTCGCCCCGCAGATCGCGAATCCGGCGACGAGCAGCCAGAAGGGCCGGGTCCGCGCGGCGCTCCGCAGCACGGTGAGGGCGCGTACGGCGCTGCCGGTCCGGGGCGGCGCGATGATCGGGGGTGCGTCGGGGTCCGCGCCCAGGGCGGTGGTGCCCACCTCTTCCGGGCGGTCGCGCAGCAGGAACCAGACCAGGGGAACCACGGCCAGCGCGGCGACGGTGACCGTGACGGCGGCCGATCGCCAGCCCTGGTCGGCCGCCAGGTGGGCGAGAACGGGGAGGAAGATGAGCTGGCCGGTGGCGCCGCCCGCGGTGAGCACGCCCGTGACGAGGCCGCGGTGGCGGACGAACCAGCGTTCGGTGAGGGTGGCGGCGAAGACCAGGGCCATCGACCCAGTGCCGAGGCCGACCAGGACGCCCCAGCAGAGGACGAGCTGCCAGGGCGCGTTCATCAGGATGGTCAGTCCGCTGCCCGCGGCGACCAGCAGCAGCGCGCAGGAGACCACCCTGCGCATGCCGAAGCGGTCCATGAGAGCGGCGGCGAAGGGGGCGGTCAGCCCGTAGAGCATGAGGTTGATCGAGACGGCCAGCGAGATCGTGCCCCGGGACCAGCCGAACTCCTCCTGGAGCGGGGTGATCAGCACGCCGGGCGTCGCCCGGAACCCGGCCGCGCCGAGTATGGCCACGAACGCGACTCCCGCCACGATCCAGGCGCGGTGAAGCACACGCTTGCGCGTCTGAAGAGTCGTTGTCATGGGGTCAATCATGGAGTTCGGCGGATGAGCCCACGAGTGGCCCAGGTGCCAATATCCGCAAGGATCAGGCCACGATGGTGGCCGTACCGCGACGCCCGGTCCGGGCGGACGAGGAAGATCCATTTATGCGCGACGGGCGTTTCCCCTCCTCGTCCGCCAAAGCGAGCGAGCGGACGGATCGCGGCGAGAGTCCCCTGAAACATTTTTGAAACAAAAGGTTCATACATGGGATGGTTCGACAACCCGATATCAACCGAGAACCCGCATAAATAGGAATTCCTGTACGATCCCGCCAACGTCGGGGGCCCTACCGTCCGGTCCACCCCCCATCCCGAGCACACCGATCGGAAAGGCAGGGCTTATTCCCGTGATCACGGACAGTGAATGACGCCCTGTGCCCTGACGCGGCCCGACGTACGCCCCACCCGCTGGATGATCTCCAGCAACCCCCGTTGACTACTCTCCGTCATCTCGCATACTGGGACTTTTCAGGCAAACGTTACGTTTCTCCCCAATTCTCACCAATGGGGGAGTTTTGCGCTTCGCGCCCGACTTTGTTACAGCTTGGGACGTTACCGGTCTCAGGTCTGCAACACCCATGTCGTCCTACTTGTCCAGGAGAGAGTCACGGTGCTCAGCTTTGTTCAACCAATGCTGGGCTGACTACAAATCGGACAATTGAAGGAGTGCTGCCGTGTTCCATGCGCGGACATCTGGCAAGTTTTTAGCGATAGTGGCGGGAGGTGCCCTCCTGCTGAGCGCCTGCGCGGGCAACGACTCGGCGAGCAACCCCACCGCTTCGGGTTCGGCCTCGGCCTCGGCCCCGGCCTCGGCTCCGGCAGCTCAGACCATTACGTACTCCTACGAGCAGGAGTTCCACTCCTACAACAACAACACCGCCGCGGAGAACGCCACCCGTAACGCCGGCCCCCTCCAGCGGGTGCTGACGGGCTTCTGGTTCTTCGGCGACAAGGGCGCCATCACGCCGGACAAGGACTTCGGCACCTACGAGAAGACCTCCGACGACCCGCTGACCGTCGAATACACGATCAGCGACAAGGCGGTCTGGTCGGACGGCGTCCCGATCGACTGTGACGACGTCCTGCTGTGGTGGGCGTCGAACTCGGGCAAGGTCAAGGGCTTCTCCTCCTCCGGCACCACCGGCGTCGAGGACACCAAGCTGCCCGAGTGCGACAAGGGCGGCAAGAAGTTCTCCCTCATCTATGACAAGCCGTTCGCGGACTGGATCGCCAACGGCCCCGGCGCGACCGCCATGCTGCCCGCCCAGGTGGTGGAGAAGCAGGCCGGCCTGTCCGAGGACGACTTCATCGCGGCGGTCAAGGCCACCGACGCCAAGAAGCTCGAGAAGGCCATCAAGTTCTACAACGACGGCTGGATCTCCGAGGGCACGCTGCCCGCGGCCGACCTGATCCCGTCCTCCGGTCCGTACAAGCTCTCCAAGATGGACGCCGGCCAGTCGCTGACCTTCGTCGCCAACGACAAGTGGTGGGGCGCCCCCGCAGCGACTCCGACCATCGTCGAGCGAGTCATCGCCCTGGACGAGCAGTCCCAGGCGCTGCAGAACCGCGAGGTTCAGATCGTCCAGCCGCAGCCCGGCCCCGACGTGCTCAAGCAGCTCCAGGGCCTCGAGGGCGTGAAGACCGAGATCAGCGACGCCTACACCTATGAGCACCTGGACTTCAACTTCGACTCCAGCCCGTTCAAGGACAAGGCGCTGCGTGAGGCCTTCGCCAAGTGCGTGCCCCGGCAGCTCATCGTCGACAACCTGATCAAGCCCGTCGCGCCGGAGTCCAAGCCCCTGGAAATCCGCAACGTGGCCCCGTTCCAGTCCAACTACGCCGCGGTGATCGCGGCCAGCGGCGGCGGCGCCGCCGCCTACGCCCAGCCGGACGTCGAGGGCGCCAAGGCACTCGTGGAGAAGGCGGGCAAGACCGGTACCGAGATCAAGATCGGCTACCAGACCCCGAACCCCCGCCGTACCGCGGCCGTCCAGCTCATCATCGACTCCTGCAACAAGGCCGGCTTCAAGGTCGTCGACAAGGGCTCCGAGGACTTCTTCGGCACCGTGATGCCCGCCAACGGTTATGACGTGGCGCTGTTCGCCTGGTCGGGTTCCTCCCTGGTCAGCGGCTGGGGCTCCACCTACACCACGCCGGTCAAGTGCGACGGCGAGAACAAGGGCAACAACAACGGCTGCTACGCCAACAAGGAAGTCGACGCCCTCGTCAAGAAGCTGAACTCGACCGTGGACCTGGCCGCCCAGGACCCGATCATCGGTCAGATCGAGAAGATCCTCTGGGACGACCTCGCCACCATCCCGCTCTTCCAGCACCCGGGCCTCTACGCGTGGGACGAGGCGCTCCAGAACATCGTCCCGAACCCCGCGCAGTCGACCATCACCTGGAACATGGACAAGTGGAGCCTGACGTAATCACGTCGCTCCACGATCCCTTCACCATCCGCATCCGCGGCTGACGAAACACCGACCGTCCCAGGGCCGGGACTGAAGGATCACAAGTCCTTCAGTCCCGGCCCTGATCCGCATATAGTCCCCTCAAATGAGCAGGAGGTGACAGAATGATCGTCTTCATCGCGCGAAGGCTGGTCATCTCATTCTTCGTCCTCCTGGCGGCCACCTTCATCATCTTTGTGTTGACGGCGCTCTCGGGCGACCCGTTGGAAGACCTCCGCCAGGACAACAGCCCGAACAAAGACCTCAAGATCGCCGACCGCGTCGACCGGATGCAGCTCGACGTTCCGATCCCCATCCGTTACCTCGGCTGGCTCGGTCGTCTCGTCCGGGGCGAGCTCGGCGTCAACCGCGACGGCCAGGACGTCGCCCCGCTTCTCGGCCACGCCCTGTCCGCCACCCTCCAGCTGGTGCTCGTCGCCACCGTGATGGCGATCATCGTCGGCATCGTCATCGGCATCGTCTCCTCCCTCCGCCAGTACAGCGGCTTCGACTACTCGGTCACCTTCGCCGCCTTCATCTGCTTCTCCCTGCCGATCTTCTGGATCGCGGTGATGCTCAAGCAGTACATGGCCATCGAGTTCAACAACTGGCTGAAGGATCCCGGCATCCCGCCGACCGTCATCGGCGTCCTGGCGCTGCTCGGCGGCCTGATCTTCGGCGCGCTCACCGCGGGCGACCGCCGGCGGCGGCTCATCGCCTTCGCCGTCGGCGCCGCGATCACCGGCGCGCTGTTCACCCTGCTCTCGGTGACCCACTGGTTCGCCGACCCCGGGTTCGGGCTCCCCCTCATCGTGGCCATCTCGGCCGCCGCCGCGGTGGGCTTCACCGTCCTGTCCGCCGGGCTCCGGCAGCGCGGACCGCTCTACGCGGCTCTCGGCGCCACCCTGGTCGGAGCGCTGGCCTCCCAGGTGCTCGGCCCGCTGCTGGCCAATCCGACCTGGCTGGAGATCCTCGGTTTCGCCCTGGTGACGGTCGCGATCTGCGTCGGCCTCGGCTACGGCCTCGGCGGGATCCAGCGTCGCCAGGCGATCACCGCCTCGGTGCTGACCGGCCTGTTCACCGGTGCCCTGATCTTCGTGGACCGGATGCTCCAGGCGTTCAACTCCTACAGCCAGGCGGTCCGCGGCCGTCCGATCTCGACGATCGGCGCCCGCACCCCCAACTTCGTGGGTGACTTCTGGCAGACGAACCTGGACTCGGCGGGCCACCTGCTGCTGCCGAGCATGGCGCTCATCCTGGTCTCGCTGGCGACCTACACGCGCTACAGCCGGGCGAGCATGCTGGAGGTCATGAACCAGGACTACGTCCGCACGGCCCGCGCCAAGGGCCTGCCGGAGCGGAGCGTCGTGGTCAAGCACGCCTTCCGCAACGGGCTCATCCCGGTCACCACCCTGATGGCCTTCGACTTCGCCGGCGTCATCGGCGGCGCGGTGGTCACCGAGAACGTCTTCGGCTGGCAGGGCATGGGCAACCTGTTCATCAAGGGTCTCAAAGAGGTCGACCCCGCCCCGGTCATGGCGTTCTTCATCGTCACCGGGACCGCGATCGTCGTCTTCAACATGATCGCCGACATCCTCTATGCGTACCTCGACCCGCGCATCCGGCTGTCCTGAAATCGGAGAACCACCCATGACGCTCAATGCGCAGGCATCGGTGCCTGACACCGCATCCGATTCGCAGGGCATGGCGATCGTCGCCCGCACCCAGGGCCAGATGGTCCGCCGCCGATTCTTCCGGCACCGCGCCGCGCTGGCCGGGATGATCCTCTTCGGCTTCGTCATCATCCTGGCGTTCAGCTCCATCGGCTTCGCCGGCATCCCCGGCTGGTGGGGCAAGAACTACCTCGACACCGGCGCCCTGACGAACCAGGGGAGGCCGACCCTCAGCCTGATCCCCGAGTTCCTCGGCGGCACGGGCCTGCACCTGGGCGAGCACCCGTTCGGCCAGGACGACATCGGCATCGACTACTTCGCGCTGACCATGCGCGGCGCCCAGCAGTCGATCACCATCGCGTTTGTCGTCGGCATCGTCGCCACTTTCTTCGGCACCATCGTCGGAGCCGTCGCCGGTTACTTCCGCGGACGGCTCGAGGCCGTGCTGATGCGCCTCACCGACGTGATGATCACCATCCCGGTCCTCATCATCGCCGCCGTCGTCGGCCGGATGATGGGCGACAGCGGCGCGCTCGTCCTCGGCCTCTTCCTCGGCCTGGTGACCTGGCCGACGCTGAGCCGCCTGGTCCGCGGCGAGTTCCTCTCGCTGCGGGAGAAGGAGTTCGTGGAGGCCGCCCGCGCCATCGGCACCCCTCCCCGGCGAATCATCTTCCGGCACATCCTGCCGAACACCATCGGTGTGATCATCGTCAGCGCCACGCTGGGCATCGCCAGCGCGGTGCTGCTGGAGTCGGCGCTGTCATTCCTCGGCCTGGGCATCAAGCCGCCGGACACCTCGCTGGGCCAGCTCATCAGCGAATACCGCAGCGCGATGGTGGTCCGTCCGTGGCTGTTCTGGTGGCCGGGCATGTTCATCATCGTGATCGCGCTCTCCATCAATTTCATCGGCGACGGCCTGCGCGACGCCTTCGACCCCCGACAGACCCGGGTGCGTGCCTAATGACGACTCCCAACGTGCCGATCGAGCCCCGCAAGGGCGACGCGCACACCTATGACGTTCCTCCCACCGTGCTCGACGCCTCCGGGGAGGTGCACGTCGGCCTGACCCTGGACGCCGTACGGCCTCCGTCGGAAGAGGAGATCCTGCGGGTCGACAACCTGACCGTGGAGTTCCCGACCGAGGACGGCGTCGTGCGCGCGGTCCGGGGCGTCTCCTACAGCCTGCGCGAGCGCGAGGTCCTGGGCATCGTCGGCGAGTCCGGCTCCGGCAAGTCGGTCTCCTCACTGGCCGTCATGGGCCTGCTGCCCAAGAACGCCCGGGTCAGGGGACAGATCCTCTTCCGCGGCGACGACATGCTGAAGATGTCGCCCCGCAAGCAGCGGGGCCTGCGCGGACGCAAGATCGCGATGGTCTTCCAGGACCCGATGACCGCGCTGAACCCGGTGCACACGATCGGCGACCAGCTCGCCGAGGCGGTGCTCGCGCACGAGCTGATGCCGCGCAAGACCGCGCTGGCCCGGGCCAGGGAGATGCTCGACCTCGTCGGCATCCCGCAGGCCGAGTCCCGGCTGCGCAGTTACCCGCACGAGTTCTCCGGCGGCATGCGCCAGCGCGCGATGATCGCCATGGCGGTCATCAACAACCCGGACATCATCATCGCCGACGAGCCCACCACGGCCCTCGACGTGACCGTCCAGGCCCAGATCCTGGAGAAGCTCCTCGAGGTCAAGGACGCGGTCAACGCGGCGATCGTGCTCATCACGCACGACCTGGGCGTCATCGCGGGCATGGCCCACCGGGTGCTGGTGATGTACGCCGGGCGTCCGGTCGAGATCGGTGACACCGACCCGGTGTTCGAGGAGCCCCGCATGCCGTACACGGCGGGCCTGCTCGGTTCGATCCCGTCCCTGGAGAACTCCGGCACCCGGCTCCGTCCGATCAAGGGCACTCCCCCGTCACTGATCAACCTGCCGACCGGCTGTCCCTTCTCGCCGCGCTGCCCGCTGGCCGACGACAAGTGCAGGACGGCCGAGCCGGAGCTGACCGAGACCGACAGCGGCGGGCACTTCGCGGCCTGCCACCACTGGGACCGGCTGGCCGCGGTCGAGGACCCGACCGTGTTCTTCCGTACCGAGAGCGAGACCATGGCATGAGCGTGAAGACCGAGGAGACGCCCGTTCCGCAGCGGGAGCCCGACGACGGCGACCACCTGCTCGACGTCAAGGACCTGGTGATGAACTTCCCGGTCCGGGGCGGCGGTTTCCTGCGCCGGGTGGTGGCCCAGGTCCAGGCGGTCAGCGGGGTGTCCCTGCACGTGGACGAGGGCGAGACCCTCGGCGTGGTGGGCGAGTCCGGCTGCGGCAAGTCGACGACGGGCCGGGCGATCCTGCAGCTGCACAAGCCCACCGCGGGCTCGGTACGGTTCCAGGGCAAGGAGCTGACCACGCTGTCGTCCAGGCAGCTCCAGCCCGTACGGCGCGACATGCAGATCGTCTTCCAGGACCCCTACGCGTCCCTCAACCCGAAGATGCCCGTCAACGACACCATCGCCGAGCCGCTGAAGGTCCATGACCGGTGGAAGGACGGCGGGCCCGATCGGGTGGCCGAGCTCCTGCGACTGGTCGGCCTGAACCCCGAACACGGCAACCGCTACCCGCACGAGTTCTCCGGCGGCCAGCGCCAGCGTGTCGGCATCGCCAGGGCCCTGGCCCTGGAGCCGAAGCTGCTGGTGCTCGACGAGCCGGTGTCCGCGCTGGACGTCTCGGTCCAGGCGGGTGTGGTCAACCTGCTGGAGGATCTGCAGGACCTGCTGGGACTGGCCTACGTCTTCATCGCGCACGACCTGTCGGTGGTCCGCCACATCTCCGACCGGGTCGCGGTGATGTATCTGGGCAAGGTCATCGAGACCGGCCTCCGGGACGATCTCTACGACCGTCCCGCCCACCCCTACACCCAGGCGCTCCTGTCGGCGGCTCCCACGGCCAACCCGAAGGAGGAGCGCGCGAGGCAGCGCGTCATCCTCACCGGTGACGTGCCGAGCCCGCTGGCCCCGCCGAGCGGCTGCCGCTTCCGCACCCGCTGCTGGAAGGCCCAGCCCATCTGCTCCGCCGAGGAGCCCCTGCTCATCGACCGCGGCAACGGCCACCCCGTGGCCTGCCACTTCGCCGAGGTCACCGAACCCTGAGGCGAATCTGCGCGCCGTACGGAACCAAGGTCCCGTACGGCGCGCAGGCGCGTACGGAGCCACTCCGGCCAAGCAACGCCACGTCCCAGACCAAGCGAGCCACGTCCTTGACCCAAGCGAAGCAAGGTCACCCACCGAGCCCAAGCGAAGCGAGGCACCGCCCTGGGCCAAAGCGCAGCGAGGCCACGTCCCGAACGGCGAGCGAAGCGAAGCCCCGCATCGGCCAAAGCGCAGCGAGGCCCGTCCGGGCGGCGAGCGAAGCGAGGCCATGCGTGGGGCCAAAGCGAAGCGAGGCCCGTCCGGGCGGCGAGCGAAGCGAGACACCGGGGGCGCGGGGGCAGAGCCCCCGCACCGGGGGCTCGGGGGGTCGTCCCCCCGTGTAAATGACGAAGGGGCCCGCCGCGAGCAAGCTCCCGCTTGCGAACAGCAGACCCCAGCCACAAGTGGAGCTATGGGGATTCGAACCCCAGACCTCCTCCATGCCATGGAGGCGCGCTACCAGCTGCGCCATAGCCCCTTGCGGTGAAACGTGGCGCTGCCGGACTTCTCGTCCAGCGGCGCCACGCCAGTGTATAGGACATCGCGGTGCACCCTGTAACCGTGAAACCTCTCGGCCGCCGAAAGTGGCGGGATACGCCTAACCGAGCGACGAGGCCTGGTTGATCAACCGCGCGAGCTCGGTCACGGCGGCGTCCTCCGTGGTCTCCGCCAGGCGGGTGGCGTGCTCGGCGAGCTCCCGGGTCCCCTCCCCGGCGAACTGCTCGCGGGTGCGGAGATTCTCGGCGAACGCCGCCGCCACCACGTCCACCTGGAATCTCACCGACGACTCCCGCCACAGCGAGGCCGACAGGTCCGCCACCTCCAGGGAGCGGCTGGTCTCGGCGGGTTTACGGGTGTCGGGCTCCTGCCAGCGCACGGTGGCCGTGGCCAGCTGGCCCGAGGCCCCGCCGCGCAGCCGTACCTCGTAGAGGGCCGTCACCGAGTGGCCAGGGCCGATCTCCCCGCCGTCCTTGGCGTCGTCGCGGAAGTCCTCGGTCGCGATCTGCCGGTTCTCGTAGCCGATCAGGTGATACGACTCCACCACCGAGGGGTTGAACACGACCTGCGCCTTGGCGTCGCGGGCCCGCAGGTCGAGGTTCGCGGCGAGTTGCTCGACGAACACCTTGCGCGCGTCGTCGACCGAGCTGACGTAGACCGCGGCGCCGTCCCCGTTGTCCGCGAGTTGCTCCATCAGCTGGTCGCCGTAGTCACGGCCGACGCCGACGCACAGGAGGGTGATCTGCTTGCCGGCGAACTCCTTGACCTTGCCGAGGATGCCCTGCCAGCTCGTGTCGCCGACGTTGGCCAGGCCGTCGGAGAGCAGGATGACCCGGTTGGTGGCCACCGGGCGGAAGCTCTGCGAGGCCTCGGCGTAACCGCGGGTCAGCCCCACCTCCAGATTCGTCGAATCCTGTACGGCGAGGCGCTCGACGGCCGCGTGCAGCCGGTCCTTTCCGGTCGCCGGGGTCATGGAGACGATCACCTCGGCCTCGCCGCTGAAGGCCACGACGGAGACCTGGTCACCCGGCCCGAGCTGGTCGATGAGCTTGTGCAGCGCCTCCCTGACCAGGTCGAGCCTGCCGGGCTCGCCCATGGAACCGGACACGTCCACCACGAAGGTCAGGTTCGCCGGGCGCCGCGTCTCCGCGTCCGCCCTGCGGGTCTGCAGGCCCACGCGGAGCAGTGCGGTGCCGTTCTCGGGCATGCGCGCGCCGTCCATGTTCACGGTGAAACCGTCGTCCTTGGGCTCCGGGTAGTCCTGCCTGAAGGCGTTGACGAACTCCTCGGACCGGATCTGGCCCGGCTCGGGGAGCCTGCCCTCCTGGAGGATCCGCTTGCTGTAGCCGTAGGAGGCGGTGTCAACGTCGAGGGCGAAAGTGGAGATCTGGCCGGCGGTGCTGTCCGGCTCCCGGGTGGCGTCCGGTTCCCGGGTGGCGTCGGCGCTCTGTTCCCCGCCGGCGCTCTGTTCCCCGCCGGCGCTCTGTTCCCCGCCGGTGGACCGGCCCTGCTCGGTGGACTGGCCCTGCGCCGGTGCCGGAACGGCCCGGCCCTGGTCGTTCTTCGGCTGGCCGGCGTCGGGCATGCTCCGATCCTCCGATCCGCCGCAGGCGGCGACGAGCAGCAGAGCGATCATGGCAAGGGCGATGGCCAGCGGGCGTAACTTCATGTCGCGCTTCATTTCGCCTCCGTAGGATGCGTGTCACCCCCTACGACGATCACTTTTCACCATGAGTCGGGCGCTTCACTCAAGCGAGTGCAAACCGTGTTCGGCACGTGATCAGACTCTCCGGCCCGGATGCCGCCCGCCAACCTCTGGCCCCCTGAAGTCGCGAGGTCCCGGGAAAACCTCCCGGGGACTTCCCGTCGAAGCCAGGGGGCGGGATCCGGCCTTCCGGATCCCGCCCCCTGCCGGAACGGTGCGGGTCACCCCGCCGTCGTCCCCGTGGGGACGACTGTCGGATATCTAGGGACGGCCGTCGAAGCCCAACCCCCTAGGGGTGACCGTCGAAGCCACACTTGATGACCGGGCGGATGCAGTCGCGCACGCGCCGCTCCATCTCGGCCTCGGGCCAGGCGTTGAAGAAGTCGCCGTGCATCGTGTATCCGGGTCCGGACGCCAGCCGGAAGTTCGCGGGGCTGCCGCTGACCGGGTAACGCAGGACCTGGCGCAGCTTCGGCACCGGCACCGGATGCGACGCCGGGCAGGTGTTGTTGACCGGATAGGCCATGTGGCTCTTGTGGTCGGCCGAGTCCAGGTCCCTGCCGTTCCAGCACTGCGGGAAGTCCAGGTACGACTCCATCATCGTGCCCGCCGGGCAGGTGACGAAGTCCTTGCCCGGGTTGACCTGTCCGGCGTGCAGACAGGACCAGCGCGCGGTGCTGGTGGGGTCGTTGGGACCCGTCGCCTTGGCGTTGCCGGCCACGATCCGCAGTCCCAGCGGGATCGGCTGGGTCCGGGCGAGCGTCTCGGCGTTCACGCCCTCCCCCAGGTAGTAGAAGGTGGTGCCGGTGGGCTCCACCGGGACGTTGTTGGCGTACAGGGTCGGCACCCAGTACGACGAGATGTCGATGCTCGGGGCGCAGCTGCTGCTGTTGGCCTGCTGCAGACTCGCGAGGTTGCTGTTGGCGTTGGTGGAGGGGTTGCCGAAGAAGCTGTGCATGTGCGATCCGCCGGGAAGTCCGGGGAACACGATCGGGTCGTCGGGCAGGCGGTGGGTGAACGGGCACTCCGCGAGGAACTCCGCCACGCGCACGATCGGCCCCTGGGGCGGCTGCGAGGGCGCGGTGCCGCCGGTGCCGAAGACCTGGAACTCCCAGAGCGAGACCCCGTACTGGGTGGCGCGCTTGGTGGTGTTGAGCCGGACGTAGCGCCCGTTACCCGACACGTTCAGGGTCTGGTTGCCACCGGTGCCGGCGGTCGTGGTGTGAATGGTCGTCCAGGTGGATCCGTTGGTGGAGGTCTGGATCGTGAAGGCGCTGGCGTACGCGGCCTCCCAGTTCAGCACCACCTTGTTGACGGTGGCGGCCGCCCCCAGGTCGACCTGGAGCCACTGCGGGTCGCTGAACGCGCTGGCCCAGCGGGTGCCGAGGTTGCCGTCGACCGCGGACGAGGCCGGTGAGCCGCCGTTCTCGGTCGAGGAGGCGCTGACGGGGCGCCCCTGTGACAGCGGGGTCTCCGCGGCGCTGGCCTGGCTGGTGACGACGGTCAGGGAGCCGGCCACGAGCGCCGCCAGTGCTCCCATCATCACCGCCAGCCGTAGGCGTCGTCGCCCGGTGCGGGGCGGGGGGACGGTTGGATCCATGGGTTTTTTCTCCTCCGGTTATGCGGGTGATACAGCTGAAAAACGATGTCTCGTGACCGGTGAAGCCCGGTGATCACCGCGGCGGCTACGTGCCGTAGACCTCCAGCTCCCAGAGGGAGTAGCCGTACGCCGTAGCGCGCTGTGTGCCGTACACCCGCACATAACGGGCGTTGGTCGCGGGGATGGTGATGTCGTCCACGCCGCCGTCACCGGCGGTCGTGGAAGAAGCCGCGGTCCAGGTGGTGTTGTTGGTGGAGGTCTCGATCCGATACGCCCTGCCGTAGGCGGCCTCCCACTGCAACCGCACCCGGCTGACCGACTTCGCCGAACCCAGATCAACCGAGATCCACTGCGGATCGGCGAACGCCGACGACCACCGCGTCCCGGCATTGCCGTCCACCACCGCGGACGCCGGGAACCCCGCGTTCTCCGTCGAGGAAGCCGTCACCGGCCGACCCGACGACAACAGCACGGCACCCGTGGGCGGCGTCGGAGTGGGCGTGGGGGTGGGGGTGGGCGTCGATCCTCGGGTGACGGTGAAGTCGTCCACGTCGAACAGCGAGCCCGCCGCACCGGCGAAGACCAGGTACAGCTTCGTGGTGCCGGCCGGTGCGCCCGACAGCGTGGCGCTCACGTCGGTGAAGGTCTCCCAGCCGCCCGTGGGCGCCACGGTCGCGGTGCCCAGCAGCGTCCCGGTCGGTGATCCGGCTCTGACCTGGATGGTCCCGCCGACTCCCCCGGAGGAGACGCGGGCGGTGATCCCGGAGACGCCGGCGAGAACGTAGGGGTCGAACTCGATCCAGTCGCCGTTCTCGATGCTGCCGACGGTCTTGGCTCCGTGCGCGGTGGGCTTGTCGTACTGGACGACGCCCTGGGAGGTCGTGTAGTGCTCGGCCTGCCGGTTCTTCGGCTGGGTGACGTTCTGGGCGTGGGTGGTGAGGCCCCCCGCGTCGGTGTACTCGGCGTCCCAGACGCCGAACAGGTTGGCCGCCCCGTCGTGTTCACCGTTGAGGGGTGTCTGGATCGTGCCCGAGCAGCCGTTGGCCGTCGCGAGCGGATGACCGTGGGTGTCATGGCCGAGGATGTAGGTCATCTTCACCCGCGAGCAGTCGATCGCGGTGTCCTCGGGATCGGTGACCGTGATCCGGTACGGAACCGCGTCCCCGAAGGAGAACACCTGGCCGTTGATCGGAAGCTGGATGCTCACGGTGGGCGCGGTGTTGCCGACGTTGATCTCGACGTTGGCCGTGGCGGTCAGGCCGGTGCCGTCCCGCACCGTCAGCGTGACCGTGCGCCTGCCGTCGGTGGTGTAGACGTGGGTGGGGTTGGCCGCGGTCGAGGTGCCGCCGTCGCCGAACGCCCACGAGTAGGTGAGCGCGTCGCCGTCGGGGTCGGAGCTGCCCGCAGAGGAGAACGCCACGGTCAGCGGCGCCTTCCCGGAGACCTTGTCCGCCGCCGCCTTGGCGAGGGGGGCTCGTCCGCCCGTTCCGATGGACTCGATGCGGTACAGGGCCGAGTCCTGGTTGCCGTTGAACCAGCCGGTGCCGTAGTCGAGCACGTAGAGGGCGCCGTCCGGGCCGAAGGCCATGTCCATCACCAGCTTGCCCGACCAGGGGAAGGGCTGGATGGTGCCGCGGCTGCCGTCCGCGTTGACCTCGATGTCCTTGATCCACTGGCGTTGCAGCTCACCGGCGAGGAAGTGTCCGTTGAGCGCCTGCGGAAACTTGATCGGCGAGTTCAGCGCGGCATCGTAGCGATAGACCACGCCGCCCATCGGCGACTCGGCGCCACAGCCGAACTCCGGCAGCCCGCAGCCGTCATAGGTGATCCAGGCGGCCTTGGCCGGAGGCAGTTTGACCTGGCCGGTGTTGTTACGCGAGGTGTTCTCCGGTCCGCCCGCGCAGTCGTACTTCGCACCGATCGCCCCGGTGGCGTAGTTGTAACGGGCGTAGGTCTCGGCGGGCGTGTTGTTCCCGGTGCAGTACGGCCAGCCGTAGAAGCCTGGCCCGGTTATCCGGTCGAACTCGACCTGGCCGCCGGGCCCGCGAGGACCGGCCGCGCCGGCGTCGGGGCCGTAGTCACCGAGGTAGACCACGCCGGTGGCCTTGTCGACGCTCATCCGGAAGGGGTTGCGGAAGCCCATCGCGTAAATCTCGGGACGGGTGTTCGCCGTGCCCTGCGGGAACATGTTGCCGGCCGGGATGGAGTAGGAGCCGTCGGCGTTGACCTTGATCCGGAGCACCTTGCCCCGCAGGTCGTTGGTGTTGGCAGCGCCTCGCTGCGCGTCGAGCGCGGGGTTGCGGGTGGCACGGTCGTCAAGGGGTGCGTAGCCGTCGTTGAAACCGGGCTCGCTGTCGTCGCCGGTGGTCAGGTAGAGGTTCCCGGCGGCGTCGAAGTCGATGTCGCCGCCGACGTGGCAGCAGAAGCCCCGGCTGGTCTTCACGTCGAGGACGGTCTTCTCGCTCGCGAGGTCGAGCGTGCCGTCGGTGTTCAGCCTGAAGCGCGACAGCCGGTTGAAGCCGTCGTAACGGGCGAAGTCCGCGGCGGTGCCGTCGAGCGGGGCCCCGTTCGGCGGGGTGGACAGCGGCGGCGCGTAGTAGAGGTAGATGAACCTGTTGGAGGCGAAGCCGGGATCGACGCCGACGCCCTGCATGCCCTCCTCGTCGTTGAAGTAGACGGAGAGCTTGCCCGACACCTTGGTGTTCCCCGCGGCGTCGGTGATCCGGACCGTGCCGTCGCGGGCGGTGTGCACCACCGAGCGGTCCGGCAGCACCGCCATCGACATGGGCTCGCCCACCTCGGCGACGCCCTTGGCGAGCGTTACCTGCTGGAACTTGGTGGGATCGACGGGCGGGGCCGCCGACGCGGGGAGCGGATAGAGCATCGCGGCCAGTGCCAGCAGCATCGCCACGAATGCGGCGACGAGCGGCCGTGTCCGTTGGAGAGCCGTCGGCACGGTGGAAAAGCGGAAAAGCGGGAAACGCATCTTCCCTCCGGGGGGTGGAGGTGGATCTCGGCTCTGGGTGCCACTCACGCTCGCGTGAGCAGGCGGGGAAGAGGCCTGCGGGGCGGTGATCGGGTACGGCGCCGGCCGCGGGCGGGGAAGTGATCCCGCGGCCGGCCGCAGGCCAGGGAATCCGGTACGGCCGTGGCCGTACCGGATTCCTCGTGGCCGGTTACTGGTAGACGCGGACGTAGTCGACGAGCATCCTCTGCGGGAAGACCGTGGTGGCGTCGGGCGGACCCGGCCAGTCACCGCCGACCGCGTTGTTCAGGATGATGAAGAACGGGTGGTCGAAGACCCACGGTCCGCGGGTGGCCTCCAGCGTCTCGCGGTTGACCTCGTGGATGAGGTTGCCGTCGACGGTGAACCTCATGCCCTTGCTGTTCCAGTCCACGGCGAACACGTGGAAGGCGTCGTTGAAGTTCCCGGCGATCGTGTACGGGCTGCCGAACCCGCCCCCTCCGAAGTAGGCCGGAGCGTGGATGGTGGAGTACACGTTGTGCGGTTCCTTGCCGACGTGCTCCATGATGTCGATCTCGCCCACGTAGGGCCAGGGGCGGTTCTGGTCGAAGAAGTCGGCTCCGAGCAGCCAGAAGGCCGGCCAGATGCCCTTGGTGCCCGACGGCTTGATCCGGGCCTCGACCCTGCCGTAGGTGAAGGTGAACTTGCCGTAGGTGTTGAGCCTCGACGAGGTGTACTGGCAGGTGGTGCTGCCGCTGAGCGGGTCGCGCGGGCAGCCAGATCCCGCGGTGACCTGCTTGCGCGCCTCCATGACGAGGCTGCCGGCGCCGTCCATGCTGGCGTTGTCGTTGTTGGTGTAGTACTGCAGTTCGTTGTTGACGCCCGGTCCGGTCTCGGGCTTCCACTTGGCCGCGTCGGGCTTGGTGCCCGCGGCGCCGTTGAACTCGTCACTCCACACGAGCCTCGGCGGGACGGCCGGGTCGGGCGGCAGCGGCGGGGGCGTGATGGGGGCGCCACCGGTGCCCCAGACCTGGAACTCCCACAGCGAGTAGCCGTACGGCGTGGCACGCTGCGTGCCGTACATGCGCACGTAGCGGCCCGAACCGGTGACGTTCAGGGTCTGCTTGAAGCCGGTGCCGGTGGTCGTGGAGTAGATCGGGGTCCAGGCGTTCCCGTCCGGTGAGACCTGGATCTGGAAGGCCTTGGCGTAGGCGGGATCCCACTGCAGCACGACCTTCTTGATCTGCGCGGTCGCGCCGAGGTCGACGGAGATCCAGCCCGGGTCCACCCAGCCGGTGGTGGAGCTCGTCGCCCAGCGGGTGGCGGGGTCGCGGTCGAACGCCCTGGCCGGGAGGCAGTTCCCGCAGTTCTGGTCGTTCTGGGACGTCGAGGCCGAACCGGGCTTGCCGTAGGACAGCAGTTTGTCCCCACTGGGGTCGGGAGTCGGCGTGGGCGTGGGTGTGGGGTCCGGCGGGGTGGTGCCGATCGTGCCGAAGACCTGGAACTCCCACAGTGAGTAACCCCACTGGCTGGAGCGCTGGGTGCCGTACACCCGTACGTACCGGCCCGAGCCGGTCACGTTCAGGGTCTGCGCGCCACCCGTGCTGGTCGTGGTCGAGTAGATCGAGGTCCAGGTGGTCGCGTCCGGGGAGGTCTGCACCTGGAAGGCCTTGCCGTAGGCGCTCTCCCAGTTCAGCACCACCTGCGTGATGGCGGCGGTCGCGCCGAGATCGACCTGGATCCACTGCGGATCGCTGAACGCGCTGGACCAGCGCGTGCCGAGATTG
This sequence comes from Streptosporangium subroseum, assembly GCF_900188345.1. Taxonomy (GTDB): domain Bacteria; phylum Actinomycetota; class Actinomycetes; order Streptosporangiales; family Streptosporangiaceae; genus Streptosporangium; species Streptosporangium subroseum. Next base: position 50,655 of record NZ_FZOD01000011.1, on the reverse strand, counting down.
CCGTCGACGGCGGAGGACGCGGGGAAGACCGCCACCTCCGAGGACGACGCCGTCGCAGGCTTGCCCTGGGACAGCAGGACGGGAGCGGCGGCCATCGCGGGCACCACCACCAGACAGGATGTGATCAGGGTGACCGCCGCGGCGACGAACAGCGCCAGGCGCTGGCGTCCGGGACTTCGGGACGAGGGCATCGCGTCTCCTCGGGAGTGGGGGGGTGCCGTATCGATGACGAGTCGGGGAGCGCTCTCTCAACGAGAGATTGCTCTCGTCCGACAGAACCTGTCAAGGGCCCAATTAACATGCCGGAAACAGGTGTCACGAGATATGACGACCAACCGTGCGGCCGAGGGAGCGTTCCCTGAAGATCCTTTTGTAACGAAACATAATGCCGTGAGCTGTGCCTACTCAGGTCAGCGTGAGGGAACGTTTTCTTCCCAGTACCCGGCCACCGGACCACGCGCGAAGATCATCGACCGGCAGAACATTGACAGGAAGGCTGACCCCAATCACCCTTTTGGAGGGAGCGCTCTCTTCATGATCTATTTTTAGACTTCAAGTTAGGCTTCAAGAAAGGGTACGGTGAGCACGCTGCGCCGCCTTCGACGACGCCCCGGAAGGCGGTCGCGTCCACCCCGCGGTCAGGACCATCCACCCGAACGGTCGCTCGGCAGGCCACCTGGGCGGCGGGTGCATCTCCACCGCCGCGACCGTCTCTCCTTACCATCGGCCTTTCACGGGACAACACGTTCCGCCACCCCAAGATCGTCCGGCGGTACGGACGACGGGAGAGCCCGATGAGACGACCCACCCTGGAGGCGGTCGCCACGCGGGCCGGCGTGTCCAAGTCGACGGTCTCCCGCGTGGTGAACGGCGAGGCCACCGTCGGGCCCGACATCCGCGCCCTGGTGATGCGGGCCGTGAACGAGCTGGACTACATGCCCAACCCGGCCGCCCGCAGCCTGGTGACCCAGCGCACCGACTCCATCGCGGTGATCGTCTCCGATCCCCCCGCCGGGCTCGTCTCCGACGATCCGATGTTCTCCACGGTCGTCCGCGCCGCCAGCCGCGAGTTCGAGGCGGCGGGCAAGCAGGTCGCGCTCATGCTCGCGGGCACGGCCGACAGCCGCCTGCGGGTACGGCAGTTCGTGGCGGCCGGTCATGTGGACGGGGTCATGCTCATGTCGATGCACGGCGCCGACCCCCTGCCCGCGGCCCTGGCCGCCACGGGCGTGCCGATCGTCTCCCACGGCAGGCCCGCGGTATCGGTGGACGTGCCCTGGGTCGACAACGACAACATCGGCGGGGCCGCCCTGGCCGTACGGCACCTGCTCGACCGGGGCCGCCGCCGGATCGCCATGATCTCCGGGCCGCTGGACATGTCCGCCGCCCAGGACCGGCTCGGCGCCTACCGGGCAACCCTGCGCGAGACCGGCCGCCGCTCGATCGTGGCCATCGGCGACTTCACCCGGATCTCCGGAGCCGAGGCCATGTTCCAGTTGCTCGACGACGACCCCGCACTGGACGCGGTATTCGCCGCCAACGACCTGATGGCCATCGGTGCCCTGCGGGCACTGCGCCGGGCGGGCCGACGGGTTCCCGACGATGTGGCCGTGGTCGGCTACGACGACATCGAGGCCGCCCTCTACACCGACCCGCCGCTCACCACGGTACGCAGCCCCATGGGCGACCAGGCCGTCGCCTCGGCACGCCTGCTGCTCGGCCTCCTGGAGAACCGGCCCATGTCCTCGGTGGTTCTTCCCACCGAGCTCATCGTCAGGGATTCCAGCTGACGGCTTCGACTTCGGCCCGCAGCGTGCGCCGGACGGCATCGAGGCCTTGATCCGATCACGATCCACCTGAACGCCCGCCCGTCCGGATCGACAGAAGGACGTCCGTATGCGGTGATCCTGATCGCGACCGAGGAAGAGCGGCCCACGTTGAGGTGGAGCCTTTCCAGTCGCGAGGAGAAATAGGAAAACCGCCCGCGTTACGCGAATATAAACCCCTTAGTCCGATTAATTCACTTAATGGAATCATTGGCTTTTATGCAGTGATTTCAATTGGCGACGGCAAAGAAACGCACATCCCCCACCAAGCATTTCAGCCAAGTTCGTGAAACATTTCTTTCGGACGCTTTATACCAACCCAAGAATACGCGCCGAGCGTTTTATCTTAGGGTGCCGGGAGAGAGAGTGCACGTGGCTAAATTTATGAAACGGACCCTGGCGAGCGGCGCGCTCGCCGGGGCCGTTCTCCTTCACTCCCCAGCATCCGCAACTGCCGCTAACTGGTTAACGGCCCAGGCGCCTACCCGCCATCAAACGGGCAACTTCATCGCCGGCCAACCAGTCAGCCTCTCTTTCACGCCAGGGCCTTCTACGATTCCCGCAGGCCTCTGTCCTCCACCTAAGAAGGATCCGACTAGAGATACTTCAGGGGTTACACAAATTGTCCTAACGGCATTGCAGGCTTGCCCGACGCAAGGACCGGGATATATCCCGCTGTGCCAGTGGTTGGGCCTTCCTGCCTTCCTTTGCCGGATTCCGGACGGTCCTGCCGGTCCCGCAGGTCCTCCGGGACCGGCAGGACCGCCCGGTGCACCGGGCGCACCGGGCGCGCCAGGAGCGCCGGGCGCTCCCGGTGCACCAGGAACTCCCGGACTTCAGGGGCCGGCAGGACCTGCGGGACCCAAGGGAGCCAGAGGCCCGATAGGACCTGAGGGCCCCGAAGGACCCGAAGGACCCGCAGGTGCCGACGGCGCACCCGGACCCGAAGGCCCAGCGGGACCTGAGGGCCCGGCAGGACCCGCAGGACCTCAAGGACCTAAGGGAGACCCGGGAGAGCCCGGCACCCCAGGCGCCGACGGTGCACCCGGCCCCGAAGGACCTGAGGGCCCGGCAGGACCCGAAGGACCTGAAGGACCGGCAGGCGCTGACGGCGCACCCGGTGCCGACGGCGCACCCGGACCCGAGGGACCGGCAGGACCGGCTGGCGCTGACGGCGCCGAAGGACCGGCAGGCCCCGCGGGCGCTGACGGTGCTCCCGGTGCCGACGGTGCACCCGGACCCGAAGGACCCGCGGGCGCTGACGGTGCACCCGGTGCCGACGGCGCACCCGGACCCGAAGGACCGGCAGGCGCTGACGGCGCTCCCGGCGCCGAAGGACCGGCTGGTCCTGAAGGACCGGCAGGCCCCGAGGGACCGGCAGGTGCTGACGGTGCTCCCGGACCCGAAGGACCGGCAGGCGCTGACGGCGCACCCGGTGCCGACGGTGCACCCGGACCCGAAGGACCCGCAGGACCCGAAGGACCGGCAGGCGCTGACGGCGCACCCGGACCCGAAGGCCCCGCAGGACCGGCTGGCGCTGACGGCGCCGAAGGACCGGCAGGCCCCGC
>NZ_FZOD01000011.1:0-46731 GCF_900188345.1 Streptosporangium subroseum | reverse complement strand
CCCGCAGGACCGGCTGGCGCTGACGGCGCCGAAGGACCGGCAGGCCCCGCAGGTCCCGCAGGTCCCGCAGGCGCTGACGGCGCTCCCGGTGCTGACGGCGCCACTGGCCCCGAGGGACCGGCAGGTCCCGCCGGCGCTGACGGCGCACCCGGACCCGAAGGACCGGCAGGACCCGAAGGACCCGCAGGACCGGCTGGCGCTGACGGCACCGACGGCGCACCCGGCGCCGACGGCCCGGCAGGACCCGAAGGCCCAGCAGGACCCGCAGGCGCTGACGGCGCCACTGGCCCCGAAGGACCGGCAGGACCAGAAGGCCCAGCAGGCGCTGACGGCGCACCCGGTGCCGAAGGACCGGCAGGCCCTGAAGGCCCCGCAGGACCTCAAGGGCCTAAGGGAGACAAGGGAGACCCGGGAGAGCCCGGCACCCCAGGCGCTGACGGTGCCGTAGGCCCGGCAGGCGCTGATGGCGCTCCCGGCGCCGAAGGACCGGCTGGTCCTGAAGGACCGGCAGGCGCCGATGGCGCCGCAGGACCGGCTGGCGCTGAAGGACCGGCAGGACCGGCTGGCGCTGACGGTGCCGTAGGCCCGGCAGGCGCCGATGGCGCCACCGGACCGGAAGGCCCCGCAGGCCCCGCAGGCCCCGCAGGCCCCGCAGGCCCCGCAGGCCCCGCAGGCCCCATAGGATCTCAGGGTCCGGTCGGCCCGCAAGGACCGATCGGTCCGCAAGGACCCGAAGGACCGCAAGGGCCCCCCGGGCCTCCCGGGAACGCCGTTGCCTCCGGTCCGGTCAATGCTCAGACAGCATGCCCGACCGCTTTTCAGGCACCTTGCCCAACCGGCTGGATCCTTCAGGCCAGCACACCGTGCTCCGTTATGTGCTAGCCACGGTCGGAAACCGGTAGGCACAGTCGAGTAGGACAGGTAACCGATAGGCAAGGCAAGAAGCACGAAGAGGTGCGGGACCATCACCGGCCCGCACCTCTTCGCTTGTCTGGAAGCCGTTCGCCGGTACGGGTTACATCACAGGATTCGCGAGAACCCCGCCGATACGATCTCACTTGACCAGATTTAGCACGCCTATTCGATAAAAATGAGCGTTACCGCGTGTTGTTATCCTGTTTCGAGGAGTTTCACCATACGCGACCGCGCCCGGAGGGCACTCTCGTACGGGCTCTTGCCTCCGGTCGGCACGCCGGAGCGCCGGCCCGCATCCCGGGTAGACGATTACACAATCCGCCCTATGGACAACAGAGAGTTTTCCCACAATGTTAGTAGGGATATTGGTTTCGGCTTAGGAGTCCACCATGGCGCTCATCCAGCCCGACCCCACCTTCTACCCGTCCGCCCGCGAGGCCATGCTGGCCCCGCGGGAAGAGGTCGCCTACGTCGCCCTGCTCGACACCGCCGGCGAAGGCCGGCCGGACGCGCTCGCCACGATCGACCTGTCGGATGGGTCAATCGTCAGCGTGCACGACATGTCCGTCCCCGGGGACGAGCTGCATCACTTCGGATGGAACGTGTGCAGCGCGGCCCTGTGCCCGTACGCCCCGCATCCACATGTGGAGCGGCGTTACCTCATCCTTCCCGGCCTGCGGTCGAGCAGGATCTACGTCTTCGACGTCAAGGACGATCCCTGGCATCCCAAGCTCGTCAAGACGATCGAGCCGGAGACGATCTTCAAGAAGACCGGTTACAGCCGGCCGCACACCGTCCACTGCGGCACCGACGCGATCTACGTCAGCGCGCTCGGCAACGTGGACGGCGACGCGCCGGGCGGGGTGTTCACGCTGGACCACGACACCTTCGAGCCCAAGGGGCGCTGGGAGGCCAACAGGGGGCCTCAGGAGCTGCACTACGACTTCTGGTGGCATCTCGGCCACGACAGGATGGTCACCAGCGAGTGGGGCACACCGAACCAGATAGAGGCCGGGCCCTCGCTGGATCTGCTGGTCGGCCGGAAGTACGGCCACCGGTTACACGTCTGGGACCTGTCCAAGCGCAAACACCTTCAGGAAATCGACCTGGGCGACCAGCACCAGATGGCCCTGGAGCTCCGCCCCGCCCATGACCCGAACAAGACTTACGGCTTCGTCAACACCGTGATCAACGTCGAGGACCTGTCCGCCAACATCTTCACCTGGTACCTGGAAGGCGAGGTCTGGAAGGCCCGCAAGATCATCACTATCCCCGCGGAACCGGCCGAGGCCGACCTGCTGCCCGAACCGCTCAAGCAGTTCGGTGCGGTGCCACCGCTGGTCAGTGACATATCGCTGACCCTCGACGACCGGATCCTGCTGGTCTCCTGCTGGGGGACGGGCGAGCTCAAGGCCTATGACGTCTCCGATCCGTTCGCCCCGCGCGAGACCGGCTCGATCAGGATCGGCGGCATCGCCCGGCGTGACTCCCACCCCGCCGCCGCCGGTCGGGCGCTGAACGGGGGACCTCAGATGGTCGAGGCCAGCCGGGACGGGCGGCGGGTCTATTTCACCAACTCGCTCTACCGCTCCTGGGACGACGTCTTCTATCCCGACGGCATCTCCGGCTGGATGGCCAAGGTCGACATCGCCGACGACGGCTCCATCTCCCTGGATCCGGGCTTTTTCGTCGACTTCGCCGCCGATGGCCGCCGCGCCCATCAGATTCGTCTGCAGGGTGGCGACTCCTCCTCCGACTCATACTGCTTCTCATGATCCGGCTCTCTTCCACGGCTTGGCCGGAGAGGGTGCGATGGACCTGACCTCCGCACTGATCCTGGCCGGGCTCGGCGCCTTCCACGGCCTGAACCCGGCCATGGGCTGGCTCTTCGCGGTCGCCCTCGGCCTGCAGGAGCACTCCCGCAACGGGGTGCTCCGTGCGCTGCCACCCATCGTGCTCGGCCACGCGGCCTCGGTGCTGGTCACGCTCGGGCTGGTGTCGGCAGCGAGCCTGGCCGCGCCGCCCAAGGCCATCTCGTACGGCGTGGCAGCCCTGGTGTGCGGGTTCGGGGTCTGGCGCCTGGTACGGCGACGCCATCCTCGCTGGGTCGGCATGAAGGTGACGAGGTGGCAACTGGCCGGATGGTCGTTCCTGATGGCCACCGCCCACGGCGCCGGTCTGATGGTGCTCCCGGTCGCCCTGCACAGCGAGCACGAAGGTCACATGGGACACAGCGCCCCCGGGGTCCCCAGCGGACACGACGTCGCCGCGCTGGCCTCGCAGAGCCTGCTCGCGACGGGCATCCATACGCTGGCCATGCTCGCGGCGACCACCGTCCTGGCGCTGCTCGTCTACGAGCGGCTGGGCGTCGCGGTGCTCCGTAAGGCGTGGTTCAACCTCGACTTCGCCTGGGCCGTGGCCCTCATCGGCGCGGGCGCCTTCGCCGCTTTCACCTGAGAACACCCGGAAGCCCGCGATGCCCTGACCCGCCCCGATGCGAACGGCGCAGGTCAGGACGGAGGCACGTCAGACGCGCCTCAGGAGGGATCAGGAGGAGGCGATGCCGAGCAGGCCCGCGTCCACCACGGCTCGGCCGAAGATCCGGGCCAGCTCGGCCAGCCGGGCGAGCTCGTCGTCGGAGAGCGCGGCATAGGCGGGCAGGGCCAACTCGTCGGTACGGTCCTCGATCCGCTGTCTGAGCGCCTGTCCCTGTTCGGTGAGCTCGTCGCCGACCAGCAGCCCACGCTCCCGCAGTCTTTCCTCCGCCGCGGCCCACTCCCCCTCCGGCCAGCCCCGGCTCGCCTTCAGGAAGATCACGGGGACGTGCCCGGTCGCGCCGTGCAGGATCAGCGCGTCCAGGGGGCCGACCCCTTCGCTCAGCAGGGCCGCCACGTGCCCGTCCCCCCGGAACTCGCGCAACAGGGTCTGGGCGTGCCAGAGCTGCAGCAGCGGCTCTGAAGGCCACGGCAGCGCGGCGTGCGCGGCGAACAACGGCCGGCCCTGAGGCTGCTCGCACGCCTTCTCGGCGGCGCGCCTGGCCAGCGCTGTCGTCTCGGCAAGGACTTCGATCTCGTGGATCCCGGCCCGGCGCAGGGCCGCGTCGGCCGCGTCCAGGCGGGCCTCGATCACCTTCTCCGGTGTCACGACCTTCCAGGCCGCAGGAAGCGCCTGCCGTACCACGGCGGGGCAGAAGTTGTAGAAGGTCGCGATGACCAGTTCCGCGGAGGCGGTCCCGAAGGCCGCTCCGCGGGAGGCGAAGTAACCGGCGTGGAAATCCAGGCCGAGTGCGGTGTAGCGCTCGGTGGCCTCGGGCACGAAATAGATCATTCCGTGGACGGGCTCCAGCCGACGCCAGGACTGGCGGGCAAGCTGAATGTCGGTCATCACGCCTCCCGGCAGTCGACGGAACGGGTCGCGCCGGTCATGCCGATCTCGTCGATGCCCGCCGCCATCACCCCGGCCGCGTAGCGCAGGGCCATCGCCGGTCCGATCCCGGCGGCCCCGGTCATCACAACGACCCTGTCGTGCACCCGCATGGAAGCTCCCTTCAGCAGCAATACCGACCAGTCGGTATCCGGGAAACCTATTCGTACCTTCAGCGCCCGTCAACGATTCACCACGGCCGCCGGACGATCGGTCATCCGTCCCGGGGACGGGGAGTTGCTCCTGACACGGTGTCAGCCCCTATACCTGAAAGCGCAATCTTCCAACGTCTACCCGGAAGCACAATGTTCAGCATCGGAGAGTTCGCTCAGCTCGGCCGCGTGTCGGTGCGCATGTTGCGCCACTATGACGCGATCGGCCTGCTCCAGCCCGCCCACGTCGACCCGGCCAGCGGCTACCGCTTCTACCAGGCCGACCAGCTGGCGCGGCTCAACCGTGTCATCGCCCTGAAGGATCTCGGCTTCACCCTGCACCAGGTCAGCTCGATCCTGGACGGGCGGATCGACACGGCCGAGCTCTACGGGATGGTGCGGTTGCGCCGCGCCGAGCTGGAGGAACAGATCGCGGCGGACACGGCGCGGCTGCTCCGGGTGGAGGTACGGCTCAAGACCATCGCAAAGGAAGGTCACATGCACACCGACGAGGTTCTTCTCAAACGGATCCCCCCGACGCGCGTGGCGGAGCTCACCGCCGTCGCGGCGAGCTACGACGGTGAGGACATCGGCCCCGTCATCCAGCCGCTCTTCACCGAGCTGTGCCGGAGAGTCGAGAACGCCGGGGTGGAGATCACCGGCTACGGCATCGCCTGTTACGAGCCCGAGGCCGATGGCCGGGTGATCGTCCGTGCGGGGGTGCAGGTCGCCGCTGAGGCGAGCGACGACCACGACTTCGCGATCGTGGACCTGCCGGAGATCGAGTCGGCCGCCACGATCATCCACCGCGGCTCGATGGAGCAGGTGGGCCCGACGTTCCAGACCCTGGCCCACTGGATCGACGAGCACGGTTATCGCGGCGTCGGGCTGGCCCGTGAGGTCTCCATCGACTGTCCTGAGGACCACGAAAAGTGGGTGACCGAGCTGCAGATGACGGTCACGACCGCGTAGTCGCTCGCCACCTGCCGTGTCCGGCGCCGGTCACGACTCATCGGGGTCGGCGGCCTTCTCGACGGGGACTCGGACGGTGATGCCACCGGGGACCACCTTGGCCTTGAGCTCGGTGACGACGCCCTTGGCGCCGCCGTCCAGCTCATAGGTCATCGGGGTGCCGAGCTTGACGGTGATCTTACGGGCCCGGGTCATCCGGACGAAAGGCGACTCGTCGGACCGCCCGGCGCTCATCCTGCCGAGCACGCGAGCCCACTGGATGGGCCCCTGCGCCGTGGTCACGCCGATCTCCAGCCACCCGTCGTCGGGACGCGCGTCGTCGAAGGCCTCGATGCCGCCGGTGATGGTGCCCACGTTGCCCAGCAGCAGGCAGCTCGCCTCCCCCTCGAACCACTTCACCCCGTCGATCTTGACCTCCATCCGCACGAGCTCACCCCGGACGTGCCGCAGTCCGGTCAAGACGTAGGCCGCCCGGCCCAGCTTGTCCTTCAGCCCGCTGTCGGCATCCTTGATCATTTCGGCGTCGAAGCCGACCCCCGCCATGACGGCGAAGTGCTCCCCGTTGACCTTGCCCAGGTCCAGCTTCCGGCTCTCACCGTGAAAGGCGATGCGCACGGCCTCGGGCAGGTCCTCGGGAATGCCGAGGTTCTGCGCGAAGAGGTTGGCCGTTCCCGCGGGGATGACGCCCACGGTCACGCCGGAGCCCGCGAGCGCGTCCACGCAACGCTGCACCATGCCGTCTCCGCCCCACACCAGGACCAGCTCGGCGCCTTCCTTGAGTGCCTTGCGCACCTGCTTGGGCGCCTTCTTGCTCTTGGGCACCTCGTACCAGAGCAGCTTCCCGACTCCTTCGTCGGCGAGGAGCCTGCGCAACTCGTCGAGTCCGCCCCCGAGCGACTTCTTCTGATGGGCGATCACCGCGACCGTGCCGACGCTCTGCTTCTGCCGCAGCATGTAGACCCTCCCGTTAGCACCGTGTTGAATATCGTCAACGGCTGCCCCCGTGCCGGATCTGCAAACGCCCGGCCTTATCCGCGCGGGCCCCCAGGCATACCGGCCCTTGTTGGTGTTCCTGACATTTCACGGATTCACCAGTCCCCTGAGTCACTATCGTCGCTGCCATGGAGCAACTGGCATTCGACTCGGCCACCTTTGTCACCTTCAAGGACAGGACTGACCGATGGGTGGACGTGAAGCACTTCCAGGTGTGCGCGCGGCCGGAGGATGACGAGCAGTTGCTCACCACGCTGATTTCACATGAGATGTACCGCGACGACTATCTGGGCTCGGACTCCTGGAAGGACACGGAGTCGTCCGTGCACGGCCCCTACCGTCTTGACGCGCTCTCGGCCACGGCTTTCGAGGGCATCGACCAGGCCACCGCCTTGGCCACGATCCGCACGTGGGCCGAGAAGTACAGGGAGCTGTCCGAAACGGTGGCCCAGGACCTGGAGAACGAGGTCCACCAACTGATCCGGACGGCCACTTCCTGTTACCGGTTGAAGGAACTCGACGAAGCGGCCCGCGACGACCGCCTGGGCTGGATCCTTGGCGAGTTCCACGAACTGGTGCTCATCGACCAGCACGAGGGGTCGCTCTCCCTGATCGTCGCCTCCGACGATTGACTCCCCGTTTTCCGCGCGCGCCGCATCATCGCCGCTCGAAGCACCAAGAGAGCCAACCTCGCGGGCAATCACCCCAGGCCAAACGGGGTTCAGGAATCCTGAGTCGGCAACTCACAAAAACCGCCAAGAGCGCGAGAATCACACCGGATGTTCCGGCCAAATCACGCGGCCGACCAGAGCCCCTACCTCACCCTGCTCCGAACCGAGCGCAGCGAGGCCCCGTCCCGAACGGCGAGCGAAGCGAAGCCCCGCATTGGGCCAAAGCGCAGCGAGGCCCGTCCGGGCGGCGAGCGAAGCAAAGCCACGTCCCGAACGGCGAGCGAAGCGAAGCCATGCGTGGGGCCAAAGCGAAGCGAGGCCCCGTCCGGGCGGCGAGCGAAGCGAGACACCGGGGGCGCGGGGGCAGAGCCCCCGCACCGGGGGGCTCGGGGGGTCGTCCCCCCGTGTAAATGACGAAGGGGCCCACCGCGAGCAAGCTCCCGCTTGCGAACAGCAGACCCCAGCCACAAGTGGAGCTATGGGGATTCGAACCCCAGACCTCCTCCATGCCATGGAGGCGCGCTACCAGCTGCGCCATAGCCCCTTGCGGTGCAGATCAAATCTTAACCGACTCCGGGCACCTCCCGCGCCATCATTCCGGAGACAAGGGCGACCACGGCGGAGCCCACGGCGCTCGCGGTGATGATCGCGAAGGACAGGACGTAGGCGCGGCGGGAGGGGATGGAGGTTCCCGCGATGGTGATCGAGGTGAGAAGGGCCGCGGTGGCCGCGCCGGAGACGCTGCCGCCGATGGAGCGGACCAGGGAGTTGATGCCGCTGGCGATACCGCTCTGGTCCATCGGCACGTGCTGTACGGCCAGCGCCCCCAGCGCCGCGAAGCCGACTCCGAAGCCCAGCCCCTGCAGGGCGTTGGAGCCGATGAGGTGGAGAACCGAGTCGTTGAAAAGGGTGAACCAGCCGAACCCGGCCGCGCACAGGGCCGCGCCGAGGGCGAGGGAGTAGGCGGGGCCGAGGCGGGTGGACAGGCGGCCGGCCATGAAGGACGCACCCAGCATGGTCACCGTGCTGGGCAGGGCGTAGAGGCCGACGTCGAGGACCGATCCGCCGAAGCCGTATCCGGCGGACGACGGGGTCTGGATGAAGCTGGAGACCAGGGCGAACGAGCCGAACATCGCGAAGCCCAGCAGCATGGACGCCAGGTTCGCCTGCAGGGAGTAGCGGCCGACGAGCAGCTGGAGCCGTACCATCGGCGCCCGGAGCCGCAGCTGGCTGAACACCCACACCGCGCAGCACACCGCCGCGGCCGCGAAGAGCCCCAGGACGCGCCCGGAGCCCCAGCCCCAGTCATTGCCCTTGGAGAGCCCCAGCATCAGGCAGATGAGCCAGGCAGACAGCAGCACGGCGCCGATGAAGTCGGGGCGCCCCCCGGCGCGGTTTCCGCTTTCGCGGGTGCTCACCGAGATGAGCGCCATCGCGATCACGGCGATCGCGGCGGTGATCCAGAAGACGGGGTGGTGACTGGGGGTCAGGTCGGCGATGAGACCGGTGACGATCATGCCGAGGCTGCCTCCGACGCCCATCGTGGCGCTGACCACACCGATGGCCATCATGACCCGGGTGCGCGGGAAACTGTCCCTGATCATGCCGATGGCCAGCGGGATCAGCGCCGACGAGGCTCCCTGGAGGGCTCGCCCGGTGATCAGCACCGGGAGGGAGCCGGACAGGGCGCAGACCACCGAGCCCAGAACGAGCAGCCCGACGGTGAACAGGATCATTCGCTTCTTGCCGTACATGTCACCGAGGCGGGACAGCAGCGGCGTGGCCACCGCGGCCGCGAGCAGCGAGGCGGTGAAGACCCAGGTGACCTCGGAGACCGACACCCCGAAGGTGGACATGAGCCGGGGCAGCAACGGGATCACCACGGTCTGCTGGACAGAGACGACCATCCCCGCCATGGAGAGCGCCAGCAGGGTCAGCCAGAGCTGCCTGCCCTGTTGTTCGGTGCCCGGCTCGACGACGGTGACGCCTGTCACGGTCCCCCCTTTGCTGCTTGCTGCCGATCTTGGCAATCGCATGGTAGATCCTGGTCGAAAATCACTTTTCGCCGGGGCATGTCACGCCAAGGGTGCCGGGATATTTCTACGGTCCCATGGCCGCCGAACATTTCGAAGGATCCCGCGACTCGCGCACCGGATCCCGACCGCTCTGGCGGACGCGGAAAACGCGGAAAACATCGTCCAGGAGGCACGGCCCGCTCCGGTCGGGGGCGACGCGTCCGGGATCGGGGATGACGGGCCCGTCCGGCCGGGGTGCCGGCACGGCTCTCCACCGACTGGTTCACGCGTCTTCGCGCGAAGAAGCCGGCACCGGCCGGATGTCAGAGTTTCCTGCCGACCCCGCTGTATCCCATGCTCGCCAGTTCCGGGCTCACGGACTCGGGCGGTTCGACGAGCGGCCAGAAGTTGACCAGGCCGGGGCCGATCATCTCGAAGTCGCCGAAGAAGCCGGAGATCGCCTCGCGCCCCCTGGGCACGAACGGCGAGTTCGCCCGCTCGTAGATCGCCGAGATGCGGGCCATGGTCTCGGGGCGTGCGTCGGTGCCCGCGTGCGAGATGGCCAGGTAGCTGCCGGCCGGGAGAGCGGCCCTGTAGGCGGCGACGATCTCCTGCGGCCCGTCCTCGTCCGGGACGAGGTGGAGCAGGAACATCATCAGCACCGCGACCGGCTCGCGGAAGTCGATGAGCGCGCGGACCTCGGGCGAGTCGACGATCTCCCGGGGCGTCCGCAGGTCCCCCTGGACCATGATCACTTTCTCGGGCTCGGCGAGGAGCGCGCGACCGTGGGCGCAGGCGACCTCGTCGTGGTCGACGTAGACCACGCGAGTGTCCGGGGCGATCCGGTGAGCGATCTCGTGCACGTTCTCCTGGGTCGGCAGGCCGGAGCCGATATCGATGATCTGACGGATTCCCATCTCGCCGACCAGATGCCGTACGACGCGGGCGATGAGCTCACGTCCCTGCCGCGCGACCTCGCGCATCTCCGGCGCCACGCTGAGCACCATGTCGCCGACCACGCGGTCGGCGGCGAAGTTGGTCTTACCGCCGAGGTAGTAGTCGTACATTCGCGCCGCGTTCGGGATGTGCGGATCGACGCCCTGGGGTGCCGTTTCTTCGGTCACAGTCACTCCTTGCCGATGATCGCCCACTCAATCGCGATCATAAGCCGACCGATCAGCAGAAAGTACTGCTGATTTCCCCGATAACGGCTTTCTCCCCCGAACTCCCCCGAATGCCGAGCGGGATCCGGCGAGGCCTTCCGTGATCTTCCGGCGCCGCCCGTGAAGCCCTTTCACGCCGGTACGGCTTGCGCCGCCCCCGAATGGGCGCAAGCCGTACCGGCGTGAAAGGAGATGTCAGCCCGCGAGGATCCGTTCGTCCTCCAGGTAACGGGAACGACCCGCGTACCATCCGGCCACCAACTGCACGGCGATCACGGCGAGCAGGAGCAGGAACGGCAGCGTCCAGTTGCCGGTCGACTCGTACAGCACGCCGATGAGCAGCGGCCCGGCACCCGCGATGAGGTATCCGGTGCTCTGCCCGAAGGCGGACAGCGCGGCCGTCGCCTCGGGAGTGCGGGTGCGCAGGGCGAGCATGGTCAGCGCGAGCGGGAACGATCCCATCCCCACGCCGACCAGGAGCGCGAAGATCCAGGCCAGGGAGGCGGGCGCGAGCCAGAGGCCGAGGAAGCCGACCGTGTAGAAGGCAACGAACGCGACCACCATGGGCAGCTGGTCGGAGAACTTGGACGCGATCCAGGGCACGACCAGCGAGACCGGGATGCCGATCGCGGTGAAGACGCCCAGCACCAGCCCGGCCTGCCCGGTGGTGTAGCCACCGTCGATGAGAATCTTGGGCAGGAAGCCGAACATGATGTAGGCGACCATGCTCTGCGTGCCGAAGTACGCGGCGACCGACCAGGCCAGCTTGCTCCGGATAAGTGTCCGGGGACCGATCAGTCCCCCGCTTGCGCTGTCCCGCTCCGGCTCACTGCGCGAGAGCGCAAGCCACGGAATGGCGGCGACAGCGGCCAGCGCCGCCCACACCCCGAGGGCAACATGCCAGTTGCCGTCGGCGGCCCGCTCGATCGGCACGGTCGCGGCGGCCGCGAGCATCGTGCCGACCGCGAGGGCGGTGGTGTAAACGGTGGTCATGGTCCCGGTCCGGCCCGGGAAGTGGCGCTTGATCAGGCTGGGGATGAGCACGTTGCCCACCGCGCCGCCGGACAGCGCCAGGGCGCTGCTGTACAGGAACACCTCGGCCGAGGCCACCATCGAGCGGATCAGCAGGCCGGCGCCGAGGACGACCAGGGCGAGCAGCAGCAGCCGGTGCTCCCCGATCTTCCTGGACAGTGCCGGGGTCACCGCGCCGACCGTGGCGAAGATGAGCACGGGGAGGGTGGTGAGCAGCCCGACCCCGACCCCGGACATGCCGAGACCGGACGAGATGTGGTTGAGGACCGGTCCGACGCTGGTGACCGCGGTGCGCAGGTTCAGTGCGGCGAGGACGATTCCCAGTACGAGCAACCAGGCGAGAGATCCAGTGGATCCACCGGTGCGGCCCCTTGTCTCATGGGTTAGCACGCTCATACGGGGCTCAGTCCTCCATCGATAGGTCATCCAATCGTAGGATGATTGGCCGACCTTGACCCTAACAGGACCGAAACGTCACTTTGTTCCTGATCACCCCAAACCCCTGACAACGTGAAAACCGGGCCACCCTCTGTCTTACAGGGCGTGACCCGGTTCTCTCATACGTCGGTCGAGGACGTCGGACACCGGATGACCAGCGCACGGACCTCAGACGCGGGTGTCAGAGGCGCGGCCCCGGGGTGGGCGGCAGTTCCTCCCCCGGGCGCCTGCCGGCCGGCGGCAGCGGGCCGCTGCCGGGCGGGGGGAGCGCGGACTCCGGCGGATACTCCTGGCCCACCGTGCGCGGAGGCGCGGGCTCGTCGAAGCCGTAACCGCCTCCGGTGCCGGGACGCTCGCCCAGATCCCGGTTTCCGAGCCCCTCATCGGCCGGGCCCTCGCCCCGCTCGTGCGGGCCGGGCACCTCGCCCCGCCACGCGCCGGTCTCGCCACCGTGCGCCTCGATGAAGGTCTTGAAACGCTCCAGGTCGCCGCGGATCCGCATGCGGACGATCTGCAGCCAGTCCCCGACGGTTTCGAGGAAGCCCTCCGGGTCGTACTCCAGCTGGAGGGTGACGCGGGTGGACTCGGGAGTGAGGTGGTGGAACGTCACCACACCGGCCTGGTGCGGCCCGTCCACCGACTTCCAGGCCACTCGCTCGTCGGGGTGCTGCTCGGTGATCTCGGCTTCGAAGTCGCGGCGGACTCCCGCGATCTCGACAACCCACGCCGTACGAGTGTCACTCAACTGCTTGATCGACTCGACGCCCTCCATGAACTCGGGAAAGCTCTCAAACTGGGTCCACTGGTTGTATGCGGTCCGGATCGGGACATTAACATCGATGGACTCTTCGATCGTGCTCACAGTCATGCCTCCCTTTTCGCGGGTTCGCGAAGCATGCCTGCCCGAGGAGATCCGGGCCTAACTACCTGCGGCGCAAAAGCCAGTAAAGGCCAAGGAGTGGCAGAACCAGGGGAATGAACAGGTAACCGCTGCCGTAACCGGACCAGACCGTGGCGCGCGGAAAAGCCTCGGAGTCCACCATGCTCAGCGTCCCGATGATGAGGACCCCGGCCAGCTCGACGCCGCAGGCGGCCAGCGCCAGCGTCCGGTTCCCCCTGACCAGCGCCACGGTGAGAACGATGTAGACGGCGGCGGCGAACGCCGACAGCGAGTAGGCCAGCGGGGCCTCCCCGAACTTCGTCGCGATCTGGACGGCCGCGCGGGACCCGGCCGCGAGGGCGAACACCCCGTAGACCGCGACCAGCGCACGCCCCGGCCCCGCTCCGATCGCCGGCTCGCTCATACCGTCCCCTGCCAGATCTGCAACATGCGCCCGATCATTCCAGGGATCGCGAAACCCGCCACCGCGATCACGGCCGGACCCCAGCGCGAGCGCTCGCCGACCCCCCAGAACACGGCCACCGGTGGGATCACCAGGGAGCCCGCGACATAGCCGATGAGAGTGGCGGTCTCGTCCGGCCCCTCTCCCCGGACCATCCCGGCGATCACGAACCCCGCCTGGACGAGCAGGCCGAGCTCCAGCACCCCGAGCCCGACGAGGAGCACGGTGCCCATCGCCCTGTTCCGCATGCTGGCCAGGAGACTGACCAGTGCGATCACCAGCGACAGCACGATCAGGCCTGTCGCGAGCGGGCCGATCATGGAGACATCAGTGGATCAGAGAACATGAGCAGCAGGGTACTGCCCGCCCTCCTCGCCCTCATCCTCGCGGCACGTAGTCTGAACCCGTGGAGAGGATCCTGGTCAGCGCCTGCCTGATGGGGCGGAAGGTCCGTTACGACGGAGCCGCCAAGGCGAGCGGCGACGCATTGCTGGCCGCCTGGCGACAGGAGGGGCGCCTCATCCCGTTCTGCCCGGAGGTCGAGGGCGGACTGCCCGTCCCCCGCCCGGCCGCCGAGATCGAGGGCGGTGCCGGGGGCGCGGCCGTGCTCGCGGGGGCGGCCCGGGTGCTGACGACCGGAGGGGCCGACGTCACGGAGGCTTTCCTGTCCGGGGCCCGATCGGCGCTCGCCGTCGCCCGGTCCTTCGACGTGAAGATGGCGATCCTGAAAGAGGGCAGCCCCTCCTGCGGCAGCCTGACCGTCTACGACGGCACCTTCAGCGGCCATCGCATGCCCGGCATCGGCGTCACCACCGCCCTTCTCGAACTGCACGGCATCACGGTGTTCGACGAGGAGCACATCACCGACGCCGGAGTACGGCTGCGCGAGCTCGGCGGAGACCGCTGAACCCCGCTGGTCCCGTTTTCCGCAGGTGCCGCATCATTGCAGGTCAGCAGCTATATCCCATCCAACGCTGTGAATGATCGCCCCAGGCCGATCGGGGCCACGTGCGGAATGCGGGGCTAGTACTCCCAGAGGTCGGTCCGGTTCTCCCCGCCGATGCAGAAGACCGACGAGCCGTGCGCCCCCTGGACGAGATCCACCCGGATCCAACCGGCGTTCTGCGACACCTGGGCCGTGTAACCCGCGTTGGGAGCGGCGGTGATCAGCCGGCACGCTCCGTCTTCTATGACAAACGAGACCGAGCCGCCCTTCACATTCACGACCCGCACGTTCTCGTTCGAGGCCGCCGCCTGGTTCTCCAATTTGGGCGCCGAGGACGACCGGGTCGCGCGGGGGGTCGAAGACGCCGACGGCGACGTGACCGCCCGGGGAACGGGGGTCGGCCGGGTCCGGACAGGATCGGGGGTCTTGGAGTTCCGCGTGCGAACCGGCGCCTGGGCGGTCTTCGCCGGGGAGCGAACCGGCTGCGGCCGAGCCGTGTTCCGAGCGGACGAGGTCGGCGTGGCACGAGGGGTCGGGCTCCGCCTGTCCGACGAGGACGAGGTGGCCGACGTGGTCGGTGTGCCGAGGGCCAGCGGTCCCGTCGGCGCCCCCTGTGGAAGCGGCGCGTTCCTGACCCCGGTGAGCGCCGCGCTGATCGGTTCGATCTTCACGTCGTCGAAGACCTGGCTGCGCAGCACGTCACGAACGCCGAACCAGGCGACCGAGATCGCCAGGACGGTGGCTCCGCACCACACCGCGATGAAACCAAGCGTTTGGCGCATGCGGTGAATTATTACCTCTGTGTCTCAATATGTCTCAATGTTCACTACGGTTACGTCGCATGGCGACGGTTCTCGTGGTGGAAGACGACGAGTATGTACGCTCCGCGATCATTCAGGAGCTGAGCAGGCGCCAACACGCCGTGCGCAGCGCGGGACGTGCTCTCGATGCGTTACGGGAGATCACTCAGGATCCTCCCGATGCGGTGATCCTCGATCTCGGTCTGCCCGACCTGGACGGGGCCGAGGTGCTGAAGATGGTCCGCAGCATCTCCAGCGTCCCGGTCATCGTGGCCACCGCCAGGGACAACGAAGCGGAGATCGTCCGGCTGCTCCATGCCGGAGCGGACGACTACCTGGTCAAACCGTTCTCCGGCGATCATCTGAACGCCCGGCTGGACGCCGTACTGCGCCGGGCCCGGAGCACGACCCCGCCGCCGGTGCTGTGCATCGGCAAGCTCGAGGTGGACCTGAACCGGCGTGAGGCCGCCGTGGACGGTGCGCCGCTCACCCTGACCCGGCGCGAGTTCGATCTGCTCGCCTACCTCGCCGCCCGCGCCGACCGGGTCATCTCCCGCAAGGAACTGCTCACCGAGGTGTGGCAGCAGTCCTACGGCGACGACCAGACGATCGACGTCCACCTGTCGTGGCTGCGCCGCAAGCTCGGCGAGAGCGCGTCCGCGCCCCGCTACCTGCACACCGTACGCGGCGTCGGCGTCATGTTGGTCACCCCGTCATGAGACGGACCCTGGCCCTGCTCGCCGTCGCCGCGACGTCGATGGTCGCCCTGGCCTTCCTGATCCCCCTCGGGCTCATCGTCAGGGAGATCGCTCACGGCCGGGCCATGGCCGAGGCCGAACGGCAGGCCTCCGCGCTGGTTCCGGTGCTGGCCATCACCGTGGACCCGGCCCGGCTGACCCACGCGGTGCTCAGCACGGGAGCACGGGACCGGATCGCGGTCCATCTGCCCGGCGGCGGCTCGGTGGGCAGGGTCAGGGCCGGCGCGGAGACCGTGGCGGCGGTCTCCCGGCTGACCCGGGCCATCACCTCGGAGACGAGCACCGGCTACCTCCTGCTGCGCCCGGTCGCCCTGGACGGAGACCGGACCGTGGTCATCGAGATCTTCGTGCCCTCGAGCGACCTCAGCCGGGGCGTCGCCACGTCGTGGGCGGTGCTGACCGGGGTCGCGACGGTGCTGGTCGTGGGCTCGGTGCTGGTCGGCGACCGGCTGGGGGTGCGGGTGGTGCGCTCGGCCCGGCGCCTCGGCCGGGCGGCGAGCTCCCTGGGCGCCGGGGACCTCAGCGTCCGCATCGAGCCCGAGGGCCCACCCGAACTGGTCGCCGCCGGGGAGGCCTTCAACACCATGGCCGACCGGGTGATCCAGTTGCTGGCCGCGGAGCGGGAGATGGCCGCCGACCTGTCGCACCGCCTGCGCACACCTCTGACCGCGCTCAGGCTGAGCCTGGACCACCTGGGGCCCGAGGCCGAGCAGAGTCGCAGGTCCCTGAGCCGGTTGGAGTCGGAGGTGGACGAGATCATCGCCGCGGCCCGGCGTCCCTCCCGAGCGCCGAAGTTCGTCTACTGCGACGCCGCCCAGGTGCTGCGCGAACGGCTGACCTTCTGGTCCGCCCTGGCGGAGGACCAGCAGCGCCCGTGGGAGCTGATCGGCGCGGACGCACCCATCCGGGTCCCGGTCGCGGCCGGCGAGCTCAACGCGGTGGTGGACGCCCTGCTCGGCAACGTCTTCCGGCACACCCCGGAAGGGACGGCGTTCACGGTGACCCTGCATCAGGGCTCCGGCACCGTCGGCATGCTGATCGCCGACGCGGGCCCCGGAATCTCCGACCCCGAGACGGCACTGCGGCGGGGGGCCAGCGGCTCGGGGTCCACCGGACTCGGCCTGGACATCGCCCGTCAGCTCGCCGAGTCCTCCGGCGGCGCGATGAGGATCGACGCGTCCTCCCTAGGAGGCGCCAGGGTGCAGCTCTGGTTCCGCACCGACCAGCGCGACCCCACGCCGCGCGCGACCCGGCGACTGGTCGGCAACCGCTGGTCACGCAAGAAGGCGACCCGCTGAAGACCCCCGCCTGCGTCTTCCACCGCGTATTTCACAACGGGAACGCCCCCGAGCGAAACAAGGCCCGTGTCGAACCAAAGCAAAGCGAAGCCATGTCCCGGACGGCGAGCAAAGCGAAGCCCCGCATCGGGCCAAAGCGCAGCGAGGCCCCGTCCGGGCGGCGAGCGAAGCGAAGCCCCTCGTTGGACCAAAGCGAAGCGAGGCCACGTCCCGGACTCCGAGCGAAGCGAGGCCATGCGTGGGGCCAAAGCGAAGCGAGGCCCCGTCCGGGCGGCGAGCGAAGCGAGACAACGGGGGCGCGGGGGCAGAGCCCCCGCACCGGGGGGCTCGGGGGGTCGTCCCCCCGTGTAAATGACGAAGGGGCCCACCGCGAGCAAGCTCCCGCTTGCGAACAGCAGACCCCAGCCACAAGTGGAGCTATGGGGATTCGAACCCCAGACCTCCTCCATGCCATGGAGGCGCGCTACCAGCTGCGCCATAGCCCCTGGTCACCGCTCCGAGTCTTCTCGTCGCGGCGCTCCGGAAGCATATAAGGACACCCGCGAGTTCACCTAATCGACGACGGTACGGCTCGCGCCCGCCATTTTCGGGCGCAAGCCGTGCTCCGAGATCACTCTTCCGTGGTCTCGGGGCTGTCGTCGCTCCGGACCGGTTCAGGCAGGGTCCCGGCGTTGTGCTCAAGCAGGCGCCAGCCCTTACGAGCCTCCTCCAGCACCGACCAGGAGCAGTTTCCCAGACCGCCGAGAGCGGGCCAGAGCTCCTGCGGCAGGTTCATCAGTCTGGCGATGCCGAGCCGGATCGCCGCCCCGTGGGAGGCGACCACCAGCAGGCCGTCGGAGTCGAGTTCCGCCGCCCAGCGGCGGATCGACGATGACACCCTTTCGGCGACGTCGGTGACCTGCTCGCCGCCCGGCGCCTCCCAGGCGGCGAACTCGCGAGGCCAGCCGGCGAAGATCTCATCGCGGGTGAGGCCCTCCCACTGACCGCCACCGCGCTCGCGCAGGTCCTTGTCCACGGAGACGTCCAGGCCGGTGATGCGGCCCAGCGCCCCGGCGGTCTCGAAGGCCCGCTGGAGGTCGGAGGAGACGATCATGCTGGGACGGAGTGCGGCGAGCAGTGAGGCCGCGCGGGCCGCCTGCGCGACGCCTGTCTCGTCCAGCGGGATGTCGGAGTGGCCCTGGAAACGGTGTTCGACGTTCCACAACGTCTGGCCATGCCTCAGGCAGACGACACGACGACTCACTCAGTTACCTCGGTTACCGCCTCGCGGGCGCGCTGAGCGGCGACCTGGGTGACGCTGTCGGGCAGGGCGATGGAGGGGCAGTCCTTCCACAGGCGCTCAAGCGCGTAGAAGGTGCGGTCCTCCTCGTGCTGGACGTGCACGACGATGTCGATGTAGTCCAGGAGGACCCAGCGCCCTTCGCGCTCTCCCTCGCGGCGGACCGGCTTGGCATCGGCCTCGATCCGCAGGCGGTCCTCGATCTCGTCGACGATGGCGTGGACCTGACGGTCGTTGGTGGCGGAGCAGAGCACAAACGCGTCGGTGATGACGAGTTGGTCGCTCACGTCATAGGCGAGGATGTCATCGGCCAGTTTGTCGGCCGCCGCCTCGGCGGCGAGCCTGACGAGCTGAACGGATCTTTCGGTTGCGGTCACGGTGTGGGTCAGTCCTCCTGCTAGTCGGCGCTGTCACCTATCAGGGTGCCCGATTCTGTGCTTCTTGAAGAGCCGTCCTCGGGACAACGCCCATCGTGCGCCACCCGATTCCGTGCCGCAAACGAATTGACGGCCGATCAGGGGCGCACCTCGCGGTACAGACCACGTTTGTTGATGTAGTGCGAATGATAACGCCTCAATCAGGGCGTACGCGCGCTATGGCTGGTCAGGGCACGTTTCCGGATTCCACCGCTTTTCGTTGATCTCGGTGGTTTTCATGGTCGCGCGACCTCTCCGTCCGCTGTCTGCGGGGCCCCGCGATCGGTGGGCCGATCTTCGGAGCGTGCCGCCCACCAGGCTCGCCCCTCCCGGACCGCGCCTCGGAGCGGATACGCGGGGAGCAGCCGTGCCCGGAGCAGAGGAAGAATGACGTATGTGCTGGTCAGGCGCCCTTTTTCTGGTAGAGACCGCGCTTGTTGATGTACTGGACGATGCCGTCGGGCACGAGGTACCAGATGGGTTGGCCCGAAGCCACCCTTTCCCGGCATTCCGAGGACGAGATGGACAGCGCCGGGATCTCCACGAGGCTGACCTTGCCCTCCGGAAGGCCGGGGTCGTGCAGGAGGTGGCCGGGCCTGGTGGCACCGACGAAGTGCGCGGTGGTGAAGAGTTCATCGACGTCACGCCAGCTCAGGATCTGGGCGAGGGCGTCGGCGCCGGTGATGAAGTACAGATCGACATCCGGCCCCCATTCGCTGGAGATCTCCCGCAGGGTGTCGATGGTGAAGGTCGGGCCGGGACGGTCGATATCAACCCGGCTCACGGAGAAGCGCGGGTTGGACGCGGTCGCGATGACCGTCATCAGGTAGCGGTCCTCGGGCGCGGAGACCGTTTTGTCGGCCTTTTGCCATGGGCGTCCGGTCGGCACGAAAACCACCTCGTCGAGGTCGAAATGGTGTGCGACTTCACTGGCCGCCACCAGGTGACCGTGGTGGATCGGGTCGAAGGTTCCGCCCATAACGCCCAGACGCCGCCGTCCTTGATCGGTAGGCGCGTTCATCATGAAACGGACCATACGCTCAAGCCGCACACAGCTTTTAATCACCCCCCGCGCATGGCAGGCGGGCCCGACGTAGCATGCCGAACATGACCACCACCCCGGATCGCAACCGCGTGCAGCTTCCCGGCATCAGCTCGCGCGCCTACGAACATCCCGCCGATCGGTCCGCGCTGGTCGCCCTGCGCACGCTCAGCGGGTTCGACACGGTGCTCAAGCAGATGTCCGGCCTGATCAGCGAGCGCCGACTGCGCCTGATCTATCTTGCCTCCGCTGTGCGCACCAGCGATACCCAGTTCCGCCTCCTGCACGACATGGGCCGCGACGCCGCCTACACGCTCGACCTCCATCGCATCCCCGAGGTCTACGTCGAGCAGAACCCGATGGTGCAGGCGAAGGCGATCGGCTTCGACGACCCGTTCATCGTCGTCACGACCGGTCTGCTCGACCTGATGGACGAGGAGGAGCAGCGCTTCGTCATCGGCCACGAGACCGCCCACATCCTGTCCGGCCACGCCGTCTACCGCACCATGCTGGACATTCTCACCCGCCTGGCCACCCGCGTGGCCTGGATCCCGCTCGGCTACATCGGCCTGCGCGCGATCGTGGCGGGGCTGGAGGAGTGGCACCGCAAGTCCGAGCTCTCCGCCGACCGTGGCGGCCTGCTCTGCGGCCAGGACCCCGACGCGGCCCTGCGCTCGCTGATGAAGCTCGCCGGCGGCTCGCGCCTGCACGAGATGAACATCGAGGCCTTCCTCGACCAGGCGCGCGAGTACGACACGGCGGGCGACGTCCGCGACGGCTTCCTCAAGGTCCTCAACCTGCTCGGCACCACCCACCCGTTCGCGGTCTCCCGGGTCGCCGAGCTCGACAAGTGGCGCCGCAGCGGCGACTACGAGGCGATCCTCGCCGGCAACTACCCCCTCCGCGCCGACGACGCCGACGCCAAGATCTCCGATGAGGTCAGGGCCGCCGCCCGCTCCTACCGCGAATCCTGGTCACAGTCCCAGGATCCCTTCATCGGCGTCCTGCGCGACGTGGCCGAGGGCGCCGTCAACGCCGGAGAGCGCATTTTCAACCGCTTCTCCCGCCGCGATGGGAATTAGACGAGAATTTCGCAAAGGGTCTGGGAGGCTGCCTCTCAGACCCTTTCTCGCGCAAGTAACGTATGACAGGGAAATATCGGTTCTCGGCCGCAGTACGTGACGGCGTCGGCCCATTGTCCGAACGTCTCCCGGAAGCCAGGCCCCATGGCGGCCGACCTGCCGTTCGGTAATCCAGTGCCCGAATTCGCCGGCAGGACGCCCAGCGATTACCGCGGTTTCGACGCGAATCTCGCGCCAAAGTCGCTGGGATAAATGCCTCGATCACGGACAATCTCTACAGCTCGGCGAGGGCCCGCTCAGAGGCGCCGACGACCTCTGGCCGGCGCGCGCAAAGGGGCTTCCTCGGTGCTAGATCATCAGGGCGATCGCGCGCACGGCCGCGGAGCACAGGGCGACGAATCCACCCAGTACGGCGAGTGCGCGCAGCCCCTCCTTGCGGAGTTCGGGGATCTCAGAACCGATCCGCTCGATCTCCCTGCCGATGAGCCCGCCGCAGACGACGCCGAACACGATGCCCGCGACGGCGACCGGAGCGGGTCGCATCCACCAGTCCGGCGGCAGCGATCCGCCGAGGATCAGCCACAGCGTGGCGCCGGCGAGCCCCGCCGCGGGCAGTCCCGGCCAGGCGAGCGCGGTCAGCAGCGCTCCCATGAAGGCGAAGGGGAAGTTCACCACGCGCAACATGCCCCGGACCCTGGCTGATTTGCGCTTCCTGACCAGCCAGTGCCCGGCCCAGAGCGTGCGGGCCAGCACGACGAACAGCCCGGTGACGGCGAAGGTGGCCAGTGGCCAGATCACCGTGGCCACCACGCAGGGAACGGCCAGCACCGCCAGCAGGAGCAGCGCCGCGTTCCCCGCGGGCAACGGTCCCGCCCTGCCCTCCGCCGCGAGCTCCACTGCCTGCGCACCGTCGGCCTGCCCGCCTTTGGACGTTCTCCCGGCGGCTCTGCTCCCCGTCCTCGTGGAAGCCGCCCGAGGCCGGGAGGGCTCACCCGCCGCGCCCCCGGACCGTCCGCCACGAGATGGATCACCCGCCGCGGAGCCCTGCCGCCCAGAACGCGGAGACTCGCCCGTCGCGGAACCCGATCGCCCGGAACGCGAGGACTCACCGGCCGCGGGAACCTGTCGTCCGCCACGGGACGTGCCGTCGCCGGTCGCCGGACGCGCTCCCCGGGCGGATCCGGCGGACTCATCCGTCCCGGTGCCCGCTCGCGGCCCGCGAGCGGGCTCTGTGAGCTTGGCAGCCTTGGCGGTCTTGGTCGCGGAGCGCCCGCCCCGTGCGGGATCCTCGGTCTTGGCTCCTGGCTTGGATCGGGGCTCCGGCTTCTTCGCCGCGCTCGAATCGGCCTTCCCGGCAGCCGGTCTGACCGCTTTGAAGGACGGCTCGGATGGGGCCGCACGGGCGAGACGGCCTATACGGCCGGCGAGGAGGGCCGCCGTAGGGCGTTTGACCGCCTCGCGGTGGAGGGCGGCGCGGATCAGGGGCAGCAAGGCCGCGGGGATGCCCTCAAGGTCGGCGAGGCCGTTGAGGATGGCATACATCTGCGCCTCGACCGTGCCTCCGCCGAACGTGGGGCGTCCCGTCGCGGCGAAGGCCACGGTGGCCGCCCAGGCGTGCACGTCGGCGGGCTCTCCCACGGGCTCGTCCGCGAACAACTCGGGAGCGGCATAACTGGGGGTGCCGAGAAAGGTGCCGGTCAGAGTGAGCCGGGTGGCGTCCAGGACGTGGGCGATGCCGAAGTCGATCAGGACGGGCTCGTCCTCCGAGTTGACCAGCACGTTGGCGGGCTTGAGGTCGCGATGGACGACCCCGGCCGCGTGAATGATCGACAGCGCTGTGGCCAGCCCCTGGGCCAGGGTGAGCAGACCGGCCCCCTCCAGCGGGCCGTCGCGCCGTACGCGCTCCAGGAGGGTGTCTCCCTCGATGTGCTCCATGACCAGATAGGGCCGGTCACCCTCGAGGTCGGCGTCGACGACGCGGGCAACATAGGGGCTCTCGACCCGGCGGAGGGCACGGACCTCCCGCTCCAGCCGGATGCGGGCCTCCGAGTCGGCGTCGACGACCTCGTGGAGCATCTTGAGTGCGACGTTCTCACCGCGCCTGCTGGAGGCCAGGTACACCTCGCCCATGCCGCCTCGACCGAGGCGGTCCAGCAACGTGTAAGGGCCGACGCGCCCCAGACGACCCATGTGACCTCCTGCGTCGGCCACATGGGTCCAGGACCGCTGCGCCTCCCGGGTTGCTCGCTCTCGCTCGCTTCCCTGCTCTTCAGCCGTAGGAGACCACACCATAGCGGGCAAGTGCGACGATTTTCCGTCGGCACGCCGTACTCACCGGAAGATGCTCTCCATCCACGGCTCAGCCGGCCGGCGGTGAACGGCAGGCGTGACCGACGGCTCGACGGCCCCGATGGCCCGTGCCGGGATGTCCTACCTGGAGCCGGCTTCACCCGAGGCGATGACCGTGCCCGCGTCGGTGCGCAGGTGGCCCTCGCCGGTGTAGACCCACTTGGTCGAGGTCAGCTCGGGCAGGCCCATGGGACCGCGCGCGTGCAGCTTCTGGGTGGAGATGCCGATCTCCGCGCCGAAGCCGAACTCGCCGCCGTCGGTGAACCTGGTCGAGGCGTTGACCGCCACGGCCGCGGAGTCGACCAGCGCGACGAATCTGCGAGAGGCGCTGACCGAGCGCGTGACGATCGCGTCGGTGTGGCCCGAACCGTACTTCCTGATGTGCGCGACCGCGTCCTCCAGCGAGTCGACCACGGCGGCGGCGATGTCCAGCGAGAGATATTCGACGCGGAAGTCCTCCTCGTCGGCGGGCACCACGGCGCCGTAGGCGGCGACACGGGCGTCGCCGTGCACCGTCACCCCCTCCGCCGCCAGCGCGGCGAGCGCGCGCGGCACGAAGCCGTCGGCGACGGCGGCGTGCACCAGGAGCGTCTCCGCGGAGTTGCACACCGAGGGCCGCTGAACCTTGGAATTGATCAGAATCTCGATCGCGAGATCCTGATCGGCGTCGGCGTCGACGTAGACGTGGCAGTTGCCCACGCCGGTCTCGATCACCGGGACCGTGGACTCCTCGACCACCGAGTTGATCAGGGAGGCGCCGCCGCGCGGGATCAGCACGTCCACCAGGCCGCGGGCCCGCATGAGCTCCTTCACCGAGTCGCGGGTCAGGCCGGGAACCAGCTGCACGGCTCCCGCGGGGACCTCGGTGCCCGCCAGGGCGTCCTGCATGATGGCGACGAGGACCGTGTTCGACTCATAGGCGCTGGACGAACCACGCAGCAGGGTGGCGTTGCCGCTCTTGAGGCAGAGCGCCGCGGCGTCCACGGTCACGTTGGGGCGGCCCTCGTAGATGATGCCGATCACCCCGAGCGGGACCCGGAGCTGGCGCAGCTCCAGCCCGTTGGGGAGCGTGTTGCCCCGGATCACCTCACCGACGGGGTCGGGCAGGTCCGCGACCTGGCGGACCGCCTCCGCGATGGCCCCGATGCGGGCTTCGTCGAGCCGGAGCCGGTCGACCATGTATTCGGAGATCCCGTTCTCCCGGGCCTTCTCCACGTCGAGCGCGTTGGCCGTGACGATCTCGGCGGACCTGGCCACGAGCGCGTCGGCGATCGCACGGAGCGCGGTGTCCTTCGGCGCCCGCGGCAGCGGGGCCAGCTCGGCGGCGGCCTCTTTAGCCGCCAGGGCTACCTTCAGGAAATCCTCGGACATCTCGCGCTCCAAAAGAACTAGTTGTGAGACTCCAGTATGACGATGTCATCACGGTGGATCAGCTCGCGTTCATATTCCGGACCCAGGCTGGCGGCCAGCTCCCGGGTGGAACGACCGAGCAGCTCCGGGATCTCCCCCGCGTCGAAGTTGACCAGGCCGCGGGCGACCACCCGGCCGAGCGGCCCGCACAGGTCGACCGGGTCCCCCGCCGCGAAGTCACCCTCGACCGCGGTGACCCCGGCGGGCAGCAGCGACTTGCGGCGGCCCACCACGGCCTCGACGGCACCGGGATCCAGGTGGAGCCGGCCGCGGCCCGTGGTGGCGTGGGCCAGCCAGAGCAGGCGGGTGCCCGGGTGACGGCCGTCGGGGTGGAAGAAGGTGCCGACATCCGTGCCCGCCAGGGCCTCGGCGGCACGCGCGGCGGCGGTCAGGACCACCGGCACCCCCGCTCCGGTCGCGATCTTGGCGGCCTGCACCTTGGTGACCATCCCCCCGGTGCCCACCGCGCCGCCCTTGCCCAGCTCGACCCCGACGAGGTCCTCGGGGCCACGCACGTCCGCGAGCCTGCGGGCGCCGGGACGGCGGGGATCTCCGTCGTAGAGGGCGTCCACGTCGGACAGGAGCACCAGCGCGTCGGCCCGGGTCAGGTGGGCGACCAGCGCGGCCAGCCGGTCGTTGTCCCCGAAGCGGATCTCGTCGGTGGCGACGGTGTCGTTCTCGTTGACCACCGGGACGATGCCGAGCTCCAGCAGCCGGGCCAGCGTGCGCTGGGCGTTGGCGTGGTGCGAGCGGCGCATCATGTCGTCGGCGGTCAGCAGCACCTGGCCGACACGCAGGCCGTACCGGGCGAAGGAGGAGGTGTAGCAGGCCACCAGCACGCCCTGGCCGACCGAGGCCGCGGCCTGCTGGGTGGCGAGGTCACGCGGCCGGGCGGACAGGCCCAGCGGGCCGAGACCGGCCGCGATCGCGCCGGAGGAGACCAGCACGACCTGCGTGCCGGTCTTTCGCCGGGTGGCGAGCACGTCGACCAGGGCGTCCACCCGGTCGACGTCGATCATCCCCTGCGTGGTCGTGAGCGAAGACGAGCCCACCTTCACGACGAGGCGCGAAGCCGTACGAATCACATCGCGCACAGACTCCACAACACGCACCTTTCACAGGAGATCACAGGAGGAGGGCCGGCCGTCCGAACCGGTCCTACCAGACGATCACCCGAATCGGTTGTACCGGCCGGCCATCCGCGCCGGCCGATCATCCGAATCGGTTGTCCGGCCGGCTCATCTGACCGGGCCGGCCCGGCCGGTCAGATGAGCCGGTTGTCCGAACCTCGCGGACCCTGATGTACGGCTTCCGCGTTGAGGGTCGGCTGCCAGTCGAAGATGTAGCCCGTCTCCATGGAACCGATGATCACCTCGGCGCCGGCCTTCGCCCCCGCCTTGGTGAGCTCCTGCTCGACGCCGAGCCGCTCCAGCCGGTCCGCCAGGTAACCCACGGCCTCGTCGTTGGTGAAGTCGGTCTGGCGGATCCACCGTTCCGGCTTCGCCCCGGTGATCTGGAAGGTCTTCTCGTCGACCATGCGCACGTTGAAGCCCGTGTCACCGAGCTGCTTGGGCCTGATGACCAGGCGGGTCGCCTCGACCACGGGCGCGGCGGCCCTGGCGGCGGCGACCATCTCGCCCATGGCGTAGGTGAGGTCCTTCAGGCCGTCGTGGGTGGCGGCGGAGACCGAGAGGACCCGCAGGCCCCGCTCCTCCAGCATCGGCCTGACGATGTCGGTCAGATCACGGGCGTCGGGCACGTCGGACTTGTTGAGCACGACCATCCGCGGCCGGTCCTCCAGCTTGCCGTACGCCTTGAGCTCGGCCTCGATCGCCTCGTAGTCGCTGATCGGGTCGCGGCCCGGCTCCATGGTGGCGCAGTCGATCACGTGCACGAGCGTGTTGCAGCGCTCGACGTGGCGCAGGAACTCGTGTCCCAGGCCCTTGCCCTCGGAGGCTCCGGGGATCAGGCCCGGCACGTCCGCGACGATGAAGATCGTCTCGCCCGCGGTGACCACACCGAGGTTGGGCACCAGCGTGGTGAACGGGTAGTCGGCGATCTTCGGCCGGGCCGCGGAGAGGGCGGCGATCAGCGAGGACTTGCCCGCGCTGGGGAAGCCGACCAGCGCCACGTCCGCGACGCTCTTCATCTCCAGCAGGACGTCGACCTCGTCGCCCGGCTCGCCGAGCAGCGCGAAGCCGGGGGCCTTGCGCTTGGTGGAGGCCAGGGCGGCGTTGCCGAGCCCGCCGTGCCCGCCCTCGGCGATCACGTAACGGGTGCCCGCGCCGACCAGGTCGATCAGGACCTCGCCGGTGTCGGCGTTCTTGACCACGGTGCCGTCGGGCACCGGGATGATGATGTCGCCGCCGTTGGCGCCGTCACGGTTGGAACCGTGTCCCTGCTTACCGTTGTCGGCCTTGCGATGCGGGCGGCGGTGATACTCCAGGAGCGTGGCGGTGTTCGCGTCGACCTCCAGGATCACGTCGCCGCCGCGACCACCGTTGCCACCGTCAGGTCCACCCAGGGGCTTGAACTTCTCCCGGTGGACAGAGGCGCAGCCATTCCCTCCGTCACCGGCCTTGATGTGCAGGACCACCTGGTCCACAAAGTCCGGCATGTCTGCTCTCCTACCCCCATCTACGGGAATTCCCGTTTAAAACATGAACAGGGGTGGACCGCGGAAGCGATCCACCCCTGCCATCAACATCTGTCGGTGCGGATCTACTCCGCGACCGGAACGATGCTCACCGCGCGGCGTCCGCGCTTGAGACCGAAAAGCACGTGGCCTGCGGCCAGTGCGAACAGCGTGTCATCGCCACCGCGGCCGACATTGTCGCCCGGGTGGAAGTGGGTGCCACGCTGGCGGACGATGATCTCGCCGGCGTTGACCAGCTGGCCGCCGAAGCGCTTCACGCCAAGCCGCTGGGAATTTGAGTCACGGCCGTTCCGAGTGGACGACGCGCCCTTCTTATGTGCCATCTCGCAAAACTCCCGAAACTCAGGCCTGGTCGATGCCGGTGATCTTCACCTGCGTGTATCGCTGGCGGTGACCCTGGCGCTTCTTGTAACCGCTCTTGTTCTTGTACTTCAGAATCCGGATCTTCGGACCCTTGGTCTCACCGAGAATCTCGGCGGCAACGGTGAACTTGCCCGCCTCGGTGGTCACGTCGCCATCGTTGACGACGAGCACCGTCGACAGCGAAATGCTGGAACCGACCTCGCCGGCGACCTTGTCCACTTCGAGGACGTCACCGACGGAGACCTTCTGCTGCCTGCCGCCGCAACGAACGATCGCGTACACCGCGGAACCCTTCTTCTGACTGCTTGCTCGCTGGATGCTGCGCCCCGCATCCGGCTATGGTCACTGAATTGACGAACCGGGTAGGCGCGCGAACAAGGCGCGCCATAAGCGCACCGGTTCACCAGGGTACCGGATTAACGGCGTCCTGGTCGAACCGGGCGGAACGTCGGAGGTGCCGGCCTAATCGGCCGACTTGGCCTTGCGGGAACGTCTCCGCCCCCGGCCAGAAGCCTGTATGGCCTGCGCGTCCTCAACCGGGACGTCATCAAGCGCATCGGTCACGGTATCACGACCAGCCTGGTCTCCGGCCGCGACAGCGTGACCGCTGTCCTTGCCGAGCTTCTCCGAGACGGCCTTCTCCACGGCCATCTTGCCCTGGGTGCCTCGCGGCTCGGGCTTGGCCTCGACCGGCTCGGACGAGACGTGCAGCCCACGGCCGTTGCAGCACTCGCAGACGGTGGAGAACGCCTCCAGGAGGCCCTGTCCGACCCTCTTACGGGTCATCTGGACCAGGCCGAGGGAGGTGACCTCGGCGACCTGGTGCTTGGTCCGGTCCCGGGCCAGGCACTCCAGCAGACGCCGCAGCACCAGGTCCCTGTTGTTCTCCAGCACCATGTCGATGAAGTCGATGACGATGATGCCGCCGATGTCGCGCAGCCTGAGCTGGCGGACGATCTCCTCGGCCGCCTCCAGGTTGTTGCGGGTGACGGTCTCCTCGAGGTTTCCGCCCTGACCGGTGAACTTGCCGGTGTTGACGTCGACCACGGTCATCGCCTCGGTCCGGTCGATCACCAGCGAGCCTCCGCTGGGCAGCCAGACCTTGCGCTCCATCGCCTTGGCGATCTGCTCGTCGATCCGGTAGGCGGCGAAGACGTCGCCGCTCTCCTCCCACTTCGAGAGCCGGTCGGCCAGATGCGGGGCGACGTAGCGGACGTATTCGTCGACCGTCTCCCACACATCCTCACCCGCGACCACGAGCGAGGCGAAATCCTCGTTGAAGACGTCCCGGACCACCCGGACGGTCAGGTCGGGCTCGGAGGAGAGCAGCTCCGGCGCGCTGGCCGGCTTGGCCTTGCGCTGGATGTTCTCCCACTGGGCCGACAGCCTCGCCACGTCGCGGTCGAGCTCGTCCTCCGACGCGCCCTCGGCGGCCGTACGGACGATGACCCCGGCGTTCTCCGGCATGACCTTCTTGAGGATGCTCTTGAGCCGCGTGCGCTCCTTGTCGGGAAGCTTGCGGCTGATCCCGGTCATCGAACCGTCTGGCACGTAGACCAGGTAGCGGCCCGGCAGGCTGATCTGCGAGGTGAGCCGCGCGCCCTTGTGGCCCATCGGGTCCTTGGTGACCTGCACCAGCACCGACTGGCCCGACTTCAGCGCCACCTCGATCCGCTTGGGCTGGCCCTCCAGCCCGGCGGTGTCGAAGTTCACCTCACCGGCGTACAGCACCGCGTTGCGGCCCTTGCCGATGTCGACGAACGCGGCCTCCATGCTCGGCAGGACGTTCTGCACCTTGCCGAGATAGACGTTGCCCACGTAGGACTGGCTCGCCTCGCGGTTGACGTAGTGCTCGACGAGGACGCCGTCCTCCAGCACCGCGATCTGGGTCCGGCCACCGGTCCTGCGCACCACCATCATGCGCTCGACGGACTCCCTGCGGGCCAGGAACTCCGACTCGGTGATGATCGGCGGACGCCTCCGGCCGAGCTCGCGCCCCTCACGACGGCGCTGCTTCTTCGCCTCCAGGCGGGTCGAGCCGCGAACGCTCTGCACCTCGTCCATCGAGGTGCTGCGCCCGGCACGGGGGGCGCGGATCCGCACCACCGTGTTCGGCGGGTCGTCCGGAACGTCGCCCGCCTCGTCCGAGCCCCTGCGACGCCGCCGACGACGCCGGCGCGAGCTGCCGCTCTCCGTCTCGTCGTCCTGCTCGGCCTCGGCCGTCTCGTCCTCGGACTGCTCGGAGTCGGTCTCCTCGGTGTCGTCGAGATCACGCGCCTTGCCCCGGCCACGGCCGCCCCTGCGGCGGCGACGGCGGCGGCTGCCTGCGTCGTCGTCGGCGTCGTCATCGTCGTCGGAGTCGTCGGCCGTCTCGGCCTCCACCGCGGCGGGCTGAGGCTCGGGCTGCGATACGGGCTGCTGGACCGGAGCGGGGCGGACGACCGCCGGCTCGGCACGGTGCTGGTCAGGTGCCTGGAACAGCGGCTGGAACACCGCCGCCGGCGCCTGGAAGGTCATCGACGGCACGCCCGAGCGATCCTGGGCGGACAGGCCGAAAGGATCGACGAACAGCCCCGGCCGCTCTTCGACGATGTCCTCGCCTGCGGGCTCGTCGTCCAGAGGCTCGTCGGCGGGCATCTCGAGCAGCAGCGCCGCCGCGACCTCCTCGGCCTCGGCCGAGGTCATGTCGGCCGGTTCCTCGGCTCCCTCGGCGATACGGTCCGCCTGGACCGGAACGTCCTGCGGGACGGCCTTCTTGCGTGTACGGGTGCGCTTCGCCGGAGCGGGCGCCTCCTGGGCGACCGGCGCGGTCGTTTCGGCGGCCGTCTCCGCGACCGGCTCTGCGACCATCTTCTTCGCACGGCTGCGCCGGGTGGTGGCACCCGTGGTGGTGCCCGCGGCCTCTGTCGTGGCCGCCTTGCGCCTGGTGGCGCGCTTGGGCGCCGCCTCCTGAACCACTTCGGGCTCGGGCGCGGCGGTCACCGCCCCGGTGGGGGCGGCCTCCGGTGCGGCGGTCGCCACCACCGGAGGGGCGGGGTCCGGATCCTCCGGCGGAGGTCCGGCGGGCCGGCTTGCGGCCCTCCGACGAGTCGTCGGCTGTGTTACTTCCGTTCTGTCCCCATCAGGGCCATTGACCCCGACATTGGGCTCGTTATCGAGCATGCGGGCGCTCTCCCGTCAGCTCCCGGGCACGTCTCCGCGCCGCGCGGGAGCTCTCGTCTTCTCACTGTCCGCCAGGCCTGGGCCCGGCGCCAAGTCCTATATGTCGCCGCCAACGTGCCTGCCCACCGGTTCCGCTTCGCCGCCGCGCGTAATGTCGCGGTCCAGGTCGAACGGATCGGCGGGCTCACCGGTGCGTACGTCCAGCGGGCCCTGCGCCAGCCTGGTTACCTCGGGGGGCACCGGCGGCGCGAAGTCAGCCACAAGACGCAATCCAGTTAGTACGTCGTCGGGTCGAACGGCAGGAGTTGCGTGCCGTACAACCATGCGAAGTATGACACATGGCTGGCTGGACGCCTGACCTGCTGTTGCCTCAGTTCCCTCAAATACCTCAAGACTCAGCACCGCCTCACGGGTATCGAAGCGGCGCAGCCCCTTCTTTGTCAGGCGCTCCACCTCGATTCGCTCGGTGGCGCCGAACCGCTCGACCGCCGCCCTGGCAAGGGCGAGATCGGCTCCCGGTAACCGCAGTTCCCATGCCGAGCACTCCAGCTGGTCGGCCAGACTTCCGGCGCCGGCCTCGATGACGGCGAGCACGTCGAGACCGGGCGGCAGCGAGGTGTCCAGAGCGGCACGGAGCAGGTCCGGGTCACATATTCGCGTCACACTGATCTCGAGGTATTCGGCCTCGCTGGCGACTCCGGTGGGGGCGACCGCACCCACGTAGGAGATCTTCGGATGGGGCGAGAAGCCCGCGCTGAACGCCACCGGGACGTCGGCTCGCCGGACCGCGCGTTCCACGGCTCGGGAGATGTCACGGTGACTGGTGAAGCGCAGGCGGCCCCGCTTGGCGTAGCGCACACTCAGGCGCTGCACCGTGGGCGCGGGCGGAGGCCCGTCGGGAGCGGGTTTCAGGGCGGTGTCGTCCTTCCCAAGTCGTGATCGTCATTTCAGGATAGGCGGTGCTCACGCACCGCCTATCTCACACAACCGTCAGTGGCAGCAGCTTCTTCCCCGTGGGCCCGATCTGGATCTCCGTTCCCATCGTGGGACAGACACCGCAGTCGTAGCACGGGGTCCAGCGGCAGTCCTCGACCTCGACGTCGTTGACGGCGTCCTGCCAGTCCTGCCAGAGCCATTCGCGGTCGAGACCGGCGTCCAGGTGATCCCAGGGCAGGACCTCGTTCTCCTCGCGTTCGCGCGTGGTGTACCAGTCGACGTCGATGCCGGCCTCGGCCGCGCCGTCCATCCACCGCTGGTAGGAGAAGTGCTCGCTCCAGCCGTCGAAACGGCCGCCGCCCTCCCACACCGCGCGGATGACCTTGCCGACCCTGCGATCACCCCGGGAGAGCAGGCCCTCCACGATCGAGGGCTTGCCGTCGTGATAGCGCAGGCCGATGGCCCGGCCGTACTGCTTGTCATTGCGCAGCGCGTCCTTCAACGCCCTGAGCCTGCGGTCCACGGTCTCGTGGTCCGCCTGACCCGCCCACTGGAACGGGGTGTGCGGTTTGGGCACGAACCCGCCGATGGAGACGGTGCAGCGGACGTCCCGCGACCCGGTGGCCTCGCGACCCGCCTTGATGACCTTCTTGGCCAGATCGGCGATGCCGAGGACGTCGGCGTCCTCCTCGGTGGGCAGGCCGCACATGAAGTAAAGCTTTACCTGCCG
Source organism: Streptosporangium subroseum (assembly GCF_900188345.1). Lineage (GTDB taxonomy): Bacteria > Actinomycetota > Actinomycetes > Streptosporangiales > Streptosporangiaceae > Streptosporangium > Streptosporangium subroseum. The sequence goes on along the minus strand of NZ_FZOD01000011.1, from coordinate 14,387 downwards.
CCAGCCCTGCGTGTACGCCGTGGTGACGGTCCGGATCAGATCTTCCTCGGTGACCATCTTGTTGATCACCTTGCGCATCCGCTCGGAGCCGCCCTCCGGGGCGAACGTCAGGCCCGATCGGCGGCCGTTACGGGAGAACTCGTTGGCCAGGTCGATGTTGAAGGCGTCGACCCGGGTCGAGGGCAGCGAGAGCGAGGTGCTGGTGCCCTCGTAGCGGTCGGCCAGCCCCTTGGCGACCTCTCCGATCTCGGAGTGATCCGCCGACGAGAGCGACAGCAGGCCGACCTCGTTGAACCCGGAGGCCTTGACGCCCGCCTCGACCATGTCGCCGATCGTGGTGATCGAGCGCTCACGGACCGGACGCGTGATCATCCCGGCCTGGCAGAACCGGCAGCCGCGGGTGCAGCCGCGGAAGATCTCCACGCTGAACCGTTCGTGCACGGTCTCGGCCAGGGGGACCAGCGGCTTCTTCGGATAGGGCCACTCGTCCAGATCCATGACCGTGTGCTTGTGGACCCGCCACGGCACGCCCGAACGGTTCGGGGCCACGCGCTGGATCCGGCCGTCGGCGTGGTAGTCGACGTCGTAGAACTTGGGCACGTAGACCCCACCGGACTCGGCCAGCCGCATCAGCAACTCGTCGCGTCCGCCGGGCGAGCCCTCGGCCTTCCACTCGCGGATGACCTCGGTGATCGCGATGGCGATCTGCTCGCCGTCGCCCAGCACCGCGGCGTCCAGGAAGTCCGCGACCGGCTCGGGGTTGAAGGCCGCGTGGCCGCCCGCGAGGACGATCGGATCGTCATCGCCCCGATCGGCCGCCTCCAGCGGGATGCCCGCCAGGTCCAGCGCGGTCAGCATGTTGGTATAGCCGAGCTCGGTGGAGAAGGAGAGCCCGAACACATCGAACGCCCTGACGGGACGGTGCGCGTCGACCGTGAACTGGGGGACGCCCTCGGACCGCATGAGCGCCTCGAGGTCAGGCCAGACCGAGTAGGTCCGCTCGGCCAGCGTCTCCGGCAGCTCGTTGAGGATCTCGTAGAGAATCTGGACGCCCTGGTTGGGCAGGCCCACCTCGTAGGCGTCCGGATACATCAGCGCCCATCGGACCGTGGTCTCGTCCCAGTCCTTGACGGTCGAGTTGAGCTCACCTCCGACATACTGGATGGGCTTCTGCACTTTGTGCAGAAGCGCTTCCAGGCGGGGAAACAACGACTCGACAGACATGCCGTCAAGCCTATCCGCCTAGAGCGGGTGCCACAGGCGGTCGTCACCCGCCCGCAGGGAGGCGAGCCGGAGCCGCAACTCGTCGTGGGCCGTGCGGTCGCGGTGGGCGTTGCGCAGCACGGCGGTGAGGGTCTGCAGCTCCCGCATGTCGCGCAGCACCGGATAGCCCTCCCATTTTGTCGCGTCGTGACCGTAGGCCTCGCTGAAGTTGGACCGCTGGCGCTCGGTCAGGCCGAACCTGATCCCCTGCAGCGTCGGGATCAGATCGATCTCCCTCGGCCCGGCGCACACCCCGTCCCAGTCGCACAGCAGGAAGCCGTCACGAGTGCGGATCATGTTTCCGCGGTGGGCGTCCGCATGGATCAGCCCGTACGGCAGGGCGAACTCCGTCCGCTCGTAGTAGGCCTCGGACAGCGTGTCACAGCGTTCGAGCAGCCAGCGCCGGTCATCGTCGTCGATCGAGAGACTCGCGTCGATCGCCCGGCGCACCGCCCCGAACGGGTCGTGGGTCGGCAACTCGAACGGCACCGGCGGCAGGTCGTGCAGACGCCTCAGCAGCGGCCCCAGCTGCGCGGGGTCGGGCAACGGCCCGATGTGTTCCTCGTGGCGCCAGAAGGTCGCCAGGAACCCCTCCGCGACGACCGGCTGCTTCATGTCCAGCGGCCTGATGGTGGGAAAGCCCTGCTCGACGAGCCATCGCGTGACCCGGACGGAGGTCGTCAGCCGATCAAGCTTGCCCGGCGTGGTCGCCTGCGCCAGCCGTACCACCACGCCCTCGGCCTCCAGGTGGTAGACGGCGTTGGCGAAGTTGCGCAGCAGCGTGACACCCGTGGTGTCCAGCCCGGCCTCCTTGCAGGAGCGGGCGAGCGCCGCACCCGCCGGAGTGAGAAGCAACCCCTCTGCGGCAATCGTCATTGCCCGCTCCTGTCTGAAATAGCGCGCCGGGCCTGCTGTGGCAGGCCTACGGAGCAGAAGTTCTCGATCTGCCTGGCCATGTGCTCCCCGCCCGGCCTGCCGGAGAGCAGCGAACGGCCGGTGCTGAGAGTCGTACCCAGACTGCCGATGCGCCGATCCGGAGGGAGGGCGAGAATCGGCGCCATGGCACTCTCCGCCCCCTGACGATCACCCTCCATGAGGTGGGCGATCGCCAGGTGCGCGCTGGCCATGGACTCGCACCCGTAGGAGCGGTTCTCCGGCTCTCCGGAGGCGTAGAGGGACAGCGACCGGCGCGCCGACTCGATGGCCGCCGCCGAATCGCCGAGGTGCAGGTGGGTGACCGCCGCGTAGTAGTGCTCCTTGGCCGGGCGGAACGCGAACTCACCGGCGATCTCGTCGTGCAGCTCGTCGGCTCCGGCCGCGCGGACGTCGGCCGCCTGCAGAAGGGCTACCGAGGCCTCCCTGGTACGGCCCAGCAGCGCGTAGGAGCGGGCCCGCAACATGTGCAGGCGGACGGCCCCGGAACCCGCCTGCAGGCAGGTCAGACCGTCCTCGGCGTATCTGGCCGCGTCACTGTGGCGCCGGTCCCACAGCGCCACCGAGGACTGCATGCCGCGCGCCCATCCCATCAGCGCCACATGCCCCGACACCTTGCCGTAGGTCCACGCGGCGCGCGCGAGGGTGTCGGCGGGGATGCGGCGGTCCATGTCCATGCTGACGTTGGCCATCAGCCCGCACAGCGCGCCGGTGAGGAAGTAGAGCTCGCGGGCCTGACCGGGGTGGATGTGCTTCTCCAGCGCCCTGCGGGTCCGCTCCTGCAGCTCGCGCATCTCCACAAAAAGCGGCAGCGGGGCCTCCGAGACGTAGCGCTTGCCGATCCAGATCACCTGGGTGCGCAACCGCTCCAGCGCACCGGAGCCCAGCTCGCTCGCCTCCGCCTGCTCCGCGTGCGCACCGGCCTCGTCGGCCGCCACCGTGATCAGGTCCAGGACGGGGGGCGCGGACGGCACCGACCGCAGCTCTTCGGGGGTGTAGTCGCTGGCGAAGCCGAGCTGGACCGGTCCGGTCTCGAAGAGCCTGCACAGCAGATCCGTGTAGTCACGGTCGGGCCGCGCTCCCGCCTCCCACTCCCGCCAGGAGCGTTCGGTCAGCCCGCGCCGCTTGACGTTCTCCCTGTCACACATGGCGTGGAAGTGCTCGATGCTCTCCTCCACGGTCCACCCGTGCGCGAGCCTGCGGCACTTGAACCTGGTCTGCTGCGGGCAGCAGGCGTGGATCTCGTCCGTCATCTGCTGGATGACGGCCGCGGACGGCGGGCCGGAGATGGCTGCCAGCGTGCGATTACGGATGATCGTCGCGCAGGCCAGCGCGGCGCGATCTCCGCCACGCGAGCTCTGGGTCATGGGCTCTCCCAGGCGTTCCGAGAAGGGGTCGCCATCACGCTAGTGCTCTGATCGGCATCCGATGGAGCTGAGAACCGGCCGCCGATCCGGGAGAGCGCCTCCTCATGAACCACCACCCCCGATGGGCACGACCGTCCCGCCGTTGCGAAGCTGGGCCTGGAAGAGCTGTCCGCACAGGCTGCTCGGGGTCTCGGCGAACCAGACCGCCGGCGGACTGCCCGCCGACACCGCGGCCCAGCGGCCCTTGCTGAACACGATCCGGTAATCGGGAAACGCGGCTCGTAGCAGCTCGAGTGCCCGTTGCCGTTCGGCAAGCTCCGATATCACGGCTCCTCCGTCATCGCGAGTTCCGTTTTCGTTCCCAGAATGTTCGCTTGACGAACGCGCTACCAGTGAGAATCGAGGTCCGCGAACATGCGGATGACTCTCATGTCGGCAATGTCAGCACCTAGAACTGATGTTGACGTATGTGAATGGCCTGAAGTAACCCAACCGCAATCATATTGGCGAAGGTCGCGGTGCCTCCATAGGAGACAAACGGCAGGGGCAGACCGGTGATCGGCATGATCCCGACCGTCATCCCGATGTTGATGAAGGACTGGAAGGCCAGCCAGCAGACGATCCCGCCGGCCACGAGTGTGCCGAACCGGTCGTCGCACCCCTGGGCGATCCGCACCCCCCGCATCAGGATCACACCGAGCAGCGCCACCACGGTGACCGAGCCGAGGAAGCCGAACTCCTCCCCGGCCACCGTGAAGATGAAGTCGGTGTGCTGCTCGGGCACGAACCGGCCGGTGGTCTGACCGCCGTGGAACAGCCCCTTGCCGAACAGCTCTCCCGACCCGATGGCGATCAGCGACTGGGTGCTGTTGTAGCCGACGCCGCGTGGATCGCTGGCCGGGTTGAGGAAGGCGGTGAACCGCGCGATCTGGTACGGCTCCAGCACGTTGAGAAACCACACGGCCGCCGCCGCCCCGAGCACGGAGAGGGTGAGACCGCCGATCCAGCGCTTGCGGATCCCGGCGATGACGATCGCACCGGCCGTGATCACCCCGAGGACCATGGTGGTGCCGAAGTCGGGCTGGAACATCACCAGGCCCATGGTGAAGGCGGCTATCACCAGCGCGATCCAGACGTCCATGCCGCGGGGCCTGTCGGTATCCGCGGCGGGCTTGGCCAGCAGCATGGCGAGCATCATCACCAGGCCGAACTTGGCGAACTCCGACGGCTGGAAGGCGAAACCGCCGCCCAGCATGATCCACGAGTGCGCCCCGTTCACGGTGGAACCGAGCGGCGTGATCACCAGGAACAGCCCCACCAGGCTCACGACGTACACCAGCGGCGCATAGCTCCTCAGCGCCCGGTAGTTCACCATCGTCGTCGCGCCGGCCAGCACGGCCCCGATGACCAGGTTGAGGATGTGTTTCTTGACCAGCCCGGTGGCGCCGGGCGCCCAGGTCCTGGTCGACGACCAGACCAGCATCGTGCCGATCACCGCCAGCGCGGCGACCGCGACCAGCAGCACCCCGTCCATCCGGCCCACCGCGGAGAATCCCGCCATCGTCCTTCCGGTGAAGGACCGGCTCGGCGCGGCCTTCACGGAGCTCACGACGCCGCCCTGGAGGCCCGCGCCCGGCTCGTCGCGACGCTCATCGCGACACTGTCCCATCCCGTTTGATCACCGGAAGCTCGGTTGCCGGGCGCCCGCCGGGCAACGCCGCGGAGATCGACTTTCCCGCGGGCGCGAAGCCGTAGATGCCCTCGTAGATCTTCCGTACGGCGGGAGCGGCGGTCTCGCCGCCCATCCCTCCCTGGGACACCATGGCCACGACCACGAACCGCGGCTTGTCGGTCGGCGCGAACGAGGCGAACCAGGAGGTGTCCGCCTTGCCGTAGACCTCGGCGGTGCCGGTCTTACCGCCGACCTTCACCCTGTCCATGGGGAAACCCGCGAAGGCGCCGGCCGCGGTGCCGTCCGAGGCGACCTCGCTCAGCGCCCCTTTGATGTAGGCCCGTTCCTTGGGGGAGAGAGGCAGTTTGCCCACCACCGGCACCTTGATCTCCTTGACCTTGGTGCCGTCCGGCCGCACCAGCGCCCAGCCCACGCGGGGGCTGCGCAGCTTGCCGTCCCCGGTCAGCGCGGCGTAGGCCGCCGCGAGTTGCAACGGCGTCACCAGGACGTCGCCCTGCCCGATGGAGAAGTTGGCCGCGTCACCCGGCCGCAACTGGAAGCCCTCCAGGCAGTTCTCGTACGCCAGTTGCTTCAGGAAGGCGGCCCTGGCGGGATCGGTCTTCGCCACCTCCGGATACCCGGACTTGGACCGCCTGCAGTTGTTGTCCTTGGTCTCCGACCAGAGCTCCTTCTTCCATGCCCGGTCGGGGATACGCCCCGCCGACTCGCCCGGCAGGTCGATGCCCGTCGGACGGCCGAACCCGAAGGCCCGCGCCATGTTCGCCATCGGCTCCTTGGTCTTTCCCTTCGGGTTCAGCCCGCCGTCTCGCAGCCACTGCTCGTAGGCCGCCTTGTAGAAGATCGTGTCGCAGGACTTCACCAGCGCCGTGTGCAGGTCGAGCGTGCCCAGCCCGATGCCCCGGAAGTTGTTGAACGGGCGGCTGCCCACCATGTATGAGCCCGGACAGTCGTATTTGCCGTTCAGGGGGTAGCCGTCGTTGAGCATCGCGGACACCGACGACACCTTGAACGTCGAGCCGGGCGCGAACTGCCCCTTGATGGCCCGCGACACCAGCGGCTTGCCCGACTTGTCGGACAGCAGGCGCTGGTACTCGCGCTCGGAGATGCCCCCCGTCCAGATCTTCGGGTCGTAGGTCGGCGCGCTGGCCAGGGCGATGACCCGGCCGCTCCTCACGTCCAGCACCACCGCCGCCGCCCCGTCCGCACGGGGTGCGGACTTCATCGCCTCCGCCAGCGCCTTCTCCGTGATGGCCTGCACCTTGGAGTCGATGCTGGTGATGAGCGTGTCTCCGGACCGCGGCGCCACCTGCCGCTCGACCCCGATCACCTTGCCAAGCCGGTCGACCTGCACGCGCCGCATTCCCGGCACACCCCGCAGCGGCCCGTCGTAGACCGACTCCAGACCGTCCCTGCCCATCAGGTCCACTCCGGAGGTGACCGCCCTGAGACCCTCGCGCTTCTCCAACTCCTCCTGGGTGATCGGCTGCAGGTAGCCGAGTGCCTGCGCGGCCGCGCTGCTGCCCGGATACTCCCGCACCGCCTGCACCTCGGCGGTGACCCCAGGAAACTCCTCCTGACGTTCCAGGATCTGCAGGGCCTCGCGGGTGGTGACATGGTCGTCGATGGGGATCGGCTGATACGGCGAGCCGGGCCAGCACGGCCGGGCGACTCCGGGACCGCATGCCCTGATCCGCTCGCGCAGGTCGGCGGGGCGACGGTTCAGTACGGTCGCCAGCCGCTGGAGCACGGCCTGGCCGTTGCCCTCCATCCGGTTCAGGCGCGTCCGGTCCACCGAGACCACCAGCCTGGTCCGGTTGCGGACCAGCGGCCGTCCTGCCGAGTCGAGGATCTGCCCGCGCACCGCGGGAACGACCACGTCACGGGTGCGCGTCTCGGTCGCGGCGGTCACGAACTCCGCGCCGCGCACCACCTGCACCTGCCAGAGCCGCACGGAGAGCAGCGCCAGCATCGACACCACCAGCACCTGCAGCACGACCAGCCGCCCCCGCGTCCTGCTCATGCCCGCTCCCTTCCGCGTGGCTCGCAGGAGCGCGACCGGAGAGCGCCACGCTCCTCGGCTCGCTCGCTCGTATGCGGCTCCGCACGAGATGACCCGGTTTGCTCGCTCATACGCGGCTCCGCGCGAGATAACCCGACGACAGCGAGGACCGCGTCACGGGTCCCCTGACGATCCTGGCCGCCGCCCACACCACCGGGGGCGCGGCCAGCAGGTTGTAGAGCATCGCCTGGGGCAGCGTCGCCATGAGCGTGGACACCTCAACCCTGATGTCACCGAGCATGGCGCCGACCGCCACGGCGATCAGCGGCCCGGCGACCGCGCAGGCCAGCGCCACGAGCGGCCCGGCATTCGGGCGGCTCTCCATCGCCCGTCCGGCCATGAATCCGATCAGGCACAGCACCAGCGCGTTCTGACCCAGCAGATGCGCGGAGGGCGGCAGCACATCGCTGATCAGCCCCGCGGCGAACCCCATGACGGCCCCGGCCCCGGCCCCGCGGACCAGGGCGTATCCGGCCACGGCGAGCAGCACCAGATCGGGCGAGGCCTCCCCGGGCAGCCGCAACCGGTTCACGACCGTCACCTGGACGACCATGGTCAGCAGGAGCAGGCCTACGAAAACCGCATTACGACCCATCTCTCAGAGCCCCTCTCGCGCTTTGGGCTCAGCTTTGGGCTCAGCTTTGGGCTCGGGGGGGCGCACCGCGTCACGCGGGCTTCTGACCGGTGCCTGAACCACCACGCCGACCACATCCAGCGCCGTGAGGTCGGCGTACGGCCGCGCGTAGGCGACCCGGGTCAACTCGCCCGGCGTCGCCTCCACCCGCTCCACCACCCCGATCGGCACGCCCGCCACGTACGGGACACCCCGCTGGGAACCGAAGCTCACGATCCGGTGGCCCCGAGTGATCCGCGCGGTCGAGTCGAGCAGCCGGAAACGGACCAGACGTCCGCTCTCCCCCACGCCGTTCACCACGCCGATCTCGTTGCTGCCCTCCAGCCGGGCACCGGCCGCCGAGCCGGGGTCGCTGAGCAGGACCACGGTCGAGGTGGACGAGCCCGCCTGGACCACCCGGCCCACCAGGCCGTCGCCGTTCAGCACGGTCATCTCCGGCCGCACCCCGTCGGCGGTGCCCACGTCAAGCTCGACGGCCTCCTCGAACCCGGGCGTGCCGCGCCGGGCGATCACCTGGGCGGGCACGATCTTGTATCCGCCGGTTCCGGCGACTCCGAGCAGGCTGCGCAGCTCCGCGGAGCGTTTCCTGTCCAGGCTCTGCGCCGCCAGGTCATGCTTGAGCCGCTTGTTCTCCGCGCGCAGCGCCTCGATACGGCGCTGTGCCTCGGGCGCGCCCGTCACCGTCTCGAAGAACTGACCGATCGGCCGGACGACACCGGAGCCCGCGCCCTCGGCCGCGCCGAACAACACCGCCCCGACCCCCCTGAGCGGGCCGAGAGGAGAGTTCTCCCCCGTCCGATGATCCACTGTCATGAGCACGAGCGCCGCGGCCAGCAGCAGTCCCAAGCTCATCCGTGCCCGGCGCGTATCTTTCATCAGTGCCGCGGCTCCGGGACCAAGACCTGCTGCAAGGCCTCGAAGTCCTCGACGCATTTGCCCGTGCCGAGCGCGACGGAGTCAAGCGGGTTGTCCACCAGATGAATCGGCATGCCGGTCTCTTCCATGAGCCGCTCGTCCATGCCCCGCAGAAGCGCGCCGCCCCCGGTGAGCGCGATCCCGCGATCCATCAGGTCTCCCGAGAGCTCGGGCGGGCACCTGTCGAGCGTGGTCTTGACCGCGTCCACTATCGCGTTCAGAGGCTCCTCGATGGACTTGCGGACCTCGGCGGCCGACACGACGATCGTCTTGGGCAGGCCGCTGACCAGGTCGCGGCCCCGGATCTCTGCGTGGCTCTCCTCCGGGAGCAGGCAGGCGGACCCGATCGCCATCTTGATCTCCTCGGCGGTCCGCTCGCCGAGCATGAGCGAGTGTTCCTTCTTGGCGAAGGCGATGATCGCCTGGTCGAGCTCGTCACCGCCGACCCTGATCGACTGGCTGGTCACCACGCCGCCCATCGAGATGATGGCGACCTCGGTCGTGCCGCCGCCGATGTCGACCACCATGTTGCCGGTGGGCTCGTGCACGGGGAGCCCGGCGCCGATGGCGGCGGCCATGGGCTCCTCGACGATGTAGACCCGGCGCGCACCCGCCTGGTAGCCGGCTTCCTTGACCGCGCGCTGCTCGACGCCCGTGATCCCGCTCGGTACGGCGATGATGATGCGGGGCTTGGCGAAGTGGCGGCGCTTATGCACACGCTGGATGAAGTAGCGGAGCATGCGCTCGGTGATGTCGAAATCGGCGATGACGCCGTCTTTGAGCGGCCGGATGGCCACGATGTTGCCGGGAGTACGGCCGATCATCCGCTTGGCCTCGATGCCAACGGCCACGATCTTCCCTGTCGTGGTGTTGATCGCGACGACGGACGGCTCGTTGAGCACGATTCCGCGGCCCCGTACGTAGACGAGCGTGTTGGCGGTGCCGAGATCGACCGCCATGTCGCGGCCCAGGAAAGCGAGTTTGCTACCCATGAGGAAGGCGGCCCTCCTTCCGTCAGGTCGTCGGCGAAAACTACGGAACGCACTCGAATCGTAACGTGACGTACCTACCTATGAGCACAATGAGCTGTTCAACCCCAGGGAAATCTTGGGTCACGTCAAACGCACTGGGCCCCGCCATCCCGAAGGACGGCGGGGCCCAGCGCGTGAAAAAATCCGGATACTCAGAAGCGGTCCGGGAAGAAGATCTTGATCTCGCGGGCGGCGGACTCGGGCGAGTCGGAACCGTGAACCACGTTCTCGCCGATCTCCAGGGCGTGGTCGCCGCGGATGGTGCCGGGAGCGGACTTGACCGGGTCGGTCAGGCCCGCGAGGGCACGGAAGGCCTCGACGGCGCGGGGGCCCTCGAGCACCAGCGCGACCAGCGGGCCGGAGGTGATGAACTCCACCAGCTCGCCGAAGAACGGCCGCTCCGAGTGCTCGGCGTAGTGCACCTTGGCCGTGTCAACGTCCAGGGTGCGCAGCTCCAGCGCCACGACCTTCAGGCCCTTGCGCTCGACACGGGCGATCACGTCGCCGATGAGGCCACGCGCCACACCGTCGGGCTTGATCAGGACAAGAGTGCGCTCGGACACTGAAGTTCTCCTTTGAACAGGGTTGACTCGCAGGCTGCGGTAAACGCGCGAAGTTTACCGTCCTCGGCTCAATTCTCCGTGGTCGGCGAGGTCACGGACGGGCTGGGCGTCACGGACGGGCTGGGCGTCAGGGATGAACTGGGCGTCAGGGATGGACCGGGCCGTTTCCCGGATCGTCCTCGGGCGACGGCGCGGGCGGTGGCACCACCACGGGCGGCGCGGCGGTCTTCTCCGGTCCCGACCCTGGTCCTGGTCCCGGCCTCGGTTCGGGCCTCCAATCCCGCTCCGGCCTGGCTTCGGGCCACGAGGGGCTGCCCTCCCGGGCCGCGCCCGTCGTAGCCGAGGCGGCCGTCATATCCGCGGCGGCCGCCGTAGACAGGCGGACCAGCGCCGCGCCGAGCGCGATCACCACAACCACCAGGCCACCGCCGACCAGGGCCCACAGATGCAGAGCCCCCACGAAGCCGTCGACCAGAGCCTGCGGAGTCGTCGCCTCCTTCAGACGGGCGACCTGAATTCCGCTGCCCAGCAGGAAACCTCCGAGCACCGCGGGAAAGAACAGCGACAGCGCGAAGAGCGCAGCGCCCCCGCCCGCCGGACGCAACGCGCCCGTCAGCGCCACCGAGGCTCCGACCGCGAGCAGGACGAACGGGAGGATCAACATGAGCCCGCCGGAGGCCGGGAGGAGCAGTCGGACGGCGCACAGCCCGGCCACGACGACCACCAGGCCGCCCGCGGTGACCACGGGCATGGCACCGTCGCCCAGCCGGTTCGCCAGGACGGCGGCGAGGAGACCCGCGACCCCGGCGATCGTGAAGGCCGGCCACAGACCGGACAGGCCGGGACCGCCCAGCCCGCCGAGCTCGATGTAGGTGACCTGGGCGGCGGTGGGCAGGACGACGACGCCCACCGCGAGCATCGTGTAAGCCGGCGCCCGGCCGGCGGCACCGTCCACGACACCGACGGACGCCAGTCCGAGCAGCGCGAGAATGGACAGCGACGCCGCGAGGACCACCGGGCCGGGCGACCAGTCAAAGGTGCTTCCCACGGCGAGGGCGGCGATGCCCACGGCGGGCAGGGCCTCCGTCAGCAGGCGCCCGCGCCCGGAGACGGTCCGCCCGAAACCGATCACGACGCCTTCGCCGCTTCTACGCCAGAGCACGAGGTAGAGAGCGGCCAGCACGAGCGCGACGCCCGTCAGGATCGGATACGGCTGGAGCGTGACCTTCCAGGAGTCGACTTCGTCGAGGGGCCACAGCGCGAGCGCCTGCGCGGTCAGCAGGCTCGCCGCGAGCGCACCCGCCCACACCGCACGGAGGAGCCTGGAACGCTCCCAGACGGCCACCAGGGTCGCGGACACCAGCAGACCGGCACCGATCCCATGCAGGACCCTGAGGACCCCCACCACCGTCGTGGAGGCTGCGTACCCCCCGGCGGCGTCGGCGAAGGCGAGCAGGGCGAGTCCGGCGACCAGAACCGGGGCCGCTCTCACCCTGCGCAGAGCCATCGCCGCCAGGGGAACGGCCAGGGCCATCGCGGGCAGCGCCAGCCCGTGTGCCCGGATCATCTCGATCTGCGAGACGTCAGGCGGGAGCAGAGCGGCAACCACCGAGATGGTGTTGGGAATGGCAAGGATCGCCAGGGGAAGCGCCACCGCGACGAGCAGCCCGAGGACGACGTCGAGCATCAGGGAGACACCGAGGGTGCGCACCAGGCCCGTGGGCCCGGTTGCCACCGCCCGGGTCGGCTGAACGGGAGGGACGGCCATGTTGGCCGACTTTAGCGAGAAGTCACGCCCTCGACACGGCGAGCGACGAATATCGCAGTGATCCACAGTGCCGCGAAGATCGCCCCGAGGACGAACATCGTCGGAACCAGAAAGCCCGCGGCGATGGCCAGCACCTGGATCACGCTTCCCGCGATGTAGGCGAACGGCCGCTTCAACATGCCTGTGACCAGCACGCACAGGACCGCCAGGCCGATGCCGACGGTCACCGCGACGACCGGCTCGACCCCCTGCACATTGATCGCCGTCGGCGTGAACAGCCCGAGGACGATCGCCTCCATCCCGAGCACGCTGGCGCAGAGCCGTCGCATACCCGGAGTAACAGTGATCATTTCTCGCCCCTCCGTCATCGCCCTGCTCACCGTCCCTCGCTCACTGTGCCTCGTCGCTCACTGCGCCTCGTCCGCTCTGAGCAGGAGCCGCGCGTCACCGGCGGTGACCACCGATCCGGTGATCAGCACCCCGGCCCCGCTGAACTCTCCCAGAGAGTCCACCAGCCCGATCGCCCGGTCGATCGCGCCGTCCATCCGCTCGACCTGGTGGACCCGGTCCATCCCGAAGATCTCCTCGGCCAGCGCGGCGAGGTCGTCCACATCCATTGACCTGGGCGAGGAGTTGCGGGTCACCACGATCTCGTCCATCAGCGGCTCCAGCAGATCAAGCATCCCTTCGACATCCTTGTCCTCGGACACGGCCACCACACCGATGAGCTTGGCGAAGTCGAACGACTCCTGGACCGCGTCCAGGGTGGCCCGCATCCCCGCCGGGTTGTGCGCGGCGTCCACGAGCACCGTAGGACCTCGCCGCACGACCTCAAGCCTTCCCGGCGAGCGCATCTGCAGGAACGCCTGCCGCACCAGCTCGGAGTCCAGCGGTTCGTCTCCGCCGGTCAGCGCCTCGACGGCGGCCAGCGCACAGGCCGCGTTTCCGGCCTGGTACGCGCCGTACAGGGGAAGCACGATCTCTTCGTAGGTGCCCTTGAGTCCCTTGAGGTGGAGCAGCTGTCCACCGATGGCGAGCTCACGGCTGATCACACCGAACTCCAGCCCTTCGCGCGCCACGGTGGCACCCATCTCGGTCGCCCTCCGCATCAGCACCTGGGCGGCGGGAAGCTCCTGCTGCGCGATCACGGCTATGGCTCCGGGCTTGATAATGCCCGCCTTCTCCCCCGCGATCGTCTCGACGTCGGGGCCGAGGTAATTGACATGGTCGAGGGAGATGGGCGTGATCACGGCCACGGTGCCGTCCGCGACGTTGGTCGCGTCGAAGCTGCCGCCCATACCCGTCTCGATGACCGCGACGTCCACGGGGGCATCGGCGAAGGCGGCGAAGGCCATTGCGGTAAGGGTCTCAAAGAAGGAAAGCCGGCGGCCCTGAGCGTCGATCATCTCCAGGTACGGCGCTATGTCCTCGTAGACCTCGGCGAAGCGCTCCTCGCTGAGCGGGAGGCCGTCCACGGAGATACGTTCTCGCATGGACACGAGATGCGGGCTCGTGAACCGGCCGACGCGCAGGTTACGCTCGCGCAGGAGCGTCTCGATCATCCGGGTCGTACTCGACTTGCCGTTCGTGCCGGCTATGTGCACGACGGGGTAGGAGTGCTGCGGGGAGCCGAGCAGATCCATGAGCGCGGCGATCCTGTCAAGACCTGGCTCGAAGTTCCACTCGACGCCGCGTTCCATGATTGCCTGCTCAACCGCTCTATATTCCACCTCCTAAGACTACTGACCCCACCGGCGGGCCCTCGACTGACAGCCTCGCGAAACGAAAAAGGGTCCGCGCCCCGCGGTGCGGGCCCGGGCACAAAAAAGGGGGGGTTCGCACCGCATGGTGTGAACCCCCTTTTCGTGCATGCGGGTGGGTGAACGCAGAAAAGGCCACCCCTGACGGGGTGGCCTTCTCCGAAAAGATTGTCCGGCGGTGACCTACTCTCCCACACCGTCCCCGGTGCAGTACCATCGGCGCTGAAGAGCTTAACTTCCGGGTTCGGAATGTAACCGGGTGTTTCCCCTTCGCCATAACCGCCGTAACCCTATTAAACAATCAACCACACACGGCGCGAACGCCAGCGGTGTTTGCTGTTTCAGAATCACATAGTGGACGCGGGCAACACAATTTCTTTGACGGGCCACGCGCTGCTCCG
>NZ_FZOD01000019.1 GCF_900188345.1 Streptosporangium subroseum | reverse complement strand
CGCTGGACGTCGAGGCGCTGGCCCGCGGCGTGCACATGTCGGCCGGGCACCTCAGCCGCCAGTTCCGGCTCGCCTACGGTGAGTCACCCTACAGCTACCTGATGACGCGCCGGATCGAGCGGGCGATGGCGTTGCTGCGCCGGGGCGACCTCAACGTCACCGAGGTCTGCTTCGCGGTCGGCTGCTCGTCACTGGGCACCTTCAGCACCCGCTTCACCGAGCTGGTCGGGATGTCACCCAGCACCTACCGGCACCAGGCGGCACGCGCGACGGCGGGGATGCCCTCGTGCGTGGCCAAGCAGGTGAGCAGACCGATCAGGAATCGAGAAGCGCCGGCCCCCGAGCCGCACCCAGCCTGACCGTCATGGACATCACCGTTCAATGGAAGCGCCGGTCAGAGGTGAGCCGCGCGGCGCGATCAATCCAGACGAAACCCGTGAGCTCGGCCCCATAACCTCGGTCTCATGAACGACCACGCCTTCGTCCCCGACGACTTCGTCATTCCTCCGGACCTGGCCACCCCGCAGTTCCGCCTGGAACCCCTGGGGCCCCAGCACAACGCCGCCGACCACGCTGCCTGGACCGGCAGCATCGAACACATCCTTGCGACCCCGGGCTTCCAGGACCGAGGGTGGCCTCCCGCGGCCGGGATGACCCTGGAGGCGAACCTCGCCGACCTGCAGCGTCACGCGAACGACTTCGCTCAGCGCCGCGGATTCACCTACACCGTCATCGAGCCGGCCGGCGGCGAGGTAATCGGATGCGTCTACATCTACCCCTCCCGCAGCGACGACCACGACACCGACGTGGCCTCCTGGGTCCGGGCCGACCGAGCCGAGCTGGACGTGCCTCTGTATGAGGCCGTGGCAGCCTGGCTGTCCAGGGACTGGCCCCTCGGGACGCTCAACTATCACCCGCGCTGAGACCACATTCGTCCTGCGGGGGCCGGACCTCACCCAGCGTACGGAGTTCGGCGGTGGGTTCGGCGGCGACGACCCGGTGGCCCCGGGAAGCCAGGGCAGCCGCATCGCGGCCGCTGCCCGCTCCGATGTCCAGAACCCAACTCTGCCGCGTGGGAAACAGGTGGAGCGCCTCTCGGTGAACATCCGCGAACGCCACGCTCTCGTACTGCTCGACGAGGGCGTCCGCTGCCTCGGCGTATCCGGACGCGGAGCGCAGCCGCTCGGACGACAGATCACTGTTCACAGGGCGGCACTCTACGGCTGACCTCACTTCCGGCCACGAAGAGGGTCATCGGGCTCTGAGGCTCGTGGGCCTGCCTCTACCTACGGTGCCGTACGCGGTCACCCGGCCCCAACCTCAACCCGGGCGAACATCTCCGGTTTCCGGTAGCCCGTGGGGACGCATCCGTGGCACGTGGCCGGCAGTCAGTAGTAGCCCTTTTTGCCGTCAAGAAGCTCCCGGACGGCATCCAGGTGACCGGCGTGCCGGGCGGTCTCCTCGACCATGTGGATCAACATCCATCGCAGGTTCGCGGCAGCGGCACGGAAGTCCGGGTGCCGGCCGACATCATCCAGCGAATGGGCCGCGACGATCTCATTCGACACCACGCATTGCCTGTCATACTCCTCGAGGAGCCGTGTGAGCGGGATGCCTTCGACCATCATGTCGGCATCCTCGGGCCCGTCCTCGAATTGAGGCCCTTCGGCCGGTCGGCCCAGGAAGAGGACCTCGAACCAGCAGTGCTCGACCCAGCGCATGTGCGAGACGACACCCGCCATCGTCATGAGGGGGGAGGCCGGAAGGACGGATCGGTGCGCGTCCGCATCGGACAACCCTTCGCATTTCCAGTGAATGATCGCGCGCTGCATGTCGAGCCAGCCGACAAGCTGGGTTCGCTCGTCGGCCACGAAGGGAGGGCGATTACGAAGAGGGGTCATGAGCGCCGACGCTACGTCAGCCCTGATCACATCGCACCGTATTTTCGGCCGAGGCGGGCCGGCCCTCACGAGTTCGAACAGCCGACTTTTCACTGCCCTGAAGGTGCCGGTGTCTTGGTGCGTAGCCGGTCGCTCAGTAAACGCAGAAGGCCGCTCCTGATCTCTCAGGAACGGCCCTCAACCTCGGGACATTCAACGTCGGGGTGACAGGATTTGAACCTGCGGCCTCTTCGTCCCGAACGAAGCGCGCTACCAAGCTGCGCCACACCCCGGTCTTGCGGTCTTGCTCGTGCTTGGGAAAGTCTAGCGGACTTCGGGGGTGCTTGCGTCGCCACGGCGGCGGGGCACCAGTGTCAGGAGGGTGGCCTCGGGATAGCAGGCGAAGCGGGCCGGAGCATAAGGGCTGGTGCCGAGGCCGGCGGAGACGTGGAGGTAGGCGGAGTCGTGGCGGCTCAGACCTTTGACTCGGGCTCGGTCGATGCCGCAGTTGGTGACCAGGGCGCCGTAGAAGGGGATGCAGAGCTGCCCGCCGTGGGTGTGGCCGGCGAGCAGCAGCTGGTAGCCGTCGGCGGCGAAGCGGGTCATGTTGCGGGGCTCGGGGGAGTGCATCACGCCCAGGCGCAGATCGGCCTCCGCGGGGGCGGGCCCGGCGATCAGGTCGTAGCGGTCGCGGTTGATGTGGGAGTCGTGGATGCCGCCCACGGCCACGTCGAGATCGCCGATCTTGATGCGAGCCGTGGTGTTGTTCATGTCCAGCCAGCCCTCGACGGCCATGCCGGAGCCCAGCTCCTCCCAGGGGAGCGAGGGGATCGTCTGCTTGTGATCACCCTTGGAGGTGCGCCAGAGGTAGCGCGTGGGGTTCTTGGGCCTCGGCGCGTACAGGTCGTTGGAACCGTAGACGAACAGGCCCGGGCGCGACAGCAGGGGTTCGAGGGCGTACAGGAGGGGGCCGACCGCGTCGGGGTGCGCGATGGAGTCGCCGGTGTTGACCACCAGGTCGGGCTTGAGAGCGCCCAGCGAGCGGACCCAGTTGATCAGCATCCGCCTGCCGGGGGTGAGGTGCAGGTCGGTGAGGTGCAGGATGCGCACCGGGCGCTGGCCGGGCTCCAGGACGGGCACGTCGAAGCGCCTCAGCCGGAACGCGTTGCGCTCGATGACCGAGGCATAGGCGAGGCCGGCCAGGCCGACACCGAGCAGGGACAGGGGCACCGCGGCTGCTTTCCTCACCCTCTCATCATGCCCGACATGAAGCCTTCGGAAGGAAACTTGGGATACAGGGAGGCTGGTGAGACGGCAAGATGGATCGCATGAGCGCATTGAAAGACAAGCTGAGAGCCGATCTCACGGCTTCCATGAAGAGCAGGGACGAGATCCGCACCCGGACGATTCGCATGGCCCTGGCGGCCGTGGGGGTCGAGGAGGTCTCGGGCAAGACGGCGCGTGAACTCTCCGACGACGAGGTCGTCAAGGTGCTGGCCAAGGAGGCCAAGAAGCGCCGGGAGGCGGCCGAGGCGTTCAGTGGCGCCGGCCGTACGGCGCAGGCGCAGGCCGAGGTGGACGAGCAGGCCGTGCTGGAGGAATACCTCCCCGCCCAGCTCTCCGACGAGGAGCTCGGCAGGCTCGTGGACGAGGCCGTCGCCGAGAGCGGCGCCGCCGGGCCGCAGGCGATGGGTCAGGTCATGAAGGTCCTGAACCCGAAGGTCGCCGGACGCGCCGAGGGTGGCCGGGTGGCGCAGGCCGTACGGGCCCGCCTGTCGGCCTGAGAGCTCCCTGGAACCTCGATGACGGCTTCCGGGCCGTCGATGATCGAGGGCAGACCGCGCGCCGCCGTACGGCCCCTGAGGGCCCCGCTCGGTACGGCAAGCCGCCCGATGTGGCTGAGCCCTCCCGGCGACCCCCGAACGCGGGGTCGCCGGGAGGGCTCCGGTGTCACTACGGGATGACGATGGGGGCGCCACCGTTGGGGTCCGGAGGTGAGGGCGGGCCGTCGCCGCCGTCATCGCCACCATGATCGCCGCCCCGGTCACCCGAGTCGCCCTTGGGCTTCGGGGGCGGCTTGGGCGCGCACCTGCCGCCCGAGCAACCGCCGAAGCGGTCCATGTTCACCGGGGTGAAGGAGGTCGGATCGACGCCCTTCAGAGCGCGGGACATGGAGGCGTTCCAGATCTGGCCGGAGATCGTGGCGCCGTACACGTAGCTGTAGTACTGGCCGCCGATGGTCACGCCCGTCAGATCGTGCTTGAAGGCGCCGCGCGGGTCGCCGAGGCTGACCGCGGAGGCGAGGTCGGGGGTGAAACCGGCGAACCAGGCGGCGGTGTAGGCGTCGGTGGTGCCGGTCTTGCCAGCGGCCGGGCGGCCGATGCCGCCGTACTCGGACATCGTGCCCTTGGTGAACACCCCGGACATGATGTGGGTGGCCGCGTCGGCGACCTCCTCGTCCAGGACCTGCTTGCACTGCGGCTTGTAGGCCGTGGCCTTGTTGTCGCGGTCGCGGATCTCGGTGATGGCCATCGGCTTGCAGTAGGCGCCGCGGGCGCCGAGCGTCGCATAAGCGGCGGCGACCGTCACCGGGTCCATCTCGTTGACCCCGAGGGTGAAGGTCTCGACCTCCTGGAGCTTGTCCCCGTCGGCCCGCTTGATGCCCAGGCTCTTGGCCGTCTTGACCACGTCGCAGAGGCCGACCTCCTGCTCCAGGCGCATGAAGAAGGTGTTCACCGAGCCCAGGGTGCCGGTCGTCAGGGTCTTGAAGCCGCCGCCGCCCTCGCTGGAGTTGTGGATGTCGTGTTTCGGGTCTCCGACCGAGTTGCCCTTGCAGTCGCGGAACGCGCCGTAGCTCGGGGCGTTGTAGGCAGAGCCGGTGCCGAAACCGTCGTCGATCTTGAGCCCCTCGCCCAGGGCGGTGACCAGGGTGAACATCTTGAACGTCGATCCGGCCTGGAAGCCCCTTCCGCCGCCGTGTATCCCGTCGGCGGGGAGGTTGTAGCTGATCTCGTTCTTCTTCTTGCTCTGCCCGTACTTCCGGCTGGCGGCCATCCCCTTGATGGCGCCGGTGCCGGGAACGACCATCGCCTGCGAGGCGACCGGCTTGTCGCTGGTCTTCACGTACCGCTTGATGGCCTTCTCGGAGGCCTCCTGCGCCTTCGGGTCGAGCGTCGTCTTGATCGTCAGGCCGCCGCGCTCCAGCTGCCTCTTGCGCAGTGCCGGGGTCTTGCCGAACACCTCGTTGTTGAGCATCTCGTATTTGACGTAGAGGCAGAAGTACGGGTACGGGCTCGAGTCGCAGTCGCCGGGGACCGGGGTGTCCTTGAACCCGAGCTTCTTCGCCTTGGCCTCCTGCGCCTCCTGCGGCGTGATCTTGCCGAGCTCGGCCATCCGGTCCAGGACGGTGTTGCGCCGGTCCAGCAGCCGCTGGCGGCTCTCCTTGCCGGCGTTCGGGTCGGTCCTGCTCGGGTTCTGCACGGCTCCCGCGAGGGTGGCCGCCTCCCACAGGTTCAACTTGGAGGCCGGCTTGCCGAAGAAACGCTTGGACGCGGCCTGGATCCCGTAGGCGCCCGCACCGAAGTAGGAGATGTTGAGATAGCGCTCAAGGATCTCCGGCTTGGTGTATTTCTCCTCGATGGCCAGCGCGTAGCGCAGCTCGTTGAGCTTGCGGGAGACCGTCGGCGCGATCGCCGCAGCCTTCGCCTCCTTGGTCTCGGCGCTGTTGAGCCGCACGAGCTTGACGTACTGCTGGGTGATGGAGGAACCACCCTGGACGTCACCGCCGCCCGCGGAGTTCTTCGCGAACGCGCGGAAGGTGCCTTCGAGGTCGATGGCCCCGTGCTGATAGAACCGGTCGTCCTCGATCGCGACGATCGCGGTCTTCATGAGTTCGGAGACCTGGTCGAGGGGCACCGACTCACGGTTCTCGAAGTAGAACTGGGCGAACTGCTTGCCGTTCGCGTCGAGCAGGACGGTCTTCTCCGGGAGCGGGGGCTCCTTCAGCTCCTCGGGCTGCAGGTGCAACTCGTCCGTGGCGGCGTTCACGGTCAGCCCGGCCCCGCCCACCGCCGGAAGTGACACGGCGGCGACGAGCACACCCGCCACGGCGGCTGCGGCGAGCAGCCGAAGCACATTGAGGACCGCCGACCCCAGATTTTTGCCATGAGCTTGCACGAGTCAAGGGTACGTCGGACGGATGTCTCATACGGTAACGGAACGCCATCGAGTCCATGGGTGCGTCTGACAGATGTCCCAAACATGAACGGAACACCATTTTGGTCTGTCCGTGTCTCGATCGCTTGGACAGGTGACTAGTCATTCCCGGCCAGATGGCCGTGGATGACCATGTGAGAATTTGGTCCCGCCGGGGTCTGTCGGCCCGAACGTCTGATTGCGTACGTTCTCTTTCTGCGGCAATTGAATACCGAAGGCTCGACGCCCGCGCCCGTCGGCCCCAAAGTCACGACTGACCACCTAAGGGGAGTGGGGTCGAATGTGGATCACGGATTGGACCTCCCGTGCGGCCTGCAAGGGTGCGGATCCTGACGCTTTGTTCGTTCAGGGTGCTGCCCAGAACCGAGCAAAGCTGATCTGCCGAGGGTGCCCGGTCCGGACCGAGTGCCTCGCCGATGCGCTGGACAATCGCATCGAGTTCGGGGTGTGGGGCGGGATGACCGAGCGCGAACGCCGGGCGCTGTTGCGCCGGCGACCGGATGTCGATTCCTGGCGAGACCTGCTGGAATTGGCCAAAGAAGAGTACGAGCGAACAAATGAGCTGATAGCTGGCTGAGTTCGCGCGAAAATCCTGTACGGCTGGTGCCAAGCGCCAGCCGTACATTGTGTACGCCTGGCCTGGCATTTCCGATTTATGGGTGTGCCGGGCCAGGCATCAGCCGCACAGGCATATGCCGGATCGGGCGCCACCGGTCCGCGCATATGCCCATGACGCCCAACACGACATGCCCGTCCACCCGACGGAGCCGTCCGCCGCCACGGCATTTCCAGCGGCAGGCGGGATTGTGCCGAGCCGATCGTGAACGCCATGAGGCGCACACGCCCACGGGCGTGTGCGCCTACTGTGCGCTCAGGAGCTCGCCCACCTCGCGCAGACCCTCCAGGTCGTGCACGTCCTGCGCCATGGCGGGAACCCGCGCCACGGGCACCGTGGGATGGGCGGAGACGAAGTGCTCCTGCTCACGGTGCTCACGGGCGGCCAGCTGCATCCGGCCGGCATGCAGCCGCAGTACGGCGGCGGTCAGCTCGTGCTCGCCCCGTGACTCCAGATCCTCGGCCGCGGCGGTGCTCCGAGCCGCCGACAGCACGCCCGCCGGCGAGAGGTGCATCCGGTTGATCACTAGTCCGGCCAGGGGCATGCGCTCGGAGGCCAGCCTCTCCACGAAGTAGGACGCCTCGCGCATCGCGTCGCGTTCGGGCGAGGCCACGACGACAAACGCGGTGCCGGGAGCCTGCAGGAGCTTGTAGGTCTGGTCGGCGCGCGCCCTGAACCCGCCGAAGACGGCGTCCAGAGCGGACACGAAGGTCTGCAGGTCCTTGAGCACCTGCGCGCCCAGCAGCTTGGTCATGGCCCCGGCGATGACGCCGAAACCGGCGTTGAGCAGCTTGAACGCGCTGCGCCCTCCGGCCTTGGCCGGGGCCATGAGCACCCGGATGAGCCGTCCGTCGAGGAAGCGGCCCAGCCGCTCGGGCGCGTCCAGGAAGTCCAGCGCGGAGCGGGAGGGCGGGGTGTCCACGATGATCAGATCCCAGTCTCCCGAGCGGCGGAGCTGCCCGAGCTTCTCCATCGCCATGTACTCCTGCGTGCCGGCGAAGCTGGACGACAGAGACTGGTAAAAGGGGTTTGTCAGGATCTGGCGGGCTCGCTCGGGGTCCGCGTGCGCCTCGATGATCTCATCGAAGGTCCGCTTCATGTCGAGCATCATGGCGTGCAGCTTGCCCTTGCCCTCCACGCCCGCGACGAGCCTGGGGGTGTTGTCGAGCTCGGTGAGCCCCATGGACTGCGCCAGCCGCCGGGCGGGGTCCACGGTGAGCACCACGGCGGAGCGGCCGCGCTCGGCCGCGCGCAGTCCCAGCGCCGCCGCGGTGGTGGTCTTGCCGACGCCGCCGGACCCACAGCAGACGATGATCCGGGTGCCCGGGTCATCGATGATCGCGTCGAGGTCGAGAACCGGGGCGTCCCGGTGCCCGCCGCGTTCGGTGCGCTTGCTCATGCCGCTCCCTGGGTGCGGATGGATTCCGCCAGCTCGTACAGTCCGGACAGGTCCACCCCGTCGGACAGCAGTGGCAGCTCGTAGCGGGGACGGGCCGCCTCCTCCAGCGCCAGCCTCTCGCGGCTTTCGAGCTCGGCGCGGTGGGCGTGATCGGCGATCTCCTCCGCGAGCGCCTCGGCCACGGAGACCGCGGCCGAACCGCCGTCGGTGAGCCCGGCCGCCTTGAGGCCGAGCACCAGCTCGGCCGGGTCGAACCGGCCCTCGGCGGCGGCGTCCAGAACGGAGTCGGGCAGCAACGACTCCCTGACCATGTTGATGAAGACCCCGCCGGGCGGGAGACCGATCGTGCGGAGCTCCTGCAGCCCGTCCAGGGTCTCCTGGACCGGCATCTCCTCCAGGAGCGTGACGAAGTGCACCGCGGTCTCGGGGGAGGCCACGACACCGTTCACCAGGTCGGCGTGGTTCTTGATCGGGCCCATCCTGGCCAGTCCCGAGACCTCGTTGGTGACGTTGAGGAAGCGGGCGATCCGGCCGGTCGGCGGCGCGTCGAGCACGACCGCGTCATAGGTCCGCCTGCCGTTCTTGCCCTTGCGCCGGACGGCCTCGCTCGTCTTGCCGGTGACCAGGACGTCGCGGAAGCCGGGGGCGATGGTCGTGGCGAAGTCGACGATGCCCATCTTGCTCAGCACCTTGCCCGCCCTGCGCATGCCGTAGAACATCTCGAGGTAGTCGAGCATGGCCTCCTCGGCGTCGATGGCCAGGGCGTAGACGTCCCCTCCGCCGGGCGCGACGGCGATCTTCCTCTCCTCGTACGGCAGCGGCGGCAGATCGAAGACCTGCGCGATTCCCTGCCGGCCCTCGACCTCCACCAGCAGAACCTTGCGGCCACCCGCGGCGAGGGCGAGGGCGAGTGCGGCGGCCACCGTGGTTTTACCGGTGCCGCCCTTACCGGTGACGACGTGGAGGCGTACGCCGTCCCAATCGGTGTCGCGAGCTCTCACATTTCGAAGGCTACCCAACGGGCCATTGACGATTCGCCACTGCCTTGCTCCGTACGTAAATATGTGACTTCTCACAGTTGCCGCCGCAGGCCGGTCCACCGGAAGGCTCGGATGGAACCGATCGCCACAGCCGCCTCGCTAATGTGTCCCACATGACGAAATGGGAGTACTCCACGGTGCCGCTGCTGGTCCACGCGACCAAGCAGATTCTTGACAACTGGGGCCTGGACGGCTGGGAGCTCGTCCAGGTCGTGCCCGGGCCGAACCCCGAGCAGCTGGTCGCCTACCTGAAGCGGCCCAAGCCGTGACCCCGCAGGAGAGGCTGACGGCGCTGGGCCTGGTTCTGCCGGAGGTCGCGGCGCCGCTGGCGTCGTACGTCCCGGCGATCCGCACGGGCGACTACGTCTACACCTCGGGCCAGCTCCCGATGGTAGAGGGCAAGCTGATGACGACCGGCAAGGTCGGCGACGAGGTGAGTGCCGAGGACGCCCACAGCCTTGCCAGGATCTGCGCGCTCAACGCGCTCGCGGCCGTCGCCTCGGTCGCAGGCGGCCTGCCGAACGTCGTCAGGGTCATCAAGGTCGTCGGCTTCGTGGCCAGCGCTCCCGGCTTCACCGGTCAGCCGGGGGTGGTCAACGGGGCCAGCGAGCTGCTCGGCGAGGTGTTCGGTGACGCGGGCATCCATGCCCGTAGCGCGGTAGGCGTCGCGGTCCTCCCGCTGGACGCGCCCGTCGAGATCGAGATGATCGTCGAGGTTCGCTGAGATTTATTGGGGTTTGCTCTTGATTGTCCAGGGCCGGGCGGTGCCACATGATGGACCCTGAAACCGAGTGAGGTTCTGGTGGAGGGTCTGAATGGGTGGTATCCCGCTTCCTGGTGAGTTGGGTGAGCGCGCACGCGACATTCTGGCCGGGCGGGTGGAGCCCGTCCCGGCCCGGGATGCCGCCACCGTGGTCATCCTCCGAGAGGGCCCGCGGAGCGCGGAGGTCTATCTGCTGCGGCGCAAGGCCAGCATGGCCTTCGCGGCGGGGGCCTACGTCTTCCCCGGAGGTTCGGTGGATCCGCGCGACACCGACCAGGCGGTCGCCTGGGCCGGACCCTCGCCCGCCGCGTGGGGCGAGGTCTTCCGCGCGGACGGCGCGACGGCGCGGGGGCTGGTCTGCGCGGCCGTACGAGAGACGTTCGAGGAGTCGGGCGTGCTGCTCGCCGGACCGTCCGAGGACTCCGTCGTGGCCGACACCACCGGCGACGAGTGGGAGGCCGACCGGCTCGCCCTGATCGACAGGAGTCTGTCCTTCGCCGACTTCCTGGACAGGCGCGGTCTTGTCCTCCGCTCCGACCTGCTGCGTCCCTGGGCCCACTGGATCACCCCCGAGGTCGAGCAGCGGCGCTTCGACACCCGGTTCTTCGTCGCGGCGCTCCCTCCGGGCCAGCGCACCCGTGACGTCGGCGGTGAGGCCGACCAGGTCGCCTGGGTGCGGCCCGCCGACGCGCTCGACCGGGCCAGGAACGGTGAGATCTTCCTGATGCCCCCGACCTACCGCACGCTCGGCGAGCTGAGCGCCTACGAGAAGGTCCCCGACGTGCTCGCGGCCGAGCGGGAGATCGTCACCCTCATGCCGAAGATCGCCGAGGTGAACGGGGAGATCCACATCGTGCTCGACGACGACTACAGGTTCGGTGCCGCGTGAGCGGGCTGCGGATCCCCCTGGAGGGGCCCGACGGCTCGGGCACGGCCCACGCCTTCAGCCTTCTCGCCCCGAACCCGTCCCCGATGACCCTGGACGGGACCAACACGTGGGTGATCGGCGACGGGGAGGACGTCCTGGTCGTCGATCCCGGACCGGACGACGAGGGGCACCTCGCGAGGGTCGCCGGCCACCTGGAGGGGCGCAGGGTCGCGACGATCCTGCTCACCCACGGTCACCACGACCACAGCGGTGGCGCGAGGGCGTTCGCCGCCCTGGTCGGCGCGCCCGTCAGGGCGCTGGATCCCGCGCACCGGCTGGGCGAGGAGGGGCTCGGTGACGGTGACGTGCTCACGGCCGGCGGCCTGGAGCTTCACGTTGTGGGCACGCCGGGCCACTCGTTCGACTCGCTCTGCTTCTGGCTGCCCGAGGACCGGGCGATCCTGACCGGGGACACCGTGCTCGGCCGGGGCACCACCGTGATCGCTCCGGACGGCGACCTGGCCGACTACCTGCGGTCCCTGGACCGGCTTCGCGCGAGGACCGAACAGGTCGGCGCCGAGGCGCTGCTGCCGGGCCACGGCCCGGTGCTGCCCGACCCGATCGGCGCGCTGGACGGCTACATCGCACATCGGCGGCAGCGGCTGGACCAGATCCGCCGGGCACGCGAGGGGGGTGCGAAGACGCCGGAGGAGATCGTGGCGATCGTCTACGCGGACGTGGACCGATCGCTCTGGTTCGCCGCCGAGATGTCGGTCCGCGCCCAGCTGGCCTACCTCGACGGCTAGCGCGAGCGGTTGTGCAGCCGCTCCAGGTCCATGATGACCACGGCCTTGGCCTCGATGCGCAGCCAGCCGCGCTGGGCGAAGTCGGCCAGCGCCTTGTTCACGGTCTCGCGTGAGGCGCCGACCAGCTGGGCCAGCTCCTCCTGGGTGAGGTCGTGGTGGACCCGGACGCCGTCGTCGATCCGCTGGCCGAAGCGCTCGGCCAGGTCGAGCAGGGCCTTGGCGACCCGGCCGGGGACGTCGGTGAAGACCAGGTCGGCCAGCACGTCGTTGGTACGGCGGAGCCGCTGGGCCAGGGCGCGCAGCAGGTGCAGGGCGACCTCGGGGCGACCGGTCAGCCAGGGACGGAGGTCGTCGTGGCCGAGTCCGGCCAGGCGGACGTCGGTCAGGGCGGTGGCGGACGCCGTACGGGGGCGGGGGTCGAACAGCGACAGCTCGCCGAACATCTCGCTCGGGCCGAGCACGCTGAGCAGGTTCTCCCGGCCGTCCGGCGCGGTCCTGGAAAGTTTGATCTTGCCTTCGAGCACCACGTAGAGGCGGTCCCCGACCTCGTTCTCGGCGAACAGGTTCTGTCCCTTGGACAGTTGCACCTCGGAGATGCTCGTGCGCAGCGCGGCGGCGCTCTCCCGGTCGAGCGCCGAGAACAGCGGGGCCTTGCCCAGCACGTCGTCGGTGTTCACAGTGCCTCCTGTTTCACGGCTCACGCAGTCATTGTGACCTATCACACCGTCCGGCTCTCCAGGGGGCCATGCGCGTAGGCTGTCGGAGTGCTCCACAACGTCAGCCCCGCAGGTGAATCCCGGCTTGCCCTGGTCCGTCGAGCTCGCCGGATAGACCGCATTTTGGCGGAAACCTACCCTGATGCGCACTGCGAGCTCGACTTCCGCAATCCCCTGGAGTTGCTGGTCGCGACGATCTTATCTGCGCAGTGTACGGACAAAAGGGTCAATACGGTTACTCCTACGCTTTTCGCGAAATATCGGACAGCGGAAGACTATGCGAGCGCCGACCGGGCCGAGATGGAGGAAATCATCCGGCCCACCGGATTCTTCCGGGCCAAGACCAACAGCATCGTCGGCATGGCCCAGGGTCTGTGCGACCGTTACGGCGGCGAGGTTCCCGGCAGGCTCAAGGACCTGGTGACCCTGCCCGGAGTCGGCCGCAAGACCGCCAACGTGGTCCTCGGCAATGCCTTCGGGGTGCCCGGGATCACCGTGGACACGCACTTCCAACGGCTGGTGAGCCGGTTCCACTGGACCACGGAGACCGACCCGGTCAAGATCGAGCAGGTCGTCGCGGAGCTCATCCCGAAGCGCGACTGGACGATGATGTCCCACCGCCTGATCTGGCACGGCCGCCGCATGTGCCACGCTCGCAAGCCCGCCTGCGGCGTGTGCCCGCTCGCCGCCCTCTGCCCCTCGTACGGCACCGGCCCCGTCAACCCCGCCGAGGCCGCCAAGCTGGTGCGTCCAGGGCCGTTCTCGTAGCCGGGCAGGGCCGTTCTCACAACCGGGCGGTCCGGCTCAGGGCCGCCCGAGGCCGTTCTTGTCATCGGGTGGTCCGTCGCGGAGCGAGGCGAGGCCGTTCTCGTAACGGTCCGGGACCGTCCCCGTAACCGGGCGGGGTCATTCTCACAACCGGGCGGGGTCGTTCCCGTGACCGGGAAGCGTCGGGCGGGCCGCCGTGTTGCAGAAGACCGGAGGTGTGCCCGTGGAAGTGCCTGGGTGGTTGGAGACGCTGGCCGAGCGTGCCGCGAGAGCACCGGTGCCCCCGATGTTGCGCCCACCCGCGTCCGGTGGACGCCCGGCCGCCGTGCTGATGCTGTTCGGCGAGGGGCCGCTCGGCCCCGACGTGCTGCTGATCCAGCGCAGCTCGCGAGGGCGCACGCATGCCGGACAGCCCGCCTTCCCCGGCGGAGGGGTGGATCCCGAGGACGACGGCCCGATCGCCGCCGCGCTGCGCGAGGCCCAGGAGGAGACCGGGCTTGATCCGGCCGGTGTCCGGGTGATCGGCACGATGTCCGAGCTGTACGTGGCACACAGCGACAACCGGGTGACCCCGGTGCTGGGCTGGTGGCACACGCCCTGCGTGGTGCACGCGGCCTCGCCCGACGAGGTGGAGTCGGTGGAACGGGTTCCGATCCGTGAGCTCGTCGATCCGGCCAACCGGCTCAGACTGCGCCATTCGAGCGGCTACTGCGGGCCGGCGTTCCGGGTGCGCGGGCTGCTGGTGTGGGGGTTCACGGCGGGGGTGCTCGACGGGGTGCTCGCGAGTTCGGGTTTCGAGCTCCCCTGGGATCGGTCACGGGTCGAGGAGTTGCCCCCTGACGTTCTCAACCTCGCGTCCCGTTGACAGCGCCAGGCCGAGGCAGGCCCAGTCGGCCACGTCGTCGTCGGGGTCGTTGATCAGTCGCCGCAGGGCGGACAGGCCGGTCGGGTCGGGCGGGTTGCCCATGATGTTGGGCAACGCGTAGGCGGCGCCGTAGCGAACCCTGGGGTCGGCGTGCTCGGCCAGGGCGATCACCGAGGGCAGCGCGCGGCGGTCTCTGAGATGACCGAAGGCGATCAGCACCGAGTAGAGGACCAGGCAGTCGTCCTCACGGACGGACAGGGAACGGAGCACCGGCAGGCTGCGGCCGACAAAACCGAGCCGGCCGAGAATATCCACCCCGAGCATCCGCTCGGCCGGCGTTTTTCCCGAACACAGCCGACGAGCCGCGGTGAAAGTCTCTAGATCGCCCCGTTTCTGCAGCTCATTGATGGCCTGCCAGCGGATCGCGCCGTCCTGGTCCTGATCCCGCAGCGCGGTCTCGATGAGAGACTCCACGGCCGCCGACCCCCCGATCGTTGCCATCTGGACACGATAACCGCAGATACCTCGGGGAAGGTGTGCACGCGCGGGACAACGGCTGGATACCGTAAAGGGGTGAGCGGTGATCTTCTCGATCTCATCCTGATCGCCCTGATGGTGGCCTTCGCGGTGTCGGGATACCGCCAGGGGTTCATCATCGGGGTCCTAAGCTTTGTCGGATTCGTTGGGGGTGGGCTGCTGGGCATGTTCATCGCCCCGCCCATCGCCGGGGCCATAGTGAAGGGCGAGACCGAGCGGGCGCTGCTCGCCATCGTCATCGTCTTCCTCGCGGCCACGATCGGGCAGTTCGCGTCGTCGACGATCGGCGCGGTGGTCCGCAGCCATGTCACCTGGGAGCCCGCCAAGGTGGTCGACGCGGTCGGAGGCACGTTCACCAGCGCGTTCTCGGTGCTGATCATCGCCTGGCTGATCGGCTCCCTGCTGATCTCGTCGCAGTTCACCATGCTCAGCGAGCAGGTCAATAAGTCCCTGCTGATCAGCACCGTCGATCAGGTGATGCCGACGGGGGCCAAGGAGCTGCAGGGGCCGTTCAAGGCGTTCATCGACACCTCCGGCTTCCCCAAGGTGTTCGACGCCATCGGGGGCGGCCAGTTCGTCGAGGTCGCGCCGCCCGACCGGAGCGTGCTGAAGGGCCCGCAGCTCGCGCGGGCCCGCAAGGGCATCGTCAAGGTCCAGGGCGTCGCCACGAGCTGCAGCAAGCACATCGAGGGCACCGGATTCGTCTACTCGCAGAACCGGATCATGACGAACGCCCACGTGGTCGCCGGGGTCGACAAGGAGCTCCAGGTCACCGACTACCTCGGCCACTCCCACCGGGCCAGGGTGGTGCTCTACAACCCCGACAGGGACATCGCGATCCTCTACGTCCCCGGCCTGAACATGCCGCTCCTGCGCTTCGACGGCAACGCCAAGCAGGGCGACGACGCGATCATCGCGGGCTTCCCGCACGGCCTGGGCTTCACCACCAACGAGGCCCGGATCCGGGTGCAGCAGAGGGCCAACGGGCCGGACATCTACGAGCGCAAGTCCGTCACCCGCGACGTCTACTCGATCCGCGGCCTGGTCCGGCAGGGCAACTCCGGCGGGCCGTTGCTCACCACGGACGGCCGGGTCTACGGTGTCGTCTTCGCGGCGGTCCTCGACCAGCCGGAGACCGGTTTTGTGCTGACCGCCGCGGAGGTGGCCCCGGACGCCGAAGACGGCTCCAAGCTGGTCAACGCGGTGGGCACCCAGGAGTGCAACCAGAACTGAACGCGGGCGCCCAGGAGCACGTCCGAAACCGGACACGGGCGTCCGGACCCGAACGCGGTGGGCGTCCAGGAGCGCGGCCGGAACCAGCGGCCCCGCCGGAGCCCGTGCCGCTGAAGCGCTGAAGCGTTAGAGCAGGGCCCGGATCCTGGAGATGGCCGTCCCGGCGTCGGGATCCTCCAGCTCGTCCAGCTCAAGGGCGGTCCGGGCGATCTCCTCGTACGGCATGCCGTACGAGGAGATCCTGTCGGCGCCCCGCGCGAACAGCGCCGCGGCCCCGCGCCGGTTGCCCCGCTGGAGGTGGGTGAGGCCGACACAGATCTGCGCCAGCCCCTGCCACAGCTCCCGCTCCTCCTCCGGGGCGGTCTTCCAGCGGCCCTCCAGCACCTCGTGGGCATGGAACGGCCGGCCCTCGTCGAGCAGGCGGCGCGCCTCGGAGAGGGCCTCCTCCGCGCTCGGCGCGTAGTCGTCGGGGATACGCTCCACACCCTCGGCCCCGTGGGGCAGCGGCCGTCCGAGCGCGTCCCTGGGGCGCTGGTTGCGCGCCCTCCCGTCCGGATCCCGGTCTCGCGGGATCATCGGTCGGGCTCCGGGTCGGCCAGCCAGCCGATGAGCTCGGCGTCGAACTCCTCCGGGCGCTCCTCATGCGGGAAGTGCCCCGCGCCCTCGATCAGCCGCCACCTGTAGGGGGCGACCACGTAGCGGCTGGAGCCCTGGGCGGTGCGGGGCAGCATGTGCCCGTCGAGCGCGCCGTGCAGCTGCAGGGTGGGCGCGTTGATCGCGGCGCGCATGGTCCTGGCGTAGCGGAGCCCGTCGGGGCGGAGCTGGGAGCGGGCGAACCAGCGGTGATATTCCAGCGCGCAGTGCGCGACGTTGGGGATGCGGAACGCGTCGCGGTAGGTCTTCGCCACGTCCTCCTCCGGCCAGCCGGGCCCCGACCACTGATCCAGCATCCGTCCCACCATCGCGCCCTCGTTGGCGGTCAGCCGGCGCTCGGGCAGGAGCGGCAGCTGAAAACCCAGCGCGTAGCGGTTGGCCTTGAGCTGGCCGAACGGTTCGGTGAGCAGCGCGGAGCGGAGCCGGAGCGGGTGTGGGGCCGCCACCGGGACCAGCCGCAGGACCGTCTTGGGGTCCATCGCGGCCATGGTCCAGGCCAGCAGCCCGCCCCAGTCGTGACCGACGACGATCGCGCCGGTCTCGCCCAGCGCCCGGATCAGCCCGGTCGCGTCGGCGGCCAAGGTGCGCAGGTCGTAGCCGCGAGGCGGCTTGTCGCTGGCACCGTAGCCCCGCAGATCGACGGCGACGGTGTGATATCCCGCCGCGGGCAGCGAGACGAGCTGGTTGCGCCAGCTCCACCAGAACTGCGGGAACCCGTGCAGCAGGAGCACGAGAGGGCCCTTACCGGCCTCCACGACGTGGAAGCGGGTGCCACCGGCATGCACGGCGCGGTGGGTCCACGGGCCCTCGATCCTGGCCAGGGATTCGTCGGGATCGCTCATGGAGTCGGTCTCACCGGCTCGCTCACCGGCTCGCGATGCGCGCCGATCTGGCCCGCGGAGGCCGGAGCGGCGGGGGCGAGCTCGCTCTCACCGCTCTTGATGGTCTTGAGCGAGCGGAGGGTTCCCTTCATCCAGGTCATGCCCTTGAGCCGTCGCATGCCGATGAAGGCCAGAATCCCGGCCACGAGCAGATAGAACCCCGTGACGATCAGGAAGGCCGCCCAGGGCCATATGCCCAGGCCGATCAGGGCGTAGGCGATGGCGAACGAGAGCAGGATCAGGCACAGGTGGCCCATGAACGCGGCCGCGCCGAAGAGCCCACCGGCCACGCCGACCCGTTTGGCGTCGAATCTGAGCTCGGTCTTGGCGAGTTCGATCTCGGCCCGGACCAGGGTGGAGATGTGGTCGGTGGCCGTGGCGACGAGCGCGCCCAGCGACTCCTCCTGCGGTTCCGTGGGCGGAATCTGTGTCATGAACGATCTCCTATCGAGGGCCGGTGTCAAACATCATCCTGCGCGTTGAGGCGGTGGCGCACGCGCACCCGGAGCAGGATCGTGGCCAGGACCGAAGCCGTGAGGCTCGCCACGAGCACGCCGGTGGTCACCATGTTCACCCGTTCCGGATCGTCGCCGTAGGCGAGGTTGCCGATGAGCAGGGAAACGGTGAACCCGATCCCGGCCAGTATCGAGACGGCGGCCATGTCCCGCCAGTGCAATTCCTCCGACAGTCTCGCCAGGCCCAGCCGTACGGCCAGCCACGCCCCGCCGAAGACACCGAGGAACTTACCGACAACCAGTCCGGCGATCACACCGAGCACCACCCGATCGCTCAGTATCGTGCCGAGTCCCTCCACGCCGAGCACTACCCCGGCGGACAAAAAGGCGAACACGGGCACCACGAAGCCCGCCGAGACGGGGCGGATGTAGTGGTCGGCTCTCTCGCCGGGGGAGCTCTCCTCGCAGGAGTCGCTGTGCACGCGGGTCATCAGGCCGAGCGCTACCCCGGCGACGGTCGCGTGAACGCCGCTGATCTCGATGAGATACCAGGCGACGAGGGCGAGCGGCAGGTAGATCCAGAGACCTCGGACCCGTCTTGCCTGCAGCAGGCCGTACAGGGCGATGATCACGGCTCCGGCGAGCAGGGCCAGGAGGTTCAGATGCTCGGTGAAGAAGACGGCGATGACGGTGATCGCACCGAGGTCGTCCACCACGGCGCTGGTCAGCAGAAACGCCCGGAGCGCGGCGGGCATCGAGCTGGCCGTCACGGCCAGTACGGCGAGGGCGAAGGCGATGTCGGTGGCCGTGGGGATGGCCCAGCCCCGTCCCGCGCCCGGTGCGCCCCAGCTCACCGCGAGATAGATCAGGACGGGCACGATCATGCCGGCGACGGAGGCGAGGATGGGCAGCGCGGCACTGCGCAGGTTCGAGAGCTCGCCGTGGACGAACTCCTCCTTGACCTCCACTCCCGCGATGAAAAAGAAGATCGTGAGCAGGCCGTTCTGCGCCCATTGGGAGAGAGTGAGATGGAGGTGAAGGGCTTCGGGACCGAAGGTCGTGGTGCGCAGCGCCTCGTAGGAATCGTCGGCCACATTGGCCCAGACCAGCGCGGCGACGGTGGCCAGCAGCATCAGGATGCCGCCGACGGTCTCAGCTCGGAGTGCCTCGGCGAGTTGGCGGGCGTATCGAACTGTGGGTCGGAAAGGCCACATATCAGCAGGTCGGCGCATGAAACCTCCGCGAATGCAGGGAGAGACGTTCTCTCCCCGGCCGACCAGACTTCCCGGCACACCTGATCGCCAGCCTACAGAAGCCCGCGAATCGGACCTCTGCCAGGCTCGTGGACGCGGATGGGCCTGCTGCTCAGAGCGCGAGTGAGTTTGCTGCTCGGAGCGCGAGTGAGTTTGCTCGCGAGAGTGCGGATGGGTCTGCTTGCAGAAGGCGCGAACCTCCGTCGCCGGAAATTCGCGCCTTCGCGCTATTCGAGAGGACGTCCGAGGGCTCGGCCCCCGCAGCCCCGGTCTTACTCCTCGCTCTTGGCGCTGGGCAGTTTCTCGGAGATGAGGTTCATCACCGTGCTGTCGGCCAGCGTGGTGACGTCGCCGATGCTGCGGTTCTCCGCCACGTCGCGCAGGAGACGCCGCATGATCTTTCCGGAGCGGGTCTTCGGCAGTTCGGGGACCACCAGGATCTGGCGCGGCTTGGCGATCGGGCCCAATTCCTTGGACACGTGGGCACGGAGCTCGGTGGCGATGTCGAGGCCCTCCTCGGCGTTGCCGCGCAGGATCACGAACGCCACGATGGCCTGGCCGGTCACCGGGTCGGTCGCGCCGACCACGGCCGCCTCGGCGACCTTCGGGTGGGAGACCAGCGCGGACTCGACCTCGGTGGTGGAGATGTTGTGGCCGGAGACGAGCATGACGTCGTCCACGCGGCCGAGCAGCCACAGGTCGCCGTCCTGGTCCTTCTTGGCGCCGTCGCCCGCGAAGTACACGCCCTCGAAGCGGGACCAGTAGGTGTCGATGTAGCGCTGGTCGTCGCCCCAGATCGTGCGGAGCATGGACGGCCACGGGTCGCGGATCGCGAGGAAGCCGCCGCCGCCGTTGCCGACGTTGTCGCCCTGGTCGTCGACCACGTCGGCGGTGATGCCCGGGAGGGGACGCATGGCCGCGCCGGGCTTGCCGCTCGTCACGCCGGGGAGCGGGCTGATCATGATGGCGCCGGTCTCGGTCTGCCACCAGGTGTCCACGACCGGAGTACGGTTGCCGCCGATGTGCTCGCGATACCAGACGTAGGCCTCGGGGTTGATCGGCTCGCCGACGCTGCCCAGGATGCGCAGGGACGACATGTCGTACTTGGCGGGGATGTCGTCGCCCCACTTCATGAAGGTACGGATCGCCGTCGGGGCGGTGTAGAGGATCGTGACCTTGTACTTCTGCACGATCTCCCAGAACCGGCCCCGGTGCGGGGTGTCCGGGGTGCCCTCGTAGATGACGCTGGTCGCGCCGTTGGCCAGCGGGCCGTACACGATGTAGGAGTGACCGGTCACCCAGCCGATGTCGGCGGTGCACCAGTAGACGTCGGTGTCCGGCTTGAGGTCGAACACCGCGTGGTGGGTGTAGGCGACCTGGGTCAGGTAGCCGCCCGTGGTGTGCAGGATGCCCTTGGGCTTACCGGTCGTGCCGCTCGTGTAGAGGATGTAGAGCGGGTCCTCGGCGCCGTGCGGCTGCGGCTCGTGGACGTCCGGCTGCCGGTCCACGATGTCGTGCCACCAGACGTCCTTGTCGGTCCACCCCACCTCCTGGCCGGTCCTTCTCACGACCAGGACGTGCTCGATGCCGGGGCAGCTCTCGACCGCCTCGTCCACGGTCGGCTTGAGCGCGCTGGGCGCGCCACGGCGGTAGCCGCCGTCGGAGGTGACCACGACCTTGGCGTCTGCGTCCTGGATCCGGCCGCTGAGCGCGGTGGCGGAGAACCCGCCGAACACCACCGAGTGGACCGCGCCGAGGCGGGCGCAGGCCAGCATCGTGATCGGCAGCTCGGGGATCATCGGCATGTAGATGGCGACCCGGTCGCCCTTGCGCACGCCCAGCTCCTGCAGCGCGTTGGAGGCCTTGGCAACCTCGCGTTGCAGGTCGGAATAGGTGAGGGTACGGCTGTCGCCCTCGGGCTCGCCCTCCCAGTGATAGGCGACCTTGTCGCCGCGGCCCGCCTCGACGTGGCGGTCGACACAGTTGTAGGCGATGTTGAGCTCGCCGCCGACAAACCACTTGGCGAAGGGAGGGTTCCAGTCAAGCGTGGTGTCCCAGCGCTTCGACCAGGTCAGACGGTCGGCCTGCTTCTCCCAGAAGGCCAGGCGATCCTGTTCCGCCTCGGCGTAGGCGTCGGCGGTCACGTTCGCGGCCGCGGCCAGGTCGGCAGGAGGGGCGAACCGCCGGGTCTCTTTCAGCAGGTTCGACAACGTCTCCTGGGTCTCACGCGATTCGGAACCAGGGGTCTCCGGGGCCACTACGCACTCCTTAGGTACTGCTGGTCTACAGGTCGTGTCCCACTTCACCAGTCCTGTGGGGCCTGCCACAAGAGGTCTAGACAGGTCCATACCAACCGGTGACAAGGGCTCGTGATGACTCGCAAAAGCCTTATTGGCGAGGATAACTGCTGCTCAAACGTTGCGTTTTCGACACCGTAGGAAAGTGGCGGGTTCGATTCAACGTGATTCGGGGCGATGACGCGCCGGACGGTGCCAGGCGCTCGGTGAACGGTCCGACAGTCTTTCCCGCCCTCTACTTCGACCCGCGACCCGGCCGGATCCGCGACCAGTTCTGATCCGCGACCAGTTCTGATCCGCGACCCGGTCTGACCCGTGACTCGCCTGTCATCCGCTCTGATCCGTCACCCGGTCCAACCCGTCACTCGCTCTGGCCCTTCACCCGCTCTGATCCGCGACTCGCCCGTCACCCGCTCTGACCCGTCACCCAGCCTGACCCGCGACCCGGCCTGGCCTGGAGCCTTCGCGACGGTGCCGTCGGAGCCCTGCCGACTGGCCGGTAGGGTCGGGGAACGTGAGCGACCCATTGGCTGTAATCGCCGAACTGCCCGGGGTGTCCGAGGCGGTCACCGATGTCCGCAAGGCCGTGGACCGGCTCTACGGGCACCGCGTGCTGCGGCGCAAGAGCCCGGAGGTGTCGGCCAGGTCGGCGCTGCGCGGGGCCAGGGCATCCGCCGCGCTGGAGGGCGTGGACGTCCCCCTCGCGACCATCCCGGAGGTCACCGACCCCGTCGTCCAGGGCGCGCTGAGGGTCTCGGCCGAACTGGGACGGCTCGGCCCGACCTGGCGTACGGCGCCGCGACAGGTTCTGGCCAGATTGCACACCTTGGCCGCCGCCGGCCTGACCGAGGATCTCGGCCGCCCCCGGACCGGCGTCGAGGCACCCGACCTTCTCGGTCTGGGCGACGCTCCGGGCCCCGAGGAGACGGTTGCTCGGGTGGACGGGCTGGTTGAGCTCGTCACGGGGTCCGCCGGGGGTTCCTCCAAGGCGCCAGCGCTGGTGCTCGCGGCCATCGTGCACGCCGAACTGGCAGTGCTGCGGCCGTTCGGGTCGGCGGACGGAGTGGTCGCGAGGGCCGCGGAGCGGCTGACGCTGGTGGAGTTCGGCCTGGATCCGAAGTCGCTGGCGGCCGTCGAGGTAGGTCATCTCGAACTCGGCACGGCCTACGCGGAGAGCCTGAAGGCCTACCTGAGCGGAACCCCCGACGGGGTCGCGACGTGGGTACGGCACTGCGCCTCGGCGATCACGCTGGGCGTGCGCGAGGCCACGGCGATTTGCGAGGCCATGCAGCGCGGCTGATCACGTAGCGCTGCTGATTACGGACATCTTCCCACAAGACCGACGGCGCCCCTGGTAATGGGGCGCCGTCGCCGGCACGTCCAACCTGGTTACCAAGCGTGCACCCAATAATCGTTGTAACGG
The DNA here is from genome assembly GCF_900188345.1 of Streptosporangium subroseum. Classification (GTDB taxonomy): domain Bacteria; phylum Actinomycetota; class Actinomycetes; order Streptosporangiales; family Streptosporangiaceae; genus Streptosporangium; species Streptosporangium subroseum. The sequence continues at coordinate 136,338 of NZ_FZOD01000019.1, read as the reverse complement.
GACAAGCCCGCTACAACGCGCCTCCCGCGGCTGGCGGCGCGTGGGTACCAGGCGGCCGTGCCCGGACAATTGGTCCGTAAAACCTTTGTACGACGGATCCCGGCTGATGGGAAGCCCCAGAACCAAGACCTTTACGGATCGTGGGTATTAATGGACAAAACGTCCTTATGCGGAGCGGTCTGTCTTGACGGCGGCGGTCAGACCGGTCGGCGGGCCGGTCGACGCACCGACCTTGATCACTCTAGGTGATCACAATCTGGTGCGTCGGAACGGGTTTCGGTCGGACGATGTCAGGCGTCTGGACCGATGCATTAAAAAAACTAGTGAAAAGTGGAGATTACTCCTCGACGAAACTGAAGTGGATCGGGCAGCATGAGGGTGTATCTCCCCAAACCGGAGTAACTGCGCACGGGTTGGTATCGCAATCCTCTTGCCATGCTCTGGTTGCTGTTGAAAGCTTTCTTCTGAAACGGGACCGGCTCTACCCCCCCAGAGCCGGACCGGTTGGCGACCCCCGCTCTCCCCCCCGGCGGGGGTCGCCACTTTTTTGATCACCCCGCTCCCGCCCGCCCGCACCGGCGGTGTCTCCCTCCGCCGGCGCCGCTTCCGGCGGTTGCGTTCACGGGGTTGCAGCCATTCATCGCCGGCGAACAGATGTGGTCTGACCGTGCTTTTCCGCGCTTTCGCGAGGCTCGGCCGGCACTTCGGCGACCGGTTGTCCACAGGTGAGATGGAATCTGGTCCGGTTATCCACAGCCCGGCATTCGGCGCCCTTGGAGGGACGGGCCATCCCGGAAGGTGGGGTTCCCGCACTTCAGGGAGGAACCGTTGGACCGCCCTCTGGTCATCACCGAAGACCACGATCTGCTTGATGATCTGCTCCGCGTGGCCGCGGCCGCCGGAGCCGAGCTTGACGTCGCTCATGTGCCCGCACATGCCCGGCCCTACTGGAATCGCGCTCCCCTGGTCGTGGTCGGCAGCGACATGGCCGACGCACTGGCCGCCACCGGCCCGCCGCCCCGCCACCGCGTCATCCTGGTCACCCACGCCTCCGAGGACCCCGACACCTGGCGCAAGTGTGTCGCCGTCGGCGCCCAGACCGTCCTGGAGCTGCCCTCGGCCGAGCGGCAGCTGGTCGACGAGTTCGCCGATGTCGTAGAGCCGCAGACGAGGGCGGGACATGTGGTCTGCGTCGCCGGTGGACGCGGCGGAGCCGGAGCCAGCGTCCTCGCGACCTCGCTGGCACTGGCGGCCTCCCGCCGGCGTGTCCGCACCCTCCTCATCGACGCCGACCCGCTTGGCGGCGGCCTGGACGTCCTTCTGGGCCAGGAGGAGACAGGCGGAGCTCGCTGGTCCGACCTGGTCGCCCGCGAGGGCAGGGTCAGCTTCACCGCGCTCCAGGCGGCACTGCCCTCGTTCGCGGGGCTGACGCTACTCTCCTTCCACCGCGGCGAGGTCGAGGCCATCCCCGCCGAGGCGATGCGCTCGGTCATCGAAGCAGGGCAGCGAGGTTTCGACCTGGTGGTCGTCGACCTGCCCCGCCATCCCGACCAGGCCGCGGTGGAGGCTCTCGGCAGGGCCACCACCACCCTCCTCGTCGTCACCGCCGACGTGCGCGGTGTTCTCGCCGCGGCTCAGGTGCTCAGCGGGCTGCGCAGGCACACCGGTGAGGTGCGGGTCGTCGTGCGCAGCGGTGTCCTGGACGACGACGTGGTGACGACCTCCCTGGGCATGCCGTATGCGGGGAGTCTCCCCGATCAGCCCCGGCTCTCGGCAGCCCTCAACCGCGGAGATTTCCCCCCGCTCAGTCGCCGAAGCTCTCTGGGTCGCTTCTGCACCTCGTTCCTGCACTCGCTGTTCGGAGGTTCTCCATGAAGCGCGCCGAGACCGCCGCGGTCTCACCCGAACTGGTGGAAGCGGTCCGGGTACGGCTGGCCCGGACCGGAGTCGAGCCCAGCGCCGCACACGTCGCGGTCGCGCTCCGCGCAGAGCGAGCGATGCTCGGCGACGCCGAGATCCTTGCGGTGGCCCGTGTCCTGTGCGCCGACCTGATCGGCGCCGGCCCTCTGGAGCCGCTGCTGGCCGAGGCCGAAGTCACCGACGTGCTGGTGAACGGCCCACGCGAGGTGTGGGTCGACGACGGTCACGGCCTGCGCCTGACCTCGGTCGTCTTCCCCGGAGAGGACGCGCTCCGACGGCTCGCCCAGCGCCTCGCCTCGGCCGCGGGCAGACGTCTCGACGATGCCTGTCCCTATGTCGACGCTCGCCTCGCCGGGGGCGTCCGGCTTCACGCGGTCCTCCCGCCCGTGGCCCCCGGTGGCACCTGCCTGTCTCTGCGGCTCCCGCCCCGCCGCACCTTCACCCTCCCCGACCTGGTCGAAGCGGGCACGATCAGAGCCGACAGCGTCCCCGTGCTCACCGCGGTGGTCGAGTCAAGGCTTGCCTTCCTGGTCACGGGGGGCACCGGCACGGGAAAGACAACCCTGTTATCGGCGCTGCTGTCCCTGGCCGATCCCGGCGACCGGCTGCTGCTGGTCGAAGATTCGGCCGAGCTGAGACCGCTGCATCCTCACGTCGTCCGTCTGGAGTCCCGTCCGGCCAACCTGGAGGGAGCCGGCGGCGTCGGTCTGCGTGACCTTGTCCGCCAGGCCCTGCGCATGCGCCCGGATCGCCTTGTCGTCGGCGAGGTCAGGGGAGCCGAAGTAGTCGATCTACTGGCCGCCCTCAACACCGGTCACGAGGGCGGATGCGGCACCTTGCATGCCAACACCGCCACCGATGTGCCACCCCGGCTGGAGGCCCTCGCCTGCGCCGCCGGCCTCAGCCGGGAGGCGGTCCACAGCCAGATCGCCGCAGCCCTGGACGTCGTCATCCATCTCGCCCGCGACCATGCCGATGGCCGCCGCAGGGTGGCCGAGATCTGCATGATGGTCCGTCGTCCCTCAGGCTTTGTTGACGCCGAGCCGGCCCTCACCTTCTCACCGGACGGCCAAGTGACCTCCGGTCCGGGCCTACCCGCCCTTGCGGCCCGCGCACCCGGCATTCTCACACCGCCCGGTGCCACCCGTCAGCTGTACGGACCTACGTCGCCCGGTGCCACCCGCCAGCCGTTCGATCCTTCGCCGTCCGGTGCCACCCGTAGGTCATTCGAATCTGCGTCGCCCGGTCTCATCCGTCAGCCTTTTGATCCTGTGCCGCCCGGTGCCACTCGTCCTCCGCTCGAATCTGTGCCGCCCGGTGCCACTCGTCAGCTGTTCGGACCTGCCTCGTCCGGTCTCATCCGCAGGCCGTACGAACCCGCTCGGCAGGAGCATCGCCATGAGCGGCCGGAAGGGTCCCCGGCGACTCGCCGATCGCTGTATGGCTCTGCTTCGGGTGACGGCTCCGTTCCGGACGCGCGGGAGATGTCGTCATGACGGTGATGGCACTGATCCTCGCCACCCTGGCGGTGTGGCTGTGGACGGGCTCCGATCCCGGGGCGGCCCGGTTGAGATGGATGTGGGCACAGCATCGCGGCTCGGGCGAATCGCGTTCTCTGCGTGAGAGATTCACCGGCCGTTCCCGGCCTTCCAAGCGCACGCATGCCTGGCGAACCGCGTCGATCGAGCTGTGCCAGGCGTTCGCGGCCGAACTGGCAGCCGGCCGGACCGCCGGCGAGGCGCTCGCACGGGCCGTGCCGGCCGCGGAGTTTCCCGATTCCCTGGCGCTGCGCCCACTGATCGCGGCAGCGAGAGATGGCGGTGACGTCCCCGCGGCCCTGCTCGCTGTGGCCCCGGAGCGCGGCGGTGAGGCCTTCCGCCGTTTGGCCGCCTGCTGGAAGGTGAGTATGACCGCCGGGGCAGGATTGGCCCTCCTCGTCGACCGTGTGGCCGATTCGCTCAGGGAGGCCCAGGCCCACCGTCAGGATGTCGCCGCCCAGTTGGCCGGCCCCCGCGCCACCGCCCGTCTACTGGCCGGGCTCCCGGTGCTGGGCCTGCTGATGGCGGCGGGGCTCGGTATGCGACCGCTGCACTTCCTGCTCGGCAGTCCTGCGGGGGCGGGCTGCCTGCTTCTGGGCCTCGCACTCGATGCCTGCGGTCTGTGGTGGACCCACCGCCTGGTCACTCGCGCGGAGGAGACCTGACCTCTCACCGGTCAATGCCGGGCAGCACTCCGGCTCGTGGCTGAGGCCGCCGAGGTGGTTGCTGAGGCGGCCGAGGTGGTTGAGGCGGTTGTGAGGATCGGGCGATCGTCTCCGGCTCGTGGTTGAGGTGATTGTGAGGAGCGAAAGAAATGATCATTTTGCTTGCCGCGGTGCTTGCCGGAATCGCCGGGTGGTTGTGGATCACGCCCGGTGACCCTGCCATCCGGATCCGCCGAGCTCGAAGGCGATCGCCGTCTTTGGAATTCCCGTCTTCGGGAGGGCCCTCTGGACCTCTTGGGCTTCAGGGGATCCAACCAAACCTTCAAGGGATGCGACCAAATGCGGAGGGGCCTTCGTTCTCTCCATGGGCGGCATCCTCTCCGCATGTGGCGGGCCGGGAGCCGCTCGGAAGGCGACGACCAAGCCGGAGTGAGGTGATGGTGGCGTCCGCCGCCGGGCTGATGGCAGCTCTGGCCGTCGGCGGAACGCCGGGGCTTGTCGTGGGGGTGGTTGGCTTCGCGATCGTGTTGGTGGTCGTGCGGAGGCGGGAGCCACCCGAGCTCCGCCGGCAACGTGCTCGGGTGACGGCGGATCTGCCCCTGGCGGCCGATCTCATGGTTGCCTGTCTCCGTGCGGGACAGCCGATCAGCGGGGCCATCGGTGTCACGGTGGAGGCGGTCGGCGGGCCGCTCGGTGACCGGCTGGCCTGGGTGAACGGACAGTTGAGACTGGGCGCCGCGCCGGAGAGCGCCTGGCAGGTCCTCGCATCTGAGCACTCGCTCGCTCCGCTGGCACGCACGATGAGCCGGGCCGCGCTCAGCGGAGCCCCGGTGGCCGATGTCCTCACCAGGTTGGCCGACGACTCACGCCAGGCTGCCCGCGCCGCGTCGTCGGCGGCGGCACAGCGGGTGGGGGTCCAGGCTGTCGCCCCGCTGGGTCTCTGTTTCCTGCCGGCCTTCGTTTTTCTCGGAATCATCCCCGTCGTGGCCGGCCTTGCCGGGGAGGTGCTACTTCCCTGAGTTATCCACAGGGTTTCCTCGATCGATTCCATGTTGTCCACAGGAAAGTGCGGGGCTGTGGATAAACAGCCAAAGACCATTCAAGTAACGGCGATGTGGGCTCGCACAGAGCCGTAAGACCTCCGGGGAGACTCGGGTGCGGTTTCGGCCACCGGCTACCGCAGGACGACCTCCGAGCATTCCGGGCCTCATGATCGACGGTATACGCGGCGCCTCTTCCGCCCGGCGGAGTCGGCTCTGTCGCCGACATCGTCACCGGCAGTCGAACCATCGCGGTGCCGACCATCCCCACTCTGCGACGTATGAATCTCATGAGACGAGCGAAGCCACGCCTATCCCTCAACGCGCCCGCTCTTCAAGCAGCGGGGGTGATTCGGACGTCGCCCGGGGGAAGGCCCGCCGGTAGTCGCCTGGCGCCACTCCGACCTGTTTGAGGAAGTGGTGGCGGAGGTTGTTCGCCGTGCCGAGCCCGCTCAGCTCCCCGACTTTCTCGATCGGCAGGTCCATGGATTCCAGTAGACCCCGTGCCCGCACCAGGCGCTGGTTGAGAAGCCACTGAAGCGGGGTCGTTCCTGTGGCGGCCTGGAGTCGCCGATAGAACGTGCGTGGACTCATCGCTGCTCGTCTGCCTTTCCCGGACGCCGTCCGTAGGCCTCAGCGCCGCCGTTCTCGCTCGCCTCTTCCCTGGGCCCCCACTTGGATACGGGCCTTCCGACAGCCTTCTGTGGTGTACCGGCCGCCTCCCACTTTTTGGACTGCCCCAGCGCGTGGACTGGCAATGGGACGGCACCGTACGCTGACCCGGGCCCGGCCTGGAAGAAAATCATCCCCACGGCTCGTCGGTGGTTCACAGCGTGTCAATGTCGTCAACGGCCGGCGCTACCGTCGGCGGATCGCAGCCGTCGGTAGCCTCCCGATAGGCGGCGGACGCGCAGGTGAAACGGCCGAAGCGGGTGTCGAGCCGCTCGGGTGAGCAGCTACCGAGGATTTCGCCGATCTTCTCCCGAGCAGGGCCGCGATCCGGTCCGGGTAAGCGGGCCGTGGTCGGCCCCGCCGTCCGCGTCCACGACGAGATCGACGATTCCCGCGGTTGCCGTACCGTTTTCGGGGTCTCCTCAGGCCTCACGCTGGTAGTCCTGAAATGAGTCCGGGCCCCTACCGCCAGAGCGGTAGGGGCCCAGATCAGAAGTCGGTGCGCTGCTTACAGCGCGGTGACCTGCTCGGCCTGCGGGCCCTTGGGGCCACGCGTCGTCTCGAACACGACGCGCTGGTTCTCCTCGAGGCTGCGGTAGCCACCGGTGGTAATCGCCGAGAAGTGCACGAACACGTCTGCACTACCGTCGTCGGGGGCGATGAATCCAAAGCCCTTTTCGGCGTTGAACCACTTCACGGTGCCTTCAGTCAACTGCTTCTCCTATTAAGGGGGAGCCTCACCACATCACCAAGTCGGTGATACGGGGCTGCATACGGACCGCATATTGCGTCCGCCGAAATATTCGGAGAAGCAAAAAAGCCCGCTGTCAGGGAACTTCCCGCGGCGCTTCAGACAGAGCGAACGTACGAGGAAACTAAGACTGCAACCCTTCAAAGCTACTCGGCGCTCGCGAGCCATGTCAAACAAGAACATGATCAAGCACAAAAGTGCGACTGAGTCGCTCCGATGGTCCTCGTTCCAGATTCTGGAACCGTCGATCCATATCCTGGAAGGGATCGACACGGTCATGGGCTGGAGCGGGTCGACACAGTCATCGGATCGAGTCTCGACAGGGCACTGTCTCGAAAGGGCCAGGAGGCTGGAGACCATCGCTCAACCCGCGACCCGAAACGGGATTGCCCCCACATGCAACCCGTGACCTGGGGCCCCGAAACGGGATTGTGCGCGCCGTCCCAACCTGCTGGCCGTCCCAACCTGACCTGCGGGTCGGAACCTCGAAACCTGACGGCAGCACACGGCGCCGGATGGCTCCTCCTTGAAGCCGGGGGTGAACCCCGGATCCGGCTCTTGGCGGGATCCGACGTCTGGGCATCCTGTCGACAATGCGGCTGGTCAGCTGGCCGGTCGCTGTGGACAACCGAAAGTTCTCCACAGAATGCCATTCGGGTCAACGGGGCCATGGGCCCGTGGGGAAACCTGGCTGGACCGATGCCGGGCACTGGGTCCGGCTGGGATTCCCAGGAGGAAACGATGGGTCAAGCGAGCGCCGGCCGCACCCGGTGTGATCGGCTGCAGTGGTTGCGGGCACGCTGGGCGTTGCTGACCACCGGTCCACACCGTGACCGGGGCATGTCCACCGCCGAATACGCGGTCGGCACGATCGCCGCCTGTGCCTTCGCCGCCATCCTCTTCAAGGTGGTGACGAGTTCCGAGGTTCAGCAACTGATCACGGGACTGATCAATCGGGCACTGAACGTGGCCGGATGACCCTCGTGGCACTGGCGACTCCCTTTCGCCGATCGAGGGGATCGGTGACCGTGGAGACCGCCGCGGTGCTACCCGCCCTCATGGTGGTGCTGGCAGCCGGATTGTGGGCCGTGGCGGCGGTCGAGGCGCAGCTCGAATGTGTGGACGCGGCCCGGGCGGGTGCTCGGGCCGCCTCACGCGGCGAGGCTCTGGAGCGCGTCCGGGGCGGCGTTCTGGCCGTCGCCCCGGCGGGTGCGCGAGTCGTGGTGACCCGTAGCGCGGAGGTCGCCCGGGTGGAGGTGTCCGTGAGTGTCAGACCTCGCTGGGGCGCCTCGCTCCCGAGCGTCACCGTTCGTGCGGCTGCGATGTCCACCACCGAACCCGGTGTGATGTCCGTCACCGGACCTGGCGAGGAGTAAAGGCTGGAGGAGTAAAGCTGAGTGCCGGTGTGATGTCCGTTACCGAATCCGATGGATCCGTCACCGAATCCCGTGTGATGTCCGTCACCAAATCCCATCGGATCCATCGCTGAATCCGATGGGAAGTGATCGCCCTCCCCAGTACCGAGCGCGATGTGACGTTTGCCATGGTGACGGCTATCTCCGGCACCGAATCAGGGGGAACCAGGAGGGATGCGAATGGAGAGGGAGGCGGGGAGGAGATGGGCCGGGAACACCGGGAACACCGGGAACACCGGGAACAGGGCGGACGCCGGAACGGGGCGGACACAGAGCGCGGGTCAGCCACGATCTGGATGATCGGGCTCATGACGTTGATCTTCGCGGTGGCGGCCGCGATCACCTTCACCGGGATGGCCAGGGTGGCGCGCCACCGGGCGCAGAGTGCCGCCGATCTCAGCGCGCTCGCCGCCGCGAGGCTGGCCTTCGCCGATCCGAACCGCGGCTGCGCTGAGGCGACCTCGCTTGCCGTGGGCAACGGGGCGAAGGTCACACGCTGTTCCATCGACGGTGACGGCATCGCTGATATTCAGGTGGCCCTACGGCTTCTGTTGCCGGTGGCGGGCGGGGTGACCGTCATGGCCGGTGCACGCGCCGGGCCTGTTCACATCTCCGATTTCGCCAACTGAGAAAGGGATCCGAACAGAAGCGATGAATCCTTAGGGAGAAAGATCGCGATCGAGTGGCTGACCAGGACGACGTTTCCCTACCCCGGCACCCCGGCACCCCGGCACCCCGGCACCTCGGCTTCCAGTCCCGGCGGGCGCCGTCGTTTTACGAGCGCGCCCCTCCTGGTTTGAGGAAACGGCATAGGGTCATGGCCCGCGGCGGCAAACGCAGCACTTCCATTCACGGTCCTGAGGGAGCAACGGTCCTGAGGGAGCAAACGTGGGGTTCGCGGTCTGTGTGAGCAATGGTCCGTATGAGCAATATGGGGCTTCATCGTCATGGGCTTTCGGGTGACCGAAATGTCGAATGTACTGGACGTGACCTGCTTTGATCATGCCTCGCGTGGGTCGATGGAGAGCAGGACGGCGAGGAGACGGAGTGCTCCGGTCTTGTCCAGGGGCTCGTTGCCGTTGCCGCATTTGGGCGACTGGATGCAGGAGGGGCAGCCCCGCTCACACTCGCATGAGGCGATGGCCTCGCGAGTGGCGGTGAGCCAGTCGCGGGCGCGGGCGTAGCCGCGTTCGGCGAAGCCGGCGCCGCCTTCGTGGCCGTCGTAGACGAAGACGGTGAGCAGCCCGGTGTCCGGGTGGAGTTCGGTGGAGACGCCGCCGATGTCCCAGCGGTCGCAGGTCGCGAACAGCGGTAGCAGGCCGATGGAGGCGTGTTCGGCCGCGTGTGCGGCTCCGCCGAGATCCAGGCCGTCCCCGGCCAGAGGGGCGATCGCTGAGGCGGGAAGCGTCCACCAGACCGCGCGGGTCCGCAGCGTGCGCGGAGGCAGGTCGAGAGATTCGTCACCGAGGAGTTCGCCGCTCTGGGCACGGCGCTTGATGTAGGAGACCACCTGGCTGGTGACCTCCACCGAGCCGAAGTGAAGCTCTCCGGGGCCGAGCGGGTGCGAGCGAAGGGATTCGATCACCGAGATGTCGGTGACGTCCCTCGCGAAGGTCGTGTATTCGGGTGTCCCGGCCTCGAGCAGGGCGACTTCCGCCTCCAGGTCGAGCTCGGTCACCAGGAACGTCTCTCCCTGATGCACGTAGACCGCGCCGGTGTGCACGGACATGTGGGCCGAGGGCTCGTCCACGGTGCCGAGCAGCCGGCCGGTGGACGTCTCGACGAGCTGGACCGGAGCGCCGCCGCCTCCCCGGATGTCGGCGAGGTCGGTGGCCCGGTCCCGGCTGGTCCAGAACCAGCCCGTGGCGCGTTCTCTGAGCAGGCCGGCCTCGACCAGGTCCGAGAGCACCTGCTTGGTGGCCGGTCCGAAGACCTCGAGGTCGTCATGGGTGAGGGGGATCTCGGAGGCGGCCGCGCACAGATGCGGCCCCAGCACGTAGGGGTTGTCGGGGTCGAGCACGATCGCCTCGACGGGCCGGCCGAACAGGGCATCGGGGTGGTGGACCAGGTAGGTGTCCAGGGGGTCGTCCCTGGCGATCAGCACCGCCAGCGCGTCCTGTCCGTCTCGTCCCGCCCGTCCGGCCTGCTGCCAGAGTGACGCCCGGGTTCCCGGCCAGCCCGCGATGAGCACGGCGTCCAGCCCGGACACGTCGACGCCGAGCTCCAGCGCGTTGGTCGTCGCCAGCCCGAGCAGGTCTCCCGACCGCAGTGCCTTCTCCAGTTTCCGGCGGTCCTCCGCCAGATATCCGGCCCGGTAGGCCGCCACCTTGTCGGGCAGTTCCGCCGGTGCGCCCACGTCGATGACGAGGTCCTGGAGCCTGGCTCGGGTGGTGAGGGCCACGGACTCGGCGGCGCGGCGGGAGCGGACGAAGGCCAGGGTGCGGACGTCGGCGATGACGAGGTCGGCGAGGAGGTCGGCGCTCTCGGCGGTGGCGGGACGGCGGAGAGGCGCGCCGCCCTCGCCGCGCAGACCGGTCAGGGGCGGCTCCCACAGGGCGAAGGTGGTTGCGCCCCGGGGAGAGGCGTCCGTGGTCACCTCGGCCATTTGAAGGCCTGTCAGGCGCATCGCGAAAGTTCCGGGCTCGCTGGCCGTGGCCGAGGAGAGCAGGAAGGTCGGGCGGGAGCCGTACCGGGCGCAGATCCGGCGCAGGCGGCGCAGGATCTGCGCCACGTGGGAGCCGAACACGCCTCGGTAGCCGTGGCACTCGTCCACGACGATCACCCGTAGCCGCCGCCAGAAGGCCGACCACTGGGCGTGGCGAGGCAACAGGGTGCGATGGAGCATGTCCGGGTTGGTCAGGACGTAGTTGGCGTGTCTGCGGATCCAGGCCCTTTCCTCGAAGGAGGTGTCGCCGTCGAAGGTGGCCGCGCGGAGTTCGGGCAGGTCGAGCTCTCCGAGGGAGCGAAGCTGGTCGGCTGCCAGCGCCTTGGTGGGCGACAGGTAGAGGACCGTGCCGCCGTCGAGCACCGACGAGAGGGCGGGCACCAGGTAGGAGAGGGACTTGCCCGACGCGGTCCCTGTGGCGATGATCACGTTTAGACCGTCGTGGACCAGGTTGGCCGCCTCGGCTTGATGTGGCCACAGGCCGGAAATACCGTGGTTCGCCCAGCGCGTAACCAGACGTTCATCGACCCAGTCCGGCCACCGAGTCTCGCCCGCCTGACGTGCGGGAACGTGCTCCACGTGTGTCACACGCTCGCGACGTGCGGGAACGTCGAGCAGGTAGGTGAGAGCGGTGCCCGCTCGAAGGGAAGAGGATGAGGGCGGAGTCACTGGTTTCCAGTCTCACATCTGTGGGCAGAGTCGCCGGGAATCGTGATTTCGTATAGACACTGAGCGTACGCATGGTTGAATGCCGCGCGTCGGGGCTTGTCATCCGGGGGTCACTCGGTCCCAGGAGGCACGTCCGAATTGGTACTTTCGCAGGCAAGGCGCTGGAGGATCTGTGGATCTGAAGTTGGACCACCATTCCGAGGACCGTCTCACCATCGTTGAGGTCGAGGGTGAGATCGATGTCTACACTGCGCCCAGATTGCGTGAGCTCCTGATCGACCTGGTCAACAAGGGGAATTTCCACCTGCTCGTCAACATGGAGAAGGTCGACTTCCTTGACTCCACGGGCCTTGGTGTCCTGGTCGGCGGGCTCAAGCGAGTTCGGGCGCACGATGGCTCACTGGAGCTGGTCTGCACCCAGGAGCGCATCTTGAAGATTTTCCGGATTACCGGACTGACCAAGGTCTTCGGGATCTACGCCTCGGTTGACGAGGCCAAGGAAGCTCACGGTCGAGACAAGTAGTCGTGGCTACCGTCGAGCTGACGTTCAGCGCTCTCCCGGCACATGTGCGTACGGCACGTCTGGTCGCCACGGCGATCGCCAGGCGCACCGGTGTCGAGGAGTCGCTGCTGGACGAAGTACGGCTCGCTGTCGGTGAGGCATGCTCACGGGCCGTGGAGGCACATCGCCTCCACTGTCCGGGAGAGCCGATCCGTATCGAGCTACGGGATGACTTGGGGCGGTTCGAGGTGACGGTCACCGACTCCGCGCCAAGTGACGAGCTGGAGCAGGATCGTGGATTGTTACGGTTCGACGATCCGCTCGGACAGCTCCCTGACACCCTGATGTCCGGATTCGGCATTGCGGTCATCGCGGGGCTGGCCGACGACGTTCAGGTCTACCCGAGTCAGAAGGGCATGCGCATCCGCATGAGCTGGCCCGCGGCGACCAACGGCCTGCCTCCGATCTGACAGACGACTCCAGCAGCCGGGCGCGTCCGCTTGCGGGCGCGCCCGGCTGTTCGTCTGTATATCCCCATTTTCGGTCAAAACATAATTTGTATATAAGCAGACCGAAATGGCCATGAAACTGGGTTGCAGGCCTTGATGTGGCGGCGTAAATGCCCTTATAAGCAGGTCGGTCGACAAGGGCTTAGCGGACGCGTTGTCAATTGGCCGCCGGGAGAGGCTTTATATCCGCGTCCTCGCTGCGTAGACTCCCGGCACCGGCCAAGGTTTGTCCTTCGGAGCGGCCCATGACGGGCCGAATCCGGTGGGCGTCTGCGGACGCAACTGGAAGCGGCAGTGCGAACCACCCCGGATGTGCGCCGCTCCGCCCGCTTATACCTATTGCAGCGCACTCCGGGCAGGACGTGGTTCCCGTCTTGCCAAGGAGAGTCGGATGTCTGTGCTCCATCTCGCCGCTGTCGAAGAGCCAGCGGTATCCCTGAGCGGTTCCCATTTCAACATTGTGATCGTGGTCGCCGTCGTGGCCCTGCTCGCACTTGGCGTCGCAGGCGCCCTGGTGCGGGAGGTGCTCGCCGCCGATCAGGGCACCGAGCGTATGCAGAACATCGCGCGAGCCGTACAGGAAGGGGCTTCCGCGTATCTGACGCGGCAGTTCCGGACGCTCGCGGTGTTCGTTGTATTGATTCCGTTCCTGCTGTACCTCCTACCGGCCGAGTCGACCAGCGTGGCGATCGGCCGATCGGTGTTCTTCGTGATCGGTGCGCTGTTCTCCGCACTGACCGGCTTCATCGGCATGTGGCTCGCGGTCCGCGGAAACGTCCGCGTCGCCGCGGCCGCCCGTAGCGCCGGCGAGAAGGTCGCCATGCGGATCGCCTTCCGCACCGGTGGCGTCGCGGGCATGATCACTGTCGGTCTCGGCCTGCTCGGCGCGGCCATAGTGGTGCTCGTCTACGGAGGCGACGCTCCGGCGGTGCTGGAGGGCTTCGGCTTCGGTGCCGCCCTGCTCGCCATGTTCATGCGAGTGGGCGGCGGCATCTTCACCAAGGCCGCCGACGTCGGCGCCGACCTGGTCGGCAAGGTCGAGCAGGGCATCCCGGAGGACGATCCGCGCAACGCCGCCACCATCGCCGACAACGTGGGCGACAACGTCGGCGACTGCGCGGGCATGGCCGCCGACCTGTTCGAGTCCTACGCGGTCATGCTGGTCGCCAGCCTCATCCTGGGCAAGGTCGCCTTCGGCGTCGAGGGTCTGGTCTTCCCGCTGATCGTTCCGATGATCGGTGTGCTGACCGCCATCATCGGGATCTTCGTCACCGCTCCGCGCAAGGGTGACCGCAACGCGATGGCCGCGATCAACCGTGGTTTTTTCATCTCCGCGGCCATCTCGGCGGTTCTCGTCGCCGTCGCGGCCTTCGTCTACCTGCCGAGCAGCTTCGCCGGGCTGACCGGCGTGAGTCCGGAGGTCGCCGCGATCACCTCCGACCCGCGTCTGATCGCGATCGGCGCGGTGCTCATCGGGCTGGTGCTGGCGAGTGCCATCCAGATCCTCACCGGCTACTTCACCGAGACGAACCGTCGTCCGGTGAGGGACATCGGGGAGAGCTCCCGCACCGGTCCCGCCACGGTCATCCTGTCCGGCATCAGTGTCGGCCTGGAGTCGGCGGTCTACTCCGCGCTGATCATCGGAGGCGCCGTCTACGGAGCCTTCCTGCTCGGGTTCGGCAACGTCACCATCGCCCTGTTCGCCGTGGCACTGGCGGGCACCGGCCTGCTGACCACGGTCGGTGTGATCGTGTCGATGGACACCTTCGGCCCGGTCTCCGACAACGCCCAGGGCATCGCCGAGATGTCCGGCGACGTCCAGGGTGAGGGCGCGCAGGTGCTCACGTCACTGGACGCGGTGGGCAACACCACCAAGGCCATCACCAAGGGCATCGCGATCGCGACGGCGGTGCTCGCCGCGACCGCGCTGTTCGGCGCGTTCCGTACGGCGGTCGAGACCCAGCTGACCGTCGCGAGCGCGAGTGTGAAGGAGACGCTGGGCTCGTTCGCGTCGTTCAACCTGAGCGTCGACTCCCCGAACGTGCTCGTCGGTCTGATCATCGGTGCCGCGGTGGTGTTCATGTTCTCCGGTCTGGCGATCATGGCGGTCGGCCGTGCGGCCGGGCGGGTGGTCTTCGAGGTCCGCGAGCAGTTCCGCACCAAGCCGGGAATCATGGCCGGTACGGAGCTGCCCGACTACGGCAGGGTCGTGGACATCTGCACCCGCGACTCGCTGCGGGAGCTGGCCACGCCTGGCCTGCTCGCCGTACTGACCCCGATCGCCGTCGGTTTTGCCCTCGGTTACGCGCCGCTCGGCGCGTTCCTCGCCGGTGCCATCGCCTGCGGCACGCTGATGGCGGTGTTCCTGGCCAACTCCGGCGGCGCCTGGGACAATGCCAAGAAGCTGGTCGAGGACGGCCATCACGGAGGCAAGGGTTCACCGGCTCACGAGGCCACCATCATCGGTGACACCGTCGGTGACCCGTTCAAGGACACCGCCGGTCCGGCGATCAACCCGCTGCTCAAGGTGATGAACCTGGTGGCGCTGCTGATCGCTCCCGCCGTGGTGACCTACGCCGACAACGTGGGACTGCGGATCGGCGTCACCGTGCTCGCGGTCGGCGTCGTCGTCGCCGCGGTGGTCATCTCCAAGCGTCGTTCGGCGAGCATCGCCCCGGCCGAGGAGAGCCAGACGGATCGCGAGCCGGAGCAGATCTCCAGCTGAGCGAGGTGTGACGGGAGGGGTGCACGGGGGCGTGCACCCCTTCCGCATGTGCGGATGACCCCGGTGGGAAACTGGGCCCATGGAAGAACAACCCTCCGGCGGTAAGACGCTCCTCCTCATCCTGCTGGCGATGGTCGTGGTGTTCGCGGTGATCGCCGGTGCGGCCATCTGGGCGTCGGGGTGAGGGCGCGCACGCTCATCGTCCTGCGGCACGCGAGGGCGGCTCAGGTTCCCGGCCTCCCGGACAGGGAGCGCCCTCTCACCGAGCGCGGCGAACACGACGCCCGCCGGATCGGTGAGGCGCTCACCGGCATGGACCTCCGGCCCGACCTGGTGCTCTGCTCGCCGTCGGCGCGGACCAGACGGACCGCCGAGCTGGCCCTCTCCGGAGCCAGGGACGCCGGGAACGCCGGGAACGGGGCTGCCGGGGACGGCGGCGCGGACATCGTGTTCGAGCCGGTCATCTACGAGGCCTACTCCGATGAGCTGCTCACGCTGATCCGGCGGAGTGACCCCGAGGTGCGCACGCTGATGCTGGTCGGCCACAACCCCGGCATCCACAACCTGGTCCAGGGCCTCACCACGGAGAACGGCGACTTCGGTTTCCCGCCCGGCGCGTTCGCGGTCATCGAGATCGACGACGAGTGGGCCGGGCTCGACGCGGGACGCGGCGTCACCCGCTGGAGCCCGGGCGACCACTGAACATCCGATAACGGGGCAGGAAGGGTACGACCTCCCGTCGTCGGGATCGGGGGTGGCATGCGGAGGATCGTCAAGGCGCTGCGCTGTGACTTCGAGATCTCCGGGCGTCCCGCATGGGGATACGGCCTGATCTGCGCGCTGGGCGTCTGCCTCCCGCTGCTGCTCGGTGTGCTGTCCGGCCACGTCCACGAGGGCGCCGCGACGGCGCTGGGCGGCTATCTCGCGGTCTTCGGCGACGCCCCCGGCCTGCCGTACGGTGAGCGCGTCCGCAAGCTGCTCCTCGCCACGGTGATGGTCACCCTCGGCGTCGGTCTCGGCGGACTGATCCAGCCCTATCCCTGGCCGGCCGCCGTCGTGGTCGGTCTGGTCGCCGCGGCCAGTGTCTACTGGGCCGTGCTCGGCATTCCCGCCGTACTCGCCGTGGTGCTCGCCTACTTCGCCCCGTCCGGGTTGAGCCTGCCGCTCCACATGGCGGTCACGGCGGCCGGCGGCCTGCTGGTCACGCTGCTGGTCGTGGTGGTCTGGCCGGTGCGCCGCCTTCAGCCGCTCCACAGGGCGCTGCGGAAGGCCGGTACGGCCGTCGCGGACCTCCTGGCCTCGGAGGGCAGTACGTCGCTCTCGGACGAGTGCAGGGAGCTGCTGCAGCGCCAGGCAGGCATCGCGCAGAAAGACGCGGCCAGGGCGTTCTCCCTCTACCGGGTCTCGGACGAGGACGCGAACGAGAACGACCACTCCCCGGAGCGGTTGCTGGCCACGCTGACCCGTGTCCTCCACGAGACCGTCGCGCTGCGCGTGCTGCGAGCGGCGGCCGCGGCGACGGACCTCGGGACGGGATGGACCGATGAGCTGGATGAGGCGGTCGAGGCGCTGGCCCTCGCGTTGCGGGAGGCGGTGACGTCCGGCAGTTCGGCCGCGGTGCCCGAGGCGCTGGCCGCCGTCAATCGCTTCGCCGACCGGACGGAGGAGATCCGCAGGGACGTCAACGCGGACGGTGGGGGGCTGACCGGGGTCGTGCTGCTGGGGCAGATCTGCCGAGGCCTGGACCGGATCGGGATGGCCGTGCGGTCGGTGGCGCAGCAGACGGCCGAGGGGCTTGACGTCGCGGTGCGCCTGCCGAGGTTCGGCCGGCCGGGAAAGCCGGTGTTCACGACCGGCTCCGACCCGATCAGGCGGGGGCTGGCGACGATCATGGCCATGGGGCTGATGCTGCTGGTTCACGAGCACTACGCCAAGTGGTTCGTGGTGACCGTGACCGTCAGCCTCCGTCCGGCCTACCAGGACACGGTGGACCGGGTGCTGCTGCGGGTCCTGGGCACGGCCGTGGGCGCGATGGGCGCGGCGCTGGTGCTCGCGATCGCGCCGGGTCTCTTCTACCTGATCCTGTTCATCGGGATCTGCGCGGCGCTGGGGTTCGCGTTACGCGGATCCTGTTACGGCTGCTGGGCGATGTTCTCCACGCCGCTGTCGCTGATGCTGTCTGACTTCTCCCTGCCGCTCAGCTGGGACGCGGCGGTGGCCAGGGTGGCGCTCACGGTCGCCGGCGGGGCGCTGGCGCTGCTCTTCGCCCGGCTGCTGTGGCCCAGGGAGAACCGGGCCCTGCTGACCGGCAGGATCGTGGACATGCTGGAGAAGCACGCCTCGCTGGTGCGGTCGCTGGCCGACCAGGGCCCCGGCGAGGTGCGTGCCAAGGTCGACTCGGCGGCCGACGCCGGGGATCGGCTCACAGAGTCTCTGGACCGGTTGGACAAGGAGCCGGGGGGCAGCGCGCCACGGAGGCTCAGGGACGCGGTGACGGCGGCTCAGAGGCTGCGGGACAACGCGCTCACGCTGCTCGCGGTGCCGCCGCCCGGAGAGGAGCCGGGGCCCACGGTGACGGTTCTCGACATGGTCGCGGATCGGCTGGAGAGGGTCGCGGAGGCGGTCAGGGCGGAGCGGCCCGAGGAGCCGCCCGATGATCTGGACAGCGTCCTCGACGAGCTCGGCGCATACGTGGACGGGCTGGCCGCACGCCGCATGGACGAGCTGGCCGAGGGGGCCGCCGACCGGATGACCGGGGTGCGCGAGGGGATCAGGCACGCCGCGGCCGCTCAGCCGCCCCTGCGGGGGCTGAGCGCCGAGGCCGTCCGGCTGGCCTCGCTCAGCGCTCCGCGACGGTGACGCCGTCTTCGGCGTCGGCGTCCTCGACCTCGGCTCGCGGGATGCCGAGCAGGTAGAGGATCGAGTCGAGGTAGGGCACGTTCACCGCGGCGTCGGCGGCCCGGCGGACCACCGGCTTGGCGTTGAACGCGATCCCCAGACCCGCCTTCGCGATCATGTCCAGGTCGTTGGCGCCGTCGCCGATCGCCACCGTCTGGCTGATGGGGATCCCCGCCTCCAGCGCGAAGCGCTCCAGCGCCCGCGCCTTCCCCGGCCGGTCGACGATCTCGCCGATGACCCGCCCCGTGAGCAGGCCGCCTGAGACCTCCAGCGTGTTGGCCGCCGAGTAGTCGATCCCGAGGTCCTTGACGAGGGCGTCGGTGAGCTGGGTGAATCCGCCGCTGACGATCGCGAACCGGTAGTCGAGCCGCTTGAGCGTCCGCACCAGCGTGCGGGCGCCGGGAGTGAGCACGACCTCCTCGCGGACCTTCTCGAAGACCTCCTCGCTGAGGCCCTCCAGCAGCGCGACCCTGCGGCGCAGCGACTCGGCGAAGTCGAGCTCGCCGCGCATCGCCTCCTCGGTGACCCTGGCGACCTCCTCCAGGCAGCCCGCGTGCGCCGCCAGGAGCTCGATCACCTCGCCCTGGATGAGCGTGGAGTCCACGTCCATCACGATCAGCCGCTTGGCCCTGCGGTGCAGGCCGGTCCTCTGCACGGCCACGTCGACCTGCTGCGTGTGCGCCTCGACGGCCAGCTCGGCCCGGAGCGTATCCGGGTCGGCGCCGGATACGGCCAGCTCGATGCAGGTCACCGGGTAGTTGGACAACCGTTCGATCCGGTCGATGTTGGCGCCTGCCGCGGCGATCCGCCCCGCGATGCCCGCCATCGCGGCGGGCTGGAGGGGCGCGCCGAGCACGGTGACGTGAAGCCGCCCGCGTCGCCGCCTCTCCTTGGGATCGGAGCCCGTGGACAGCTCCACCTGCAGACCGAGGTCCTCGGCGGTCCGCTCCACGGCGGTCCAGAGCGCGCCGAGGGTGCCGCCGGTCCCGGTCGGGGCCTCGCCGGCGTAGGAGACGAGGACGCCGAGGGTGAGCCGGCCACGGATGACGACCTGCTCGACGTCGGCGACGACGACGGGGAAGTTCGACAGGACCGAGAAGAGCCGCGAGGTGACGCCCGGTCGGTCCGGGCCGGTCAACGTGATCAGAAGCGTGCGCTGGTTCATCGTTCTCTACGCTACTTGGCTCTGGAATCGATCGTGAATGTGGTTCATCATCCGGACGCCTGAAGTTCGCGGACACCTCAGGTCCGGCGTCACTTATGGGTGTCTTCATGAACCCATGACGACCCTTCCCGCAGAGCCACGAGTCGCTCGCTACACCGTCGGGCTGGCCAGTACCGCTGTCGAGATGCGCGAGGCCCAGCGCCTGCGCCACCAGGTCTTCGCCGAGGAGATGGGTGCTCGGCTGGACAGTCCCATCACAGGTCTGGACGTCGATCCGCTCGACGCCTACTGTGACCACCTGCTGGTACGGCACGGCGACACGGGCGAGGTCGTCGGCACCTACCGGCTGCTCACCCCTCGCCGGGCCGACCGGCTCTACTCCGACTCCGAATTCGATCTCAGCGCGCTGGCCGGGATCCGGCCGGGCATGGTCGAGGCGGGCAGGGCCTGCGTGCACGCCGACCACCGGGGCGGTGCGGTGCTCGGGCTGATGTGGGCGGGCATCGCGCGTTACATGGTCGCCGGGGGGTACGAGTGGCTGGCCGGGTGCTGCTCGGTCCCGGTGTCCTCCGCCGCCGGGGTCATGCAGCGGGTGCCGCTCTCCCCGCCGGAGTACCGCGTCACCCCCCACCGTCCCTTGCAGGTCGACCCGAGCTCCGACCGGACCGTGCTGCCTCCCCTGATGCGCGGCTACGTCCGGCTGGGCGCGTGGATCTGCGGCCCGCCCGCCTACGACCCCGACTTCGACGTGGCCGACTTCTTCGTGCTGCTCTCGATGACCAACGCCGACCCCCGCTACCTGCGTCACTTCCTGGGAGAGCAGGCGTGAACCCCTGGCTGCCGGTGGCGCCGTGCATGCCCACCACCTGCCTCGTTCCCTCGGACGCGAGGGCCGCCTGGCCGCGCAGGACCCTGCGGCTGACGGCCGCCGTGATCCTGATCCTGGCCGGTACGGTGTTCGCGCTCCTCACCCACCTGCTCGGTACGGCGGAGCGGGTCCGGGTGACGAGCGTCTGGTCCCGGCTGCTGCTGCGGGCCCTCGGTGTCCGGATCGAGGTACGGCAGGGCTTCACGTTCCTGGCCGGGTCGGCCGAGCGCGGCTTCGCCCCCGGTTCGAGGGCGAAACTGGTCGTGGCCGGCTCTGCCTCCGGCGTATCCGGCGTATCCGGCGTCTCCGGCTCGGGGGCGGCTCCGCTGATCGTGGCCAACCACGTGTCCTGGCTGGACCCGCTCGTCATGGCGGCCGCGCTGCCGTGCCGCCTGCTTGCGAAGCGGGAGGTCCAGGAATGGCCGGTGATCGGCATGCTGGCGGCCGGGTCGGGCGCCCTGTTCATCGACAGGGACCGGCTGTCGGCGCTGCCCGAGGCGGTCGACGCGATGGCCAGGGCCCTCGGGGAAGGCCATCCGGTGATGGCCTTCCCCGAGGGCACCACCTGGTGCGGCCGTGAGATGGGCGCCTTCCGGCCGGCCGTGTTCCAGGCGGCGTTGAACGCCGAGGCCCCGGTCCGCCCGGTCGCGCTGCGCTACGTGGACGTCGACGGCGCCCTCGCCACCGGTTCCACCTTCGTGGGCGACGACACGCTTCTGGCCTCCATCCAGAGAGTGGTCGCCTTCCGCCGGCTGGTCGTGGAGGTGACCATGCTTCCTCCGGTGACCGCGGAGAACCGCCGCGTCCTGGCGTGGAAGGCCGAGGCCTCGGTCGCTTCGGTGATCATGGACTCGGCGAGGCACACGGTTCCCGCCGCTCCCGCCGCGGCCTAGAGCCGCGGCACGCGGGTTCCCGCGGCGGCCCGGAATCGTGGTTCACGGCCCTGGTGAGGGCCTGGAATCGCGGTCTGCCGCTCTGCCGTGGTCCGGAACCGTGGTCTGTGGTCCTGTGGCGGCCTGGAACCGTACCCCGTGGTTCTGCGATGGCCTGGAGCGGTGTCCGGTGCGCCACCGGCGACCGGGTGTTCCTAGGCCGATCCGAGATAGGCGATGACCGCGGCCACCCGGCGGTGGGTGTCGGGGCTGTTCTCCAGGGCGAGCTTCATGAAGATCGAGTTCACGTGCTTCTCGATCGCGGAGACCGACAGGTGCAGGGCCCGGGCGATGCCCCCGTTGGACAGGCCGTGCGCCATCTCCCTGAGCACGTCCAGCTCCCTGGGCGTCAGTTCGGCGGGCGGGGGAGTGTCACGCACCCCGCGCTTGGCCAGCAGACCCTCCACCACCTTGGGGTCGATCACCGATCCGCCCCCGGCCACCGACCTGATGGCGCCGAGCAGCTCGTCGATGTCTCCGACCCGGTCCTTGAGCAGGTAGGCCCTGCCCTCGGTGCCGTCCCTGAACAAATCCAGGGCGAACATCGCGTCGGAGAACTGGGAGAGCACCACGACCCCGATGTCCCGCGAGGAGGCCCGGATCCGGTGCGCGGCGTCGATGCCCTCCATGCCCGGCCGTACGAGCTCGGCCGAGCCGGGCATCCGGATGTCGGTCACCACCACGTCGGGCCGGAGCCGCTGGGCGGCGTCGAGCAGCTCGTCGGCGGTGCCCACGGCCGCCACCACCCCGATCTCCCCCGAGGCCTCCAGAAGCCGGCGGGTGCCCTCGCGCACCAGATAGTGGTCCTCGGCCAGGACGACCCTGAGCTCAGCCATGGGCCGTGCGGTGTCCGGAATCGGTCATGTGGGAAATCATGCCGGGCGGCGGTCCCGGCGCATATGAGGCTGTCCACACTTCGTACGGCGGACGCGAGAGACCGCGGGGGCCGGGGTTCCTGCCGTACGGCGGACGCGAGAGACGGCGAAGGCCGGGATGCCTGCCGTACGGCGGCACGTCGGATGCCGTACGGCGGGTGCGTGGACGCCTCGCCCGGTCGGACGCCGAGAGCCCCCGCCCCGGGAGGGGACGGAGGCTCGGGTGGCGGGCATCACCGACCGGTCGGTGCTCCATCGGGAGCGGCGGGCCGGGTCCGTGCGCCGGGGTACGGCTAGCGCGCGACGCGCGTGCTGTGGTTCTTGCCGAAGAGCCAGCTCTTGACGCCGAGGCGCTCGAGCTCGTCACGGCTGAGGGTCTCCGCGCCCGTGGGCACGTCGTAGGCCAGCACGCCGAGGGTGGACTTCAGGGTGCCCTTGGCGGTCTTCGCGACCTTGAACGCGAACTTGAAGGAGACGGACTCCTTGACCTTGAGGTTCTTGTCCACGGCGCAGATCAGGACCTGCTCCTCGGAGGCGCACTCGCTCTTGGCGGGACCCTGGTAGGTCCACTTGCCGCTGAGGATGACGCTCTTGGGGAGCACGGCGACGATGAAGTAGGCGCCTCCGTCGGAGACGTACGGGCCGGAGTTCGTGGCCTTGATGGTGTAGGTGATCTTTTTGCCGGGACGGACCGTCTTGGAGGCCGCGGCCTGGACGACGAAGGTGGAGAACGGGTCGTCGGCCTTCTTGACGGCCGCGGCGGGAGCCTTGGCGGGAGCGGCCGAGGCCGGTCCGGCGAGCAGGAACGTGCCCGCGAGCGGTGCGACCAGGGCAAGAGCGGCGATCTTAGAGATCGGGTGGCGCATTAAACGTCTCCCAGTTGGGGGGGACGGGGACGCTGTGATCGTCCCCGTTCAAGTCGCAGCGTTTTATCACATATAGCGATAAAAAGTAAATTTATTATCTTTATTGCGCCATTTCGAGCTGGGTGCTCGGAGCGGCGCCGTATCGGGTATTGGAGGGTTCCGTGCCGGCCGTCCCGCCTCATACGGACCGCCTCGGACGCTTCGGGTCTGCGGGAAATTCATCGAAAAAGAGATGTACGGACTATCGGAGGATCCGGGTTCTCGTTCCCGGCTCTTCGGGTTCACACCCGCGCGGAGACCAAGGGCGTTCCGGGTATTGGTTACGTCCGATGGAACGCGGGCCGACGCCATGGTGAACTCGCCATAGCGCGGGCACCGCCCTTATCTCCGGCCCGGATTCGGTGATTCTCGTGGATTGCCGTGATCGGCGGGTGTTTCCCCGCGGCTAGCTCAGGATCAGGTGGACGTCTCCGAACTCGTGCCAGAGATAGCCCTCTCTGAGAGCCTCCGCATAGGACCGGGAGAGCAGCTCGCCACCGGCGATCGCCGACAGCATCAGCAGGTGGCTGGAGCGTGGCTCGTGCAAGCCGGTGATCAGGCCGTTCACCGCCCTCACCCCGGTGGAGGGCGTCACGATGTGGGAGGTCCAGCCGCGCGCGGCCCGCGCGCGGCCGGTGGCCAGCGCGGCCGTCTCCAGCGCCCGCACCACGGTCGTGCCCACGGCGATCACCCGGCTGCCCGACTCGTGTGCGAGTTCCACCTGCCGGGCGGTGGTCTCGGGCACTTCAAACCATTCCGGATAGGGCGGCTCGTTCTTCTCCGGCGAGGCCACCCCCGTGTGCAGGGTGATCGGCGCCATGCCGATCCCGCGTGACACCAACTCGGTCACCAGGCCGGTGGTGAACGGCCGTCCCGCGCTGGGCATCTCCGCGCTTCCAGGACGCACCCCGAACACGGTCTGGTAGTCGGCCAGCGGCCAGTCCTCGTCCACGTAGGAGTAGCGGATCGGCACGCCGTACCGGTGGAGGTAGGCGGGAACCTCGCGGTCGAGCCTGGCCCGCCACAGACGCGGCGTCTCCCGCTCCAGCAGCCGCAGGGTGGCTCCGCCGGGCAGCGGCAGCCACTCCCCTCCGGCGCCGCCCGGATAGGGCTCGCTGGCCGTCTCCATCCGGCGGCGCAGCTCGACCAGCCAGGTTCCGTCCTCTCGCTCGGTCGAGAAGTGCACCGCGAGCCGATCGAGCCGGACCGCGGCGGGGAGCGTGGCGGAGTTGTTGACGACCAGCAGATCACCGGGTTCCAGCAGGCCGGGCAGGTCGGCGAACGTGCGGTGGCCGATCTCGCCGCCTCTCCCACGGGTCTCCCGGGCCTTCCCGTGGGGGTCTTCGGTACTCTCGCGCGCTCCTGTGGTGTCACCGCCGCTCCCATGGATATCCCGGGTGTCCGTACGGGTCTCTTCGGGACATCCACGGGTCTCCCGGGCGTCCCGGGCCTTCCCCCGGGCCCCTTCGGTGCTTCTGCGCGCCTCCCCGGCACCACTGCCACCACCGCGCGAGACCAGCAGCCGCACTCCGTCGCGGGCCAGCCCGCGGGCCTCGGGCGGCTCGTGCGCCTCCAGGTCGTACGGGAGTACGAAGTCCGATGCCATGGCGTCCGTCGTCGGTGTGCTCACGATTCCTCCTTCGCCGTTCCGATCCGCGTGCCGCCGGGATCGCCGGCCCGTTCGCGTTGGCCGCGTCGGCCGCTCATTCGTGCCTCACCCGCCCGCTGGCCGGGCGCTCCGCGATCAGCCGCCGCAGGGTGGGGACGACCGACTCCGGGCCCGCGGCCGCCGCGGCCTCCTCGGCGCCGACCGCGTCGGCGAGCATGGCCGTGTTCATCTCGCCCGGATCCACCCACCAGACCAGGACATCGGGCTCCTCGGCGGCCAGCACGCCGGAGAGCCGCTCCAGGGCGGCCTTGGTCGCGCCGTACCCGCCCCAGCCCTCGTAGGCCTCCACGGCGGCGTCGGAGGAGATGTTGACGATTGCCCCGCGCCGTTCCCTGAGCCCACGCAGGGTCAGCTGGATCAGTGCCAGCGGAGCCAGCACATTGGATCTGAACAGATCTTCGAGGGCGTCGATCGGATAGCCGGCCAGGGGCGGCAGCGGGACCGCGCCCAACCCGGACGCGTTGTTGACGAGCAGGTCCAGCCCACCCTGATCGTGTACGGCATGCGCCAGCCGGTCCCGGTGGCCCGGGTCGGCGACGTCTCCGGCGACGGCGAGGGCGCCGAGCTCGTCCGCGACGGGTTTCAGGGCGTCCGCGCCCCGTGCGGTGAGGATGAGCCGCCAGCCGTCGGCGGCCAGGGAACGAGCGAGCGCGAGGCCGAGGCCACGGGAGGCGCCGGTGATGAGTGCGGTCTTCGTCGTGTCTTGACGGGTCATGTCCCGACGGTATGAACCGCATGCCTCCCGCACATCGGGCGCAGGACCGGGCCGGCCCTGCGCTGATGGACCTAGGACCGACGGCCGAGCGCGGTCGCGAGCACGGGGGCCTAGAGTTTTTTCATGAACGAAGACCGGGACGCGGTGCTGCACGCGGTGAGTTCCGCGGTGCTCGCCGTGACCAGGCACCTCTCGGTCAGGGAGGTGCTCCAGGTCATCGTGCGGTCCGCCAGGCAGCTGCTGGACGCCCGCTACGCCGCGCTCGGCGTGCCCGACGACCAGGGGGCGTTCGCCGAGTTCGTCGCCGACGGCATCTCCGACGAGCAGTGGGACGCCATCGGGCCCACGCCCCGCCAGCACGGCATGCTGGGCGCGATGCTGCGTGAGGGCGAACCGGTCCGGCTGCCCGACATCCGCAGGGATCCCCGGTTCGAATACTGGCCGCGCGCCCATCCGGTTCTCAAGGACTTCCTCGGGGTGCCGGTTCTCGACGGCGATCAGGTGCTCGGGATCATCTTCCTGTCCAACAAGCGGAGCCCCGGGGGGTTCACCGAGGCCGACCAGGGACTGCTCACCATGTTCGCCGCGCACGCCGCGATCGCGCTCACCAACGCCCGCCTCTACGAGCGCGGCCGGGAACTGACGCTGGCGGAGGAGCGCACCCGGATGGCCGGGGAGCTGCACGACGCGGTGACCCAGAAGCTGTTCTCGCTCCGGCTCACCGCCCAGGCCGCGGCCTCGCTGGTGGTTCGCGACCCCGACCGGGCGCTGCGGGAGCTCGATCGGGTCGAACGGCTGGCAGGGGAGGCCCTGGCCGAGCTCCGCGCGGTGATCGTCGAGCTTCGCCCGGCCGAGCTCGACCGGCACGGCCTGGCCGAGACGCTCCGCAAGCACGTGCACCTGCTGGACCGGCTTCACCCGGCCTCGTTCACCTTCGAGGAGACCCCGGTGTGCGCGCTCGCGCCGATGACCGAGATGGCCGTCCTCCGGGTGGCCCAGGAGGCGCTGCACAACGCCTCCCGGCACTCGGCGGCGGGCGTCGTCAGCGTACGGCTGGGCTGTGAGGACGGGCGCGTGGTCCTGGAGATACGCGACGACGGGGCGGGATTCGACGTGGACGTCGCCGCGGGGCGGGGGCTGGGCATCGCGTCGATGGGAGACAGGGCTCAGGCCCTGGGCGGGGTCGTACGGGTGAGATCGGAGCCCGGCCACGGGACACTGGTCAGGATGGAGGTGCCCGCGTGCCCCGTGTGATCCGTGTGCTGATCGCTGACGACCACCCGGTCGTCCGGCAGGGACTGCGCACCTTCCTGGACCTTCAGGACGACCTCGACGTGGTGGGAGAGGCCGCGGACGGCGCGGAGGCGGTCGCCCTGGTGGAGTCCCTCGTCCCGGACGTGCTGCTGCTCGACCTGAAGATGCCGGTCCTCGACGGTCTCGGCACGCTGCTCAGGCTGGGGGAGGGAGGGCCGTTCCCAAGGGTGCTGGTGCTGACCTCGGTGAGCGACAGGGAGGACGTGGCCCCGGCGATGCGGGCCGGGGCGGCCGGCTTCCTCTACAAGGACGTCGAGCCCGCCGCGCTCGTCCAGGCCATCCGCGCGGTCCACGGAGGCCAGATCCTGCTGGCTCCCGAGGCCGCCGAGGCGATGCTGTCGGGGTTGCCCGGGCCGTCGGGCTCTACCGCTCCGGTGTCCGGGCACGTGACGTCGCTGACCGACCGGGAGCGCGAGGTGCTCACGCTGATCGCCTCGGGCCGCTCCAACCGCGAGATCGCCAGGGAGCTCACCGTGGCGGAGAAGACGGTGAAGACCCACGTCTCCAACGTGCTGATGAAACTGGGGGTCCAGGACAGGACCCAGGCCGCCCTCTACGCCGTGAGGCACGGCCTGGACCGGCCCGGCGGTTGACCGGGTTTCCCACGGCCCCTCCACCCGGGAGCGGCGCCCGTCCGGGCAACGGTCACGTCCGCCGCTCCGCCGGCGAGTTAACCGGGTTTTCCACGTTCGGTCGGGCGATGGTCATGTCCGCCGCTCCACCGGCGAGCTGACCGTGTCTCCCACGCCTGAGAGCGGCGCCCGTTCTTGGAACAGCCCGGCCGGGCTCGGAGACACCCCGCTAGACGAACTCGGTGATCGCGTGATGGGCGGCCACCCGCGCACGCCGTACCGCGCGGTCGAGGTCGCGCAGGGCGTGGTCCCGGGCGGTGATCTGACCCGAGGTGAGCCCCCGGTCGTCGGCGACGCGCAGCACCGCGTCGAGCCGGGCGGCGAGAGCGGCGACCCGGTGGGCTCGGGCCGGGTAGCCGGGGGCCAGGCCGTCGCTGACGATTTTCACGCGGCGGTGGCCCTGAGCCGGGCCCTCCACACCGAGCAGGGCGTCGGTGGCCTCGCGCATCGCGAGGGTCAGCCCGTGCTCGGCCTCGGCCAGCGAGGGCAGGTCGGGGGTGGTGGTGCCAGCCCCCAGCACGCTCCAGCGCACCCCGGCGTACGATGACCCGCGGCGGTCTCTCATGGGGATGAGGCCGAGGCACCTGCCGGGAAGCACGGCTATCGCAGCCTGTCCCGCCTCTATGGCCGCGGAGTTGAAGGGGGGTGGTCCGGTGAGTCCGAGTGGGTCGCCCGCGATGGGGAGGGCCAGCCGCAGCGACTTCATGCCCTCGATCCGCAGGTCGGCGAGGAATCCGCGGAGGGGGAGGTCGCCGGTGTCTCCGGCGACGAGTTGGGGGCCTGCCTGCCGCTCCACGCGGTCGGCGGCTTCGTCGAGGCCGACCTGCCCCGCGAGCCAGGCGTTGCCCCAGCAGACCAGGGTGGCCGAGATCGGTGAATCAGGATGCACCGATCCACGATATGCGCTTGTCCTGCAATAGGTTTTGTTCCAGGCGATTCACGAGGAGGCGTAAAGGGATGGGCGGTCAGGTGCTTCGGCTACAGGACGTCACCGTCCGCAGGGACGGGGCGGCCCTGCTGCGGGACATCGACTGGACCGTTCATGAGGACGAGCGGTGGGTCGTCATCGGCCCCAACGGCGCGGGCAAGACGACGTTGTTGCAGGTGGTCGGGGCGATGCTGTTCCCCACCGAGGGCATCGTCGAGATCTTGGGCGAGCGGCTCGGCCAGAGTGACGTGTTCGAGTTGCGGCCCCGCATCGGGCTCGCGAGTGCGGCGCTGGTCGAGAAGGTGCCGCCGGAGGAGAAGGTCATCGACCTGGTGCTCACGGCCTCCTACGCGATTCTCGGCCGCTGGACGGAGGAGTACGACTCCAACGACGTCACGCGCGCCGTCGAGCTCATCGACCAGCTCGGCTGTGCTCATCTGATCCGGCGCCGGTTCAACACGCTGTCGGAGGGTGAGCGCAAGCGGGTTCTGATCGCCCGCGCGCTGATGCCGGACCCCGAGCTGCTGCTGCTGGACGAGCCCGCCGCCGGGCTGGACGTCGGCGGACGGGAGGATCTGGTCCGCCGCCTGGCGATGTTCGCGAACGATCCGAAGGCGCCGACGATGGTGCTGGTCACCCATCACGTGGAGGAGGTGCCCAGCGGCTTCACCCACGCACTGCTGCTCCGGCACGGATCGGTGGTCGCCCAGGGCCCGATCGACCAGGTGATGACCGCCGAGAATCTGTCGCGGACCTTCAGCGTCCCGCTCACCCTGGAGCGCGGGCTCGACGGCCGATGGTACGCACGGGCGCACCACTTCTGAGGTTTTAGCCGGGATTTTCTCGGAGTTCCGGGGCTTTCTCTGAACTCTGGGATTTTCCCGGATTTATAGGGTCTTTCCCGAGCTTCAGGCGCCTTTTTCGAGACCATTATGTGGGGTTCGAAGGCCGATAAAGAAAAAATAAAATATCCTTCCGGGACGAGAGACCCAGGTGACTCGACCGTCCGGAGTGGCTCATGGAATCGCTGGTCGCTGCACTCGTCGTCACGGTAATAGCAGTGCTCGCCCTTTTTAGGGCAGTCCGCATTGTTCCGCAGGCCAATGCGGGGATTGTGGAGCGATTCGGCCGTTATCATCGGGCGCTCAGACCCGGGCTGAACCTGGTGGTTCCATTCATCGACCGGATGAAGAAGACGATCGATCTGCGCGAGCAGGTCGTCTCCTTCCCGCCGCAGCCGGTGAGCACCTCGGATAATCTCGTCATCTCCATTGACGCGGTCATCTATTTCCAGGTCGTCGATCCCAGGGCGGCGACCTACGAGATCGCCAACCTCCTGATCGCCGTCGAACAGCTCACCGTGACCACGCTGCGCAACGCGGTCGGCGGCATGGATCTCGAGCGCACGCTGACCTCTCGCGAGGAGATCAACAGCGAGTTACGCGGGGCGATGGACCACGCCACCGGCAAGTGGGGCGTCAGGGTCAACCGCATCGAGCTCAAGGCGGTCGACGTTCCCGTCTCGATCCAGGAGTCGATGGAGAAGCAGATGCGCGCCGACCGGGACAAGCGGGCGGCGGTGCTCTCGGCCGAGGGGCAGAAGCAGGCGGCCATTCTCGTCGCGGAAGGTCAGAAACACGCCGCGGTGCTCAGAGCCCGTGGTGAGGCCGAGGCCCTGGTGCTCAGGGCCCAGGCCGACGCCGAGGCCAGGGCGGTGCGCGCGAAGGGTGAGGCCGAGGCGATCGGCATGCTCTGCCGTGCGATCCACGAGGGCAAGCCGGACCGGGAGTTTCTCGCCTACCAGTATCTGCGGACGCTCCCCGAAATCGCCAAGGGTGACGCCAACAAAGTGTGGATCATGCCGTCGGATATGGGCAGGGTGATCGAGAGCCTGGAGAGCCTGCTCGCCGGTAAGGACACCCCCGCCGCCTGACGGGGCGGGTCCTCCTCCTAGCATCCGGGGAGTGCCGTGCACCGTTCACGGGCGCGAGCCGGACAAGTTGAGGGGGGCGTCATGACGCCGTTGGGGGCCGTTGCGCTCTTTGCTGCCGGAATCTGGGCAGGGGGTATCAACGCCGTCGTCGGCTCGGGGTCGCTGATCACGTTCCCGACGATGCTGGCGTTGGGGTTCCCGCCGGTCGTCGCCAACGTCTGCAACACCATCGGTCTGGTTCCCGGATCACTGACCGGTGCGATCGGTTACCGCGCGGAGCTGAAGGGGCAGCGCGACCGGCTGCTCCGGCTGGGAGTCGCCGCGCTCATCAGCTCGCTGATCGGCGGGATGCTCCTGCTCTACCTTCCGCCGGGGGCCTTCAACGTTGTCGTTCCCGTTCTGATCGGCGTGGCGTGCGTGCTGGTCGTGGTGCAGCCGAGGCTCAACAGGTGGCTGCGCGCCCGGCGGGAGCATCCCCGCCCAGATGGAGGCCCCTGGCTCTGGCTCGGTGTCTTCGGGGCCGGAATCTACGGCGGTTACTTCGGCGCGGCCCAGGGCGTGCTGTTCATCGGGTTGCTGGGCAGTTTCCTCGACGACGGCCTGCAGCGGATCAACGCCGCCAAGAACGTGCTCTCGCTGGTGGTCAACGCGGCCGCCGCGGTGCTGTTCATCATGGTCGCGGAGGTGGACTGGCTGGCGATCCTGATGGTCGCGCTCGGCTCCACGATCGGCGGGTTCCTCGGCGCGAAGGTCGGCCGGAAACTTCCCGCCCCCGTGTTGCGCGGGTTCATCGTCTGCGTCGGCATCGCCGCGATAATCAAACTGGTGTACGGATAAATCTGCAACGTTTTTGGGTATATAGCACATATGAAGGGTGACAAGGTAGAGATTGTCATTGACGCAGGGGACAGCTCACGCACCTACGAAGTCGCCGCCACCAAAGCGGGCCGCCGGGTTGAGGTGACCAACCTTCGCGGTGGTGTGGTGGAGGTGAGCGAGGTCACCCGGAGCGGTACGGCCGTGCGCACCGCCAGGTTCATGTCCAGCAGGGTCCTCGCCCTGGTCGAACACCCGGCCAACGGCAAGTCCGACTGACCGTCCATCCCGCCCAGATCAAGGCCCGGGTGGGATGGAGATCATCCATCCTGCCTGGGTTCCGTCGCACCCAGGTCAGACCTGGGTGGGACGGACCTGGAGGACACCGTCACGGCGGATCCGGGTCTCGAAGGACGGCTGCGGGGCCGTGGCGGGGCCGTGGACGACGGCTCCGTCGGACAACCGGAAGGTGCTTCCGTGCCAGGGGCACACCACGCAGGAGGTGCCCTCCTCGGAGACCAGTTTCCCCTGATGGAGCGGTCCGGCCAGGTGGGAGCAGCCGTCGGCGAGCACGGTGACCGCGTTGCCGATCCGTAGGACGAACAGGTCGATGTAGCCCAGCCTCCGGGCCACCGGGCGTCCGTCGGGAAGGTCGGTGATGTCGCACAGGTCGTGCCAGCCCAGCGGGACCAGGTGGGTGACCGACTCGGCGTGGTTGGCTCCGGCGGCCTGCCGGTAGGCCAGGTGGCCGCCGAGGTAACCTCCCATGCCCGCGGCGCCCAGCCCGGCGAACGACAGCATCCGTCCATGCCGGTCGTGCCCGGCGAGCCGGAACGCCAGCGAACCGGCGTAGAGCCCGAGGGCGACCAGGTTGGCGATCGCGTGCACGAATCCGACCCGCTGCTGCTCCCGGTGGAGCACCGACCAATCGGTGATGCCCGCGACCGCGGCGGGTATCGCGCCGGCGACCCCGCCCGCGAGCAGCATCCGCGCCGCCCGCGGATCGGAGCGGGTCACGTCGAGCACCGCCGTCGCCACCCAGAACCCCAGGCTGACGTTGGCGAGCGGTGGATGGAGGGGTTTGCCGAGGGGAACTCCATGCAGCAGGTCGCGTAGCCCTCCTGGGCCGATTCGCCGGCGCACGGCCTTGGCGAGCAATCGGATCGGCCTGTCAGCCCTGGTCGACCGTTCGATACGGTCGGTGAGGTCGACTGGAGGCACCAGATCTCTGAAGGTCCGGCGTCCTGTTTTGACTGTTTCCTTCACAATCGCCCCCTTCTAACCCATAGGGACCTACCCGGGAACGGCATTATGCACGCGCCAAATGCCCCCGCCTGACGGAGAGGGCAATGATCTCGGTGGCGTAGGCGCCGAGTGTCGCCGATCCCTCCTCGATGATTTTCACCTTCTCAAGCACCTGGTCGGCTGTCACCTTGTAGAGCGACCAGGTACCGCCTTCGTTGTGGTGGTTGGCCATGATCGGCGCGATCCGGTCGAGGGCCTTGGCAAACCGGGCTTCGGGAGTCTTGCGCTCTTCGAACTCGTCCCAGAGCGCGCGCAGCCGCATCGTCTGGTCCTCGGGGAGCAATCCGAAGATCCGGTCGGCGGCCTTGCGTTCGATGCCGAGCTGGGCCTCGACGGCGGAGGCGTCGTAGATGAACGTGTCTCCGGCGTCGATCTCGACGATGTCATGGACGAGCAGCATCGCGATGACTCTGTCCAGGTCGGTGCCCGGCGGGGCATGCTCGGCCAAGACCATCGCCAGCATGCCCACGTACCATGAATGCTCGGCGTCGTTCTCGCGCCGCGACCCGTCCATGAGGGTGTTGCGGCGGACGATGCGTCTGAGCTTGTCGATCTCCATGACGAAGGCGAGCTGAGCGTGCAGACGGTCCTGTGCTGGAGGGGTGGTCACCTGCGCAAGCCTAATGCGCGTCGATCCTCCTTTTCCGAGCGACCATGGGATCATGCGCGACCAAGTGTGACGGGGACCCCGTTGAACACGGCGTTTCCGGAGGAGATATCGAACACCGAATCGTCTGTCAGCGTGTTCGCGTTGATTCCCGCCTGTTTGGCCGCGACCAGCTGAGAGGTCCCGGGGCGCCCCCATCCGTGGGTCGGTCTGACCACTCCCGTGAGCTCACGAGGGTCGCCGCCCAGGACAAGGGGAAGCCCCGGAGTTCGTGCTCCAGGGCTTCGAAACGGATCACGAGATCCGAGGCCGCTCCGTACCGGGCGGGGAGATCGTGGCCGGGCTCCCGTCGTGGGTGAAAGTCATGCGGCCATGGGGAACGCCGTCGTGGCGGGGCGGGTATCGGGCACCTCCTCAAGATCCCGGCCGGAGCGCAGAGACACCCAGTTCGCCTGTCCGTAGAGCCGGTCGAGTCCCAGGGAGAGCCCGGGGGCCGCCTCCCTTCGGATGATCTCGACGGTGATCAGGTGGGCCCACCTGCGGTGCCGCGCGACCTCGGTCCGCCGGGCGTAGCAGGCCGACGAGAGCTCTCCGGAGAAGGCCTCGAAGTCCTCGGCGCAGATCCCGGCCCGGGCCAGGACGAGAGCCTTCTCCCCGAGGGCCGTCGGGGTTATCCACAGGATCAGCGGGAGCCGGCCCGAGCGGGTGTGCATGCCGGTTTCCACGCACGTCTTCTGGATGCGGTGCCGGGAGGCCAGGCACCACATGTGTGCGATCACCCAGTTTCGTCCGAAGCGGGAGGCGGCAGGGGCGCCGACGGTGCCGGTCAGCACCAGGAACGGCCACCAGTCGCCCTTCCCCAGGGAGAAGGCGACGGCGGTCACGGCGGTGACGACGGCGGCCAGCAGGGCGATCTCCGTGCGCCAGCGCCACAGCCGGACCAGAGGGCTCGTCCGGTGGGGCAGCGGCTCGTACGGTCGCTCGTAGCGGTTGTTGCGGAGGTTACGCCACGACATTGCCGCTCACCCCCTCGTCGGGAGTGGGCGTGAGAGCGAGGGCGGGAGCGGCGAGGCGCTCAGCCTTGAGGAGGTCGAAGCGGGGGTCGCGGTAGTGCCGGGCACCGTACCCGGTCCTGGTTACGGTCCAGCCGAGCCGGTGGGCCCATTCATCCTGGTCCATGCAGAGCTCTCGGTCGGAGATGTCGATGAGGTCGAGGATGAAGGCCTTGATTCCGTAGAGTCCCTTGGTAACGTGGAAGTACATAGGAAACTCCCTTCGTGGCTTTGACGCGGAGTTCTTGTGCCAACCGGGTCGGTGGCCGCCGGCCCGGTTTTTCTGTGGCGCCTCATCGGCGCCTTCTGGTGCGCGCGACACTGGGCTGTCGTCGGCCGGCTCTCCTGTTCCCCCTGATGACCTCCCCGCATGACTCCGACATGTGGACGGCGCCGTTGCCGATCAGGCGCGCACCACCCGTAACTCCCGCGCGTGGCCCGCTGAGGGTCTCCCGAAGAGCTCCACCGGATGATCATCGGTGGCTTCCCCGATCTTCTGGGAACCTTCCTGATTTGATAGTCGCTCAGGAGAGATTTCCCTGCAAGACTTGGCGTAAGGAAAGAAGTAATAATCTTTCACACATGCACTGCAATGATCCGTGCAATTTGCACTACTATTCGTTCTGTTCCTGCTGAGGCCATGCCACACGCCTATCCGTCATGGTGAAGGGGGTTGCGATGTCTGAGCGCGGCAGTCCGGCGTTTCGCCGGCGCCGGCTGGGCATGGAGCTGCGTCGGCTCCGCGAAAGCCTGAATCTGACCGGTGACGAGGTGGCCGACCGTCTGCTCTGGTCGACCGCCAAGGTAAGTCGCATCGAGAATGCCAAGACGCTGGCCAGCCAGGTTGACGTTGAGGCACTCGCTGAGCTTTACGGGGTCGAGGAAGACCTTCGGGGGGTTCTTGTCGCGCTGAGACACGACGCCGCCCAGAAGGGCTGGTGGGAGCGATATCGCAATTCCATTCCTGATGACTACACCATGCTCATCGGAATGGAGGCGGAGGCCACTGTGGTGCGAAGCTGGGAACCCCAGATCGTCCCCGGTCTCCTCCAGACGGAGACGTATGCCTGGAGCCTCTCGCTGGCGAGCCAGCATGCCAGCCAGCTTCCGCCGAGCTGGCTTCAGGATCGGATCGAGATACGGACGGAGCGACAGCGCACGCTGCTGTACACGCCCGATCCGCTGACTCACGTGAGCGTCCTCCATGAATCCGTGCTGAGGAACCAGTACGGCGACGCGCGCGTCATGCGCGACCAGCTCATGCATCTGATCGAAGTATCGGAGCTGGAGCACGTGGAGATGAGGATCCTGCCTCAGGTCGTTCCACCGCCGGTATCCACCGGAGCTTTCCTGCATCTGACGTTTCCCGACTTCCCCGACGTCGTCTACGAGGAGTCTCTTCCCGGTGGACGATTGGTGGAAGACGCGGAAACGGTCTACATGTACGAACGCGCCTTCGGACACCTGATGGAACGGGCTCTCGACGAAGCGGCGTCACAAGAACTGATCAAGAAGACAATCAAGCACTGGAGCTAGTGGCGGGTTGCGGCCTGCCGCTGGCCCATCATTTTCGGAAAGATGATTGATGAATATAAATAATCACAATGATGTGATGTGGAAGAAAAGCACGCGAAGCGCTGTCAACGGCAATTGCGTCGAGGTGGCGTCGCTGGGCGAGGGTCGTGTGGGAGTCCGGGACAGTAAGGACTCGTCGGGGCCGGTCCTGGTCTTCACCCCTGAGGAATGGGGCGCTTTCGTCGGGGGGGTGAGAGACGGGGAGTTCGACCTGTGAGAGAAGGGGGCCCCGGCGCTCGCGAAAAAGGACCAGGGCCGCCCCATTTGTGTTGTTGCAACTTCATCATTTTCTGCCCGCTGGACGGATGACGGTCCGCCGGTGGATCAGGGAAGAATCATTGCATGCCGGGGGGCCGTGTCAGGCACAGTGTCCTATCTGGTCATGCCTAATGTCTTGCGTGTTTTCCATCACCCCTTCATCCTTAAGATGCTTTATGTTCTCTCATGGGAGAAGAGGTGAGTTGTGTCCGATATGGACCTATTTGGAGTGGTATGGCGGAAGAGCCAGCGTAGTGCCGCCAATGGGAACTGCGTTGAGGTCGCATGTCTTCCGGAGCGGCGCATCGCGGTCAGGGACAGCAAGGACAGGACCGGGCCGGTTCTGATCTTCGGTGGTTCCGAGTGGGCCGCGTTTGTCGCCGGGGTGAAAGGTGGCGACTTCGATCTCTGATCGGCTGTTTGTCCAAGATGGGGGCTTACCCAATGGCGGGTCAGGCCCCTTTCGTGTGCCTGGAGACAGCCGTACGGCCCGCACCCTGGCGAGATGCGGGCCGTACGAACGGGTGTGACTATTCGGTGGTGACGCCCAGGCCCTGGGCGACGCCCTGGCCGAGGTCCTTGTGGATGTTGGTCCAGTATTCGACGACGTGCTTCTTCATCTCGGCCGTGACCTCCGGTGCGGAGGCGTGGCCGACGACGTTGCTCACCAGGTGGGAGCGGTCGGTCTCGGACAGGACGTTCTCCCACAGGGCGCGAGGCTGGGCGTAGTCGTCGTCCTCGCGGTGCAGGGTGTAGGCGGAGCGAATGATCTCGCCGCTCACCTGGTAGTTCTCACCCTCGAACAGCGACGGGTCGGCGACGGGGCCACCCGCGGTGTTCGGCGCGTAGACCGGGTCGGCGGGGTTGCTGAAGCGCATGGCGCCGTCCTTGTTGTAGCTGTGGATGGGCACCTTCGGGGCGTTGATCGGCAACTGCAGGTAGTTGGCGCCGATGCGGTAGCGGTGGGTGTCGGGGTAGGAGAACAGCCGGCCCTGGAGCATCTTGTCCGGGGACGCGCCGATGCCCGGCACCAGATTGGCGGGCTCGAAGGCGGCCTGCTCCACCTCGGCGAAGTAGTTCGCCGGGTTCCGGTTCAGGGTGAACCTGCCGACCGTGATCTCGGGGTAGTCGGCGTGCGGCCACACCTTGGTCAGGTCGAACGGGTTGAACCGGTAGTCGGCGGCGTCCTCGAACGGCATGACCTGGACGTTCACCGTCCAGGACGGGTGGTTGCCGGTCGCGATCGCGGTGTGCAGGTCACGGAGGTGGTAGTCGGCGTCCTGCGCGATGATGGCGCCGGCCTCGGCGTCGGTGAAGTTTTTGACGCCCTGGTCGGTCCTGAAGTGATATTTGACCCAGAACTTCTCGCCGGCCGCGTTGTACCACAGGAAGGTGTGGGAGCCGAAGCCGTGCATGTGGCGCCAGGACGCCGGGGTGCCGCGGTCGGTCATCAGGAAGGTGACCTGGTGGGCGCTCTCCGGTGAGTTCGTCCAGAAGTCCCACTGCATGTTGTGGTCACGCAGGTTGGTGTCCGCGCGGCGCTTCTGGCTGTGGATGAAGTCCGAGAACTTCTGCGGGTCACGGATGAAGAAGATCGGCGTGTTGTTGCCGACGATGTCGTAGTTGCCCTCGTCGGTGTAGAACTTGATCGCGAAGCCGCGCGGGTCACGCTGGGTGTCGGCGCTGCCGAGCTCACCGGCCACCGTGGAGAAGCGCAGGAAGAGCGGGGTCTCCTTGCCCTTTTGGAACAGGCCGGCCTTGGTGAACTGGCTGACGTCCTCGGTGATCTGAAGGACGCCGTGCGCGCCGCCGCCCTTGGCGTGGACCACGCGCTCGGGCACGCGCTCCCGGTTGAACTGCGCCATCTTCTGGATCAGGTAGTGATCCTGCAGGAGAAGGGGCCCGTTGGGGCCTATGGACTGGGAATGCTCGTCACTCGGTGCGGCGATTCCGGCGTCGGTCGTGGTGGTTGGCCTGGTGCTCATAGATGGGTCCTCCGGGGATTCTTCTTCATCGAGAGTCTTCGGCGTCTTGGGAACGACAGTCCGGGCACATGCCCCAGAAGATGACGTCTGCCTCGTCAACCAGGTATCCGGCATCGGAGGCAGGGTCGAGACAGGGGGCGTGGCCGACGGCGCAGTCGACGTCCGTGACCTTCCCGCACCGGCGGCAGACGAGATGGTGATGGTTGTCACCGACTCGCGCCTCATATCGGGCGGGGCTGCCCGCGGGTTCTATCCGGCGGAGCAGCCCTCCCCGGTGCATCGAGTGCAGGGAGTCATAGACGGCTTGCAGGGAGACCTGACCGACCCGACCTCGCACGCCACGGTAGACGGCCTCCACATCCAGGTGGTCGCCCTCCCGTACGGTTTGCATGATCGCCAACCGGGCAGCGGTCACCCGCAGGCCTGCCTGGCGAAGCCGGTCCTCGTCTTCCATGGGTTACACGCTATGACTTAAACCTGAATCATTCAAGTAAGCGATTCATCCCAGTTTGGAGGAATCGAATCTCGTAGGGCGAGTTATCCCACGGGGTGTTAAGGAGATGGCATCCTCGAATACCGATGGACACGTACCCCGCTCGCCGCCTCGTCGCGGCCACCGCGATCACCCTCTCCGCGATGCTCCTCGTGGCCTGCTCGGCGGCCGAGTCCTCCGTTCCGACGGCCACGCCCGACGTCGCGGAGAAGCCGACCACCTCCACCAAGCCCAAGCCCACGCCCGAGCGCAGGCCGTACACCATCTCCTTCGGCGGTGACGTGCACTTCGAGGGCGTGCTGAGAACCCGGCTGGACGCAGACCCGAAGACCGCGCTCGGCCCGATCGCCAAGGTGCTCAAGGCCTCCGACCTGGCGATGGTCAACCTGGAGACCGCGATCACCACCGGCGGCACCCCCGCCCCCGGCAAGCAGTTCACCTTCCGGGCCCCCGCGGCCGCGCTGACCGCGCTGAAGGCGTCCGGGGTGGACGTCGCGTCCATGGCCAACAACCACGGCATGGACTACATGCAGAGTGGACTGGCCGACTCCCTGGCCGCCGTCAAGCGCTCGAAGTTCCCCATCGTGGGAGTGGGGAAGAACGAGACCGAGGCGTACAAACCCTGGCGTACGACGGTGAACGGCAACCGGGTCGCCATCATCGGCGCGACCCAGGTGCTGGACGCCGAGTTCATCAACGCGTGGACGGCGACCGACAGCCAGGGCGGCCTGGCGTCGGCCAAGAACGAGCCGCGGCTGATCCAGGAGGTGCGCAAGGCGCGCAAGAACTCCGACACGGTGATCGTCCACCTGCACTGGGGCACCGAGCTGCAGAAGTGCCCGAACGAGGCCCAGCTCAGCCTGGCCCCCAAGCTGGTCGCGGCCGGGGCGGACGTCGTGGTGGGCGGTCACGCGCACATCCTGCTCGGGAGCGGTTATCTGAAGAACAGCTACGTCAGTTACGGCCTGGGCAACTTCGTCTTCTACAACTGGGGTCCGGACACGGGCAGGACCGGCGTGCTCACCCTGACCATCAACGGGCGCAAGGTGCTCAAGGACCAGTGGACCCCCGCCTCCATCCAGGGCGGCGTGCCGGTCCCGATCACCGGAGCCGGCAGGCAGCAGGCCGTCAACGGCTGGAAGGCGCTGCGCGACTGCGCGGGCCTGACCGCCAAGCCCGGCTCGTGAGGTGTCCCAGACCTTGACCGGGTTGTTCCGAAGAAACCGGGTTGTTCCGAAGAAGCAGGTGACGTTCCCGGTCGTGGGAAACCCTCCTGCGCGCGGGCCGTTGGTCTGCGAGCCGCGACTGTCACACCGCCGACAGGGAAACCCTCCTGTGCGCGGGGTCGTCGGCCGAATTTCATTCGGCTTCCGTGAGGGGGAGAAATCTTGCGATTGACGAATAAGACCTGACCTGGAGGGGCGAGAGAGGCAAGATGGTGGAGTGTCCATCATGCCTGCCGAGGAGCCCGGTGAAGCTCCGCTGCGGCGCCAGCCCACCCAAAGACGGAGCGCACGACGCGTCGAGAGAATGCTCGACGCGTGTGCCGATCTGTTGGACGAGGTCGGCTACGACGCGCTGTCCACCACCCGGATCGCCGAACGCGCCGGAGTCGCGATCGGCTCGGTCTACCAGTTCTTCCCCGACAAAAGGGCCGTCATCCAGGCGGTGACCCGGCGCCAGGTGGAGCGGCTCATCTCCCGGATCGGGAGGCGCTTCCTGTCGGAGGACTACGCCGGCTGGTGGGACGCGGTCGACGCGATCATCGATGAATACGTGGAGATGCACAGGACCGTCCCGGGTTTCCGATCCCTGCACTTCGGTGACGTGGTCGATCTGAACCTGCTCGACGCGGTGTCGGACAACAACACGGTGATCGCCGGACGGCTGCGCGGCCTCCTTCTCCAGGAGTACGGCCTGGCGGACAGCGAAAAGATCGACCTGGCCGTCCTGGTCGCCGTCGAGGCCGGAGACGCGGTGCTCAAGCTCGCCTTCCGTCATGATCCGAAAGGTGCCCCGGAGATCGTGGCCGAGGCCAAGCGTCTGATCCGGGGATATCTGAACCGTCAGTTCGCGGGTTCGTCGGGGTGAGGTGATTCGGGGGACGGGCTCTCCTGCTGGGCTCTCCGGTAGTGCTCCGGTGGCGAGATCTCCTCGGTGGAGGTGCTCAGCCCGGGGACGGCGAGCCTCTCCCGGTGTTCGCGGTTCTTCCGTCTGCGCTCGAGCTCGGCCAGCCGGCGCCCCTCCTTGACGATCTCCCTGCTGAGACTCGCCTCAAGGAGTCTTTCCCCGCGGAGCCTCTCCTGGAGAGACCTCTCCGCCTCGTGTTTCATCGGCCCGGGGACGATCGCGGTGGGCTTGGGCGGCTGTTTCCTCCGCTCCTGGTCGGAGCGGCCCATGGCCTCGCAGGGCGTCGGGGCGGGTTCGGCGGTGATCCGGGACCGCCGAGCCTGGCGGACCAGCTCGATCTCCTCGGCCAGCGCGTCGTGCCGCTCCTCCCGGAGCCGGTTCTCCAGGGAAAGCAGTTCGCTACGGGCCTGCTCGACGGCGTCCATCCTGGCGGACAGGTATCCGGCGGACCCCGGAACGATCACGGAAACGGCCACCAGGAATGTCAGAGTGAAGGTCGTCTGCTTGGACATGCCCATCGCAGCCCTCCCAACGAGGTCACTCCACTACCAGGAGTCGCGGCTCATATGCCCGTTTTGCTGGAGGGACACGCGCACTGTGACCACTCGTTTACCTAAGGTCATGTGACCAATACCTGCCGTTGTCCGGACGAAATCGAGCGCCGCTCGGTACTCTCGCGATGTGGCGCATGTGACACGTGAGCAACTTGATCGACTGCTAGAGCAGACCCTTTTGGCCGACGATCACGAAGACCTGGCCCGGCGGCTTGAAGCCCTGGTAGAGGCATACGTGACCGGTGACATATCGCGGTCGGCGATCCTCCTGCTGGCGGCGGAGGAGTGGCGGCAGGCCGGACAGCCCGCCAACGCTCTCGACTGTTTCCAGAGGGCGGTGGACGACGGGGGCGAGGTGAGCATCGACCCCCGGGCCGGAATTGCGGACACCCTCTTCGAGCTCGAACAGCAGGATGAGGCGCGGGAGGTGATCGAGGCGATACGGGCCGACGGCGGGGTCACCCCCGCCACCGCGCTCACGCTCGCCGAGACCCTTGTCGCCTACGGAGACCTGCGAGAGGCCCATCGCTGGGCCACGGAGGGAGCCCATGAGGCCGTGGAGGGCAGCGGGGAGCACATCGCACTGCTCAGGACCCGCTATCGGATCCGGGTGGATCTGGGCCTTCCTGAAGACGAGCTCGACGCCTTGCTGGACACGTCGCACTGAGTCTTGCTGGACACGTCGCACTGAGTGTCGAGCCGGCCTCTCGCCTGACTCGCCGCGCCGATGGAGCAGCCGCGTCGGGGTGACGGGACGGGCGCGGTGCCGTCATGGCCGGAGGCGGTCGCCGCGGCCGGCCCTTCGCCCGACCGTGGCGTCGTGGCCTGCCCACCGTGGTGACGGGCGCGATGCCGGTCGGGACGGTCGCGCTGTGATGGCGCGGTCGGTCCTTCGCCTGGTTGCCCGCCGCGCCGGTGCGGCCGGCCCGCCGTGGTGACGAGGCGAACCCGCCGTGCGACGTGGTCGAGATGCAGCGTAAGCGGAGAAGGGCCGTGATCCGGGGAGCCCCCCCGGATCACGGCCCTTCCCACGGGTGATCCAGCCGGCGGCTAGCGGAGTCCGAGATCGGTGGACACCGCGTCCAGGACCGGGTGCTCAGAGGTCCGCTCCGGGCCCTCCTGCGGGGCGACCGCCGCGCCTTCCAGAGGGGTGACCTCCGTGCCCTCCTGCGGAGTGGCACCGCCCGCGGGGGCCTCGGGCGCGGCCGGGACCTCCAGCTGGATCGTGCCGGGCAGGTTCGTGTCGGCGCCGGGCAGATCCGTGCCGGGCAGGTTCTCGGCGGGAAGGTCCGTACCGGGGAGGTTCGTACCGGGCGGGTTCGCGGGCGTGCCGGGAAGGTCCGTGCCGGACAGACTCGCGCCGGGCAGGCCCGTGCCGGGCGGGTTCCCCGTGCCGACCTCCACCGGGATCGGTCCCGGCAGCGGCACGTCACCGGTCGGCGCGCCGTTCGGTCCGGGGAGGTCATGGATCCGGGAGACCCGGAACCGGGACCCGTCCAGTCCGGTGCCGGGCCCGCTCGGTGCGCCCGGCAGGCCGGGCAGATCCGGGGTGGTGGACATGGTGTCGACCCACGGGGAACCGGTGGTGTACGGCTGGCCGAAGGGCGAGGACTGGAAGGAGGCGTCCCCGGCGTCGGTGAAGCTGACCGCTCCGGAGGCCCAGGAGAGGCCGGGCAGACCCGCGGCCCGGGCGAACCGGTCCACGGGCCTCTGCGCCCCGGCACCGGCGAAGGTCATCGTCCCGTCGCCGGCCGGGGTCATCGTCTCGCCGGTCGTGATGACCCCGATCTCGTCGCAGACCCCGGCTGTGTATCCGGGGTGTCCCGGGTATCCCGGCGTCACCACGTTCACCACATCCCGGCCCTGGCAGGGCGTGACCCCCGCCGAGGCCGGAGCGGTCACCGTCCAGCTCACACTGGCCGTGAGCGCCGCCACCGCGAGGATCCCCCGGATGTTCCGTGATGCGTTCGACATGCGCGTTTCCCTGTTCGTTTTCGGTAATCGGATGAGTGCCGAACGTAACAGTGGGGTCTTGACCAGGGATCCGTTTGGACCAACGATGGTTAAGCCATTACCGGGCCGATCGCCAGGGTGTCGTTCGCCTCGTCGAGGTCGACGAGGACCTGATCCCCGTCATGGACCTCGCCGGAGAGCACCTGCTTGGCCAGCTTGTCGCCGATCGCCGACTGGATGAGACGGCGGAGCGGGCGCGCGCCGTACAGCGGGTCGTAGCCGGTCAGAGCCAGCCAGTCGCGCGCCGCCGGGGTCACGGTCAGGGTGAGCCGCCGATCGGCCAGCCGCCCGGCCAGGTGCGCCACCTGAAGATCCACGATCCTGGACAGCTCCTCCGTGCCGAGCGCGTCGAACAGGATCACGTCGTCGAGCCGGTTGAGGAACTCGGGCTTGAAGGCGTTTCTCACCGCGTCCATCACGGATTTCCGCTGGGTCTCCTTGTCCAGCTGCGGGTCCACGAGGAACTGCGAGCCGATGTTGGAGGTGAGGACCAGGATCACGTTGCGGAAGTCGACGGTCCTGCCCTGCCCGTCGGTGAGCCGTCCGTCGTCGAGGACCTGGAGCAGGACGTCGAAGACCTCGGGGTGGGCCTTCTCGACCTCGTCCAGCAAC
Source organism: Streptosporangium subroseum (assembly GCF_900188345.1). Lineage (GTDB taxonomy): Bacteria > Actinomycetota > Actinomycetes > Streptosporangiales > Streptosporangiaceae > Streptosporangium > Streptosporangium subroseum. The sequence goes on along the minus strand of NZ_FZOD01000019.1, from coordinate 93,033 downwards.
ACCACGGTGTACGGCCTGCGCCGCACGGCCTCGGTGAGCTGGCCGCCCTCCTCGTAACCCACGTAGCCGGGCGGGGCTCCGACAAGGCGCGCGACGCTGTGCTTCTCGCCGTACTCGCTCATGTCGATGCGGACCATCGCCCGCTCGTCGTCGAACAGGAAGTCCGCCAGAGCCTTGGCCAGCTCGGTCTTGCCGACGCCCGTCGGACCGAGGAACAGGAAGCTGCCGGTCGGCCGGTCGGGGTCGGAGATGCCCGCGCGTGCCCGCCGTACGGCGTCGGAGACCGCCTGGACGGCCCGCTTCTGGCCGATCAGCCGCTTGCCGAGCTCCTCCTCCATGCGGAGCAGCTTGCTGGTCTCGCCTTCGAGCAGGCGGCCCGCGGGGATGCCGGTCCACGAGGAGATGACCTGGGCGATGTCGTCGGAGCCGACCTCCTCCTTGACCATCGGGTTCTCGGGCTGGGCGGCCGCGCTGGCCGCGGCGAGCTCGGCCTCCAGCTTGGGCACGTCGGCGTACATCAGCCGGGAGGCGGCCTCGAAGTCACCGTCGCGCTGCGCCCGCTCGGCGGCGCCGCGCACCTCGTCGATCTGCTTCTTGAGGTCACCGAGCCGGTTGAGCCCGGCCTTCTCCCGCTCCCAGCGGCCGACCAGGCCGTTGAGATCCTCCTGGCGGTCGGCGAGCTCCCTGCGGAGCCGCTCCCGCCGCTGAACGCTGCTCTCGTCGGTCTCCTTGGAGAGCGCGAGCTCCTCCATCTTCATCCGGTCCACGTTCCGCTGGAGCTGGTCGATCTCCACGGGACGGGAGTCGATCTCCATGCGGAGCCGGGAGGCGGCCTCGTCGATGAGGTCGATCGCCTTGTCCGGGAGGAACCTGGAGGTGATGTAGCGGTCGGAGAGGGAGGCGGCGGCCACGAGCGCGCCGTCGGCGATCTGGACCTGGTGGTGCGCCTCGTAGCGGCCCTTGAGGCCGCGCAGGATGGCGATGGTGTCCTCGACGTTGGGCTCGCCCACGTAGATCTGCTGGAAACGCCGCTCCAGCGCGGGGTCCTTCTCGATGCGCTCGCGGTATTCGTCGAGCGTCGTCGCGCCGATCATCCGCAGCTCGCCCCGGGACAGCATGGGCTTGAGCATGTTGCCCGCGTCCATCGAGCCCTCGGCGGCGCCCGCGCCGACCATGGTGTGCAGCTCGTCGATGAAGGTGACGATCTGGCCGTCGCTCTCCTTGATCTCGCTGAGCACGGCCTTGAGCCGCTCCTCGAACTCGCCCCGGTATTTGGCGCCGGCGACCATCGAGCCCAGGTCCAGGGCGATCAGGCGCTTGTCGCGCAGGCTGGAGGGCACGTCACCCGCGATGATCCGCTGGGCCAGCCCCTCCACGACGGCGGTCTTGCCGACGCCGGGCTCGCCGATGAGCACCGGGTTGTTCTTGGTTCTGCGGCTGAGCACCTGGATGACCCGCCGGATCTCCGAGTCGCGCCCGATCACGGGGTCGAGCTTGCCCGCCCTGGCCCGCTCGGTCAGGTCGATGCCGTACTTCTCCAGCGCCTGGTAGGTGTCCTCGGGCGTCGCGGTGGTCACCCTGGCGTGCCCGCGCACCTGCTCGAAGGCGTCCAGCAGCGTGTTGGGGGTGGCTCCGTGCGACTTGAGCAGCTGGGCGATCGGGCCGCCGTCGGCGGCGAGGCCGACCAGCAGGTGCTCGGTCGAGACGTAGTCGTCCTCAAGCTGGAGGGCGCGCTGGGCCGCGGTGTTCAGCACGGTGAGCAGCTGCCGGGAGCTCGACGGGGCGCTGACCGTGGAGCCCTGCGCCTTGGGCAGGGCCGCGAGCCGCTCCTCGGCCTCGGTGCGGAGCTTCTTCCAGTCGGCGCCCACGGCCTCCAGCAGAGGTACGGCCGTGCCGCCGGTCTGAGCCAGCAGTGAGGTGAAGAGGTGGGCCGGGGCGACCTCCGGGTTACCCTCGGCGGCGGCCCGGCGGATGGCGGACGAGACCGCTTCCTGGCTCTTCTGCGTGAGCTTGTAGTCCATGCTTGTGTGCCTCGCTCCGTTTGGCGGTAAGCCCCCCCGGGACCTCGTGGAGTCAGGCGGGTGGCAGTTGGTACTGGATCAGGGCGCGGATCATGGTCATCTCCGCGCGCAGACGGTGGTTCTCGTCGCGCAGGCGCAGCGCCTCGGTCTCCAGCGACAGGATCCGCTTGATGCCCGCGAGGTTGATGCCCTCCTCCTGGGAGAGCCTCTGGACCTCGCGGAGCATCACGATGTCGCGGGTGGAGTAGAGGCGCCCGCGACCCGCGGTCCGGCCCGGACTGACCAGGCCGAGACGGTCGTACTGGCGCAGGGTCTGCGGATGCAGACCCGACAGCTGGGCGGCCACCGAGATCACGTAGACGGGTGTGTCGTCTGAGAGATCGAAATAGTTGGCTTCCATGGCTACTCGCCTCTGGCCTGTTGGATCAGCTCGGCCCTCGGGTCACCACCCGCCGTGGCGTCGCGGAACTCCTCCAGGGCGCCACGCGCCTTGTCCTCCAGCTGCTGCGGCACCAGAACCTCGACCGTGGCGAGCAGGTCGCCCTTGGTGCCGTCCTTGCGGGCCACGCCCCTGCCCCGCACCCGGAAGGTGCGGCCGTTGGGGGTGCCCTCGGGGATGCGCAGCGTGACCGGCAGCCCCTTGAGGATCGGCACCTTGATCTCGGCGCCGAGCGCGGCCTCGGTGAAGGTGACCGGCACGGTGATCGTGAGGTTCTCACCCGTCCTGCCGAACACCGGGTGCGGCTTGACATGGATCAGGACGTACAGGTCACCGGCCGGGCCGCCGTTCTCGCCGGGAGCGCCCTTGGCCTTGATCTTGATGCGCTGGCCGTCGCCGACCCCCGCCGGGATGCGCGCCTGGATCGTGCGGGTGCTCTTGCCCCGCCCGCTTCCCTCGCACACCGGGCACGGGTCGTCCACCAGCAGGCCGCGGCCCTTGCAGTCGCGGCACGGCTCGGAGAAGGCGAAGTTGCCCAGGTTCCGGCTGGCCGCGCCGGTGCCGTCACAGGTCGGGCAGACCCGCGGGGTGGTCCCGGCCTTGGCGCCGGTGCCGCCGCACGCCGTACACGCGGAGGAACTGGTGAGGCGGAGCGACACCGTGGCGCCCTCGACCGCCTCACCGAAGGAGAGCGTGACCTCGGACTCGATGTCCTGGCCGCGCCGCGCCCTGGTGGTCGTTCCGCCGGCACGGGTGGTGCCGCCCCGGTTGAAGAGGCCGCCGAAGATGTCGCCGATGCGCTCTCCGGTGCCGCTCTGCTGCTGGTGCGTGCCGCCGAACAGGTCCCCCAGGTCGAAGGGGAACCCGCCGCGGGGAGCGCCGGCGCCCCCCGCGTAACCCCCGACTCCCGATCCGAACAGCGTCCGCGCCTCGTCGTACTCCTTGCGGCGCTTGGTGTCGGACAGGATGTCGTAGGCTTCGGAGACCTCCTTGAACTTGGCGGTGCTCTCCGAGGCCGCCGAACTCCCGGGATTGGCGTCCGGATGGTACTGCCTGGCCAGTTTCCGGTAGGCCTTCTTGATCTCATCCGCGGTGGCGGTCTTGGGCACACCAAGGACGGCGTAGTAGTCCTTCTCCAGGTAGTCCTTGGTGCTCATCCGCGTTCCTTCTCAGAGATCAAATACGGGGGTGTCAGTTGTCGCCCGCGACGGGCTCTTCGGGCTCGGCGACCGCGACCCGCGCGGGGCGGAGCACGCGCTCGCCGATCCGGTAACCGGGCTGCAGGATCTCCACACAGGTCGGCTCGGTGACGTCGGGGGAGTAGCTGTGGATCAGCGCCTCGTGCACCGTCGGGTCGAAGGGCTCGCCCTTGGTGCCGAAGGTCGTCAATCCCAGCTTCCCGGTGGCCGCCTCCAGGGACTCGCTCACCTTGGCGAAGCCGCCGGTGAGCTCTCCGTGGTCACGGGCACGGCCGATGTCGTCGAGGACCGGAAGCAGCTCGACCAGGGCGCCGGCCACCGCCTGCTCCCTGACGGCCGCCCGGTCACGCTCCACCCGCTTGCGGTAGTTGGAATACTCCGCCTGGAGACGCTGCAGGTCCGCGGTGCGCTCGGCGAGCTGGGTGGCCAGCTCGATCGAGGCCAGGTTGTCGGCCAGGGAGGGCCGGTCGGCCTGCTCCCCGGCCTGCTCGGACGTCTCGTCCGCCGGCTTCGGCTGACGCGCCTGCCCCGTCTCCGGGTCGATCTTGCGGTTGTCGCGGATAACCGGCTCCTCCTCGGAACCGTTCTCGCGCGTGCTCACGCTCTTGCTCCCCTCGGCTCTCCGACCGTCACTTCTTGCCGTCTTCGCGCTTCGGCTCGTCGTCCACGATCTCGGCCTCGACCACATCGTCGTCCGCCTTCTGGCCGTCCGTGGTCTCGGCGTCGGTCGTGCCGGCCGGGCCTTCTGAGCCCTGCGCCTGAGCCTGAGCGTAGATCGCCGAACCCATCTTCTGGCTGACCGTGGCGAGCTTCTCCGCGGAGGCGCGGATCGCGGCCGAGTCGGTGCCCTCGAGTGTCTTCTTCAGCTCGGTGAGAGCGTCGTTGACCTCGGTCTTGATGTCGTCCGGAACCTTCTCGGCGTTCTCGCCGAGGAACTTCTCGGTCTGGTAGACGAGCGAGTCGGCGTTGTTGCGCGTCTCGGCCTCTTCGCGGCGCTGCTTGTCCTCTTCGGCGTAGGACTCGGCCTCGCGCATCATGCGCTCGATGTCGTCCTTCGGCAGCGCGGAGCCGCCGGTGATCGTCATCGTCTGCTCCTTGCCGGTGCCGAGGTCCTTGGCGGAGACGTTGACGATGCCGTTGGCGTCGATGTCGAAGGTGACCTCGACCTGCGGGATGCCGCGCGGCGCCGGGGCGATGCCGGTCAGCTCGAAGGTGGCCAGCTTCTTGTTGTAGGCCGCGATCTCACGCTCGCCCTGGTAGACCTGGATCTGCACCGACGGCTGGTTGTCCTCGGCCGTGGTGAAGACCTCGGAGCGCTTGGTCGGGATCGTGGTGTTGCGCTCGATGATCTTCGTGAAGATCCCGCCCTTGGTCTCGATGCCCAGCGACAGCGGGGTCACATCGAGCAGCAGGACGTCCTTGACCTCGCCCTTGAGCACGCCGGCCTGGAGGGCGGCGCCGATGGCCACGACCTCGTCCGGGTTGACGCCCTTGTTGGGCTCCTGGCCGGCGGTCAGACCCTTGACGAGGTCGACGACGGCGGGCATGCGGGTCGAGCCGCCGACGAGCACCACGTGGGCGATGTCGGAGACCTTGATCCCGGCGTCCTTGATGACCTGGTTGAACGGGCCCTTGCACCGCTCGAGCAGGTCGGCCGTGATCCGCTGGAACTCGGCGCGGGTGAGCTTCTCCTCCAGGTGGAGGGGGCCCTCGGCCGAAGCGGTGATGTAGGGCAGGTTGATGGAGGTCTCCGACTGGCTGGAGAGCTCGATCTTGGCCTTCTCAGCGGCCTCACGCAGGCGCTGAAGGGCCATCTTGTCCTTGGTCAGGTCGACGCCGTGCGCGTTCTTGAAACGGGTCGCGAGCTCGTCGACGACGCGCTGGTCCCAGTCGTCGCCACCGAGGTGGTTGTCGCCGCTGGTGGCCTTGACCTCGACGAAGCCGTGGCCGTCCTCCTGGCCGACGTCGAGCAGGGACACGTCGAAGGTGCCGCCGCCGAGGTCGAAGACGAGGATGGTCTCGTCCTTCTCCTTGTCGAGGCCGTAGGCGAGCGCCGCAGCGGTGGGCTCGTTGATGATGCGGAGCACGTTGAGGCCGGCGATGGTGCCGGCTTCCTGGGTCGCCTGACGCTGGGCGTCGTTGAAGTAAGCCGGGACGGTGATCACCGCGTCGGTGATCTTCTCGCCCAGGTAGGCCTCGGCGTCCTGCTTGAGCTTCTGCAGAACGAAGGCGCTGATCTGCTGCGGGGAGAACTTCTTGCCGTCGATCTCGACGGACCAGTTCGTGCCCATCTCCCGCTTGACCGAACGGATCGTCCGGTCCACGTTGGTGACGGCCTGTCGCTTGGCGACCTCGCCGACAAGAACCTCGCCGTTCTTCGCAAAGGCGACCACAGACGGGGTGGTCCGCGAGCCCTGCGCGTTGGCGATGACGGTGGGCTCACCGCCCTCGAGGATCGAGACGACGGAGTTGGTCGTCCCCAGGTCGATACCTACCGCACGTGCCATGAGTACGTCCTTGTAGTCAAAGTTGAGTCGATGCGACTCATACTGGAGTCTCGAGTGACGTTTGTCAAACGACTTGAGTCTAGTGGGCTCAACCTTCGTTCGCGTGAAAGCATTCCCGGCTTCCGGGCAACAAGGGACGTCTCCCGGCGCGGCCGGGGGACGCCTTCTGTCCCCCTACAACGAAGGAAAGCGCATGATCGCTCCCCCTGATCTCGGGCCGCGGCCCGAGATCGGCGAGTGGTCGCCACGCGACGATTTCGACCGGGTGTTCAACGCCCACTTCGCCGAGATCCATCGCTACATCGCGCGGCGCCTGGACGTCAACGCCGCCGACGACCTCGCGGCCGACACCTTCCTCGCCGCCTTCCGCGACCGCGACCGCTTCGACGCCGCCCGGGGCGGGGTCCGGCCCTGGCTGTACGGCATCGCCACCAACATCCTGGCCAGGCACCGCCGGAGCGAGGTACGCCGGTGGAGGGCGCTCAGCCGGTCCGGGACGGACGAGCGCGTGGAGAGCCACGAGAGCGTCGTCGCCACCAAGATCGCCGCCGGGCAGGTGACGGGCCGGCTCGCGGGGGCGCTGGCCGGTCTCGCCAAGCGCGACCGCGACGTGGTCCTGCTCGTCGCCCTCGCCGAGCTCACCCACGCCGAGGTGGCCGCCGCCCTCGGCATCCCGTACGGGACCGTGGCGTCCCGTCTGAACCGGGCGCGCAAACAGCTCCGCAGGGCGCTGGGCGACGTCAACCCGCTGAAGGAGGCCCACGATGGATGAGATCACCCTGCTGGAGTCCTCGCTGCCGGACGCGCCGCCGCCCGCGCCCGAGGTCGTCGCCCGCGCCCGTGCCCGCCTGGCCGCCCACGAGGTACGGCGTCGCCCCCGCCACACCTGGGCACTGATCATCGGAGCCGCCACGGCCACCGCCGCCGTCGTCACCGCCGCCGCCCTGGCCGCGACCCTCCTAGCCCACGCGCCGGCCCCCGTGTCGACTCCCGTGTCGGCCTCGGCCTCGCCGACACCGAGGAGCGGCACGCGACTGCTTCTGGAACTCGCGGACAGGGTGGAGAGGCTGCCCGTCGAGACCGGTGCCTACTGGAGGACGCGGACCCTCTCCAGGGAGCCGCTGCCGATGGGCCCGGCCTCCGCCCGCTACTTGATCGCCTCCACGCTGGACATGCGCGAGTGGGCCCCGGCCAAGCCCGGGGCGCATTCCGTCCAGGAGATACGGTCGACGGGTTATGAGCCGCTCACCTCGCGGGATGAGCGGATCTGGCGTGAGCAGGGCTCTCCGAAGCAGTGGAAGGTGCCGGCCGGATGCACACCACCGAAACCCTCCGTCTGCGAGCAGACCATCACCGGCGGTGGGAGAACCCCTCCCGGGTTCATGTTCGGGGTGTCTGCCAAAGGGCTGATCTTGGATCACTCCGTGTCCTCCTTCACCCTCGCGGATTTGGCGGCTCTCCCTGCCGATCCGGCTCTTTTGAGGAAGCGCCTGGCCGGATATCACGCGGCACAGGTGAAGCGGGGCATCAAGGCACTCTCCAAGGACAGCTTTGAGGAATTCCTCGTGGAAGCCGTGCCGGACATGCTCGGGCTGCCGGTCCGTCCCGCCGTCCGGGCGACGCTGCTCCGGATGTACGCGGAACTGCCCGGAGGCGTGGCCGTCCGCGAGACCGTCGATTCGCTGGGCCGCTCCGCCCTCGCGGTCGATCTCCGCGACAACGAACTGCGAGAGACCACCCAGCTTGAGTTCGGCGGCCATGATGTCCCGGTCACGCATGAGACCCTCCTGGACTCTCTGACCGGTAGGAGAATCGGTGCGCGGTATCTCACGGTGCGCGTGGAGGACGGGTTTCCGAAGGGCACGGCGCTCATCGACAACACCGTCAGCGAGGTGGGCTGGACCGACGAGCGGCCGGTGCTTCCTCCCGGCTGCCACCTGAAGGGCAACGGCGTCTGCCACTGACCCGGTGAAACCGGCGGTACGGCTCCCGCGCGTCGCGAGCCGTACCGGCTCAGGGCTTGGCGCCGTCGACGATCTTGCGGTGGCCGAGGGGCTTCTTGAGCTTGACGGTCGTCACCTTCTGGATGGCGATCTCGATGCAGGCGACGTTCTGGACCTTGCTGCTCGGGCCCTCCCAGAGGGTGACGGTCACCTTCTTGGAGGTCTCGCGCACGGTGACCCGGTCGAGCACGTTGCAGGGCTCGACCCCGGACCACCAGACGACCCGCAGACTCCGGCGGTCCTTCGACGGCGTGGCCTTCAACCACCTGACCTTGCGGGGATTGTCGGTGTGTCCCTCGGGTTTGGTCGGTTTGGGAGTGCCCCCCGTGGGCTCGGTCTGGGGCGCCACCGTGTGGCTCACCGGCTGAGAGGGGGCGGCCTGGGACGGAACCGCCTGTGAGGGAGCGGCGCCCGTGGTGGTCACGGCGCTGGGTTCGGTGCCGCAGCCCGCGGCCAGCAGCAGGCTTCCGGCCAGAAGAGAGGTCACGATCATACGCATGCCCCTACAACGGATCGGAGCCGCAGGAGGTTCAGGGAAGCCTGATGTCGCGCTGCCGGACCTCGGTCATGACCGCCCGGCGTGCCTTTGCCGCTTTCGCCGCATCGTCGAACTCTCCTCTGGCTGCGCGGGCGGAGAGGGCCTCCAGCGCCTCGATGCGCTTCACGCGAGCCACATACTCCCGAAGGGCGGTGTTCACCGCGTCCTCCTTGACGGTGGTACCCAGTATCCGCATCGCCTCGGCGAGGATGTCGTCGTCGAGATCGATCCGAGTGACGCTCATGTCATTCCTCCCGCGCCGACAACCTCTATCCAGCGCCACTCTCGCTTTTCCCGAATGATTTCGCAGGGAGAAGGGGCCGATAGGCTGCGAGGAGTTTCCGCCTTCCTGATTTCGAGGTGTTCCCATGATCGCGATTCTTGGAACCGGCAAGATGGGCGAGGCGCTCCTGTCGGGGCTGCTGCGGGCCGGGTTCAAGCCTGGCGACGTGCTGGCGACCGCGCGGCGCACGGAGCGCGCCAAGGATCTCGAAGAGCGGTACGGCGTGCGGACGGTCTCCAACGCGGAGGCCGCCAAGAGCGCCGACACGATCATCCTCGCGGTCAAGCCGCAGGACATGGCCTCCCTGCTGGGCGAGATCGCCCCGCACGTCCCGGCGGACCTCCTGGTGATCTCGGCGGCGGCGGGCATCACGACCTCGTTCGTGGAGTCGCGCCTGGGCGCCGACATCCCGGTGGTCAGGGTGATGTCCAACACGCCGGTGCTGGTGGACGAGGCGATGAGCGTGATCTCGGCGGGCGCCCACGCCTCCGAGGAGCACCTCAAGCGCACCGAGGACCTGCTGCGGCCGGTCGGCAAGGTGCTGCGCATCCCCGAGTCCCAGCAGGACGCCGCCACCGCGCTGTCGGGCAGCGGCCCCGCCTACTTCTTCTACCTCGTCGAGGCCATGGTCGACGCGGGCATCCTGCTCGGCATGCCCCGCGCCGCGGCCCTCGACATGGTCACCCAGTCGATCGTCGGGGCGGCCATCATGCTCCGCGACTCGGGCGAGCACCCGGTGATCCTCCGCGAGGCGGTCACCTCTCCCGGCGGCACCACCATCGCGGCCATCGCCGAGTTGGAGCGGCACAGCGTCCGCGCGGCCTTCCTGGCCGCCATCGAGGCCGCCAGGAACCGCGGGCGCGAGCTCGCCGAGGGCTGACCCCGCCCTCCGTTCGCACCCCCCTCTATTAGGAAACTTTCCTACATAGGGCATCATTTCCACGGGACTTCGGTGGGAATGGGGTAGTCGTGGCGCAAGCCGTACACGCTGACGAGCAGCGGGAACAGGTGGGATCCGCGGTCTGGTCGCGGAGTTTCACCCTGTTCTTCACCGCGCGGTCCGTCTCCATGCTCGGCGCCGCGATGGTCCCGTTCGCCACGGCGATCGGCGTGGGCGGGCTCGGGTACGGCTCGACCGGGGTGGGGCTCGCGCTGGCCGCGTGGATGGCGCCCTTCGCGGTGCTCATCCTGTTCGGCGGGGTATTCGCCGACAAATTCACGCCGCGCCGCATGATGATCGGCGCCGACACGGTCCGGGTGGTGACCCAGGGGACCAGCGCGGCGCTGTTCATCTTCGGTCATCCGCAGCTCTGGCAGATCCTGGTCATCGCCGCGGTCAACGGCGTCGCCGCCGCCATGTACCAGCCCGGAGTCTCCAGTACGGTCCCGCGCGTGGCCAGGGACGTGCAGAAGGCCAACGCCACCCTGCGGGTCTCCGAGGCGATCATGCTGCTGGCCGGGCCGGGCGTCGCGGGCGCCATCGTCGGCTTCGCGGGCGTCGGGATCGTCTTCGCCATCGACGCCGCCGGGTTCGCGACCAGCGCGGTCTGCCTGCTCCTCCTGCGCCTCCCCGCGGTCGCCTCCCCGCCCGCGAAGGAGTCGATGTGGCGCAACCTGCGCGGCGGCTGGCAGGAGTTCCGGTCCAGGACCTGGATGTGGTCGGTGATCCTGGTCTGGGCGGTCTTCGGCGTCACCCTGTTCGGCCCGATGATCCCGCTGGGCTCGGTGCTGGTCACCAAGCAGCTCAGCGAGGCCGCCTACGGCCTGGTCATGTCCGCCTCCGGCGCCGGCACCGTCGTCGGCGGCCTGGTCGCGATGCGGATCCGCCCGGGGCGGCCGCTGATGGCCGGGGCGATCGGCCTGTTCGGCTTCGCGCTGGAACCGCTGTCCATCGCCGGCGCGCTGCCGCTCCCGGTCATGATGGCCGCGCACGCGATCGGCGGGGCGGGCTGGGCGTTCTGGTCGGTCATGTGGGCCACGAGCATCCAGACCCAGGTGCCGGCGGAGGCGCTCAACCGTGTCACCGCCTACGAGGTCGCCGGATCCACCCTGTTCGTCCCGGTCGGCCAGGTGCTCGCCGGCCCGGTCGCCGAGGTGGTGGGGGCGCAGGAACTGCTGACCGTCTCCTCGATCGTGGCGGTCGCCGGCTGCACCACCCTGCTCCTGGTGCCCGCCATCCGGGGCCTGCGCAGGGCGGCCCCGGCCTGACCGGGCGGCTTCAGGCGTCACGGCGATTCATCAGGACCGCGGCGGCGATCATCGTCACCGCGATCCAGGCGCAGTACACGCCGAACCCGGTCCACGGTCCCAGCGCCCCCTCGGCCGTCCGCGTGGCCATGATCTGCTGACCGGCGTTGACGGTGACGTACCGGCCCCAGCCGCCGGGCAGCGCGGACGCCATCGGGGGCAGGACGAAGATCAGGCCGATGACCGCGACGATCGCCCCCGCCGCGTGCCGGATCAGCGCGCCGACCGCCAGCCCGAACAGGCCGCTCGCCGTCAGGTAGAGCCCGGTCCCCAGGACGGCGCGGAGCACGCCGGGATCCCCCAGGGACGCCTGTGAGCCGGTGGGCGCCAGCAGTGCCTGGCCGGCGAGGAAGGACACGAGCGACGCTCCCGCGGTCACGGTGAGGACCGTGACCGTGAGGACCGCGGCCTTGGCCGCCAGCACGTGCAACCGCCGGGGCACCGCCAGGAACGTCGTACGGATCATGCCCGTCCGGTATTCGCCGCTGATCACCAGCACGCCGAGCGCCGCCGCGGCCAGTGCCGCGAAGCCGGCGCCGAACAGGCTGATCGACGTGGCGTCGAACGAGGCCGCTATCTGGGGGGCCAGGTTGTCCCACGACGCGGCCATGATCGCCGAGAACACCGCGCCGCCGGCGATCATCAGCGCCGCCGTGGCGAGCAGTGTCCACATCGTGGAACGCACCGAGCGCATCTTGGTCCATTCGCCGAGCAGTATCCCGTTCATGCTGTTCATGCCGTCGGTCCTTCCGCTGTGTACTGCGCGCTGTCCCTGGTCAGTTCCATGTAGGCCGCCTCCAGCGTCGGCTGGACGAGCGTCACCTCGTGCAGCGCGATCCCGGCCGCCGCGGCCACCTCGCCGATCTCCGCCGCCGTCATGCCCGTCACCCGCAGGTGGTCTCCGTGCGACTCCACCGCCGAGCCCGCGGGCGGTTCCACCGTCAACGCCGAGTCCCTCGACGGCCTCACAGCCACCGCGGAGTTCCCGGACGGCTTCGCCGACAGGAGCGCCGCGAGCTCGGCCGATCTCGGCGAGCCCACCCGGACGTAGGACTGCGAGCTGCGGTCGATGAACGCCCCCGTTCCCGAGTCGGCGATGAGCCTGCCCCGGCCGATCACGATCAGGTGGTCGGCGGTCTGGGCCATCTCGCTCATCAGGTGGCTGGAGACGAAGACCGTGCGGCCCTCGGCCGCCAGTTTCCGCATCAGCGTGCGGATCCACAGGATGCCCTCGGGATCCAGCCCGTTCACCGGCTCGTCGAACAGCAGCACCTCCGGGTCGCCGAGCATCGCCGCGGCGATGCCGAGCCGCTGGGACATGCCCAGGGAGAATCCGCCGATCCGCCGCCCGGCCACCTCCGCGAGGCCGACCAGGTCCAGGACCTCCCCGATCCGCGAGGCCGGGATCGAGTTCCCCTGCGCCAGGCAGAGCAGGTGGTCGCGGGCCGTGCGCCCGCCGTGGACGGCCTTGGCGTCCAGCAGCGCGCCGACCTTGCGCAGCGGGTGTCGCAGCTCGCGGTACGGCGAGCCGTCGATGTGGACCGCGCCCTTCGTCGGCCGGTCGAGCCCGAGGACCATTCTCATGGTGGTCGACTTGCCCGCGCCGTTGGGCCCGAGGAAACCGGTCACCCGGCCGCTCTCCACGGTGAACGACAGCTCGTCCACGGCGACGGTCGGGCCGTACCGTTTTGTGAGTTCCGTTGCTCGAATCATGATTCCAGCCTCGCCGCGCCCCGGCCGGATATCCTCCGCCCCGCGAAGGGTCCTCACCCTGGGAGCAGGGTACGGCTCACGCCCCCGGCTGGGCCTCCGCTCCCAGGCTCGCGGCTCCGGGCAGCGGGAACCGGGCGTGCACCCCGAAGCCGCCTTCGCGCCGGGGCCCGGTCCGCAGCTCGCCCCCGGACAACGCCACCCGCTCGGCCATGCCGACCAGCCCGAACCCGCCGCCCGGAGCCGCCCTGGCGCCCAGGCCGTCGTCCAGGACCTCCACCTCGACCGCGTCCGGCAGATAGGTGAGCCGCACGCTGGAACGGGCGCCCCGAGCGTGCCTGCGCGTGTTGGTGAGGGACTCCTGGACGATCCTGTAGATCGCGTGGTCCACGACCGAGGGCAGCGCCACCGCCTCCCCGGTCACCTCCAGCCGCGCGGGCAGCCCGGCGCTCGCGGCCTGCCTGACCAGTTCCGGCAGCGCCGCGGCCCCGACGCCCGCCTGGTTCTCCGGTTGCTCGCCGTCTTCGGCGCGGAGCACGTGCAGGAGCCGGCGCATCTCCGTCATCGCGGTCCGCGCCGTCCGCTCGGCCGTGAGCAGGGTCTCCTGAGCCTTGCCGGGGTCGGCCGGCACCGTCGTCCTGGCCGCGCCCATGAGCACGGTGATCACGCTGATGTGGTGGGCCACGACGTCGTGCAGCTCGCGGGCGATGCGACGGCGCTCGGCCCGCACCGCGTTCTCGGCCGCCTCGCGCTGCCCGCGCTGCCTGAGCTCTCCCCGGAACCGGATGTACTGACCCAGCCCGACGTAGATGAACGCCCCCAGCACGGGGACGGTCTGGTTCCCCGGCAGCGGGGGGACGACCAGCACCATGCCGGTCAGGTAGGTGCAGGCGCCGGCGCCCGCGAGGAGCCAGGCCGTCCGGTTCGGGGCGTGACGGCCCGCGCTGTAGAGGGCGACGACGCCGGGCGTGGTGCCCGGGCCGTCGACGCCGGCGGCGACGCCCGCGAGGTCCAGGGCCAGGGTGACCATCACGACGGCGGCGGGCCGGCTCCGCCGCGCGAGGAGGGCCAGGCAGCCGGCCGCGGCGATCGCGCCGCCGATGATCTGGCCCCGTGGGTCACCCAGATGGGAACGGAGCATCGCCGATCCCTCCAGCAGGAGGACCAGCCCGGCGAGCAGCGCGTCCTGGACGCGGGGGCGCTTGAGGAATCGCCATGCGGCGCGGGGGGCGTGCAAGCGCATGCCTCGACCGTACGGCACGCCGTACGCCCGCGAAGGGTGTCGCTTTTAACGGAATAAGTCCAGATATTTCGCTCAGATCAAAACGACCTTCTCCTCCATGAAGGCCGTGTAAACCGGCTTCCGAATTCGTGCGGTAACGTCGGCCGAAAGCGGGGAAGATCGAGGTCTGTCGGGACACGCCGCCGAACGGGAGGGATCCATGAGCCGATCCGTGCGGGTCGTCTGGGACGATGCGCTCACCTCCTACGACTTCGGGCCCGGGCATCCGCTCGCGCCCGTCCGTGTCGAGCTGACCATGGCGCTGGCCAGGGAGCTCGGCGTGCTGGATCGGGTCGAGCTGACCGGGTGCGCGCCCGCCACCGACGAAGAGCTGGCACTCGTCCACAAGCGTGACTACATCGAGGCCGTCAAGTGGGTCTCCGCGACGGGACGGCCCGACCTGTCCCACGGGCTCGGCACCGCGGACAACCCCGCCTTCGCCGGGGTTCACGAGGCGTCCGCGCTGATCACCGGTGCCACCCTGGAGGCGGCCCGCTCGGTGTGGACAGGTGAGGCCGAGCACGCGGTGAACGTCGCGGGCGGCCTGCATCACGCGATGGCCGCCACGGCGAGCGGGTTCTGCGTCTACAACGACCCGGCGGCGGCGATCGCCTGGCTGCTGGCCCAGGGGGCCTCCAGGATCGCGTACGTGGACGTGGACGTGCACCACGGGGACGGCGTCCAGTCGTTGTTCTACGACGACCCGAGGGTGCTCACCATCAGCCTCCACGAGAGCCCTCGCACGCTCTTCCCCGGCACTGGTTTCCCTCAGGAGACCGGCGCGGAGGGGACCGCGGTCAACGTGGCCCTGCCCGCCGGATGCGGCGACAGCGGCTGGCTGAGGGCCTTCCACGCGGTGGTGCCGCAACTGCTGCGGGAGTTCGCCCCCGAGATCCTGGTCACCCAGCACGGCTGCGACAGCCATGCCCTGGACCCGCTGGCCAACCTGATGCTCAGCGTGGACGGCCAGCGCACCGCGTACGAGGCGCTGCACAGGTTCGCCCACGAGACCGCGGGCGGGCGGTGGATCGTCACCGGCGGCGGAGGGTACGAGCTGGTGCAGGTCGTGCCCCGGGCGTGGACCCACCTGATCGCCGAGGTCTCGGGGCACCCGATCGATCCCGCCACCGCCACCCCCGAGGCATGGCGCCGGTTTGTCAAGGAGCGGACCGGGCAGACGGCACCGTTGACACTGACCGATGGCAGGCATCCGGAATTTCGTGATTTCTCTACTGGTTATGACCCAGCAGACGGGATCGATCGGGCCATCATGGCGACCAGAAACGCCGTCTTTCCCTTCCACGGACTGGATCCCCTCCCCTAGCCACCGGATCCGCCGGCGGACCGGTCCCGGGGCCTCGGAGGCCCCGGGAAAGCAGGGGCGGCAAGGCGGGCCCGCGAGGGAGACCACCGGTCGCCGGCGCCCGAGTCGCGATGCGCGGTGTCGCAGTCAGAGCGGCGTCGCAACTGAAAAGAGGATGAGCGGATGAGCGACGAGCGAGGTCAGCGGCTGTCGGTGCTCGCGACGGGACAGGACGCATCGCCGTCGACGATCGACGACCTTCGCGAGCACCTGATCCGCACCCGTATCGCCGGTGAGGTGGCGACCAGCCGGGAGAACAACCTGGACCACTACCGGTCGCTGGCCAACCGGGACCCCCACCACATGTTCGGGCTGACGCCGGACGGCAGATGGTCCTACAGGGACGTGCTGGAGCTGATGGCCAAGTCCGCCGGCGTGGTGGCCGACCCCGGTCACCGCGAGGGCCAGGACACCATCGACCCCGACCGCACGATCGAGGCGACCGAGCGGATGGGCGACGTGATCGCCGGCGTGCTCCGGGGCGGGAATCCCCGGATCCTGATCGCCACCGGGCATCCCACCGGCCTGCTCACCGTTCACATGGCCCTCGCACGGCTGGTGCGGGAGCGCGGCGCCACGTTGATGAGCACGGCCGAGGGCTGGTCCTACTGGGGCAACGGGTTCGGCCGCAAGCGCAAGGTCCGCTACATGGACGACGTCGCGATGCTGGACGACCGGGGCGCCTTCGTGCACACCCACGACCCTGCCCCGATGCGGGCCATGATCGCCGAATTCGGCGACGAACGTCCCGACCTGGTCATCGCCGATCACGGCTGGGCCGGTGCGGCCGGTGAGGCGGGGATCCTCACGGTCGGATTCGCCGACAGCAACGACCCCGCACTCTTCGTCGGGGAGGCGGAAGGCAAGATCGCGGTGACCGTCCCGCTCGATGACAACGTGCTGCCCAGATATTACGAACCGCTGACGCACCACTTGGTAGAGAGGGTCGTGCGAGCCCTCTGAGACGGGGGATGCGCAAATTGGGTCATCCCTATACGGGCTTTTCGCGCCTGCATTCCACGTAGCTCGCCGACCGTTTGCCAACTTTTTGATGATTGTGGGCGACTCTAATAGGAGACAGTTGGTCCGTTCCAAGATCAAGGCGAGGGGCACGGTCCGGCTGCTGGCCAGCGATTTCATCCGTTTCGCTGACATGGGGCTACGTAGGTTGAGAAAATAGGGGGTTTGCGCACTCGGAGTCCCGACTTACGCTGACGGCAGTACACGTGCGTGAGCAATGGCACCAGTGGGGATAACCCGGAAACACGTGCGGAAGAGGCGTCCGATGGGTGCAGGCGAAAGACCTCTCAGCGAGGTGAAGTTCCTGACGGTGGCAGAAGTGGCCGCTGTCATGAGGGTGTCCAAGATGACTGTGTACCGACTCGTGCATTCGGGCGAGCTGCCGGCCATCCGGGTCGGTCGATCCTTCCGAGTGCCCGAGCAGAAGGTGCACGACTATCTCAGGGATGCCTACATCGAGGCGGGTTGAAGCAGGGGGACCTCGACACATTGTGCCGAGTGGCCGGAGAGCGACGAGCCGGCCGCGAGGCAACGAGGAGTGGTGAGTGGCTTGCGGATGCCGCTCCTCCCGGTCCGAACCGGTATGTGACGGGCTCGTGCTTCTCTGAGGTAGCGACGTCATGACGTCGTGAGTTCAAGTGCCCGGGGTCTCCCAGGGGCGATCTACCGTGGATCGCCGGTAGGCTGTTGACCCGGTGTGTGTTCGCGCACCGGTTTAACAATCTCGGCTACCAGCTACCTGGGGGTCCCGTGGGCTCTGTGATCAAGAAGCGCCGTAAGCGCATGGCGAAGAAGAAGCACCGCAAGCTTCTGAAGAAGACCCGTATTCAGCGGCGTAACAAGAAGTAGTAACGCGGACTTGCGAGGCGCCGATGACCCACACCGTGCTTGTCACCGGGGTCTCGCGCCACATCGGCGCCCGAGTGGCGAGCGTTCTCGCGGCTGACCCGGACATCGACCGGGTCATCGGAGTAGATACGGTGCCGCCGCCCTCGCTCTCACGTGATGGCGGCGTACCTCTCGGCCGGACGGAGTTCGTCCGCGTCGATCTACGCAGCCCCGACATCGCTCAGGTGATCGCGGCCGCCGACATCGACACCGTCGTTCACATGAGTCTGGTGAGCGCTCCTCCCCGGAGCGGCGGCCGGGCGCTCATGAAAGAGCACAACGTCATAGGCACCATGCAACTGCTCGGTGCCTGTCAGCGGTCCGCGACGGTTCGCCGTGTTGTCGTGCGCTCGACCACCGCGGTGTACGGCTCGTCGTCGCACGACCCGGCTGTCTTCACCGAGGACGCCGAGCCGGGCGAGCCGCCGACTCACGGCTATGCCAAGGACGCCTCCGAGGTGGAGGGCTACGTCCGCGGCTTCGCCAGGCGTCGGCGTGACGTGGCAGTGTCGACGCTCAGGTTCGCCAACTTCATGGGACCCGGCGTCGACTCCCCACTGACCCGTTACTTCACCCAGCCCCTCCTGCCGACCGTCTTCGGCTTCGACCCCCGGCTGCAGTTCGTCCACGAGGACGACGCGGTCGAGGTCCTCCGGCGGATGGCGACGGAGGATCATCCCGGCACGTTCAACGTGTCCGGGGACGGCGTGCTGCTCCTGTCGCAGTGCGCTCGCAGGGCCGGCCTGCTCTCGCTGCCCGTGCCCTCTTCCGCGTTCCGTCTCATGGGCGAGCTCGCCCGCGGTGCGGGACTCGTCGATTTCTCTCCCGAGCAGCTCCGCCTGATGTGTCACGGCCGCGTGGTGGACACCACCCTGCTGGCCACGGCACTCGGCTGGAAGCCCAAGTTCTCCACCGCCGCCGCCTTCGAGGATTTCGTCCGCGCGCGCGACCTGGCCGGCGGGCTCCCCGCGGCCGTGACGGATCTGTTGTTCCAGGCGGTGGCGTCGAGGTGACCGAGATGGCAGGCGAACCCGGGCATCCGGAGGACGCCGAGGTGATTCCCATCACCCGGGCCCGTTCCTCCCGGGAGCCGTCCCAGGAGCCTTCCCCCGAGTCCTTCCCCGAGCTCCCGCCCGCCGATGACGACCGCCTCGCTGAGTTTCTGGCCTTCCTGCGGCGTCGCCTCTCGGGCGAGTACGAGGTCGACGAGTTCGGATTCGACCGGGAGCTCACCGACAAGGTGCTGCTGGAGCTGATCCGCCCGCTGTACCGGCGCTGGTTCCGCGTCGAGACCGTCGGCATGCGGAACGTGCCGGACGACTCGGGCGCCCTCATCGTGGCCAACCACTCGGGCACCGTTCCGCTCGACGGGCTCATGCTCCAGGTCGCCCTGCACGACGATCACCCCGAGCGCCGCGCGATCCGGCTCCTCGGCGCGGACCTGGTCTACAAGCTTCCGGTGCTCGGTCACCTGTCACGCAAGACCGGGCACACCCTGGCCTGTCGCGAGGACGCCGACCGCCTGCTCCGCAAGGGCGAGCTCGTCGGGGTCTTCCCCGAGGGCTTCAAGGGCGTCGGCAAGCCGTTCTCCGAGCGCTACAAGCTGCAGCGTTTCGGCCGCGGCGGCTTTGTCGCCTCGGCCATCCGGGCCGGAGTCCCGATCGTTCCCTGTTCCATCGTGGGAGCCGAGGAGATCTACCCCAAGATCGGCGAACTGCGCTTCCTGGCCAGAACCCTCGGCCTGCCGTACCTGCCGATCACCCCGCTGTTCCCCTGGTTCGGGCTTCTGGGGCTGGTCCCGCTCCCGTCGAAATGGATGATCGGCTTCGGCGAGCCCATCCGCACCGACCAGTTCGACCCCTCCGAGGCGGACGATCCTATGCTGGTCTTCAACCTCACCGACCAGATCCGCGAGGTCATCCAGCAACAGCTGGACGAGCTCCGTCTCCAGCGCGGTCACGCCTTCCCGCCCTTCTTCTGAGCGCGCCGTACGGGGCCGGCCTTCTGAGCGCGTCGTAGGGGGCTGCCTTCTGAGCGCGCCGTACGAGGGCTCAGCCGCGGTAGTGGCGGCGCAGGGCGATGGCGGCGGCGACGCCACCGGCGATGGCCCCGGCGCTCGCGGCGATGGGCAGAGCGATCATCGTGGCCCTCCGACCGGTACGGAAGTCCATGATGTCCCAATTGCGCTCTTTTGCGTAGTAGCGCAGCTCGGCATCGGGGTTGATCGCGGTGGCGTGGCCGACCAGCGAGAGCAGCGGCAGGTCGTTGGCCGAGTCGCTGTAGGCGTGGCAGCGGGACAGGTCGAGGCCCTCCATGCGGGCCAGGGCCCGGACCGCCTCCGCCTTGGCGGGGCCGTGGAGCAGGTCGCCCACCAGGCGGCCGGTGTAGACGCCGTCCTTCGTCTCGGACACGGTGCCGAGGGCGCCGGTCAGGCCGAGGCGCTGGGCGATCACACGGGCGAGTTCCACCGGGGTCGCGGTGACCAGCCAGACGCGCTGCCCGGCGTCCAGGTGGCTCTGGGCGAGGGCGCGGGTGCCGGGCCAGATCCGGTCGGCCATGGCCTCGTCGAAGATCTCCTCGCCGAGCCGGACGATCTCCTCCACCCTGCTGCCCGCCACGAACGCCAGAGCGGTCTCCCTGGCCTGGGCGATGTGATCGGGATTCTCGTTGCCCCGGACCCGGAAAACCGCCTGGCCGAGCGCGAACTTGAGCAGGTCCCTGCTGGTGAACAGTCCGCGTGAGGCGAGGCCCCGGGCGAAATGGTAGATGGAGGCGCCGCGCATCATGGTGTTGTCGACGTCGAAAAAGGCGGCGGTCGTCGGGTCGGGCTCGGCCATCGGCATCGCGACAGCTGCCGCGGCCGCCACCTCTCCAGCTATTTCCGCTTCGCCACGCCGTCGTAGTAGCCGCCTCATAGCACCTCAGCTTAACTGGCATGTGCGGGTGAAATCGGTATACGTCGTGTTAGCGGAGTGTGACGTCTTGGCGGAGTGAGAGATCACCGGAGCCATCGGGACAGGTTAATTGGGCGCGGCCAGGCCGTCGATGTAGGTGAGGTAGCCGTTGGCCTTTTTTTGATCCTCCGCGTCCATTCTTGGAAGCATTCCCTCGATCTGGTGGCGTTGCTTCTGGACAAAGCGCTTCAACTCTCCGGCGCTCTTCGCATCGCGGCGCCGTACCTGCGTGAGGGAGGTGACCGCGGAGCGGGTGGTCTCCTCCATCGCCTGGAGGGTCTCCCCGATCAGATCGTTCTTGCCCTGGTTGGAGCCCAGGAGTTCCTCGACCTCCTGGGCGCGGGTCTCCGCGTAGTCGAAGGAGCGGTCGGCCCGCTCGGCGTCGTCGCTGCTCAGGTGGAACAGGGTGCTCTCGGCGGCGCGTTTGAGCGGATAGAAGGTGTCTCCGGGCATCGACTCGTAGGTCAGTATCCCCGCCATGACCATCGAAACCGCCAACGTCGCGCACAGCAGCCGGGAGAACAGGCCCGCACGAGGCCTCGGCCGCGAGGGGAGGACCTGCCGCTCCTGGAGTTCCTCCTCCGGGGGCATCTCCATGAGCTGCTCCCGGAGCCGGGCACGGAACTCCAGGCGGGGGCCGCCTGCCATGCGGGCACCAAGCCGCGACACGCGATTTTGGATGCGCGCCTGCGACCGCCGCGAGATTCCGGGCAGCCACTTACCCATGAACTCTCCCTGCCGCCCCCAGAGCATGATCTATCGATACCACTTGCCTAACGACGACCTGGCACGCCAGGTTACGCGATACCTCACCATCGGCATGGTGAGCCGTCCCGGGCACGGTCCAAGGGAGTCATCAGCTGAGATCTGGGGGAAGCGCACGAGCGAGCGCCCGGATCGCACGGAACTGAAGTGCCTTGATCGCTCCACTCTTCTTGCCCATGATGAGCGCGGTCTCCGCCAGGGACATGCCGTGAAGGAAACGCAGGACGACGCACTCCTGCTGCTCGGGACCGAGGTCGCGGACAGCACTGAGCACCCGGTCGCTGACCATCGCGGTGACGACGGCGTTCTCCGGGATGTGCGGGCCGTCGAGCGGGGTGTCGATCACCTCGGCCGTCGAAACCTCAAGGCGGTACCTGCCGGACTTGAAGTGATCGGTGATCAAGTTCCTGGCGATGGTCACGAGCCATGCCCCGAAATCACGTCCTTGCCAGGTGAAGTCGGCGATTCGGCGAAGCGCGCGGAGGAAGGTCTCGCTCGTGAGATCCTCGGCCAGCGGGTGTGAGCCGACCCGGAAGTAGACGTAGCGGTAGACCAGGTTCAGATATCGGTCATAGAGCGTGCCAAATGCCTCCGTGTCTCCGGTTTTGGCACGCAGAACAAGCCTCCGGAGGTCATCCGAGGCGTCCTCGCGTACGGCGAGCTCATTACTGCGGACGGGCTGGGCCACCCCGGCAGTAGCGGGGAGGGGTCCGGCAAGCGGCCACGTGTCTGGCATCCGGTATCCCTGAGGGGAAGGGGGTACGGCGTGCTCGATCACTCTAGAAATGAACCGGTAATTCCACAATCCACTTGGGTCCGTCGTGACTGGGGGTAATCGACGGATACGGTGTGGGGCCGGTTGTTTCGGGCCGGTCCGGGGAGCCGACTATGAGTTCGGCTACCGGTTAGGGGGTAATGTCCGGCAGCATTGGAGACACCATGGAAGTCCTCGTCGCTGTCATCGCCCTCGCCGGTGCACTGCTCGCAGCCATCGCCACCGTCGCTCTCATCGCCAGGCTCCGTAGTGAGCCCAAGGGTTGGCTGATCGCCTGGAGTGTCACAACGGCGTCGCTCTTCGTGTCACTCGGGGTAATCGCCGCTGGTTACCTGCTTGCATTCGGACCGGCAACATTCCGCATTTACCAGCTGACCGGATCTCTGCTGGCCCCCATGTGGCTGGCCGTCGGGGTCGTTCAGCTGCTGGCACGGAAGTCTGCGGCCAGGTTCGCCTCCTGGCTTCTGGGGGTGGCCTTCACCCTCATCGCCGCGGTGATCATGATGGTCGATCCGCTCCTGGCGGAGAAGTCCTTCACCAAGGAGCTTCCGACCGCGAGCCTTCACTGGGGCCTGCCGCCGTCCTATCTGCTCTTCGCGGTCCATGCGGTGGTCGGGATCGGCCTGCTGGCCGGCCTCGTGCTCGCGGTCGTGCGCTGGCGCGGTGGTGACGACTACGACGCCGACAACATGCACGCCTTGCTGGTGCTCGCTCCCACGGGCCTCGCCCTCGTCGGATCCGTAAGTTTTAAAGTGCCCGGAATGTTCGGCGCGCTTTTACTCTGCGTGACAGCCGCCGCCGTCTGGTACGCCGTTCTCCGCCCGCTCGCGCCCTACGAGGACGAAGACGAGGATGAGGACGGGGACGACTGGGAGACCCGGCCTCCGGTCTCCCGCCGCCAGACCCCCGATCAGCCGGCCCGGGACGTACAGGTCGCGGGCCGCCGCCTCCTGCCGGAGGAGTCCTCCAGCCGCTCCGGCCTCGGCGACCTGGTCGCCGAGTATCGCGCGGGCGAGCAGGACGTCGACTACGCGGCGCGGATGCAGCAGCAGCCTCCGCCCGGCGACAGGTTCGGCGGTCCCGCCACCGGGATGTTCATGGCGGGCGAGTACGGCATGCCGCTCGGCGACACGCCTCCCGGCCCCTCCGCCGGCAACGACTTCACCCAGCGCCCCCCCACGACCGGCCAGTTCGGCATGCCGTCCGCCGACCCCGCGACCGGTGAGTACAACGTCCCGCTCAACGAGTTCGGCATGCCGGCGAGCCCCTCCGCGGGCAGGCCCGCGGGGCCGGGCACCGGCGAGTACGGCAGACCGGCCAGACCGGGCACCGGCGAGTACGGCAGACCGGCCGGACCGGGCACCGGCGAGTTCGGCAGGCCCGTGGGGCCCGCCACCGGCGAGTTCGCCATGCCCGACCCGTCCGGCGGACGGCCAGGCAGCCTCCAGCCCATGCCCGCCGACCAGGCCTTCGGCGGCGCACCCGTCTACGATCCCGCCGCGGAGCAGGGGCTCGGCGGTCCGCCCGGTTACGCCGGTTCCCGAGGGTACGGTCAGGGCGCCGAGCAGGGACAGGGACGCGGTTCTCGCGGTTACGGCCAGGTCGCCGAGCAGGGATACGGCGGCGTGCCCTCCACCGGTGCGATGTATCCGGGCCCGGGGGGAATGATCGAGCAGCCGGGTGGTTCCGGCCGGATCTCACCCAGCATCTTCGGCATGCTGACGGTGTTCACCCTGATCGACGGCACCGGCGAGATGTTCAACCGGCTGGCCGAGGAGACGGTCGAGGCCGTCCGCGGCGCCGAGCCCGACACGCTGATCTACGCCTGCCACTCGGTGAAGTCGGCGCCGCTCCAGCGCATCGTCTACGAGCTCTATCGCGACGAGGTCGCCTACACCGAGCACCAGCGCCAGCCCCACGTGGAGCGTTTTGTCAGGGAGCGGCAGACCATGGTGCTCGCCACCAACGTGATCGAGCTCGATGTGAACGCCGCCAAGGTGGTGCCGCTCCCGACGGTCTTCAGGCGTTGAGCGCGGCGCGCAGACGATTCTCGTCCACGCGCCAGAAGTCGTGCTGGACGCCGTCGATCAGGGTGACCGGGATCATCTCCCCGTAGGCGGCCTGGTCGTCCTCGGAGGCGGTGATGTCGCGTTCGTCCCAGGGGACGCCAAGCTCCATGGCGACCCGCTCGACCACCGCCCGGGCGTCGTCGCACAGGTGGCAGCCGGGTTTGCCGAGCAATGTGATGCGATGGTCTCGCGGTGACATGACCGCCACGGTAGCCGAATCCCGGGGCCGGACCGGCGATCCGGGGCCGTGACCCGAACCGAGGAGAACGGGGAGGCCACCGGTGACAGGTGGCGCGCCGGCCCATCGGCCGACGTCCTGACCAGCGGAGGAATGGAGAACCTGACCGGGATCTCCATCAAGATCCGGTCTGCGCCTCGACGGGCATCGCCACCGATGTTGTGCATACTCACTTTGTGCATCGGTTCACAAAGGGACTAACCTGGATGTCAGTGGCCTCACCTCGTCATCCGTCGCGTCCGGGTCGCGCCGGACGCCTGTCCCCCTGGAGCTTCGGCACGTGATTCGCCGTCTGTCCCAAGCTCGCGAACGTGGCATACCCGAGGCGACCGTCGCCCGGCTGCCGCTCTATCTGCGAGCCCTGAACGGCATGGCTGAACGGGGGCTGGCGACAGTGAGCTCCGAAGACCTCGCCGTCGCCGCGGGCGTCAACTCGGCGAAACTCCGCAAAGACCTCTCCCATCTGGGTTCCTACGGCACCCGCGGGGTCGGCTACGACGTCGAATACCTCGTCTACCAGATCTCCCGCGAGCTGGGCCTGACCCAGGACTGGGCCGTGGCCATCGTCGGAGTGGGTAACCTCGGGCGTGCGCTCGCCAACTACGGCGGGTTCGTCTCCCGCGGATTCCGGGTCGCGGCGCTCCTCGACGCCGACCCCGAAGTGGTGGGCGACCACATAGCGGGATTGAATGTGGAGCACATCGACGAGCTGGAAGCCGTGATCAGGCGGCGGGGAGTGTCGATCGTGGTGCTCGCGACACCGGCGGCGGCGGCACAGCAGGTGGCCGAGCGGGTCATCGCCGTGGGGGTCACCAGCATCCTGAACTTCGCTCCTGTCGTACTTGCCGTGCCTGAAGGCGTCGATATCCGTAAAGTCGACCTATCAATTGAATTGCAGATCCTTGCGTTCCACGAGCAGCGCAAAACGGATCGAATGACTGGGGGGCCCGCGATGGCCGAGGAGTGGCCCGAGGCGGTGGACTTGTGAACGAGTACGGCGAGCGAGCCGGTGGACGTGAACACAGCATCTCCCACATCGTCGGAGTCTCCGGCACGGCAGGCATGAGAGACCACATTCGTTCACGGAGAGCGGGGGAGGGCCGATGAGCGTTCTCGTCGTCGGTCTGAGCCACCGGACGGCTCCGGTGGCCCTGCTGGAGCGCGTGTCCGTCTCCGGTGACGCGCTGGTGAAGTTGCTCCACGACGTTCAGCAGGACGACCACGTCGCCGAGGCCATGGTCGTCTCGTCCTGCAACAGGGTCGAGATCTACGCCGAGGTGGATCGGTTCCACGCCGCGGTGACCGGCGTGTCACAGCTGCTCAGCACCCATTCGGGTGTCCCCATGGAGCAGCTCGCGAGTCATCTCTACGTGCACTACGAGGACCGGGCCGTCGAGCACCTGTTCTCGGTCGGTTCCGGCCTGGACTCGATGGTCGTGGGCGAGGGGCAGATCCTCGGCCAGGTGCGTTCGGCGCTCAGGCTCGCCCAGGAAGAGGGCACGGTCGGCTCGACGCTCAACGAGCTCGTCCAGCAGTCACTGCGGGTGGGCAAGCGCTCCCACACCGAGACCGGCATCGACCGGGCGGGCGCCTCGCTGGTCGGCGTGGGGCTCACCCTCGCCGAACGCGCCCTCGGCCCGATCCAGGGCAAGCGGGCCCTGGTGGTCGGCGCGGGCTCGATGAGCGCCCTGACGGCCGCGACCCTGCAGCGGACCGGCGTCACCGACATCGTGGTGATCAACCGGACCCACGACCGCGCCGTACGGCTGGCGCAGACGGTCGGCGGCCGGGCCGCCGAGTTCGGCGATCTGACGGCGGAGCTGGCCGAGGCCGACCTGGTCATCTCCTGCACCGGCGCCACCGACGTGGTCATCACCCCCGACATGCTGACGCCCAGGGCGATGTTCCTGCTGGACCTCGCCCTGCCGCATGACGTGGACCCCGCCGTACGGCGGCTCCCGGGCGTGACCCTCATCAACCTGGAGTCGATGCAGGACGGCGCGATCGTCGCCGCCACCGACGACGGCGGGCTCGCCGAGGCGGTCACCGCGGTGCGCGGGATCGTCGCCGACGAGGTCTCCGCCTACCTGTCGGCCGAGCGCGCGGCCCGCGTGACCCCCACGGTGGTCGCGCTGCGGAGCAAGGCGGCGCAGGTGGTCGAGGCGGAGCTGGGGCGGCTCGTCTCACGCGTTCCCGAGATCGACGGGCGCGTCCGGGACGAGGTCACCCAGACCGTCAGGCGCGTGGTCGACAAACTGCTCCATGAGCCCACTGTGCGTGTCAAGCAGCTCGCGGAGTCCCCAGCAGGCGATCATTATGCGGAAGCACTGCGTGAGCTGTTCAACCTGGATCCGAAGGTGCCAGACGCGGTGAGACGCGTCGAGACGGTCGACACCAAGCCGAGCAAGAGAGAGGCGGGCCTGTGAACAGCGTTTCTCCTCCGCTCAGGTTGGGCACGAGGCGGAGCCTGATGGCGAGGACCCAGTCGGGTCTGGTCGCCGCCCGCCTCACCGAGCTGACCGGCCGGGCCGTCGAGCTCGTCGGCGTCACCACCTTCGGCGATGTGACCAAGGCGGACCTCACGCAACTCGGCGGGACGGGCGTCTTCGTCAGCGCGCTGCGCGACAAGCTGATCGAGGGCGAGATCGACTTCGCGGTCCACTCGCTGAAGGACCTGCCCACCACGCAGGACCCGCGCGTGGTCATCGCGGCGATCCCGCCGCGCGACGACCCCAGGGACGCCCTGATCAGTACGGCGAAGCTGGCCGACCTGCCGTCCGGCGCGAAGGTCGGCACGGGCTCCCCGCGCAGGATCGCCCAGCTCCGCGTGCTCCGCCCCGACCTGGAATACGTCTCCATCCGCGGTAACGCGGACACCCGGATCGGCAAGGTCACCTCCGGTGAGCTGCAGGGCGTCGTGCTGGCGGCCGCCGGGCTCGGACGACTGGGCCGTGAGGCCGAGATCTCCCAGATTTTCGAGGTGGAGGAGATGCTCCCCGCCCCCGGGCAGGGCGCGCTGGCCGTGGAGTGCAGGTCCGACAGGGCCGACCTCATCGACCTTCTGAGCGTGCTCGACGACGCCAGGACCCGCGCCGCGGTGACCGCCGAGCGCGCGGTGCTCAACGCCCTGGAAGCGGGGTGCGCGGCTCCGGTGGGTGCGTACTCGGCCGATCACGGGCAAGAATTGATTCTGACCGCCGCTGTCGTCGCCGTCGACGGCAAGCGTGCGGTGCGCAAGTCCACCGCCGGGACCTGTTCGGCGCCCATGGATCTGGGCCGCGACCTCGCGGCCGAGATGATCGCCGAAGGGGCTGGCACGTTGATAGGGGAGCGAGCACATTGAGCTCCGGAAGTACCACTTTCGAGCGCCCGGCCGGGTTTGTCGCCTTCGTGGGCGCGGGTCCCGGTGACGAAGGTCTGCTCACGTTACGTGGCGCAGACCTGCTCTCCAGGGCGGACGTCGTCATCCTCGACCAGGAGGCGTACGGCTCGCTGCTGCGTCACTGCCGTGAGAACGTCGAGATCATCGATGCCGCGGAGGAGGGAGCCGTCTCGCCGAAGATCGTCGCGGCGGCCAAGGCCGGCAGCGGCGTCATACGGCTGTGCCCGGGTGACCCGATGTTCTTCTCCTCGATCACCGAGGAGGTCGCGGCCTGCGCCAAGGCGGAGGTGGACTTCGAGGTCGTTCCCGGAGTGACCCCGGCGACGGCGGTGCTCACCTACGCCGGTATCCCCGCGGCGGTGTCGGTGCCGGAGTTCCGGGTCGTGGACGCGACCCAGATCGACGACTGGTCCGCCTACGCCGCCGGTGAGGGCACCCTGGTCATCTACAACGGCATCTCCGAGGCCGTCGTGATCGGCAAGGCACTGATCGCCGCGGGCCGTCCCGACTCGACGCCCGTCGCGATCAGCAGCGCGGGCACCACCACCGAGCAGTACACCGTGGTGACGACCCTCGGCAGGGTGGGGCCCGACCTCAAGCACGCCGGGATGACGGAGCCGGCACTGATCGTCGTCGGCGAGGCCGTCGCCATGCGCGACAGGCTCTCGTGGTTCGAGACCAAGCCGCTGTTCGGCTGGCGGGTGCTCGTGCCCAGGACCAAGGAGCAGTCGGCCAGCCTGGTCGAGCAGCTGCGGTCCTACGGCGCGGTGCCCGAGGAGGTCCCCACGATCTCCGTCGAGCCGCCGCGCACCCCGCAGCAGATGGACAGGGCGATCAAGGGCCTGGTCACGGGACGCTACGAGTGGGTGGCGTTCACCAGCGCGAACGCGGTGAAGGCCGTGCGCGAGAAGTTCGAGGAGTACGGCCTGGACGCCCGCGCGTTCGCCGGGCTCAAGGTCGCCGCCGTGGGCGAGAGCACCGCGCAGGCACTGGTGCAGTTCGGTGTGAAGCCCGACCTGACGCCGTCTGGCGAGCAGTCGTCGGAGGGCCTGCTGGCCGAGTGGCCCCCGTACGACTCGATGCTCGACCCGATCAACCGGGTGCTGCTGCCGCGCGCCGACATCGCGACCGAGACGCTGGTCGCCGGGCTGACCGAGCTCGGCTGGGAGTGCGACGACGTGACCGCCTACCGGACCGTCCGCGCCGCGCCGCCGCCCGCCCCGACCCGTGAGGCCATCAAGGGCGGCGGATTCGACGCGGTGCTGTTCACCTCGTCGAGCACCGTCCGCAACCTGGTGGGCATCGCGGGCAAGCCGCACAACGTCACGGTCATCGCCGTGATCGGCCCGCAGACCGCCAAGACGGCCGAGGAGTTCGGGCTCCGCGTCGACGTGATGTCCGACAAACCATCGGCTTCCGCACTCGCCGCCGCGCTGGCCGAGTATGGTGCGAAGCAGCGCCAGGCCGCGGTCACGGCCGGAGATCTTCCCCGCAGGCCCTCGCAGACCCGGCGGGGAGCCCGGCGCCGCGCCAAGTAACCTTGGTGTGATGGCCGCCGAGAGCGGCGGCGGCGGACGAGGCGTCCACGACGTCACGAGCCGCCGTGGACGGCGAGTCACGTTCGACGGCTCGTCGCGCCGGACGGTGCACCACGATGGACGGTTCGAACTGAACGGTTAGGCACATTGGAGGGCTCGCCGCACTGAACGGTGGAGCACGTTGGACGGCTCGCCGCGTCGAGCGGTGGAGCAACGTTGGGCGACGCGTCGCGTCGAACGGTGGCCGCCTCGGAAGCGGCGCACCGGAACAGACACCGAGGTCCTCCGGCCCGCAGTCCCCTACCGGCCGGGGGAAGGGGGAGACACCATGACCGCACAGTTCCCTGCCGTACGGCCCCGCAGACTCCGTCGTACGGCATCGATGCGCCGGATGGTCGCCGGCACCCGATTGCACCCGGCGGAGCTGGTGCTGCCCATGTTCGTGAAGGAGGGCATCGGCGAGCCGAGCCCGATCGGCTCGATGCCCGGGGTGTTCCAGCACACCCGCGACTCGCTGCGCAAGGCCGCTCACGAGGCGGCCGAGGCGGGGGTCGGCGGGTTGATACTGTTCGGCATCCCCGCGGTGAAGGACGGTCGCGGGTCGGCGGCCGACGATCCGAAGGGGATCGTCCAGCAGGCCGTCGCCGACCTCGTCGCCGACGTGGGTGACACGCTGGTCGTGATGACCGACACCTGCCTGGACGAGTTCACCGACCACGGGCACTGCGGCATCCTGACGCCCGGCGGCGAGGTCGACAACGACGCCACCCTGGAGCGCTACGCGGCCGCCGCGGTGGCTCAGGCCCGAGCGGGATCGCAGGTCATCGCGCCCAGCGGCATGATGGACGGTCAGGTCGCCGCGATCCGTGCGGCGCTGGACGGCGACGGCTTCGAGCAGATCCCGATCCTCGCCTACTCCGCCAAATACGCCTCGGCGTTCTACGGCCCCTTCCGCGAGGCCGCCGAGTGCGCGCCGCAGTTCGGCGACCGCAACGCCTACCAGCAGGACGGGGCGGGGCCGGTTGGAGAGGCGCTGCGCGAGGTCCGGCTGGACCTCGACGAGGGCGCCGACGCCG
Source organism: Streptosporangium subroseum (assembly GCF_900188345.1). GTDB lineage: Bacteria > Actinomycetota > Actinomycetes > Streptosporangiales > Streptosporangiaceae > Streptosporangium > Streptosporangium subroseum. The sequence goes on along the minus strand of NZ_FZOD01000019.1, from coordinate 62,736 downwards.
TGATGGTCAAGCCCGCGCTGGCCTACCTCGACATCCTGCGCCAGGTGCGTGACCTGGTGGACGTGCCGGTGGCCGCCTACCAGGTCAGCGGGGAGTACGCGATGGTCGAGGCCGCGGCGGCGAACGGCTGGGTCGACCGGGATCGAGTGATCATGGAGTCACTGATTGCCATCCGCCGTGCCGGAGCGGACATGATCCTCACCTACTGGGCGACGGAGGTGGCTCGAAAACTGAGGTGAGATGTGCGGCACATGCTGAGAACAGGGGGTTTACCGTCTGCTTATGTGGTCCGTGCGTTAGAGTGCGAGAACCGGTGCGGATGTGTCCCAGGTGACGTGAACCCTGGGCGTTTGACGTCCCTTATTAACCAGCATGTGGATATGTCTTCGCACCCGGGTGCACGCGGGATGCGCGGATGACGGAGGACACAATGGTGGGGGTACCGCTGGTTCGTCGAAGTAGACGGCATGCTCATCCAAAGCAGATGATCAATTCTGTTCTGGAGTATGCCGCGCTGGGCTGGGCGAGCTGTCCCGGCGCACGGCCGCTTCGGGGCGGTTCCCGCTCCTGCTCGTGCGATCGCATCGGCTGTCCCGACCCGGGCGCGCACCCGCTCTCGCGGGCCTGGCAGATGCAGGCCACCACCGACCCCACCCAGCTCACCCACTGGTGGCAGCGCGAGCCCGAGGCGAATGTGATCCTCCCCACGGGCCGGGTCTTCGATGTCTTCGACGTACCGCTCGCCGCGGGGCGCACCGCCCTCGCGAACATGGACTCCGCCGGAGCCGTATCAGGTCCGGTCGCCGACGGCGGCGACCGGATCCTTTTCTACGTGGCCACCCGCAACGCCTCCGAGGACGAGGACGAGTGGTGGTCCTGTGCCCTCGACTTCGGCCCCTCGACCATCGAGGAGATGCCCGGCCTGCGCTGGCACTGCCGCGACAGCTACGTCCTCGCCCCGCCCTCGATCCTGCCGACCGGCCGGCCCGGCTCATGGCTGCGTCCCCCGGACGGCCGCCCGCTGCCGGATCCGCTCCGCGTCCTCGACTGGCTCGCCGACACCTGCGAGTAGGCGCCGGCCGACCGCGCGCCGGTGAGCGTCCCCGCAGAGCGAGTCGGCTGTCCCCGTAGAGCCGGCCGACCGCGCGGTGGTGAGCGTTCTCGTGACGAGGAGCGTCCCGGCCGGTACGAAGACGAACAGACGTGGCGGCGAGCGCTCTCGCGATGGGGAGCATCCCGGCCGGTACGAAGGTGAACGGACGAAGGACTGAGTCTTTCCTCCGGGTGACGGCTGCCTTGCCGCACTCGCCCGTGGAATGGGTCGGCCGCCCTCGTGACTACGCTGGGGGGCGTGAGCCGTACTAAGAACTCCGAGGACCTGTTCGCCCGCGCGCGTGAGATCGTTCCGGGAGGTGTCAACTCTCCGGTCCGGGCCTTCGGCGCCGTCGGTGGCACGCCTCGCTTCATGGTCTCGGGACAGGGGCCCTACATCACCGATGTGGACGGCAACCGCTACGTGGACCTGGTCTGCTCCTGGGGCCCCATGATCCTCGGGCACCGGCACCCGGCCGTGATCGAGGCGCTGGAGGAGGCGCTGAGGGACGGCACCTCGTTCGGTACGGCGACGCCCGGTGAGGTCGAGCTCGCGGAGGAGATCGTCGCCCTGGTGGACCCGGTGGAGAAGGTGCGTCTGGTCAGCTCGGGCACCGAGGCCACCATGTCCGCGGTACGGCTGGCACGCGGCTTCACCGGCCGATCCAAGATCGTCAAGTTCGCGGGCTGCTACCACGGCCACGTGGACGCCCTGCTTGCCGCGGCCGGATCCGGAGTGGTCACCTTCGGCCTGCCCGACACCCCCGGCGTGACCGGCGCCTCCGCCGCCGACACCCTGGTGCTGCCCTACAACTCGATCGAGGCGGTGACCGAGGCGTTCCAGACCTTCGGTCCCGAGATCGCTTGTGTGATCACCGAGGCGTGCCCCGCCAACATGGGCGTCGTCCCGCCGCTGGACGGTTTCAACGCCAAGCTGCGCGAACTCTGCACCGCGCACGGAGCCCTGCTGATCATCGATGAGGTGCTCACCGGTTTCCGGGTGTCGGAGTCCGGCTGGTACGGGCTGGATCCGGTCGACGCCGACCTGATGACCTTCGGCAAGGTCATGGGCGGCGGCCTGCCCGCCGCCGCGTTCGGCGGGCGCGCCGATGTCATGGCCCATCTCGCCCCCGAGGGGCCGGTCTACCAGGCGGGCACCCTCTCCGGTAACCCGCTGGCCTGCGCCGCCGGCCTCGCCACCCTGCGCGCCTGCGACGAGGGGGTCTACGACCGGGTCGACGCCGCGGCCCTGATCATCGGCCGCGCCGTCGCCGACTCCCTGGCCGCCGCGGGTGTGCCGCACCGCCTGCAGCGCGCGGGCAGCCTGTTCTCCATCTTCTTCACCGAGGACCAGGTCACCGACTTCGCCGGGGCCCAGAAGCAGAACGTCACCGCCCACAGGGCGTTCTTCCACGCGATGCTCGACCAGGGCGTCTACCTGCCGCCGTCGGCCTACGAGGCCTGGTTCCTGTCCGCCGCCCACGACGACGACGCTCTGTCCCGCATCGCCGACGCCCTCCCCCTCGCCGCCAAGGCCGCCGCCCAAGCCTCCTAACGGGGCAACCCGTCCATCCCCAGGGCTCAGTTGTTCTTCGGTGACCTGTCCACTTACCGGGGCAGGTTGCCGAGCCCGATGTCGAGGGGGAAGGGGACTGGGACGGTCAGCCGCTCGTGGTGGATACCTGTGAGGCCGTACACACGGGTGGCGGGGTCGAGTTCGTAGACGTAGACGACGGGAGAGCCGTCGTTGTTCTCCACCCGCCAGAAGTGGGTGATGCCGGCCTCGGCGTAGCGCGACGGCTTGGTCTTGCGATCGCGGTCCTCGGACTCGGGTGAGACCACCTCCACGACGAGGTGCACTTCGTCCGGAGTGTAGAAGGCGCGGTCGTCGTCATCGGCGGCCACCTTGTCGACGACGAGCACGTCGGGGCAGGGCCGCATCCTGTGTCCGAGCTTGACGTCCATCCGGTTGACGGCGGCGACGTGCTCGGGAGCATGGGTTTTCAGGCCGACCGTGAGACCGGCGAGAACCCGCTGGTGGAACCGTGTCTGGGAAGCGGCGAAGACAAGTGCTCCGTCGATCAGTTCGACGCGCTCGAAGAAGTCGGGCTCACCGTTCGGCCCCCCCGCCGGAAGGCGGTCGAGGTCATCGGCGGTCCATCCCTGCGGGGGTGGAGCAGGCCAGTGGTCGAATGCGTCACTCACATCGTTCACCGTAACGACGCCCCTGTCGCTCGGTGTGTTCATTCAGATCATCTCTGTCGCTCTCGATTCGTTCTTCCCTGCTCCATCGTTGGCGTGCGGAGGAGAAGCCTGGACGGTGCGAATCGCACGGCGGGGGCGGGTACCGGCGTATAGGACGCCGGAGAGGATCAATGCCCCGGCGGCGAGCTGGGCGGGGGAGATCGGCTCGCCGAGGACGAGGGCGGCCGAGGACATGCCGAAGATGGGGACGAGCAGGGCGTAGGGGGCGACGATCGAGGCGTCGTAGCGCTGGAGGAGGAAGCCCCAGATGCCGAAGCCGCCGAGGGTGGAGATCAGTGCGACGTAGAGGACCGACAGGGTGCCCTCTATCGAGAACTCCAGGTGAGGAACCCCTTCGACCAGCAGGGAAAGGCCCATCATGGGCACGGCCGCCACCGCGCTCATCCAGACCATGAAGCGGAGCGAGCTTGGAGGCGCGGCCTTCCTGACCGCGATGTTTCCCGCGCCCCAGCAGAGCGCCGAGCCGACGACCAGCAGGAAGGCTCCGATCGGGCCGCCGCTCAGCTCCGCGGCGATCAGTGCCAGTCCGGCGAACGCCACCCCCATGCCAGTGATCCGCCGGACGGTGATCCGCTCCTTGAGCAGGACGACCGCGAGGATCACGGTGAAGACCGCCTGGACCTGGACGACGAGCGAGCTCAGTCCGGCGGGCATGCCCGCCCGCATGCCCAGGAGCAGCAGACTGTACTGCCCGACGCCGAGGGTGGCCCCGGCGACGAACACCCGCTTCCAGGGCACGCCCGGACCTCCGACGAACAGCAGCGCGGGGAACGCGGCCAAGGCGAACCGGAGCGCCACGTAGAACAGGGGCGGGAAGTGCCGGAGCCCCACTTCCATGACCACGAAGTTGAAACCCCAGATGGCGGCGAGGCCGATGGCGAGGAAGAGATGCCGGATTCGCATCCTTCATCATCATTTGCACTGATAATTCAGCACAAGCAAGACTTTCTTGCTCTGTCCGTTTAGAATCGCTTACATGTTGGATCTCAACCGCCTCAAGGCGCTTCACGCGGTGTCCGTCTACGGATCGGTGGGCGCGGCGGCCGACGCGCTCATGGTGACGCCGTCCGCGGTCTCCCAGCAACTCGCCAAGCTGGAGCGGGAGATCGGCGCGACGCTGCTGGAACGCAACGGGCGCGGCGTGCGGCTGACCGACGCGGCCGGGTTGCTCGCCGACCACGCCGAGCGCATCCTCGCGCTGGTGGAGACCGCGGAGGCCGACTTCGAGGCGTTGCGCGGGGAGGTCGTCGGACGGCTGAGCCTCGGAGCCTTCCCCACGGCGGCCCGGGGGCTGATGCCCGGCGCACTGGTGCACCTCGGCGAGCGCCACCCCGACCTCCACCTCCAGCTCTACGAACGGGAGCCCGAGCGGCTGGTCCGCGAGGTGGCCAGGGGTGAGATCGACCTCGCGGTGATCCAGGACTGGATGAACCGTCCGGTGGCCATCCCCGAGGGATTGTCCCGGGCGACGCTCTTCGACGACATCGCCGACGTGGTCGTGCCCGCGTCCCATCCGCTGGCGGGCCGGTCCGAGATCGCGCTGGCCGAACTGTCCACGGAGCGATGGATCAGCTCCACACCCGGCACGGTCTGCAGGGACTGGCTGGTCTACACCCTGCGCTCGGCCGAGTTGGAGCCGGTCATCACCTGCATGGTGGACGAATACGCGACCCAGATGGCCCTCGTCGCGGCCGGGCAGGGATGCGCGATCATCCCCCGGCTGGGCCGTGACTTCGTTCCCGAGGGAGCGAGGGTCGTCCCGATCCTGCCGCGCCCGAGCCGCAGGATCTACGCGCTCTGGCGGAGTGACGCGGCCCGCCGCCCGGCGATCCGCGCGGCCGTCGACGCGCTGAGGATCGCCTCCGTCGACCGCTGAGATCGACCGCCGAGGTCGACTACTGAAATGGACCGCCGAGGTCGGCCGCCGAGATGGACCGCCGAGGTCGATCGCTGAGATCGTCACCCGGTGGCTCCATGTGTCGTTGGTGATCTTCCTGGTGACCCCGCGTGCCGCCGGTGGCCAGAGGGGGTGGAGCGGCGGAAGCGACCGCCCGCGAGCCCGGTCCGTCCGCGCGAAGTGGCTGGAGTGGCCGGAGTGGCACACCTGCACGAGCCATCGCTTCTACCTGTGGGTAGGCTGACGGACACCATGGCTGAGACCACCGTCGTCCACCTCCTGCGTCACGGTGAGGTGCACAACCCCGCTAACGTCCTGTACGGCAGACTGCCCGGATACCACCTGTCAGAGAACGGCAGACAGATGGCCGAAACGGTGGCCAAGTCGGTCGCCGGACGCGACGTCACCGCCCTGTTCTGCTCCCCGCTTGAGCGGGCACAGGAGACAGCGGCCCCGTTCGCCTCGACCTTCCACCTGGACGTCACGATCGACGACAGGCTCATCGAGGCGTTGAACATCTTCGAGGGTGTCCCGGTCGGCAAGGGTGAGGCGCTCTTTCGCAGCCCGCGGCACTACCGCCACATGTGGAACCCGCTCCGCCCCTCCTGGGGAGAGCCGTACGCGGACATCGTCAAGCGGATGAGGGGTGCGATCGACACCGCGCGTGAAACGGCGCGCGGTCACGAGGCGATCCTGGTCAGCCACCAGCTCCCGATCTGGGTCATCCGGCTCGCAGCCGAGGGCAGGCGGCTCCCTCACGACCCCCGCCGCAGGCAGTGCGGCCTCGCCAGCCTCACCAGTTTCTCCTTCGAGGGAGACCGGCTGATCAGCGTGGGATACAGCGAACCCGCGGCTGCGCTCGTCAAGCGCCCCACTGTCCCGGGCGCGTGACCCCGCCGATAGAGTGAATGCTCTACCGGTTGTAGTACAGGGAGATTCTGGCCTCTGATGCGCGCAAACTCCGCTGCCGCCGCCGCTGCGGCTGCGCTGCTCCTCGCCGTGACCGGATGCGCCGGCAACCAGGGATCACAGCCGCAGACCGGGGACACCCGCTTCGTGGCCGGTGACGGCAAGATCACCCTGTTCGAGGCAGCCGACCGCAAGGTCGCCCCTGCCGTCGAGGGGGAGACCCTGACGGGAGACGCCGCGACACTCGCCGCGCACAAGGGCAAGGTCGTGGTGCTGAACTTCTGGGCGTCGTGGTGCGCGCCCTGCCGGGCCGAGGCTCCGGTGCTCAAGGACATCGCGGCCAAGACCAAGGCCGACGGCGTCGAGTTTCTCGGCATCGACTTCAAGGACCGCAAGGCCGAGGCACTCGCCTTCGAGCGCAGCCAGGCGACCGGCTACCCGAGCATCTTCGACCAGCCGGGCAAGGTCGCGCTCTCCTTCCAGGGCACGGTTCCTCCCGCGGCCATTCCCTCCACGCTGATCATCGACCGCCAGGGACGGATCGCGGCGAGGGCTCTCGGCGCGGTCAAATACACCGACCTCTTCGACGCGGTCGCCAAGGTCGGCGATGAGAAGTAGCCCGAGGCGGCGGTGGGCCTCCGATGAGCGTTGATCTGGCCGGCCTGGTGGCGGGCGGATCGCTCGCGCTGGCACTGCCGATCGCGGTCGCGGCGGGTCTGGTGTCGTTCCTGTCCCCGTGCGTGCTGCCGCTGGTCCCCGGCTACCTGTCGTACGTGACCGGAATGAGCGCCGACCCCAAGCGGGGGCGCATGGTCGCGGGCATCGTGCTGTTCGTCCTGGGTTTCGCCGCGGTGTTCGTGGTGGGCGGGGCACTCTTCGGCGGGCTCGGCGCGGCGCTGTTCGACAACGCGGACATCATCAAGCGGGTGCTCGGCGCGCTCACGATCGTGCTGGGTCTGGCCTTCATGGGTGTCATCCCCGGCCTGCAGCGTGACTTCCGCATCCACCGGCTTCCGGCCGCGGGTCTCGCCGGAGCGCCGCTGCTCGGCCTGGTCTTCGGCCTCGGCTGGACCCCCTGCATCGGCCCCACTCTCGGGGTCGTGCTCACTCTCGGAATGACCGAGGGCAGCGCCGGGCGCGGCGCGCTGCTCGCCTTCGCCTACGCGCTCGGCCTCGGCCTGCCGTTCGTGGCGGCCGGACTGGCCTACCGCAAGGCGCTGGAGACGTTCAAGGCGGTGCGTAAGCACTCACAGCTGATCACACGGGCAGGCGGTCTCATGCTGGTCGCCGTCGGCCTGCTGCTCGTCACCGGGCTCTGGGAGGAGCTCGTCGCGACGATGCAGGTGTGGATCGGCGGATTCGAGCCGGTGATCTGATGGAGCACGTCGAGCCGACGGCGAAAGAGCGAGCGGTGAGCGAAGCCAATCCCGACCAGGCGACCGGCCCGGCCGCTGCGACCGGCACGGTGGTGGAGGACACTCCCGCCGAGAACGAGAAGAAGCGCGAGGTACGGCCCGCGGGGCTGGGCGTCGTGGGCTGGGCCCGCTGGTTCTGGCGGACGCTCACCTCGATGCGGACCGCGCTGATCCTGCTGTTCCTGTTCGCCCTGGCCTCGATCCCCGGATCGCTCTGGCCGCAGCGCGGCATCTCCGACGCGAAGGTCGCGCAGTATTTCACCGACAGCCCCCGGCTCGCCGAATGGCTGGACAGGTTCTGGCTGTTCGACGCGGTCAGGGCGCCGTGGTTCGCCGCGATCTACCTGCTGCTGTTCCTGTCGCTGATCGGCTGTCTGGTCCCGCGCACTATGGTTCACCTGCGCGAGGTGCGCAAGAAGCCGCCGGCGGCGCCGCGCAACCTGACCCGGCTGCCGCACCATGCCTCGTTCGAAGGTGCCCTGACCATCGAGGAGGCGGCGGCGCGGTTGCGCGCGAAGCGGTTCCGGGTGACCACGGGGCCCGACTGGGTCGCGGCGGAGAAGGGCTTCCTGCGCGAGACCGGCAACCTGGTGTTCCACATCGCCCTGCTCGGCCTGCTGCTCGCGGTCGGGGCGGGCTCGCTGTACGGCTACCGGGGCAACGTGCTGATCGTGGAGGGCGAGGGATTCGCCAACACGGTCGCGGCCTACGACCGCTACATGCCCGGCCAGCGGGTGAACGCCGAGTCGCTGGAGCCGTTCTCCTTCACCCTTCAGGACTTCCAGGCCACCTACGTCGCGACGGGCGAGCGGAGCGGGCAGCCCCTGGACTTCTCGGCCAAGCTCAAGGTCACCGACGCCCCGGGGGCGCCCGAGCACGACTACTCCCTCAAGGTCAACGAGCCGCTGAACGTCAACGGCACGCTGAGCTACCTGATCGACCACGGCTACGCGCCCACCTTCAAGGTCACCGACGGCAAGGGCCAGGTCGCCTTCGACGGGCCGGTGCCCTGCCTGGTCGCCCAGCCGTCCACCTTCGCCTCCGAATGCGTGATCAAGGTCCCGGACGCCCAGCCGGAACAGCTCGGCTTCCTGGTCGCCTTCCTGCCGACCGCCGTCCCGATGGGCAAGGAATGGGTGTCGGTCTTCCCCGGCGCCGCCAACCCGCTCGCCCAGGTGTACGGCTCGTTCGCCGGTGACCTGGGCCTGAAGAACGGCCGGCCGCAGTCGGTCTACGAGATCGAGCCGGCGATTCTCAAGAAGATGAAGCCGCTGGTCATGAAGGCGGATCCACTGGCCGTGGGCAAGAGTCTCGTCCTGCCGAACGGCATGGGCTCGATCGAGTTCACCGGGCTCAAGGAGTGGATCGCCCTGCAGATCACCCACGACCCGGGACGCACGCCCGCGTTCCTGGCCGCGATCCTGATCGTCGGCGGCCTCGTGCTGACCCTGACCGTCCGCCGCCGCAGGGTGTGGGTGCGGATCCAGGACGTCACCCGGGCGACCGGACCGGGACCGGGAGAGCAGGAAGAGGCGGAGGGACGGAGCGAGTCCGGGCCGTCCACGAAGAATCGTCACGAAGACGGCCTCCGTCATGTCGAGGTGGGCGGTCTCACGCGTACCGAAGGTGGCGATTTCAGCGAGGAGTTCGCCGAGATCGTCTCCGCTTTGAACCCAGGAGTGAAGGATGCCCGCTGAGGTCGATGCCGGCCTCGCCACGCTGAGCGATCAGCTCATCTTGGCGACGGTGCTGCTCTACATCTTCGCAATGATTGGCTATGCCCTGAATCTGGCTTTCGGCCAGACCCAGACGCAGGTCGAATCCCCATCCACGTCCGAACCCGTGCTCGCCACGGTCGGCGGCGCGGCCTCGTCCGGCTCGTCTGCCTCGTCTGCCTCGCCCGTCCCAGCCTCCGCCTCCGGCGGGGGCGGGGACCGTACGGAGAAGACGCCTCCCGCCTGGACGGTGTGGGCGGGTCCGATCGCGGTCGGGCTGACCTGGCTCGGCTGGGCCGGGAACCTCGCGTCCATCCTGACCCGCGGCCTGGCCGTGGACCGGTGGCCGTGGGGCAACATGTACGAGTTCGTGGTCGCGATGTGCTTCACGGCGGTGAGCGCGTTCCTGTTCATGCACCTCCGCTACCGGGTCCGCTTCCTGGGCGCGTTCGTCACGGTCGCCGCCGCTCTCGGACTCGGCTTCGCCGTCCTGTACCTGCATGTGCAGGCGGGGCCCGTGGTGCCCGCGCTGAACTCCTACTGGGTCGCGATCCACGTGACGGCGGCGATCATCGCCAGCGGCCTGTTCATCGTGGCGGGCGTCTCCGGCATCCTTTTCATGGTCAGGAAGGACACCGCGGTCCGCCTGCCGTCCCGGCAGGACCTGGAGCGGGTCGCACACCGGGCCATCGTGATCGGCTTCCCGATCTGGACCTTCGCCGTCATCGCCGGCGCGCTCTGGGCGGACAAGGCGTGGGGCCGTTACTGGGGCTGGGACCCCAAGGAGATCTGGGCGTTCATCACCTGGATCGCCTACGCCGCCTATCTGCACGCCCGGGCCACCGCGGGCTGGAAGGGCAAGGCTGCCATGATCGTGCAGCTCATCGCCTTCGGCTGCCTGCTGTTCAACCTCGTCGGCGTGAACATCTTCCTCGGGGGGCTGCACTCCTACGCCGAGGTCCCCTGACGGACCTCTCCACGGGCCTCCGTACGGATCGGGTTTCCGTACGGAGGTTTCCCGGCGGCTGTCTTCATGGAGGTTTCCCGGCGGTCGTCCTCGAACGTCGGCCGACCGGTTCCCGCCGGGACCGGTTCGCCCGGCGGGGTCGAGTGCCGGGTCGCTAGTCCTCGTCGCGCAGCCGTCGTTCGAGGTCCTTGAGGAAGTCGGGGTCGTCGTCGGGGCCCTTCGGGGCCTCGGGACGCTGGGGTTGCTGGTCGTCGGAGAAGAGCGAGCGAGGCGCCTGGGGTCCGGTCGGACGGCCGAGCAGCAGCCAGAACAGGCCACCGACCGGTATCAACAGCACCACGATGATTACCCAGAGGAGTTTGGGAAGGTTCCTTGACTCCTCGTCCGGCGTGGTGATGACGTCGAACAAGCAGTAAAGCCAGAAGGCGATTAGCGCCAGGCCGACAAGCAGGGGCATGCCCGAACTGTAAGCCATTGTGAGCCAGGGTGCGGTCCAGCCTCCCGTTCCTGATGACTGACGAAGATCCAGGTCGTACCGTAGAACTCATAACCGCTTCCGCGGGAGGTGTGATGGCACATTCGGGTTCGGGCGACAAGGGCCGCCATCGACGGCGGTGGTGGCAGCGAGGGCAGTCCCAGCGTGCGGAGAGCGCCGTGAGAGAGGCGCCGCGTGAGGTTCCCCGCGAGCCCGAGCGGCGCATGGGAACGGTCACGGCGCCGGTGGTCGACCGCCCGCAATACACCTGGCAGGACTTCGAGCTGGAGGACGAGAGGCCCAGGGCCCAGCCCAACGCCCCGGACACCCCCTACCTCGGCGACGGCCTGCGCCATTGCGGGCCCCTCGAGCAGATCCTGCACCGCCAGTGGGACTCCAGGCAGGAGTTGCCGCCCCCCGAGGTCGTACGGGCCGTGGAGAGCCTCGCCAGGCTGCCGGACGGGCTGAAGGCCAAGCTGGCCGACGGCCTCAAGGGCATCTACGTCGGCATCGGAGGGGTGCCCGACCTGGACGACATGGGTTATCTGCGCGGTGCGCCGCTGCCCTCGGGGCGGGCGACCTGGGACATCTGCGCCGGAGCGTACGGCGACCGCAAGATCGTGGTGGGAGACCGGCCCTCACCCACTCCCGACGTCATGATGCACGAGGTCGGACATGCCCTCGACGACGTGGACGCCCCCCACGGAGACTGGGTCTCGGACTCTCCGGAGTTCGCCGCGCTCTATGCGCAGTGCGTCCCCGTGCTGGCCTCGGGATTCCATCTGCAACCGGGTGACCTGGGCCGCAAGGAGTTCTTCGCCGACGCCTTCGCCGCCATCGTCTCCCGGCAACGCCCGGCCCTGGTGGACATGCTGGGCGGCGACACGCGGATGGCGCTCAACGTCATGTTGTTCTTCAACCGGCGCTACGGAATCTAGGTGATCTGGGATGTACGTCATCCGGCTCGCTGACGGGACTCTGCGGGTGCCACAGAGCCTGTCCAGCGATGACGGGCGTCTGATCGGCAACGCGTACGTGGAGATCTCCCCGGGGGATCCCGACTACGACCGCTGGCTACCCGAGTCGCTCACGGAGGAGGAATCGGCCGAGCGCCGCCGGCGCTGGCTGGAGGAGAACGACGAGTTGGAGCGGGAGTTCCTGGCCTTCAAAGCGGAGCAGGACAGCTAGAGCCGACGTGGAGCCGTGAGGGTGCTCAGACGCTCTCAGACCGGCGGGGGCGCGGACCTTGGGTGATCGGTCCGGATTTCCGTCCGGTCCAGGTCTCAGGCCGGTGGGGGGGCGCGGGCCTCGGGTCGGCGGGGGACGCACGCGGACTTCAGGCCGGATGGGGGGTGCCTCGCGGACTCTCAGGTCGGCGGAGGGAGTGTGCTCGTGGACTCTCAGGTCCGTGTGGGGCGGTGATCCGGGGGGAGACATGCGGACGGGTGACGGGGGAGGTCACCATCGCGACGCGGAGCGTGGCGATCACGACTCCACGGTGACCCTGCGGCTTCCGGGTAAGGCGCGCAGGATCACCGAGGTGTGACGGCATAAGTCGTCAAACGCGCGGGGACTCGCCTGCCGGCCGTTCGGCCGTCAAAACGTCCTCTCCGCGCAGAAGGGCGTGCACTTCCGACTCACGGAAACGCCGATGCCCTCCGGGGGTACGGATGCTGCTGATGCGGCCTGCCGCGGCCCAGCGTGTAACCGTTTTTGGGTCGACCCGAAAGAGGGCGGCAACCTCTCCGGGCGTCAGCAGACGCTCGCTGCTACTCTCCACAATCTCTCCCCCTCGCATCCCGCTTCCTGCCAGCGGGCGGACAGGTAACCAGTGTGCCGAGCGAAGCCTGATTTATCCGTGGTTTTCAACAAAGATCACGGGTTGTTATCGACTGACTGCCCGATTGTTATATGATAGAGCCTCTTTGAGACTCTCGTGGGTGTTTCTTTACAAAACTGGTCTCTTGGGCACAGTAGCAGCGCTCGCGCCGGATGCGAAGAGTGCCCGCCGCACCCTCGTAACTGTGCTTGAGCGAGCGGGGTGACGTAGCCTTGACGTGTGCATCCCGTCTTCGTATACACCGCGTCCCGGGTCGGTCTACTGGCCGTGAGCCTGGGGGTGCTCTATATCCTCGGCCTGCACCAGCCCCTAATCTTGTTGGTCGCCGCGTTCCTGGTCAGCGGAGTGGCCAGTTACGTCCTGCTCTCCAAGCAGAGGGACGCTGTGAGCGAGCGAATCACTAAGAATCGGGAGTGATCGGCAACGGAAACATGCCGACTCGGGCATGGTACTCGTGACCGAGCTGGGTTGTGTCGCTTCCAACGAGTAATCCGCCGCGATGCGCCAGGAATGCCTTGACACCGATTCCTCGCTCCCTTGTCGGATTCCACGCGAGAGCCTTGCCGGTGCGAGGGTGGATCGCTCCGATTCCTGGCCGTTCCACGGCCCCGGGCCCCGCCGAATCCCTGCCGCGAGGATTGTTCAGCCAGCGCTGGTGACCGCCCACGTAGACGGCCGCCCCAGTAGCGGCCACCGCGTAGAGGGAATCCCCTCCGGTGTGGTTCACCCACGTCGGGTCCACCTCGCCGCCTGCGTGGGTCTCGAAGCGTGCGGTGGTGTCACACATCTTCGGGGCGGCCAGGGGGCCGCCGGTCGTGACGACCGCGAAATAGCTGCCGTCGGGGGCGAAGTCCAGGCCCCGCACGTAACTGGGGAAGTCGTCCTTGCATTTGCCCGCGTAGGCGTCGGTCCGCCAACCGTCGACCTTCGCGGGGGAGACGGTCACGTCGATCAGCCCGAGCTGCGGCCGGGACAGTCCGTCGAGGGTGGTGAAGTCGCCGTCGACCGCCAGCCGGTCCGTGGTGAGGGACATCGCGTAGACCTTGGTACGGCTGCCCCGCGGAGAGCCGGGCTTGATCGCGAAGCTCGGGTCCACGGCGCCGGTGACGGCGTCCAGCCGGGCGAGGGCCGTACGGGAAAGGTGGCCGGCCCGGGTGAAGTCGCCGCCCACGTAGAGGTGGCCGCCGCGCCCGGCCAAGCTGGTGACCGTACCTCCGTAGATCTGCGGGCCGAAGCCGGGCACCCGCGAACCGTCGGACAGCCGGAGCCGGGCCAGGCCCGGGGCCTGCGCGTCGTCGATCGCCGTGAAGGAGCCGCCCACGTACACGGTGCCGCCCGCGCCCGCGGCCAGGGCCTGCACCGGACGGTCGAGGTAGGGCGTGAAACCGGGCAGGATCCGGCCGGTGGTCAGGTCGTAGGCGAAGATGTTGTCGCGTTCGAGGGTCGTCGTGCTTCCGGCGTCGCGCACCTTGCCGAACGAGCCGCCGATGATCACGGTGTTCCCTGCCAGCGCGATGGCGTTGACGATCCCGTCGAGCACGTGGGGAGTGGTGTTCACCGGATTGGCCGAGACGACGCTGCTGTGCTTGATGGTGCCGGCGGCGGCGATCCCGGGAGGGATCAGAAGTATGGCCGCGGCCAGCACGGAAGCGGTTCTGGCAAACATTCGACAATTCCTAGCAGACTCTTGGTAATCGAATGACTACTTTCCGTGGACTGTGTGGTCAGGCCTAGGCTTGTCGGCATGACGCGCGCTTCTTTGGACAAGCAACCGCATGAGGTCGCCGCGATGTTCGATCGCACGGCCCGGCGATATGACCTGGTCAACGACGTTATCTCCTTGGGCCAGGTCCGCCTGTGGCGCAAGGCGACCGCGGCGGCCGTCGACGCGGGTCCCGGTGAGCTGGTCCTCGACCTGGGCGCGGGCACCGGCACCTCCACCGACACGTTCACCACGCTCGGCGCCCGCGCGATCGCCTCGGACTTCTCCCTCGGCATGCTGCGCACCGGGGTGAAGCGGCGAGGCGGCTCGGGCATCTCGGGCGGCGGGGTGCGGGGCGTCAGTTTCATCGCGGGCGACGCGCTCAGGCTGCCCTTCGCCGACGAGGTCTTCGACGCGGTGACCATCTCCACGGCGCTGCGGAACGTCCAGGACACCGAGCACGCGCTGCGCGAGATGCTCCGCGTGGCCAAGCCGGGGGCGCGGCTGGTGATCCTCGAGTTCTCCCACCCAGTGATCAAGTCCTTCGACCTGGTCTACACGGAGTATCTTATGAAGTTGATGCCGCAGGTCGCGAAGCTGGTCGGTTCCAACGATGACTCCTATGAGTATCTGGCGGAGTCGATCAGAGCGTGGCCGGACCAGGCGGGCCTGGCGAAGATCATTCAAAGGGCCGGCTGGGAGCGGGTCGCCTGGCGCAACCTCGCCCTGGGGATCGTGGCGCTTCACCGCGCATATAAGCCCGCATAGAAGATTCGCAGGCGATAGCAGTACCCGCCTGACACTTTGCCCTGCAAAGGCGTTAGACTTCGGCCCGACAAGTTTGTGAAGACCTTCACAAAGGACGAAAGGCCCCTTACTCCGAGGCCCTCAAAGCATGTAGGACAGGACAAGTCCCGTGACCGTGCCAGCCGCCACACAGCGGAACGTCGCTGAGGCTGACGCCGACGTAATCGTCGTCGGCGCCGGGCCCGCCGGTTCGACAACCGCTTTTCACCTCGCACAGGCCGGACTCAACGTCCTGTTGCTCGAGAAGACCACATTTCCCCGTGAGAAGGTCTGCGGTGACGGGCTGACGCCCCGAGCGGTCAAGCAGCTCATCGGCATGGGGATCGACATCGACGCTCCCGGCTGGGTCAGGAACAAGGGCCTGCGGGTCGTCGGCGGTGGGATGCGCTTCGAGCTTGACTGGCCGGAGCTCTCCAGCTACCCGGACTTCGGACTGGTCCGCACCCGCCAGGACTTCGACGAAATTCTGGCGAACAACGCGGTGCGCGCGGGTGTCCGCATGCTCCAGGGCGTCAACGTCACGGCCCCGATCCTCGACCGCAGCGGTCACATCGTCGGCGTCACCGCCAAGAAGGACGGCGAAGAGGTCTCCTACAGATCTCGCCTGGTGGTCGCCGCCGACGGCAACTCCACCCGGATCTCCCTGGCGATGGGGCTGCACAAGCGCGAGGACCGCCCGATGGGCGTCGCCGTACGGACGTATTTCACGAGTCCGCGCCACGACGACGACTATCTGGAGACCTGGCTGGAGCTGTGGGACGAAGACACCCTGCTGCCCGGCTACGGCTGGATCTTCGGCGTCGGCGACGGCACGTCCAACGTGGGCCTGGGGCTGCTGAACACCAACGAGGCGTTCAAGGGCATGGACTACCGTGACCTGCTCAAGCGCTGGGTGAAGGGCATGCCCCCCGAGTGGGGGTACGTCGAGGAGAACATGACCTCCCCCATCAGGGGCGCGGCGCTGCCGATGGCCTTCAACCGCCAGCCGCACTACACGCGGGGCCTGGTGCTGGTCGGCGACGCGGGGGGAATGATCAACCCGTTCAACGGGGAGGGCATCGCCTACGCGATGGAGACCGGCCACATCGCGGCCGAGGCCATCGTCCAGGCGCTGGCCAGACCGACCCCCGCCCAGCGGGAGCGAGTGCTGCGAGCTTATCCGGCGATGCTGAAGGACGCCTACGGCGGCTACTTCACCCTCGGCAGGGGCTTCGTGGAGCTGATCGGGCACCCTGGCGTGATGAACTTCGCAACACGTCACGCACTGCCTCATCCCCACCTGATGCGGTTCGCACTCAAACTCCTTGCTAACCTCACCGATCGGCGAGGCGATGCGTCAGACCGCATCATCAACGCGCTGTCGAAGGTTGCGCCGTCGGCATGACCTCAGCAAACGCTCCGAGCCTGGAATCAAGAGCGATGATCGCCGTGCCTAGACTTGCGAAATACACCAACATGCAGAGCTGCGCGCCGGCGCGCGTGGAGATGGGAGAGGAGGCGTAGCGATGGAGCTGTATGCACCCATCCTCGTACTCGCCGTACTCGCGGCGGGATTTGCGATCTTCTCAGTGACGATCGCGCCCTTCACCGGTCCCAAGCGCTGGAACCGCGCGAAGCTCGATGCCTACGAATGCGGTATCGAGCCGACGCCCCAGCCCGTGGGCGGTGGCCGATTCCCCCTGAAATACATGATCACCGCGATGCTCTTCATCGTGTTCGACATCGAGATCATCTTCCTCTACCCGTGGGCGGTCGCTTTCGACCAGCTCGGAATCTTCGGGTTGATCGAGATGGTGCTGTTCATCGTCACCGTGCTCGTGGCCTACGCGTACGTGTGGCGCCGCAAGGGTCTGGACTGGGACTAGATATGGGTCTTGAAGAGAAACTTCCGAGCGGGTTCATGCTCAGCACGGTCGAGCAGCTTGCCGGCTGGGCGCGTAAGAACTCCGTATGGCCGGCGACGTTCGGTCTCGCCTGTTGCGCCATCGAGCTGATGTCCACGGGCGGTCCCAAGCACGACCTGGCGCGCTTCGGCATGGAGCGCGCTTCGGCGTCTCCGCGCCAGGCCGACCTGATGATCGTGGCGGGCCGGCTGTCGCAGAAGATGGCCCCGGTGCTGCGCCAGATCTACGACCAGATGGCCGAGCCCAAGTGGGTCATCGCGATGGGCGTCTGCGCGTCCAGCGGCGGCATGTTCAACAACTACGCCATCGTGCAGGGCGTGGACCACGTCGTCCCCGTCGACATCTACCTGCCCGGCTGCCCGCCGCGGCCCGAGATGCTCATCGACGCGATCGTGAAGCTACACGACAAGATCCAGAACACGAAGTTCGGTGCGCACCGCGTCAAGCAGATCGACGAGCTCGAGCTGCAGGCGCTGCGGACGCTGCCGCTGATCGACCAGGGGACCGCCAAATGAACAGCGAACCCGGCGTGGTGAAGACCGCGTCCCCTGGGCGTGCCTCCGGTACGGCGGCCCGCGAGGCCCGCGCAGCGAACGAGGAGCGGTAAGCGAGCGATATGAGTACTGACAACCTCCCAGAGATCCCGGAGGAGCCGATCGCCCACCTGGGCATGTTCGGCACCTCGGGCACCGGTGACACCTCCGGTTACGGCGGTCTGGTCGTACGGCGAAGGCCCGAGCTGTCGAGTCCCCGCCCCTACGGCGGCTACTTCGACACCATCGCCGACGAGCTGGAACGCGCACTCGGCGGAGACCTCTTCGACGCCGTCGACCGTGTGGTCGTGGACCGGGACGAGCTGACCTTCCACGTGAAGCGTGAGCGTCTGCTGGACGTCGCCCAGATCCTGCGCGACGACCCCGCCCTCCGCTTCGAGCTCTCGCTCGGCGTCTCCGGCGTGCACTATCCCCACCTCGTCGGTGAGGAGCTGCACGCGGTGATCCACCTGTGCTCGATCACGCACAACCGGCGCCTGCGCGTCGAGGTGTCGTGCCCCGACGACGACAGGCACATCCCCTCCACGGTCTCGGTCTATCCGACCCACGACTGGCACGAGCGGGAGACCTGGGACTTCTTCGGGATCATCTTCGACGGCCACCCGGCGCTGACCCGCATCATGATGCCCGACGACTGGGACGGCCATCCCCAGCGCAAGGACTATCCGCTCGGCGGCATCCCGGTCGAATACCGGGGCGCGGAGATCCCGGCGCCGGACCAGAGGAGGTCTTACAAATGAGTGCTCCGTATGAGGAGGCCACCGAGGGCAAGGTCTACACCGTCTCCGGCAATGACTGGTCGGAGCTTCTCGAGACCCTGACCGGCCAGCAGGACGAGCAGCTCGTCATCAACATGGGCCCGCAGCACCCGTCCACGCACGGAGTGCTCCGCCTGATCCTGAACCTGGACGGCGAGACGGTCACCGAGGCCCGCACGGTCATCGGCTACCTGCACACCGGCATCGAGAAGAACACCGAGTTCCGGACGTGGACCCAGGGGACCACGTTCGTCACCCGGATGGACTACCTTGCGCCGATCTTCAACGAGACCGTCTACTGCATGGGCGTCGAGAAGCTGCTCGGCATCACCGACCGGATCCCCGACCGAGCCCAGGCCATCCGCGTGATGATGATGGAGCTCACCCGCATCTCCTCGCACATGGTGGCCATCGGCACCTTCGGCATGGAGCTGGGCGCGACCACGCCGTTCCTCTTCGGGACCCGCGAGCGCGAGATGGTGCTCGACGTGATGGAGTACATCACCGGCCTGCGCATGAACATGGCCTACATCCGGCCGGGCGGCGTGGCCGTCGACCTGCCGGCCGGTGCCGTGGACAAGGTCGGCGAACTGCTCAAGGTCATGCCGAAGCGCATCAGGGACATGCGCAAGATGCTCGACGCGAACCCGGTCTACCTGGCCCGCACCAAGGACGTCGCCTACCTCGACCTCACCGGCTGCATGTCGCTGGGTGTCACCGGCCCGATGCTGCGGGCCGCGGGCCTGCCGTGGGACCTGCGCAAGTCGCAGCCCTACTGCGGCTACGAGACCTACGAGTTCGACGTCCCGACCCAGAAGAGCGCCGACGTCTACGGCCGGTATCTCGTCCGGATGGACGAGATGGAGGAGTCGCTCAAGCTCATCGAGCAGGCCCTCGACCGTCTGTCGGGTCCGCTCAAGAACGGCCGCGTGATGGTGGACGACAAGAAGATCGGCTGGCCCTCGCAGCTAGCGCTCGGCCCCGACGGCCTGGGCAACTCGCCCGACCACATCGCGCACATCATGAGCGGTTCGATGGAAGCGCTGATCCACCACTTCAAGCTCGTGACCGAGGGCTTCCGGGTCCCGGCGGGACAGGCCTTCGCCTCGGTCGAGTCGCCCCGCGGCGAGCTCGGCGCCCACGTGGTCAGCGATGGTGGCACCCGCCCCTACCGCGTACACTTCCGCGACCCTTCCTTCACGAACCTGCAGGCCATGCCCGCGACGTGCGAAGGCGGCATGATCGCCGACGTCATCTCGGCCGTGGCCTCGATCGACCCGGTCATGGGAGGTGTTGACCGATGAGCTCGACCACGGGTGGTGAGCCGACGGTCCGGCAGACGGACGTAGCCGCCGGTGCGGCGAACGACGAGGGGAGCGCGACCATGGACAAGGGCTACGCGCCGGAAGTCCGAGAGCGTCTCGAACGCGACGCCAAGGAGATCATCGGCCGCTATCCCAAGCCGCGGTCGGCCCTGCTGCCCCTGCTGCACCTGGTGCAGTCCGAGGACGGCTACGTCTCCGACGACGGTCACGAGTTCTGCGCCGAGATACTCGGGCTGAGCAAGGCCGAGGTCGTGGGCGTCTCCACCTTCTACACGATGTACAAGCGAAAGCCGGCGGGCCAGTATCACGTCGGCGTGTGCATCAACACCCTGTGCGCGGTCATGGGCGGCGACCAGATCTGGGACGAGCTCAGCGAGCACACCGGCCTCGAGCACAACGAGACGAGCCCGGACGGGAAGATCTCGCTGGAGCGGCTGGAGTGCAACGCCGCCTGCGACTTCGCGCCGGTGATGATGGTCAACTGGGAGTTCTTCGACAACCAGACCCCCGCCTCGGCCAAGCAGCTCGTCGACGACCTCAAGGACGGCAAGGAGATCTCGCCGACCCGGGGCCCGAAGAAGCTCTGCTCGTTCAAGGAGGCCTCGCGGGTGCTGTCCGGCCTGCCCGACGGCCTGGCCGGCGACGGCCCCTCGGCGAACGGTCCCTCCCTCGAGGGACTGAAGATCGCCAAGGCCAACGGGTGGAAGGCTCCGGAATCGTGAGTGAGCGTAGCGAGCGAGCCAATATACACAGCAGCCTGTTCACGAGGCCGACGAAGGAGGCCTCGTGAACCAGCCAACAGGCGCGGCCTGCGGACGGGGTCCGGCGAAGGATCTCGTGCGCGAGTGCGGCGAGCGAGCCAACAGGCACGGCATGGGCTCGTCATGGAGCGACGAGCTGCCAGGCGAGGAGACGAAGTGACCACTCTTACCCCGGTTCTCACCGCGAACTGGGATCAGCCCAACTCCTTCACCCTGGAGGGGTACGGCGACTACTCGGCGGCCAAGAAAGCGCTGGGCATGGACCCCGACGCCGTCATTCAGGCGGTCAAGGACTCCGGACTGCGCGGCCGAGGCGGCGCGGGCTTCCCCACCGGCATGAAGTGGGGGTTCATCCCCCAGGGTGACGGCAAGCCGCACTATCTGGTGGTCAACGCGGACGAGTCCGAGCCGGGAACCTGCAAGGACATCCCGCTGATGATGGCCAACCCGCACTCGCTGGTCGAGGGCATCATCATCACCTCCTACGCGATCCGCGCCAACCACGCCTTCATCTACGTGCGCGGCGAGGTCGTTCACGTCGTGCGACGTCTGCAGGCGGCCGTGGCCGAGGCCTACGCCAAGGGACTGCTCGGCAAGGACCTCTTCGGCTCCGGTTTCGACCTGGAGCTCGTGGTCCACAGCGGAGCGGGCGCCTACATCTGCGGCGAGGAGACGGCGCTGCTGGACTCGCTGGAGGGCTATCGCGGCCAACCTCGGCTCAAGCCCCCCTTCCCGGCCGTGGCGGGGCTCTACGCCTCGCCCACTGTCGTGAACAACGTGGAGTCCGTGGCGAGTGTTCCCTCGATCATCTCCAACGGGGCCGACTGGTTCGCGGGGATGGGCACCGAGAAGTCCAAGGGCTTCGGCATCTTCTCGCTGAGCGGGCACGTGACCAGGCCCGGCCAGTACGAGGCGCCGCTCGGCATCACGCTGCGCGAGCTGCTGGAGATGTCGGGCGGGATCCGGGAGGGCCACCGGCTCAAGTTCTGGACCCCCGGCGGATCGAGCACCCCGATCTTCACCGACGAGCACATGGACGTTCCGCTCGACTTCGAGTCGGTCGGCGCCAAGGGCTCCATGCTCGGCACCCGGGCCCTGCAGATCTTCGACGAGACCACCTGCGTGGTCCGCGCCGTACTGCGGTGGACCGAGTTCTACGCGCACGAGTCCTGCGGCAAGTGCACCCCCTGCCGGGAGGGCACCTTCTGGCTCAAGCAGGTGCTCAAGCGGCTGGAGAAGGGTCAGGGCACCGAAGAGGACCTGACCACGATCACCGACATCGCCGACAACATCCTGGGCCGCTCCTTCTGCGCCCTGGGCGACGGTGCCACCAGCCCCATCCACTCGTCGGTGAAGTACTTCCGCGACGAGTACCTCAAGCACTTCGAGCTCGGCGCCTGCCCGTTCGATCACGCTCCGTCCACGGTGTGGGGGGACAAGTGACTGGCTGCGGCGAGGGAACCATGAAGCACAGCACCGTTTCGGTCATGGGGCCGATGGAGGGGGCCATGACCGAGCGCAGCGAGGGAATCAAGCAGCACAGCACCTCGGTCATGGGGCCGACGAAGGAGGCCATGACCGAGCGCAGCGAGGGAATCAAGCAGCACAGCACCTCGGTCATGGGGCCGACGAAGGAGGCACCATGACCATTCAAGCGACCAGCCCGGCCCAGACGCCGGTAGACCTGGTCACCCTCACCATCGACGGCTTCCAGGTGAGCGTCCCCAAGGGCACGCTCATCATCCGGGCCGCCGAGCTGCTGGGCATCCAGATTCCCCGGTTCTGTGACCATCCGCTGCTGGAGCCGGCGGCCAACTGCCGTCAGTGCCTGGTGGACATCCCGGACGCCGGCAACGGCCGCGGGTTCCCCAAGCCGCAGCCCTCCTGCGCGATCGAGGTCGCCCCGGGCATGGTGGTGCAGACCCAGCTCACCTCCCCGGTCGCCGAGAAGGCGCAGCGCGGTGTGATGGAGATGCTGCTCCTGAACCACCCGCTGGACTGCCCCGTCTGCGACAAGGGCGGCGAATGCCCGCTGCAGAACCAGGCCATGTCCAACGGCCAGGGCGAGAGCCGGTTCGAGGAGACGAAGCGCACCTTCGACAAGCCGGTCCCGCTCTCCTCCGAGGTGCTGCTGGACCGCGAGCGCTGCGTCCAGTGCGCCCGCTGCATCCGCTTCTCCGATGAGATCGCCGGAGACCCGCTCATCGACTTCTTCGAGCGCGGGGCCAAGGAGCAGGTCGCCACCGCCAACGGCGAGCCGTTCGAGTCCTACTTCTCGGGCAACACCATCCAGATCTGCCCGGTGGGCGCGCTGACCGGTGCCGCCTACCGGTTCCAGGCCCGCCCGTTCGACCTGGTCTCCACGCCCAGCGCGTGCGAGCACTGCGCCAGCGGCTGCTCGCTCCGCACCGACCACCGCCGGGGCAAGGTCACGCGCCGTCTGGCCGGGGACGACCCGGAGGTCAACGAGGAGTGGAACTGCGACAAGGGCCGCTGGGCCTTCGCCTACACGACCCAGCCCGACCGGCTGCGGACCCCCCTCGTCCGTGACGAGGAGGGCCGCCTGGTCCCGGCCTCCTGGCCCGAGGCGTTCGCCGCCGCGGCCAAGGGTCTCGCCGCGGCGCGCGGCCGCGCGGGCGTGCTCGTCGGCGGTCGCCTGACCGTCGAGGAGGCGTACGGCTACGCCAAGTTCGCCCGCATCGCACTCGGCACCAACGACGTCGACTTCCGGTCCCGGCCCCACTCCGCGGAGGAGGCGCAGTTCCTCGCGCACTCCGTCGCGGGCAAGGGCATCGAGGTCCGCTACGCGGACCTCGAGAAGGCCCCGGCCGTGCTCCTGGTGGGCTTCGAGCCCGACGAGGAGTCGCCGATCGTCTTCCTGCGCCTGCGCAAGGCGTGGCGGAAGAAGGGCCTGAAGGTCTTCTCGGTCGCACCGTTCGCCACCGCCGGACTGGGCAAGATGAACGGCACGCTGATCCCGGCGGTGCCGGGCTCCGAGACCGCCGTCCTGGACGACCTGGGCGCCGTGGACCCGGTGGCCGCCGAGGCGATCAGGCAGCCGGGCGCGGTCATCCTGGCCGGTGAGCGGCTCGCCACCGTGCCGGGCGCGCTCTCCGCGCTGGTGAAGCTCGCCTCCACGACCGGAGCCCGCCTGGCCTGGATCCCGCGTCGCGCCGGTGAGCGCGGCGCCATCGAGGCCGGAGCGCTGCCGAACCTGCTGCCGATCGGCCGTCCGGTCGGCGACGAGACCGCCCGCGCCGAAGTGGCCAGGGCCTGGAACGTCTCCTCGCTTCCCAAGGCCGAGGGTCGCGACACCACCGCCATGCTGGCGGCGGCGCTGGACGGGGAGCTCGACGCCCTCGTCATCGCCGGTGTCGACCCCTACGACCTGGCGGCGCCGCAGGCCGCACTGCTGGCCCTGGAGAACACCCCGTTCATCGTGAGCCTGGAGCAGCGCGCCAGCGCGGTCACCGACCGCGCCGACGTGGTGCTGCCGGTCGCCGTGGTGGCCGAGAAGTCCGGCACGTTCGTCGACTGGGAGGGACGCGGGCGCACCTTCGAGGAGGCGCTGCCCGTCCCCGGAGTCATGAGCGACCTGCGGGTCATCGCCGCGATCGCCGACCACATGGACGTGCACCTCGGCCTTCCCGACCCCGCGGCCGCCCGCCGCGAGCTCGCCTCGATCGGCGCGTGGCGCGGTCCTCGGACCGCCGCCCCCGGTGTCGGCGGCCTGCCGGCCGCCGCACCGCAGGCGGGGGAGGCCGTCCTGGCCACCTGGCACCAGCTGCTCGACGACGGCCGCATGCAGGACGGCGAGCCGTACCTGGCGGGCACCGCCCGCCCGGCCGAGGCGCTGCTCTCCGCGGCTACCGCGGCCGAGTCGGGTGTCGCCGACGGCGACAAGATCACCGTCACCACCGAGCGGGGCTCGCTGAGCCTGCCGGTGCGGATCGCCGACCTGCCCGACCGGGTGGTGTGGCTGCCGTCGAACTCCGCCGGCCGTTCGGTGACCCGCGACCTGCATGCCACGGCCGGTGGCATCGTCAAGATCGGGACGGCCTACGGGAGCGAGCCCGACGCGGCGAGCACCGTGCTTCCCGAGCGCGCCCCCGGCACGGCTGCCGTCGGCGAAGCGAACGAGGAGCGGTAATGAATGCCCGGACCCTTCTAGCGGTCGATCCGACCCTTGCCGACTTCGGCAAGGATCCAATCTGGATCAGCATCATCAAGGCCGTCGTCATCTTCATCGTCCTGATGCTGGGCGTGCTGTTCGGCGTGTGGTTCGAGCGCAAGCTCATCTCCCGCATGCAGAACCGGTACGGCCCCAACCGGGCGGGCAAGTTCGGCCTGCTCCAGTCGGTGGCCGACGGCATCAAGATGGGTCTGAAGGAAGACCTGATGCCGCGGACCGTGGACAAGGTGATCTACTTCATCGCCCCGGTCGTCCTCGCGGTCCCCGCCTTCCTCGCCTTCTCCGTCATCCCGATGGGCCCGATGGTCTCGATGTTCGGGGTCAAGACGCCGCTGCAGCTCACCGACCTTCCGGTCGCGGTGCTGCTGGTGCTGGCGATGGCCTCGATCAGCGTGTACGGCATCGTGCTCGCCGGCTGGGGATCGCGATCCCCGTACTCGATGCTCGGCGGTCTGCGGGCCAGCGCCCAGGTGGTCTCCTACGAGATCGCGATGGGCCTGTCGTTCGTGGGCGTGTTCCTGTTCGCGGGGACGCTGTCCACCTCGGAGATCGTCAACGCACAGGCGTCGGGCGGGGTGTTCCGGCCGTTCGGCCTCGCGATCCCGATGCCCTCCTGGTACATGATCCTGCTGATCCCGTCCTTCCTGATCTACATCATCACGATGCTGGGCGAGACCAACCGGGTCCCCTTCGACCTGCCCGAGGGCGAGGGCGAGCTGGTCGGCGGTTTCCAGACCGAATACTCCAACTCGCTGAAGTTCGCGGTCATCATGCTCGCCGAGTACGTCAACGTCTTTGTGGTCTCGGCGGTGTCGATCACCCTGTTCATGGGTGGATGGCGGGCGCCGTGGCCGATCTCCATCTGGGACGGGGCGAACGCCGGCTGGTGGCCGCTGCTCTGGTTCTTCATCAAAATGGTGCTGGTCTTCTCCTTCTTCGTCTGGTGCCGCGCCTCGCTGCCGCGAGTGCGCTACGACCAGTTGATGGCGCTCGGCTGGAAGATCCTCATCCCGATCAACCTCGCGTGGATCCTGCTGGTCGCCACCGTCAGGGCCCTGCAGCTCCCGAACGTCGACAGGTCGATCGTGCTGATCCTGGCCGCGATCGTCCTGTTGGCATGCCTCGGAATCTGGTGGCGCTTCGACAGCGTCCTGCAGAAGCGCAAGGAGACCAAGGCCGAACTGGTCGAGGCCGAGTTCGAGCGGCTCGACGCCGAGCCATCCGCAGGTGGCTTCCCTGTGCCGCCGCTCGACCTGCCGCACTACCACGGGGTAGAGCGCAAGGAGGTTCCCAGTGGGACTAACTGATTGGCTGAACCCCGTAAAGGGGTTCGGCGTGACCTTCCACACCATGTTCAAGAAGGTCGAAACGGTCAACTTCCCCGAGGAGAAGCGGCCCACGGCTCCGCGTTTCCACGGCCGGCACCAGCTCAATCGCTGGCCCGACGGCCTGGAGAAGTGCATCGGCTGTGAGCTCTGCGCCTGGGCCTGTCCGGCCGACGCGATCTTCGTGGAGGGTGCGGACAACACGGACGAGGAGCGGTTCTCGCCGGGCGAGCGGTACGGGCGCACCTACCAGATCAACTATCTGCGGTGCATCCTGTGCGGTCTCTGCATCGAGGCATGCCCGACTCGTGCGCTGACCATGACGAACGAGTTCGAGCTCGCCGACACGAGCCGTGAGAGCCTCATCTACACCAAGGAGATGCTGCTGTCGCCGCTCGGCCCGGGGATGGAGATCCCGCCGCACCCCATGCGTCTCGGCGAGACCGAAGAGGACTACTACCGGCTGGGACGGAACAATGGGTGAGACCATCACGTTCTGGGTGCTCGCGGTCCTCTCGGTGGCCGCAGCCTTCGGACTCGTGTTCAGCCGCAAGGCCGTCTACTCGGCGCTGATGCTGGGCATGGTCATGCTGTCCCTCGCCGTGCTCTACGCGATCCAGGACGCTCCCTTCCTCGCCGCGGTGCAGATCATCGTCTACACCGGCGCGGTCATGATGCTCTTCCTGTTCGTGCTGATGCTCGTCGGCGTGGACTCGGCGGACTCCCTGGTCGAGACGATCAGGGGCCAGCGCTTCTGGGCGGCCGTCGCGGGCCTGGGCTTCGCGGTCCTGCTCGCCCTGGGGGTCGGCAACGTGACCTTCGCCGCGCCCACGGGCATGGAGGCAGCCGTCAAGGAGGCGGGCGGCAACGTGCCCTCGCTGGCCCAGCTGCTCTTCACCAGATACGTCTTCGCCTTCGAGGTCACCTCCGCGCTGCTGATCACCGCCGCGCTCGGCGCGATGGTGCTGGCCCACCGTGAGCGGGTCCGTCCCAAGGCCACCCAGCGCGAGCTTGCCCGCGCCCGGTTCATCGGCCCGCAGCCGTCCCCGCTGCCGGGGCCCGGCACCTACGCCCTGCACAACGCGATCGACATGCCGGCCCTGCTGCCCGATGGCACGGTGTCGCCCAAGTCGATCAACCGAGTGCTCGCCCGGCACGACACGGAGGACGGCGTCAGGCCGACCGACCCGGAGAAGGCCGCGCTCATCAAGCAGGTCATCGAGAAGGACATCGTCGTGAAGGAAGCGCCTGAGCAGGAGGACGACAGGTGACCACTCACTACCTGGTGCTCTCCGCACTGCTGTTCGCGATCGGCGCCGTCGGCGTGCTGGTACGGCGTAACGCGATCGTGGTGTTCATGTGCGTGGAGCTCATGCTCAACGCCTGCAACCTGGCGTTCGTCACCTTCGCCAGACAGCACGGCAATCTGGACGGTCAGATCATCGCGTTCTTCGTGATGGTGGTGGCCGCGGCCGAGGTCGTCATCGGCCTTGCCATCATCGTGATGATCTTCCGAACCCGCAGGTCCGCGTCGGTGGACGACGCCAACCTGCTGAAGTACTAAGAGGTGGCCGGTGCAATCTCCTGTTGAGATCATTCCGCACTCCAGTGGAGTGGTCGGGGTCTCCTGGCTGATGATCGTGCTTCCACTGCTGGGTGCCGCGATCCTCCTGCTGAGTGGCCGCCGTACCGATCGCTGGGGCCACTTCCTCGGCGTCGCCATGGTGCTGGCCTCCTTCGTGGTGGCCGTCGCCTCGTTCGTCGAGCTGCTGGGCCTGCCCGAGGACCAGCGCCGCATGGGGGTCGCGCTCTACCAGTTCATCCCCGGCATGGCCGACATGGGGCTGCTGATCGACCCGCTGTCGATCAGCTTCGCCCTACTGATCACGGGTGTGGGATCGCTGATCCACATCTACTCGATCGGCTACATGTCGCACGACCCCGACCGGCGCCGGTTCTTCGCCTACCTGAACCTGTTCGTCGCGGCGATGCTCCTGCTGGTGCTGGCCGACAACTACGTCGCCCTGTTCATCGGCTGGGAGGGCGTGGGTCTCGCCTCCTACCTGCTGATCGGGTTCTGGCAGCACAAGCCCTCGGCGGCGGCCGCCGCCAAGAAGGCCTTCATCGTCAACCGGGTCGGCGACTTCGGCCTGCTGATCGCCATCTTCACGATCTGGACGACGTTCGGCTCGGTCGCCTTCGCCAAGGTCTTCCCGCTCGCCGGTGAGGCCTCCAACGGCACGATGACCGCCGTCGGCCTGCTACTGCTCCTCGGAGCCTGCGGCAAGTCGGCGCAGCTGCCCCTGCAGTCCTGGCTGCTGGACGCGATGGAGGGCCCGACCCCGGTCTCGGCCCTCATCCACGCCGCGACCATGGTCACCGCCGGCGTCTACCTGATCGTCCGGTCCGGTGCCTTCTTCGAGGTCGCGCCCACCGCGCAGCTGGTCGTCACCATCGTCGGCGTCGCGACGCTGCTCGCCGGTGCGATCATCGGTTCCGCCAAGGACGACATCAAGAAGGGCCTCGCGGGCTCCACGATGTCGCAGATCGGCTACATGATGCTCGCCGCGGGCATCGGCCCGGCGGGCTACGCCTTCGCCATCGCGCACCTGATCACGCACGGCTTCTTCAAGGCCAACCTGTTCCTCGGCGCCGGATCGGTCATGCACGGCATGAACGACGAGGTCGACATGCGCAGGTACGGCGGGCTGTTCCCGGTGATGAGGATCACCGCGATCACCTTCATCATCGGCTACTTGGCGATCATCGGCTTCCCGCTGCTGTCCGGTTACTTCACCAAGGACGGCATCATCGAGACGGCCATGGAGCACAACCAGATCCTCGGCTGGCTGGCCGTGCTGGGAGCGGGTCTCACCGGCTTCTACATGTCGCGGATGGTCTTCATGACCTTCTTCGGCAAGAAGCGCTGGGCCGACGACGCGCACCCGCACGAGTCGCCCGCCGTCATGACCGTGCCGCTGATCCTGCTCTCCATCGGCTCGATCTTCCTGGGCGCCTTCCTGATCCTGGGCAACCGGTTCATGAAGTTCCTCGCCCCGGCCGTCGGCCTGCCCGAGGAGTTGCCCGTGTTCCACTTCGGGAGCACCGCCGGTCTCGCCACGCTCGCGCTGGTCGCCGTCGGCGCCGTGTTCGCCTGGTTCCGGTACGGCGCTGCGGACGTGCCCGAGGTCGCCCCGCGCGGTTCCTTCCTCACCACGTTCGCCCGTCGTGACCTGTACGGCGACGCCCTGAACGAGACGCTGCTCATGCGCCCCGGCCAGTGGCTGACCCGGTTCGCGGTCTTCTTCGACAACCGCGGCGTCGACGGGCTGGTCAACGGCCTGGCCGCGACGATCGGCGGGACGTCCGGGCGGCTGCGTCGCATTCAGACCGGCTACGTACGGTCCTACGCGTTGTCCATCCTCTTTGGTGCCGCCGTGGTCGTTGGCGCGCTGCTCTACGTAGGGAACATGTGATGCCCTGGCTCTCGACCCTGATGGCCGTGCCCGTTCTGGGCGCGGTGGGTGTCTCCCTTGTCAAGAGTGACAAGCTCGCCAAGCAACTGGCCCTCGCGATCTCGCTGGTCGTCCTCGTACTGACCGGCGTGCTCGCGGCCCAGTTCAATCCCACCTCGGGGACGCGCTTCCAGTTCGCCGAGGTCTACGACTGGATTCCCCGTTTCGGCGTGCACTACGGCGTCGGCGTGGACGGCATCGCGCTGGTGCTGATCGCGCTGTCGGTGGTGCTCGTGCCGATCGTGATCCTCGCCTCCTGGCACGACGCCGACGGCACCGGGGCCAACGCCCCGCCCAAGCGGTCGGTGAAGACCTACTTCGCGCTGCTGCTGGTGCTGGAAGCGATGATGATCGGCGTCTTCGCGTCGACCGACGTCTTCCTGTTCTACGTGTTCTTCGAAGCCATGCTGATCCCGATGTACTTCATGATCGGGTCGTACGGCGGCGCCCAGCGGTCCTACGCGGCCGTGAAGTTCCTCCTGTACTCGCTCTTCGGCGGGCTGCTCATGCTGGTCGCGGTAATCGCGCTCTACGTGATCGCCGAAAAGGGCACCTTCATGTTCCCCGAGCTCATCGGGGCCATCCAGGACCCGACCACGCAGAAGTGGCTGTTCGCCGGCTTCTTCATCGCGTTCGCGGTCAAGGCGCCGCTCTGGCCGTTCCACACCTGGCTGCCCGACGCCGCCGCGCAGGCTCCGGCCGGCGCCGCGGTGCTGCTGGTCGGCGTGCTGGACAAGGTCGGCACCTACGGCATGCTCCGCTTCTGCCTGGAGCTGTTCCCGGACGCGTCGAAGTTCTTCACCCCGCTGGTGATCGTGCTCTCCGTCGTCGGCATCATCTACGGCGCGATCGTGGCCATCGGCCAGACCGACATCAAACGCCTCATCGCCTACACCTCGATCTCGCACTTCGGCTTCATCGCGATGGGTGTCTTCGCGATGACCGCGAACGCGGGTGCGGGCGCCACCCTCTACATGGTCAACCACGGCTTCTCGACCGGCTCGCTGTTCCTGATCGCCGGATTCCTGATCTACCGCCGAGGTTCCAGCCAGATCGCCGACTACGGGGGCGTCCAGAAGGTCGCCCCGGTGCTCGCCGGCACCTTCCTGATCGCCGGCCTGTCCAGCCTGTCCCTGCCGGGCCTGTCCTCGTTCGTCAGCGAGTTCATGGTCCTGATCGGCACCTACGAGATTCACCCGGTTCCGGCGATCATCGCCACCACCGGCGTGATCCTGGCGGCGGTCTACGTCCTGTGGATGTACCAGCGCATGATGACCGGCCCCACGGCCGAGTCCGTCAAGCTCTTTCCCGACCTGGACATCCGGGAAAAATGGGTCGTGGCTCCGCTGATCGCGGTCATCATCGCGGTCGGTTTCTTCCCCAAGCCACTGCTCGACGTGATCAACCCGGCCGTGGACAAGACCCTGTCCACCGTCCAGGTTGACCAGTTCACACCCGCCGTCGCTGACAAGAAGGGGGCCGGGCAGTGAACGGCACCACCATTCAGGCTCCGACGATCGAATACGCGCTGCTCTCCCCGATGCTGCTCGTGTTCGGCGCGGCGATCATAGGCGTGCTGGTCGAGGCGTTCGCGCCCCGCTACCTGCGCAAGTCGATCCACGTACCGCTCACGCTGCTCGCCCTGGTCGGCGCGTTCGTCACGACCATCCTCACTGCCCTGAACGGCCTGCCGACCGTCGCCGCCGCCATGGGCGCGGTCGCGGTGGACGGCCCCTCGCTGTTCATCTGGGGCGTCATCCTCATCCTGGCCTTCATCTGCACGCTGCTGATCAACGACGACGACCAGTTCGTCGCGCAGGCGGCAGCCGTACCGGGAAGCGTGGACGAGGAGGAGGCGGTCCGCCACGGATACGCCCAGACCGAGGTCTACCCGCTGATGCTCTTCTCGGTCGGGGGCATGCTGCTCTTCGCCGCGTCGAACGACCTGCTGGTCATGTTCGTGGCCCTTGAGGTCATGTCCCTGCCGCTGTACCTGCTCTGCGGTCTGGCCCGCCGTCGCCGCCTGCTCTCGCAGGAGGCCTCGGTCAAGTACTTCCTGCTCGGCGCGTTCTCCTCGGCCTTCTTCCTGTACGGCATGGCCCTGGTGTACGGCTACGCCGGGTCGGTGGACCTGAAGACCATCAGCACGGCGATCAGTTCGGTCAGCGGCCAGGAGCCGCTGCTGCTGATCGGCACCGCGATGCTCGGCGTCGGCCTGCTGTTCAAGATCGGTGCCGCGCCCTTCCAGGCGTGGAAGCCTGACGTCTACCAGGGCGCGCCCACCGCGGTCACCGCCCTGATGGCCTCCACCGTGCTGGTGGCGGCCTTCGGCGCCGTTCTCCGCGTCTTCTGGGTCGCTCTGGGTGGCTATGAGTGGAACTGGCAGCCGCTCATGTGGGGCGTCGCGATCCTGACGATGATCGTCGGCGCGATTCTGGCCATCACCCAGACGGACATCAAGCGGATGCTCGCCTACTCCTCGATCGCGCACGGGGGCTTCCTGCTCACCGGTGTGATCGCGATCGGCACCATCAAGCAGGACCAGCAGGCCCTGTCGGCCATCCTGTTCTACCTGGCCGCGTACGGCTTCACCACGGTCGGCGCCTTCGCGGTGGTCACCATGGTCCGCGACGCGGGCGGCGAGGCCGGGCACCTGTCTCGGTGGGCCGGTCTCGGCAAGCGCTCCCCGGTCCTGGCCGGCATCTTCGCCTTCTTCCTGCTGGCCTTCGCGGGCATTCCGCTGACCAGTGGGTTCTTCGCGAAGTACGCCGTGTTCGCGGCGGCGATCTCCGGCGGCGCGCTGCCGCTGGTCATCGTGGGTGCGGTGAGCTCGGCGATCGCGGCGTTCTTCTACGTCCGCGTGATCGTGCTGATGT
This sequence comes from Streptosporangium subroseum, assembly GCF_900188345.1. GTDB lineage: Bacteria > Actinomycetota > Actinomycetes > Streptosporangiales > Streptosporangiaceae > Streptosporangium > Streptosporangium subroseum. The sequence continues at coordinate 30,442 of NZ_FZOD01000019.1, read as the reverse complement.
TCTTCAGCGAGCCGGCCGCCGACGGGCCGACCATCGCGGCACCCACCGTGGGCACCTCGGCTGTGGTCGCCCTCGCGGCAGCGGCTACGGTAGTCCTCGGGGTTTTCCCGCAGCCGGTGCTGGATCTGGCGGACCAGGCTGCGTCCGCGTTGTTCATTCGTTAGAGGAGTGCTAGGACCCATGGCTGCGCCACCCGTTGTTGATCTGCCGTTCGTCGACGAGCGGTTGGCGCAGGACGTGGCCTCCGGATTGGCCGAGGTCGAGAGGCTGCTCCGGTCGTCGGTGGAGAGCAAGGACGCCTTCGTCACGGAGGCGTCCAAGCACCTCATCGAGGCGGGCGGCAAGCGGTTCCGGGCCATGCTCCTGCTGCTCGCCGCCCAGTTCGGCGTCCCGGGTGCCCCGGGCGTCGTGCCGGGGGCCGTGGTGATCGAGCTGACCCACCTGGCGACGCTTTACCACGACGACGTGATGGACGAGGCCCCGGTGCGCCGGGGCTCTCCGTCGGCGAACGCCCGCTGGGACAACACCGTGGCCATCCTGACCGGCGACTATCTCTTCGCCCAGGCCTCGGAGATCCTCGCCGACCTCGGCGCCGACGTCGTCAGGATCCAGGCCCAGACGTTCTCCCGTCTGGTCCGCGGTCAGATCCGCGAGACCATGGGTCCCCGCCCCGGCGAGGACCACGTGGCCCACTACATCGAGGTCCTGGCCGACAAGACCGGTTCCCTGATCTCCACCTCCGGCCGGTTCGGCGGCATGCTCAGCGGCGCCTCGTCCGAGGTGGTCGAGCGTCTGACGGAGGCCTGCGAGGCCATCGGGGTCGCCTGGCAGCTCGGCGACGACCTGCTGGACGTCGCCTCGGATTCGGTCGAGTCCGGCAAGACGCCCGGCACCGACCTGCGCGAGGGTGTCCGCACCCTGCCCGTGCTCTATGTTCTCGCCTCCGACGCGCCCGAGGGCGCACGCCTGCGGGAGCTGCTGGCCGGTCCGGTGGCGGAGGAGGACATCGAGGAGACACTCGGCCTGCTGCGCGCCAACCCCGCGATGGACCGCGCCCGTGCCGAACTGGTCTCCTGGACCGACCGTGCCCGCGAGGCCCTCATGGGACTTCCCGACATCCCGGCCCGCGCCGCCTACCTGGCTCTCTGCCACTACGTCATCGAGCGCTCCGGCTGACCTGCCGGCCATCGTGACGCGTCAGCGCGGTCGCGGTTTCCCCCTCGGCGGTCCGGGTGGGAGTTTCACTGACGCACCACCGCGGTGGCGTCGATCTCGATCTCCCAGTCGGCCCGGGCCAGGCGGGAGATCTGGGTGAGGGTGTCGGCGGGGTAGGGCTCCGCGAAAAACTCCCTGCGCAACTTGACGATCGTCTCCAGATTGGCCTCCAGGTCGGTAACCATGATCGTCACCTTGACCGAGTCGGCGAGGCTGGATCCGGCTTCGGTGAGCACGCGGTCCAGGTTGGCGAACGCCTGGCGTGCCTGAGATTCGAAGCCGCCGCTCACGGTGACGCCGTTCTCGTCGAACCCGGCCTGTCCCGAGGCGAACACGAGGTCGCCGACCCTGATGGCCGGGGAGATGGCATCGGGCTCGTACCGGTCAGAGATGATGCTCACTCGCCGGCGGATCATCTCTGGCTCCTCAGATTTGCTTGTAAGTGCATGCAAATGTTGCATGCACATGTAGACTCCTGTCAAGCTGAAGATCGCAAGGAGACTCACGATGACCTGGGACCGTTTCGCCCTCTTGTACGCACGGGTGGAGGCCGATCTGGCCAAGGCGCTGCAGCGCGGCCACGGGCTCGGGTTGTCCGAATACCGGGCGCTGGTCCAGCTTGCCGGCGCCTCCGGCGGCGAATTGCGAATGCAGGAGCTGGCCGAGGCCGTCGGACTGAACCAGAGCTCGGTGACCCGCCTGGTCGCCCGTCTCGAGGAGGCCGGAATGACCAGGCGCGACCTGTGCTCGGCCGACCGCCGGGGCGTCTACTCGGTGATCACCGACGAGGGGCGGGCACGCCTGGCCGAGGCCACGCCCACCTACGAGCGCTCCCTGGCCGCGGCACTGGAACAGGCCGACGACGACCCGGCGCTGTCGCGACTGGTCCTGGCGGTGCGGGGCTGAACGATTCTGTCGCCCCACCGGGGTAGGACGACCGGCGACCGGGGGCTCCAACTGCCCTGTGGCGAATGAGAACGGGTGGCGTGGGGTTCCCCGGACGGTCAAGGACTCCAACGCCCCACCGTGGATCTGACGCGCGGGGCGGAGGCCTCTTCAGACGGTCACGGGCTCCAGGGCCGTACGGCGGGCCTGATGGGCGGCGCGGAGGCTGTCCCAGGTGAAGAGCGACAGGGCGATCCAGACGATGGCGAACCCGATCCAGCGGCTGGGCGGCATGACCTCGTGCGCGACGAACACGCCGACGAGGAACTGCAGGACCGGGGCGATGTACTGAAGCAGGCCCATCATGGTGAGCGGCACCCGGATCGCGGCGGAGGTGAAGCAGAGCAACGGAACAGCGGTGATCACACCCGCCCCGACCAGGAGCAGCGCGTGGCCCGGACCCGTGCTCCCGAAGGTGGCCGTCCCCTGCTGCTCCAGATAGAGCAGGTAGCCGAGCGCCGGCAGCAGCAGCACGAGGGTCTCGATGGTCATGCTCTCCGCAGCGCCGACCTGCGCGATCTTCTTGACGAGCCCGTAGGTGCCGAAGCTGGCCGCGAGCACCAGCGCGATCCACGGCAGCCGCCCGTAGTCGAGGGTCAGGACGACAACGGCCACGGCGCCCAGCCCGACCGCGCCCCACTGCCACGGCCGCAGGCGCTCCTTGAGGAGAAGAACGCCGAACAGGACACTGACCAGGGGGTTGATGAAGTATCCGAGCGCGCTCTCGACCACGTGACCGGTGTTGACGGCGTAGATGTAGACGCCCCAGTTGACCGTGATGAGGGCTGCGGCGAGGGTCAGGAGGCCAAGCTTCCTGGGAGAGCGCAGGAGTTCGCCGATCCAGGACCAGTGGCGCCGTACCGCCAGGATGACCACGACGGCGACGAGGGACCACACCATGCGGTGGGCGAGGATCTCCAGGGCGCCTGAGGGCTTCAGGAGCGGCCAGTACAGCGGGAACAGACCCCACATGCTGTAGGCGGCGATGCCGTACAGGACTCCACGGCGCGTTTCAGGCATGTAGCAATCTTTGCCCCTTACGTTCTTTAAGACAAGTTAGTCTTCCTTGCTGGATTATTAAGAGGCGCTTACGGGAACATGGGGGTGCCCCAGACGGTTCTCTCCGGTGAAACGTGTTCCAGAGGAGGTTCGCAATGGGCTGGCTGTTCGGTACGAACAAGACTTCCATGGTGTCCCCGGAGAATGCGCTCCCGGGCCGCGCCACAAGGATGGCGGTGCCCGCGCGCCATGCGGTTCTCGATGCCCCACTAGCTCCGCCGTACCCCGAGGGAAGCGAGATCGCGGACTTCGGCCTCGGCTGTTTCTGGGGCGCGGAGCGCGTGTTCTGGCAGACTCCCGGCGTGGTGACGACCTCGGTCGGCTACGCGGGCGGATACACCCAGAACCCGACGTACGAAGAGGTGTGTACCGGCCAGACCGGTCACACCGAGCTCGTCCGCGTCGTCTTCGACCCGTCACGGGTGTCCTACGAGGAACTGCTGCGCGTCTTCTGGGAGGGCCACAACCCCACCCAGGGCATGCGCCAGGGCAACGACGTCGGCACCCAGTATCGCTCGGCGATCTACTTCCACTCGCCGGAGCAGGAGAAGTCGGCCCTGACCTCGCGTGACGCCTACCAGAAGGTGCTCACCGAGTCCGGCTACGACAAGATCACCACCGAGATCGCCCCCGCCGGCGACTACTACTTTGCGGAGCAATATCACCAGCAATATCTCTACAAGAACCCCGGCGGCTACTGCGGAATCGGCGGCACCAGCGTCAAGCTAGGTGACCCATCCGAGTGGGCTTCCTGCCAGGCGGGTCTGGTTCCCACCGAGGAGTAGGGCTCGACCGCTCGATCCATCGATGGGTGAGCTTCCCAACCATTTGCTACTTCGAGTAGTAAACTAGTTGCATGAGTGTGCCTGAGCGGGAGTTCGCCCCGGGGGACGGTCCGGCGGTCAAGGTGAGTGTCTCCTTGCGTGCGGGGAACATCCGGGCGGTCAGGGAACGCGTCGGAGTGCGCGGGTTCTCCGCCTATGTCGATGCCGCGGTTGAGCGTCAGATCGAGCGAGACCTCCTGGAGGAGGCGCTTCAGGCGAACGAGGCCGCCGCCGGGCCGATTCCGCAGGGATTGCGCGATGAGGCGGCGGAGCTGTTTCGCAGCGTGAAGTCGGCACCCGAGCTCCAGGAAGAGGGCGGATGGCGCGCGCACGAAGCAAGTTGAGCGCGGGCACCGTGGTCCTCGACTGCGAAGGCCTGGTCAGGTGGTGCGAGGCCGATCAGAGGGTGACCGCGATCGTCCGTGGAGCTCAGGACAACGACTTCCGAGTCGTCGTCAGCGCGATGACGCCGATCGAGGCTCAGGACGTCCGGGTGAAAGGTGATCGCCTCAAATGGCATCTGTCCCGGCTGAAGGTCGAGCCGGTGACCGAGGAGGTCTGCGCGCGGGCGATCGAGCTTCTGCGTGACGCCCGGTTGCATGGTCACAAGTACGCCATTGATGCCGTGGTGGCTGCTACTGCCCTACGCGCGGTCAGGCCGGTGATCGTCATCACCTCCGACGAGGACGACATGAACAAGCTCTGCGGAAAAACCGTCAAGATCGTCGGAGTCTGAAACTCTCCGGTCACCTGATATGAACGGTGCAGCACTGGTCAGCCAATGATCTCCCCTGCGGTGCAGGCGTACTGTCGCTGCGCCCCGGCAAAAAATCCAGGCGAGCATTTCATGTGGTCCTATATATCCAATTTTTGGGTGAATTGTGATTGTGAAGATTTTTCATGTTCAATCTATCGCGAATTTGAGACAGATTGAGCGGCGGATTTCTCTATGTAGATGCGGCGTTAGCGTTTAGTCTGCCTTGTCAAACCACTAGCACTTCAGGGCGGGTTTTATGAGTGAGCAGGCAGGCGAAGCAGCGGTCGTTTCCGGGCAGGAAGATGAGGAGGTTCTCTCTCCATCTGTGGCGGAGCGTGGCGTCCTGGCTAAGAAGCCGTCCGCCCCACGTGCTGCCCCGAAATGGGAGGTGGATGCGCGAGATCGTGTTCGGGCGGCTGTGCGTCGCTACTCCAAGCCTCTTGCTGACCTCGTAGCCAGAGATGCCAACGAGGGAGACACTCGGCTGCTGGTGACTGACTTTCTCTGCGATGGGTTGGGTTACGACAAGTACGAAGAGCTCACGACCGAATATCAGGTCAAAGGTGAGTTCGCGGACTACGGGATTCGCATCGAGAAACAGCTTGTCGCTTTCATCGAGGTCAAGCGTTGTAGCCAGAAGCTCAACTTGAGGCATCTGCGTCAGGTTCAGATGTATGCCGTGAACGAGGGGGTCGAGTGGATGATCCTCACCAATGGGCAGGTCTGGCAGGTCTATCACATGACCGGAGGACTGCCGGTAGTGATCGACCTCGCCCTGGAGGTCGATCTCCTTGGCGAGGCCGGGTTGGCGGCGAAGACGGATGCTCTCTTCTACCTGAGCAAGGAAGCCTTCAAGCGTCGTTTGATCGATGACCTATGGAAAGCGCGGGCGGCGACCTCGGCCAAGTCGCTGGCTCAGGTTGTGCTGTCGGATCTGGTGATCGATGCGGTTCGGAAGGAGGTTCGGCGACAGACGAATCACAACGCCGAGCCGAAGGACCTCGTTCGTATTCTCCGAGCCGAGGTGCTGCGCTCCGAGGCATTGAGTTAACTGGTCAGAGGCGAAGTGCGGCGTTCAACCTGGATAAAGGTGCCAATCTTTAGGGTGATTTAACGTCAGGCCGCGTTGGTCTCAGGGGTTTCGTCGGCTGTCTTCATGCATAGAACGAAACTGCGTGCGTTCGACGAAAGACGCATGCAAGCGTAATCCCTGCTCAGCTGTGCGATCGATGATTTATCCATGGCCGGAGGAACTTGATTCATGGATCATGCGTCTGAAAGTTCGTGAGAAAAACTTGTTTTTTTCGGCTGTTTGTAGTCGCGTCGCTGGTGGTGGCCGCCGTTGGCACGGCTTCCGCCTGTACGAGTGGTGATATCAATCATGGGTTGCCACCGGTTCGACCTGCGACTCTGCCCAAGGTGCCCGAGGTGAAGTCGGCCGTGGCCGTATGGCCGGAGGCAATCTTTACGGTGCCTACGAGGCTCGGGAAGGGACCGTATGTCCGGCCGTTGGCCCTGCTCAGCGAGGACGAGGTCCTCGTAGTGACCGAGTTCGACGTGCGGGTCCGGTTCCTGACGTACAACCTGCGGACCAAGCGACATCGCGTGCTGGCCACCGCGCCGAAGTGGGCGGACTGTAGTGGCTGCTATGACATTCACGTTGTGGCCGTGGGTGACACGCGGATCGCGTGGACCGTTGGGGTTTATCGCACGCACCTGCAGAATGACGGAAAGCAGCACCTGGAGCTGTGGTCCATGCCCAGGTCGGGCGGGGAGATGCGAAAGGTGGCCTCCCTGACGCCGTGGGACGGGAGTCCATGGACCGGGGAGGTGGAGATCGAGGGAGATCATGTCATCTGGCGAGCCGAGGATGGCGGTACCTATCGGATCCCTCTTGCCGGCGGCGAGCAGGAGCCGGTCCCCCCGGCCGAGAAGCGACCGGCCGTGGAGCCGGGTCCGGACGTCAGGGATTTTCAGTGCGGGGTCGAATGGTGCACGGGCAAGTTCCCTCCTCGCCCGTATGAACTGACGACGGTGGTCGTGCAGAACAGGAACGGCACCGGTCGTGTGACCGTCCCGGCTGAACTCAGGAGCCAGAGGCTGATCGCAGACAGGTTCGGTCTCTTCGGACTGCCGTTCGTCTACGGGGGCGGCTCGATGAATATCTCCGACGGGGAGATCGGGACGTCCGCGCTGGTCTACGACCGATGCTCAGGTAAGAGTGCACGCATCGGATCTGGGGTGGACGACAAGACCGGTGCTTATGAGATCGCCCTCGGCGCAGTTGTCCCCGAGCCGATTCTGCTCTGGCAGACCACGGACAACCGGTATGCGGTCCTGGATCTCTCCCGCATCTCCGACCGCGCGTGCGCGGCCTGAGACAGGACGGTGAAGGCCGACCCTGCGCGATGTCGGCCATTCGTGGCGGGGCACATCAGGACGGTTGAACAGGTTGCTTGAGACGCAGGGCATGCTCGCCGTGCGTCACGTCAAACCATGCTTCACATGGGCCGCCCATAGCCGGGCTGCCAACGGGAAGGGACGATTCACGCCGCATGCCTCGGCCGTTTGAACCGGCGACTACTGCGGAATCGGTGGCACCAGTGTCAGGCCAGGTGAACCGTCCGAGAGGGTTCTTAGCAGACCGGCCTGGTCTCGGCCGCGGGGCAGCTTCCCAGATCTTGCTCTACGGCTCGCGCTCAAAGTGAGCATGTCCCAGGAGGCTCTGGTGGATGCGTACGTCCAACGCCCTGTGACCTGGTCGGTCGCCCGCCGAGGAGGAGGCGCGTGGGGAAGACCGAGCGAGCGGCTGGGCACTTCCCTCGGCACCGCGCGGCGCTTGGGTGGCAGGCCATTAGGCTGAGCCCGTGACACCCAATGCTGACCGGGGGACGGCGTTGCGCGCGGACGCCGCGCGCAACCGCGCACGGGTGTTGCAGGTCGCTAGGGAGCAGTTGGCCGCAGGTGACGACTCGCTCATGCTGAACGCCATCGCTCGGCTCGCGGGAGTGGGCGTTGGGACCGTGTACCGGCATTTTCCCAACCGGCATGCGCTGTTGGAAGCACTGCTGGCGGAAAGCTTCCAGCAGCTTGTCCGGGAGGCGCAGGTTGCGGCGGCCGACGAGGATTCGCTCGCAGGTCTGCACCGCCTCCTGCGGTTCGCTCTCGGACGCGCGCTGGACGATGCCGGGTTCGCGGCGGTGCTAGGATCCGCCAGCGACGCCGACGCGCGGACCTCGGCGATGAAAGCCGAGCTTGACCATGCGGTCGCGGAATTACTCGACCGCGCCCGCCGTGCGGGGGCCATTCGGCATGGCATCGAGGCGGACGACGTCCGCCGCCTGCTCTGCGGCATCGAGCACGCGGTCCGCTCCGGCGACAATGACGCCAAGTACGCGGAGATCTACCTCGATGTTCTTCTTGAGGGTCTGCGCCCCCCGCGTTGACGGCAGTACGGAATTCTCGGCTCGGAAGTTCGCTGCCGCACGCCCAACTTCTCTAATCGGATAGTCATCCGCTTATGTTACGGTACGAGCCAGGAAACGGATAGCTATCCGCTAGCGACCGGCTGACGAAGGGCGGAGCCATGGGCAAACGGGCTGTGGTGACAGCGGGGACCGGGGGAATCGGCCTGGAGACCGCGCTGGGGCTGGCGGCGATCGGTTACGCGGTGACCGTGGTGGGCCGGAATGCCGAGCGGGGCGCCCGCGCAGTCGAGCGGATCGACGCGGTGGCAACCGGTCCGGAGGCGAGATTCGTCGCTGCGGATCTCGCGTCGCTTGGTGCCGTACGAGCGCTCGCCGACCGCTTCGCCGAGGAGGGGCGGTTGGACGTTCTGGTCAACAACGTCGGGGCGATGTTCGCAGACCGGCAACAGACGGTGGACGGGATCGAGGCGTCGTTCGCCGTGAACCACCTTTCCCCGTACCTGTTGACCGAACTGCTGCTGGAACCGCTTCGGGCCGGAGGGCCGGGCCGGATCGTGAGCGTCACCTCAGGTTCGGTCCGGGTCGCAAAACGCTCCTTCGACGCCGTCGAGCCGCCGGGCGGCTACTACGGCTTCCACTGGTACGGCCGGGCGAAGCTCGCCAACCTCGCTTACACGCTGGATCTGGCGGAGCGGCTGCGAGGTACGGGCATCTCGGTCTTCGCGGCGGATCCGGGTGGCGCGGCCACCGAGATGACCGACGGCACCATGCGGTCGCCCAAGATCGTCTCGCCGGGGCTGCGGCTGCTGTGGCCGCTGGTCCGACGAACCTTCGAACGCGCCACGTCCGGCTCCGCGTCAGTGGCGGCACGGCCGTCGATCCTCGCCGCGGCCGACGCCTCACTCGACGGGCGGACCGGTCTTGTCATCGGGCCCGAGGCCCGTCCTGTCACCCCCTTCGCCCCCGCCGCCGACCCACGAACGGTCAAGGCCGTCCTCAGGCTCAGCCGGCAGTTGGCCCCGCTCCGCCTGCCAGTGTGATCGCATGAAGTGAACCGCTGCCACCGGCAGTATCTCCACAAGAACCTCGGCGGCTACTGCGGAATCGGCGGCACCAGCGTCAAGCTAGGCGACCCATCTGAGTGGGGCGCCTGCCAGACAGGTCTGGTCACGACCGAAGATTAGTTCTTCGGATCTTGCCGTACAGCTCGCGCCACCTTGTGGGCGCGAGCCGTTTTGCTGTCCAAGCGCCGAAGACGTTGTTCACACCTCTTTATTACGAGGAGTGATCGGGTTGTCCATAGGCGTCCACAGCACCCTTCCGCCCCTCGTCACGTGCCCTTTGGCACCGTCGCCGATCCCCTGCCGTCCGTGATCGTCCAAGGTCGTTATAGGGACGAGCACCGAAGTCGGCGATCGTCGCGACCGCACGCGAGACGACCCCCTAGACCTGTAGATCTACAGCACCATGAGTGCCTACGTGCAAACCGGGGTCGGTCACGACGTACCGTGCTCCTCGCCCCGGCCAGACGTGTGATGCCGTACGGACTTGTGCGACTGCGTCGCTGTACATCCGTGCTGTACAGCAACATGCCTGACCTGCGTCAGCGCGCGCCGCGTATCCCGTGGCACATCCCTTGTACGGCAGGCCAGGCGGAGCTGCGGAGGACGGCGCGGCCGCGAGCCACGATCAGCCGGCCACCCGCTGGAGCTGATGCGGCATGTTCCAGCCCTCGGCGAGCCTCGACGGATGCACGTTCTGCCCGCCACCGAAGAACTCGCAGAACTTCATGATGAGCGGATCCCACCCCAGCGGATCCACGTAGTGCGTCCCGGGGATGATCAATTCCTCCTCGACATGGACGCGCACCACCCTGACCTGGAAGGCGGTCGCCTCCGTCTCCGGACCGCCGAATGGGTGCGCCTCATCCACTACGCACTCCAACTGGATGGGACACTCCTCGACGCGCGGCGCCCGCACCAGCTCCGCCGCCTGCTCGGTCAGCCCCGCTACCCCGAACTTATCTCGCTCGTACCGGTAACCCTGCTGCACCCGGTAGTCCGGTATCACTGCTTTCGCGGTCAGAAGCGCGAGCCGGTCAACGGCGTCGACCATCGAAGAGGACGCAAGATTCAACACGCACTCGCGTTCGCGCAACAGATTCGCCGCTGTCTGACCGTTGTTGCCGAGACCCAGCATGCAGGAGTCGTCCAACCACCAAGCGGAAGACATCGGCGCGAGGTTTGCCGAGCCGTCCTCGTTTCGGGAGCCGATGAGGACCACAGGGGTCCCGAAGTACAGCACTTTTAGCTTGGAGATCTTGTGCATGCCCTCTTGTCCTTTGTCCTTCGCCACGCCACGTCGCGTCGCGAAGACTCTCCTCGGTCCCCGCGAAAACCGCTGGCGGAAATCGGACACCACACTTCCTAAGATCCCCAACGGCTACTGTGGCCCTGGCGGCACCAGCGTCAAGCTAGGTGACCCGTCCGATTGGCTCGGTGATCGAGGCTCTCGGCCTGATGATTGCCATTCTATATAGTTTTCTATATAGTTTTTGTATGGCTGTTCTTCGTGACGCGACCGAACTCACGGTCACCGAGGCCGCGCAGCGCGGGGTGGCTCGTCTGGTGGCTGACGCGGAGCAGGGGGCGGATCTGGTGGTGACCCGTCGGCACCAGCCGGTCGCAGCCGTCGTGAGCATGCGGCGTCTCAATGAGCTGGAAGAGGCCGCAGCCGATCTGCGGGATCTGGCGTTGGTTCTCGTCAGGGCCGCCACCGACAGTGGACGGCGGACATCGATCGACGATGTCCTTTCCGCTTTCGGGCACACCCGTGAATCGCTGGCCGCGCTCCCGGATGACGACGAGTAGCGATGTCCGACGTCGTATTCACCGACCCGGCTGTCGATGATCTCCGGAGGATCGGCCCGGACGCCGTGCCCAAGGTCCTGAAGGAGATCCTCCTGCTGCTGGAGAACCCCGAGGCCGGCTACCCGTTGGGCGGCGAGTTGACCGGGTTCCGCAAGCTCGTCGTCGGACGAAACACGTGGCGGGTCGTCTACCGGATCACCGACGACAAGGCGGTTGAGATCTGTGAGATCTGGGCGGTCGGAGAAAGGGCCGACGCCGAGGTCTACGCCGAAGCCAAAGCGCGAGTCCAAGCGGCCGGCGGTTCGCGTCCTGACGTTGTGCGCCTCGGCGAGGTCATCGACCGTTTGGGAACTCTGACCGGTCACATCCATGTCGACGAGACGCCCGCGCGAGAGCCTGTTCCTGACTGGCTCGCCGATCGGTTGATCTATACGGTCGGCATGGCCCGCGAGGATGTGGCCGCACTTGACCTGGAGGAAGCCGTCGATCTCTGGACGGAGTTCTGCTCGGGGTCGCGTTAGCCCGTCGTCGCCGTTCACGGGCTGGAACCGTGTACGGCGAGAGCCGTTCAATGCTGGGCTACTGCGACGACGGTGGCACCAGCGTCAAGCTAGGTGACCCATCCACGTGAGGTCTTGCCGGACGGGCGAGGACCCGGCCGAAGATGACTTCCCGCGCTTGCATGTCTTTCCGGGGTAAGCCGTCCGACGGTTCGGCTTGCCCGGTTCGCCAATAAGCGACGGCAGAGCAATCTCTCCTGCGTTCACCATCTATCAGAATGTGTTCTGACTTACGATGGCGGGGTGAGTACTGGTAACGCCGATGCCGTCACCTTCTCGGACCTGTCGAGAAACCCCCGAGCCGTCGCCGAACGCGCCGCACGCCTCGGTCGCGTACGCATCACCCACCGCGACGCCCCCGATTTCTACCTGACCGCCGCCGACCGCGAGGATCAACGCGGGCAGACGCTGGCTACCGCATCCCGCCTGTTCCTCGCCCTCATCAAGCACGATCCGACCGCCCGCACGCTGGTCATCGCCATGCCCGAGGTCTTCCCCTGGGTCCGCCACCTCACCTCCGACGAACTGCGTGCCTTCACCCTGGAACTGGTAGAGGCGCTCTCCGATGCCGCGGAGCTGGATGTCGACGTCACCACCCAGGAGGTCATCGCGGGCTGGCGGGCGACCGCTCGGATCAAGGCCGACCCCGTGCGCTACGCCCAGGCTCGCAAGGCCACAAGCGGTGACTTCGGACCGGTAGAGGTCTCAGCGTGAGTCCGAAGCGTGGTGATCGGGTCACGGTCCCACCTCCGGACGGCGAATGGGATATCCGGTTCGGTAGCAGCGATGCGGTCAAGGGATGGGAGGAGTTGTGCCGTCACGCTCTGGCCAACACGCGCCGGTGCTTTGAGGCACTGCGCGCCGACCCACGCTCACGGGTCGATCACGAGCGGCAACATCGCCTACGTGGCGACCTCTCAACTCATCGCCACAATGGCCAGGAACTGGAGCAGTGGGAATTCGAGGTCACCAAGCGGCGGGCGCGTCCGCTATGCCGTCGATGACGCTACCCGAACTATCTGGGTCGTCTATGCCTCACCTCGTCACCCGAAGGACACCGACGTCTGAAGCCGAAGGCTGGAATCCGACCAGGTGATCTCCCGCTCGGACAGTGGCAGTCTCGGGAGACCCGATGGATACCCCAGCCTCGGTGGCACCGGCGTCTCGTGCCCGGTAGGCCTGACCTCCGGCGACGCGTAGACCTGCGGAATCAGCTAGATCCTGGCCCCTGATCACCCGGAGCATCCGGTGCGGATCTTGGGCCAGAGCCGTTTTCGGCGACAAGTATCACTACAAGGTCAAGGCAGTCCGCCTGCGGCGGCCTGCGCGCGTCGGCCGGTCGCGGCCAGCGTCGCCAACGCGCCCAATCGCCGCAGCGAACCGCCAGGCCGCTTGGACATCATCGTTGAGCATGGCCAAGCGACCGTTGTATCCGCTGCAACCGGTAGCGGTCGGAGCGTGGTTCCGGGTGATCGCGGCGGGCATGAGGTGGACCGTTAGTGGCTGATGTGAGCCAGTGCTGCGACCGGGGAGGTTCACCGGGTTCATGGCCCCGATGACGGGCGAGGACCGGCGGTGATATCGACATGTCACCTAATGTGACTTCGCCTAAAATCTCCCAGATGGCGCTTTCTCATGACGTGGCCGGCGATGGCCCGGTGCTGGTGCTGTTGCATTCCGGGGTGTGCGATCGGCGTATGTGGGATGCCCAGTGGGCGGCCCTGCTCGATACCGGATACCGGGTGGTCCGCTGTGATTTCCGTGGGTTCGGCGAGTCTCCGGTGGCGGACCGCCCGTACGACGACGCCGAGAATGTCGCGGATCTGCTCAGGAGCCTCGGCATCGAACGGGCGGCGCTGGTGGGGTCCTCCTACGGCGGAAAGGTGGCCCTGGAGGTGGCCGCTCGTCGGCCGGACACGGTCACGGCCCTGGTACTGCTCTGTTCCGCTCTACCCGGGCACGAGCCCAGCGACGTGCTGCGATCCTTCGCCGAACAGGAGGAGGCGCTGATCGAGGCCGGTGACATCGCGGGGGCCGTTGAGCTGAATGTGGAGACCTGGCTGGGCCCCGAGGCCGACGACGCGGTTCGAGAGCAGGTCCGCCGGATGCAGCGGCGTGCATTCGATGTGCAGTTGGCCGCGGCGGAGGAGTTCGCACCGACCGAGGCGGAGGTGAATCTTTCGCTGATCACGGCCCCATGCCTGGCTATGTCCGGCGGCCACGACCTGCCCGACTTCCGGGAGATCGCCGCCCTGCTGCCGAAACAGCTCGCCGATGCCCGTCATCGCGAACTGCCCTGGGCGGGTCACTTTCCCAATCTGGAGCGGCCCGCCGAAGTGACGGACCTGCTGACCCGGTTTCTGCACGCAATAGTCCCGGCCCGCTGAGCACGCTCGGCCTCAAGCTGCGCCGGTGAGGGGGGTCCCGTTGGGACTCAGATGGCTGGCACGTGCCGGCTGCGGTGATCAAGGTGAGGGCACAGATCATCGTCACGTCGAACTTCAGGGACTTTCCTCCAGAGCATCTGCTGGCCCTTCCGCCACCGGACGGCGTCCGGTCTCCGCCGGAGACCGGACGAATCCACACCTACCTGCCCAGCGTCAGTGAGCGGCCGTCGGAACAAGGTGGATGCCGGTCGCGCCGCGATCGGCATCCACCTTGTGGTCGGACGTTACTTGTTGACGTACTCGTACAGGTAGACGGCCGCCTTCTTGAGCTGGGCGGACGTGCCATTGGTGGTGCGGTGCTTCTCGGCGGTGCCGACAGCCTTCTTCAGCGTCGTACCGCCGTGGACCTTGGCGGAGCCGTTGTAGACGCCATGGGCGTAGTTGAGCCAGGCGGCCAGCAGTTCACGGTCGATCAGTGCCTTGGCGGTCCTGCTCTTGGGGGCGAGGACCTTGTACGCCTTGGCGATGGAACCGGCGTCGGTGATCTCGGGGAAGACCTTGCTGCCGTTCTGGGCGAGCGACAGGTAACAGGCGAGGACCTTGTCATCCAGGGTGCCCTTGCCGCGAAGCAACTCGGTGGCCCAACGCTTGGCGCTCAGCGGCTTGGTGCCCTTGCCCCGCCGGCACGTGTCCGGTACCGGCAGAGGGTCGGTGACCGTGCCGGGGTCGGTCGGGACGGGCGTCTGGCTTTGCGTGGGAGTGGGAATGGGCGGCACCGTGGGCGTCGCGCTGGGCGTGGCCGTGGGGGTCGCGGTCGGGGTGACGGTCGGTGTCGGAGTCGCGGTGGGCTTGAGCGGGAGGGCGGCGACGAGGTCGATGCGCTTGGTGGTCACCGTGGTGCCGCCGCTGCTGTAGGTGATGCTCTTGCCGGTGGTCTGCAGTTTCTCGACAAGCCCCTCGCCGGGCAGGTTCGGGTAGGCCTGCCGGACCAGTGCCAGGGCCCCCGCAACGTGGGGTGCGGCCATGGAGGTGCCGCTCAGGGACTGGAAGGTGTTGCCGGGCATGGCGGAGTTGATGGCCACGCCGGGAGCGAAGAGGTCAAGCAGAGGACCGCGGTTGGCGAAGGGAGCGGGCTTGTCGCGGTCGTCGGTCGCGCCGACCGCTACCACCGCGGAGATGCAGGCGGGGCTGGCCACACCGTCCCCGTGCAGGTCGTTGCCCGCCGCTACGACGGTGGTCACGCCAAAGTCCTTGAGCCAGAGGATCTCCCACCTGAGAGCTCCGTAAGCGGGGTCCTGGTCGCAGTTGACCTTGTGCTTCGGACCTACGCCGAGGCTCAAATTGACAGCGACGACGTTCAGTACCGCGTGTACCTGGTCGACGTATTGCAGCGCGATCTTCTGATCGGAGGTGAAGCTGAGGAAGCACGGTGCGGAGGTGGCCAGTTCCCGGCAGATGGGGCCGTTGAACCGGGAGAACACCTGGATCGGCAGGATGCCCGCTTCCGGCGCGACGCCACTGGAGGGCGCGGTTCCGGCCTTCTTCCCGGCCGCGATACCCGCGACGTGCGTGCCGTGGTAGCACCTGACCGCGCCGTTCACGACGCATTTTGCGGTTTTGGCGTCGGCCGCGCCCACGCCGATCTGGGACGGCTGGCCGTTGGGGCACAGCGAGTCGGCCTGGTAGAGCGGGTCGGGATCGGAGGTGGAGAAGCAGGCTTCGCGCACGATCCGCCCGGCGAAGAACGGGTGATCACGGTCGATGCCGGTGTCCAGGATCGCGATGGTGGATCCCTTGCCGGTCCAGCCCGCCTTGTTGGCCTTGTCCGAACCGATCAGCCTGGTGCTGACGTCGAGCGTCGCCTTGCTCAGCTCGTCCTTGTAGATGGCCTTGACCATGTCGTCGGCCATGGCCGCGGCGAGGGTCGGCTTGTCGACGGTGACGACGAGGAAGTCGCTGGAGCTCGTCTTGTCGATGACCGTGGTCTCGCTCGAGGCCGCTTCGAGGGCCTCGGCCACACGGGTGGCATAGCCCCTGACCTCGACGATCGCGCGTACCTTCTTGCCGTTATTCACCTCGTCCAAGAGATTTTTCGCCACAGCCGGGGCAGCGACTGTGGCCTGAGCCGGTGCTTCGATCGCTAGCGCGGCCGTCGCGGTGATGACGAGCACAGCGGTGCTCGCCAGTAGAGACCGTAGTCTCACTGATCCTCCGAGGGGGGAGTGAACCGTCCTGAACCGGACGGGCTGAGGAAGAGGGAAGCCATCGGCAGGCAGAGGGAGCTGAACCGTGGAAATGCTCAGCTACACGATCGCCTCCGTTGCCGGTATATGGAAATATCCCTATGCACGTTAAACGCGAGGCTCAGAGTACTGAGGGGGACCGACAAAAAGACGTGACATCTGGTCAGCCCGAATCTCGATGGTGTATCGGCTTCGAACCGGTTCTCGTCCGGACACCTGTCGGACCTTGCGGCCTCACGCGGGCACGAATACCACGGAAGGGCGCTTCAAGAAGAGTCGCCCTTCCTTGAGGACAACGGCGAGGTTCTCGATTGCCGGGACGTGGACGGGTGAATCGCCCTGGGGATGCTCACCCCCATCGAGTACGAGATGCTCTATCCGAACGTCCAGTCGGCATGAGAGTCAACCAAGCCGACTCCACCGAACTCGGAATACGTCACTCGTTTCCTTAAGGGGGGTCGAGGTCACGGTACCGTAGGCTCCCTGTACGGCTGAGCCGTGCACGACCAAGAGGGACCTTTCGTGAGTGAGATTTCCAGGGACGAGTGGTACGCGGTTCGCTGCATCTTCAGGTGGGGCGAACCGTACAACGCCTACGAGGAGCGGATCACTCTCTGGCGAGCGGGTTCGGCTGAAGAGGCCGTCCTTCTGGCCGAACGCGAGGCTGAGAAGTATGTCGACGGGCACGACTTTGAGTATCTGGGCCTGGCCCAGTCATATCGGCTCGCCGATGAAACGATTGGGCACGGGGCCGAGCTCTTTTCCCTTCTCAGGGAGAGCGACCTCGAACCGAGAGAATACCTCGGCACCTTCTTTGACACGGGCGATGAGCGACAAGGGGCGATCGGCGAGAGCGGCTCTTGACGTTGAGCCTCATGAGTCCAGGACTACGCGTCCTCGTTGGCGCCCCCGGCTCCGTCGCGCAGCAGCCCGGAGCGACACCGCCTTGCGAAATCCCATGCCGTCGGCCCGCATCTACCGCCTGACCAGGGCGTCAGCCGTGCTCGTGGCCGATGACGGACAGCAGTTGGAGTTTTTCGTAGCTCTCGCTACCCGGTGATGCGGTGTGGACCAGCAGCAACTGGGACTGGTCGGGGTCGACCAGGATCTGGCAGTGCAGTTCGAGCAGGCCGAGCTGGGGGTGCTGGACGCGTTTGGGAGCGCAGTACGGGCCCGCGACCGGGTGCTCGCGCCAGATTCCGGCGAATTCGGGGCTCTTGGCGAGCAGGGCATCGACGATCGCGGCCGCGCGGGGGTCCTTGCTGTCACGCGTGTACACGCGGTGCAGGTCTGCCGTGATCAGCCTGCTGTGGGCCGGGTGGTCGTCCTCGGGGTAGATCAACCGGGTGGCGGGGTCGGTGAACCACCGGTAGTGCAGGCTGCGCGCCAACCCGGTGTGCAGGCCCTCGTCGCCGACCAGTGCCTTTGACAACCGGGTCTGCTTCAGCGTCTCCCCGAGATAGGTCACGACCTGGGCGGCGGCGTCTTCGAGCCCGTCGAAGATGCGCATCATCCCCGGGGTCAGGTGGTCGGTGCGCAGGGCCCGTTGCGGGGTGGCGTAGCCAGCGAGGCGGAACATGTGGTCGCGTTCCTCAAGGGAGAGACGCAGACCGCGGGCGAGCGAGGCGAGCATCTGCTCCGACGGGTGCGGCCCGCGCTGCTGTTCCAGCCTGCTGTAGTAGTCGATCGACATGTCGGACAGCACGGCGACCTCCTCGCGGCGCAGCCCGCCGGTACGCCGCCGCCTGCCACGGGGGAGCCCCACGTCCTCGGGTTGCAGCGCCTCCCTGCGGGTGCGCAGGAAGTCGGCGAGTCGGGGCCGGTCCATGGTTCCGTTCTCCTTTCCCACGTTCAGACGATGGCGAATTCGGCACAGGCCGGCCTCCGGAGGCGGGCGTCGGCCTCGACTCCCGGTGGGGCCGCCGGTGAACGGGCCGAGGCGGTTGCCCGCACCGGGCGGCGCCGCAAGGTCGGTCATCGACACATGCTCACAACAATTCCCTGGTCAGGAGTGTTTCCTCACGGTGCCAAGCGTCGCAGGTCCGGCACGCCGTATCCATGCACTGTCGATCCTGGGATCGGGGGTGGGTGGGTGGGGATCCACGGATCAGGAGAACATTCCTACGGTCGTCTGCCGCTACCACGGTGGGGTCTGCTGGAGCTCGGCGGCAAATCCGCCAACGTGATCCTCGACGATGCCGACCTCGCCCTGGCCATCCGGCTCGGGGTGGGCAACGCCTTCGCCAACGGCGGCCAGGTCTGCGGCGGGTGGCCGCGAATGCTCGTTCCGGCGTCGCGGCACGACGAGATCGTCGAACTGGCCGTGGCGGCCGCCGCCGAGTACACCGTCGGCGACCCGACCGACGAGGCCACCCACATCGGCCCCATGGCCTCGGAGGCGCAGCGCCATCGGGTCGACGGCTACATCCAGAAGGGCATCGCCGACGGCGCCACCCTCGCGTTCGGCGGGCCCGGCAAGCCCGACGGGCTGCACACGGGTGCTTACGCACGACCGACGATCTTCACCGACGTCGCCCCGGACGCCGTGATCGCCCAAGAGGAGATCTTCGGCCCCGTCTTGACGATCATCCCGTACGTCGACGAGGACCAGGCCGTCGAGATCGCCAACAGCACCGTGTACGGGCTCACCGGCGCCGTGTTCGGCAGCGAGGATCGCGTGCTCGCGATCGCCCGGCGGCTGCGTACCGGTCAGGTCGACATCAACGGTGCCCAGTGGAATCCGCTCGCACCGTTCGGCGGATACAAGCAGTCGGGCAACGGCCGGGAGTTCGGCCGCTACGGCATCGAGGAGTTCCTCGAGACCAAGTCCATCCAGCGCTGACCTCCCGCCGCCGGACCACACCCTCGTGCGCCGTGGCTCGCGGCACCGGGCATCTCGCTGTCGAACATCCGGAATCCGTCGGGACGGTTCTGCTCGATCACCTGCACAGGGCTCGGAGAGAGCCGGCCGTTCGCCGCCGGGAGGACCGTCACCCGCAGGTCTCCAGATATGTCGGGCACGGTGACCCCGATGCGGCCGGCGGTTACCGCCGTACGGCTGCCCGACGTCTGCGAACCTCGGCTCTCGTACCGCTGAGCAGTGAGCGCGGCCGGTGTGACGTCCGCGCCGGAGAACCGGCGCGGACGTCACGGCCGCCCGTCAGTACGTCACCGCTCCGCCGCCGATGCTGTTCTCGATCGCGGTCCCGGCCGTCAGCACCCGGTCGAGGCGGATGGGCAGGCTCCGGTGGCGTATGCCGGTCGCGTGCCAGACGGCATTGGCGATGGCCGCCGCGACCCCGACGATTCCGATCTCGCCGAGGCCCTTGATCCCGGTGGGGTTGTAGGTGTCCGGGTCGTCGACCCAGCCGGCCTCGATGACGGGCACGTCCGCGTTGGACGCCACGTGGTAGCCCGCGAGATCGCCGTTCACCAGGCCGCCGGACGCGGTGTCCCTGATCCCCTCCTCGTGCAACGCCATCGACAGTCCCATGATCATTCCGCCGATGAGCTGGCTGCGCGCGGTCAGCGGGTTGACGACCCGGCCCACGGCGAAGGTCCCGAGCATCCGCCGTACCCGTACCTCACCGCTGGCCACGTCCACCGCGACCTCGGCGAACTGGGCGCCGAAGGCATATCGTTCCTGCCCCCGCATGGCCATGACCAGCTCTGTCGTGTCCGCCCGGGCCGTTGTCCCCTCCCCCGGGATCTGGTCCACGAGAGCCAGTTTCTCCCGTAGCGCGGCCGCCGCCTCGGTGACCGCCCAGGCCCAGGAAGCGGTGCCCATGGAGCCTCCGGCGAGAAACGCGGGCCCGAAGTCGCTGTCCGCGATCTTCACCCGGACCGTCTTCAGGGGCGTCTCCAGCGCGTCGGCGGCGATCTGGGTGAGCGCGGTACGGGCGCCGGTCCCGATGTCGGCCGCGGCGATCCGTACCGTGAAGGTGCCGTCCGCCTCGGCGGTGATGGATGCCGAGGACGGGGCGGTCCCCGCCGAGTGGGCCGCGGCGGCCATACCGGTTCCGAGCAGCCAGCGCCCGTCCCTGCGCGTCCCGGGGCGCGGATCCCGGTCCGTCCAGCCGAACCGGCGCGCTCCCTCCTCGAAACAGGGGATGAGGTTGCGGCTGCTGAACGGCAGCCCGGACGCGGGTCCGACCTCGGGTTCGTTGCGGAGGCGGAGCGTGATCGGGTCCAGCCCGGTCTTCTCGGCGAGCTCGTCCATCGCCGACTCGATGGCGAACGAGCCGGGAGCCCAGCCCGGAGCGCGCATGAAGGACGGGGTCGGCACGTCGAGCCGTACCACCCTGGTGCGGGTGCGCAGCGCGTCGGCGGCGTATACGACGCGACTGGGCTGTGCGCTCTGCTCCACGTATTCGTTGATGGTGGACGAGAACGAGGTGGCGTCGTGGTCGAGTGCCCGCAGCCGCCCGCCGGGCTCCGCGCCCAGCCGGATCCGCTGCGCCGTCGCGGGCCGGAACCCGACCATCGAGAACAGCTGCCGCCGGGTGAGGACGACCCGGACCGGACGGTCGAGCATGGTGGCGGCCATCGCCGCGACTATCAGGTGCGGACGCATCAGGCCCTTGGACCCGAAGGCGCCGCCGACGTGCTCCGACCGCACCCGTACCGAGGTCGCGTCGAGGAAGAACAGCTTGGCCAGATCCTGCGCGACGGCGTGGGAACCCTGGTTGGAGTCGATCACCTCCAGGCGGCCGTCCTCCCATCGCGCCACCGCGGCGTGGGGTTCCATCGCGGTGTGGTACTCCTCGGGCGTGGTGTACTCCTCGTCCACCACCACGGCGGACGCGGCCAGCTCCGCCTCGATGTCGCCCTTCTCCGTATCCGTCCGCGCCCGGGGTCCCCCGTCCGGCGTGTGCAAACCGGGGTGGCCCGAGGAGAAGCCGACGTCGTGCGGTTCCTCGTCATAGGTGACGACGAGCGCCTCGGCGGCCGCCCTGGCCTGTTCCGGGGTCTCCGCGACCACCAGCGCCACCGGCCAGCCGACGTGCGGCACGCGGTCGTCCTGCAGGATCTGCAGGGTCGCGTCGGGCCCCATCATGCCCACCCCCGGCTTCAGGCGCGGCGCGTTCTCGTGGTGCAGGACGGCGAGCACGCCGGGCATCGCGAGGACGGGTTCGGCGCCGATGGAACGGATCCGGCCGCGGGCCACGGTCGAGGTCGCCAGCCAGCCGTACGCGAGTTCGGCGAACGGGACCTCCCCGGCGTAGCGGGCGGCGCCGGTGACCTTGGCGCGGCCCTCCAGGCGGGTGCGCGAGGTGCCGACGGCACCGGAGGAGCCGGCGGTACGGGTGGGTGCGGGGGAGGTGGTCGTACCGGCGGCGGCGGTCGCCGCGGACACGCTCGGTACGGCCATCGGGGTGGATGGGGCGGACACGGTCGGCGCGGTCATCGGGCATCCTCCTGTGTGAGCTCGGTCAGCATGGCGACGACCAGATTCCGGATCAGCGGCACCTTGTACCCGTTGTGCGTCAGGGGTCTGGCCGCGGCCAGTTCGGCGTCGGCCGCGGCGGCGAACGCCTCAGGCGTCGCCGGTCCGCCGGTCAGCGCCTGCTCGGCCTTCCGCGCGCGCCACGGGCGGGACGCGACCGCTCCGAAGGCGAGCCGGACATCCCGTACGGTGCCGTCCTCGACATCCAGGGCAGCCGCGATCGAGCCGTTGGCGAACGCGTAGGACGCGCGCTCCCGTACTTTTCGGTAGCGGGAACGGGCAGCCACCGGAGCGGCTGGAAGGGTCACTCCGGTGATCAGCGCGCCGGGCGGCAGCGCGGTCTCGCGGTGCGGGGTGTCGCCGACCGGCAGGTAGAACTCCGACAGGGGCAGCTCGGCGGGTCCGTCCGCGGTGTGGACGGAGACGACGGCGTCGAAGGCGGCGAGCGCCACACCCATGTCCGAGGGGTGAGTGGCCACGCAGTGCTCGGACCAGTCGAGGATGGCGTGGTTGTGGTGCTCGCCCGTGAGCGCCGGGCAACCGCTGCCGGGCACGCGCTTGTTGCACGGCTGGGTCGTGTCGCCGAAGTAGCCGCAGCGGGTGCGCTGCAGCAGGTTCCCGCCGACGGTGGCCATGTTGCGCAACTGGCCGGACGCGCCCGCGAGCACAGCCTGGGCCAGCGCGGGGTAGCGGCGCCTGACCTCGGGGTCGGCGGCGAGGTCGCTGTTGGTGACGGTCGCGCCGATCTTCAGGGCCCCGTCGTCCGCGACCTCGATCCGGTCAAGGGGGAGCTCGCGGACGTCGATCAGTAGCGCGGGGTTCTCCACACCGGTCTTCATCAGATCGACGAGGTTGGTGCCACCGCCGAGGAAGCGGGCCTCGGGATCCGTGGCGAGCAGGGAGACCGCCTCGGTCACGTCGGTCGCGCGCATGTAGCCGAACTCTCTCATGCCGTCACCCGCGCGCCCGAGCCGCCGGCCGGGACCGTACCGCTGCCGGAGCCGCCGTCCGGAGTCGTGTCGCCGGCGGATTCGCGCACCGCCGCCGCCTGCGCCGCCGCTTCCGCGACCGCGCGCACGATCGACACGTACGCCCCGCAGCGGCACAGGTTGCCGCTCATCCGTTCGCGTATCTCGTTGTCGTCGAGTGGGGGTGGTCCCGTCTCGGGCCGGATGTCGGCCGTGGCGGCGCTCGGCCAGCCCGCGGCGTGCTCCTCGATCACGGCGACCGCGGAGCAGACCTGACCGGGCGTGCAGTAGCCGCACTGGTAACCGTCGAAGTCGAGGAATGCCTGCTGCACCGGATGCAGCCGCTCGCCGTCGGCCATGCCCTCGATGGTGGTGACCGCGCGTCCCTCGGCGGCGACCGCGAGCTGGAGGCAGGAGTTGGCCCGCCGGCCGTCGAGAAGCACGGTGCAGGCTCCGCACTGCCCCTGGTCGCAGCCCTTCTTCGTCCCTGTCAGATCAATGTGCTCTCTCAGGGCGTCGAGCAGGGTGGTGCGGTTGTCGACCGTGAGTGAATGCGTTTCGCCGTTGACACGTAGCGAGATGGCGCTGGATTTTGTGGGGTTCATTACATCTCCTGATGGTGAGGCGCTGGGAGGTCGCCGCAGGTGGCGGTCAGAGCGCCGTGCAGCCCGACCGTCAGGCCGAAGTGTCCGAGGTGGTTCGTCGGTGCGTGGGCGGTCTCGGCTCCGACGGGACAAGGGAAAGATGATGGCTGATCCTCATATGCACACCGGCGAGGTTATCTTTCCCGGATTCAAGGCTGTGGAGATCTTTGCGCTCCGGCCCGCGGACCATCGGCGCCGGTGGGGCGCTCCGGCGCCGAGGTGATGACCGCGTGGCGCCTGTCGTCGGTGGGTGGCCGGGGGTTGGTCGGGCAGGGCGCCTGCCGGTCGTCGCGGTCGGGCCGGCGGAAGAGCTTCGGGGCGAGGGCCCACTCGGATCAAAAACCTATTATCGTAAATCTGGGTCTGTTGATAGAGTTTTGGTGCTATTTCCGTAATGATTGCTGTGCAATAAGCGTGCTTCTGGCTGGATCCTGAGAAAACGTGGTCGGCGTGAGGTTTTTGGTCTTATTGATTAGCGTTCTGAGGCTTGTCGACTCGCGTCTGGATCCACGGGTTCAGGTTGCCGATTTCCTTGCGGGAGTAGCGCGGAAGATAGCGTCGGACGAACTCGACGATCGAGGCGACGGGGAGCTCGTCGCGTTGCTGCGGCCGTATGTGGACGCATCCTCGATCTGGGGGGATGAACGGAGCTGGTCCCTGCTGGGACCTCCGTCCGCTTGACCTCAGGGTGCAGGGTCGGTACGTCTCGCGAGGGCCGGCCCGGGCACGGCGTCGCTGCCGGACTCCAACCGCTACGCCGGCGGCCACGTCTGCGGAACCGTGACTCCATGGCCGCGCGGGGAGCGGCCGAGCATGGCGAGGATCAGATCGAAGCGGGTCGCGTCCTCGGGGACGGCCAGACTCGGCTGGAACGCGGCGCCCGGTCTACGGCGTCGCTCGTCGTCCGGGATCGCCTGGGCGATCGGCCACGCGGCCTCCACCAGCTCCGGCTCCGCGATGAACTCGACGCCGAGTGATTGGGCGACGTCCCAGCCGTGCACCAGGTAGTCGATGAGGTGAAAGCCGATGGCCTGTGCCGCGGGAAACGTCAACCCCCTCCCGAACTCGGGTAGTGCGAACGCTCGCTCCAGCACACCGTCTTCCGCGAAGGCCGTCACCACGCGTTCGGCGGCGCCGCTGTAGGCCGAAACGGCACCGGCACCGAGCGGCTCGGCCTGCCACACGGCCAGATCGGCTCCGCCTCCCTCCGCCGCAGCGGCGAAGCCGCGGTGCTGAGCGGTCATGTGGGCGAGCAGGTCGGCCAGCGTCCAGCCGGCGCACGGCGTCGGCCGGCCGAGGTCCTCGGTCGTCACCTTGGCGACCATGTCCACGCTCGCGCGCACCGCGCGTCTGTCCAGTTCTCGAACGTCCATGAACGACTCCTCACATTGATAAACCTCCGCATATCATCTACAGATGCTTATCATCTGTCAATGCGTATAATACGTTGCCGTGACAGACCGCCCCGATCTGGCCGCGATGATCAGCCCGCTGAGCAGGGCGCTCATCGACGCCGAGCTGCCCGTGCTGCACGAGCACGGCCTGTCGATGTGGGCCTACTCGGTCCTGCTCGCGCTGGACGAACGGCCGCTGCGGACCCAGGCCGCGCTCGCGGAGTCCATCGGTGCGGACAAGACACGCATCATCGGAGTCCTCGACGACCTTCAGCGCAGGGGTCTCATCGAGCGGACCCCCGACCCCGCCGACCGGCGTGCCCGTGTCCTGTCGTTGACCGCCGAAGGCCGCCGCGTACGCGACTCCGCGCAGGCGGCCATCCGGCGCGGGGAAGAACGCCTGCTGGCACGCCTTTCCGCCGAAGACCGGCGTGGATTCCTGCGCGCCCTGCAGGCGCTCGCCGCCCTGTCCCCCGAAGAGATCGCCGGCGCCTAGCCGCGGGGCGGGCGCCCGGCAACCCCTCTTTGCGAAAGATCAGAGTTGCTTGAGTCGAGCGCTTGTGTTCGGCCGTATGTGTTCAGGTGGTGTCTGGTTACACTCGATGCATGAGCGTGATGCGTGAGGAGCTTCACCACCTGGTGGACCGCCTGCCCGAGGAGAAGGTGGCTCCACTGCTCCGTCTTGTCCGGGACCAGCTCGACGAACAGCCCATTGTCCGTGATCTGCCGTTCATCGGAACACTTGAGGCCGAGCCGGATTTTGCGGAACGCTCTGAAGAGATCTTGCGCTCGGAGGACAATCACTCTTCGTGATCGTCATTGACTCAGGGCCTTTGGTTGCAGCGGTCAATATCCGAGACAACCATCACGAACTCTGCGTCAGGCTTCTGAGGACTCACCCGGGTCCGCTTCTCGTTCCCGTCACGGTTGTCACGGAAGTCTGCCAGCTCATCGAGAAGCGTCAGGGAAGTAAAGCGGAAGCGGCTTTCCTGAGGTCTTTCCAGACTGGCCTGGTTCTGATCGACCTCAACAACGAAGACCTGGATCGAATGAGTGATTTGGTCGAAATATACGCCAATCTCCCATTGGGTGCGGCTGATGCCTCCGTGATCGCGGTGGCCGAGAGGCTTGGGCTGGCTGAGGTGGCCACACTCGATCGTCGTCATTTCACCGTCGTACGTCCCCGGCATGTAAGCGCGTTCACCCTCCTGCCCGAGCGGCTCTGAGTACGGGCCTGGAAGATCATTTCCAGCGATATCCGGGTTGATCGGCTACAGCGGCACCAGCGTCAGGCTGCGTGACCCATCCAGGTGAGGTCTTGCCGGATGGGTGGTCGAAATTGCCCGCAGGGCTCATAACCAGCTCCGATTAAATCGGGCGGCACATCTCCGGAGACAACGTGACCGATGGGTCAGTAGTCCTGGAAAGACGGCGAGCTTGCTGTACTGACACGATGATTGCCGCGCTTACCGTCATCGCGGCCAGGAGCGCTCCCGCGGCGGTCAGCGTCAGGCCGTCCGGGTGGGTCAGGGCTTGGCCACGCTGAGCCTGCCACAGCAGGAGGCCGATGACTCCGGCGTAGCCGAGCGCGGCGACGATCACGAGGGCGGCGCGGGTCGTCATATCGTGCAGGACGGGGAAGCGGCGTGCGAGCAGCCGGAGTCCGACCGCGATCAGGGGGAGTGCCTGCAGGGCGTGCAGTCCGACGAAGTGCGCGACGCGGAGGTCGCCTGACTCGGTTGCCCATCCGGTCAGCGGCATGGTGGCGCCGCCGTCGAACCCGCCGATGGAGTGGGCCCCGATCGTGGTCGGTTCCAGCCCGTTCCTGAGCACTTCCGCCTGGTCCGGGGTTGGGCTGGTCATCAGGTAGCCGATCGACATGCCGCCGAGGGACAAGGCGATCCCGAGGGGAATCGCCCATGCCATCGCCCTGTCGAGCCGGCGCTGGAAGAGGAGGAAGACGCCCACGGCGAAGGTCGTCAGCCAGCCCAGGTAGGCCGCACCACCCATGATCGCGAAGAGGGTCCCGTCCAGCGGCGTGGAGAAGTTGAAGTGGCTGCGTACACCGCGCGCGGCCTGAAAGGTGATGACCGCGATCTCTGGGAGGAGGAAGCCCAGGACGACCACCGTGGCCAACCACCGGAGCGTTCGCCGCCATCGCTGGACTTTGCCCAGCATCCACGCCAGCGTGGCCGCGTACAGCGCGAAGGAGACGGCGAACTTGAACGGCTTGAGCCAGACCGGCTCGCCGAGTACGGTGCGCTCGTCGATCACCATTCCGATGCCGCTGAATACGGTGAGTACGGTCATGCCCGCCGCGCACAACAACAGCGGGCGGTGAGCGGTCATCAGGTCGCGGCGGGCTTCCCGGTGAAAGTGGAGGCGGGTGAGCAGGTTCGTCATGGTTGACAGCCTGTTGAACTGGGCCGGCGCGAACCAGAGACAAGGTCATCTATGGGATATGACCTCATCATGATCAAGACTTTTTGCCATATAACGCATTCGGGCCCCAGCGCCGCTCGGAAGTCCGCTGTCTCGTTGAGTCGATTCCTTCGAGCTGGCTGGCCGGTCACCGTGGCGTCAAGAGGGCGACGAGCATGATTTCTCGCCTGAATCGAACCTCTACCAGTGGCAGGCCATCTCCACCCGCTTCGACCAACTCGCCGGCCGCTACCTCGCAGGTGCCACCATCGGCTGCCTGATGCTCTGGCTGCGCCATGCCGAACTGTCAGGCCCTCTCAATATCATCAGTGCCATGAGAGCTTCCGGAACGTTTACCGTCAAAGCCTTCGCCCCGACCGAGCTGGCGCCATCCCCGCCAGTGTCCACCGGAGTCGCGGTGGGGGTCGCGACGATGGAGAAACACTTCGAGGGAGATATCGTCGGCCGCTCGGCGACCCTCTTCACTTCTGCGTTCGACCACACAAGCGGCGTTGGCACCTATGTGGCCATGGAGTCCTTCGAGGGTTCACTGCACGATCGCGACGGGGCCTTCAACTTCGCACATTCGGCGACGACCTCCGGCAGCGACCGCACCGACGAGTTCTTCACCATCGTGCCTTCAAGCGGCACTGGCCAGCTGACCGGGATCACCGGTTCTGGTGGGCTGACGGTCGAAGCCGATGGCACCCATCGGATGTGGTTTGACTACGAACTCGGCTGAGCTGACTACTGGCGCACCGGGGTGCCAGGCGCCGTACACCCAGGTCTTGTCGATCGGCCGGTAGTCGTTTTCTGGAGGTTCTCCGCCGGTTCAGGTGACGGCCGACGGGTCCGCGCAGGCGATCCTCCGGGGGCTGGTGCCGCATAAACGGTGTTCTGTTCTGCGTATATGCGCCGTCAAGCGCGTGTCGACAGAGGCCTTTTAAGGTCTCCCTGAACCGTTGAAACACGCCTCACAGGGAGATCAATATGATCATGTTCATCATCAGCGCCATTATCGTCGGGGCGATCACCGGTGGCCTCGGCCGGCTGCTGATCCCCGGTCGCCAGGAGATCGGGATGGTGGCCACGATCATCTCGGGCATCGTGGCCGCCTTTGTCGGCTCGGGTATCGCCTACCTGCTGGGCTTCGAGGACAAGACGTGGATCGTGCTCATCGTGCAGCTCGTCCTGGCCGTCGTCTGCGTGGGTGTCGTGTCGAACTCCAAGAGCGCCAAGAAGAGCAGGGCCTGACCCGGCCGTCCGCTCCCGCATTCTCATATGTCATCGCCGCCGACGCCGGGGCGCGCACGCGAGGGTTTTCGAGCCCTGCCCGACAGGCATCGCCGGTGGAAGGCCATGGTCACCGGGCCGGGTTTGAAGGAACGACCTCTGCCGAGGGCGTGGATTATGGCGGAGATCCTCACGAGGCCGTCCATGGCGTTGTTGTCACACGGGTCGCCTCGGCCGGATGGAAGGCGATGCGGTTACGAGGCGAGCGTCTCGACGGACACCTGCCAGAGCCGCGTGGCCGCCTCGGGGTCGAGCGCGTACGCCGCGACCCCCCGGCGGCTACCCGCCTGGTTCGGCTCCGCCTCGTTGCAGTCCTCGAAGTAGCGGCCGCCGACGCCTTCGAGAAGGGGTGACGTCGCGACCAGCACGGACGTGGCGGCGCCCTGCTCGGGCGTCTTCCACGCGAGATTCGCCGCAACTCCAGCCTGAGCGATCATCCGGTCGATGTCCTCCTGCGGGACGTGCCGCTGCAGGTTGGTCCGGATGCCGCCGGGGTGCACCGCGTTGACGGTGATGCCGTCGCTCGCCCAGAGCCTGTTCGCCTTGACCGCGAACAGGACGTTGGCCGTCTTGGACTGCCCGTAGGCGAGCCACGGCTCGTACGCGCGGTTCCGGAAGTGGATGTCCTCGAAGACGATCGGTGAGCGCAGGTGTGCGCTTGAACTGAGTGCCACGACGCGGGCGCCGTCGGCCGCCGCGAGCGCCCGGTGCAGTCCCGTGGCGAGCGCGAAGTGGCCGAGGTGGTTGGTGGCGAACTGGAGTTCCCAGCCCTCCGGGGTGCGCGTCTCGGGTGACGCCATCACGCCGGCGTTGTTGATGAGGATGTGCAGCGGGCCGTCCCAGGCGGCGGTGAAGGCCGCGACGGAGGCCTGGTCGGAAAGGTCGAGGGGTGCGACGAGGACCTGCTTGTTGCCGGTGGTCGCGGTGATGTCCTCGGCGGTGCGCTCGCCCGCCTCGAGGTTGC
Source organism: Streptosporangium subroseum (assembly GCF_900188345.1). GTDB lineage: Bacteria > Actinomycetota > Actinomycetes > Streptosporangiales > Streptosporangiaceae > Streptosporangium > Streptosporangium subroseum. Next base: position 1,024 of record NZ_FZOD01000019.1, on the reverse strand, counting down.
GGACCGCCAGGGTCACCTCGGCGCCCGCGCCGGCGAGCGTACGGGCGGTCTCGATGCCGATGCCGGACGCTCCACCGGTCACGATGACGCGGCGGCCGGTGAGATCGATACCGTCCACAACCTCGGCGGCGGTGGACTGCGCGGTGAACGGCGTGGTGATAGGTGTGGTCGCAGTCATGATCCTGCCTGTCTTGAGTGACAATGCGGATGGAAGGCCCAGCGGGTACGATGTGAAACGGAGGATCCTCCGCTACGTATGACTGTAAGCGGAGTATCCTCCATTTAGCAAGTCGCATCCCGACGTCGAACGGTCGTCCACGGCATCCGAATGGACGGACGAGGAGGAGACACCGTGCCGGACACCGGCCCCCGACCGCTGCGCGCCGACGCGCAGCGCAACCGCGACCGGTTGCTCGCCGTCGCCGTACGCGCGTTCTTCAATGACGGGCCGGACGTGACACTCGACGCGATCGCGAAGGACGCGGGCGTCGGCATCGGCACGCTCTACCGCCATTTCCCCACCCGTGAGGCGCTCATCGAGGCGGCGTACCGCAACGAGCTCACCAAGTTGTGCGACGCCGCGGCGGAGCTCCTGCGGACCATGCCGCCGGACGAGGCGATGCGTGCCTGGATGGATCACTTCGTCGACTACATGACGACCAAGCGCGGCATGGCCGACGCGTTGCGCGTGGTCATCGCGTCGGGCGGGGATCCGTACGCGGAAAGTCGTGACCGGCTGATCGCCGCGATCACGATGTTGCTTCACGCCGGTGCCGCCGCCGGAACCGTACGGTCGGACATCGAACCGGTCGACGTGCTCGCCAGCATGGGTGGGGTGTCCCTCGCCGCGGGTGCGCCCGCGCAACGTGATCAGGCCAGCCGCATGCTCGACCTGCTGATGGACGGCCTGCGCTACCGCGACACCTCCGCGCGCTGACATGAGATCCGGCCTGCGCTACCGCGCCACTTTCACGCGCTGACATGAGATCCGGCCTGCGCTACCGCGCCACTTTCACGCGCTGAC